>CAWGGD010000024.1:0-473812 GCA_963822005.1 uncultured Verrucomicrobiae bacterium | reverse complement strand
CACACAAGGTCACTTCAGCGGACGGCGGATGGCGCGTTCAGTTTGCACTCGTTGCCCAGTGGTCCGCCGCCGCTGAGTTTTTGCGTTGGCAGCACGACAGATGAGAGACGGAACCATACAAATTCTTGCATTGATCGGTAGCCCTCGCAAACAGGGGAACACCGACATTATGGCCGATGAAGTGCTGGAGGGGGCCAAGTCGGCGGGGGCCACCGCTGACAAAATATACTTGGACGATCACCGGGTCCGCCCTATAGGCGAGGTAGCTGACAACAGCCGGGAGAGGGATGATCCCCGGAAAGATGATGATTTCCCGGCACTGCTTGAGCGGTTCCTGGCCGCCGATATCGTGGTGTGGTCCACCCCCGTGTACTGGCACGGCGTGTCGGCCCAGATGAAATGCTTCCTTGACCGCATGTCGTCCTACTTCAACCACCCGGATTACCGAGACCGATTCCGAGGAAAGGGGCACGTGGTCCTCTGTGCATATGGCCGCCCGGAAGCACAACAGCGCCACTGGGTGATCGAGCCAATGAAACTCACGGTCGAGCTCTTGCACGGAACCTATATTGGTGACGTGCATGCGTCGTCTACCAGAAAGGCAAAGTCAGAGAGATGCCGGAGGTTCTGACAGCTTGCCGTAAGCTCGGCATGAAGGCCTGCGGATGATGCAGGGAAAGGAATACTGCCAACAAAGCCTTGCAGCCGACGCCGAGGACGGCGCGGCTGAAGGCTGACGTTCGGCATCCGACCCCGGTTAATCCGATCCTTATGAAGACGTTCACCTGGTTTGCTGTAAAGGTCACAGTTGTCCAAGCGGTGACCTACATAGTTGCCGGTATAATTGCATATCCGTTGCTCACCCGGCAGTTCTTTGAAGGTTCAAGTCCTTTGCTCGCGCCGCTGATGCGACTGCCAAACGAGCCTGAACTCTGGGGACACGTAATGAGATGGATGCTTCCAGCTCAGATACTGCGTGGCGTTCTCATTGCTGGAGCCCTTTATCCTTTCTTGAGTTCTCTTCAATCGTGGTCGTTCACGAAACGATTTCTCGGCATCGCGTCTCTTTACATCGTCATCGGTCAGTGGAGCAGTCCGGTCGCCGGAGCGAGCACCATCGAGGGGTGGGTGATTCTGCGACCGGAGTTCACGACTCCGCAAGTCGTGTTGAGCGTTATTCCCGAGGGCCTGATTCAGGGATTGGGCTTTGGAGCTTGGCTTGCTCGTTGGCTGGCTCCCAAGAGTTCGTTGAACAAGCCGAAGGCGCTGCACGCAACAGCCGCCGCGCCGGGCAGTTGACCGGTTTATGAAAGTAGAACATCATCATTGCAGTTCACGTCCCGCCCCGGCGGCTGTGCGTGAGCTTTGGCGTTAGCTCTTTATGGAAACTGAACAAGCGGAGTTCGATCTAATAGCTATGCGGTTGGTTTTGGCTGTGGCCCTGGCAGTTGCTGCGACGTCCCCTCCGGCCACTGCGGGGACACTCAGCGATGCCAACTGGACCCCGGTCGGTTCGGGTATGAACGGCACCGTCTTGGCGTTGGCGGTGTCCGGTAGCAACATCTACGCGGGCGGGGTTTTCACGAATGCGAGCGGCAGCAACTATGTCGCCAGGTGGGACGGGAGCAGTTGGACGGCGGTGGGTGCGGCCATGAACGGCGCCGTGAGAGCGCTGGCGGTGTCTGGCACCAACCTTTATGCAGGGGGCAGTTTCACGATGGTGGGCGACCGGTACTATTCTTACGTCGCCAGATGGGATGGCACCTATTGGTCGGGCCTGAGCGGCGGTCTTAATGGCGAAGTGTATGCGCTGGCGGTGTCGGGCACTAACCTTTACGTCGGCGGCGGTTTCACGACGGCCATCAGTACGGTCAATCACATTGCCAAGTGGAACGGCTACTCTTGGTCGGCACTGGGTCCAGGTCTGACGAACTCTACCGGCGGTCTCGTAGATGCGCTGGCGGTGTCGGGCAACGACCTCTATGCGGGTGGCAGTTTCACAAGGGCGGGCAGCACCCCGGTCAACGGCATTGCCAGATGGGACGGAAGCGCGTGGTCCGCGCTGGGTTCCGGAGTGGGCGGCGGCGTGCTTCGGTACGTCCGTGCGATAGCCGTCTCGGGGGGCGATCTGTATGCGGGCGGTTTGTTCACGTGGGCGACCAACGGCAGCGGGGTGGCGGTCGCGGCAACCAACATCGCCAAGTGGAGCGGGGGGACTTGGACGAATCTGGGTTCGGGGCTGACGGTTAATTTGGGTGCAAATGCGCTGGTGGTGTCGGCTGGTGATCTGTATGCCGGCGGCTCATTCCAGTATGCGGGCGGTAATCCGGCCGCTGCCATTGCCAAATGGAACGGTACTAACTGGACGGCGCTGGGTTCGGGAATGGCGGGCGGCTCCCCTCCCATGGTTTACGCGCTGGCGGTGTCGGGCAACGACCTTTATGCGGGCGGAGCATTCACGAGCGCGGGCGGGAAAAGCTGCGCTCGGATTGCTCGAGCTTACCTCGGAACGGTTCCCCCGCTCTCGCTGGCTCGCTCCGGCTCCGACGCAGTGGCGTCTTGGCCAACGGCAGACACGGACGGTTTCACGTTGGAGCAGGCCGCGGCGCTGGGCGCAGGGTTGGGCTGGGTATCGAACACAACCGCTATTGCCGATGACGGCACGAACAGACGGGTAACTGTTCCTGCGACGGACAGAGCGCAGTTCTTCCGGCTGAGCAGGCCATGAAGGGGGCACCCGTTAATCACTGTGCAACAGAAAGAGTGGAAGCGTTGGCCGAGGCGAAGAGATTACTGGGACAAAAAGACTGCTAATCGCGCTGCACTCGACGCCGCGACGGCACTCTGTTTGCATACCGGGCGTCATTGGCGCGGCGCGAGTGAGCGCGTGCGTTGGGCCTTATGAAATACCTTGGCTATAGCGCTGTGGTGATTGGGTTTCTGGTCGGATGGGTTGGGGTAGCAATCGCCTTCCGGCGCTTCTGGATCGAAATGCTTCCAGACGAAGCCTCTAATCACTACAACGTCATGGTAGATTGGCTGGGGTCGCCGGGCTGTGTGGTCGGGCTGCCGGTAGGTATCGTCGTTGCTTACATCATCGCGGCAGTCCTGAAAAGTAAAGGGGCGAGATGAAGCCTCCTGCCAGACGGTGGAGCGGACGGCGGGAGTCCCGTCCTGTTTGTCAGTTGGTTCCGTGTTCCGTCGTCGTTGGTGACCGCCGCCGCCGCTCACCTGGCCGTTGGGCGGACTGAACGCGTGCAAGTGTCACCCCAGTCCTTCCAAGTGACACTTGCGCGAATGCAGCAGTGGTAAGGGCCGCTACGGCGACTTGGCCAGCTCGGCGCAGGTGGCGTTGAAGAACTTCACGCACTCGGCGATCTCGGGCATCGAGTTGTCCCAGTTGTGTTCGTATTCCACGCCGAAGGCGCCGCGGAATCCCTGGCGCTTGAGCTCGGCCATCTGGGCCTTGACGTTGCCCACGCCGGTGCCCCAGGGCACGTCGTGCATCGGCTTGGCTTCGCTCTTCTTCTTCTTCTTCGCTGCGGTTGCGGCCGGCGCCTTGTCTTCGTCGTGCACCAGGTCCTTGAAATGGAGACAGATCACCCGGCCCTCCAGCTTCTTCAGGCACTCCACCGGGTCGAGGCCGGAGCGGAGCCAGTGGCCGGTGTCGGCGCAGGCGCCCATCAGCGGCGTGCGGCCTTTGACGGCTTCGAGCACGGTGTCCGGGTTCCAGTAGCGCGAAGGCTTGGGATGGTTGTGGATGGCGACTTTGATGTTGTACTCCTTGCAGAGCTTCTCGACCAGGTCGAGCGCCTCGGGCTCAGGCTCCGGCACCAGGGTATCAATGCCCATCTTCTTGGCGAACTCGAACACCTTCCGGCTCGCAGCCTCGTCGGGGGGCAGTTTCACGACGCCGATGTTGACCAGCTTGATGCCTTTGGCCGCCACCGCCTTCTTGATCGCCTCGGCGTCCTTGTCGGAGAGGTTCACCGTCGGGACCATGTTTGTGCCGTCCAGGTTCACCCCGCCGGACAGGCTCATGTACTTCAGGCCGAGCGCGGCCGTCTTGTCAATGCACTCGAAGATCGAGAACTTGCGGAACGTATAGGCATGAATGGCCATCTGCCAGCCAAGCTTATCCGCGGCACTGGCCGCCTTCGCGGCGTCCTGCACCAGGAAAGAAGCACAGATCAGTAGAGTCGCGGTTAGTGATGATCGTTTCATAAGAATATGGTTCTCAGACTTCAGACTCTGGACTTTCTTCATACGACCGGCGCCATTCAAGCCGAAAATGCGCCCCATCGGCGGATGGGCGCAGTTTGCAGGCACCACCACGGCATAGGCGCGCAGCCTTCAGGCTGCAGGAGCGTCAAGGGTCGGACGGGAGCTGAAGTCTGCCCGTGCTGCAGCCAAGTCGTGCGTTTCTGCAGCCTGAAGGCTGCGCTCCTACACAATGGTGCAGCCCCTGGCTTATGGTGGTCCCCGCAGGCTGCAGCCTCTGCGAATTTGCTTGAAAAGAAGGCCCGGAATGTGTGTAATGGCGGGTAGTTGATCAGAGTATTCACTTCAACAGCGTTCGTCACCGTATGAAGCCCCTCGTTTCCCCTCTGTCCGCCTGCCTGATGCTTTCTGCCTCCCTTTGCCTGCCACAGCTTGCCAAGGCACAGACCTTCGCGACGCTGCCGTTCTCGGAGGATTTCGAGTCGGGCGTTCTGCAAAGCTACTGGGCAAAATCCGGCACTGGGCCTTACCGGGGCCAAATCACGACCGCGAATCTCCCCCACGGCGGGGTTCGCCATTACACGATGGACGGCTCGACGCAGAATTCGTATGAGCGGAACCAGTTAACATTGGGCGTGAATCTGGCGGGTTATACCAATGTAGTGCTGAGCTTCTGGGTTAAGGGTTTCCTCGACGAGCCGAATGGCCCACCCCCAACGCCGTTCAGC
Source organism: uncultured Verrucomicrobiae bacterium (assembly GCA_963822005.1). Lineage (GTDB taxonomy): Bacteria > Verrucomicrobiota > Verrucomicrobiia > Limisphaerales > UBA8199 > PALSA-1440. The sequence continues at coordinate 468,863 of CAWGGD010000024.1, read as the reverse complement.
AGCGGCGCGGACTTCGACGGCGTGGCCATCAGTCAGGATGGCGTCTCCTGGTATGAGGTCCAGGGCCTGCGGAACCTCGCCACCAGCTATGTCCAGTACACCGTCAACCTCGATGCCGCCGTGGCCGCGTTCGGTCTCGCCTACAACTCGACCTTCCGCATCCGCTTCAACCAATACGATAACTACCCCATTCAGGCCTCCAACTCGGACGGCATCGGCATTGATGACATCACCGTCACGGGCGGCGTCGCGGGAGCGCTGCACCATTTCAACTTTAGCGCCGTGCCGACGCCGCAGCTCGTGAACACGCCGTTTCCGGTGACCGTCACGGCGGTGGACGCGGTGAACAGCCAAGTGTCCGGGTTTGCGGGGACCGTGAACCTGTGGGGTGTGCTGGGTTCCAACTCCTCGCCCAGCAGTACCATCCTGGGGAGCCCAAGCTGGGATGTGGGCGCCGGCGGGCTGTTGACGGTCGGTTATTCCTTCACGCCCACCAACAACATCACGATCACGCATGTGCGGCACTACTCCGGTAGCAAGGTTTCCATTTGGACGGACGGAGGAGTGTTGCTGGCGAGCCAGAATGTGCAAAGCACTGAGAGGGTGTGGATGGAGACGCCGCTGGCTGCGCCGGTCGGGCTCCAGGCGGGAACCACGTATCGCTTGGCTGTTTACGTGACCGATTCCCAGAATTGGTATTACCGAAATGCGACGGGCCCCTTCGGTTTCGCCGATGGGACCATTGGCCATGCTTACTCCTATTACGGCGATGGGTTCCCCAACAACAATTATGGCGGGGATGGTAACTGGGCATTTGTGGATTTGCGGTATGTGCCGGGGCTGTTCACGGTCCCGGTCAGCCCGAATACCACGGCCAGCTTTGTCAACGGCTCCTGGACCGGTTCCATCACCGTGCCACAGGCGGTCGCCAACCTGCGCCTGCACGCGGACGACGCGGCGGGGCACGCGGGTGAAGGGAACAGCTTCACGGTACTGGCCGCGAATGACCTGGCGCTGACGGCGTCGAGTCCGAGCACGGTCATTCCTATCGGCACGGACCTGGTGTATGAGCTGCACGTGCTCAACGCCGGACCGGCGGCGGCCACCGGTGTGATGGTGACCAACATTCTGCCTTCGAATGCCACCTTCGGCTCGTTCACCGCCGGGCAGGGGGACTATTCGCTGGCGGGCCAAACCCTTGTATGGAATCTCGGCACGGTCGCGGCGAAGGCGAATATCGCCGCCAGCTTGGTGGTCAGACCGGCGGGCGACGGCTTCTTGACCAACACCGCAACGGTCTCGCGCAGCGGAGCCGACGCCGATTCGTCCAACAACTCGGTCGTGCTCACGAACCAGGCCGCGGCCTTGGGTATTCTCACCGTGAGTCCGGCCACCGGCTTGAACGCAATGGGAATGTTCGGCGGACCGTTTACTCCCTCCAACCAGGTTTACGTCGTCAGCAACGCCGGCAGCGCGGCGCTGAACTGGAGCGCCATCCGCGGCGCGGCTTGGGTCACTCCCTCGCCGCTCTCAGGCTCGCTCGGGCCGGGTGATTCGATCAGCCTCACCTTGCGGCTGAACACCACAGCCGCGACACTGCAGCCGGGCACCTACCTCGAGTCGGTTACCTTCAGCAACCTCTCCTCAGGCCTCGGCAGCACGACCCTGCCCATCCGTCTGACCGTCGCCACCAACCACACGCCCGTCGCCACCGGTATGGCCCTCTCCACGCCGGAGAACACTCCGCTGGCCATCGCGCTGTCAGGCACGGACGCGGATAATGATCCCTTGACTGCCAGCATCATGTTCCTGCCGCTGTACGGTCGGCTGTTCCAGACGCCCGATGGCACTACCTTTGGCGCGCCCATTACCACTAACAACACCGTGGTCAGCAACAGCCTGCGGAAGGTTATCTATCTGCCGGCCACCAATTCCTACGGCAGCGGCCAGGGCACCTTCTTCTTTAACGTGAACGATGGGCGCACGAATTCCACTTCTGCCGCCGTGTCCATTGACGTCACCCCCGTCAACCAGGCGCCGGTGGCGGTCCCCGATAAGGTCAGCGTCCTGCCGGGCGTAGCCACCAGCACGTTTGATGTGCTGGCCAACGACTTCGACGCCGAAGCCGATTCTTTCACCCTCGTCTCCCAGACCCTGCCCGCACTGGGCGTGCTCACACCGCTGGGCGGCGGCCAGTTCATCTACACACCGAACCCCGGGCGTGACCAAGGGGACGGACCAGTTCACTTACACTATCAAGGACGGATTGAACCGCACGGCTTCGGCCAAAGTGACCATCAGCATCGGCGTCCTGGCGGGCGGCGACTGGCCCACGCTCGGCAACGGCCCCCAACACACGGGCTATTATCCTTCGTCCTTGGGCACCAACCTTTTCACCCCCATCTGGACCAACATCTACAGCGGCACGCCGAACCAGGTCGCCGTCGCCGATGGGATGGTCTTCATGACCATGTCTTCCGGCGTGCCGTACTTTGACATGCTGGTCGCCCTGGAGGCCCGAACTGGTCGGCAGCTCTGGCGGGACGACTTCGCTGGCGGCAATTCCATCACCGGACCTACGTTCGACAACGGCCGTGTGTACTTCCAACGCAGCAACCACTCCTCCGACACCCATCTCCGCTGCGTTGATGCCAGGACGGGCGCCATCCTTTGGGTCGCCCCGTATTCGGCCCAGTGGGACTGGTCCCTGGCGCCACTGGTCGTCGGCGATGGGGTCTGGATTGCCGGCGGCTACTACGGTGGCATGTACGGCTTCGACACCGCCACCGGTGGGATGCGTTTCTTCAACGATTACGGCAACCTGATCGAAGGCTGGACACCCACCTACTACAACGGGATGGTCTACTCCTGGTATGACACCACGTTCCATGCCTCTGATCCCGTGTACGGCACCGACGCCTGGTCCCTCCCTGCGCCCGGGACTCCTTTCTACCCCGACACCATGAACACGGCGGCGGTCATCCAGAGCGGCCGCGCTGTGCTGATGGCCAACACCTACCTGGACTGCATTGACCTCAACAGCCATTCGGTCGCCTGGGCTAATCCGGGCTCTTTCGGGGGCGTGCCCGCCGTCAACAACAACATCGTGTATTGCATCGCTTCCGCCTCGCCCAGCAGCCAGGTCAATGCTTACGACCTGGTCGGCGGCTCGTTGCTCGGCAGCTACGTCGCCACCAATGACACCGGTCTGGCCGGCCAGGTCATCGTCACCGACGATTGCCTGCTGGTCGCCTCGTCCTCCAAGACCTACATCTTCAGGCTGCAGGACTATCAGTTGCTCCAAACCCTGCCCTTCGGCGGCAACATCTCGCTGGCGGATGGCAACCTTTACCTCGCCGCCTACACCTACGTGCGGGCTTACACCGTCGCCGTGCCCACAGGGAGCAACGATGTCTCGATCGCCTTCTCCGCCCTGCCCACCAACGTGGTGGCCCTGCAGCCGCTCACCTACACGCTCACCATCACCAACCCCGGCCCGGACGCGGCGACGGGCGTGAATGTAACCAACTTCCTTACACCGGGTGTTGCGATCACTGCCGCCATCGCCAGCCAGGGAAGCTGCACCAATTACACGAATGGCCTGAGGGCCGCTCTCGGAACCCTGGCCGCCGGTGCCTCCGCGACGGTTACGGTGACCATTGTTCCCAACACAGGCGGCAATCTACTCAGCACGGCCCAAGTGACCACCACCAGCACCGACCCTGACACCGCCAATAACCGCGCGCTCGCGGCTACGCTGGCGCTACCGCAGGTGTCCATGGGCGACATCTCGCTCACCAAGCCCAACGTCGGCACCACCAACGCTGTCTTCACGCTGTCGCTTGCGACGCCGTCCAGTCAGACCATCACGGTGGCCTACGCGACGACCAACGGCTCGGCCACCGCCGGCATTGATTACGTGCCGCAGTCCGGCGCGATCACGTTCCTTCCCGGCGTCACCACGCAGGCGCTGGCGATTGTCATCAAAGGGAATACCGTGCCCGGACCCGCGGAGGACTTTTTCGTCAGCCTCTCCAGCCCCGTCAACGCCGCCCTGCTCACCACCCAGGCCCGCTGCACCATCCTCAACAACGCGGGCCTGCCCGGTCAAATTGATCACTTCGAGTGGAGCCCGATCGCTTCGCCCCAGTTCCGCGGCGAGCCTTTCGCGGTCACCCTCACAGCCAAAGACGCCTTCAACCAGGTTGTCAGTAATTACAACGGCGCGGTGACATTGGCTTTGAAGCTGGGCGGGTTGAACTTCGATTTTGAGAACGCAACCTTGCCTCCGTGGACGACGCTGGCGCCCGCCAGCACGCCCTATGAGTTGGTCCAGTTCGATGTCGCCGGCGGCAACCGCGCCTCCCAGGCCGTCCGGTTCAAGGCCAATTCCAGCGGGCCGAATGGCGTTTCGCAGACCGTGGCCTTCAACGCCCGTGTCCCGTACATCGTGGAAGCCGATTGGGCGATGGTCAACGAGTCGGGCAACGAAAACGGCGCCGACTCGGCCCAGCTCCTGATCGCCGGCAGCACGGTCACCTCCACCAACCTCAGCAGCAGCCGCATCAACGCTGGCGACACCTTCCGCGGCCACCTCCGCGGCACCTACACCCCGCTGGCTGTCGGCAGCTACAGCCTCACGGCGTCGTTCACGCGACCCTACCTTTCGGTGGCTCTCTGGAGCTACTTCGATAACGTCAGCCTCACCTTCCCTGCGTCGAGCACCAACTACTTCCCTTATAATCTCGTGCTTACCAACGGTGTCTGGAGCGGCCTGCTCACGGTGATGCAACCCGTCACGGGTGTCTTCCTGGTGCCTGACGACGGCAACGGACACTCCGGCGCCAGCAGCGTCTTCGCCGTCCTCACCAACCACCCGCCCGTAGTCAATTCACTGTCGTTTGTAGTGAACGAAGACACGTTGCTACCGTTTACCCTTACCGCATCCGACCCCGATGGGGACACGCTCAGCTTCGGCATCGCCAACCCGCCCACCAACGGCATTCTGGTGGGGCCGGCCCCAAGCCTGACTTATGCCCCGAACGGCGGGTACTGGGGCCGCGAGCAATTCACCTTCTTCGTCAATGATGGCAAAGGCAATTCCGTGACCGGGCAGGTGGTGATCACTCTCGTCGCCGTGACTGATCTCGGCTACTCGAGCCTGAGCCTGCAGCAGACCAACAGCCAACTCCAGCTTGGCCTGCTGGGTGAGCCTTACGAGCGTTACCGGATCGAGGCTTCGCAGGACCTGGTCCACTGGACCGTCGTGACAAACCTCATTCCGAGGATCGGGCCCTTGCCGTTCATTGATCCGGACGCTGCGTTCTACCCCTATCGTTTCTACCGAAGCGTGTTGGAGGGTGCGGCGCCGCAACTCTCGTCGGCCCGCTTCCAGGCCGGCGGTCAATTCCAGCTCGACCTTGCGGCCAATGTCGGCCGGCGGTGCGAGGTGTCGGCTTCGACCAACCTCACCGACTGGGTTGCGCTGACCAACCTGATTATGACCGAGCCGTCCCTGCGCGTCATTGACACCTCGGCAGGAGATTTCCCGCGCCGGTTTTACCGCGCGCGGGTTCTGCCCTGACCTGAGCACTCATGAACGGTGGGGCGGGCAGTGCTCTGCACGCCGCCCCGCACTCATAAGCTAGTTTCAGCGAGCAGAGGACTGCCCGCCCTGCCCGATCGCGCACCGACTAAGTGGGTGTGGCCATAAATACGTTGACGTAGCGCAGATTTTTAATCTGCCGTATCGCCGATTTGCAATCGGCAGAGCGTCCGCGTTCCAAAGCCCACCAGGATTGATTGGAAACCGGCAGGTTACAAACCTGTGATACAGCAGATCAAAAATCTGCGCTACGTCATGCCGGTTCAGAATAGGTCACCGAACTTATGGCCCAGAGCACTAAGGCCTTACGCGCTGCCAGTTTTTTACATGGCAGTTCTGCCCCTGAAGCTGCACACTGAGGCAACATTAACCATCAACTCATTACACTGTATGAAACTCGGATTCGTCACCGCCATCCTTCCTGAACTCAACCTCAACCAGGTCCTCGAATTCGCCGCCGCCGAGCGCTTCGCGTGCGTCGAGGTCATGTGCTGGCCCGTCGGCAAGGCCGAACGCAAGTTCGCCGGCGTCACGCACATTGACGTGGCCGGCTTCACCCGGGCCCAGGCCGACGACGTCAACGCCCTGTGCGCCAAGCACGGCGTCAGCATCTCGGCCCTGGGCTACTACCCCAATCCTCTTGATCCGGACCCCGCGGTCTCGCAGGTCGCGGTGAGCCATTTCAAGAAGGTCATCCTCGCCGCCGAAAAGCTCGGCCTCAAGAACGCCAACACCTTCGTGGGCCGCGACTGGACGAAGACGGTGGATGAGAACTGGCCCCGCTTCCTCAAGACCTGGAAGCCGATCATCGCCTTTGCCGAGGACCACGGCATCAAGGTCGGCATCGAGAACTGCCCCATGTCCTTCTCGCGCGACGAGTGGCCCGGTGGCAAGAACCTCGCCACCACGCCCGTCATCTGGCGGCGCATGTTCAGCGACATCCCCTCCAGGAACTTCGGCCTCAACTACGACCCGTCGCACCTGGTCCTGCAGCAGATGGACCCCATCAGCCCGCTGCGCGAGTTCAAGCACAAGCTCTTCCACCTCCATGCCAAGGACATGACCGTCCACCCCGAGCGCCTGAACGAGGTGGGCATCTTCGCCTTCCCGAAAGAATGGCACACGCCGCGCATCCCGGGCCTGGGCGACATCAACTGGGCGCGGTTCATGGCGGCGCTCTACGAGATCGGCTACGACGGCCCGGTGTGCATCGAGGTGGAAGACGACACCTTCGGCAAGACGCTCGAAGGGCGGAAGCAGGCGCTCCGGGTCGCCAGGAATGTGCTGGAGCCTTACTTCTGAGGAGGGAGAACAAGATGAACAGCGAAGCCGGGAAGGCGGGAAGAAGACAGCGAGGTGCTTCTTCTGGACCCCTCGATTCTCCGCTCCGGCCTTCGCGTCTTCGCGTCTTCGCTGTTAGTTCTATGCGCAACTTGACCCCGGTGCTGATCTGCCTGACGGCCCTTTGCGGCTTCGGCACGAGCGCGGGCGCCAAAGCCGTCGTGAAAGAATACGACCGGGTCTTCACCACTTACCCCTATTCCGACCCGGACCCTGTGCCCGCCATGTCCCGCTTCTACCCCTACTTCCGCTACGACGGCTTCACCGACAAGCCGATCCAGAAGAAGTGGAAGGTGGTCGAGCTGTCCAACGACTACCTGCAAGTGCTCATCCTGCCCGAGATCGGCGGGAAGGTCTGGGCGGCCATTGACAAGACGACCGGCAAGCCCTTCATCTACTTCAACCACGTCGTCAAGTTCCGCGACATCTCCATGCGCGGGCCGTGGACCAGCGGCGGCATCGAGGCCAACTACGGCATCATCGGCCACACGCCCAACTGCTTCTCGCCGGTGGATTACCTCGTCCGCCGCAACCGCGACGGCAGCGCCAGTTGCATCATCGGCACGCTCGATTTGCTCACCCGCACGACCTGGCGGCTGGAGATCAACCTGCCCGCCGGACCAGGCTTGCTTCTCCACCCGCTCGCTCTGGCACAACGCCTCCGCGCTCGACCAGCCCTACTACACCTGGATGAACGTCGGCATCAAGTCCGCCGGCAACCTCCAGTTCGTCCATCCCGGCACGCACCACATCGGCCACGACGGCAGCGCCCACGACTGGCCCATTGACCCGAAGACCGGCCGTGACCTCTCCTGGTACGAGAACAACAACTTCGGCAGCTACAAGTCCTATCACGTGCTGGGCCGCCTCGCCGAGTTCTTCGGCGGCTACTGGCACGACGAGGACTTCGGCATGGCCCATTGCGCTGACTTACGGCGACAAGCCGGGCCGCAAGATCTGGATTTGGGGCCTGTCCCGCGAGGGCATGATCTGGGAAGACCTCCTCACCGATGCCGACGGCCAATACGTCGAGGTTCAGTCCGGCCGCCTCTTCAACCAGGCCGACAGCTCCAGCACGCTGACCCCGTTCAAGCACGCCGAGTTCCCGCCTTACGCCACGGACACCTGGACCGAGCACTGGCTGCCGGTCAAGGGCATCAAAGGCTTCGTCAGCGCCAGCCCCTGGGGCGCGCTCAATGTCACGCGCGAGGGCGACCGCCTGGTGATTCGCATCTCGCCCGCCCGGCCGCTGCGCGACAAGCTCGAAGTGTTCGACGGCGACCGCCTCCTCGCTACGCAGCGAGTGAACCTCAAGCCCATGCAGCCGGTCGAGAAGATCGTGCCGCTCGCTGCCTCACCCAAGGCGCTGCGCGTATGCGTTGGCGGGGACAAGCTCCAATACACCGCCGGCGATGACGACGTCCTCACCCGGCCCACCGCCGCGCCGCCCGGCTTCGATTGGGACTCCATCTACGGCCTTTACCTCAAGGGCAAGGAAGACGCCCGCCAGCGTGACTACACGAACGCCGCCGAAGCGTTCAAGTCGTGCCTGAAGCAGGACACCAACTACCTCCCGGCCCTGGTCGAGTTGGCCGTCGCTCGCCAACCGCCGCGCCGACCCCGCCGCCGCCCTTGGTTTCGCCCGGCACGCGCTGAGCATTGACACCTATGACCCCGGCGCCAATTACCAGTTCGGCCTCGCCAGCGCCGCCTTGGGCCACCACGCCGACGCCAAGGACGCCTTCAGCCTTGCCGCCCTCTCGCCGAGCTGGCGCAGCGCCGCCAACACCGAGTTGGCCAAAGCGTATCTGCGCGAGAAGCTCTATGACCGCGCCCTGGCCAGCGCCAAGGAGAGCCTCTACAGCAACGCCCGCAACCTCGACGCCCTGCAACTGTGCGCCTGCGCCCAGCGGCTGCGCGGCGATGCCGCCGGCGCGGACGCCGCCTTGGCCGCCCTGCTCGAACTCGACCCGCTCAACCACTTCGCCCGCTTCGAGCAATACCTGCGCGGCAAGGCGCGCCCCAAGGACTTCACCGCCCTCATCCGCAACGAGCTGCCGCACGAGACCTTCCTCGAACTGGCCGCCTGGTATCACGGCGTTGGGCTGGACACCGACGCCGCCAAAGTGCTCGACCTCGCGCCCCCGACGGCGGAAGTGCTCTATTGGCTGGCCTATTTGCGCCGCGACACCAACCTGCTCGCCCGCGCCGAGGCCGCCTCCCCCGAGTTCGTCTTCCCGTTCCGGCCGCGAGGCGATTCCTGTATTCGAGTGGGCCGCGCAGCAGCGCCCGGCCTGGCAGCCCAGCTATTTCCTCGCGCTGATCCGCTGGCACCTGGGCGAATTGCCCCAGGCCCGCCGCCTGCTTGCCGACTGGGGCGACAAGCCCCGCTTCGCTCCCTTCTACGCCGCCCGCGCCCAGCTTGCCGAAAACGACAGCGCGCCCGACCTGCAGCGCGCCGCCCAGCTCGACCCGGCCCAGTGGCGTTACGGCGCGATGCTCGCCCGCCACTACCTCAAGCACGACGACCCCGCCGCCGCGCTCGCCGTCGCCTCCGACTACGCCAAGCGCTTCCCTGCGAACGACACGCTGGCCCTGCTGCGCGCCAAATCCCTGCTCCTGACCGGCCAGCACCAGGCGGCGGCCGATTTCCTGACCTCACTCCACGTCCTGCCCGCCGAAGGCACCACCGAAGCGCGCGCCCTCTTTCGCGAAGCCCACCTGCTGCTGGCCGTCGAACGCTTCCAAGCCGGGGCGTTCGACGACGCGCTGCGTCTGGTCAACACCGCGCGCCAATGGCCGGAGAACCTCGGCGCCGGCAAGCCTTATCCGGCGGACCTTGACGAACGGCTCGAAGACTGGGTCGCCGCCCAGTGCCACTTCGCGCGCAAAGACACCAACGCCGCCCGCCAGGCGCTCGACAAGATCCTGGCCATCCCGGCGCGCACGACAGGACAGAGCACCGGCGACCTCATCCGCGCCTTGGCGCTCAAACAATCCGGCCGCGCCGCCGAAGCCGAGCAACTCCTCAAAGACTGGCAGGCCCAGGTCCCGGGCACCGACCTGGCCAAATGGGGCGCCGAACTCTTCGCCGGCCGCCCGGCCCCCTTGCCGCCTTCCCTGAAAGACCTCGATTGCCGCGTCCTCGCTGCGCTCGCCCGCGCCAGCCAACCCTCAAGGATTCCCTGAGGCTCGCGCCGGCATAGCCCGAACATTTCACTTGTGGTGGGGCGCGCACTGCGCTGCGCGCCGCGGACTCGTAGACCCGCCCGATTCTACTATATCTCGGCGCGCAGCGGAGTGCGCGCCCTACCTTGAAAGACTTGACTTCAGGTGCTCTCCAACCCAGGGTGTCTTTCAGATGGAAGCTGTTTTGTTTCTCAACCAAGCCTTCGGCTGTTACCTAGGCGCAAGGCGGTTTCCTTTTGCGGTTAACAATGACGGAGGTATCTAATGAAAAGTTTGTCATGGCGGTTAAATCTGGCGGCGATGTGCGCCGCTCTGATGATGTTTGGCACGGCAACGCCGGTGTTTGCGGCAGAGGAGGATCGTGGTGGGCCTGCGGACCGGCTCGAGCGGTTGGAGCGGCGGGTGAATGAAATGGCCGAGCGCCAGGAGCAAATGATGCGCCGGCCTGGTGCTGCGCCGGAACGCCAAGCACCGATGGCTGCGCCCTTCCGGGAGAGGTTCCGCCGGCAGATGGCGCTGTCGGGTGCTCCGGGCATCGGCCCGATGACGCCCCCCTTGGGCGCCCCTGCACCGGCCAACGCACCCGCTCCGATCACCCCACCCGCCTGTGTCGCGAAGCTTTGCAAGGACATCTCCGGCTTGATGGGGCTATGTCTCCTGGTGGGCATCGTCTTCAATATCCTGCTGGCGATATGGATCTTCAGAGATATTCGCAAGCGCGGCGAAGGCCCGGCATCTTCATTGCCTTGGCGCTGCTGGCGGGGATACCGGCGGCGATCATCTATTCGCTCGTGCGCATCGGCGATAAGAAGACGGCAGGCTGATCGTGGTTGGCTCGTGCCCTGCCGCCGTAGCGCAGATTACAAATCTGCGCTACGCCGCGACCGCCTCTGCCTTTCGCTTCCCGGTCAGGCTGGATGATTTCGGCATGGCAAATCCATGCCCGGCGTATTAAGCTGAAGACATGCGGAGAATGGCACTCGTGTTGGCCGGGTGGCTGACGGGCCTCGCCGGCCGTGGAACCGCCGCGCCCCCGGTCGCCGCTCCGGGGACTGATCCCTATGCCCTGGCGCGGCAACGCATGGTCGCCGAACAACTGGCCGCGCCCGGCCGCGACATCACCAACGCCCGCGTCCTGGCCGTCATGGGCCGGGTCCCGCGCCATGAATTCGTCCCCGAACGCCTCCGCCACGACGCTTACCGGGACCATCCGCTGCCCATCGGCCACGGACAGACCATCTCGCAGCCTTACATCGTCGCCTTCATGACCGAGCAGCTCGAGCCGAAGCCGACCGACCGCGTGCTGGAGATCGGCACCGGCTCGGGCTACCAGGCCGCCGTGCTCGCCGAGCTGGTGGCCCAGGTTTACACCATCGAGATCGTCGACGAGCTGGCGCAGCGGGCCGCCGCCGACCTGAAGCGGCTTGGCTACACCAACGTGCATGTGCGCGCCGGCGACGGCTACAAGGGCTGGGCCGAAGCCGCGCCGTTCGACGCCATCATCGTCACCTGCGCGCCGGAGCGCGTGCCGCAGCCGCTGGTCGACCAGCTCAAGGACGGCGGCCGCATGATCATCCCCGTCGGCCGGATCTGGAATCAGGAGCTGGTGCTGCTCCGCAAGCGCGGCGGCAAGCTCGAGCAGCACGCCGTCCTGCCGGTCAGCTTCGTCCCCATGACCGGCGAGGCACAGGGGAAGTCCGAAGGCCGAAGTCCGAAGTCCGAAAAGCCCCTCAAACCCGATTCGGAACTAAAGCCAAAGGTAGGCTGTCACCCTGCTGGAACTGCGCTTGATTCGGGTTTCGGACTTCGGACTTTGCCTGCCCGCCCGCTTGAACTGTTGAGCCTCCTCCGCGTCGTCTCCTACACTCTCGACTTATGAAGACCAACGTCACCGCCACCCATACCGGACTCACCCGCCGCCAATTCCTCCGCGGCGCCGCGCTTTCCACCGCTGCCTTCATGGTGGTGCCCGGCGGCGTGCTGGGCTTGCGCGGGGCGCCCTCCGCGAACCAGAAGCTCAACCTTGCCGGCATCGGCATCGGCGGCCAGGGCGCGCACGACCTCGGCCAGATGGAGAGCGAGAACATCGTGGCCCTGTGCGATGTGGATAAGAGACCACGCCGGCCACATCTTCAAGAAATATCCCAAGGCCCAGCAGTTCACCGACTACCGCCAGATGCTCGACCAGGTGAAGGAGATCGACGGCGTCGTCGTCGCCACTCCCGATCACCACCACGCCTTCGCGGCCATGGAGGCCATCAAGCGCGGCAAGCATGTCTATTGCGAGAAGCCGCTGACCCATTCGGTCTGGGAAGCGCGCCAGCTGGCCCAGGCCGCCCGCGAGGCGAAAGTCGCCACCCAGATGGGCAACCAGGGCCAGGCCTCCGAGCAGACCCGCCGCCTCTGCGAATATGTCTGGGCCGGCGCCATCGGCAAAGTCCACGAGGCGCACATCTGGACCGACCGCCCGTCGCAGGGATTGTTCAACGAGTACTGGCCGCAGGGATGCGCCCGGCCCACGGACACCCCGCCCGTGCCCGGCGACGCTCGACTGGGACCTCTGGCTCGGCCCGGCTCCGCTGCGGCCCTATCACCCGGCCTACCTGCCGTTCAAATGGCGCGGCTGGTGGGACTTCGGCACCGGCGCCCTCGGCGACATCGGCTGCCACGCCATGGACCCGGTCTTCCGCGCGCTCAAGCTCGGCGCGCCGCTCAGCGTCCAGGCCGCCTCCACGCGTGTGAACGAGGAAACCTACCCGCTCGGCTCGATGGTCACCTACCAGTTCCCGGCCCGCCCGGCCGCGCCCCAGGCCATCAACTGCCACGTGAAGGGGCTCTCCGGCGCCGCTGCCGGCGCCGTCGCCATGCCGCCCTGCAAGCTGGTCTGGTACGACGGCGGCTTGCGCCCGCCGCGGCCCGAGGGTCTGCCCGACGGAAAGCCGATGGGCGACAACGGCCGCCTGCTCGTCGGCGACAAGGGCTTCATCCTCGGCAACGAAGTCTATCCCGAGTCGCGCGCCAAGGAGATCGGCGAGCATTCGCCAAGACCATCCCGCGCTCTGACGACCACTACCAGGAGTGGATCCGCGCCTGCAAAGGCGGCAAGCCCGCCGGCTCGAACTTCGACTGGGCCGGGCCGCTGGCGGAGTCCGTCCTGCTGGGCAACGTGGCCCTGCGCGTTCAACTCCGGGAGGACCTGACGCTCTGCAAGCTGCTCTGGGACTCCGCCGCCCTCAAGTTCACGAACCTCGACGAGGCCAACCAGTTCCTCCGCCGCGACTACCGCGCCGGCTGGAGCCTTTAGCCGCAGAACTCGAAGCCGCACGTCGCCCAGCCGCTTCCGCGACTGCTGCCCATCATCCGCCCCTCCTCCGCCACATCCTTCGCCGCGAACGTCACGCTGAACCGCAGGTAAGCCCCCGCATCATCCCAGGGCACCGTGGAGATCAGCTTCTCGGTGATCAGCCACTGCGAGACCTCCTCCGCGCTTCGGAATTCAATGCGCGCGCCCGCCTTGCTTCACCGCCGCCTTGGGCGCCTTCACATACAGGAAGAACGACCCCTTCGGCTTGCGGGCGTGGAACCCGGCCTTCGCCAGCACCGCCACCAGCGCGTCCATCCGCCGCGAATACTTCGCCGCAATCTGCTCCGTGATCTCCGGATGATCGAACCCGTGCGCCGCCGCGTGCTGAATCGCCAGGAACTGGCCCGAGTCGGTGTTGTCCTTCACATCCCCGTAGGCCCGCACCAGCAGCTCGTTGCCGGCCACAAAACCGCAGCGCCAGCCCGTCATGTTGAACGACTTGCTGGCCGAGTGCAGTTCCACGCCCACCTCCTTCGCGCCGGGCGTCGCCAGAAAGCTCAGCGGCCGGCCTTCGAACACCAGCGCCGCGTAGGCCGCATCGTGGATGACGACCAGCCGGTGCTTCTTCGCGAACGCGACCGCCTGCGCGAAGAACTCCGGCGTCGCGCTCGCGCCCGTCGGGTTGTTCGGATAATTCAGCACCAGCACCTTGGCCTGCTTCAGCACCTCCGCGGGCACCGAGTCCAGGTCCGGCAGAAACCGGTTCTCCTCCGTCAGCGGCAGATTGTGGACCCGCCCGCCGAGATACTTGGCGTGCGTGCCGAACACCGGGTAGCCCGGCACCGTCATCAGCACATAATCACCCGGGTTGATGAGCGCCGCCGGCAGGATCGACAGCGCCGCCTTGCTGCCGATCGAGTGGAGCACCTCCGTCTCCGGGTTGATCCCCTTCACCCCGCACACCCGCTCCAGGTAGCGGGCCGCCGCCTCTTTCAGCACCGCGTCGCCGTTGTCCGCGTAACCGCGGTTCTCCGGCTTGCGGGCCTCCGCGCACAGCTTCTCCACCACCTCCGGGAACGCCATCTCATCCGGCTCGCCGATGCCCAGGTCAATGATCTCCGCGCCGGGATGCGCCGCCATGGCGGCGCGCTTGGCCCGCTTGATCTTCTCGAACTTGTAGATCGCGCCCGACTTGCCGTATTGCCGGCCGCCGATCCGCTCCGCAAATAGGTTCTGGATGTATGATTCGGACATAATTCGCAAAGGCCCGCCGCCGTGCCGGCAGCAGGAACTGGGCCTCGTTTCGGCAGAATGACGGTAGCCGAATGGCGGGATTGATGCAAGCCGGGCGCGCCTTTTATCATTTCCTTGGACTGGGTTTTGGCTTAACAATCCCGCCCGACCTGACCATGAATCGAGCCGTTTTTCTCGACCGCGATGGGACGATCATCGAGGAGAAGAACTACCTCCGCCGCGTGGAGGACGTGGTGATCTTCCCCGGGGCGGCGGCCGCGCTGGCGCGATTGCAGCGGGCGGGCTTCAAGCTCTTCATCGTGTCAAACCAGTCGGGCGTGGGCCGCGGCTATTTTACGCTGGCGGATGTCGAGCAAGTTCACCAGCATCTGCTCCGGGAACTCGGCCGGCGAAGGTGTGCGTTTTGAGAAGATTTACATCGCGCCCGAGGCTCCCGAGGCGCCAAGCCGCGGCCGCAAACCGTCGCCGCAATTCCTGCTGGATGCGCGCGATGAGTTCGGCGTGGACCTGGCGCACAGCTATATGATCGGCGACAAACTGATTGATTTGGAATGCGGCTGGAATGCCGGCGTGAAGCAGTGTCTGCTCGTCCGCACCGGGTACGGGGCGGAGTTGGAGCGCGCGTCGGCGGACAAGCTAAGCCGCGCTGCCGTGGTGGATGATCTGTCCGCCGCGGCGCAATGGATACTCAAACAAACCTGAACCCCCGCCCCGCAACCCGGGGCGCTTCCCGAACAAACTCCCGAACGAAAGACTGAACATCATGTGTGGCATTGTTGGATACGTTGGCAAAAAAGAAGCGGCACCGTTGCTCATTGAGGGCCTCCGCCGGCTGGAATACCGCGGCTACGATTCCGCGGGCGTCTGCATCCTGGCGGACGGCGCGCTCCAGGTGCGCAAACAGGTCGGCCGCGTCGAAGGCCTGGCCCAGTCGCTCAAGTCCAAACCCGTCCATGGCTCGCTCGGCATCAGCCACACCCGCTGGGCCACCCACGGCCTGCCCAGCGACATCAACTCCCATCCGCACCTCGACCAGTCCGGCAAGATCGCCATGGTCCACAACGGCATCATCGAGAACTATGCCTCCCTCCGCCACCGCCTCCAGCGCCAGGGCCACCACTTCCTGTCCCAGACCGACACCGAAGTCCTCTCCCACCTCATCGGCTACCACCTCGACAAGGCCCTCGCCAGGAACGGCGTCGCCACCCCCGAGCGCGTCGTCCAGGCCATCTTCGCCGCCACGCGCGAGGTCGAAGGCACCTACGGCATCGCCCTCATGCACCAGGACTTGCCCGGCTGCCTCTTCGGCGCCCGCCGCGGCTCCCCGCTCGTGGTCGGCACCGGCAAAGGCGAGAACTTCCTCGCCAGCGACGTCTCCCCCATCGTCGCGCACACCCGCAAGGTCATCTATTTGCACGACGGCGATGTCGTCACGCTGACCGACAAGGGTTTCGCCCTTCAGGCCAAGGGCAAGGCCATCAAACGCCCCGTCAGTTCGGTGGATTGGTCTGCCGAGGAGGCCGAGCGCGGCAAGTATCCGCACTACATGCTCAAGGAAATCTTCGAGCAGCCCGGCCGCGTGGCCGAGGTGCTCCGGCGCACGCTCCGCCCGGCCCAGGGCAACATCGAGTTCGAGGAGTTGGTGCTCAAGCCCAAGGAACTGGCCAAGATCAAGCGGATTATCCTGTTGGCCTGCGGCACGAGCTGGCACGCCGCCCTCGTCGGCGAATACGTCATCGAGACCCTCGCCCGCCTGCCGGTCGAGGTCGAATACGGCAGCGAAATGCGCTACCGCGGCCGCCCGATCGAGAAGAACACCCTCGTGGTTTCCATCTCCCAATCCGGGGAAACGGCCGACACGCTCGCCGCCATCCGCGGCGCGCAAGCCGAGGGCGCCCGCACCCTGGCCATCGTCAACGTCGTCGGCTCGACCATCGCCCGCGAGTCCGACGCCGACATTTACATGCGCGCCGGCCCCGAAATCGGCGTCGCCTCCACCAAGGCCTTCGAGATGCAGGTCCTGCAACTCACGCTGCTGGGCATCGCCCTGGCCCGCCAGCGCGGCGAGCTTTCCCCCGCCGAGGGCCGCAAGCTCGTGCGCGAACTCCAGACCATCCCGGGCAAGCTCGAAAAGATTCTGGCCGGCGACCCGCATATTCGCAAGGTCGCCCGGAAATATCACAAGGCGACCGACTTCCTCTACATGGGCCGCCAATACAACTTCCCCGTCGCCCTCGAAGGCGCGCTCAAGCTGAAGGAAATCTCCTACATCCACGCCGAAGGCTATCCCTCTGCCGAGATGAAGCACGGGCCCATCGCGCTGATCTCGCCCGACTTCCCGAGCGTCTTTGTCGTGCCCGC
This sequence comes from uncultured Verrucomicrobiae bacterium, assembly GCA_963822005.1. GTDB lineage: Bacteria > Verrucomicrobiota > Verrucomicrobiia > Limisphaerales > UBA8199 > PALSA-1440. The sequence continues at coordinate 451,809 of CAWGGD010000024.1, read as the reverse complement.
GCGACGCCATGTACGACAAGAACATGAGCAACGTCGAGGAAATCAAGGCCCGCAAAGGCCCGATCATCGCCGTGGCCACCGAAGGCGACGACGAGATCGCCGAAGAAGGCCGACGACGTCATCTACATCCCGCGGACGGTGGACATCCTCCAGCCGCTGCTGACGGTAGTGCCGCTGCAACTGCTCGCCTACCACATTGCCGTCCTGCGCGGCTGCGACGTGGACAAGCCCCGCAACCTGGCCAAGAGCGTCACCGTGGAATAGAAGCTGGCCGCCTTTCCCCTTCCTGCAGTCGGACAAATGTTCCGAAGAAGGTAATGCTTTTGACGCCGCTGCTGTGTTAATGGGCTGATGCACGTCTTTGTCTTTCAGCGCATCCCCGGCCTTGCCATCTTGTGTTGCTTGACGGCATGGGCCATCGCGCGTGGAGGGCACACCGATGCGCAGGGAGCAGAGTCGGTTGCCTTGGTGATCAATCAGCATGAAGTCAGCCGGGAGGAATTCCGGTGGTTCATGGAGCAGGAACGGGGCGGGGTATTCCGTCACTTCAAGACCCAGCACAACCTCGAGGACGGCAAGGATTTCTGGGACCACAAGGCTGGAGGGACCACCCCCAAAGCGATGCTCCAGAGCAACACCGTGGCCCGGGTTACCCGGGAGAAGGCCGAACAAATCCTCTTCCTGGAGCTGGGGTTGGTTCAGGACATCCGCTACGCGGCGTTCCTGGCACAACTCGAGAAGCTCAATCAGGAGCGGGAACAGGCGGCCAGGCGGGGGCGGACGGTTTATGGGCCAGTGCGATACACGCAGCTCCAGTTTTACGAGCACTGGAAGGCCACACTGCGAGCGCAAGCCAGAGAGATGCTGGCCGAGAAACGTTGGCCGCCAACGGAGGAGGAGCTGAGGAGGTTTTACGACGGAAACCGCGTCCTGTTCCGGACGCTGCCCTTAGCCACCTTGGAAGTGGTAACGGTGCAGGCCCGGAACAAACCAGCCGCCGGAGAACGCGCTGACGCCGTGCGGTCGGCCGCCGGCAAGATTCTGGCGCGACTCAAAGCGGGCGGCACCTTGGCCGACGTGCTCAAAGAGCGCCGGGGCGATGACACGGTCGAAGTCTCCGGGCAGCGGTTTGAGGAAAGCAACGCTGACCGGCTGGCGGAGCTGTTTCCCGACGAAGGACAATTGAAAGCGGTTCTGGCGCTCGCGCCGAGCAAGACGGCGTTGCTCGCGGGCTCGGAGGAGGTGACCAGGGTAGTCAGGTGCCTTGGAAAGGCCGCGGGAGAAGCTCGTCGCTATGAGGCTGTGCAAGGGCAGGTCAGGGAACGCTGGCTGGCTCAGCAATACGATCGGCACCTTGAGCGCCTGGCCGGCCAGGCAAAGGTGCAGGTCCACCAGGACGCCCTTGACGCACTGTTTCGGTAAGGGCGCGACCTACGGACTCCGCAGAAGATAAAACCGCTGGGGGTAGTTAGTCGCAGCCGGGTCGGCAAACTGGTAAAGGCCGTCGCCGATGGGGGCGGGGGTGCCAACTGTCGCCCAGGCGGCCCTCGGCGCGGTCAGGTTAGTGGTTGCCAGGACGGTGAAGTCCACATCGTAGGGATTGTCGAAGACAAACTGGAAAGCGCCATTGCTCAAGACCGCCGGAGCCGCCAGGTGCGGCGGCGGCACCGCCAGGGTGCTGAAGCTCACGTCCTGGCCGAAAGCAAGCCCGGCGCTGTTGCTTGCGACGGCGCGGTAATGATAAAGGGCGGCGGCCAGCAGCCCGGCAACCGCACTGGTGACCGCTGCCGTGTTGGTGCCGGCAGGCACGGTGTTCGTCGCGCTGAAGCTGCCGTAATTGGTGGTTTGGCCATACTCGAAGTAGCAGGTGGTGCTCAGGTTTCCGGGATTCACGGCGCCATTCAACTGTGCGCTGCTGAACGTAACGCCGCCCGCCGGCAGGGTCACCACGGCCGGGGGCAGCCCGTCGAGCAGCGAGAAATTCAAGGTCGGCATCTGACCGACGTTGGTAATGGCAACGCGGAAGCCAGTGGAGGTGTTGCTGGAATGGTCGGCGCCGGTCAGAACGAGGACCAGCTTGTTGCTTTGGATGAACTGCCTCCAGGGAGCGGGGATGGCCAGTGTGTTGGTGCCGGTGCCGCTGTCGGAGACCAGCGTGTCGTTGAGAAGTGTGGCGGTGAATTGCCCGTTGGTCAGCATGGAGTTGCTGTTGGTTTCATTGGCTTGGGCGGTGACCCAGATGAGGTCGTTGTTCATTCCGGGGTAAGCCTGATTCAACGCCCAAAGCTGGACGCGCTGCGGACCGGAGACGGAGAAGCGGACCAGGGTGAGGGTGGCCGGGAGCTCAGGATCGGGGTTCCAACCCGTGAGGTCGAATTCGAAGTAGCTCTTGCCGTTATTGCCGTTGGTGCTGTACTTCACCATCAGGTAGCCCAGGGCCTGTTCATCAATGTTGGTAGCGATGTTGGGCCCGTCTCGAACAGTGGCTCGGCTCGAGGGCGCCTGGCTGTTGGTCGGGGGCGGCGGCAGGCTGACGGTTAGGCTGGCAACGGCGCTGGTGGTGGCGCCGACGGTGTTGGTTACGACCACGTCATAACTGCCGGCGTCATTGGTGGAGACATTGGCCAGAGCAAAGCTGTTGGTGATGGCACCGCCGATGGCATTTTGTCCCTTGCGCCACTGATAGGCAAGCGGGGCCGCGCCGGTGGCGGTGACCGTGAAGGTGACGTCGTCGCCCACCAGAACGTTCTGGCTGAGGGGCGCGACGACAACGACTGGCGGTTGGTTGGTGCTGCTTACGGAATACTCATGCGCACCCCGATCGGGGAGGCCGTTGAACGGCACCGGGTTGCCCCAGTAATCCTGCCCGCCGTTGTTGGCGATGACTTTGCCCGAATCAATGCAGGGAGAACCGGCCTGGAGTTTATACCCAGCAACCGTGTTCCAGCCGGTGCCGCCGGTGCCCGGGGCGGCCAGTTTCGGATCGCTGGTGAGTTTGTGCGGATCGCTCGGCTCGCTCGCCGGATGGCGGCCGTAGAAGACATTGTAGTCAAAGGTGCGCACCCCGTTGAACCACTGGTAGGTGGCGGTGGGGCTGAGATTGTAAATGATGTTGTTGTAGAAGTAGTAGGTCTTGGCGCTGTTGCGCCGCTCGTCAATGATGCGGGGCGACAGATTGGTGGGCACAAAGACCGTGTTGTTGTAGACGTACGTGCTCAGGCAGTCGTAATTCATGCAGAAGATGCTGCCCTTGTCGTTTTGGCTGATGTTGTAGCGCACGATGACGTTGGTGTCCGTCGGGGTGGTGCACTGCCAGTACAAGCCGTGGTTGTTGTCATGGCTGTAGCTGTATTGAAAAACACAGCCCGGGCTCTGGAGGTCCGCATCGTACAGGCAGCCATCAAAGTCGGTCGTCCGGTTGAGATAACCTTCGTTGTACTGGAACACTGTGCCCCGGCAACTGCGGGAGAAGATGGTGTTGCCCGTAAGCGCGCGGAAGGCGGTGTCCCAACAGACGTTGTGCTCGATCAAGCCCGTCTCGTCGGTCAGCCGGATGATCATGGCGTTCTTGGCGACGTCATTGATCGAGTTGCCGCGGATGACCACGCGCGTGAACTTGCGGGCCTCCCAAGCTGCCGTCCCCGGATAATCCCCCACGGAAATCTTGTTGTTCAAAGCAATCCCCTGGTTATCCACAGTAGAGATGACGCAATTCTCGATCAGGATATCATCAAAACGCGTCGGGGTGGTGGCGTCGCTGACCGTCTCGACGATGATGCCGCCGGTGCGCTTGGCGGCGCTGCTGATCTGGTCAATGATGCCCTTGATGTTGTGGATGTAGCAGTTGCGCACGTAGAGGTGACGCACGGTGCCACAATTGTCGGCGGCCAGATACATGCCGCGCCGGTCGCCAGCGGTGGCCGCGTCGTTAATGACTTCGAGGTTATTGATCTCCCAGTATTGCTGGCTATAGAGATAGACTGCGCCATTGCCCGTGGCGCCGTTGGCATTGATGATCGGTTTGGGACCGGGGCCGAAGAGGTCAATGACGATCGGGGTATTGCTGACACCGGAGCCTTTGGGATGCAGCTGGCCCGTCCAGCTTCCGCCGGCTTTGAAAAGGATGGAGTCGCCGGGTTGAAAGGTGGGGCTATTTACTTTGGCAAGCGTTTTCCACGGGGCGCCCTGGCTGGTGCCAGTGTTGCCGTCATTCCCACCTGCGGAATCCACGTAGTAAGTGACGGCAGAGGCCTCGACCGCCAGCATCAAGGCCAACAACACAGTGGCACGCCTATTCATCGCTGATTATATACCAGTTTTTGCTTGGGATTCATAGTCCATAATGCTTCTGTCCAGGCGCCGGTGGGACTTTGCAAGCCGAACCAGCACTCCGAACACCATGCCCTCGCGTGAGCCCGAGCAGCAAATAAACTCCAGAACAAAAACGGGCGGCTTTGCGCAGGTTAAGGCACCCGGAGGAGATAGAAACGTTGCGGGTAATTGGTAGCCCCTGAATCGCTGAACTGGTACAGGCTGCCACCGATCGGCGTTGGAGCGCCCAGAACAGCCCAATTGATCACCGGCAACGCCATATCAGCAGTTGCCAGCACCGTGAAGCTTGCTCCGGCAGGGTTGGTAAAGGTGAATTGGAAGGAGCCATCGCCAAGCACCACCGGCGCGATCAGCAGCGGCGGAGGAACAGTAACCGTGGTGAAGGACACGTCGGCGCCGCTGTCGCTGCCAGCGCTGTTTCCGGCCACGAGGCGGTAATGATAGCGCGTGCCGGAGACCAGCCCGGTGGTCGAGTTGCTCACTGCGAGGGTGTTAACACCAGCCACCATGGTGTTCGTCGGGCTGAAGGTGCCGTAGTTAGTGGTGGTGCCGTACTCGAAATACCACGTCGTGGTGGCGCCGCCGGGGTTCACCGAACCGTTGAGCATGGCAGTGCTGGGGGTGATCCCGGTCGCGGGCTGCGTTATGACCGTAGGCGCGACGGCCAGGGTGGCGAAGGTCAAGTCCGTGCCGGCGCTCGAACCGGCATTGTTGTTGGCTACCGCGCGGTAGTGGTAGAGGGTGCCGGGCGGGAGCCCCGCGACGGCATTGCTGATAGCCACGGCGCCGTTGCCGGCTGAGAGGTTGTTCGTGGCGCTGAAGCTGCCGTAGTTGGTGGTCAGCCCGTATTGGAAGTAGCAGGCAGTCGCCGCGCCGCCAGGGTTCACGGACCCGTTGAGAGTGGCGGTGCTGGCAGTGATGCTGGTCGCAGGCTGCGTTGTGGCCGTCGGCGCGACCGCCAGGGTGGTGAACGTCGCATCCGCCCCGGAGCTAACGCCGGCGCTGTTGCTGGCCACCAACTGGTAATGGTAGAGAGTGCCGGGGAGGAGCCCGGCGAGGACGTTGCTGACGGCCACAGCGCTGGTCCCGGAGGTCAGGGTGTTAGTCGAGCCAAAGCTGCCGTAGCCGGTAGTCAGCCCGTATTGGTAGTACCACGTGGTGGCCGCGCCGTTGGGATTGACCAGGGCGTTGAGGGTAACGTTGCTCACGGTGATCACCGGCGCCTGATTGGTGACGCCCGGCAGCATTACTCCGCTGGAAGAGTATTCGTTTGCACCCCGGTCAGTAACGCTGTTGTAAGGAACCGGGTTGCCCCAGTAGTCCTCTCCACCGTTATTGGCAATGGTCATGCCGGAATCAATACAGGGGGAACCCGCCTGAAGTTTGTAGCCATCGAGGGTATCCAGACCAATTCCACCGCTGCCGGGGCTAACCAACTTCGGATCACTGGTCAGCTTATGCCCGCCGCTCGGCTCTCCTGAGGGGTGCTGGCCGTAAAAGACATTGTAGTCGAAGACGCGGGTGCTGATGCCGTTGTCGAAGCCGTAGGTCGCGGTCGTGCTCAGATTGTAGAAGATGTTATTGTAAACGTAATAGCTGTGTGTGGCGAAGCGGTCGTCGAAAAACGTCGGTGAAAGATTAGCGGGCACGTATATGGTGTTATTGTAGATGTAAGTGCTTGCGTCCGCGCCGGAGTCGCCGCTAAACGAGAAGATGTTCCCTTGATCGTTGCGGCTGATGTTGTAGCGGACAATCACGTTGGTGTTGGGGCCGTCGGTAGAGGGATAGGTCCAGAACAAGCCGTGACTGTTATCATGGCTGTAGCTGTATTGGAATATGATGCCGGGACTCCGAAGGTCGGCATCATAGAGGCTGCCATCCCTGGCTGCCCCCGCCATGTTCTGATAGCCTTCGTTATACTGGAACACCGTGCCGCGGCAACTGGAGGTGAAGATGGTATTACCCGTTGTGCCCGTTGCCGTATTAAAGAGAAGATTGTGTTCCACCAGCCCGGTTTCATCCGTGTTCCGGATGATCATCCCATTCTTATAAACGCCGCTAACCGAGTTGTTCCGGATGACGACACGCGTGGATTTGATGCTCTCCCAGTTCGAGGTGCCGGGGTAGTAATTGTTCAACGAGCTCCCGCCATTGCCATTAATGGCGGCCACAATCCCCTGGTTCACGACATCAGCGATCGTGTTGCCTTCGATCAGGATGTCGTTGAACCGGGCCGAGGTGCTGGTCGCTTCGACAATGATCCCTCCCGTGCGCTTGGCGGTGAGATCGCCGTCCGAGGTGCCCGCCTTTCCGACGATATTATGGATGTAGCAATTGCGAACATACAGGTGGTTGAAGGTTCCGGTATTCGAGATCTTCAGATGCACCCCGCGACGATCGGCATCATTGGAGGCGGTGCTGGTAATCTCAAGATTGTTGATCTCCCAGGTACTGCTGATTTGACAAATAGACCACCCCGTTGCCGGTGGCGGTGCCCGCATCAATGAGCGGCTTGCTCCCAGTGCCGTACATGTCAATAACGATCGGGTTGTTCGTGGTGCCCGAGCCCTTGGGATTGAGCTGAGTCGTGCCTGTCCAGACGCCGCCGGCCTTGAAAAGAATGAAATCTCCTGGCTGAAAGGTCGTGTTGTTAACCTTGGTGAGGGTCTTCCAAGGGGTGCTGGTGGAGGTTCCGTTGTTCCCGTCAACCCCGCCGGCGGAATCCACATAATAGGTGGTCGCCAGGGCGGACGCCGACAGGAGTCCGGATAGAACCAGAGCGGCCAGAGGCTTCATTGCCGATAGTCTAGCCGGTCTAGCTGATGCTTCACACTTCATATTCTAATGGTCCATTCAGAACAGTCGCGCCACCAGTCTCGGGGACCGAGCGCCGCCGCTCCGGTGGGGGTAACTGGCGCAGGCGCAAAGGCTACACCATGCCAGGACCCAATTTAGCTCACGCGAGCCAAATGCCGTCCGACCGATCGAGCGCTACGGCTGCCGCAGCAAATAGAACTGCAGGGCGTTGTTGGTAGCTTGCAGGTCGGTAAACTGATACTCACCCGGCGCGCCTTCGCTTACCGGGCCTAGAACGGTCCAACCGCTGACGGGCAAGGCTGGATCAGTTGTGCCGAGCACCGTAAAGATCGCGCCGGGCGTGCTGGTGAAGGAAAACTGGGCGGTGCCGTCGCCCAACACGGTCGGTGCCATCAACTGCGGCGGAGGCACCGTGACGGTGGTGAACTGGGCATCGCCGCCGGTGCTCGTCCCTGCAGTGTTGCTGGCCACCAACTGGTAATGGTAAGCCGTGCCTGAGAAAAGTCCGGTCAGAGCAGCATTCACAGCGACTGCGTTGGTGCCGGCCGGCAGGGAGTTGGCTGGGGTGTAACTGCCATAGCTGGTCGTCAGCCCGTATTGGAAGTACCAGGCTGTGGCGGCGCCTCCCGGGTTGACCGAACCATGCAGCGTGGCGCCACCGGGGGTAATACCTGTCGCGGGCTGGGTTGCGGCGACCGGGGCTGCCGGCGGCGTGGTGAAGGTCGAATCCGAACTGGTGCTGGTGCCGGCGCTGTTGGCGGCGACCGCGGCATAATGATACTGCGTGCCGGGCAACAGACCGGAAATGGCGGCGCTAACCGGCTGGGCGTTCGTGCCGGCGGCCAAGGCATTGGTGGGGCTGAAGCTGCCGTAGCCGGCGGTCAGGCCGTACTTGAAGTAGCAAGTCGTAGCGGCGCCGTTAGGATTGACGGAGGCATTAAGCGTTGCACCGCTGGCCGTGACGCTGGAAGGAGATTGCAGGGTTACCGTGGGGGCGGTGACTGGCGGGGCGGGCGGCGTCAGCACCTTGGTCCATTCCTGCGCAAAGAAGTTGGCGAGCCACGGCTCGATCCGCGAATCCGAACTCGGCGTATGGCCTGCGCCTTCGATCGGATGCAGCTCGACAGTAACGCCCACATTGGTCAGCCCCTGATACAGATCGAGGCTGTTTTGATAAGGGATAGTGGTGTCAGCCGTTCCGTGAATAATGCAGGTGGGCATGTCCTGGGAGTCCAGAACGTACCATCTCATCACCGGCTCGGGGCTGCCCCAAAGATCGCCCAGAGCGATCACGCCGCTTCGGTTCCAATCGGTATAAGGAACCCCGCCCGGCCCGGCTGAGGTGCAGGAGGAGCATACGTTTGTATCGGGCCCTTCGTGGTAGGAGACGACGCAGCCGATTCTGCCGCCAGCCGACCCGCCAGCGACAAACATCCAGTTGGTGTTGATCTTATAGGTAGCGGCGTTGGTCCTGACCCAGGCCAGGGCGGTATTGGCATCATGTGCCGCATCCTGTTCTGCCGGCAATTCGGATTCCTGCGTCGGCATGTCGGCGCCGTCGCGCAGGCGGTAATCAATGGACATGCACACGTAACCCCGTTTGGCAAAATCCGTTGAATAGGTAACGATATAGCCCTGGGTGCGGGAAGAACCCGTTCGGAAGCCCCCGCCGTGGATCCACATAATCACCGGCCGATTCGTCGAGGTGTCGCCCGTCGGCTGATAAACATCCAAGTAGAGGCTCACAGGGCTGCCCTTGTAGTTGATCGCATCCGCAAACTTGATCCCGCTGGTAACCGTCACATTGGCAAACCTTGGATTGATGTAGTCATTCGGATTCACGGGCAAGGCATTCGTGTCAACGGTCAAAGTTGCCACGACGCTGGTGGCGGAACCAAACGCGTTCGTTACAAGGACCGCATAGCCTCCGGCATTGGTTGAGGTGACGCTGCTCAGGCTGAGGGTGGCGTTGGTCGCATCCGTGATTGCGTTCGTGGCGCTGAAGAACCACTGGTAGCTCAGGGGATTGGCGCCGCTGGCCGAAACGCTAAAAGTAACATTCGCGCCCGGCGCCACGGTTTGGCTGGCCGGCTGACTGCTAATCGTGGGCGGCTGAGTATTGAGCGAGACGATGAGCTGCCCGACCGCGCTCCGGGTGGAACCGTAGGCGTTGGTCACAACGACGTCATACCCTCCCGCGTCGTTGGTCGTCGTGCTGCCCAGGGTCAGCGCCGAGCTGGTGGCGCTAGCGATCGCGTTCGTGCCGTTGAAGTACCACTGGTAGCTCAAGGGCACGCTGCCGACGGCCGTGACGCTGAAGCTCACGGGTGATCCTTCAATTACGCTCTGGCTGGCGGGATCGTTGACAATGCTCGGGACGGCTGGCGGATTGACGGTCAGAACGGCAAAGGTGCTCGTGATCGGCTCCGTAGGCATTCGTGACCACCACATGATAAGCGCCGGCGTCGTTCGTCGTCACTCCGGGCAGCGTCAACACGGCATTGGTGCCGCTGGAGAGAGGGGTGTTGGTGTTGAAGTACCACTGATAACTCATGGGCAGGCTGCCCAGGGCCGCCACCGAGAAGTTCACATTGGCCCCGGTCTCCACGGTCTGGTCTTGGGGCTGGCCGCCGGAAGAAAGCGTCGGTGGCTGCTCGTTCACGACCGCGAAAGTCAGCGTGGGCAATTGCGCTTGGTCAGCAGCGATGCGCATGCCCTTGGCGCTGTTGCCGGCGTCGTCGTTGGCGGTAATGGCCAGCACGAGCTTGTTCGCCTGGATGAATTGGCCCCAGGGCGGCGGGAGGGTGATTGTCGTCGAGCCGCTGCTGCCGGGAACCACAAAGTTTGTGAGCGCGGTGGCAGTCAGCAGGCCATTGGTCAACATGCTGTTGTTGCTGGTGTCATTGGCCTGCGCCGTGGCCCAGGTGAGGTTGGTGCTCATGTCCGGGAAAGGCTGGTTGAGGGCCCACAGCGTGACGTTTTGCTGGCCGCTGTTGGAGTAGCGGCTGAAGGCGAAAGTCAGCGGGCTGTTGGCATCCGGAGTCTGGCCGGTCAAATCGAACTTGAGGTAGCTCTTGGCCGCCCCCGTGGAACCCGTGTCCGGAGTAATGTTGGGGCTGTACTTGGTCAGCACGTAGCCGGCGGCAGCTTCGTCAATGTCAACGTCGAAGTTCACGCTGCTGCGAATGGTGGCCCAGCTTGATCGCGCTAAGGGTAACGGGCGGGGAACTGACCGTGAGGACGGCGACCGCGCTGGTGATGGCGCCGTAGTCATTGGTAATAACCACGTCATAACTGCCATGATCGGCAAGCGCGACGTTGGTCAGCGTGAGCGAAGAGCTGCTGGCGCCGGCGAGGGGCGACTCGCTCTTGCGCCACTGATAGGCCAGCGGCGCGGTGCCACCCGCGGTGACGCTGAAATTCACCGTCGCCCCCACCACCACACTTTGGCTCTGGGGCTGGCCATCGCCGGCAATTGCCGGCGGCTGGTTAGCCGGCGGATTGGTGAAGGTGACGCTGGGCTGGCTGGTAATGGCGGTTCCGCTGACGGTCACGGAGATGGTCTTGATCTCCGCGTTGGTGGACTTAAGCGTCGCAGTGGTCTGGCCGTTGGAATCGGTAGCCGTAGAAGGTTGCGCCAGAGTGTTGCCGGTTCCAGTGGCCGAAACGACCACGGCACCGGCTGGGATTCCGGCCATCGGGTTGTTCGAGTTATCCTTGGCGGTAATGGTGATCGTTGCGGCTGCGATTCCGTCCGCCGCCAAGCTGCTCGGACTGGCGGTGACGGTTGAATTGGCCGCGCTGACTTGAACGGATGTCGGTGTCACTTCGGCCCAGGTTGAGGCGATGCGCAGCGTGTCGAAGTTCCACGTGCCGCTGCCGCCGGGCGTTCTGAGATAGATGTGCTTAATGTCGCTGAACGCGGTGGTCCCGATAACCGTTGCGTCCGGTGTTCCGGGCTCGGTCCCGCCGGGAGCCGGATTGAGATAGAGGCTGGCGACCTTGGAGCTGAAATCGTACTTCAAGACCACCAGATTCGTTGGGCTGGTGGTCAGAACATTGGTGGCATAGACGCCAGCGGCGGCATTGGCGCTTCCGACACCAAGGTTGAAGCCGCCCGTGGCACTCTTGGTCATGAGCACGATCGGGTCCAGAGTCCGCCCGCCCGGGGTCGTAGTGGTGCTGGGCAGCAAACCCATGATATAATACCCGGCGCTTCCAGGGGCCGCGGTGCATCGGAACAGGAAGGAGAAATACACAGTCCCGCTCGTTGCCGTCGTGTCGAAGGCTCTATACGTGCTGCCGCCGCCGGTTGCCGCCGCGGCGGCAATCATGTTGCCCGCGGGGGACAAGTCGCTCAAACCAGGGTACGTGAGGCTACCGCTGGCGACCGTCACCTGGGCGTAGGGGCTGGCCCACGGGGAGTTGGCGCCCAACTGCGTGGGGGCCGTGTAATTGACGGCATCCTGAAGATACATCGTGGCCTCGGCACTCGGGCAAAGGACCAGACCCAGGATGGCAGGGGTAAGCATCCGGAGGCATTTAGCGGGGTGTTCAAGGAAGGAGACCAGGCTCGAAGGGAGGAGCGATGTTCTATTCGACATAAGCGATTTCATTCAGGTTGATGATTTCAACGGTAACATCCTCCTCCAGGCTGCGGCCTGCCGTCTATAGAGCAACTGCGCTATATGCAGGAACTTCCGGCTAACGAAGGGTGAGACGGCCCCGTGCAGACCAGCCGGCTGGGCTGGGGCTTCAGGTCAAGGCGTGCCGACACGGTAAAACCGAACGGGGCTATTGGTCGCCTGGAGGTCGGTCCACTGGTATTGGCCAGGAGCGGTTTCGGCCACCGTGGCAAGCGGTGTCCAGAATTCGGGCGGCAAGGCGACGTTGGTGGAGCAGAAGACGACGAAATTGGCCCTCGGAACGTTGGTGAACGCGAGCTGGAAGGCGCCGTTGATGGCTGAGACCGCGCCGGCAAGCTGCGGCGGGACCAGCGGCGGCGCGGCGGAGGCGGTAGAGAAAGCCAGGGTGGGCAATTGGGCGGCGTTGGTGACGACGATGCGGAAGCCGGCGGCGCTGTTGGTGGCGGTCCCGGGGGCCGCGCCGGTAAGAGCGAGGACCAGTTTGTTGTCCTGGATGAATTGGCCCCAGGGCGTCGGGAGAGGAATGCTGTAGGCGCCGGAGCCATCCGGCAGCAGCAGATTGGTGATGGCCGAAGCGGCGAAGGGGTTGCCGGGGCCGGTCAGGAGGTTGTTGCTGTTGGTGTCATTGGCCTGGGCGACGGGCCAGGTCAGCGTGCCGGCCATGCCGGGGTACGGCTGGTTCAGGCCCCAGATTTGCACATTCTGCTGGCCCGACGTTGAGGGGCGGTAAACAGTGAGGGAGGCGGAGATGCTGGGGTCGGGGTTCTTGCCCGCCAGATCGAATTGGAAGTAAGCTTTGGCGGCGCCGGCGGTGGGGTTGGTGGCGACGGTGGTGATATTGGTGCTGTATTTCACCATGACGTAGCCCAAGGCGGCCTCGTTGATATCGTTCAGCGTGTTGGTATCGCTGCGGATGGTGGCCCAGGTGGAAGCCGCGACACCGTTACTGCCCGGCGTCTGGATGGTGAGGGTAGCCGTCTGGCTGCCGATGGAACTGCAAGAATTATACACCGCGACCGCGTAATCACCCGCCTCGGTGGCGGTGACACTGTACAGGCTGAGCAGGGCGTTGGTGGCATTGGGAATGGCGTTGCCGCCTTTGTACCATTGATAAGCGACGGGGAATCCGGAACCGGCAGTAACGCCGAAGGCGACGTTGGCGCCGATGGGAACGGATTGGCTGGCGGGCTGGATCAGGATGCTCACCGGCAGAGCAGCGACAACGGAGAGCATCGCCACGCTACTGGTCACCGCACCATAGAGGTTCGTCACAACCACATCGTAACTGCCGGCATCGCTCGAACTCAGGTTGGCCAGCGTGAGAGCCGAGTTGGTGGCCATCTCAAGCGGGGAACCATTCTTGCGCCATTGGTAGGCCAGTGGCGAGGTTCCCAAAGCGGTGACGGTGAGGCTGGCAGAAGCGGTGGAGCAGGCAAGCAAGCTTTGCGGCTGGGCGGAGATCCCCGGCACCTGGTTCGTGTTGATGGGGGTGAAGGTGAGTGCTGGCGTCGTGGCCAGGGAGATCCTGAACCCGGCGTTGCTGTTGGTATCCGGGCTGACGGGTGTGGTGCCGGTGAATGCCAGCACCAGCTTGTTGCTTTGGACAAAGCGTCCCCAGGGCGCCGGAAGCGTAAACGAGACCGGCGCCGTGCCGGACGGAACCTGGGTTTCAAGGATCTGGGTGGCGGTGAGCGCGCCGCTGGTCAGCATGTTGTTGCTGTTGGTTTCGTTGGCTTGCGCCGTGGCCCACACCAGGTGACTGCTCATGCCGGGATAGGCCTGGTCGAAGGCCCAGAGCCGGATACGCTGCGTGCCGCCGGTCGCCGACCGGAGTGACGGTTAGCGTTGCCGGCTTGGTGGTGTCGGGATTCAGCCCAGAGAATGGGAATTCGAGGTAAGCTTTGGCGGCCGAACCGCTCGTGTGGTACTTGATCATGACATAGCCGGCAGTCTGCTCATCAATATCCACATTGAAATTGGAGCCGTCGCGGATGGTGGCCAAATTCGAGGCGAGGGCTTGGGGCGGATTCACGGTGACGGACACAGTGCCGGTAGTCAGACCGCCATTGCCGTCGCTGATGGTGTAGGTGAACCCATCGGGGCCCGAGTAGCCGCTGTTGGGCGTGTAGGTCACGTTTGTGCCGCCATTGATGACGACCGTCCGTTGGTCCCCTGGGCTGACGCTGGTAATGGTGAGGGTGTCGCCGTTCGCGTCGGTGTCGTTGGCGAGCACATTGACGGTGACGGCGGTGTTGTAGGCGGTGGTGGCAGTGTCGGGGTTGGCCACCGGCGGCGCGGGCGGCGCCGGGTCCCCGACGCGAGGAGGGCGGCGGTGCTGGGCAGGGAGCCCTCGGTATTGCTGACCACCACATCGTAGTAGCCGCTCGAGGCCGGGGAGGCCGTCACTGAATACGCGGACGCCGTCGCACCCGAGATGTCGGCGCCATCCTTCCGCCATTGATAGGACGGCGCGGGTGTGCCTGCGGCCTCGACGGTGAAGGTGGCGGTGTTCCCTGAGCTGGCGATTTTGCTCACCGGCTGCGTGAGGATGGAGGGCCGCACATTGGTCTCGACCAGATACTTTTCAAAAAAGCCAATCGTCTCGGGCCGCATGTCAATCGGACTCGGGAATCCGGATTGGATATTGGAAGTATCGAAGAGGTAAAATGAGTGCTGGCCTCCCGGCACCATGAAGTAGGGCTCCAGCCGCGCAGCCTCGGCTCCGTTGCATCTGGTAGACGCACTCGGTCTGGCTCGGCCACACGTCGTCATCCGCCGTCCCGTGGGACACCAACATAGGTGCGGCATTCGGGTTGGGATAGGCGACCGGCGAGGCGCGGCGATACAGGGTGCGATTATTCCAGGCGGTATAGTCCAGGAACTGGTTCATCTGGTGGTAATTGGCCAGGTCGCAAGCGCCGTAGAAGACAGCGGCGCACTGCACAGCAGTGGAGTAATTGTCGTAGGCGTTGCCGCGGGCGGGCGGCTCCACTTTGAGCGAGGAGCTGATGCCGACGTCGTCAGCCGGCCCCGTCATGGCGAGCATCGAGGCCAAATTGCAGCCCCAGGAAAAGCCGAGCGCCGCGATTCTATTCGTGTCAATGTTGTAGGTTCCCGCGTCCGCCTTCTGCTTGAGCCAGCGGACCGCCTGCTTCGCGTCCCACAGGTTATAGGGCCAGCACTGCCATCGAGGAGGAGGACATGGCGTAGTTGATGACCATGGCAAACCAGCCCCGAGCCGCCAGCTCCTGACCGGCCTGGATTTCCCGGGCGTCGGCTTTGTCGCCGTTGTTGCCGCCGCCGCCGTGGATGACGATGACGGCGGGCACCTTGGGCCTGGTGGCAAGGTTAGTGGGGTAATACAAATCGCAGAGGGTGCCGCCGCTGGCCGCCTCCAGTTCACTGATCCCCGAGCTGTAGGAGGCGAAGCTCACATCTGAAACCGTTGTGATTCCCAACCGGCCATAAATGTTCACTTTGGCCGGCAGGCTCGTCACACTGCCACTCGCCGTGCTTACGACCACATCATAGATGCCTTCGTAGGCACTGTTCACGTTTACGGCCGCGTAGGTCGAGGCGGTGGCGCCGGGGAGATTGGTGCCGTCTTTCTTCCATTGGTAGGTGAGCGACGGGGCTCCCTTGGCCGCGACAGCGAGCGTGAAGTCCCGGGTTCCTCCCGTAGCCACCGCCAAGCCGCGGGGATGCGCGGTAATGACGGGAAGGCCGGGGCGCCCGACCGTAAAATCGCTCAGCCGGACATTATCAATCGCCGTTGTCGTAATGGGATCGCTCGCCCCCTGCTCGTCCTCTTTGCAAATATGCCAGGCCAGCCAAACCTCGTCGCCGGGATTCACCGCCAGATCCTTCAAGGTGAAGGTCAGGCTGTCTGTGAGGTTCGTGCTGGTCGTGGGTGCGATGTCCTTGACCACGCAGGTCCAGCCGGCGGTGCTCGAAACCACGCGGCCGTATTCCGTGCGCATGGTTTCATTGTAGTTCCCGTTGTAGGTGTTGAGATACCGGTGCGTTTCGATGAAGTTGGCCCCAATGGTCCCCGCGCCCGCCCCGAACACCTGGTAAGCCAGCGCCACGGCGTCCTTGTTGCCCGTCGAGGTGGCCACCGTGTCATAGGCCGCCTTCATTCCGGTCAGAACTCCCCCGGTCGAGTTCTTCAGGCGCAGGACGGCATTCACCGACCGGCTGGAAAAGATGTTGCCGCTGCCCGTAGCATAGGCGCTTGGAGTTCCACCCAATGCCCGGTTGCTTGAACCGCTCCCCCCAAGGCTGTTCAGTGTGGCGCTCCCGCCAACCGACCCCGTGTTTACAGCCGAGACCGTGCCCGGGCTGTAGGCGACCATGTTGCCCGCGGAAACCTGCCCCGCGGTGAGGTTGGCGTACCAGCCCCGCAGGGTGGTGTTGTCCACCCAGGCCACGGAGCCGCTGGACGGGAGCGTGTTGAAATCCTGCACGTAGGTTTGGCCCAAAGCCACTTCGTTGGGTCCGGCGTTGGAGGCGACGAGGGAAATCTGGGCGTGGGAATGGTGGCCGGCAGCAATTGAGAAGGCCACGACAAAGATCTCGACAAAGGTCCTGAGGGCCCAGGATGAGGAGGAAGGTAGGTTATCAGTATTCATGCAGATTCTATTACAGTCTGATGCCAGCTTATTGTGGTGAATCCAAGCGGCGGTGCCATAGCGCAACTGCGCTACCGACGGAGGCTAATGCTGCTCAGGGCTTGTAGCCGGTCATGCTGGCAAACCGGGAGCTGGGGACGGACCGGAATTTACCTTCCGACTCGCGGACAATGAAGAGCGCGGCGGCGTTGGTCCAGCTTTCGATGAAGCGCAGACCGGTTTCAGCGCCGAGGACGAAGAGCGTGGTGGACAGGGCATCGGCGGTCATGCAGTTGTCGGCCACCACCGAGACGCCGCCGAGGTTGTGCTGAACGGGCCAGCCGGTTCGGGGATCGAAGATGTGGCAGAGCCGGTGGCCCTGGGCATCGAAGAAGAATTTCTGGTAGTCGCCCGAGGTTGAGAGCGCGCGGCTGGACAGCGAGAGGGTGGCGGCGACGGGATCGCCAATCCGCCAGTTGGACACGGGCGCGGAGATGCCGATCTGCCAAGGCTGGCGCTTCGCGTTGTGCCCGAGGGTGAAGGTCTCGCCGCTGATGGACACGTAGAAGTTGGTCAGGCCGTGCCGGCGCAAGACGCTCGCCATTTCATCCACGCCGAAACCTTTGGCGATGGCGCTGAGGTTGATGGTCAAGTTTGGGATGTCCTTTACGAGTTCATCGCCGTCGGTGACCGAGAGGTGCCGGCAGCCAACCGTTTTGAGCGCTGCCTGGAGTTCCGCCTCCGGCGGCACCACCCGCTTATCGGTCCGCTCGCCAAACCCCCAAAGGTTGATCACCGGGGCGAGCGTGGGATCAAAAGCGCCTTGGGAACGGCGGTCCAATTCCAACGAAAACCGCACGACGCGCGCAAACTCGGGCGAGACCTTGAAGGGCGTGTTGGCGGGGGCACGGTTGAAGCGCGACAGCTCACTGTCCGGCTGATAATGGGACATCTGGCGGTTGACCGCCTTGAGCCGCTGCTCGACCTCGGCCTGGAGGGCGTTGATCTGCGCGGGCGCGAGGTTGGTGCCGGCCACCTTGACGATGTAAGTGCTGCCCATGGTCTGCCCTTGCCAGGTAAGTAGAGGCAGATCGGCGGCTTGGCTGGAGGCGGCCTGGAGCCAGGAGAGCAACAAGGCCGGGGCAGCGACTGCGAAACGCAGACCCAAGGCCCGACGGAGACTAATGGGCGAGAGGGCGAAGTTAATCCGCGAGCAGACAGACGATCGGGCGCACGATTTCAACCGTCCCTTCGGGACTGATGCGCCTCGGAGGCTCGGTCCCCAACGCTGAAGCGTTGGGCTATTCCCAAGCATCCCTCCGGGATGAGAATGAGATGTCAGTGTCATTCGACATTTCTGTATGCTGGTTCAGGGCGACCTTCCAGCTCGCATATTTCACACTGCCAAACGCCGCGTGAGGGCACGCGGCCTACAGGAGCAGACGGAAGCTCTTTTAGGCCGCGTGCCCTCAGGGAGCGCTCTGTTGCTTCCATCTGTCCGCGAAATATGGAGCCCAGCCGCGAAGCTTTCAATACAGCGGACTTGAAAGCCCGCTAAGCCGACAGACAGGAATGTCTGCCCTGCATCAGCGGATTCAGGTCCGCAGGCACTTAGCGCACGGCGATGATGTAGAAAGCGGCGCCGTTGGTCATGCCATCGGTGATGGTATTGACCGGCGGCGTGGCAGCAACATTATCCTGGAAGACAGTGAACCCGGCGTTCAGATCCATAGAACGGTAAACGGTGTAGGTCTGGCCCGCGGTGCTGTTCCAACTCACGTTGACAGTGGAGTTGTCCGGCGCGGCCTGCACCAGGAGGATGACGTTGGGGGCGATGCGCAGGACGGCCAGCCCTGCTTCATCCTCGGCGGTGAGCGCGAGGCTCGGGGTGGCGGCCAGGCGCAACGCGCCGACCAGCGACCCGAACGCACTCTTCTCCACTGGCATCAGCGGGGTGCTCGCGTCCATCGTCACCGCTGAATTCGAGGCCGTGAACAGCGTGACCAATGAGCCCGCCGCGGCCAGGGCGGACACCGGTCCCTGGCTGATCGAAGCGTTCACCAGCACGGGCGCGGCAGGGTTTGACACATCAAGGATCGCCCAGCCTACCCCGGCGTAGGCGACGTAGGCGGTGGTGCCGGAGACAGCAATGTCGGTGGCCAGACTTGGCGCACCGCCTGAGTAACTGCCCAGCGGCGTCAAACCACCGCCGGAGACACCCAGAATGCTGACGCCGCTGCTGCCGCAGGCCAGGTAGGCCTTGGCATTGGCGACGCAAAGCGAGAAAGCGAAGTTGGTGCAGCTATAGCTTCCCACCAGCGACGGGCTTGCCGGCGCGGAGGCATCAAGCAGCAACACCGTAAGGCCATCGCTCACGACCACCAATGAGCCCGAGACCGCCACGTTGCGAATGCTGCCCAGGTTGGTGTTGGCGTAGCTGCCCAGCAAGGTCGGTGAAAGCGGGTCTGCAACGTTGACGATCTTGAGGCCGTATTGACCATCGCCCACATAGGCCGTTGTTCCGGAAAGGGCGATGGCGCGCGCATTGGCTGCGCCGGTGAATCGGCTAAGCAACTCGGGCGCGGCCGGGTTGGTGAGGCCGAAGATCCGCAAACCGCCTTCGCCCGCAGCCACGTAGGCCAGTGCCCCGGCGACGGCGACATCCGAGCCGCGGAGGCCGATCGGGAAATCCGCCTGGAGCGACGGGGTGGCGGGAGAGCTAACGTCGAAGACCTGGAACCCGGCCAGGCCGTCGGCGGCATAGAGCTTCGAGCCGGCCAACGCCAGGCCGGAGGCTTCGCCTGGCATGGCGATGGAGGACGCCAGGGCCGGAGAGGCTGGGCTGGAAACGTCTATAGTCAAAAGCCCATCCCCGCCGGCTGCCAAGTGCGCGACCGAGCCATCCAGGACGAGCGCCTGGCCAACCTTGTTCGCCAGCAGCAGTGAGCCGGCCAGCGATGGAGACGCAGGGTTAGCAATGTTCACCACATAGAAGTGATTGTTGCCATCCGCGATGTAGGCGTAGGAGCCGGAGACCGCCAGCGCCTGGCCCGAGTCAAATCCCGTATAGGAGCCGACCAAGGCCGGTGCCGATGGGTTGGAAACGTCGAGGACCAGCAGGCCCTCGTAGTGATCAAGCACGTAGGCGGTGGAGCCCGCCAGGGCGATCGCCCGCGCCGGGCCGACCGTGTAATAGGCTCCGGCCAGCGAGGGCGCAGCCGGGTTGGCGATGTTAGCGATCCGAACTCCGGCCGCGCCATCCGCCACAAGCAGGTAAGGCCCGCTGACGGCGACGCCATAGGCCTGCCCCGAGGTCTCCATAATCTTCTGATGGAGCGGCTGGGCCGGGTTGCTCAGGTCAACGAACTGCACGCCCGCGCTGCCACAGGCGGCATAGGCCCAGCCACTGCCTGCAGCCAGGCCCTGGATCAGGCCGGGCAGCCGCACGGCACCGAGCTTCACCGGGGCGGCGGGGTTCGAACGATCCCAGACCTCCAGCGAAGCGCCCGCGCCCACCAGGAGCAGGTTGCCGCTGGCTGCCACGGCAGAGCAGCGACCGCCGATAACGCCGGCAGGCCCGGCCCCGACCGCCTTGAAGACGGCATCACTAACCACCGCGGAGTTCGTGAAGGCGCCGGCAAAGTTGGTCACGCCGCCGGTAACGGTATAGGCGACCAACTGGTTCGCACCGGCGGCTGCTCCGAGGGTGCCCCATTCCACGTCCACTGAAGCGGAGCCGCCCGGCTGCAGACCGGAGAGCGTCTGCGAGCCGACGATTTGGCCGGTCGTGGCGTTCACCACGATAACCTCCACGGTTTCATTCACGTTGCCGCGGTTGGTGACGGTGACGGTCACGACCATCTGATCACCGGCCAAAACGCTGTCCGGCGTTGAGAGCGCCACCGCGTCCACCTGGTGGTTGGCCGGAATCTGCGGGGCGGCCCCGGTCATTTCCACATCCAGCGCCATTCCCGGCGCGGCCACACCTGATTTGTGGACCTCGGCAGCGAGAACATTACGGCCGGGCACAAGGCCGGCGGAGCTCACGTTGGTGGAGAGATAGGCATAAGCGGCCGAGCCGGTCACCGAACCGGCGGCGGCGGTGGCATAAGTCACCGCACCGGTCGGCATGTTGAAGCGGGCCAGTTCCGACCCGTTGAGGTAGAGGACAACGCCGTCCACGCAACGCACGTTAAGCGTCAACGACACCGGCAGCCAATCCACGTTGAACGCCTGCCGGAAGTAGGCGGCGGGGTACTTGTTGGTGGCCGTCGGGCCGTAACCGATGACCGTGGCGATATTGGTGAGCTGGCCATCCTGGCTGTAGCCCAGCGGCGCGGCCCCGCCGCTCCAGGTCGCGTCATAGTAGTTGGTGGCCCGCCAGGGCGTGGCCGTCAGGTCCAGGCCCAGATCGTTGTAGAGCCAGGGGCTGCCTTTGGCGATGAAGGTGTTGGTGGCCCAGCCATTGGCCACGATGACACTCACCCGGTTGGTGTTGTTAGGCAGGGAAAGCTCGCCCGAAACCGGACTGGCGACCGCCAGCAACGTGTGGTACCCGAGGGTTGAGTTGGTCGTGGTGAAGGTCAGCGGCAGGCTAAGCGAGGCGGACACCGGGAGATTGGGAATCTGCCACATCGGTCCGATGAACCGGCCGTCGGTCTCGTCCCAGAGCTGGACGTTGAAGGAGGACGGCTTCTCACCCACGTTGGCGGCCTGCACGGTCAACCCGGCCGCATTGTTGGGCGGCACCAGCGCCGGTGCGGTGACGCCGGAAATGGCCACATCCGGCACCAACACCCGCACGGTGACCGACTGGCTCAGGGTGTTGTCTGCCAGCGCGTTGGACGGCTCGTCCTGAACAGGCCCCGCCGTGGCCTGGAGCACGTAGTCACCCGAGAGACCCACGGTGCTCCACGGGAAGCTCACGTTGGCGCCGGCGTTGCCCGCCAAACCGCTGACCGTCTGCGTGCCAATCAACGAACTGGTGGTCAGGTTGCTTAACACCACCGAGAAGCTTTCGGGGGTGGTAGTCTCATTCGTCACCAAGACAGTCAGCGCGACGTTCGTATTAATCTGAACCAAGCTCGGCTTGATCTGCAGCACCGAAATGTCATGCGGGGTCAACTGCACCGTGATGACATGAGTAAGCGTATTGTTGGCCGTGCTGGTTTCGCCCGCCACCGGTCCGGCTGTGGCGCGCAGGGAGTACGCGCCGCCGAGCGCGGGGGTGGTCCAGGGGAAGGCGACGTTGGTGGCGGCTGAGCCCGCCAGGGATACGACTTGCGTTCCGATCGTCGTCCCGCTCGTCGTGTTGCTGAGCACAACGGACACGCTCTCCGTGCTGGCGGTCAGGTTGGTGACCAGCACACCGACATTGATGTTCGTATTCGCTACGGCGACGTTAGGAGTGATCGCGCTCACCCCGACATCATGGAGTGGGACATAGGCCACCGACATTCCGGTGATGTAGGCTCCCGCATCCGGATACGTGTTGGTCACACCGGCGGCGCCTTTGACGAAGGCAATACCGTTGGTCGTATACGGGCCCTGCCCGTTGTAATCAGTCATCTCCACCCAAAACTTGTAGGTCCCGTCCGGCAGCAGCACGTTGTTCTTGTCGCGGCCATCCCACGTCACGGCAAACGTGCCCCAGGTCGAGATGGTCGCCCCGCTGAAGCCATCCACGTAAGTGTCGCCCGCCTTTACGGCATTCCATTGGTAAAGGTAGTTCGCGCGTGAGGCGGAGTCCTCGCGGAGGGTCATGATGAAATTGCCCGCCGCGTCGGTGACCCAGTACGCGTCCACACGCTGGCTATAATTGCCGGGTATGGTGACCAGCGTGACGGTAAACGAGGCATTGCCGTCCGTGG
Organism: uncultured Verrucomicrobiae bacterium; assembly: GCA_963822005.1. Taxonomy (GTDB): domain Bacteria; phylum Verrucomicrobiota; class Verrucomicrobiia; order Limisphaerales; family UBA8199; genus PALSA-1440. Next base: position 429,534 of record CAWGGD010000024.1, on the reverse strand, counting down.
CAGCCAGGGCAGCGGTTTGCATCCACGTGACGCTGCACAGGGCAGCGCACATCAATCTGAGGATTGTTTTCACAGTGTTTCCTAGGTTCATAACTCGAAACATCAAGTAGTGTTCCTTCATGCGGCCACCAACGCGCCCACTGCTTCGGCTTCCCCCGCGCCACTCCATTGCGCGATGGTCTCCCGGGCCAGGGAAAGCGCGCGCGGCAAAGCGGCGCGCACGGGTTCCGACAAAGCCAGGCCATGCCTGAATGATCCCGGCTCCACTCCCAGTACCGTGATCGGCGGCACCGGCTTGCCAACCAACAGTAGATTGGCCGCCTCGCGCAGCCCCAAGGCATGAATGGATTTCGCCATCCCGCCCCACAAGCTCCCACGCGGTTCAAACAGATAGATCGTCCCCGGCGGCCGCCCACCCATGGCCGCATCAATCACCAGCACTCGGTCCGCTTCCTCGACAAACGGCAGCCCGTGAAGGATGGCCGTGCCAATGTCCACCATCGTCACGCCCGGCATCGGCTCCCGTTGCAGCTCACGCACCGCGTGGACGCCGACGCCGTCGTCGGACAGCAGCTCGTTGCCCACGCCAGCCACCAGGATATGTCTTGCGCCAAACATGCCGGTAGTTCAGTACCTCTCCTGGATTCCACCCAGTGCGAACACTCGCGCTCCGGGTTCGGCACGGCTGACGTGCACCGCGCAATCCAGGCACGGGTCGTAGGAATGCACGACGCGCAGCACTTCAATCGGCTTGTCCACATTCGCAACCGGCACGCCGATCAGCGCCTGCTCCAATGGCCCGCGCTGGCCGTTGCTGTCCTTGGGCGACAGGTTCCAGCACGTCGGCGTCACCACCTGGTATTTGGCGATGACGCTGTTGTTGACCTGCAGCCAGTGCCCCAATGCGCCGCGCGGCGCCTCGGTCAAACCCTCTCCCGTCGCGGTGGTCGGCTTAAGAGTGTCGGTGTAGGCCGTCTGGCCGGGCACCAGGGCCGCCAGCCAAGTCTTCATCGCCAGCGCGATCTTGCGCGCCTCGCGCGCCCGCGCCAGGTGCCGATCCATGGTCGAAACCCCGTTCGCGTAATCCCCGTTGATGGTCATGCGCGCCACGGGCCCGACTTCATAAGGCACGCCGCCATAGCGCGGCGCCTTCAGCCAGGAGTAGGCTCCGTTCTTGGGATACTGCGGCACCGTGTCGCCCACCGCCGGATTCAAGTTGTCACCACTGGAATACCAGGAGTGGCGGATGTGCTCGGTGATCTGGGACACATCCACGGTTTGGACGGCTGGGTTGCCGTTGACCACGCGGCCCCGCTTGAAGAGCAGTTGCGGTGTGGCCGCGTTGTCCAGTTCAAACACCCCAAACGCCAGCAAGTGACCATAGCCCTTGCCGAGCGTAAGGTATTCGCTGTAGAGGTTGGCCAGGAGTTCGGCATCCGGAATATACTTCGTCTCGATGAACGTGATGAGGTCGTCCAGGTAGGCGCCGAAGGCCGTGTTGTTGGCCGCCGACGCTATGGCGGTGAAGCCGCCGCCCCCGAGGTAGGCCGGCGTGTGGGGCAGTTTGCCGCCGTAGATCGCTCCCATCTCATGGCAGTTGCGCCGCGCCGCAACCGCCGCAACAAAGCTGTTCGTAAACCGGCTCAGGGTGGCCGGATCAAACCGCCGCCCCACATCCCACCCCGGCAGCCAGGGCGCCATCGGCAACGCCGGGATATAGTCGGGCAGCGACAACAGATAGAAGTGCAGGATGGCCGATTCCAGGTAGCAGGCCCCATGCACCAGGTTGCGCAGCAGGCGCGAGGCTGTCCGTGCCGGCGTGTCGCCGCTCGTCCCATAGGCCGCATCCACCACCAGCGCCGACGCCATCCCATGGGAGGTCGGGCACACGCCGCAGATGCGCGAGGTGATGATGGTGGCGTCACGCGGCGCGCGCCCTTCGAGGATCTTCTCGAACCCCCGAAACATGGTGCCCACCGAATAGGCCTCCACCACTTGCTGCACACCGTTAACGGTGTCGATCTTGACGTCAACCTTCAGGTGACCCTCGATCCGCGTGATCGGATCAATGGATGCGGTGATAACTGGCATGATGTGATCTCCTCAGATTCCGGTTCGAGTTTGCTTACGACGGGTTGTAGGTTTCGTCATGGAACGGCTGCGGCCCGGGGAAGGTCTTTTCCACACAGCCATGGCAAGGGGCGTTGGCCCCGATGCACCAGCGACCGGGATGCGGCTGGTTGGACAGATGGCCGCCAATACCGTTCCAGGCCCGGTTGCAGCGCGACTTGGTGAACGGCCCGCGGCAGCCCAGGTTTTGCAGGCAATGGCCGTCCTCGCCGAAATTGGTCGCCAGCGGTGTTCCGGTGTTCGTAGGATTGCGCGGGCATTTGTCGTGGATAATCGGGTATTCGGGGTCGCCAGTGAATCCGATGCTGTAGAGCGCCGCGGGTCGGCCATCCGCGTCCAGCGTCACCGGAGTGTTCGTGAGCAACTGCACCACCGCCCACACGATCCAGTCCGGGTTGGCTGGGCAGCCGGAGATGTTAATCGTGGGCCGGCCGGTGAACTGCTGGACGCCCATCGCGCCCGAAGGATTGGACCCCGCCGCCGGTATGCCGCCGAAGCAGGCGCAGGTGCCCACGCACACGTTGGCAATCGAGCGGGCCGTCAGCTCCATCACGGCTTGCTGGAAGGTCACGTCTTTCCCGTTGTAGTTCCAGATCACGCAGGGATGCCCGCCAAAGGCTGTCGGCACTGCCCCCTCCATCACCAGGACGTAGTTCCCCTTGTTATAGGCTTGCCGCACCGCCGCGGCGGCCGTCTGGCCCGCCGCCGACATGATCACGGGGTGAAACACCAGGTTGATCGCATTGGCCACGACGTCCACCGCGTCCGCCGGTTCGCCCGGCACGTCCGAGATCCGGTTCAGGAAGGAGACCGAGCACCCGCAGCAAGCGCTCCCGATCAGCCAAATGACCGACGGCGCGCTTGGACTGGCCAGGGCCTGGTTCAGCAGGCGCAGCTTGCACGCATCCAGCCCCAGCGCGGCGGCCGACAGGGTGCAATACCTGAAAAAGGAGCGACGTGTTACATTCATATCTGGTCTAGGTTAGGACTGGGGTTACGGGCCAACGGTCACTTGCACCTCGGCGGTGGCGGAGCAGCCGAGGATGTCCGTGAGGGTGTAGCTGAAGCGATCGGCGCCGGTGAAACCCGGCGCCGGCAGGTAGGAAATGGTATTGGTCGCAGTAATCGCAACCGGGGCGCCGTTGGTGCTTAATGGGCCGACCAACGAAAGATAGAACGCGTCGCCATCCGGGGCAGTGCAGGCGGCAAGCAGGGTGGCGATGCTCAGGATGAAAACCTGGTTTTGCGTTCCGTTGGTGCTGATGTTCACGGCGACCGGGCCGCTGTTCACCGCGAGCGTCGCCGCCGATGAAGTCGCGGTGCCCCCGGCATTGCTGAAGACCGCGCGATACTGGTTGGCGTTGTCGACGGAGACCGCACTGAAGCTGTAAGTGGTCGAGGTGGCTCCCGGAATATCAACCCAACTCGCCCCACTGTTCGTGGTCACCTGCCAGCGCACGGTGGGAACCGGCAGCCCGGAAGCGGCGGCGATAAAGGTGGCGGTGCCGCTGCCGCAGAAACTCTGGCCCTGAGGCTGCAAGGTGACCACCGGTGGAACAATCACAGTCAAAACCGCCACCGTGCTGGTCGCCGCGCCAAAGTTGTTGGTGACCACCACGTCGTAGCTTCCGGCATCATTGGTGGTAAGGCTGCTGAGTGTGAGCGTGTTGGTCGGAGAGGAACTCACGATCGCCGTACCGAAATCGCTGCTGTTCTTGCGCCATTGGTAGGAGAATGACGGGCTGCCGGAAACAGTAACGGCAAAGCTCGCAGCCGCCCCGGCCACCACATTGGTGCTTTGCGGTTGGCCCGAAGGGGCAATGGTCGGCGGTTGATTGGGAAGCGGCGTCACCTCGGCCCAGGTAGAGGCGATGCGTAGCGTATCCAAATTGAGCGCACCGCTGGATGGCGCCCGGAGATACAGATTACCCAGGCTCGCCGGCGTGAGCGTCGGCCCGGAGGTCGTGGCATCGGGCGTCGGCGCGCTGCCGCCAAAAGTTGACGAGGAGGGATTCACCCAAATGGATGAATTCCGCGTTGAGAAATCATACCGCAGCACAATCAGATAGGTGGTGTTCAGCGCCATCGCGGTGCTGGAGTAGGCATAGGAGGACCCGGCACCGGAAACTCCCGGCTGCCGGCTGCTGTTCAGCGCAAAGACCACCGGATCGGCGGCACGTCCCCCGCCGCTCGTAGTGCCGGAGGGCAGCAAGCCGAGGTAATAATAGACCGTGCCGGGTGTCGCGGTGACCCGAATCAGGAACGAGAAATAGACCGTGCCGCTCGTGGCAGCCGTGTCGAAGGGGCGATAGGTTTGCACCGAACCGCTGGCGGTTGTACCGATGGCCACCATATTGCCGGCAGGCGAAATGTCCAGGAAGCCGGAGTAGCTCAAGCTGCCGCTGCCGACGGTGATATACGTGGTTGGGCTGGCCCACGGCGAATCATTCCCGAGCTGAGTGCTCGCAGTGTAGTTAATGGCGTCCTGCAGGTACAGCGTGGCCTGCGCGCCTTGGCCAAGCAGCAGGCCGAGAGCACATAAGACAAGGCGGGGGGCCGTCGAGGATCGGGAACGGCGCAACTCGCTCGGTGTGCGCGGGAGGAAGGAAGCCCAAAAGGACCGGCGGAGCATCACAGGAACTGACATAAGTTTCGCACTCATTGACCTACGCGTTTTCAGGTTCTCAGACTAATGCGGGCGCGACTTTGCACAGAGTACCGCCAGTCGTCTATAGTGCAAATGGGCTATATTAGTTTTGCTTGCGCATGGCGAACGGACCTTGATTGCGCCGGTGGAGGTGTGGCGTCCGCGCATCGGCCCTCACCCGAAGGCTGGCGGGTGCCGACCCAGCCAAAGGGACCGGCATGCCCGGCCTGGGGAGCCACGCGGGGAGCCGCAGCCAGGTAAAAAACAAACGCCGCCGAACTGAACTTCAGCCGGCGGCGTGAAAGGAGGCGGAGCAGCGACTAGCGCGTCCGGCGGAGGCGGCGGCCGAACACGAGCAGGCCAAGGCCGAGCAGGGCGGCGGTGGCCGGTTCGGGGATGATTTCGATGCCGCGGAACTGCTCGTTGAGGGGTGCCTGCAAGAGTGGGACCCAGGTCTCTGTGGCTAAACCATCGTCAACGAAATAGCCGAGCCAGTTGTTGGCGGACGTGGAAGTCTCGGAAGTCGTGACATAGATCTTCGGGTTGGCGCCGCTGAAATCCACGGCCAGCGAGCGCCCGCCCTGGCTGGCGCCAATAGTAAAGGTCTGGCTGGCCTGAACCCAGGCGGAACCGTTCCAGGTATACTTGAAGATACCGCCGCCGGCGGTGCGGTCATCCGCAACGTAAGCGATACCCAGGCTCGAGTTGATGACAAAGTCATAGGGGCTGCTGCCGGAACCGGTGTTGATAAGCACGCTCGAGGTGTTGTCACCTGAGGTCGGCTCGCCGTTCCACGCATAAACACCAAAACCATACGTTGCCGAAGCCACGGTGTACATCAGCTTGTTGTCGTAAATATTTACGGTCCGCGGGCTCATCCGGTTGGTCACAAAGCCGGCAGTCCCCGCCCCGAAGAAGTAGGTGCCGCTGTACGTGGTCGAGCTGGCCGCGCCGGAACCCCAGAATCTTCCGGAGCCATCCGTCACCGCCGAGCGCGGGCTGCCGCCGGTAAACGCCTGGTTCGCAGCCAGGGTCGTCTGGTAGGGAATCGTGTAATTACCGTTGATGTCAACCTGGCCGACGGCCCGGGACACACTCGAGGAGGTCGTGCTTGGCAAACTGCCCCCCGTCCCTGTCGTGTTATAGCCCATGAAGACCAGGGTCTTGTTGTAGCTGCTGAGAAAGCCTTCGGAAGAAGCCGTCCCGCTCTGGAGCATGGCGGTGCCTCCGGCGCTGGGTATGCTCAACGACGTGTAGAGACTCCCCGCAGGAGTGAATTGGTCGAGGAAGATGGGATTGCCGGTGTTGGCTAGAGGGGCTGAGCCATTGCCCACTCGAAGGACAGCCAGATTGCCATCCTGCCACCAATCTGCGTGGGCAGCCGAAATCGCCAGAACCGAAGCCATCAGGGTCACAAGGAGTTTTTTCATATACTTATACTACTTATACTTATACTTATCTTCTGCTGTTTGCTCTGCCGAGCCTTTCAAAAAGCACCGTGCGAGGCAAGAAAAAATGCACAAACCGTTACTTCTTTATGCCGCGCGGCATACTGGCGAAATCCCTCCAGCCAGTCAATAGTGCAATTGCACTATGCCAGCCGCCGCGGCGCACCTGCTTGGGCTGAATGTCTATGTCAGCAGATTCTGCCCGGGATGCTTCGCCTTGCAGCGCCACGCTCACAGCACCCGACTCCAGGATTCCCCGGCCCGGGCCTGCACTGTCGCCCTCGCAATTTCGTTAACGAGACCGCCCCACCGCAATTCTCGCTTGCCTGAGCTGAACTGGACTTGGATTCATACGAGCGCACTTGCCCTATGAAGCCGTCGCAAAGCCGTCGCACATAGCCCACAGTACCGAGTCTTGATCCGTTCGGGCCGAACTTGCGGCACAGTAATGGCTTCGCTAGCCTCGGGGCAAGTTTGTGGCCAGCACCTGTATCTTAGCGCACCCCTCCACGCCGGAATCCCGTCGTCCGAGCCGACCGGAAGTGCTGTGGATGAGCCTGCTGTTGGCCCTGGTGACGGCGGCGGTCTTCTGGCCGGTCAGGCATAACGACTTCATCAATTACGACGACCCGGTCTATGTAACGGAAAACCCGCGTGTCCAGGCCGGCCTGACCTGGAGTGGTATCGCCTGGGCGTTTGGGAACATTCGCGGGGAGCAGACATACTGGCATCCGCTGAGCTGGGTGTCGCACATGCTGGATTGCCAGCTTTTCGGTCTCAACGCTGGTGCCCATCACCTGATCAACCTCCTGTTCCACACGCTAAACACCGTCCTAGTGTTTCTGGTTTTTCGGAGGCTGACGGACGCGTTTTGGCGGTGTGTCGTTCTCGCCGCGTTGTTTGGGCTACACCCGCTCCAGGTGGACACGGTGGCGTGGGTCACCGAGCGCAAAAACCTGCTGAGCGCCTGCTTCGGGCTGTTGTGCCTCTGGGCCTATGGCCGCTTCGCGGAATGCAGAATGCAGAATGCAGAATGCAGAAACCTGCAGCAGGAGGCTAGCACCACACGCCACGCACCACGCATCACGCATCACGTTTCCCGCTACTACCTCCTCTCCCTCTCCTTCTTCGCACTGGGGCTGATGAGCAAGCCGGCGGTGGTGACCTGGCCGTTCGTGATGCTGCTGCTCGATTACTGGCCGCTGGGAAGAATGCAGGATGCAGAATGCAGGGGGCAGAGTCACGCATCACGTTTCACGCATCACGTCTCCCGCGCCCGTCTCCTGCGCCTCCTCGTGGAAAAGCTCCCATTTTTCGTGCTGGCCGGCATCTCCAGCCTCGTCACAGTGGTGGCGCACCGAGGTTTAGGAGTGCTGGACTCGACCACGAACCTGCCCGTAGCGGCGCGGATTGACAACGCGGCGGTTTCCTACGTGCGCTATCTCGGCAAGGCATTCTGGCCCGCGAAGCTAGCTGTGCTGTACCCCTACCCCGAAGCCTGGCCGCTGGGGACGGTGAGTGCCTGCGGGGTGCTGCTGGTGGCGGTTACGGTCCTGGTCGTGATGGCTGTGCGGAGCCGGCCGTGGCTATTGGTGGGGTGGTTTTGGTTTCTCGGGACGCTGGTCCCCGTGATTGGGTTGGTGCAGGTCGGGGCGCAAGCCATGGCCGACCGCTTTGCCTATTTGCCCTTGATCGGCTTGTTTCTCGCAGTGGTGTGGCAGGTGCCTGAGTTGGCCACGAGCTGGCGTTCACGGCGCCTGGTCCTCGGCCTGGCAACCGCAGCAGCCCTGGTGCTCTGCGGCAGCCTCACCCGAAGGCAACTCGGCTACTGGAAAGATTCGGTCACCCTGTTGGAACACACTGTGGCGGTCACCAAGGACAACTTCGTCGCCCGCAATAACCTCGCGGTCGCACTGTTCAGCCAGGGCCGCTTCGAGGAGGCTATCCATCATGCGCGGGAGGCACTGCGGGTGCGGCCGGGCTATGCTGAGGCGCACAGCAACCTCGGGTTGGGCCTGGGCAACCTGGGCCACCTGGACGAGGCTATCGCCGAGTTCCGCGAAGCGCTGCGGATTTCGCCTCAATTCAGCCGGGCCCATTACAACCTGGGAGCCGCGCTGGAAAGACAGGGACACCGTGACCAGGCCATATTGGCGTGCCAGGAGGCCATCAGACTCAAGCCGGATTTTGTAGAGGCGCGCTACTCGCTGGCGCTGGCGCTGGCCTTAAAGGGAGCCCTGGATGAGGCCATTAACCAATATGAAACCGTGGTGGCCTTGGCACCCGGGCACGTGCAAGCGCACTACAACCTGGGGGTTGCGCTGGCAAGCCGGGGGCGTTGGACAGGAGCGATCGAGCAGCTTCGCGCAACGCTTCGCCTGCAGCCCAGTCATGCCGAAGCCCGCATGAACCTCGCTTCGGCCCTTGCGGCAACAGGCGCTACCGACGAGGTGGTCCGACTGCTCCGGGAAAGCGTGCAACTGAGGCCCGAGTCGGCCGAAGCGCGCAACAACCTGGGCGTGGCGCTCGACAACGCCGGGAAGGTCGAGGAGGCGATAACGCAATACCGCGAAGCAATCCGTCTGCAGCCCGCATTCGCCGAGGCCCACAACAACCTGGCGGGATCACTCGCCGGCCAAGGGCGGCTGGACGAGGCCATCGCGCACTACCAACAAGCGCTAAGCCTCCGGCCCGACTATGCTCAAGCCCGAACCAACCTGGCCAGGGCGCTGGCCGACAAGGCAGCTTCGAAGAACTCCGCCAGGTGATCGGGCCAAGCGTTCTGAGCCGACGCGGGTAGAGCAGGCAGCTTAGATCGAAGACCAATCAGCTTATGAAGATTTTAAAATGGGGCCTGATAGGTTGCGGCGACATTGCGCAAAAGCGCGTGGCGCCCGCGCTGCGTGATTTGCCGGGGTGCGAGCTGGTGGCCGTCAGCCGGGCACGGCCCGAGCTGGCGGAGTCGTTCGCCAGGGCGTTCGGGGCGCGAAAATGGTATGCTACCTGGCAGGAGATGCTGGGCGACCCGGAGCTTCATGCCATCTACATCGCCACTCCACCGCGCTGGCATGCCGCGCAAACCGTCGCGGCCGCCGAAGCCGGCAAACATGTGCTGTGCGAAAAGCCGATGGCGATGGATGTGGCGGAATGCGACCGGATGATTGCGGCCTGCCGGGCCAACCACGTGAAGCTCGGCATTGCCTATTATCGCCATTGCTATCCCGCGATCGCGCGCATCAAAGAGGTGATCGCCTCGGGCGAGGTGGGAAGGGTTGTCCTGGCCCAAATCAACGCGTTCGAGTGGTTTGATCCGCCGCCGAGCCACGCTCGTTATTGGTTTGTCAAACAGGAGGCCGGGGGCGGGCCCATGTTTGATTTCGGGTGCCACCGGATCGAGCTGCTGTTTCACCTGCTCGGCCCCATCCGGCAGGTGAGCAGCCTGACCGCCAAGGTGGCTTTTGAGCGTGAGGTCGAGGACACCGCTGCCGCGCTCTTTCAGTTTGAGAACACTGCCTGCGCCAGCTTGGCCGTCACGCACGCGTCGGCTGAGCCCCAGGACACGCTGGACATCTTCGGCACACGCGGCCTAATCCATGTGGCGGTGCTCAATAAGGGAGAAATCCACATCAAGAGCGGTGGGGTGACGCGGGTGGAATCGCATCCGCCGGCGCCCAACCTGCACCAGCCGTTGATTGAGGACTTCGTCAACGCGGTCGGCGAGGGCCGCGCGCCCGTAGTGACCGGCGAGATTGGCCGGGCGGTGGCGCAAATCGAGGCAGAGATCTACGGCTTGCGTCTGTGACGACAGAAGGCAACGAAGAAAACAAAGCGCAGGACCGCTTCCGCTGCTCCTGCTGCCTTCCACGGAAGAAGATGGCGATGCCCAAGTTCCTTGTCTTTGGTTGCTTCAAGTAAGTTGTTCCAGCTTACGACAGCCGCACTTGTAGTTTCCCAGTGGCGCTGCGCCGCCCATAGAGGATGTCGACCACGACGCTCAGGTTCTCCCTGCCGGAGGGCACGAAGCACACGAGACCGGTCGGGAAGCCGGCAGGAATGCCGAACTTCTCGTAGGGGGTGTTGGACACGATAGCGATGGGCTTCCGGTATTGCTGGAGCTCGGGCAGCAGGCCGGTCATGGTCGCGTGGCTGCGGTAGTTGTAGTAGCTGGTGGCGAGGATGACGTCGTAGTCGGCCTCGCGCAGGCGCTGGTGCACCGCCGCCTTGTCGGTCTCGGTGAAGGTCTCGTTGATCAGCACCAGGGCGACATTGTCCGAACGCTTCCGCAGCTCCTCCCAAAGCAGGCCCGGGTGCGAATAGAGGTTATTGATGAAGGTGTGGAAGTGGTGGATTTGCTCGATCAAGACCACCTTGGTCTCGGGCTTCAGCGGCAGAAGACTCTGGTCGTCCCGCAGCAGGACAACGGATTTCTCGGCCGCTTCCTTCGCGGCCGCAGTGACAAACGGGTCGTTGAACGGCAGGCCAGCCTTGGCCGGGTCCACCTTGCCGCCGTTCTGTGCCAGGCCCATCTCCCAGCGTAAAGCCAGAACTCGGCGCACGGACTCGTCGAGCTTGCTCTCCGGGTAGCGCTTCTCCTTCACCGCCTCGATGACCTTAGCGATGAGGTGCTTCGTTACGGGCGATTCGCTGCGGCACAGAATGAGGTCGCAGCCGGCCAGGAGGCAGCGGATGACGGCTTCGCCCATCTCGTATTTCTGGAGGAGGCCGGTCATCTGGATGTTGTCGGTTGTGACAACGCCTTTGAAGCCCAGCTCACCCCGGAGCAAATCGGTCATGATCCGGCTATCCGTGGCCGCCGGAAGATCTTCCGATCCGAAGCACGGGTAAGCCGTGAACGCGGCCATGATCGTTGGCAAGCCGGCATCAATGAGTGCCTTGAAGGCCGCGACGTGCTGCTTCATGAAGGTGGCCCGGTCGAGCTTGACGACCGGCAGACCGAAGTGCGCGTCCTGCTCGGATTCGCCGCGCCCCGGGAAATGCTTGCCGGTCGTGATGATGCCGGCCTCGCGGTAACCGCGGAGCGACTGGATTGCGTACTGCCCGACCACGGCCGGATCATCGCTGTAGGCCCGCGTGCCGATTTCCGGGTTGCGGGGGTTGGTGTTCACATCGAGGACCGGCGAGTGGATCATGTTGGCGCCCAGGGCCCGGGCTTGGCGGCCCGAAGCCAGGGCGACCCGGTAGGCCAGTTCCGGTTCGCCGGAGGCCACCAGGCCCATGGGATAGGGGAAGAGCCTCTGGTCGAACAGGAAATCGGCGCCCTCGCCTTCCTGGTCGTAGGTGAAGTGAAGACCGATGCCGTCTTTGCGACTCAGCGCCATGTCCCGCAAAGTGTTGAGGACTCTGGCGTATTCCTCCGGGGTGCAGGTGATGCGTTTGGTGTTGAGGTCGGCGGGCCGGTAATAGGTGTTGAAGTCAGGTTTGTCTTTCGGGTGGGCCTGTTTGCCTATCAGGGTGGCCCGGAACTCGGCGGAGCCGCCGTGGAATTTCTGCGCGATCCGCAGGCCGCCCACGTGGTACTTGGTGACCATCTCGACCACGTGCGGATTGATCACCGGCCCCATGAAGCCGAAGACCATGAGCTGGCCGACCTTTTGTTCGAGGTTCATCCGGCCCATGAGGCCGTCGATCCAATTGCTTGCGGTTTCGGTCATAGAGTTAAAAGGACTGGCGAAAGTAACTTCGGGATGGAAGGGGGAACGGACGCCTCGGCGAGGCGTCCCTACCCAACGAGGAAGAAGTAGCTCTTGGCATTTGCTCTACTTGGTTGGCTGGCGCGCGGTGAAGAATTCTGCCAGGGGGTAAACTTGCGCGTTCAGCTCCCGCATCCGGTTGACCAGCTCTTCGCGGGGTTGGTAGTTCAAATCCACCACGCCGATCTCGGCGCCGTTGCGGCCCGGCTCGTTGTCGCCGCCGTATTTAAACCAGTGCCAGCCGACGCAGACCGGGCTTTGCAGGGCGCCGAGAGTGTAGTTCTGATAGAACATGCCGCGTTCGGCGTGGGTGGAGACGCGCCAGCCGGCGCCACGGGTTTCCTGGGCGGGCGACTTAAGCCTCATGGCGTACCATTCCGTGAGCAGGACCGGATGGCCGGACCACTCGGTCCAGTTGCGTAACCGCGCGAGATCGGGCGTCCAGGAGTTGTAGTAATTCACACTGACGACATCCAGCGGCGCACTGCCGCGCAGAACGGGCTCGCTGATGCATTTGCCGTGAAGGCGGCTGCCGAGGTAGAGGTGGTTCGGATCGTGCTTGCGGATGGCCGAGCCGACGACGCTGTAATAGCGGTGAGCCAGGAACTGCACAAAGGCCTCGCGGTCGGTCTCTTCGATCTTCTCGCGCCCGGTCCGCTGGCGACGTTCCTCCCACCATTTCCCTGCGGCGCGGTGGCCGGGATCGTCCGCCGGCAAGCTCAGGTAATTGTCGAGCGACTCGGGGCGGAAGGGCAGCTCGTTGTCCGAGAAATGGCCGAGCAGCCAGGGATCAACCCGGGCGGCCTGCAGTTGACGGGCATACTCGTCGCAATGCGCCTCGAACTCCGGATGAAAGACCGGGATGCAATTGCTGGGGTAGTCCCAATGCCCGAACACCCAGGAGGTAATCTTGTGCTTTACGCCGAAGCTGCCCATGAAGGCCAACTCGGTGGTGTAAGGCATGCGGCTTGGCCCGGCAAAGAGCTGGTTGGTGCTCCAACAGCCGAGCGTGTTGAAGCCGTTGGTGCGCAGCAGTTGGGCGGCAGCGGTGGACCAGGCGCGGGTGGTCGCACAAGCCGTCGGTCCGAGCTTGCCGTCAGATTGGACAAGATTAACCGAGTTGAGCCCCACACTGAGAAATAATCCCCCCTCCGGGTCCACCAGCCACCAACGCCCGTTGATCTTCTCGGTCCGAAAGAAGCCGGTCGCCTTGACTCGGCGGTCAGCCATACCACCAAACCGGTCCAACTTCACACAATCAGATGGGGTGAAACCGGCCACGTCGGAAAGGAGCGTGACGGGGGTGGTCTCCCACTGCTGGCCATTCTGGCGGCGGACTTCGGCAGCGCCGGCCAACATCAACCCGGCTGCGAGACTCAAAACTGTTAAACTGATTCTCCTCATTGGTACATTGCGCTCATTTGCGCCCGGGGCTCACTTCATCCCAGGTATTCTGCAATATCGGTTTAATGACCGCAGTGAATTCCACATACGCAGCCGCCTGGAAATGCAGCTTGTCATCCCGGTAAAACTCGAGGCGCGGCTCGCCCTGTTGGTCGTGGGTGACCGGGTTCAGGTCCACGAAAGTGAGACGCGGCGTCACGGCGCAATAGTCCCGGACCAGCAAGTTCGCGGCGTCCACCAGGTCCCAGCGCTCTCGCTTCTGCGGCGCGCGGTCAATGGCCACGAAAATGATCCGCGTGTTCGGCAGCTTCGCGTGGACGCGCCGCTCGAAGTCATGGATGCGGCCGAAGATGGCGGCGGCGGGTTCGCGGTTGTTGATGTCGTTGCTGCCGGCGTAATAGACGATGACTTTGGGCGCGTAAGGCAGGACGAGTTGATCCAGGCGCTCGAGGATGTCGCTGGTGCGGGAGCCGCCGAAGGCGCGGTTGAACACCGGCAGCGGCGCCATGTCGGCAACGACATTGGTCCACTGCTTGAAGATGCTGCTGCCGATGAAGAGGATGGCGCCGCGGGGCGGCGGGTTAGTCCGGTCGGCCGCGAGCCGCTCCTGGATACCGCTCTCGAAGCGGCCGGTGGGCGGGGGATTCGTGCGGGTATGCTCGTGGTAAGCTCGCAGGGCGGGGTCGAAGCGGTCGGTGAGGTTGGTGTCCCGCGCCGGTGCTGATAAGCCGACTAGGCAGAGCGCCAGCGCTAAGCCGTTTCCAGGGAGAAGGAAACCACAGATGGACACAGATAACCACAGATGCTGGGGACCAGCCTTCGGCGCCTTGCGAATGTGCTTCATGTCGCCGCTTGAGGAGAGGATTGCCGCTGCAGAACGACACGCTGCGAAAGAGTTCTTATCTGTGTGCATCGGTGTCCATCTGTGGTTGATCTATTGACGCCCCTCTGCCGCCGCGGCGCGCCGGCGCGCCTCCAGTTCCGCCCGCACCTCGGTAGCGACGCGCCGGCTGATGGGGTATTTGTAAAACACCCAGAATGCCAGCAGAAAGAACACTGCCGGAACCGCGCTGTAGAACGTCTTCATCAATTCCATCGTGCGCGGCAACTGGGCCGCCCCTTTTGATGGGTTATAACCGATCCAGACCAGAATAAAGCCGGAAAGCGCATAGGATAACGCGATGCCGTTCTTGAACACCCAACTGAACAAGGAGCCGAACAATCCTTCGCGCCGATGTGCATTGTCACGCTCGTCCACATCGCAGACGTCGGCGATCATGGCGTGGCAAAGCATGAAGATGGCCACGTTATCCACGCCCATCAGAACTGCGTTGATTAGCACCAGCCATGGATGGGCAGGGTCCAGCAGGAACCACAGCAGGGCGGATCGCACACAGCCCCAGCCGATGGCGGCCAGGAAAACCTCCTTTTTGCCGAACCGCACCGAGAGCTTGGCCAGCAATGGCGCCAAAGCCATGTTGGCCGCCAACTGGACTGTCATATGCCAGCCGAGCAGCACACTGCCGGCTGTCTTATCTCCGCCATACAGGTAATACACAAACACGTAGAACCCCAATCCACCGACCATAGAGGCGCCGATCAGAACCGTGGTGACCGCCACCGTCAAGCGGACAAACGGAACATTCTTCACCGCCGACTTCACGCTGGTCAGGAAAGACTGGCGCGGTTTCTTCTTGCCCGCAGATGCACTGGCCGAGCCAAACCGTTCCCTCAAAAAAAAGGCGGGGATCAACCCAAATACGACAAGCACCAGTCCGGCGCCGGTTCCGACCCACCGGATGCCATGAATTGTATCGGCAAAAATCGGCAGTTGTGTCAGTGGAAACAGCCAGCTTACCAGAATCTGCCCGACCGGGCCCAATATGCTCGGAAACGCCATCAGCCGGGTTCGTTCATCGTAGTTGGGCGCCAGCTCGTAACCGAGCGCATACCAGGGCACACAAAAGAGGCTCAGCATCATGTAATACAATAACGATGCGCCGATGAACCAGGTCAGATAGCCGGCAGACGTCAGACCACGCGGACAGAGCCACAGGGCGGTAAAGAACAACCCGGCAAAGATTGCCCCCAGAAAAATGAACGGCCGCCGCCGACCCCAGCGCGTTGCCAGGCCGTCTGACAAGTGTCCCACGAACGGGTCGGTGAAGGCATCCACCAGGCGCCCGAGGGCCAGCACGGTGCCGACGTAGCCCGCGTTCACACCTAGTGTTACGTTGTATATCGGGAGGGAAAGCTGCTTGGGCGCCTGTTTGCCCACCATGACCGCAACATTGCCCAAGCCATAACTGAGTTTGGTTTTCAGGCTGAGGCGCTCCTTGGGCAGGCTGCCTTGTTCGGGGAGGGCCTCCTTTGCCTCCGGCAGGTCAACTTGCGATTTCATAAGGCTGGGTTGGTTCAAACGGGCCTATTTCTGCCACGGGGCCTTGGCCGGCAACGCGGCGTCGAATTCTTTGAGCAGTTCCTGCTGGTAGGCGCCGGCGAAAGTTCCGTTGAAGAAGCGTTCGCTGCCCTGGTCGTAGAATCGCTTCCAGGACCGCTCTTCCCTGCCAGGCACTATCGGGAAGAACAAGGCGTGGTTGTCCTCCGCTGCTTTCAGGTCGCCGAGGGCGTCGCCGATCATGAGAATCTGCTGCGGCACATAGCGGCCATGGGTGGCAAACCGGATGTGTTCTGCTTTGGTCCCGGCTTCCTGTCCCGCAATGAAGTTCACCAGGTGATCCAGCTTGTGTTCCCGCCATTCCCGCTCCAGGGCCTCGACCGGGGTCTGGCTCACCACGATGACGTCAGCGCGGGTGCGGACCTTCTCCAGCGATTCCCGCACCATCGGGAATGGCGGCACGTCGCGTACCATATCCGCGATCCGGTCGTTCACTTCCTTGCTCCAGGCCAGAGCCTTCGCCAAAGACGCGTCGTTGGTCGCCCTGACCCTGGCTTCGAGGGCCGGGTTGCCGAGCTTGGTTTCCTGCTGGAGCCAGTTATCCAGCGCCGGGAGCCCATTTGCCTTGAGACCCCGGGCGGCAAACTCACCCCTTTCGCCGATCAGCCGGATCGCCTTCTGAATGGCGAAGAAGCGGTTGCAGCCGCGGTCGCGGGAGTAAAGGTTCACAAAATCCCACACCTCCCGGGCGTACTTGCTGGCGGCCTGCAGGCCGAAGTGCTTGATGAAAGCGGGACAGAAACACTCCTTGTGTTTGATCTCCATCGAGTCGAACACGCAGCCGTCGCTGTCAATGCCGATGAAGAAGTCGTGCTGCCTGGGCAGCGCTTTAAGTTTGGCCACGTAGTCCATCGTGTCTAATCAGCTCGCAGGTTTGGCAACCTGCGATGCGGCGCAGCGCAGTGGAGCCGCAACCAAGACCGAAACGCCTGCTAACCGCAGAGACGCGAAGAGCGCAGAGAGATACTGATAGACTCGGGGGTCTGCGCCAGGAGTGGAGGTGAGGACCATGCGGGCTAATTGGGGCCCGCCCCCCGCGTCGTCATGGCCTGGTCGCCCGCCCCGGAGGCCTTCGCGGATGCGGGGCCGCCGAAGTAGTCCACCAGGGAGTAGGTTCGCTCGTTGAGCTCCTTCATGGCGTCCAGCAGCGGCTCGTAGGGCGTATAGCGGTTGCTCACGACCCCTTTGTTGGCGTCCACGTTTGACGGGTCCACATTCCTGGCGTTGGGATCGTTGTCAATGTACTTGAACCAGTGCCAGCCCACGCAGGCTTTGGATTGGAGCAGCGCGAGGACGAAGTTCTGGTAAAACCGGCCGCGGTCAGCCTGGGTCTTGACGACCCACCCGGCGCCGGTGGTGTTGCCCATGCCGGAGTCCATGCCCTTGGCGTACCATTCGGTGATCAGGATAGGGCCGTGCCGGACTCGCGCTCCCACATGGCGAGCTGGTCCGAGTTCGGGCGTCCAAACGTGGTAAAGATTGACCGAGACCGCGTCCAGATACGGGCCGGCCGCCCGGAAGACCTCCGGCAGCCCGGGCACAGGCCCGTGAAAACGCGAGCCGAGTAACAGGTGGTTCGGGTCATTCTTCTTGATCGCGCGGGAAACGATGCGGAAATAGCGGTCCACGACCAGCGCCAGGAAATCCTGCTCGTCCTGCGCGGTGATGTCCTTGGCGGCGGCTGCCTCGCCGTGACGCGAGCGCAGCCAGCTTGATCGCGGCCTTGTAGCCCGGGTCGCTCTCCGGGAGTCCAAGGTAGTTCTTCAGCGCGGTGCGGCGGAAAGGCAGCTCGTTATCGGAGAAGTGGCCGAGGAGCCAGGGATCGTCCTTGTCGGCGGCGAGCTGTTTGGCGTAGTCGTCGCAGAAAGCTTCGAAGCCGGGGTCGAACACGAAGATGCAGTCGTTGGGATAGCCGATATGGCCCGCTTTCTGGTAGGTGCCGCCGCGCTTCTTGCCGTAGCTGGCCATGAAAGTCCAATTGCGCGTATAGACCAGCGGCGGGGAAACCTGCCCGGAGCCGCTCGAAATCGGACCACGCGCCCAGGCCGTTGAAGCCATGCTCGCGGAGCAATGTCATGCGTGCTGGCTGGCCCAGTTCGTCTCACTGCCGAACTTCTCGTTGCACGCCGCCCGGCTCTCCTTGGTGGTCAGCGGCCGCACCCCGGTAACGGCCTTGTGGAGAAAGAGGCAGCCGTCGGGGTCCACCAGCCACCAGCGCCCGTCCACGCGGGCGGCATGGAAGAAACCGGTGGCTTTGGTCTTGCGGGCCAGCAGGCCGCCGTACCGGCTGAAACCCGAGTCGGTCTTGCTCGAGCGCTTTGGCCGGCAGGTCCTCCAGCGTGCGGGTCGGGTAGGTCTTCCATGGCCCCTCCGGCTTGCCATCGGCCGCCAGCACCGGCTTGCCGGGTGTGGCGGCGGAGGCCAGCGTGGCGGAAACCAACAACAGCAAAAATGTCCTGCAAATCCCCATATTCATCTGTGGTCCGCCGCTGACGCCTGCCTGCGCCCTGACAAAATTGTTCCGCGGCGAGCTGCCGGGGCTGGCTTCCACAGCCCAGCCCCGACAGCTATTCTCCAATCCCCGGTTACGGAAATACCATCGGTTTTCGCTCGAGCTGATAGTAACCCTGGAAGCCAACCGCGGCCACCGTGGCCTGGAACAGGCCTCCGCCCAGGGAGGTGATCGTGGCGCTCAACGGGGCCAGCGGAGTGGGCAGGGCCGCGGTGCCATTGACGATGAAGTCCGAGGTTGAATCGTTCACCCCGGCGTTGAAGAGAATGATAACCGAGCTCCCGGACCGGGTGACCGAGGCAAACGATGGCCTTACCACCACCGTGACCTTCAGGTCATCAATCAGCAACGGGCCGGTGTCGGTGCCTTGGCGAAGACCGACGTCATACACAGGCCGTACGGTGTGGTTATTATCCACAGAGACCACCTCGGTCGAGGTTCCCTCAGTGATCGTACCTGTGTCCACCCACAGCGTCGTCTTGGTGGCATCGACAACGTATTTTGTGACAATGTTGTAAGTCGTACCCACGCTCAGATCGGTCGGAAACTCAACCAGGTTCGTGTTGGGAGCCGAGTTCTCGCCGCTTTCAATTCGGACACGGAATTGGCCCGCGACCGAGTTGCTGACAGAAGTCGAGAGCCTGGCGAGCAAACCAACAGTCCCGCTGGAATTCGGGTCATAGAGGTGAACCATCGTCCCCGAATTCTGCGGCACAGCGGTCCAGGTGGCCTTGAAGCTTGTATAGATAATCCAGTCGTTGTTTCCAAGGAAGGGCCCGCCGACCAGCGGCGCGATAAGGCTCATCGGCGTGGCGGAAGTGGGGGTTGTGGATGCGCCGACCAGGGCCTGGCCAGAGCTGACCTGTAGACTGTTGCCGGTGGCGCCGCCGCGGATGCGCCAGAAACCACCAGAGGCTAAGTACAAACTTCCGACGTTGTCCACCAGGGTCGGGCTTCCGAGCGAGGTAAGATTTGTCGTGTACGAGAAGTTGTCAATGAACGCGATCTTCGGCGAAGGCCTTACTACCACCGCGAACGCGGTCCTGTTGCTACTGAGCCCGTCACTCGCCCACAAGGCAATCGGCGCAATGCCATTGGTGCCAGCCAGCGGCGTGATGGTCACCGTGCGGTTGGTTCCCCCGGTCCCTGGCACCTTGGCGGTACTGAGGCCGGAGTCGGCCACCAGGTTCGTGTTCAAGGAGGTGGCCCAAATGGTGATATTGTCGGCATTGGAAGTGGGCTCATACACCGCGAATGGCACGGTTAAGGCAATGCCGGTCAGCGTGTTCGTGTCCGGCGGATTGGAACTGAAGAAGGGCTGGACCGGATTGACCGTGACTTTGAAGTTGGCGTTAGCCGGATTGCCCGACCCGTCAGTGACGGTCAGGACAATGTTGGCGGTGCCCGCGGTGGTGCCGCCGACGGCGTACACCTTCCAATTCGCGCCGCTGCCTTCGATATGAATATCGGCATCGGCCACCACCGCCTGATTATCAGAGGTGGCGGTCGGCGTGAGGCCGCTCGGAGAAACCGTGAAGTAATTCGTGGGAGAATTATAGGTCGGGTAGGTGCTGACGTTGGTGCAGGGGCTGATGCTCGGCATAGGTCCGCCACCAACTTGCGTATTGAAAGTCAGGGTCGAGACATTAGTGGGCGACCGAATCGGGCCGTTGCCGTTAAGGGCGCTGTCAGGAATGCCGGTCAAGGCCAGCGTCACGTTGCCACTCTTGATAAAGTTCCCCCAACTGGTGGAGTTGGTGCCGGCTTGGAGCGTGAACGTATAGGTCGTATGCGTGGAGTCGGCCGTGGGCAGAACCACCGACACGAGCGGCGTCGCCGTGTAGGTGTTCGTCGAGGGGTCGGTCAGAATGGCCGAGTTATCGTTGGTGTTGTTGGCCTGGGCGTTGTTCCAGGTCATCGTGGCGGGGTTGAATCCGCCCGCATAGGCCTGGTTGAGGGCATAAAGCTGAACCCTTTGGGACTGGCTGTTAGGAGTAATGGTCGGGAACACCAGTGTGAAGATGGCATTGGCGTTGGTGTTGGGGGTGGAGCCAACGTTGAACTGGAAGTAGCTCTTGCGGGAGCCACTGCTTAGCGAGCTGCCGGATTTGATTTCGAGATAGCCTGGCGTGCTGCCAGCGGAAGCCAGGTTGGCCGTGTTGGCCAGCGTGCCACCCTGGATGCGGGCATCCACCGAGTTGACGATGGTCTGCTGGGCTCGTGCCTGCTGCGCCACGAGGGCCGTGGCAACGGTGATGGCTAATACGAGACGGTTTATTTTCATAGGAGGTATTGGTTCGAGCTGTTATTACTTATCACTGGTTGAACGGTTCGGGATGTTCGATCGGACGGGGCAGTTGTTTAGAAGTAGCCTTTGCTGTTGCTACCGGAGAGAGGGATGATCTTCCGGCTGCCGACGTGATTGTCGAAATAGAGAGCGTTGCGGGAGTTGCCATGCACCGGCTCCTTGGGCGGCTTGTACCACCAGTTCGCGTTGGCGAGACCCGGGTTGCCCTGCAGGTCGCAATCCACCTCGGCCCAGACATCGGCGGGGCCGGTCCGGCCCTGAATGGCGGAGATCTTCGAGGAAGGGCCGGTGGGACTGTCGGCTGAGCCAAACGGGCGGATGGCAAGCCCGAAAGCAGGGTCGGTCGGGGCGATGTGGTTGGTGTCGGTCAGGAAATAGCAATGGTGTTCGGCGGCGTTGGTGTCAATGCTCACATGCATCGCCGCGGCGTAGCCCGGGCAAAACATGGCTTTGGCAATCCGAATTTGGGTGTCAGGCGCCGGGTAGCCCATGTAGGTCGCCAGGTAGTAAGTCAGCTCCCGCTGAGAACGCGCGTCCTCCATGTAATTCACCCGCATCCCATTATACAGGCCGACGCTGATGCCGGGGCCGGGCGGCAGATAATCGCTGTTGTCATCCACAAACATCTGCAAGGCGAGGCCAGTCTGTTTGAGATTGGAGGTGCAGTTGACTTTAAGAGCTTTCGCCTTGGCTTTCGCCAACGCCGGCAGCAACAGCGCGGCGAGAATCGCGATGATGGCAATAACCACCAGTAGTTCAATCAAAGTAAAAGCCAGCAGGCGTTTGGCCTCGGCCCTAATTCCGACCATCTTGGATTTCAGCATAAGTTTCTCAGTTGCAGCGCGCACGGATGTGATGCGCTGGGAACCTGCGCCATGTCAAGCCTCGGGCGTCATCGCCTCGCCAACCATGACATTTCAGGCCAATCATGTTGTCAATATACGCGAGAAGGCCCCCGGGGGAGAATAGTGCAATTGGGGGATATGCCCGGGGAAGGGTAAACCCCGGATTAGAAGGCAAAGTGGGCGAAGGTATTAACAGGTTCCATGGTTCCATGGTTACATGGGAAGAAGGGGAGCGCAGGCTGGTCACGATTTCAATTGCAGGCTGGTCAACAGCCAAGCGCAGGTTGAAAATGAACCGCTGATTGAGTAGGCCAAAGCACAGTTCAAACCGAGGCAGCCTGCCCGGCGCTGGGAGAGCGGGGGCCAACCACCCGCGCAGACCTGGCAGCAGCCGGGACCCTGCCGTGTCAGGGCCGCATCGGAACTTCTTGCAGGCAGCCGAGACAACAGCACTTTGCCTTGTTTTGTTCTTGCTCGTGGCTTGGGTATTCTTGCCCGCGACCGCCAACGACTTTATCAACTTCGACGACCCGGACTACGTCACCGCGAACGTTCAGGTGCAAAGAGGCTTGACCATGGAGGCCGTGAAATGGGCGCTGCTCAGTAGCGAGGCCGGCAATTGGCATCCCCTGACCTGGTGGTCCCATATGGCGGACTGCCAGTTCTTCGGCTTGAAGCCCTGGGGCCACCATCTCACCAGCGTATTCCTGCACGCGGCCAACGCGATGCTGGTGTTCCTGCTGCTGCGAAGACTGACCGGGGCAACCTGGCGAAGCCTGGCCGTGGCCGGCCTCTTTGCTCTGCACCCGCTGCGCGTTGAATCGGTGGCCTGGATTGCGGAACGCAAAGATGTGCTGAGCGCATTCTTCGGCCTTCTCTCACTGCTCTGCTATGCCCGATATGCCGAAGGCCGAGGTCCGACCCGCTGCGACGGCGCGGCAGCGCGGCGAGAGTCCGAAGTCCGAAGTCAGCCTGCAGCACCCCCGGTTCAGGACAGGGCATCCAGCTTCTATCTTCCATCTTCCCTCTTCTTCTTCTATCTGCTCGCCCTGCTCTGCTTCGCTTTGGGGCTGATGAGCAAACCGATGCTGGTGACGCTGCCCTTCCTGATGGTGCTCCTCGATTTCTGGCCGCTGGGACGATTGCGGAATGTAGAGGTCAGAGGTCAGAGGTCAGAGGTCAGACGTCAGAAATCGGAGGTCGGCGGCGACGCGACAGCGGACCACGGACTACGCTCCACGCCCGGCGTTCCATTGCGTTTGCTGACCGAGAAAGTTCCCTTCTTCGCGGCGGCGGCAGGGGCGAGCGCTGTTGCCTTCTGGGTGCATCAGAGCGGAGGGCACGTGGAGACGATGACGGGGTTGCCGCTGGCAGCCCGTGTGGGCAATGCCCTCGTGTCGTATTGCCGGTACCTGGGGAAGCTTTTCTGCCCGGCCAACCTCTGCGCCTATTATCCGCATCCCGGCCAGTGGCCAACCACCACCGTAGTATTGGCGGGCTTGCTGCTGACAGGCATCTCGATCCTTGTGCTTCTGCTTCGGCGCAAGTGTCCCTACCTGCTGATGGGCTGGCTTTGGTTCGTCGGCAGCCTCATCCCGGTGATTGGAATTGTGCAGGTCGGCGCCCAGGCGATGGCGGACCGCTACACCTATCTCCCATCAGTTGGAGTCTTCGTCGCTTTGATCTGGGGATTGAGCGAATTGGCAAAGCGAAGGCGCTGCCTCGCGCTCCCGTTCTCGGTTGCGGCCATCATGGCGCTCGGCCTTTGCACCGCGCTCACGCGCCGGCAAATTGGCTCTTGGAAGGACAGTGAAGCTGTTTTCCGCCACGCCCTGACTGTCACGGAGCGCAACGACCTGGCGCACACCAATCTGGGGGAGGCGCTGCTCAGACAGGAGCGATGGGAAGAGGCTATGGGGCACTTCCAATCGGCGCTGCAAATCAACCCTCGTTCCGCCGAGGCCCACTACAACCTCGGCGTCGGCTGGTTTCGGCAGGGACAGCTTGACAAAGCAACCGCCGAATTCCGGAGCGCCTTGACCTTGAGACCGGCCTATCAGGAGGCGCATTACAACCTGGGGGTCGCGCTCGTCCGGCAAGGCGCGCTCGACGAGGCGATCAGCGAGCTGCGCGAGGCCGTCAAGTTGAAGCCGGACGACCCGGATGCCGCCAGCGGCTTGCGCAAGGCGTTGGACCTGAAGAACGCTCCGGGAAGCCGAACGCCCGCCGCCCAACCGTAGGACGGCTATTGCTTCATTCCCGCCGCCGCTTCGAGCTGCCGGATTCTCGCGTGCAACCGCCGGACGTGGCGCACCCAGCCCGTGAGCCCCAGCGCGACCACCAGCAACACCACGACGCGGAACCACCAGGTCTGCCAGAAAAAGGGCTGCACGCTCAGGGTCAGTGCCTGACCCGGCTCGCTCCACACGCCGGCGTTGTTGCAGGCGGTCACGTGAAAGCGATACTGGCCCGGCGGCAATCGCGAGTACACGGCGTTGCGCTGCGTGCCTGCGTCAACCCAATCCTCGTCCCAGCCCTCGAGCCGATAGCGGAAGCTGACGCTCTCGGGAGCGATGAAGCTCACGGCGGTGAATCCAAGCTCCAGCTTGCGGTGGCCCAAGGGTAACGGCAAGGGATCCTCGGCCGGGCGCGCCCCCAGCCGGCGGACCGCGTTGTCGTCCTGTAGCCACTCCCGGCCGCCCGGCAAGTCCAGCTTCCGCCCGTCCGCGAGGACGCGTTCGATGATGAGCTGCGGCGGAATCCGGTTGGGTTGCACGCGGTCCGGATGCACCACCGCCAGCCCCGTCCGCATCGGGAACCACAAACGCCCATCGCGGCTTCGTGCCGCGCCCGGCGCGTAGCCGTAATTGCCTTGCAGGCTGAGCAGCCCCTCATCGCGTCCATACCCGATGCAGAGCAGCCGACTGGCTCGGCCGGCCGCCGCCGCCTCCAGGTCCCTGGCCTGCACCTGGAAGATCCCGCGGTCGGAGGCGAACCAGAATCTGCCCTCGGCATCCGTGGCGATGGAGGAAATGTTGGCGTTACGTAAACCCTGTTCCGGTCCAATCCGCACAAACTGCTCCTTGTTCAAGCGCCCCACGCCGGCGCCGGCATAACCGATCCACAAACTGCCGTCGGGTGTGGCGTGAAGACAGCGGATCGGCTTGGGCGGCGACAGCGTGCGCGGGGTCTCGTCCACCAGGGTGTCGCCCTCCACGCGGAGGAGGAACCCATCCATCGTGCCCAGCCAGATGCTGTGGGCGGCGTCTTCGGCCATCGCCCGGATTGTGCGGCTGCCCGCCGGCTGAGCGAACGTGCGCAGTTGTCCCTCGCGCAGCCGCTGGAGGCAGTTGCTGGTCTCGAGCCCAATCCACAAATTGCCCGCGCCATCAGCCAGCAGCGCCCGAACCGTTTGCCCGGCCAGTCCATCCCGCCGCCGCAAGACGGTGAACTTGCCATCCTGCCAGCGATGCAGGCCTCCGCGGTAAGTGCCAATCCAGACCGCGCCCGGCTGGTCGCTCGTCACACACGTCGCCTGCGCGCCCGACCAGCCGTCGTTGGTCGAAACACTGTTCCACCGCCCATTCTGCCAGCGCGCCAGGCCGCCGTTCTGCGTCGCGGCCCAGAGCACACCGGACGCATCCTCGCAGACCGACCGCACGGTCTCCGACGGCAGGCCGGACTCCAGGCCCTGCAACTCCAGCACGCGCGCGCGCAGGCGGTCCAGTCCCCCGCCGCCGGTGCCCACCCAAAGGTTGCCCTCACGGTCTTCCGCCAGGCTCCGGATATCGCCGTGCGAGGTTTCGGCCTTGACGACGTTCGTCCCGTCAAAGCGGAACAACCCGCCGACCGTCGTGCCAATCCAAAGTGCTCCCGAGCGGTCTTCAAACAGGACCGACGGCTCCACGCTCGCCCGGTCCGGGGCAAGTGCGGCCAGCTTCACCGGTTCGGCGCCGCCATTGTATTTGAACAATTGCAGACCGGCGCAAATCCAGATCCCGCCCTCACGGCGCGGGGCAATGCGCACGGTCTTATCCTCCAGCGTCAGCAACGTCTCGAACCGCTCGTCGCGCCACACGCCGACCCGGCCGGCCTTGGCAAACCACAACTGGCCCTCCCGGTCGCTGGCCAGCCAGCACCCGGTGCTCCCGGGCAAACCATCACGCCCGGTGAAACGCGTCACCCTTCCCCCTTCGGCGATGCGGCAGACTGAGCCGTCCGCGTATCCAATCCAAACCGCGCGCCCCGCCGCCTGCGCCATCACGAGCGGCCGAAACGTGGACAAGCCATTGGTGGCGGTGAAAATGTTGGTCGCCTGCGGCGACAGCGAAATCACCAGCCCGGCGTCAAGCGCCAGCCACATCTGATCGCCGCGGCCAAGAAGCAGGGCGCGAATCATCGGCTGCGTCCGCCCCGCCGGCAGTGGCAAGGCGACTTCCTGGAAACGGACACCGTCGAAACGGACCAGCCCATTTTGCGTGCCCACCCAGAGGTAACCTTCCGGCGTTTGGACGATGCCGGTGACGTTGTTTTCCGGCAGCCCTTCCTCGGATTGCCAGGCGCGCGCAAACCAAGGCGAGTTTGTCCCGGCGGCGCCGGCGGTCCCGGCCCAAAGACCGACGAGCAGCATGTTGAGAGATCCGTGCAGTAAAGTCCGCATTCTCTGGCCATTTTGCCGGAGGGCCTGTTTTGGTTCCATAGCGCAATTGGGGGATGAGGTCAGATGATCTCTGAGTCAGGAGGAAGCTGGAATTGGAAGCCCGGGTCGCTCTTAATTCGCCGGCAGCGGCGCATCCGACGAGGGCACCGGCTTGCCGTCAATCGTGTTGGGTTCCATCAATTCCACGCGCGTGCCGTCGGGATCGTACAGGTTGAGGATGCGCTTGCGGTTTTTCCCGATGATGATTTCGAGCGGGCGCTGGTAACTCGCCCGATAGGAGCTTCGCTCCAGGCTTTCCTTCGCCCGGGCCATGTCCGGCACCTGCAAACAGAAATGCGCCGCCAGATCACGGGCCTCCGGCTTTTTCTGCGTAAGCATATACTCCAGGTAATCGCCGCTCTCGGGCAGGGTGACATGGATAAAGGAGAGAACCTTGCCGTCCCGGCTGCCGCGCCAGCCTTCCTTCATCCCGAGCAGATCGCGGTAGAAGCCCATGGCGGCCGAGATATCCGCGACCGAGATGCCGGCGTGGGTGATGCGATGCGAAATGGCGTTCGTGGAAACAAACTTCCCGCGGTCGGAGAGCGTTCGCCCTTCGGGCTGATATTGCACAAACTCGATCGTCAGGCCGCCAGGGTCTTTGATGCTGAAGTGGGAGTTCCCGATTCGGCCCCTCGGCACGCGCTCCGGCACCCTAATCCCTTTGGCGGCCAGCCAGGCCCGTGTTTCTTCGGCGCTGTTGACGCGGAAAGCCAGTTGATATAGCAGATTCTCGTCATGGCGGAGGCCCGGAAACAGCTCGATCCACTGCGTGTCGCTCACCTTGAGCGCGACCATTTGCAGGGTGCCACTCGTGCTGGTGAGACGGTATTGCTCAGCAAAGCCCAGAAACTCGCGATAGAACCGCATAGACCTCTCGAGATCGCTGACCCGGAGCGCCACATGCGAGATGCCGAGCAGGCGCGGCGGGGACTCTACCGCTGCGACACCGGAGGCTGCCGCAGCCAAGATCAGGCTGGCCAACATCCATCCGTGGGGGCAATCGAGCGGGGTTTGCATATTGACTAGCGTTCAGTGCCGGGCTTTCGCCCCAAGTACTTGAGGATGGCCTCGGACCGGGAGTGAACATGGAGCTTCGCGTAAATGTTGGTGGTATGATTGCGCACCGTGTCCCAACTGATGCCCAGTTCAGCGGCGACTTCCTTGGGCGCAAATCCCTCGGCCAGCTTCGCCAGCACCGCCTGCTCCCGCGCCGTCAGGCCTTGCAGCTCCATCGTCACCGCCGCTGTTTCCGCGGGCTTCTCCTGGCCCTGGTTCTTGAGCTGGTGGAAATATTCCACCATGCGCCGCGCCACCTGGGGCGAAATCGGCGCCCCGCCCCCGACGATTTCCCGCACCGCATCCAACAGCCGCAGCCGCGTCGCCCGCTTCAAGAGATAGCCATCGGCCCCCGCCACCAGCGACTGAAACAGCCGGTCGTCATCATCATAGACGGTGACCATAATGACGCGCACTTTGGGCAGGACCGCCTTGAGCTGGCGCAAACAATCAATCCCGGACATGCCGGGCAGGTTGATGTCCATGAGGACAACGTCGGGTGTTTTGCCCGGGAGCTGGCGCAAGGCCGTCTCTCCGTCGCCGAAGGCACCCACCACGCGAAAGTCGGCGGCACCACCGAAAATCTGTTGGAAGGTCTCGCGCAAGCCCGCGTCGTCCTCAACGATGGCGATTCGAATGCGCTCGCTCATGGCCAAGTTCTAGCCGGGTTGGCGGCCCTTGGCGACAGATTATTTCACGGTGTCAGCCTGGCGCGACCAGTCTAGCCTGGAACAACACGCGCGTCCCCTGCCCTGGCGAGCTGTGGATTTCCACTGTGCCGCCAATATCCTTCATCCGTGCGACTTGGTTGCGAAGGCCGTCCGCCAGCTCTCCCTCGGGGGGTTCTTTCATGCCCGCTCCGTCATCCTCGACCGAAACCACGAGGTCCGGGGCTTCCCACTTGAGCCGCAGCCAGACGGTTCGCGCGCCGGAATGCCTGAGGGCATTGGTGAGGGCTTCTTTGACCGCCAGCGCCAGGTGATGCCGCGCTTCGGCGCCGACCGGGACGGGAGGCAGCCCCGTCGGGATCTCCTTGCGGCACCGCAGCGGGCCATGCTCGAAGCACTCATCCGCCAAGTGGCTGAGGTAATCCGCCAAGCGGGGCAGATTGTCGTTGCGTGGGTTGGCGGCCCAAACGATCTCATCCAGTGAACTGACAGCCGCGCGCGCCCGGGCTCCAATCTTGGAGAAGCTGGTCTCGGCCTGTTGCGCGTCCGCCGACTGGCTGCTCCCCAGGTCCGCCAGCAGCCCGATCTGCGCCAGACCTGCCCCCAGGTCGTCGTGGATGTCCCGTGCAATGCGCGTGCGCTCCCGCTCGATGGCGTTGCGGCGTTCGAGTTCCTCCAGTTTTCGCCGGACCCGGCGGCGTTCGTAGGTCCGGATACCCCAAGCCAGCATCGCCACGAGCACCGCGCCCGTACCCAGGCGGAACCACCAGGTTTGCCAAAGAAATGGCTGGACGATAAACTTCAGCGCCGCCCCGGTCTCGTTCCAGACGCCCGCGTTGCTGCACGCTGTTACCTGGAACGTATAATCGCCCGCGGGCAGCCGGGAGTAGCTCGCTCTGCGCTCCGTGCCCGCCGCAACCCAGTCTTCATCCCAGCCCTGCAGCCAATACCGGAATTGCACGCCTTCGGGCGCGACGAAAGTCGGCGCCGTGAACCTGAGTTCCAGCTTGTGGTGTCCAGGCGGCAACCGCAGCGAGGCGCCGTCTCGGGGCAGATGGACTGGCCGCGCATCCACCCAGACGCCCTCAATGAGCACCGGCGGCGGAATCCGGTTCGGCTGCACTCGGTCCGGATACACCACGGCCAAGCCGGTGCGCATGGGGAACCAGAGGCGGCCATCGCGGCTCCGCGCCGCGCCCGGCCCATACCCGTAGCTGCCCTGCAGGTTCGGCAGAGCTTCGTCTCGCCCGTAAGCGATCGAGAGCACCCGTGCGCTCTTGCCCCCGGCTACCGCGTCCAGTTCCCGTTGCCGTGCCTGGAAAATCCCGTGGTCACTGGAAAACCATAGCCCGCCGCCGCTATCGGCGGCGATCGCGCAAATGTAGTCATCGCGCATTCCCTGTTCCGTCGTAATCCGCGCGAAGCGTCCCGCGCGCCAGCGCCCCACGCCCGCGCCCGCATAGGCGATCCACAAGCTGCCGTCGGGGGTTGCATACAGAAACCGAATTGGCTTTGGCCGTGGCAACGTGTGCGGGGTTTCGTCCACCAGCGTGTCACCGCTCACGCGCAGCAGGAAGCCGTCCGAGGTCCCCATCCAGACATTCCCCGCCGCATCCTCCGCCATCGCGCGGATCGGACGGCTGCCCAACGGTTGCACGAAGGTGTAGAGGCGCCCCTCGCGCAGTCTTTGGAGGCCAGTGGGCGACTCCAGCCCAATCCACAAATTACCGGCGCTGTCCTCCAGCAAGGAGCGGATGCTCTCTCCGACGAGGCCCTCGTTCCGGCCCAGGGAGATGAACCTGCCATTCTGCCAGTGATGCAGTCCCGCCCGGTAGGTGCCGATCCACACCCCCCCCTTCCCGTCGTTGGCCACACACGTCGCTCGTTCGCCCGACCAGCCGGCATTGGTCGAAACCGATCGCCAGACCCCTTCCTGCAAGCGCGCCAGCCCCCCGTTTCCTGTCGCCGCCCACATCAGGCCCGTCGCGTCCTCGCACACGGACCGCACAGTCTCGGATGGCAGGCCGGATTCGGTCCCCTGCAGCGCCAGCACACGCAACCGCAAACGATCCAACCCACCGCCACCGGTGCCGACCCACACATTGGCCTCGCGATCCTCGGTGAGGCACTGGATATCGCCGTGCGACGTCTCGACACTGACCACATTCGTGCCGTCGTAGCGGAACAGCCCACCGCCGGAAGTGCCGATCCAGAGCGCCGCGTCCCGGTCCTCGAAGAGGACGGCGGGTTCCACCCCCGCGCGCGGGGGCGTAAGCCCGGCCAGCCTCACCGGCTCATCTCCTTCTTCGTACCTGAGCACCTGCAACCCGGCGCAAATCCACATCCCGCCGGCGCGCCGCCGCGTGAGGCGCACACGTTTGTCGGACAGAGTCTGAAGAGTTACGAATTCCTCGTCGCGAAACACGCCAATGCGGCCGGCCTTGGCAAACCACAAATGGCCTTTGTCATCGGTCGCCAGCCAGCAGCCCCCG
Organism: uncultured Verrucomicrobiae bacterium; assembly: GCA_963822005.1. Taxonomy (GTDB): domain Bacteria; phylum Verrucomicrobiota; class Verrucomicrobiia; order Limisphaerales; family UBA8199; genus PALSA-1440. Next base: position 399,153 of record CAWGGD010000024.1, on the reverse strand, counting down.
GTCCCCGCCAGACCATCGCGGGCAGTAAAGCGTGTCACTTGTCCCCCCTCGATTCGGCACGCCGAACCATCCACATATCCAATCCACACCGCCCCGCTGCCATCCTGCGCCATCACCAGCGGCCGGAAGTTCGGCAAGCCGTTCCGCGAGGTGAAAACGTTCGTCCTGCCCGGTGTCACGCTCATCGCTACGGCCCCTTCCATCGCCAGCCACAATTGGCCGTCGCGGCCCAAGAGCAGGCAGCGGATCAAAGGAAACACTCGGCCTGAGGGGATCGGCAGCGGAATCCTTTCGAAGCGCAGTCCGTCAAAGCGGGCCAAACCATTCTGGGTGCTCACCCAAAGGAACCCATCCGGCGTTTGCGCCACCCCCGTCACGCTGTTGCCGGGCAACCCCTCCTCAGCCTGCCACACGCGCGCGAACCAGGGCGAACTCAATCCCGGCTCTGCAGCGGCCCAGGCTCGCAGCGACAGCCATCCCATCGCCAGCCCGGCCAGCATGAAGAATGTCGCTCGGCGCTCCACAGTTTAAACATTATCGATTGCCATAATTCCCCACCTTCGCTGTGGAGTTGCGAGGATCCGCTGCCGTTGACGTCTCACAATGGTCCATTTTGGTTCCCGACAGGTCGATGTCTCAAATCCTCTGTGAAAACTCCCCCGGCCGCAATCCGAAATAGGCCGCCCGCTACCACGCCGCTCCACTGATCGGAGGGCAGTGGGCTGACAACCGCAGCGGTAACTTGTGACAATAACGTGTCAGCATAGTCCGAGACTACTGCCGGACCGACCGTCGGCCCTGAGTAGTCCTTGTGTGCCATCGAGAGAGTTGCTAAACACCCCCGGAATTGAGCGCGAAAAGACCTTCGCTCTAGCAAGGCTCTTAGTTACGAACTGTATTTATGGCCGACCGCAGGAACTGTACTTTCAGTTACATATTCCATCTTGCGTCCCCAGATCCGAAACCGGCAGGTTTTCTCGCTTTCCGGCAGGTTGCGCGTACGAACCTCATTTTGTGACTACATGTGAACACACTTCAAACTCTGATCCTCGCCAATTGCCTCGCGCTGAGTGCTGTGGCGGCCGCGACACCCAACCTCATCTTCATCCTCACCGATGACGTGGGCTATGGCGACCTCGGTTGCTACGGCGCGCAACATGTCAAGACACCCCACCTTGATCGCCTGGCGAAGGAAGGCCTGCGCTTCACCGACGCACATTCGACGGCGTCGGTTTGCACGCCGACGCGCTATGCCTTCATGACCGGACGCTACGCGTGGCGCCAGCCGGGCACCGGCATTGCCCCCGGAAACGCGCCCGCGCTGATTCGGCCGGGCACCACCACCGTGGCGTCAGTGCTCAAGTCCGCCGGCTACCGAACCGGCGTGGTCGGCAAGTGGCACCTCGGTTTGGGTGACGGGGAAAAGACTGATTTCAACGGCGAGATCAAACCCGGCCCGCTGGAACTCGGCTTCAACTACGCTTTCTTGATTCCCGCAACCGGCGATCGGGTGCCGTGCGTCTTTGTCGAGAATCACCGCGTCGTCGGTTACGATCCGGCCGACCCGATTCGCGTCAGCTACGGCGCCAAGATTGGCGACGAACCCACCGGAGCGGATCCCGGCGTGAAGCTGAAGATCCAGGGCGGCCCCGGCCACACGAACACAGTCGTCAACGGCATCCCGCGCATCGGTTTCATGACCGGCGGCAAAGCCGCCCGCTGGGTGGACGAAGACATCGCGGACACGCTCGCGGCCAAGGCGGTGAAGTTCATCGAGGCGAACCAAACCCGCCCGTTCTTCCTCTACCTCGCGCCGCACGATATCCACGAGCCGATGGTGCCGCACCCGCGCTTTCGCGGCACGAGCGACTGCGGCTGGCGCGGCGACGTCATTCATCAGCTCGACTGGACCGTCGGCGAAGTGCTGGCCGCCCTCGATCGTTTAGACCTGGCGACGAACACGCTCGTGATTTTCACCAGCGACAACGGCGGCGCCATCAAGAACACCTACGACGATGGCACCAACCCGCTCCACGCCCGTCAACCGCCCAACGGCACCTTGCGCGGTTACAAGGGCAGTCTTTACGAGGGCGGTCATCGCGTTCCTTTCCTGGTGCGGTGGCCGGGACGCATCCCGGCGGGCGGTATCTCCGCACAACTCATCGGCCATGTGGACGCCCTCGCCTCGTTCGCCGCGCTCACAGGCCAGAAGCTTCCATCGGGTGCCGGCCCGGACAGCGTCAATGTGCTGTCCGCGTGGCTCGGCGAACCGGGCGCCAAGGGCCGCGATCACCTGGTGCTGCAGAACAACAACCAGGCCCCGCTGGCGCTGCGGCAGGGCGACTGGATGCTCATCGAAAAAGGCGTTGGCCGGCAACCGCGTGCTGCGCGGAAGCAAGCGACCAAGGAATTACCCGGTCACGAACTCTACCAGCTCGCTGCTGATCCGGGCCAAACCAACAACCTCGCTGCTCAACAGCCGGAGCGGGTGGCAGAGATGACGGCACGGCTCGAGCGAATCCGTACCCAGCCTGCGCGTCATTAGGCATCGAAGGACGCTCATTCATGCTGTCCGCCAGACGTAATATGAGTCTCAGGACGATCTGTGTGGCGATGCTTCTCGCCGCTGAGTCCGCGGCCTTTCTCAGCGCCGCTGGTTCAGCCGCAGCCCCGGGTGGTGGCTACGTCCCCATTGACGGTGGCTGGGAGATTCGGATTTCCGGAGATCGCAGTCCGCCGGGACGAGCGGCCGAGCTGCCAATAGCCCCGGTTGAGGGTAACCCCAGGCTGCATCGCCGGCCCCTCTATCCCCCGGCGGACAAGACGATGATCTGGAGCGCCGAAGAATGCCGGCGCCTGGAACGGTGCGGCTTCCGGCCCCTGGTCGTGGCTTACAGCGAGCCGCGCTTCCTCTTCGACTTTCATTCCGCCGGCGGCTTACTCGGCCACCTGTATATCGGCCTCAGCACCGCCGGCAGCTCCAAATGGTTCCACCAATGCTCGGATTTGAACGTGCGCTACGTGGATGGAGGGATGGAATACATCATCCGCGATGCCGCGTTTCCGGGTCTGGTGGTTTCGTTGACCGCATTGCCGCTGGCGGACTCGGCGGGTCTGATTGTCAAAGTTAACGTCGCCGGCTTGCAGCAGCCGGCCACGCTCGTCTGGGCCTACGGTGGTGCGTCCGCCTTTTTCACCAACTACGCCATGGACGCCCAGGAATTCCGCTTCGCGCCGCCGCACTGCTCAAAGGACACGGTCACCGTGCAGGAGCGCGGCTTCGAGCTCAAGCGCGCTTTTGACCAGTCTGATGTGTACCCACGCGAGGTTTTCGCCGCCGCGCGCTACTTGACGAACTGGCAGGCCATAATTCGTGGGGGTAGTTCGTGGGCGGGCGAATACGGTTTCGGTGCCCCCGACGCCTTCACCAATTCACCAGCGGCGCTGGCCCGGGCCACCACCTGGCGGCCTGCCACCGGTTCACCGGCGAAGCGCGCCTGTGTGGCCGTGCAACAAACAGCGCTGGTCAATTCGCGCGACAACCAAGGTTTCATCCTCCTCGGGATGGGAGGCAAAATCGAGACCGCCCTGCGCGCACCCGAGAATGCCTGGCGCGCGGCACGCGCGCGCAACCAGGCCATCGCCGGCCGCATCGTTTGCCGCACGCCTGACCCCTGGCTCGACGCGGCGGTGCGCATGATGGCCTTCGCGACGGAAGGCACCTGGGGCGACTCGGCCATTCTGCATGGCGGCTGGTCCTGGCGCTTTGCCTATCTTGGCTGGCGCGGCTGGTACGGCTCGGCTTGCTATGGCTGGCCGGAGCGGGTGAGACAATCCATTCAGAACCACGTCCGCCTTGGCCGGGTGCGCGAGGGCCCTGACGCCGGCGGCCTCGGCTCGCTGCTCGAATACAGCCCGGGCATTTACTACAACATGAACGAGGTCTTCCTCGACCAGGTTCGCCAGTACTTTGACTACACCCACGACCTCGACCTGATGCGCGAGATCTTCCCGGTTCTGACGGGCATTATCGAGTGGGAAGGCCGGCGGTTGCAGCCGAACCAGGAGCCTCTCTACGAGAACAGCCTCAACACCTGGATCAGCGATTCCCATTGGTACATCCGGGGCCAGTGCGCGCAAGCCTCGGCCTATATGCTGGGCGCACACAACTTCCTGGCCGACCTGGCACGTCGCCTCGGCCACGACCCCGCGCCGTTCCAGCAGCGCGCCCGGAGCATTCGCGCCGCCATGCAGCAGAAGCTTTGGCAGCCCCGCGCCGGGGTTTTCGCCGAGTATCAGGACACCCGCGGCGAGGGGTTGCTCCACCCTGAGCCAGAGCTGCCTACCATCTACCACGCCGCGGAGTTCGGGGCGGCCGACCCGTTGCAGATCTATCAGATGCTCCACTGGGTGGACACCCACCTACGACGCGAGACCACGCCGAACGGCGGCACCTTGGTCTGGAGTTCGAATTGGTACCCGAATCACGGACGGTCCTATACGCACAGTACGTTCGAGCTGGCCTACGCCGAAGAGCTGAACCTGGCCTTGACGCATTACCTGGCCGGGCGGGCGGATGGCGCCTATGCCATCATCCGGGCCGCCCTGTGCGGCATCTTCAACGGCCCCACCCCGGGCGGCCTGTCCTGCCATGCGCACACCGATGGCCGGCAGCGCGCCAACGATGAATTCGCCGATGCCAGCAGCATGTGGGGACGGGCCATCACCGAGGGGCTGTTCGGCATCGTACCGAAAAGGCCCGACGGATTCATCGAGTTGACCCCCCAGTTACCGCGCGAATGGAATGAAGCCGCCATCCAGACGTCGCAGCTCTCCTACCGCTGGCGGCGCAAGGCGGGAACGATTTCGATTGAATGGCGTTCGCCAAGACCAGCCAGTGTTCATTTGCGGCTGCCCCTCGAAGCGCAGAAGGTCGAATCGGTTCGTGTGGACGGGAAGCGAGCGGCGAGCGCAATCACTGCCGGGTTCGACGGGTTGAGCTGGGTGCAGGTCAATACGCCCACCGGCCTCTACGGAACGGTCGAGGTCCACTTCGAGCCGCGGACGGTCCGGCTCCCAGCGGAGTTCGCGGCAAAGCCCGGCGAGCGATTGACCGCCACGCTTCCCGGCCTCTGGATTACCGACTGGAGTGATCCCCAGGGGATTCTCCAGCAAGCCCGGCTGGCAGAGGGCGGTCTGCAAGGGATTGTCGCCGGCGAACCGGGACACGGCCTCGTTTTCGCGCTCGCGGGCGCGCCGCCGTGCCAGACCTGGATTCCGATTAAGCTGCGAGTCGAGCCCGGAACCAACCCCGCACCAGCCAAAGTCTGGTGCCCTCCCCCGGCGCGACAACGTGATCTGCAAGCCTGGACCTTGGTTGACCTCTCGAGCACCTTCAACGAGGCGCTCACCAATGTGTTACCGCGCGTGACCCAGAAGGCCCAGCCCCCGCCTCAGCCGGCCAGTCAAGTCGGCTTCGGTTACTGGCGAGACCACTTGCTGCAATATCACGGCAGCCGCAACCTCCCCATCAGCGATGCCGCGTGGCGCAGGAAAGTTGGCCCCGATGGCGTCGCCTGGACCACGGACGGCATCCCCTTCAAGACCGCGAACGAAGGCCCCAACATCGGCGTCGTCACCCTGGCCGGCGGTTTCCCCTCACAACTGGTGTTCCCCGTCAATGCCCGTGGCCGTACACTTTACCTGATGATCAGCGGCATGACTTTCCCCGTCCAGAGCCACGTCGTCAATCTGCGGGTCACGCTGTACTACGCCGACAGGAAGACCCGGCAGGCTGAGTTGGTGAATCCGTGGGGTATCGGCGATTGCTGGAGCACCTGGTGCGGGCGCTTTCACGATACGGCGGCCAATGGCTTTGAGAACATCGGCGGCCGATCCGGCCCAGGCGGCTCCGTCGAGGTCGCCGACCTCACGCGGCCTGCTGCCGTAGATACTGAGGCGCATCTCCTTGCCTTGGACCTGGACCCGGACATCGAACTCCGCCGCGTCTCGCTGCAGGCGGTCGCCAATGACTGCATTTTCGGCGTCATGGGCGCCAGCCTGCTGAAGTAGATACGCCACCGCCCGGCCCGTGAATCCGTTTGGGCAACACGCCCAGCCCAGCCTGCCCACGCGGTTTACGTTCTTCATCGTTTTCCGGGATTAGGGCCTGGTTCGAGCAGCCGATCAGAGCCGGCGACTGGTGCTGCCCCGCTTGAACCTGTGCGGAATCAAGGCCGTAGCACCATCCTGCACCCCAATGCTCTCACCAACGCACCCCCTAGTAATCCCATGGTACCTCCGTAGTACCTCCGTAGTACTCCTCCTCCGTGGTACCTCTGTATGCTTTTCGGAGGTACTACAGAGGTACCACGGAGGTACCATGTGGGGTGCCTGGCTGCTGGCCGGGGTGCTCTGGTTGCCAAGTCAACGGCAGGGATGGCTGCAGCCGTTAAGACCTGGGAAGCTTGTGGAGAAACTCGCCTGCGGGTCTTGCTGGCGGTGCTGGTGGGGGAGGAAGGCAGCACCGCGGCTCTCTCCCCATAGTGCAAGCTATGTACTACGGCTGTACTACGGCTGCAACCTCATGCCACATCACGAGCCACTATGAAATAATACGGCTAAAACCCGCCAAAATCATTACTCTCAGCGGAAGCCTGCGCCATCTTGCGCTGGGAGAAGTTCACCACCCAGGAGGCGATATTCGCCTGGGTCACGGGCCAGGGCATTCGCCGCAGAATTGACTTCAGGCTGTAGAACTTCCGGTACATCCCTTGCACCTGCTGCTCCATCTCCTCCGCGGTGCAGTACCTGGGCTGGATATGGCACATCTGCCCTGGCCAGCGCCCAATTTCATCCGCGCGCAGAACCCGGCCCGCAGCCCGCATCCGCTCGAACAGCGCCGTGCCTTTCTCCGGGGTGAGGATATTGAAGTAGGCGGCCGGGACCTTATGCTGGTGCAGGAAATCCAAGGTGGACTGGAAGACGGAGGCGTCCTCGGTGTCCCAGCCGAAAATGAAGTTCAACGAGTAACTGATGCCGCGCTGCCTCAGGTTCTTGAACATCCGGGCGTACTCGCTCACCTTGTTGAACCGTTTGTTCATCCCCTGGAGGGTATCGGTGTGAATGCTCTCGATTCCCAGGTTCACGTGCAACAACCCGCTCCGTTTGGCCAGGTCCAGGAACTCCGCGTCGCCGCACAGGTAGGCCGGCCAGAGCGCCGACCAGCGCACTTTCAATGGTATCATCGCCTCCATCAGCCCCATCGCGTGCGAGTGCTTCCCCCCGAAATTGCTGTCGCCAAAGAGAATCAGCTTCGACGGGCAGCTTTTGATCTCCTCGATAACCTCCGGCACCGGCCGGCATCGGTACTTGCCCCCAAGATACATCCGTTCCGAGCAGTAATCACAATGGAACGGGCAGCCGCGTGACGCCATTACGGCAAAGGTTCGAAACGGACCGTATCGGCGAAGGTCCAACAGGTCATACCGGGGTTTTGGCAGGCCGGACAGGTTCTCCACCACCGGCGCGCGATAGACCTTCTGCAGCCGCCCCTGGCGGGCGTCCTCCAGCATCCGCCCCCAGATCGGCTCGCCTTCTCCAATGCCCACCGCGTCGCAATGCTCGGCGGCTTCCTCTGGATTGAAACAGGCATGGGCCCCCCCCAGAATCACGGGTACCCCCCGCTGGCGAAACTCCCTGGCAATGTCGTACGCCCGCACCGAATGTTGCGTCCATGTCGTCAGCGCCACCAGCGTCGGACGGCTCTCAAAGTCAATCGCCTGCAACTGCTCATCCACCAGCGCAATCTCCCAGTCCGGCGGCGTCAGCGCGGCCAGGTACGGAAGAGTCAGCGAGACCACTGGCCGCCGCCGGCTCTTGACCACCGTGCGGTTGGTCCTGGAAACGTAATGGGAAGGCTGGATGATTAAGAGCCGAGGACCCATGCGAATGCCTGCTCTAAGCCGCTGGCGCCTTGGCTGGCTCGCGGTTTAGCACCCAAATGTGTTCCCGAATCGCCTCCACCAGCGCGTAGGGGTTCGTCTGGTCCAGCCGCCGCAGCACGCATTCCCAGCGGTAGGCGAAGCTCCCCGCCGAGTCGTACTTGCAGTGTTTGAACAGTGTGTCGAACGCCCGGCGGCGCTTGCGGTAGTCGCCCTGAATGTGCAGGAACTGCTCGCGGAATGCCTCCAGGTAGGCGGTTGCGAAACGAGCCGCGTCGGGTATGACCGTGTCGCGCATGTTGACCGGCCGGGCGTAGTGCGCCGCGAACGTCTCCAGCGGCAGGTGGTACTCGCCAAACGCGCCGCTGTGGTCCCCCACCATGATCTCCGCCGGCAGCCCATCCTCGCTCTCCCGGACCACCTCGTCCCCGTCATCGAACACCGGACGCTTGCCCGATTCCAGCGCCCGGCCCACGATCATGCTCGACGCCGCTGCCCGCCCCAGCAGCACCGCCAACTTCGCACCGTAGCCCGGCCGGAGGTATTTCTCCATCGGCAGCTTGTCGGTGGCAATCCCCGCCAGATACTCCCGCTCGAAGTAGATCGTGCGGATCATCTCCCCCCGATACCGCGCGTTGGCCCCTTGGTAAATCTCGCTCAGCCGGCGCATCGCCACCCGCCGCGTCAGGTTCATCCCCAACTGCCGGCAGCCCAGCCGGCGATCCAGCCAGTAATCCGTGTAGTCGTCGCTTTCCTTGACGGCCTGCAGCAGATCCTTGCCTTCATCCAGGTGTTCCCACACCCCCCACTTCTGCAGCCGCATGAACCGCCGGATCGTCGCCCGCTCCGCCCGCGAATGAAATTCCGCAAGGTACACCCCTCGCCGGCCCTGCTTCTGCGGCCGCTCGATGGACAGTGACTCCGGCACGCACCCCACGTTCACATAATCCAGGTCCCCGTACTCGCGGATCAGATTGAAGATAATCCCCTTCGCCCGCGGGTCGCAGAGCCGCTGCAGCTCCGCGTCCTCCGGGTGCGCCGCCGCCTCATCGAAAATCGGGTCGAACAGGAATTCCCCCTCCTCGAACCTTCCCCCGGGCAGCCACTCGATCTGCAGGAAGAACTCCGGGCTCAGCCCGCTCAGAATCTGCTCGGTCTGCGCCTCGTTGCCTTCCAGAAACAGCGTCGCCAGGATCCGCTCGCACCAGGCTTTGTTATGGCAATCATCCGTGCGGAACGCCTCGTGCACCGCCGAGCGATAGTGGGCGCGCAGTTCCTCGAATTTAGCCCGCAGTTGCTCCGGCGGCAGTTGCTCATAGACCGCCCCCGCAAATTGCCGCGCCCCGAACCGCCGCAGGTCCGCCGCGAAGAAGTCCACCTCCGGCCGCCCTAGCCGGTTCCGCAGCAACGAGTGGTCCGCAATCTCCTGCAGGTGCCGCGCCAGCCCGGCGTTGTCCAGCTTGCCCAGGTTCTCAAACTCCTGGCAGGTCAGCCACCGTGTCCCCGTCAGCCGGTTGTAAAAGTAAATCGGCAGCCCGTGGATGTCCACCTTCGAGCCGAACACCAGCCGCTCCTTCCCCTCGCGCGTCTTGGGAATCGAACTCAGCCGCCAGCACTCTCCCCGATGCCGCAGCACCTCCCGCACCCGCCGGTCCGCCACCGAGAGAAACTTCACCTGCCGCTTGGACACCAAGCTCTGCAGCAGCTCGTCCCCCGCAATCGCCAGGTCCATGTGCTCGGGGTCGGGACGAATCACGATGGCCTCGGCCTCGAACACCAGATCCACCGACTCGGCCGCAAGCCGTTCCTCCTCCTCCAGGCTCAACGCCGCCAGCCCCTTCCCGGCCCGATCCCGGTTCACTCGCTCCACAAAGCCCAGCCGCTGCAGCGCATGCACCCCGGGCAATTGCGTCCAAAGCGTGCCGTAAGCCGGAAACAGCGTCCCGATCCGGCTGATCTGCCGGCCCTGCTCGTCCCGCGCGAACGGATGTGGTCCAATCAGTTCCAGTTGCATGACCACACTAGCGTTCAATCGCCGGCCCATTACACGCTATCGCCCGCCCAAAAGGCCAGCGCGAACAAAGGGGCGCGAAGCCCAGGACAAAGCCGTAGGATATCTGGCCCCTGGCCGTAACTGGCCTGGCGTCGTCTTGGCCATGCCGCTTTTCGTCCGTGCAATTCGCCCCTGCCGCGGGTAAAAAGAGCGCGATGAAAGTGATTGGCATTATCCCCGCGCGCTACGCTTCGACGCGTTTCCCCGGGAAGCCGCTGGCCCTGATTGCCGGCAAGCCGCTCATCCGCCACGTCGTCGAGCGCTGCCAGCAGGCCAAATCCCTCGCCGAGGTGATCGTGGCCACGGACGACACGCGGATCTGGGAGGTCGCGCAGAACTTCTGCCGGGCCGAAATGACCGCGCCCGATCATCCCAGCGGCTCGGACCGCATCGCCGAAGTCGCCGCGCGCTGCGAGTGCGATGCGGTCGTGAACATCCAGGGCGACGAGCCGCTCATTGACCCCGCCGTGATTGACGCCGTCGCCGGCGCGCTGGCGCAAACGGAGATGTCCACCGCGGCGACCCCGATCAGCAGCCCGGACGAATACAGTAGTCCGAACGTCGTTAAAGTCGTTGTCAGCGCCGCGGGCCAGGCGCTATATTTTTCCCGGCGCACGATTCCGTATTTGCGCGACGCCGCCAGCGGTTCGGTGAGCGAACAGTTGGCGGCGTTTCCTTTTTTGAAGCACCTGGGCATTTACGGATACCGGCGGGAGACGCTGCTGCGCCTGGTCGGATTCCCGGTGTCGCCGCTCGAACGGGCGGAGAAGCTCGAACAGTTGCGCGCCCTGGAAAACGGCATCCCCATCGCCGTCGTCAAAGTGGAGTACGACAGCGTGGGGGTGGATGTGCCGGCGGACGTCCAGCGCGTCGAACGGCTCTTGGCTGGTTACATGGGTTAACTGAGTTGCATCAGTTGCATGAGGGGCGGTCGGGGAACCCTATATAGCCTATGCAACCCTGCAACCCATGTAACTGATTAGACTTTGGCACAAAGCAATGAAATACATATTCGTAACGGGCGGCGTGGTCAGTTCGCTGGGCAAGGGCCTGACCGCGGCCTCCCTGGGCACGCTGCTCGAAAATCGCGGCCTGAAGGTCGCCCTCCAGAAGTTCGACCCCTACCTCAACGTGGACCCGGGCACCATGAGCCCCTACCAGCACGGCGAGGTCTATGTGCTCGACGACGGCGCGGAGACCGACCTCGACCTCGGCCATTACGAGCGGTTCACCAACGTCCAGCTGACGCGGCTCAACAACCTGACCAGCGGGCAGGTCTATCAGACCGTGCTCAACAACGAGCGCGAGGGCAAATACCTCGGCAAGACCGTCCAGGTCATCCCGCACGTGACCGACGAGATCAAGAAGCGCATTCACGTGCTGGCGGAGCAGACCGCGGCGGATGTCATCATCACCGAGATCGGCGGCACGACCGGCGACATCGAGGGCCTGCCCTTCCTCGAAGCCATCCGCGAGTTCGTGCTCGAAGTCGGCCCGCACAACGCCATCTTCGTCCACGTCACCTTCGTCCCTTTCATCAAGGCCGCGGGCGAGCTCAAGACCAAGCCCACCCAGCAGTCCGTCGCCAAGCTGCGCGAAATCGGCATCGCTCCCCACATCGTCGTCTGCCGCTGCGAGAAGCCGCTGGAGAAGGAAGTGCGGCAGAAGATTTCCCTGTTCTGCAACGTGCCCTTCGAGGCGGTGGTGGAGGAGAAGGACGTGGACCACACCATCTACGAAGTGCCGCTGATGCTCCAGCGCGAGCGCGTGGATGACCTGGTCTGCAACCTGCTCCGCCTGGATGCGCCGCCGGCCAACATGGCGCACTGGCAGGAGATCGTCCGCAAGCTCATCGCCCCGCAGCACCGCGTGCGCATTGGCGTGGTGGGCAAATACATCGAGCTGCAGGACGCCTACAAATCTGTCTATGAGGCCATCAGCCACGGCGGCATCGCCAACGATTGCGGGGTGGAGATTCAGAGGGTTGATGCCGAGGACATTGAGCGCGACGGCGCCGAGAAACATCTCAAGGGGCTGGGCGGCATCCTCGTGCCCGGCGGCTTCGGCGAACGGGGCATCGAGGGCAAAATCCAGGCCGCGCGCTACGCCCGCGAGAACCAGGTGCCTTACCTGGGCCTGTGCCTGGGCATGCAAATCGCGACGATTGAGTTCGCCCGCAACGTCCTCAAGCTGGCCAAGGCGCACTCGACGGAGTTCGACCCCGACACCCCCCACCCGGTCATCGCCATGCTGGACAGCCAGACCAAGGTGACCAAGAAGGGCGGCACGATGCGGCTGGGCGCGCAGCCGTGCCAGCTTGCCCTGGGCACCAAGACCGCGCAGCTCTACGGCGCCTTCGTGGTCAATGAGCGCCACCGCCATCGCTACGAATTTAACAACGCCTATCGCGAGCGCTTCCTGAAGGCGGATTTTACCTTCAGCGGGCAGACCCCCGACGGCAAGCTGGTCGAGATCATCGAGCTGCCCAAGCACCCATTCTTCATCGCCAGCCAGTTCCATCCCGAGTTCCGCAGCAAACCGCACCAGCCGCACCCGCTCTTCAGAGGCTTCATCGCCGCCGCGCATGCTTACGCCCACCCAAAGGCGCGTTAGCTGGGGAAGGACGAATGTTTCCAGAATTCAGTTTTGACCCGCCAAGTCAGCCCGCCGAAGCAGCGAAGACGAATGCGAACTCGCCGGAGGAGAAACTGGAGTCTGAAGAGTTGTTAAGTCGGCTCCTGAAACCAGAGGAACAGGATCGTCTTACGCGCCTTCTCCTTCAACGGCTGAAGGAACGCAACCCGCAGTTGCAGCAGATGCTCGGGGAGATGAGCGGGCACAGGACTTACGAAGACCACTTCTACCGCTACTACCATGGCAGCTTCAAGGTTTACGCCGTTCAGGACACCACGGAACGAGCCGTGCAGCTTCTACGGGACTTGCTGCCTGAACGCAAGTTGAACATGGTTTTCGAGCGGATTATCTGCGGAGGCACGGGCAAGCAATTCGAGTTGGAGCACAACAGAGAATGGGATCGTCACACCCGCCCGATGTTGGAAGCCTTTGCGCATGCGAAGTTCATGGTCGAGATGGCGGTGCGTTATGCGGACTTGTCGGAGCCTCCGGTCCTTATGCCTAGCGGTTGGGCAGCGTTACTCTATTTGTACGATCTGCGGTAAGGTGCGCCGGTGACCTACGCCAACGCCATCCGATTCCTGTATAGCCTTCGCTGGTTTGGCGCGAAGCTCGGCCTGGACAACACCGTCAAGCTGGCCGCGCTGGCGGGCAACCCGCAAGACCGGCTTCGCTTCATCCATGTCGCCGGCACCAACGGCAAAGGTTCCACCTGCGCGATGTTGGAGAGCATTTACCGCGCGGCGGGCTTGCGCGTCGGCTTGTTCACCTCGCCGCACCTGGTCGCCTTTGGCGAGCGCATCCAGGTCAACCGCCAGCCGATTCCCGAACGCGACATTGGCCGCCTGGTGGCGCGAGATGCAGGCCTTGCTCGAGGAAGGATGGGGCACGTCGGTTCACGAAAGCTGCGGCTCCAGCTCGGCGCCTCAAGCTGGAGGCCCCGATCCCGTCCATTGCCACTCCTCGCTCGAGCATCCCACCTTCTTTGAGGTCGTGACGATCATGGCGCTGCGCTACTTCGCCGAGCAGGAGTGTGACTTGGTCATCTGGGAAACCGGCTTAGGCGGACGGTTGGACGCCACGAACATCGTCACCCCCCTGGCCAGCGTCATTACCAACATCCAGTACGACCATCAGACAGTGGCTGGGAGAAACGCTGGCCAGTATCGCGGCGGAGAAGGCGGGCATTATCAAACCGGGCATTCCCGTCATCACCGCCGCGGAAGGAGAGGATGCGCTCCAGGTGATCGCGGAAACGGCCCGCCGGCAGCATGCGCCATTGACGATCCTCTCCGCCGAGGACAGGTGTCATCCGCCGCTGGACACGATCCAACTGCCGTTGCTGGGCCAACATCAGCGGATGAACGCCGCGGTGGCTGTGGCCACCGTGCGCGCGCTGAGTTCGCAGATTCCCGTGAACAACGAAACGATCCGCGCCGGCTTGCTTCGTGTCCACTGGGCGGGGCGGCTGCAATTGGTCACGCGGCCAACCGGTCAGAAGATTCTGCTCGACGGCGCTCACAATGTGGGTGGCGCCGGGATTCTGGCCGCCTCGGTGAAGGAATACTTTCCGTCCGCGAAGCCCACTCTAGTGCTCGGCATCCTGCGCGACAAAGACTGGCCCAGCATGTGCGAAATCCTTGCGCCGCTCGCCGCGCGCATCCTCCTGGTGCCGGTGCCTAGCGAGCGCAGCGCCACGCCGCAGGAACTCGCCGAAGCCTGCCGACGCGCCAATCCGCAGGCGCAGGTCGCTGAGTACGCCTCGTTGCGCGAAGCGCTGGCCGCGGTCGCCGAAGATTCCTTTGTAACCATCGCCGGATCACTCTACCTGGTGGGCGAGGCGATGGAACTGCTCCACCTTTCCCCGGCGAAAGCACACAACGAGCGCGGCCTGAACGAATGGAGTCGCCCGGCGGTCTCCGCTGCGGCTGCCGCCTCTGCTCGGCGATAAGCGGAACCGGGGGAGGCTTCACTGATGGAACGGATCAGTCACAATAACTAATATATCAGCTTCTCTATGAAATGAGTTTAGTTTTCTTGACAGCAGCCGGCAGACGATTAGATTCTAACAATTACGCGGCCCCGGCGGCCCCATGGGTGGGCCCGGGCGCGGTTGCCGATGAACATTATTGCGAACGTTTTCCGGTCTTCAGCTCGGTAAGAAGTACATCATGGCCGTGACGGGCTTGGGCCTGTTCCTGTTCGTGATTGGGCACCTGGCGGGCAACCTGCAGATCTTCCTTGGCCGGGAAGCGATCAACCGCTACGGCTACTTCCTGCAATCCAACCCCGAGCTGATCTGGCCGGCGCGGCTAGGCCTGCTGCTGATGGTGGGCTTGCACATCTGGTCGGCGACGAAGATCTCGCTGGAAAACAAGGCCGCGCGGCCGGTGGGCTACGAGGTTTATCAGCCCATCGGCTCCAGCTACGCCTCACGGACCATGTTGATGGGCGGGAGCATCGTGTTTGTGTTCATCATCTATCACCTGCTGCACTACACCGCCCAAGTGCAGTACCTCAACCTCACCGGACAGAACTTCGCTGTCTTTATGGAAAAGCTCCCCGGCCAGGTCCCGTCCGAGCGGCACGATATTTTCAAGATGATGGTCGTGGGCTTCAGCAACCCCGTGGTCGCGGGCTTTTATGTCCTGGGCCTGGCGCTGCTGTGCCTGCACCTCAGCCACGGCGCCAGCAGCATGTTCCAGTCGCTGGGCTGGAAGAACGAGGCCTATCGGCCGTTTCTCGACCAAGCCGCCCGGGTCCTCGCGGTGCTGATTTTTCTCGGCTACACATCCATCCCGGTCGCAATACTCTGCGGCTTCGGAAAGGAGGCACTGAAGTGAGCCTGAACGCCAACATACCCGGCGGTCCGCTGGCCCAGAAGTGGGACAAGCACAAGTTCGACCTCAAGCTGGTCAACCCGGCCAACAAGCGCAAGTTTGACATCCTGGTGGTCGGCACCGGCTTGGCGGGGGCTTCCGCCGCCGCTTCGCTGGCCGAGTTGGGCTACCAGGTCAAATGCTTCTGTTTCCAGGACAGCCCCCGGCGGGCCCACAGCATCGCCGCGCAGGGCGGCATCAACGCCGCCAAGAACTACGCCAACGACGGCGACAGCGTCCATCGCCTCTTCTACGACACCATCAAGGGCGGCGACTTCCGCGCCCGCGAGGCCAATGTCTATCGCCTGGCGCAAGTCAGCGCGAACATCATTGACCAATGCGTGGCCCAGGGCGTGCCGTTCGCCCGCGAATACGGCGGCCTGCTTACCACCCGCTCGTTCGGCGGGGCGCAGGTTTCGCGCACCTTCTACGCCCGCGGCCAGACCGGCCAGCAACTGCTCCTCGGCGCCTACCAGGCGCTTTGCCGCCAGATCGGCCTCGGCACGGTGAAGATGTTCCCGCGCACCGAGATGCTCGACGTGGTGGTCATTGACGGCCACGCCAAGGGGATCGTCGTGCGCGACCTGGTCACCGGCGAAATCTCTTCCCACGCCGGCGATGCCGTCGTGCTGGCGACGGGCGGCTACGGGAACGTGTTCTTCCTCTCCACCAATGCCAAGGGCTGCAACGTCACGGCCACCTGGCGCGCTTGCAGGAAGGGCGCGTTCTTCGCCAACCCCTGCTACACTCAGATCCATCCCACGTGCATTCCCGTCAGCGGCGAGCACCAGTCCAAGCTGACGCTCATGTCCGAGTCGCTGCGCAATGACGGTCGCGTCTGGGTACCCAAGCGTAAGGAGGATTGCGGCAAACTGCCCGGTTCCATCCCCGAATCGGACCGCGATTACTACCTCGAACGCAAGTACCCGAGCTACGGCAACCTCGCCCCCCGCGACGTCTCCTCGCGAGCGGCCAAGGAAGCCTGCGATGACGGCCGCGGGGTTGGGCCGGGGGGGCTGGGGGTCTATCTGGACTTCGCGGACGCCATCAAACGCCTGGGCCAGAACCTCATCCGCGAACGCTACGGCAACCTTTTCGACATGTACGAGAAGATCACCAATGAGAATGCCTACCAGGTGCCCATGCGCATTTATCCCGCCGTACACTACACCATGGGCGGCCTCTGGGTGGACTACCATCTCATGAGCACGCTGCCCGGTCTGTTCGTTGTGGGTGAAGCGAACTTCTCGGACCACGGCGCCAATCGGCTGGGGGCCAGCGCGCTGATGCAGGGCCTGGCCGACGGCTACTTCGTGCTGCCTTACACGATCGGCAACTACTTTGCCAGCGCCAAGCAGCCCAAACCCTCCGCCGGTCATCCCGAGTTCAAGAAGGCCGAGGCGGACATCAACGCCTTCACCAGCCGCCTGCTTGCCGTCAAGGGCAAGCGGACTCCGACCTCCCTGCACCGTGAACTGGGCAAAATACTCTGGGAGAAATGCGGCATGGCGCGGAATGAGGCGGGTTTAAAGGAAGCCCTCAAGCGCATCCCAGAGCTGCGTGAGGAATTCTGGAAGAATGTCAACGTCACCGGCGAGAGCGGCGGGTTGAACCAGAGCCTGCAATACGCCGGCCGCGTGGCGGACTTCATGGAATTTGCCGAGCTGCTCTGCCTGGATGCGCTGCATCGCCGCGAATCCTGCGGCGGCCACTTCCGCGAGGAATACCAAACGCCGGACGGCGAGGCCCAGCGCGACGACCAGAACTTCGCTTATGCGGCTGCCTGGGAATACCAGGGTCCGGGCAAGACGATGGCGCTCCACAAGGAACCGCTGGTCTATGAAGAAGTCCAGATGAGCACCCGCAGCTACAAATGAACCTGACCCTCAAAGTTTGGCGGCAGAAGAATGCGAATACGCCTGGCCGGTTCGAAACTTACCAGGCCCGGAACGTCATCCCGGACATGTCCTTCCTGGAGATGCTAGACGTGGTCAACGAAGACCTCATCGCTCGCGGCGAGGAGCCGTTCGCCTTCGATTCCGACTGCCACGAAGGCATCTGCGGCATGTGCTCGCTCGTCATTAACGGCGTGCCCCACGGCGGCCACCGCGGCACCGCCTCCTGCCAGCTCTACATGCGGCATTTCAAGGACGGCGACACCGTCACCATCGAGCCTTGGCGCGCCAAGGCCTTCCCCATCATCAAGGACCTCATCACCAACCGCAGCGCCTTTGATCGCATTATCCAGGCGGGCGGCTTCGTCTCGGTCAATACTGGCGGCACGCCCGACGGCAACGCCATCCCGGTCCCCAAGACCGCTGCGGAGCTGGCGACGGACGCGGCCGCGTGCATCGGCTGCGGCGCGTGCGTGGCGGTCTGCAAGAACGCCTCCGCCATGCTCTTCGTCGCCGCCAAAGTCTCGCACCTCAACCTCCTGCCCCAGGGCAAAGCCGAGAAGGACCGCCGCGTCCTCAACATGGTCCGCCAGATGGACCAGGAAGGTTTCGGCAACTGCACTGTCACCGGCTCCTGCGAAGCCGTCTGCCCCAAGGAAATCAGCCTCAGCTTCATCGCCAAAATGAACCGCGACTACGGCGTGGCTGCTCTCAAGGGCGCGTAACCAGAACAGCGTGCTGACGTAATGGATTGATGGAGGGCTGGCGCGCCGCCCGGTTTCCGCAGGATTACTCGATCACTCCTTCGCCCAAGGCGACTGCGCCGATGCAGGCTCTGCCGTTTTGCGGGCCTCTTGCCCACACCAGCGCAGTCAAATCTCCAACGCTCTGATTACCGCTGGAGGTTGTCGGCCTCCAGCGAATTAACGAGGTCCTTCTCCGCCAGCACCCAATCTGCGAGCGTCAGCGGATGCTCCGGCAGCTTATCCCGGAACATCTCGTAGGCGTGCTGCCGCACCATGCCCTTGGTTACCCCCGGCGTGAATGGTTTCGGTTGTTCAATAACTTCTTCACTTCGTGCTTTCATGGCCAATTCCGTTCCCGTTCAACATAATCCCTTCCGCCAGCCTTGCAACCTCGCGAGAGGAACTTTCTGGCGGCCCACCACTCGGCCCGGCTCAACGCGAGCCGTCTATATACCAATACCGGTGGGATACATTCCCGCTGCTGTCCAACGCCCAGAGCTTCTTGAACGACACCAGTTCGACATGGCCGTCCAGGAGCGTGACGTTGGCCCCGCCGCTGTGCACGGTCGGCCGAGCGTAGTTGAAGGGAGTACCGAGATAAGCCGACATCGAGTCGTTGGGCCCATCGTGATCAGCATCGCGTCCGAATTTCCATTGCACGGGCGAATAAACATAGTGGGTAAGCGTATCCATGAACGTCATCACATCGGCGGGTTTGCGAACTTGCGTGCCCTTGAGCGGGGGGTTGTATGCTTTGCCAAGGATGCCGTAGAAGAAAGGGGCGGTCAGCGGGTTGGCAGCCGTGTTCCCGAGGCCGAAGTTGGCGCCGATCCAGCAATTCCAGCCAGCGGCCCAGGCCCCGTCCACAGACCAGTCTCCCTTCGAGCTGTCATAGTAAGGGGGTGGCCCGACGCTGCCCCCGGGGCACTTGCGCAGCACGTTGGTGAAAACGTCCGTTTGGCTGAAGAACACACCCACCTGCACCCTCCGCGCAACATAGGGAGCGAGTTTCATGTGCCAGAAGTCCATCGAGTAGCCTGGCGAGACGTTGGAGTCGTCCCCGAAGTAAGGCAGCTTGTCCTCGAAGTCGCCCAAGTACATGACCGTGGCGTAGCCCCAGTTCTTCATGCTCGTGGCGCATTGGATCCTCTGCGCTTTGGCCTTGGCCCTGGCCAGCGCGGGCAAGAGCAGTGCGGCCAGGATGGCAATGATGGCAATCACCACGAGCAGTTCGATGAGCGTAAACCCTCTGCCGCCCACGCCTGGTGCTTTCAATCGTTGCGGCCTCATAGCTCTTCTATAACAGATGCTGATCTCGCGCGCAAGACCGGCATGCTCGACCAGCCGACACCCCGGGGCGGGCTCAAGACCCCACGAAAGCATCGCCGCCTACCTCAGCTCCGAGCCGCCTCGTCTCGGGCCCAGGCGTCGGCTTGCAGGATTTGCTGCAGGGTCGCGTGCGACACCGTTTGATGCCGGTCCATGGTTCGGCGGACAATAGCGGAGATCTGCGGGAAGCTAATATGCCGATTCACAAACGCCTCGACGGCGACCTCATTGGCGGCGTTCAACACCGCCGGCAGGGTTCCGCCAACCTCCCCTGCCCTGCGGGCCAGCTCCAAGGCTGGGAACCGGTCGGGATCAGGCTCCTCGAAGGTCAGGCTGCCCAATTTCGCCAGGTTGGTCTGGACGCGCTCACTGGGGGCCCGGTCGGGGTAGGTCAGCGCATACTGAATGGGCAGGCACATGTCCGGGGTCGAGAGCTGGGCCAGCATCGAGCCGTCCACGAATTCGACCATCGAATGCACCACGCTTTGCGGATGCACCACCACCGAGACGCGGCCCATCTCAATGTCGAACAGCCAGCGCGCTTCGATCATTTCCAGCCCCTTGTTGAACAAAGTCGCCGAATCAATGGTGATCTTCCGGCCCATGACCCAGGAGGGATGTTTCAGGGCGCGCTCGACGGTGATAGCGGGGAACTCCTCTTTGGGCGTCGTGCGGAAGGGTCCACCGGACGCGGTCAGCCAAAGCCGGCGCACCGATTCGGTCGGTTTGCCGTCCAGACACTGGAAGATGGCCGAGTGCTCGCTGTCCACCGCCAGCACGTTGACACCGTGCTCGCGCGCTTCCCGCATCACGATCTCGCCCGCCATGACCAGGATTTCCTTTGACGCCACCGCAATGTCCTTTCCCGCGCGCACCGCCGCCAGCGCAGGTGCCAAACCCGCCGTGCCCACAATGGCGATCAGCACGATGTCGGCGGCCGGCAGTGTAGCAAGCTTCACCAACCCCTCGTCGCCCGAAAAGACCTCAGTGCTGGTGGAAAGTGTGTCGCGCAATTCGCGCGCCTTGGCCGGGTCGGTGATGGAGATCGCCTCGGGCCGGTGCTTGCGCGTCTGGTCCAGCAGCAGCTCGACGTTGTTCCCGGCGGCCAGAGCCAGGAGGCGGATTCGATCGGGCAAGTCCTCGGCGACCTTGATGGTGCTCGTGCCGATCGAACCCGTGCTGCCCAGCAAAACGACGTTACGCATATCGTATATCGAAAACCCCAAATCCTACCTCGTCAGGACATGCCGTAAATACACATACATAATCGGGGCATTAAACAGCAGACTGTCCAACAAGTCGAGTATGCCGCCGATGCCGGGGAAGAAGTTCCCCGAGTCCTTCACCCCGGCTTCGCGTTTGAAGAGGGACTCGATCAAATCACCCACCGCGGCGGTGACGCTCAGGATAACGCCGAGGATGATCGCATGTTTCCAGTTCATGCCGGCCATCTTCGACCCCAGGAAATGCACAAAGACCAGGCTGGCCAGTGTCGAAAGCACGATGGCCCCGGCAAAGCCCTCCCAGGTCTTGCCCGGACTGATCCGCGGAATCATCTTGTGCCGCCCAATCAGCGAGCCGGTCGCATAGGCGCCCGTGTCGCTGAACTTCGTGATCAGCACAAAGTAGAGCAGATAGTAATGCCCATCCACGCCGGGGAAGAAATTGATCTTCTGGATGAAATTGAGCAGCCAGGGGACATACATCAGGCCAAAGAGAGTCGTGGCAATCGCCACGATCCCCGTCGTGTTGCTGCGCGCAAGGAATTGCCGCAGGCACAAACCCAGTACAAAGAGAATGAGGAAGCTCGTCTCGAAGTCATTCACCCGGGCTGGCGAACCTGAGGTCCCCAACTGCCCCGTCAGGTTTAGAAACGTCCCCACCATTAACAGCAGGCCGCCCAGAATCCCCCAGCGCTCAAAGCAGACGAGGTCCCGCTTGGCCGCCAAGCCGTAGAACTCCGCCAGCCCGGTCACGGCCAGAAAGACCATAATCACCAGGAACACGTAGTCGGACACCAGTCGGTTGCTGGAGAACAACGCCGTCAGCACAATCGTCCAGAGCACCACAAAGCTCACCAGCCGGCGCAGGAACACCTTCAGCTTGGAAGGCGCGGCGGGTGATGGCGGCGTGGTCCCGGTTGTGTCTGCCATGCCTGCTGAAAGTAGGCAGTTGGCCAGCCGTGTCGAGGCAATTTGAGGCTGCGTAGCCCTGCCGAGGGCGGATTCTGCTTGAGGACTGGGGGAACTTCGATATGGTGATGCACAATGATGTGCCTTATGAAATGCTTCCCGGGGTCGCGGGGGCAACAAAGGAGTGGTGTTGTTCTCGTCCTGCTTCTGGCGCTGGGGTGCCTCCCGGTCCGCGTCGCCGCTGCCGCCGCGCCGACCGTCCAGGAACTGGTCAACCAATTCAGCCTGACCAACTACTTCAATATCGTCAGCAACAAGCTCTACACCCGCCAGGGCATGAACCGCGCCCCCGTGCAGGTAGGTGGCGCCGAGCATGATTTGTGTCGCGACGCAATCTACGACGAGTTCCAGCGGGTTGGGCTGAGCCCGTACAAGGATCCGTTCTCCTACGTGGATACGGCCGGCAATACCACGGTCAACGTCTGTAACGTGATCGCCGTAAAGGAAGGCGTCCAAAACCCTAATAACGAAATCTACGTCGTCGGCTCGCACTACGACTCCCGGGAGAATCCGGGCGCGGACGACAACGCCACTGGGATCGGCTGTCAGCTGGAGATGGCCCGGATTTTTGCCCGGCAATACTTCGCCAAGACCATCGTGTTCGCCATCTTCGACAGTGAGGAGCGCTATGAGGCGGTCACCGGTAAACACCGCCTGGGCAGCCTGCGCTACGTGGACCAGCACAGCACCGACAACATCAAGGGCATGATCTCGGTGGACATGATCGGCTGGCAGGCGCCCAGCCCGAACACCAACCGGGCCTGGATCTGCGGGCGAACCAGCTTCAACGCCATTCGCTATGACTTGCAGTCTGCCCTGACGAACTACGGCGGCGGCCTGAACGGGATCCTTTATGCCTCGGACAACATGAGCGATCACTACTCCTTCGAACAGGCGGGCATCAGCGCCTGCTGCTTGATCGAGTACAACTGGTCGGGCAATACGCGCTACCACACGGCCAACGACTACGTGGAAGCGCCGGGCTACCTCGACTGGGGCTACCTGCAAAAGATGTGCAAGGGCGTGATCGGCTATTATGCCACCCAACTTCAGCCGGTGGATGTGACCCCGCAAATCCTTTCCTTCCAACCCACCAACAGCGGGCTGCTAATCAACGCCTCCGGCCTGCCGCGCTGCCAGTACGCGATTGATCTTTGCACCAACCTGGTTGCGCCGGTCTGGGTCCCCCTCGGAACCAACACCGCTTCCGGCACCGATGGAATGTTTGCGATCCTCGATGCGCTGGCGGGCAGCCGACCCTGCGGCTTCTATCGCGCGCGCTTTGTGGCCGGCTACGCCGGCGGGGGGGGCGTCGCGCCCCGCATCACCACCCAGCCCCTTAGCCGCATAGTGGACACCGGCGCGGCCGTCAGTTTCACCATCGCGGCCACTGGTGACGCGCCCCTCAGCTATCAATGGCTGCTAAATGGCAGCGCGATTCCGGGCGCCACGACCAACCCCTGTACGATTCCCGCCGCCCAGTCCGCCAATGCCGGCGATTACTCGGTGGTCGTGGCCAACGACTCCGGCAGCGTAACCAGCCGGGTCGTGTCCCTCACGGTGTATCCGCCGCAGACCGTCGTGTTGTCAGACAACCTCGACTCCGACAGTTCCGCCAACTGGGCCGTCAGCCAGAGCTCGGCCGACACGCGCGTCACCTTCAACTACGATTATGCCGCCGATGGCATTCCGTCCGCGCCACACTCGATCGGCGGCACGACACGCGGGGTGAAGTTCGAGGCGAACATGGCCAATGGCATTGTGGCCGCCGTGTCCATGTCGCCTATTGGCCGGAGTTTCGGCGGGGATCACCGCCTGCACTTCGACATGTGGATCAACGCCAACGGGCCTTTCCCGCTCGGCGGTACGGGCTCAAGCCAGTATATCACCGCTGGCCTCGGCACGACGGGAGGACACGTGCAATGGACTGGGACCGGCACGGTTGATGGCTATTGGTTTGCCGTAGATGGGGAGGGACAGGCCCCTGACACTTCCACCACCTCCGACTACGGCGCTTACGCCAGCAAGACCGTACAGACCGCCGGCAGCGGGGTTTACGCCGCGGGCACGGATTCGAACTCCCGCGGCAACCTCAACGCGTATTACACGACCGCCTTCCCCGGCCCCCAAACGGCCCCAGCCCTTCAGCAATCCACTTATCCACTGCAACAAACCGGGGCGCTGGAGGCAGGAGCGGTCGGTTTCGCGTGGCGCGACGTGATCATTGCCAAGCGCGGCAACATCGTCGAGTGGTCCATTGACGGCGTGAAACTTGCCGCCTTCACCAGCGCTAGCGTCACCGCGAGCAATGTGTTTGTGGGATACTGGGACCCTTACTCGTCGGTTTCGGACAATGCCGCGCTGAGCTTCGGCCTCGTGGATAACGTGCGCGTGGAAGTGTCCACCAACAGCACCCCACCATCGGACATCATCATAGATAACCCCGCTGCCGCCGTGGTGGGAACGTGGACCACCAACAACACCGCCACCGACAAATACGGCGCGAATTACTACTACAAGCAGGTTGGGACCGGAGCGGCATACGTCGAGTACCGCCCTACCCTTCAGGCCAGCGGCAACTACAACGTGTACGAGTGGCACTCCGCAGGAACGAATCGGACAACTGATGCGCCCATCCAAATCGGCTACAACGGCGGCACGCAGACCGTGACCATCAACCAGCAGAGCAACGGTGGCACATGGGTCCTGCTCGGCACGTTCAACTTCTCCGCGGGCACGACCGGCTACGTCCGCATCAAGGACAACTTCACGACGGGCACTGTCGTGATAGCCGATGCGGTCAAGTTTGTCGCTGCACCCTAACTCTACAACCCGCCGAACCGCCGGTGCCGCCGATGGTATTCTTCGAGCGCGGCATAGAACTGCGGCTTGCGGAAATCCGGCCATAAGGTCGGCGTCACCACCAGTTCGGTGTAGGAGATCTGCCACAAGCAGGAAGTTGCTGACCCGCATCTCGCCGCTGGTGCGAATCAGCAGATCGGGGTCGGGCAGGTTGCGCGTGTAGAGGTGCTGGGCAAACACCTGCTCCGTGATGTCGGGCGGATCGAGCTCCCCGGCCTTGACCTTCGTGGCGATGCTGCGCACCGCATCCACGATTTCGGTGCGTCCGCCGTAGCTCAGCGCCATGATCAGGGTCAGGCCGTTGTTCTTCGAGAGCGTAGCGATGGATTTCCTCAGGTGCTCCTGGACGGCTTCCGGCAGCCGGTACACCTGGCCGATGACTTCCAGCCGCACGTTGTTCTTGTTCAGCTCGGGCGTCTCGGTCTTGAGGTAATGCACCAGATACTTCATCAGCGCATCCACCTCTTCCTTGGGCCGGTTCCAGTTCTCGACCGAGAACGCGTAGAGCGTGAGGTACTTGATGCCCAGCTCGCCCGCGGTCCGGATGATGACGCGCGCGGATTCCGCCCCGGCGCGATGGCCCTCGATGCGCGGCAGGTGCCGCTGCCGGGCCCAGCGGCCGTTGCCGTCCATGATGATCGCGACGTGCCGCGGCAGAGAGGCCTTGGCCTCGGGGCTGAGATGGGCCGTCGGCGTGCTCATTCAAAGCGACAGATCGTCTGCTCCCGCCCCGGGCCGACCGAAGCGATGGCCAGCCGGGCGCCGCTCAGCTCGGCCAGCGCCTTGAGATAGGCGCGGGTCTTGGCCGGCAGGTCCTTCCATTTGCGGGCGCCGTGAGTTGGGCGTCCGCCAGCCGGGGAACTCGGCATAGACCGGCTTGCAGCGGGCCAGACTTCGATGTCGTTCGGCACGTAATCGTAGCGCCGGGCGCCGTCGCGATAGCCGATGCAGACCTTGATGGTCTCCACCGAGTCCAGGCCGTCAATGTTCGTCACCGCCAGGTCGTCAATGCCGTTGACCATGCAGGCGTGGCGCGTGGCCACCGAGTCAAACCAGCCGCAGCGCCGCGGCCGGCCCGTCGTGGCGCCGAACTCGCGGCCCATGGCGTGGAGCATGTCGGCAATCTCCGCGTTCTCGGTCGGCAGCGGCCCCTCGCCCACGCGCGTGGTGTAGGCCTTCATCACGCCCACCACGCGGTCCATGCGATGCGGCGGGATGCCCGAGCCGGTGCAGGCGCCGCCCGCGGTGGTGTTCGACGAGGTCACGAACGGATAGGTGCCGTGATCAATGTCGAGGAACGTGCCCTGCGCGCCCTCGAACAAGATGTCATCGCCGCGGCGCAGCGCCTCGTGCAGCAGGACCACCGTGTTGGCGACGAACGGCTTCAGGTAATCGCCCGCGGCGCGGTATTCCGCATGGACTTTCTTGAACGACAGCGGCTTGGCGCCGAAGGCCTTGAGGACTCTCGTTGTTCTCCTTGATCTTGGCTTCGAGCTGCTCCTTGAAGCGGGCCGGGTTGACCAGGTCAATCACGCGCAAGCCCGTCGCGCGCCGCCTTGTCGCCGTAGGCCGGGCCGATGCCGCGTTTGGTGGTGCCGATCTTGTTCTTGCCCTTGAGGGTCTCGCGCTGGGCGTCGAGCTCGCGGTGGTAGGGGAAGACCAGGTGCGCCGTTTCGCTGAGGACAGAGGTTGCGGTCAATCCGGACGCCGAGCTTGCGCAGCCCCTCGATCTCCTCGACGAGGCTGACCGGATCCACGACCACGCCGTTGCCGATGACGCAGATCTTCTTCTTGCGCAGGATGCCGGAGGGGACCAGGTGCAGGACGTATTTCTGGCCTTTGATGATGGACCGTGTGGCCGGCGTTGTTGCCGCCCTGCGTGCGGACGACCACGTCCGCCTGCTCGGTCAGCACGTCAATGATCTTGCCTTTGCCTTCATCGCCCCACTGGGCGCCGACCAGAATCGTATTCGCCATAAGTTCAACAAAAATCCCCGAACCTGAATCCGGGGACAAAAGCGCTCGACTCTTGCGCGATGAACCTAGAAGGCCTCTCTTCCCGTGTCAATGCTGGCGAAGCCCGAACGCGAACGCTGGACACCTGCCGCGCATTTTGAAAAGCTTCTGCCGGTGAAACAATCGCTTGTAACCCTGGATATGGAGGGAGTGCTCACTCCCGAGATTTGGATCGCGGTCGCCGAGAAGACGGGCATCAAAGAATTGCGCCGCACGACCCGCGACGAGCCGGACTACGACAAACTCATGCGCGGGCGGCTGAAGATCCTGGACCAGCACGGGCTCAAGCTCACCGACATCCAACAGGTGATTGGTGCCCTGCGACCGCTCGACGGGGCAAAGGAGTTTCTCGATGAACTGCGCTCGATCGTCCAGGTCATCATTCTCTCCGACACGTTCGAGCAGTTCGCGACGCCCCTGCTGCGGCAACTTGGCTGGCCCACGCTACTTTGTCATCGGCTGGTGGTTGAGAACGACCGCATCGTGGACTACAAACTGCGCGTGCCCGAGCAGAAGCAAAAGGCCGTGGCGGCGTTCAAGCTGCTGAACTACTACGTGATTTCGGGCGGTGACTCGTTCAACGACACCGCCATGCTGAGCGAGGCGCACGTCGGCTTGTTGTTCCGGGCACCGGACAACGTGAAGCAGCAATTCCCCCAGTTCAAGGCGGTCGAGGCCTACCCCGACCTGATGAAGCTCATCAAAGGGGCGATCGGCTGAGCTGGGTTCGGAAATTCTCCCAGCCCCGCAACCACGAAGCCCCTAACGCCTCTCATCCCCCTACCCCTCACGGCTTTGCGACGGCCTAATGACGGTGCAGCAGGCGCCTATCGCCTGCGCTGACTCGTAACGCCAATTGCCTCTCCTTCTCCTTCGCATTGGCACAGGCCAGCGAAATTGCTAGGATCATTCGCATGGCAAAGCCTCCTGCTCGGCGAACCTCGGGTCGGACTCGGGCCCTGCGCCGTGCCTACCGGTTGATGCGGGCGCACTTCGGGCACCAGCACTGGTGGCCGGGCGAGACGCCGTTCGAGGTCTGTGTCGGGGCGATTCTCACCCAGAATACCAGTTGGAGCAACGTCGAGCGCGCCATCGCCAACCTCAAAGCCGCTCGCGTGCTGGAACCACGGAAGCTTCTCGCCCTGAGGGAATCCAAACTTGCGGCACTGCTCCGCCCGGCCGGCTACTTCAACGTCAAAGCCCGCCGGCTCCGCTCCTTCCTGCGCGTGCTGGTGGAGGAGTACGACGGGGACCTGAAGCGGCTGTTTGCCGGGGATACCACCGCCGTCCGCAAGCGCCTGCTGGCCATCCACGGCGTCGGACCCGAGACGGCCGACAGCGTGCTGCTCTACGCCGGTGGCCACCACCGATTCGTCATTGACGCCTACACCAAGCGCATTTTCCTGCGCCACGGCTGGTGCAATGGCAACGCCGGCTACGATGACTTGCAGCGCCTGTGCGAATGCGCCTTGAACCAGAAGCCCTGCCGTGCCCGCCTCGATTACTGGCAGGATTACCACGCCCAACTGGTGATCACCGGCAAAGACTACTGCCGCACCCGCCAGCCCCGTTGCCCGGACTGTCCGCTCAAAGTCCTCCTGCCGTGAAATCCGCCCTGAAATGTGCCCTGAAATCCAGCAGTTCTCATTTTGGGTCCGGCCGGCAGTTTAAGGGGACCGGGGGGCGGGGGGCGGGGTTGACGGGAGGTTTGGATGAGGCCGCCCGCAGTTTGTTTCATTTTGTACGGGACTCACAGCCCCCTTTCGAGTATCCCGGTCCCGGATGTCGACCGAACCCATCATCCAGGGCCGCCGCCTGGGGGCCGAAGAGCTTGTCCAGATCCGGACTCTGCTCGTTGAACATCCGTCGTGGCATCGGACGCGACTCTCCCGCGAACTCTGCGCCCGGTGGGGCTGGCACAACGACACCGGTCGGCCCAAAGACATGGCCTGCCGCTCGCTCTTGCTCAAACTCCAGGCCCGGGGGCTCCTGGAGCTGCCGCCGCGCCAGCGAGCTTCGGTCAATCACCAGCGCAACCACCGCGCCGCCGAAGTGGCCCACGCAGCGGACCCTCTCCACGCGGAGTTGGAGGCGTTGCGCCCCGTGAGCGTAGCGCCGGTGCCCCCCGGCAGCCCGGAGGCTGGGTTGTTCCAGTTCCTGCTTCAGCGCTATCATTACCTGGGCCATCGCAACTGTGTCGGTGAGAATCTCAAATATCTGGTGCGCGAGCGCCACGGTCGTCCGGTGGCCTGTCTATTGTTTGGCTCGGCCGCCTGGCAGTGCCAGCCCCGCGACGCCTTCATCGGCTGGACCCCGGAAGCGCGTCGCCGCCAGCTGCCGCGACTGACCAACAACACCCGTTTCCTCATCCTGCCCTGGGTGCGGGTGCCGCATCTGGCCAGCCATATCTTGAGCCGGGTCACCCGGCGCCTGAGCTCTGACTGGCAGGATAAGTATGGTCATCCGATTCATCTGTTGGAGACCTTCGTCGAGCGGGACCGCTTTGCCGGCACCGCTTACCGGGCCGCCGGTTGGATCGCCGTGGGTGCCACCACCGGCCGGGGCCGCAACGGGCCGGGGCGCGCCCCGCAAGGGCCGGTCAAAGAAGTCTATCTCCAACCGTTGAGCGCGGATTTCCGCCGGAGGCTCGGCGCATGAGCGGCACGCGCTTCAACGATCTGGTCGGCTACCTGCGCGCGGTGTTCGCCGCTCTGCCCGACCGGCGCCGGGGCAAGAACACCTCCTATCCGATGGCCGACTTTGGTCTGAGCGCCTTCGCGGTCTTCTTCACCCAGTCGCCCTCCTTCCTGGCGCATCAAAAGGCGATGCAACAGGCGCGGGGTCATAACAACGCCCAGAGTTTCTTCCACCTCCAGGAGATCCCCAGCGACAATCAGATCCGCCAGATGCTCGACCCGGTCCCGCCCCAAGCCCTCTATCCGGTGTATGATCGGATCTACGACACCCTGCGCGCAGAGGGGATCCTGCAGACTTTCCGCGGCGTCCACGACTCGACGCTCATTGCTCTGGATGGCACCTGGTATCATGCCTCGCAGAAGATCCATTGCCCGGGCTGTTCCCACCTCGAACATAAGAGCGGCGAGATCACTTACTACCACAGTGCGGTGACGCCGGTGCTTGTGGCTCCCGGCCAGCCGGAGGTCATCGCCCTGCGGCCCGAGTTCATCACCCCGCAGGATGGCCACACCAAACAGGATTGCGAACTGGCCGCCGCCAAACGCTGGCTGGAGCACAACGCCGCCCGCTATCACTCCGGCCCCGTCACCCTCCTGGGCGACGATCTCTACGCCCATCAACCCTTCTGCCGGCGCGCGCTCCTCCACGACTGCCACTTCCTCTTCGTCTGCAAGCCCGACTCGCACCAGACCCTCTACGACTGGGTCAACCTCCTGCGGCCCGGCCCCGATCTGGGCACAGTCAAGCTCCGCCTCAAGGCCGGCAGTCAGTGGCACACTTACACTTATCGCTGGGCCAACCAAGTCCCCTTGGCCGAAGGTCAGAACGCCTTGAAAATCAACTGGTGTGAAGTAACCGTGACCGACCCGGAGGGGAAGGTGCTTTACCTCAATGCCTGGATCACCGACTGGCCCATCACCGAGCACAACGTGGCGGCGCTGGCGGCTTCCGGCCGCGCCCGCTGGAAGATCGAGAACGAGAACAACAACACCCTCAAGACCAAGGGCTACCATCTCGAACATAACTTCGGCCACGGCCAAAAACATCTCTCCTCGTTGTTGGCCGCGATGAACATCCTGGCCTTCCTCTTCCACACCGTCCTGGGCTTTACCGACCAACACTACCGCCTGATCCGCGCCACCTTGCCCACGCGCAAAACCTTCTTTCAGGATCTGCGCGCCCTCACCCGCTATCTGCACTTTCCCAGTTGGGAGGGACTGCTGCGCTTCATGATGCGAGGGTTGGAAATCGGCCCGTACGCCAAGCCCACCTGACCGGAGCGGACCTGCCAGGAGACGTGTGCCCAAACGCGGCCCGCCAGACGCGCCAGCCCTCCGCACCGCGCAGACCAGTCGAGAAAACCGCGCTCAACCCTCCAGCCAGCCCCCTCCGGCCGGTTCCAGAACCCACCAGCCGGTTCCCAATCCTTGACCCGTTCACCCGCCGACATCTCGCTGCCACCCGTCACGAGTCGCGCAATACCCCACCTTGGAAGCAAAATGACCAAAGCGAGAACTGCTGCCTGAAATCCCGCTTGTCTTCCTTCCCAAGGTCGCTTATCTATCTGCGGGCTTCAATTGCATGAACAAGACCCTTGTCGTTGTGCCAACCTACAACGAGCGGGAGAATCTAGTCCCGCTTGCGCAACGGCTTCTCGCCCTGCCCGTCCCGGTGGATCTGCTGGTGGTGGACGACGGCTCGCCGGATGGCACTGGCAAACTGGCGGACGAGCTGGCGGCCAAGTATCCCTCCATCCACGTCCTGCACCGCACCGAGAAGAGCGGGTTGGGCCGGGCTTACATCGCGGGCTTCAAGTGGGCGCTCGAGCGCGGCTACGAATACATGTTCGAGCTGGACGGCGACTTCTCGCACAACCCGGATGACATCCCGATGTTCCTCGAAGCGGCCAAGGATGCCGACCTGGTGCTGGGGTCGCGGTATCTAAACGGCATCCGCATCATCAACTGGCCCCTCAGCCGGCTGATGCTCAGCAAGTCCGCCGCGAAATACGTGCAGGTCATCACCGGCATGCAGATCACCGACCCGACCGGCGGCTATAAATGTTTCACCCGGCGCGCCCTCCAGGCGATCAACCTGGACGGAATCAACTCCAACGGCTACAGCTTCCAGATCGAGATGACCCACCGGCTGTGGCGCCAAGGCATGAAGATCGTCGAGGTGCCGATCATCTTCACCGAGCGCGTTCAGGGGCATTCCAAGATGGCCGGCCACATCATCCGCGAAGCCTTGCTGATGGTCTGGCGGCTCTGGTTCCAGAACAAGATGCGCCGCCGTCCCGCCGTGCCTTCCCCCAAACCGGCGGCGCCCGCCCCCCCGGGAGCGCAGCAGCCGCAGGCCAGCCGCTGACCCGCCGGCTTCGGGCTCGGGTCAGTTGACAGCGGCCCCGTCGCGGGCTACTTGGAACACAGTGAAATCACGCGTCCCCATCGCCAAACATGCAAGGGTTATTATGAAGACACCCTCACTCGGAGCGTTGCCGCTGCTCACTGCCGCCATGCTGATCGGGCTTCCCCTCCCCATTGCCGCCGCGGCGCAGCCCCCCAAAACCGGTGACAAAGCCCCTCTGATCCAGGGCAAGGATCAAGACGGCAAGACCTGGAAGCTGGCGGACGTCCTCGGCAAGAAGGTGGTCCTCCCCAATTCTCAACTGGCACAAATGCAGAAGCCCCAATAAAATCAGGCAAATCTGTCTTGCTCTATTTTTATCCAAAAGACGATACACCGGGCTGCACCAAGGAAGCGTGCGGGTTTCGGGACAAGATTTTTGATTTGAGCAAGACAGGTGTTCAAGTCGTTGGCGTCAGTTTCGACTCACCCGAAAACCATCAAAAGTTTATTGCCAAGTATAACCTCAATTTCATTTTGCTTGCTGACACAGACGGGAAAATTGCGGACGCCTACGGGGTGCGGATGCAGGGAAAGAGCATGGCGCGAAGGGTCAGCTTTCTGATTGGTCAAGATGGTAAAATCGCGCACGTCACAGACTCCCCGAATGCCGAGACGCATTTAACCGAAATGACGCAAGCGATAGCGAAGCTTCACCAGCCGTAGAGCAACAAAAGCAGGTTTCACGCCTGCGGGGGCCTGTTGACGGTTTCAAGCTGGAGTCAGCTTGTGAACGCTAATTAGAACGGAATTAACCAAGTGCCGTCGCCAACCTCAACGCCCTGATAATCATCACGAGGTCGCCAAGTGTCTGGCCACCCAAGGGGCAACTCGACAACTGTGAAATCTTTTTTATCAACTGTCACCAGCACAGGAGGCCCTGCAAGCTCGGCATACAACCAGTCTCCGTTCACCCCAACGAACCAGAGGGGAACAAAGGGCCTCAAACGATAAGTGCCCGGCTTCAAGTTGACGACAAACCGCCCATCATCCTCTGTCTGAAGAACTGTCACCTGTTGGTCATCCTCTGCTTCGAGGATTATGATGGAGTCGCAGTCAGTGCTGACGCTGACTTGCCAATGAACGGGCAGACCAGACTGCTCCACTTGGACTCGTCCGACAATGCCGGACTGGTGATGTCCTCGATTCCCGTTTGCTTGCACGGTAGCAGGAAGAAGACTCGCGATAATCAAAGCCGCCCAGATGACGAGTTTATGCGTGCGTTGTTTCATGCTGTTTAACGGGGATGCCAGTTTCGTTACCACGTAAGAGACAGTTCGACCACCGCGAAAGCTTTCTTCTCAACTGTCACCCGAACAGAAGGCCCGGCCAACTCCGTCCATTCTCCAAGGAACATCACAGGAAAGAACGGCGTCAAACGATAAATCCCCGGCTTCAAGTTTACGACGAACTGTCCCTCATCATTCGTCTGAAGAACTGTGACGGACTCGTAGCTGTCAGTGCTGACCCTTACCTGCCAATAACGGGGCGGAACCGTCTGCTCGACTCGCACTCGCCCGATAATGCCGGACTGATGATGTCCTCGGTTCTCGCCTGCCTGCACGGGGGCAGGAAGAAGACTCGTGATAATCAAAGCCGCCCAGATGATGAGTCTATGAGTGCGCTGTCTCATGCTGTCCTTTATGATTCTGTGACGAAGGCGTTCATGCGCCGAAAGTTGTTTAACAGACGATGCCTTGTAGCCTAACCCGTGCGAATCGAACCTGCAAGCCTTTTCATGCCCGAGATGGACCTGACGCTTTCCAACACCTGCACCGTGCCTCTTCATGTTTATCATTATCAAATGAAGATATGCCTTTGTAAACTCAATACCCTTCATAGTAATCTTGCCGTCCAGGCCGAGGAGGGATCTTGGTCTGTCGCCTCCAAGCTGGCGAGGGGTAGAGAATCTGGCTTGGGAAATGTCCGACACCCCGAGCACTGACACACATTTAAGCGAAATGAAAGAGGCCGTGGCCAGGCTCAAGCCGGGCCACGCCCGTTGAATCGTCCGCCTCAGTCCCGGTCCTTCTCTCCTCCGTGCTCGAACACGAAGGCGGCGCGCACGGGCGCCGGCATCGGACTGTCCGGGCCGCGCACCGAGCGCCAGACCACTTCGTTGAGCAGCAGATCATCCGCGGCGTCTTCCCGGGCGAAGTTCATCTTGATCTGACCGCCCCAGGCGTGCGCGCTATTCCGCTCCTCCAAATCCACGTTCGCCGGCAGCGCCTGGTATGGACGCAAATCGGGCGTGGCCTGGAATGAGTTGAACATCGGCGTAGCCGCGGCGTCGAACTGCGACATCGGCTTGAGGCCCAGGATCAGTTCCATCGTCCGCAGCATGCTGCTCGTGGAATACATGGTCGAATCCACCGCGCCGCGCCGGGTGTAGGGGCTGATGACGAAGGCCGTCGTGCGGTGCGCATCCACGTGGTCGGGGCCGTTCTGCGCGTCGTCCTCCACGACGAAGATGGCGGTCTGCGGCCAGAACTTCGAGTGGCTGACCGCCTCGACGATCTGGCCGAGCGCCAGGTCGTTGTCGCCGACATAGGCCGTCGGGGTGCGCCATCCGGGCGTCGCGCCGTGCGTGTGATCGTTGGGCAGGCGGACGATTTGCAGGCGCGGCATCTCCCCCTCGGCCTCGAAGCGCTTCAGTTCGGCGATGAAGCGCGCGGCGCGTTTGACGTCCGGATAGCGCAAATCCCAGGGGCGATACCACTCGTCGATGTGGCCGCGCAAGGTCGGGCAGCCGCGCGGCGGTGGGGGCATTGGTGGGCATATCGACCTCGACGAACTCGCCGTAGCTCCGATAGCTCACCCCGGCCTCCCGCGCGCGGTCCCAGAGGTAGCCGCCGGCGGGCGAGGCGACCGGGAAATAGCCCTCCGCCGGGTAAGGGAATTTCCTGGCGCGGTTGTGCCCGTAGCTCAGCGGCCACATCTTCTCGACGAAATCCGTGGCGTAAGCCGCCATGCTCCATTCGTGGCCGTCCGCGCTGACTTCGGCATCCACGTAGAAGTTGTCCAGCAGGACGAACTCGCGGGCGAGCCGGTGCTGGTTGGGCGTGATGCGCTCCGGGAACAGGCACAGCTTCGGGTCGCCGTTGCCCTGCGGCAGGTCGCCCAGCACCTGGTCGTAGGTGCGGTTCTCCTTGACGATGTAGAGGCAGTACTTGATGGGGCTTGCCTCGCCGGGCTTGCGGGGGATGGGATTGTCCCGCCGCCCGGGGAGCCGCCACGCTGGCGTCAGGGTTGAGCGGGCTGCAGCGATAGGCCTGTGCGGTGAACGCGGCGAGTTGTCGCTCGAATTCCTTCCGCGGCGGGAGGTCAATGATGCTCAGCGTGCCCTGAAAGAGCCCGGCAATGTATTGCACGGTTGGGTCGGTCGAGAGGTTGAGCCCGGGCTGCGGGCCAGACGGATTGGCCTTGGGCATGATTCCCTTGCCGTTGGCCACCAGCAGATGCTTGCCGTCCGGGGTCACCCGCACCGACGTGGGATACCAACCCACCGGAATGAACCCGAGCGACCGGCTCTTGCCCGGCCTCCCCACGTCAAAGACCGCCACGACGTTGTTGTCGGCGTTCGCGACAAACAGTGTCTTCTCGTCCGGCGACAGCGCCAGGCTGTTGGGGGTCGAACCGGGCGGAGCCTGCGGATAAAGCGCCGCCCAAATGGTTTCCAGGGCATGGCCGGAATCCGTGTCCAGCACGGTGACGGTATTGCGGCTCGCGTTGGCGACGAACAGGCGCTTGCCGGAGCGCGTGAGCACCATCTCGCACGGATGCTCCTGCGCCGGCCAGCGTGCGACGACTTGCCCGGTTTTCACATCAATTACCGCTACCGCCGCCTGCGCCCACAGGCTGACGTAAAGCCGCTGCCGTCTTTCATCCAGCCGGCACGCGTAGGGAAAGCTGTCGTTCCGCCCGGCCCGATAGAGCGAGGCCTCCTCGCGCTTGGTGGCCGCTTCGGTCTCGAAATCAGTCGAGCCTGCGACCGGCGCGATGGAGAGCGGCGCGGCATTGGTGGTCAGCAGGATGTCGGAAACCGTTGCCTCGGGCGAAAGCTCGACGCGGGTAACCCGATCTGCCCAGACATTGGCGACGAATAGCCGCCTCGCGGATGCGTCCAGAGCCAGGCCAGCCGGGACGGCGCGCAGGTTATGGTCGCGCAGCTTAATCCGATGGTGATTCGTTAGATTTGCCTGCTGGAAGTCAAACACATGGACCACCTCGTCCCCCGCGCCGCTGCAGAAGAGCTGCCGGCCGTCCTTTGAGAATTCCAGGCCGTAGAACGCCTGGGGCACGCCGGTGCGCGAGATGACTTTGGCCGACGCAATGTCCACCACCAGGATTTCGTGCGCGCTGTAACCGCTGTGCAAGACCGCCGCGAATCGCCCAGTCGGATGCACGGCGACGTTGATCGGGAAATCGCCCAACTCAACCTGGTTCCCCACCGGCCGCAGCGACCAGTGATTGGGCAACAGCACCGAGCCGTCTGGCCTCTGGCCGGGCAGTTCGGGGTGTGAAGTGCCCGCTTGGTCCGGGAGTGGGGATGGCATGGCAGACACGGCAGCCGCCGGCTGCGGAACAGCAGAGTGGTCGAGTGCCGGCCGTGTCGGAGCACAGGCCGTCACGGCCAGCAAGGCCGCGCAGCTCAGCGAGCGAAAGGAAGTTCGCATAATGTTGCCCCGCTGTTTGTGCCAGCCGTCCTGCGCGGGGTAAAGCAGTAAACACAGATGGAATCCCCGCTTGCGGTCAACCCTCTTCGCGGCTACATATTCCTTGCAGGCTGTGGCGGAAAACCAGCCTGGCTAAACCAAAACCGCATGAGTTCCATCAGTGAGTTAGCGAGCTTCGCCGCGCGCCTGCGCGAGGTGATCCGTGCATCAACATCCAGCCGCCCGCCTGAGCTCGACCCCAACCCCAAAGCCTGCGCAGCGCGCTTTGACGCACTGGCCTTGGAACTCTTCGCACTCCAATTCAACCACAACGAGTCTTACCACCGCTTCTGCGAAGCCCGCGGCGCCCGGCCGGCCACAGTGACGCATTGGACGCAAATCCCGGCCGCGCCGACCTCGGCCTTCAAGGAGCTTGCTCTCTCCTGCCTGCCGATCGCCGAGCGGACGACCGTCTTCCATTCCAGCGGCACGACAGCACAGCTGCCAAGCAGACACTACCACAACGCCGCGTCGCTGGCCCTTTATGAGGACTCCCTCATCGCAGGGTTCAATGCCAACTGCCGGTCGGCGATTGGCAATTGGCGATTGGCAATCCTCACCCCTCCGCCCTCGCAGGCGCCGCACTCCTCGCTGGTCCACATGTTCGAAACCATCCGACGGCAACAGACTTCCGGTGGCGGCTCGCCCTTCGTCGGTAGCGTAGCTGCGGACGGCACCTGGACGCTTCAACTCGAGGCTGCGGTCGCACTTCTTCAACAGGCGAGTGCCCCTGGACAGCCGCTCCTCATCCTCGGCACGGCCTTCTCCTTCGTCCATCTGCTGGATCACCTGGCAGACCAGCGCTTGCGTTTTGAGCTTCCGCCCGGTTCGGCCGCCCTCGAAACCGGCGGTTACAAAGGCCGCTCGCACAGTCTGCCAAAGGCAACGCTCCACGCGCTCATCTCCCAGTACCTCGGCATCTCCTCCGTCCGAATCCTCTGCGAATACGGCATGAGTGAGCTCAGCTCCCAGGCTTACGATGGGGTCGTGGCTGCCTCACGCGACACGCCACACGCCACACGCACCGCATCTCACGTTTCACGTTTCACGTCTCACGCCTCACTCCCCTTCTGCTTCCCGCCCTGGGCGCGGGTGCAGATCATCTCGCCGGAAACCGGCTGCGAAGTCCAGGAGGGCGAAACCGGTTTGATTCGCGTGTTCGATTTGGCGAACGTCTATTCGGTGATGGCAGTTCAAACTGAAGATTTGGGCATTCGTCGCGGCGATGGTTTTGTCCTGGCCGGGCGGGTGGTTTCAGCCGAGCCGCGCGGGTGCTCACTGATGGCGGCCTGACCTGATGCTGCTGTTAACATGAACCTGCCGAACTACTTCCTGGCTGACCTGCCGCCCGAAGCGACGCTGAGCGCGGCGATGATTGGTGAGGCCTGCCAGACCCTCAAGCGCAACCGCGAGCGCTACCTGGCCCATCGCTCCACCCACAGCCTCGTCACCGCTCTGAGCAGCTTGGCGCAAAGCTGGCTCGCGCCCGATTACCCGTTCCGCAAGCTCGCCCTCGAACGCGGCTTGGCGGCCACCGGCTTCTCCCGCGCCACGCTGGCCCGCGGCCTGGAGTCCTTCTTCAAACATTTGACCCACGATCAGTTCCACGCCTTGCTCGAACAGGACTTAGGCCACGCGCACCGGCTCGACGAGATGATGTCCGGCGACGCGGAACGAAAATCAAACCGCGCCGCGATCGCCACCGCCCCCGAACTGCTGGTGCATATCGCCGCCGGCAACCTGCCCAACCCCACCCTCTCCGCAATGGTCCTGGGCCTGCTGGCGCGCTCGGCGCAGTTCGTCAAATGCGCCAGCGGCACCTCCCTTCTGCCGCGCCTCTTTGCCCATTCCCTTTACGAGGTCGAACCCAAACTCGGCGCCTGCCTCGAAGTCGCCGAGTGGCGCGGCGGCAACGCCGACCTGGAACAGGCCCTCTTCGACGAGGCGGACTGCGTCACCGCCACCGGCAAGGATGAAACCCTGGCGGCGATCCGCCAGCGGCTGTCGGCCAAAACCCGCTTTCTCGGCTACGGCCACCGTGTCAGCTTCGCCTATGTCACCGCCCCGGTTTTGACCGGCCTGAACGCCAGGAAGGTCGCCGCCCAGGCCGCTGCTGATGTGGCCGCCTGGAACCAACAAGGTTGTCTCTCGCCCCACGTCATTTACGTCGAGCACGGCGGCGGCGTGCCGCCCGACCATTTTGCCGGACTCCTCGCCGAGGAGTTGGAGCGGCGTGAGGAAACCGAACCCCGCGGCGAGCTGCCGGTCGAGGCCGCCGCCGCCATCGCCTCGCGTCGCGCATTTTACGAGGTCCGCGCTGCCCATTCACCCGACACCCGCCATTGGTGCAGCCGCGGCTCGACCGCCTGGACGGTCGTCTATGAAGCCGACCCGCGCTTCCAGCTCTCCTGTCTCAACCGGTTCATCTACATCAAGGGCGTCAGGGACTTGACCGAGGCCTTGCAGAACGCCGACCGCGTCCGCGGCCAGGTATCCACCGTCGGGCTCGCTGCGCCGGAAGACCATACCCAAGCGCTGGCGACCGAACTCGCGCGCTGGGGTGTCGCCCGCGTCTGCCGCCTAGGCCAGATGCAAGAGCCCCCGCTGGCCTGGCGCCACGACGGCCGGCCCGCGCTCGGCGATCTCGTTGCCTGGACGGATTGGGAAACGTGAACCAAGCCCGGCCCCTGAAGAACCCAGCCCATCACGCCATTACTCCACCACTCCATTACCCCGTTTCTGCCTATGATGGAACTACGCAAGACCTTTCAATTTGAGGCGGCACACCTGTTGCCGCACTTGCCCAGGTCGCA
The DNA here is from genome assembly GCA_963822005.1 of uncultured Verrucomicrobiae bacterium. Taxonomy (GTDB): domain Bacteria; phylum Verrucomicrobiota; class Verrucomicrobiia; order Limisphaerales; family UBA8199; genus PALSA-1440. The sequence goes on along the minus strand of CAWGGD010000024.1, from coordinate 359,973 downwards.
CAAATGCCGGCGCCTGCACGGCCACAGCTTCAAGGTGGACATCGTCGTCGCCGGCGAATGCGACCCCCGGCTCGGCTGGGTCATGGATTACGCTGACATCGCCCGGGCCTTCAAACCGGCCTGGGCAAAGCTCGACCACTTCTACCTGAACGAAGTCCCCGGCCTCGACAATCCCACCAGCGAGAACATCGCCGCCTGGATCTGGAAGAAGCTAAAGCCACGACTGCCCCTGCTGACGGAAGTGGTGGTGGCCGAAACCTGCACCGCCAGGTGCGTCTATCGGGGGAAGTAGATTCTGCCGCTCGCCGGTTGTCTCACTCCTATCCCGCGACCGGCTTACCAATTGCCCCAATATGCCACGTAAGAAGAAGCCTGGTTTTGTGGCGCCATCCGCTTGATCCTCTTCCAAACCACCGATCCGTCGAGCGCCCCGACATTTCCGCCCACGGCGCCCAGGTCAATTGGCTTCTTGCCCGGGGTGGTCCAGAAATAGGAGCTGCCGTTTTGAACAACCGGCCCATTCGCGGCATGCGGCACCGCGATGAGGCCATCATAACCCCAGTGGTTGGCGTCTGCCAGAATCACGTTGGTCTTCGAGTCGGTGGTCTTCAGTGGCGAGTACCACGGGTACTGCTGGCCACCCACCACTGCGTCGCCCAGGTACTGGTAGCCGATCAGGTAGCCCCACGCCGCGCTGAAGCGGCGTAGAACATTGGTATTCCAGCGAAAGCTCGGACAATCCAGAATGGCTTCATTGCCGGAATACCGCACCAGGTTTGTCCAACTGTTGCTTGAGATGCGTATCGCATGCCAGTTGCCTGCGTTCTCGCGTGCAGACGGGACCTTGTCGTTGAAGTCCATTCCATACATTTGAATCGCAAAAACGCACTGCCGCATATTACTCTTGCAGGCCACGCGCTTGGCTTTCTCCTTCGCGCTCGCCAGCGCCGGCAGCAGCAGTGCCGCCAGGATGGCAATAATGGCAATCACCACCAGCAACTCGATCAAGGTAAACGCCGCCCTTCCCCCGTTCCGAGCCCCGTGCTTCATCCGAGCCGGCATATATGACTTTCTCTCAGCCACGAAATGACTATCTACCCCCGCCGCCCCGCTGGCAATGGGAAAGCGCACCACCAGTTTGTGTTGTGTTCTCTGCGTTCTCTGCGGTTACTGCAGAGTCAATCTTGCGCCGGCTCAACCCGGCACGACCCGCTCCCGAATCTCCGCCACACTCGCCGTCCCCGTCGTGCCGAGCTTATGAATCACCACTGAAGCCGCCGCATTAGCCAGCTCCAAAGCCTCTCCCAGCATGGCCCCAGCCGCCAGCGCCACCGTCAGGTTGGCCGACACCGCATCCCCGGCCCCGACCACGTCAATCTCTCCCCGCACTGGCAGCGCCGGAACATACTCCACCTGCCCCTCCGCCGTTGCCCCGAGGATGCCGCGCGCCGCGAGCGTCACGAATACACTCCGGCCATTCTTGCTCGCCAGCGCCGCGGCCGCCGCCTCGATCTGTTCCGCGCTCAATTCGCCCCGGCGCTCCCGTCAGCGCCGACAACTCCGCCGCATTCATCTTGAACACCACCGGCGGGAAACCCCGCAGCCCGCGCCGGCTGTCGGCCACCACCAGCAGCTCCGGCTTCGCCTCCACCAGGTTCCCAAGCGCCGCCAGCACCTTCCGCGTCACCACGCCCGGTCTCCGGCATGTCCACCTGGTCCAGCACGATGATCGCATCCACCGATTCCGCCGCTTCGCGCAGTTGGCCGACCAAGAGCCCTTGCAGCCACGCCGAGGTCGGCGTCCAGTTCTTCAAATCCAGCCGGTTGAGTTCGACGGGCGCCTTGTCCGGCTCGATAACCAGCGGCTTGCAATACGTGAACGTCCGCCGATGCCGCGTGCGCACCCAATGACTCAACCGCACTCCGGGCAGCGACTCCAGCGCCTTGGATAACTCGTACCCTTCCCCATCCTCGCCCACAAATCCCACCGGGAAGATCGCTTCCCACCCCCAGCGCCGCCAGGTTGTTCACAATCGTCCCCGCACCGCCCGGCTGCGCGCGCACGTTCACCACGTTGTGCACCGGCAGACCCGTCTCGATCGAAGTCTCCTGCTTTGCTGGGTCAATTTCCAGGTAGCGATCGAGGCAAAAGTCCCCCACGACCGCAATGCGCAACCCGGCGTACCGCCCGGCAATCTCCTCGAAGCGCGCCGGGTTCATGTGTTCAGCGCGGAACCCGGGAGGGCGGGCGTCCCCGCGAGCCCTGACTCTTCCGCAGATTTCTCGAGTTGTTTGGGCTCGCGCGGATGCTCGCCCAGACGCCTCAAGAGTCTTGCGCCGAGGGTTTGGAGGCGCTCGGCACTACCGGGCGCGACACGGCTCCAGGCGCCTTCGATGACTTCGTAGCCGCCTTCGTCGTAAGCGTGGCGGATCGGAAAGTAACCGAGGTAGCCGTTAGCATACCCGACCACAAAGGTGGCGCCGGCCTGTTTCAGAGCCAGGCCCATCTCAACAAAGGCCTCGCCGGGCAAGGCAATCCAACGGACCGGCCCGATTCGCATGGCCTGGATCTCGCCGCGCACCTTGCCTTGGGCCAGTTTCAGCGCGAGCCGGGTCAGGGTGCCGTCCTTGCCGATGGCGTTTGGCGCAGCGGTTTTGAGCACCTGCGCCGGGGGCGGGCAAGGACGGGGCGCCAGTTCAATTCGCTCGGAGCGGACCTCGAGGCACGTGTCCGACAGCGGCTGCCCGGCGCGGAGTGTGGCGATTTCGTCCAGCGCTGCTGAGCCGAGTTTGCGACCCAGCGCGGCGACGTCGTCGAAGTTGGTCGAAACCTTGACTGAGTTGATATTGCCGGCGGCGCCGTTGGTAAAGAGGCAGACGGCGCCGGGCCGTTCCTGCTCAACGATGGCCGCGGCGGCGCCGGGATAATCGGCACAGACCTGCGGCAGTAGCATAGCCACAACCGGGTGGGCAGTATAGTTCATGAGCGCGGCACAGGGCGCGCCGTCCTCGCGCTCGAACCAGAGCAGGTTCAGCGCTTCGTCTAACTGCCAGGGGACACCCACCTGCTCCGGCGGGGGGAGGGCGCCGTGAACACTGAGCTTGCCGTTCTTGAGGACGATGCGGCGGTAGCGGGCGATGCCTTTGACTTGCCTGGCGCCGGCAAACGCGCGGGCGGGCGCGCGACTCTTCCAGGCCTGGACGACGGTCTCGACCAGCTCCTGCAAATGGTTCTCGAGCCACGCGGCCACGCCCACCACCTCACGGAATGGCGTAAGGCCGATGGTTTCGGGCACGGAGTGCGCGTGGGTCGCGGCGAGCATGATCGCGCCGGGCTCCAAGCCCGTCTGTGCGGCGATTCCCCGACGCAGCTCCCGCGTGAAGTCCCGGCGCGGACCAAGGATCGAGTTGTCGTAGCCAATGGCATCCACCGAGAGAAGGGCAAGCTTCTGGTTGCCGTCGTCCAGCACCAGCGCGCGGGCGAACAGGTCGTCATGCAGGCCCTGGAACGGAGCATTGGTGCCGCTGGCGGCGGAGGTGAGGTAGGGCACCGCCAAGGGCGGCGTCACGCGCCGTTTGCTCGCACCGGCAAGGAGGAGCTTTGTTCTGCTGGCGCCTCGCAGCGGGAGCGCTCCCGCCAATGAAACCACGCCCAGCCCCGCGCCGCACGTTTGCAGGAATGCGCGTCGGTTCATGGATTCAGAGGGGTCGTGATGCTGCGGGTCATGGTCGGCAGTTGCGCACAGGGCGGCCATTGCAGCCGGGGCCGGGCTGATTGTCAATCCGGTTTCCAGTCTGCCCAACCGGCGTCAAGCCGTCTTGCCTCCTTGTTCTCCTTCCGCAAGGCGCATGTGACGTTTTTCCGGGGCGCAGACATTCTTGGCGGCGCTTCGGGAGAAGTGGGCTTTCGACCGCGACGACGCCTACGACTTTGGATTCGTCTCTCAGTCGAAGCTTGCGACAAAATGGCGGAGCTTCGGCCGCTCCCCTTCTGCCCCCAATCTGCCTGCCGGGCATCCCGGCGTGGAGATTCAATACTGGAATACCCCCCTCGCTGTCTGGGGGTGCTGCGTGAATGGAATCCAGTTCGTGACGACCCCGTTATGGCTGACCATCCACATCTCGAAGGAATTCGTGGGCAGGAAATACTGCGGGAAGACCAGCGCCGCCCGGTCTCCAGCGATCCGGAACTCGAACTTGCTGTAGTCAATGTCAATGCCGTCGTTCTCGGATTGGGGAGTCACCTTGCCCCACCAGGCACCCCAACCGTCATTCTGCAGAAACAGGTGGACGTTGTAGTCGTTGCCATCCGAACTTTGGCCGGTGCTCCGGTTCCGGTCGGCATCAATGAAAAAGATATAGTCAACGCGCTTGTTGGTCATCACCGACAGGCTGGGAAAAGGAGCAGCCACCTGCAGGGTGAAGGCATAATTGGTCCCTTCAGGCAGTGCGGTGAAGCACAGGATGTCCATGAAGCCGCGGGTCGGATCGCCGTTCGGGTCACCGTTCGGGTCAATGTACGAGTCGCCGGTAAGATTGTCCGGCGGGTCCACGATCAGCGGTTGCGGCAGAGTCAAGACGCGGTAGAACGCCGCCGAGTCGCCGGTAAGGGCCAGATAGTTGGTCACGCGGTTTCCGAGAAACGGTTCTCTGATGTTCGTCCAGACCCCCGGTGACATCTCCGGGCTGCATTGGACCTGATACACGAGGTTGGATTCCGCCTGCCAGGTGATCTGGGCTGCGCGCTGGATCGCCATGGTGGTCGGGACTTGGGCCAGAGCCGTGGTCAGCGCGACCAACCCGTAGCCGATGGTGAGGAGAAGTGTCGTAGTCGTCTTCATGTTTCAGTGCCTTTCTTAGTGGTTACGGTTCCTCCCCAATCCGGATTTGCGTTGCCAGGGCTGGCAGGCCACTTCGCCCCAGTGCCGTGGCAAAATGCAGCCGGACTGTGGCCAGAACTGAGCGCAGTTTACCGCTTCTCACGGCGACCTGGCAAGGCTCAATCTCGTCTTTGTCGGCGGGAGTTCAAAATGAGACTTGTTGTGGGAACAAAATGAGACTGGCTCAGAGTGAGAATTTTGCCAGGATATCGGGCCAGCGGTTGAGCGGGGGTCTGGGTGGCTGGGACACGACCCAGAACTGGCTCTGGGGATGGTGAATGAGGGTAACGGTATGCCGAGCGGTGGCACTAATGGGCCAACAGCGACCGAGGAAGTCGATCTGGTGGTCAGCGTTGATGCGTCGGCCGAGGTGGAGGGCTAGCTGGAGATCCAACAGGCTGGGGTCAGGACAAGGACGCAGAACGGTGCGCTCTTCTGCCTGGGCCTTGGCACAGGCGTCGTCTGGGGATAGACCCGTGGTGCGGCAGACGGTGCGATTTTGGCGGGCCAGTTCGCGGGCCAGCAGTTCCTGTGCTGGGGCGTAAGCGGTGATTTTCTCGTAGGCCAAAAGGGTAACGATGCGTTTTTGGAAGGTGCCAAAGCGGCGTTCGATTTTGCCTTTGGCCTGCGGGCTGGGGGCGACCAGATGGGAGACGCCCAGGGCGGTGAGGGCGCGTTGGAACTCGGAGCGGGGATCCCGGCCATCGGCGGTGGACTCATGGCCGAACAAGGCCAAGCCATCGGTGTAAAAAGCTACGGGGATGCCGTGGAGGGTAAAAGCGCGGCGGAGGTGCTGGAAGTGGTGCCAAGTGGTGTCGGTGGGGACAAAGATGGCGGCCAGGAGTTCGCGCGAGTGGTCATCCACCGTTAGCAGGAGGGTTTGTTTATCGGCGGCGGGCCACCACTGGTGGATGGAGGAGTCATGCTGCCACAGTTCGCCCACACGGGCCCGTTCCCAGCGGCGGCGGGCTTGGGGGTGGGCGCGGGGGCACTGACCAGGATCGGGAAGTGATGGCGGGCGTAAGCGGCGACGGATTTACGGTCGCGTTGGAAGGCGAAACGGGTGGCTAGCTCGTCGGCGACGAGTTGATAGTTGGGCGGTCGTTGGAGCGGCAGGAAGGCTTGCAGGAACTGCTGGACCTCGGCGGGCCAGTCGGGGCGATGGTCGCCGCCAGAGAGGTGGAGGGTGAAGGCGGTCGGTTGTTGAAGCCAGGCGGCTCGCAGGCGAAAGAGGTGAGCTCGACTGACGCTCAGGAGTTGGGCGGCGGTGTCAGGGTCGAGCTCGCCGCGGTTGAACGCGTCGAGAGTTTGGTGGAGGAACTGTGAGGTAAGACGGTGGGCTAATTGATGTTTTGCAAGCGACGATTGAGCATGGGAGCCGCCTGCAGGGCCAGGCTTTTCGTCGGCCTCCGCTGCGCTCCGGCCTCCTCAAAGCCTGGCCCTGCAGGCGAAGGGTTCCTGCCCTCCTGTGAAGGACGGCAACCCAGTCTCATTTTGTTCCCCCAAGCGGTCTCATTTTGTTCCCGCCCCAACAGGCTCAATCTCGTCTTCGTCGCGGCCCAAGCGCCTGTGCCGAATCTCGCGCATCCTTCCGCATTTTCGCCTTGGATTTGCCTGCTCAGTGGTCGAGACTTCCGCCCGATATGCGACCCAACAACCCCGTTTCCCGCCGTGAATTCATCGCCTCCACTTCTGTGCTGCTGGCCGCCAGCCAGCTTGGAGTGGCGCAAACCTCTGAAAACGAGGCCGACAAGCTCGCCCTTGATGGCGGCACGAAGGCTGTCAGCCGCCCCATCCCCAAACCCAGGCGCTGGGGCGAGCCCGAGCTGGAGCAGCTCGGCGCCGCCGTCAAACAGGACTCGCTTTACTACTGGAACAACCAGCAGACGAAACTGCTCATGGAGCGTTTTCGGGCCGTGTATGGGCACAAATACGTGCAGCCCTGCTCCTCGGGCAGCGCCGCCCTCCACATCGCCGTCGCCGCCGCCGGCATTGCGCCCGGCGACGAAGTCATCACCTCGGGCATCACAGACATCGGCACGGTCATTGGCGTGCTGTTCCAGCAAGCTGTGCCGGTGTTCGCCGACCTGGAACCGGACACTGGCTGCCTCGACCCGGCCGATGTGGAACGCAAGATCACCCCCAAGACCAAAGCCATCATCGCCGTCCATCTGGCCGGCAACCCCTGCCGGCTGGCCGAGTTGAGGGAGATTGCTGACAAGCACAAGCTGATCCTCATCGAAGACTGCGCGCAGGCATGGGGCGCACTTTACCGGGGCAAACCGATCAGCAGCGTGGGCCAGATCGGTTGCTTTTCCTTGCAGGACACCAAGCATATTGCTTGCGGCGACGGCGGGGTGGTGACGACGGGCAACGAGAAGTTCGGCCCCTTGCTGATCAAGTTCGGCGACAAGGGGACCAACCGTCTCAATCCCAAGGACTCGAGCACGGCCCTGGGCGCCAACTACCGCATAAGCGAGCTGCAGGCGGCGTTTGTGGCGGCGCAACTGACGCGGCTGGAAGGCATTGCCGCGCAGCGCTCGAAGCTGGGTAACCTGCTGACGCAGGAATTGGCCGGCATCCCTGGCATTACCACGCACCAGGTGCGCAAGGATGACCGGTGCGTCTATTGGTTCTACCTGGCGCGCTTCGTCCCGGAAAAGATGCGCTGTGACCGCGCCCAATTTGTCAAGGCGCTGGCCGCGGAGGGCGCCACCTTCAGCGCGGGCTACATCGCGGTGCCGGTCTATGGGATGCCGATGTTCCAGAACCACTCCTTCTTTGCCGGGCATTGGCCGGTCAAGGAATGCGGCCTGACGCAGATGGATTACACCAAGGTCAAATGCCCGGAGACGGAGGCGATCCTCAAGACCTGCCTGCGGTTCGGCGTCAACGAAGCCATGGACGAGGATTACATCCGGCAGGTCGCCAAAGCCGTGCGCAAGGTGGCGAAGCATTACGCGGCGTGATCCGCAAGCCCAAAGGACTCGGCGAGTATGCCACCCTGCTCGCCATCTGGATCGGCCTGCTGCTCCTGTTCGGCGCGCTGAGCCAGAATTTCCTCACCATCCGCACCCTCAGCACGGTGGCCAACCGCATCCCGACGCTTGCCGTGGTGGCGGCGGGCATGACGCTGGTGCTCATCATCGGCGGGATTGATCTGTCGGTTGGCTCGGTGCTCGGGCTGTGCGGCGCCCTGCTGGGCGTCGCCATGGTGAACTGGGAGTGGCCCCTGTGGCAGGCCGCCGTGCTGTGTCTGGGCATCGGGCTGGCCGCCGGCACGTTGAATGGCCTGGTAAGCGTGCGGCTGGGCATCCCGTCGTTCATCGTTACGCTGGGCATGCTCGAAATCGCCCGCGGCCTTTCCTACCTCACCACCCACTCCCAGACCAAATACATCGGCGCCAGCGTCGAAGGGCTGGCCCGGCCCTTCGGCGCGCTGGGCATCTCCCTCGCGTTTCTCATTGCCGCCGCGGTGATCGTCGCCGGCCAGGTCGTCCTCTCGCGCACGGTCTTCGGCCGCTACCTGGTGGCCATCGGCACCAATGAGCAGGCCGTGCGGCTCGCCGGCATCAACCCGCGCCCGGCGAAGATTGCCGTGTTCGCCCTGGTCGGCCTGCTCACCGGCCTCGGCGCGGTCTTCTACACCTCGCGGCTCGGTTCGTCCGACCCAAACGCCGGTGTCGGCCTCGAGCTCTCGGCGATTGCGGCGGTGGTCATCGGCGGGACGAGTCTCATGGGTGGGCGCGGCTCGGTCGTCAAGAGCTTCTTCGGCGTGCTGATCATCGCCACGCTCGAAGCCGGCCTCGCGCAGGTGGGCGCGTCCGAGCCGGCCAAGCGGGTGATCACGGGCCTCGTGATCGTCGTCGCGGTTGTCCTCGATGCCTGGCGTCATCGCATGGCCGGCAGCCCGTTCCTGCTCCTCAAACGTTGGTTCAAGCCCAACCGATCCCGTTCAACATGAAAGTTGCTGTCGTTGGTTCTCTGAATATTGACTACATCGCCGCGGTAGAACATCTGCCGGCGGCGGGCGAGACGGTGCCCGCCACGGGCTTGGTCCAGCGCTTCGGCGGCAAAGGCGCGAACCAGGCCGTCGCGGCGGCGCGGCAGGGCGCCAGGGTGAGCATGATCGGCTGCGTCGGCGCGGATGATGCGGGGCGGGCCTATCGCCAGCGCCTGCGCGCCGAAGGCATTGACGCAACCGGTGTCACCGCTACGCGCCGGGCCCTGACCGGCACGGCGTTGATTGCCGTGGACCGGGCGGCCGAGAACAGCATTATCGTCGCGGCTGCCGCCAACGGGGAACTGAAGCCCGTGGCGCTCCGCGCACAGCGGCAACGGATTGCCTCGGCGGGCATTCTGCTGCTCCAGTTCGAAGTGCCCATGCCCACGGTCATCGAGGCGGTGCGCCTTGCCAACCAGGCCGGAGTGCATGTCGTGCTGAACCCCTCTCCATTGCGAGACGGTTTCCCGTGGGGCAAGCTTGAACTGGACACCCTCGTCACGAACGCCGGTGAGGCCGAGTCCATCTTTGGACTGCGGCTCCGAACTATTCCGGTCGGTTTGGCCCAATGGCAACGCGCCCTCGTCCGGCGGCGCATCGGGCGTCTGATCATCACACAGGGCGCGAACCCCACCCTCTGCCTCAGCGCTGCGGGCTATCTAACAGTTCCAACCCTCTCGGTCAAACCGGTGGATACGGTCGGGGCCGGGGACGCGTTCGCGGGAACCTTTGCTGCCCGTCGAGCCGGCGGCGCGGATATCCTGGCCGCGATTCGCTACGCCAATTGCGCGGGCGCACTGGCCACACTTAAACCCGGGGCCCAGGAATCCATTCCTGGCAAGATACTTACAGAGAAGGCCGTTAAACGGCTGAGGTTATGACTGCCAGCGGCGCAGCCTCCACCAGAGTGCACCGGTACCAAGGCAGAGGAAGGTGAGCGCGGAAGGTTCCGGCACGTAGCAGATTCGCAAGGTGTCCGGGATGCTGTCGTTGTTCGAAATGACTCGGAACCCGAACTTATGGCCTCCCTGGAAACTGGTGTTGTTGAAATACGATTGCTGGGTCCCGTCCAGCAAGGTCGAAAGATTGGCTACCACCTGCAACCCGCTCCCGCTGTCGTAGAGCAGGGCGGCGCTGTCATATCCACCGGTGGACAAACCGAAGAAAGCGTAGTTGAAGGCAACGGGTTGCAGGCCGGTGCCGGACAGAATGATCGTGTAATCAATAATCGAAACCGGGAGTTGCGGGCCGCTGGACTGCTGTTGTGAATTAACTGCGCCAACGATGGTCAGGCAGTTGGGAGTGGTCCCCGTGTCCACATAGGCCGTACCCTGATAGGCCGGGTTATTGTAAACGGAGCTCGTCCAATTGGCAGGCGCGTAGTAGCCGCTGAAGTAGCCCGAGAACTGCGCAAAGGCGGAGCCGCCAACGAGGAGGAACCCCATCGCGATCGCCCACGAACCCACGTTACATCTTTTCATGGTCCAACAAATACCGCTTACTTAGTAGGCCTTGGCTCCGCCTGGCAGCCTAATTGTCGGCGACAGGCTATCCACTTGGCTCAATTAAGTCAATGAGAACTAGCAGTGAATGGGCTCCGTACTATTACAGATTGTTATTAACATTGCGGGTCCGTACTGGACCCGACCTCGGCGCGACACCCCGAGCAAACCGTTTTCTGCCGCGCGCTGGACAAGATTAGCATTAGTAACCGGAAGCATTTTGCGAATGGGAAACACGGTTTCGCCAGCGGCACCACGGCGACGGTCGGCCGCCTTCAGGGCCGGCCAACGACGACCCGGCTGGGTCGAACTCGCTCCGCTCGGCCAGGCCAGCCATTGACCAAAGACGCAATGGGGTCAACTTCTGATTGAGAGTCAGCTTGGTTTCTCGTAAATTGGCCCCATGCAAACAACATTTGTTCGGCACGCCGCGGAAATCGGCGAAGCCCCCACGTCCGAGCGTGCGGGACGCCGCGACGGCCCCTCGCCTCTGGCCGGGCGGGACAGCGGCGCGGCGCGTCGAGCAAAGCGGGCTGATCTCAAGCCGCGCGGCAGCACCGGTGCAAACGCCGACCGGGCCCTCATCGAGGCCCTCGCCAGCTCCAGAGTTTTCCAGGACTACGAGCGTGCTTTCACCGAGGCCACCGGACTGCCGGTGGCGCTGCGGGCGGTCGAATCGTGGCAGCTTCCGCACCACGGTCATCCCAATGAAAGTCCCTTCTGTGCGCTCGTGCTCGAAACCAGCCGCGCCTGCGGCTCCTGTCTCCAGATCCAGGAGAAGCTTTCGGCGGGCGCGGCCGAGGAAGCTCATACGATTAGTTGCCCGGCCGGTCTCTGCGACACCGCCGTGCCCGTGCGTTTGGGGGACCGGGTGATCGGCTTCCTGCAAACCGGTCAGGTCTTCCGCAAAGCGCCGACGCGGGCGCAGTTCGAGCGCACCCTGCGCCTCGTCGCGGAGTGGGGCGTGAACGTGGACCCGGTCAAATTGGAGCAAGCCTACTTCAATACCCGGGTGGTGCCGAACCGGAAACACGAAGCCGTGGTCAAGCTCCTGTCCATTTTCGCCCAGCACCTCTCCCTGCTCAGCAACCAGGTCCTGCTCCAGCAGGACAATCCCGAACCCCCGGTCATTACCCGTGCCAAAGAGTATATCCAGGAGCATCAGACCGAGAACCTGCGCCTCGGGCACGTCGCCAAAGCCGTCAACACCAGCACCTTCTACTTCTGCAAAATGTTCAAGAAGGCGACCGGCATTAACTTCACCGACTACCTCTCCCGCGTCCGCATCGAGAAGTCCAAGAACCTGCTGCTGAATCCCAACCTGCGCGTCAGCGAAATCGCCTTCGAAGTCGGCTTCCAATCGCTGACCCACTTCAACCGCGTCTTCAAGAAAGTCCTCGGCCAGTCCCCCACCGAATACCGCGCCCAGTTGCTCGGAACCAGACAGAACGCCGCCTGACCGCGGCCCCCAGCAGGCCGACGGGGGAATTCGCGCTGGAAAAGCGCCGTAACCGTTTCGGGCGCGGCAGCGTCTCTATAATATGGAGGGCGGTGGGGTGCGGCCTGCGGGATGCGCCGTGGGAATGGGGAGGGAGGTACATGAAAGCCCGCAAACCATAGCGAGACCATAGCGAAGAATACGCTGTACGAACGCTGTTAACGCGCTGGAGGCGAGGTGATTGGTGGCTGGGGGTGCCGGCGTGAGGCAGGGCCGAGAGGAGGAAGGGGACGGCAAGGTGCCGGCCTGGTTGATCAATCGGGCACGGTACAGCATTGCACGCACCGCCTCCCCGGATGAGCCCGACTTTGCCGCATATTCAGCATTGACACCGCCGCGATGCCCCGCTAACATCCGCCGGCATGGTGAACGATGAACGCGCCCTGGAACCAGTTCCTCCAGTACCGCGCGGCGTTCAACCCGTCCAACGGAGCGCCAAACCCCATGGCCCTGCCCGTTGGCAAAGGATTCTTGGCGGCAAGAAAAGGACAATATCCCGATAGAGAGGGGAATCCATGACCCGCTTAACCATGTCCTGTCCTGGAGCCCAGGACCTGGCTGTGACAAAAGACCAGCCACTCAGGCCCAACCTATTCCCGGCAGCGGACGACCCAAACATGGATAACGCCGCAAAGGCAAAGCAGCGCATCCTCATCGTGGACGAACACCCGATGATGCGGCGGGGCTTGGCCCGGTTGATCAATCAGGCGCCCGACCTGGCCACCGGTGGTGAGGCTGACACCGCCGCCCGGGCACTCAGGCGCATCAAGCTGGACAAGCCGGACCTGGTCCTGCTGGGCATTTCGTTGCCCGATCGCAGCGGCCTGGAGCTGATCCGGAGCATTCGCACGCGGCATCCGCGCTTGCCCGTGCTGGTGGTTTCGATGCATGACGAATCCCTGTATGCCGAGCGAGTGCTGCGCGCTGGCGGCCGTGGCTATATCATGAAGCGGGAGGGCGGCAGGAGAGTGATGCGCGCCATCCGCCAGGTCCTCGGCGGCCGCGTTTACGTCAGCGAACCAATCGCCGCCAGAATCCTGGAAATCTTCGCTGGCCACCGCGCCGACGTCACGCGCTCGCCGGTCGAACGCTTGTCCGACCGCGAATTCGAAGTCTTCCAAATGATAGGGCAGGGCGAGGGCACCCGCGAAATTACCGCCCACTTTCAGCTCAGCATCAAGACCGTCGAGGTCCACCGCGCGAATATCAAACGCAAGCTTGAACTCAAGCGCGGCGCCGACCTCGTCCGTTACGCCATTCGCTGGACCGAAAGCCAGAACCCGCCATGATCGAGGCGCGCCAACTGACCAAGGTGTTTCGGGACAAGAAACGCGGTGAAATCCGGGCGGTGGACGGAGTGAGCTTCCGGTGTCAGCCGGGCCAAGTCTTCGGGCTGCTCGGCGTCAATGGCGCGGGGAAGACCACCTGCCTGCGCATCCTGGGCACCATTCTCCAGCCCAGTTCCGGCACGGCGAGCGTCGGCGGGTTTGAGGTGGTGGGGGAGCCGGAGAAAGTGCGCGCCCACATCGGGTTCCTTTCGACCGCCACGGCGCTTTACGGACGCCTGACCGCGCAGGAAACGGTCGAGTACTTCGGCCGCCTGCACGGCTTGCCCGAAAACCTGCTGCGCCAGCGTCTCGACGGCCTTTTCGCCACCCTCGACATGAACGAGTTTCGGCATCGCCGCTGCGACCAGCTTTCCGGCGGGATGAAGCAGAAGGTGTCCATTGCCCGCACGCTGGTGCATGATCCGCCGGTGATGATTTTCGACGAGCCGACCCACGGCCTGGACGTGCTGACGGCACGCACGGTGGTCAATTTCATCCGCGATTGTCGCGCCCGCGGCAAGACGGTCATCTTCTCCACGCACGTGATGCGGGAGGCCGAGAAACTCTGCGACCGCATCGCCGTCATTCACCAGGGGCGAATCATGGCGGAGGGCACGCTGGAGGACTTGCGGCAGCGGACGGCGGCGCAGGACCTGGACGACGTATTCATCAGCCTGGTGGAGGAGAAATGACCGGCCTGCGCAACCTGGGGATTGTTTATCGGAAAGAACTGCTCGATTCCCTGCGCGACCGGCGCACGATTATCTCGATGATTGTGGTGCCGATGCTGGCGATGCCGGCGCTGATGCTGGGCATAGGTGCGCTGGCGGTCCGGCTGGTGACCCGGGCGCAGCAGGAGATTCCCAAAGTCATGGTGCTGGGCGGCGAGGATTCCCCGAAAACCCTGGCCGCCTTGCGCGCGCTCAAGAACATCCAGCTTCGTCCCCGCCAGTCAGGACTACACCAACCTGATTTCGGAGAAGAAAGTCCGCGCTGCCGTCGAGATTCCCGCTGGCTTCGACGCCGCCCTCCAGAGCGGCGAGAAGATGACCGTGCAGATCTACATCTACGAGGGCGAAATCAAATCCTCGTTCGGCGCGCAGCCGATCGAACAGTTCTTCCGCCAGTTGAGCGACACGACCCTCAGCCAACGCCTGGCCGCGCACCACTTTCCCGAACGACTCCTCAAGCCCTTTGACATCCGCGAAACCAATGTGGCGCCGCCCAAAAAGGTCAGCGGCAACCTCCTCGGTTCGGTCATCCCCTACCTGCTCATTTTGATGTGCATGATGGGCGCGATATATCCTGCGGTTGATTTGACCGCCGGCGAGAAGGAGCGCGGGACGATAGAAACGCTGTTGTGCAGCCCGGTGGCGCGCACGCATTTGGTGTACGGCAAAAGTGAGTCCTTCGGCAGAGCCGGAGGGTGACCGCGCGGCGGCACGGGGTATCATCCAGAAGGGCTTTTTCGCGGCATTTTTTTTGCTTTGCTAATAGACCGCCCGGCGTGCAAAATATGGTGAACTTTTGCCAACGCCGGTGAAGTCGGGCACAAACTCTCCCGGCACATTGCGAGGGTTCGACCCGTTTTCCGGATGAAGCCACACACAACCTGGCGGGAGAAAGCCGCCGACAGCAACGACTTGCCACAACTGGCAACGATTACGCCTCCCTTATGACTACTGCAGCATCCTCCACCATTCAAAAGCCATTCAGCTCCCTGGACCGCCAAATGGGCCAGCATCCTCTGGATGCCATCTTCGTCCCCAAAGTCGGTCGCCCTCGTGGGCGCCACCGAAAAGGCCGGCAGCGTCGGCCGCACCGTCCTTTGGAACCTGATGAACACGCCGTTCGGCGGACCGATCTACCCGGTCAACCCGACGCGGCCCAGCGTGCTCGGCATCAAGGCCTATCCCAAACTCGCCGCCCTGCCGGAGAAGCCCGACCTGGTTGTCGTCACCACGCCCGCCGCGATCATCCCGGGCATCATCGGCGAAGCGGCCGACCTCGGCATCCCCGGCGCGGTGGTGATTTCCGCCGGCTTCAAGGAAACGGGTCCCGCCGGAGCTGAGCTCGAGCGACAAGTGCTGGCTCATGCGCGGCGCGGCAACATGCGACTGATTGGCCCGAACTGCCTGGGCGTGATGAACCCCATCAGTGGAGTCAACGCCACCTTCGCGGCCGGCATCGCCCGCCGCGGCAACGTCGCCTTCATCAGCCAGTCCGGCGCCTTGTGCACCGCCGTGCTCGACTGGTCCTTGCGGGAAATGGTCGGCTTCAGCGCCTTCGTCTCTATCGGCTCGATGCTCGACGTCGGCTGGGGCGACCTCATCAGCTATTTCGGCGACGATCCCAACACCAAGAGCATCGTCATCTACATGGAGACCATCGGCGATGCGCGCGCCTTCCTCTCGGCGGCCCGCGAGGTGGCGCTGACCAAGCCCATCATCGTCATCAAACCGGGCCGCACCGAAGGCGCCGCCAAGGCCGCCGCGTCCCACACCGGTTCGCTGACCGGCTCGGACGATGTGCTCGAAGCCGCCTTCAAGCGCTGCGGCGTGCTGCGGGTGGACACGATTTCCGACTTGTTCCACATGTCCGAAGTCCTGGCAAAGCAACCCCGCCCGCAGGGCAATCGCCTCACCATCATCACCAACGCCGGCGGCCCGGGCGTGCTGGCCACCGACGCCCTGCTGACCAGCGGCGGCGCCCTGGCCGAGGTGTCCAAAGCGACGATGGAAGAACTGAACAAGTTCCTACCGGCGGTCTGGAGCCACAACAATCCCATTGACGTCATCGGCGACGCGAGCGCCGAACTCTACGCCAAGACGCTCGAAGTGGCCGGCCGTGACCCGAACAGCGACGGCTTGCTCGTCATTCTCACCCCGCAGGCCATGACCGACGCCACCGCCACCGCCGAGAAACTCAAGGCCTTCGGTCATATCGAAGGCAAGCCGGTGCTGGCCAGTTGGATGGGCGGCGATGAGGTCGCTGCGGGCGAGGCGATCCTCAACCGAGCCAATATCCCGACCTTTGCCTACCCGGATACTGCGGCCATGGTCTTCACGTCCATGTGGCAGTATTCCGAGAACCTGCGCGCCCTCTACGAAACGCCGCTTCCTTCTGCCGACCCCGCCGACCTCGAATCCGGCCGCGCCAAGGCCAACAAGCTAATCGAGTCGGTCAAGAAAGCCGGCCGCACCATCCTGACCGAAGCCGAATCCAAGGACCTGCTGGACTGCTACGGCATTCCGACCGTCGTCACGAAGATCGCCAAGACCGAAGCCGCCGCCGCCAAGGTGGCCAAGGAGATCGGGTTCCCCATCGTGCTGAAGCTCTATTCCGAGACCATCACGCACAAGACCGACGTCGGCGGCGTCCAGTTGAACCTCAAGGACGAAGCCGACGTCCGCAAAGCCTTCAACGACATCAAGACCGCGGTGACCGAGAAGAAGGGCGCCGAACACTTCCAGGGCGTCACGGTGCAGAAGATGATCAAGCTGGCCGACGGCTACGAGATCATCCTGGGCAGCAGCATTGACCCGCAGTTTGGCCCCGTGCTCCTGTTCGGCATGGGCGGCCAGCTCGTCGAGGTGTTCAAGGACAAGGCCCTTTCCCTGCCGCCCCTCAACACCACCCTGGCCCGCCGCATGATGGAGCACACCAAGATTTACAACGCCCTCAAAGGCGTCCGCGGCCGCAAGCCGGTGGACCTCGCCGCCCTCGAAAAGCTCATGGTCGGCTTCAGCCAGCTCGTCGCCGAACAGCGCTGGATCAAGGAGATTGACATCAACCCGCTCTTTGCCTCCGGCGACGATCTCGTCGCGCTCGACGCCCGCGTCATCCTGCACGACCCGAAGACCACCGAGGACCAATTGCCCATACTCGCCATTCGCCCTTACCCGACCCAATACGCCGGCGGCTGGAAGATGAAGGACGGCAAGAAAGTGACCATTCGTCCCATCCGGCCCGAGGACGAGCCGCTGATGGTGAAGTTCCACGAAGGACTCTCCGAGCGGAGCGTTTATCTGCGTTACTTCAGCCCGCTCAAGCTCCAGCAGCGCGTCGCCCACACCCGCTTGGTCCGGATTTGCTTCAACGACTATGATCGCGAGATCGCGCTCGTCGCCGAGCAAGAGAGCGCCAACGGCCAGTCCGAGATCGTCGCCGTGGCCCGGCTCAGCAAGCTGCATAGCAACAACGCCGCCGAGTTCGCCGTGGTGGTCACCGACCAATGGCAGCGCAAGGGCCTCGGCATGGAGATGACCAAGCGCCTGATCCAGATCGCCAAGCACGAGAAGCTCGCCCGCCTGGTCGCCTACACCCTGCGCGAGAACAAGGACATGCAGCACATGTGCAAGAAAGTCGGCTTCCAGGTCCGCACCCCTGTGGGCGAATCCGAGTGCGTCATCGAAATGAACCTCTGACCCTGACGCCAACCAGCGCCAATCACTCATCAGCAATCTGTGCTACACATACATTCTTAAACATGAACAAAACCTACACGACAATTGACGGCAATGAGGCGGTCGCTTATGTGGCCTACCGCTGCAACGAAGTGATGGGCATTTATCCCATCACCCCCTCCTCGAACATGGGCGAGTGGTGCGACCAGTGGGCCTCCGAAGGGGTCAAGAACCTCTGGGGCACCATCCCCTCGGTGGTGGAGATGCAAAGCGAGGCCGGCGCGGCCGGCGCCGTGCACGGGGCGCTCCAGACCGGGGCGCTGACCTGCACCTTCACGGCGGCGCAGGGCTTGCTCCTGAAGATACCCAACATGTTGAAGATCGCGGGTGAGCTGACGCCCACCGTGTTTCACATCTCCGCGCGCACGCTGGCCACGCACGCGCTGTCCATCTTCGGCGACCACAGCGATGTCATGCTGGCCCGCACGACGGGCTTTGCCATGCTCAGCTCGGCCAGTGTCCAGGAGGCGATGGATTTCGCACTGATCGCACAGGAAGCCACGCTCGAAAGCCGGGTGCCCTTCCTGCACTACTTCGACGGGTTCCGCACCTCGCACGAGGTCTCGAAAATTGAAATGGTCACCGACGAGGTCATCCGCCAGATGATCAACGAGGAGTTCATCCTCGCGCATCGGCAGCGGGCGATGAATCCCGACAGCCCCGTGCTGCGCGGCACGGCGCAAAACCCCGACGTGTTCTTTCAGGCGCGCGAGGCGTGCAACCCGTTCTACGCTAAGTGTGCTGACGTCACCGCCCGGGTCATGGACAAGTTCGCTGCCCTCACCGGCCGCCAATACAAGCCGTTCCAATACGTCGGCGACCCCAAGGCCGAGCGCGTGGTCATCCTCATGGGCTCAGGCTGCGAGACGGCCGACGAGACCGTGGATTACCTCAACGAGCGCGGCGGGAAGGTCGGCGTGCTGAAAGTGCGGCTCTACCGGCCGTTCTGCGTGAAGCGATTCATCGAGGCGCTGCCCGCCAGCGTGAAAGCCATCGCGGTGCTCGACCGGACCAAGGAAGCTGGCGCCCTGGGCGAGCCGCTGTACCTGGATGTCGTGACCGCCCTGAACGAGAGCCTGGCGGCCGGTGCGGGCAAGTTCAAAGCCATGCCGAAGATTGTGGGCGGCCGCTACGGCTTGTCCTCGAAGGAATTCACGCCGGCGATGATCAAGGCCGTGTTCGACAACCTGGCCACAGCCAGTCCGAAGAACCACTTCACCGTCGGCATCGAGGATGACGTGAGCAAGAGCAGCCTGGAATACGACGCGGAGTTCTCCACCGAGTCTGACAAGGTCGTCCGTGCGCTGTTCTATGGACTGGGCTCGGACGGCACGGTCGGCGCCAACAAAAACTCGATCAAGATCATCGGCGAGAACACCGAGAACTACGCGCAGGGCTACTTTGTCTATGACTCGAAGAAGGCCGGCGCCGTGACCATCTCCCACCTGCGCTTCGGCCCGAAGCCAATTCGCTCGATCTACCTGGTGACCCAGGCCAACTTCGTCGCCTGCCACCAGCCGGTCTTCCTGGACCGCTACGACATGCTCAAGCCGCTGGTGCCCGGCGGCACGTTCCTGCTCAACACGCATTACGGCCAGAATGAAATCTGGGATCAGCTCCCCCGGCCGGTGCAGGAGGGCCTGATCCAGAAGAAAGTGAAGTTCTACGTGATTGATGCGATCAGCGTGGCCAAAGCCACCGGCATGGGCGCCCGCATCAACACCATCATGCAAACCTGCTTCTTCGCCCTGTCCGGCGTGTTGCCGCGCGAGGAGGCCATCGAGCAAATCAAGTACACCATCAAGAAAACCTACGGCCGCAAGGGCGAGGACGTCGTGCAGAAGAACATCGCCGCGGTGGACCAGACGCTCGCCAACCTGTTCGAGGTCAAGGTCCCGGCGCAGGTCACCAGCAAGAAGGAACTGCCCACGCCCTTCACCGCCGATGCCCCCCGGGAAATCGCCGAGACCCTGGGCGTCATCTATGGCAACCGCGGCGACGAATTGCCGGTCAGCGCTTTCAGCCCCGACGGCACGTTCCCAACCGGGACCGCCTGCTACGAGAAGCGGAACCTGGCCCTGGAAATCCCGGTCTGGGACGAGAAGACCTGCATCCAGTGCGGCAAGTGCGTGGTGATCTGCCCGCATGCGACCATCCGGATGAAGGTGTACGACGCGAAGCACCTGCAAGGCGCGCCCGCCACCTTTAAGAGCGCCGACGCCCGCGCCCCGGAATGGAAGGGGCTCAAGTGGACCCTCCAGGTTGCCCCGGAGGATTGCACCGGCTGCTGCCTGTGCGTCGAAGTCTGCCCCGCCAAGAACAAGACCGAGGTCAAACTCAAGGCGATCAACATGCGCCCGCAGCCACCCATCCGGCTTGGCGAGCGCGACAACTACAAATTCTTCCTCGAGCTGCCGGAGTTCGATCGCCGCAAGATCAAGGTCGGCCAGCTCCGCCAGCAGCAGGTGATGGAGCCCTTATTCGAATACAGCGGCGCCTGCACCGGCTGCGGCGAGACCCCCTACTTGAAGCTTCTCACCCAGCTCTTCGGCGATCGGATTGTTGCCGGCAACGCCACCGGCTGCTCCTCGATCTACGGCGGCAACCTGCCCACCACCCCGTGGTCCAAGAACCGGCAGGGCCGTGGCCCGACCTGGAACAACTCGCTCTTCGAGGACACCGCCGAATTCGGCCTCGGTTTCCGCGTTTCCATTGACAAGCAGAAGGAGTTCGCCTGCGAACTGTTGCGGAAGCTTGCGCCCAAACTCGGGGATGACCTGGTCAACGGCCTGATCACAGCCAACCAGACCGACGAGGCCGGCATCTACGACCAGCGCGAACGCGTGGCCGCCCTCAAGCAGAAGCTGGCCGGCGACAACAGCAGCGAAGCTAAGATGCTGCTGGCCATCGTGGGCAACCTCGTCCGCCGTAGCGTCTGGATTATCGGCGGCGACGGCTGGGCCTATGACATCGGCTACGGCGGCCTCGACCATGTCCTGGCCAGCGGCTGCGACGTCAACCTGCTCGTGCTGGACACCGAAGTGTATTCCAACACCGGTGGCCAGTGCTCGAAATCCACACCGCGCGGCGCGGTGGCCAAGTTCGCGGCGGGCGGCAAACCGCTGCGCAAGAAAGACCTGGGGCTGATTGCCATGGCCTACGGCTCGGTGTACGTAGCCAGCGTGGCCATGGGTGCCAAAGACGAACACACCCTCAAGGCCTTCATCGAAGCCGAGTCGTATCCCGGCCCTTCGCTCATTATCGCTTACAGCCATTGCATCGCCCACGGCATTGACCTGGACCGCGGCGCCGGCGCCAAGCAGCAGCGCCTGGCCGTGGATTCCGGTCAGTGGCTTCTCTACCGCTACGACCCCCGGCGCGCCGACAAGGGCGAGAACCCGCTGCAGTTGGATTCCGCGGCGGCCAAAACCAAGGTGCAGGATTACCTGCTTTCGGAGAACCGGTTCAAGATGCTCACCAAGAGCAAACCGGAGGACGCCAAAAAGTTCTTCGCCCAGGCGCAGGGCGACGCCGACCGGCGCTGGGCTTACTACCAATACCTGGCGGGACTTAGTCCCAAATCCGGCAACGGCGCCGGTGCGCAGCCCAAACCCGCCGCCACCGTGGACCAGCAACCTTGACACGCAACACGCAACACGTTTCACGCATCACCTCCTAACGAAGCAACTCTGGAAGCCATATGGATCTTAAAACCACCTACCTTGGACTGAAACTTCGCACGCCGCTGGTTCCCGCGGCCTCTCCGCTCTCGGAAGAGATTGACGGCATCAAACAGATGGAAGACGCCGGCGCGTCCGCCGTGGTGCTTTACTCCTTGTTCGAGGAGCAACTGCGCCAGGACCGCGCTGAACTGGAGCATCACCTCGAGCATGGCACCCAAAGCTTTGCGGAGGCGCTAACCTACTTCCCGGAGCCGAAGGAGTTCCGCCTCGGGCCCGAGGAGTATCTCAAGCATGTCGCCCAGGCCAAGCAGGCCGTGCGCATCCCGGTCATCGCCAGTCTCAACGGCTCTTCGGCGGGCGGTTGGACCGAGTATGCCAAAGCGATTCAGCAGGCCGGGGCCGATGCCCTCGAGCTCAATATCTACTACATCCCCACGGACATGGACCTCACCTCCGCCCAGGTCGAGCAAACCTATCTCGACATTCTCAAGGCGGTTAAGGCGGTGGTCACCATCCCTGTGGCGGTGAAGCTCAGCCCCTTCTTCACCAACTTCGCCAACATGGCCAAGCGCCTCGACCAAGCCGGCGCAAACGGCTTGGTCCTCTTCAACCGGTTCTACCAGCCGGACATTGACCTGGAGGCACTCGAAGTGAAGCCCAACATCCTCCTGAGCACCCCCATGGCCATGCGCGTCCCACTGCGCTGGATCGCCTTGCTCTACGGCAAACTGCGCCCCAGCCTCGCCGCCACCAGCGGCGTTCACCGCGCGACGGACGCGCTCAAGATGCTCATGGCCGGGGCCGACATCACCATGCTCTGCTCCGCGCTCATCCGGCACGGCGTCCGGCAGATCGGCGTCATCGAACGCGACCTCATCGCCTGGATGGAGGAGCACGAATACGAGTCCGTGACTCAGCTCAAGGGCAGCCTGAGCCAGAAGAACTGCCCCGACCCGAGCGCCTTCGAGCGCGCCCAGTACATGCGCGCTATCTCCCAGTACGAGCCGGCCAATAATCCCAGGTAGCGCAAGCCGCCGCCACCACCCGCCGTCCCGCCTGCCAGCGCAGGCGTGACTGCGTCCGGGTCCGTTGGACCAGGTACCCGACCAAGCCCGCACCACGACGGTGCCGCGGGCGATGTAACAGCCATGTATTCCGTAGGACTACCGTAGGACTCCGTTGATTACCGTATCACCACCGTATCACTTCCGGTGGGCTGGCCCTCGCCTCCTGCGCCACCCTCCCCCCTGTGGGCCCGCAAACGAGCCCACTCCCCAATACTGACAGCCGTAACGTCGCCCCTATTCAAAGGAAACTACTCTTCCGGGCACTTCGTGATGCGCGCGGCAGCGGGCTTCGTACATCTCGGCCGCGCCGACAATCACGACCGGGTCGTCGTAGCGCGCGGGCTTGCCGTCCACCAGGCGCTGGGTGCGGCACGCCAGCGAGCCGCAGACCATGCAGATGGCGTGGAGCTTGTCCACCACGTCCGCTTTGGCCATCAGCACCGGCATTGGGCCGAACGGTTCGCCGCGGAAATCGGTATCGAGCCCCGCGATGATGACGCGCACGCCGCGGTCGGCCAGTTGTTGCGAGAGGGCGATGATGGCCTCGTCAAAGAACTGGACCTCGTCAATGCCCACCACGGTGGTGGCCGGGTCCAAATGGTCCGGGATCGCGCCCGCGTTGGGCACGGGCCGGGCGGCATACTCGGTCCCGGCGTGGGACGTGACCTTTTCCAGAGCGTAGCGGTTGTCAATGGCGGGCTTGAAGACCTGCACCTGCTGGCGGGCGATGGTCGCGCGTCGCAGGCGGCGGATCAGTTCGTCGGTCTTGCCGCAGAACATCGAGCCGGTAATGACTTCGATCGAGCCGGTGGTGTGCTTCATGTGCGGCGGTTTCTAACAGAGGCTGGACCGTTCCTCAACGCCTTTTGATTCACGGTTCGACATCGCGCGAGGCGGTGATTAGGGTTGGGGAATGTCGCGTGACTATGTGTTGCAGCCGTTCCGGGCGTCAATCCCCTTGCAGATTGACTATGCCCGCGAACTCAACCCGCAGCAGCACGCGGCCGTCACCGCCCCGCCGGGCCCGTCGCTGGTCATTGCCGGCGCCGGGTCGGGCAAAACCCGCACGCTCACCTATCGGGTCGCCTACCTGCTGGAGCAGGGCATCCCGGCCGAGCGCATTCTGCTGCTCACGTTCACCAACAAGGCGGCCAAGGAAATGATGCGGCGGGTGGCGGATTTGCTCGGGCAGGAGCTGGCCGCGCTCTGGGGCGGCACGTTTCATTCCATCGGCAACCGCATCCTGCGCCAGCACGCCGACCTCCTCGGCTACCAGCGCGACTTCACCATCATGGACCGCGAGGACGCCAAGCACCTGATCACCACCTGCGTGGCCGAGTCGGAGATGGACGTGAAGGCGACGCGGTTTCCCGAAGGCCGAGGTGCTGGGGGACATCTTCTCGCTGGCCGTCAACACGCACCAGCCGATCCCCGAGCTGCTCGCAGCAGAATTACGACTACTTCGAGCATCTCGCGCCGCAGATCGAAGGCATCCAGCAGCGTTACGCCGCGCGCAAGCGCGCCACCAACGCCATGGACTTCGACGACCTGCTGGTGCTCTGGCTCAAGCTGCTGCAGGAGCACGAGGACGTCCGCGAGCATTACCAGCGGCGCTTCCAGTTCATCCTCGTGGACGAATACCAGGACACCAACAAGCTGCAGAGCGACCTGATTGACCTGCTGGCCGCGCGGCACCAGAACGTCATGGTGGTGGGCGATGACGCGCAGAGCATCTACGCCTGGCGCGGCGCCAATTTCCAGAACATCCTCAAGTTCCCCGAGCGCTATCCCGGCGGCGAAGATCTACAAGATCGAGACCAACTACCGCAGCACGCCCGAGATCCTGACGTGGCCAACGCCGCCATCGCGCGCCAACGTGCAGCAGTTCGCCAAGCAGCTCGCGCCCGCCCGCAAACCGGGGCCAAAGCCCGTGTCCGTGGTCTGCAACGACGCCGCGGAGCAGGCCGCCTTCGTCGCCCAGCGGGTGCTGGAGCTGCGCGAAGAAGGGCGCGGACCTGAACAAGATGGCCGTGCTGTATCGCTCGCACTTCCACGCGCTGGAGCTGCAGCTCGAACTGACGCGGCGCAACATCCCGTTCAGCATCACCAGCGGCATCCGCTTCTTCGAGCAGGCCCACATCAAGGACGTGGCCGCCTATCTCAAGCTGGTCGGCAATCCCGCGCGACGAGCTCTCCTTCAAGCGGCTGGTCCAATTGCTGCCCGGCATCGGCGGCAAGGGGGCCGAGAAGCTGTGGCGAACGTTTGCGGAGCGGAAGTCCGAAGGCCGAGTCCGAACCCGGAAGCAACCGAGCACCCGCTGCCCCCGACCAATCGTCTGTCCCGCCCCCCGCCTCCGCCCCCCGCCCCTCGCGACCCGCCTCCAGGCCTGCGCCCCCGTCGTGCCGAAGAAGGCGGCGGTGGCCTGGGCGCAGTTCGTGGCGACCCTGGCGCAACTGGAAGCAACGGAGGTCCGCGCCAACGCCTCGAAGATGATCGGGCTGGTGATCGAAGCCGGCTACGAGGATTACCTGGAGGAGAACTACGCCAACTACCGCTCGCGCTTGGAGGACCTCGAACAGCTGGCCGTCTTCGCCCGCCAGTTCCCGACCGTCGAGGACTTTCTCACCCAGCTCGCCCTGCTGACCAACGTGGAGGCGGAAGACGAGCAGCCGGCCCGGACCGACGACGAGCGGCTCCGGCTTTCGACCATCCACCAGGCCAAGGGCCTCGAGTTCGATGTCGTGTTCGTCATCATGCTCTGCGACGGGCTGTTCCCCTCGCACCGGTCACTGGAAAGCGACGAGGGCGAGGAGGAAGAACGGCGGCTGTTCTATGTGGCCATCACCCGGGCCCGCAACGAGCTTTACCTGAGCTACCCGCTGGTGCGCGCCGGCTACGGCGGCTCCGGAGACATGATCCAGGAGCCGTCGCGCTTCCTGCGCGAGATTCCCAAGGACCTGCTCGAGGAGTGGAACCTGCGGTCGTTCAATCCTTATGGCTAACGCAGTCGTGGGCATGGCTGCCGGCAACGTGTATCAGGAAGTCTTCCCACTTGTCTGCGTCGTGCTCATCGCCGCATCCGCGGTCGCGGGGAATGCGCAGCGTATCGCGGTGTCTCCGGACGAGGCAAAGGCCTGGGCATGCTACACCGTTCCGCTGCCTAAGTCACTGGAGATACCGGCTAGGGTCGTTGTGCCCAAGGCTCAAATCGCAATCGTGCTGCCCAGCGGCGATGATATGGTCACGGGCCAGGCGAACAAAGAGTTGAAGCAGACGATTGGCCTGACACAAGCTCAGGCGGCGAATCCGACGTTTACGATCACGCTTCAGCTTGGAGGGAGAGAAGCCGAGAAGCTCAAATCCCTGAAGAACTCTCCTCAGGCCTACCGCATCGCGCCTGAGCTCGGCGATCAGGGCCTGCGGCTTGTCGCGCTGACGCCCACCGGGCTGTACTACGCGTCCAAGACAGTTCAACAGCTCCTCAAGCCCAGGGTGACTGACACGGGGCGTTGAGATTCCCTTGCTGAGCGTAACCGACTGGCCTGACCTGGAGACACGCGGCCTGTGGGGCGCCGAGACGTTCGGGAATCTAAAGTGGCTTGCGGATCGCAAGATCAACCACCTGGAGCAGACCTCCTACCGCAGCGTCAGCAAGGACGGCCGCGGCCACGGCGGCATCAAGTCGGGCTGGCAGCACATCGTTGACGAAGCGCCACTTTATGGAATGAGATCCGTGCCGATTTCCGCCCACCTCGAGCAATGCGGCTACACCGGCATCTTCGAGGCCCACCCCAACCTGAGGGGTAAAGGGGGGGCCAAGGGATGCATCTGCTACTCGCAGCCGCAGATCGTGGACGTGCTCACGGACTGGATCGCGGACCTGGCCGGGCAGCCCAAAGTGGCCGGCGTCGATGTGTGGATGTCGGAGAACCTCGAGAATCAAGGCGGTTGCCAGTGCGCCGAATGCAGCAAGACCAACCGAAGCGTTCTGGAGATCCGGGTGATTCTGTCTGCCTGGCACAAGGCCGAACAGCGCCTTGGCAGGAAGATCCAGTTGTACGTTCTGTCGAGTGAGGCGACCTACAAGGACAACCCGCTGGTCCTCAAGGAACTGCCTGGCGAAGTGAGGTTCTGGTATTATCACTGGCTCACCTACAATACGGGCCAATCGCCTATGATTCCGGCGTGCGTAACCGCTGCCGCGAAGAAGGGCACGTGGGCGGGGGTCGTACCCAGTCTCGACTCGATGACGTCCTTCATGGAGCCGTTCACGGGCTCGGACTTCATCCACTACCGGATGAACGAGTTCGTTGACAAGGGACTGCAGGGCCTGCTTGGCTTTGTTACCCCCCGGGCGCACTTCTTCTCCTTCAACGTTGAGGCCGCGGCGGAGTGGTCGTGGAACGCCAAAGGGCGCACACCCCAGGAGTTCACGTCGTCCTACGCGATCAGGCAAGGGATCGCAAACCCTCAGAAATGGGCCGAGTGGGCCGGGCTGATTGGCCCGGTCGAGTGGAATGTCTACGGTTCCGAGTGGCCCTCGGGCGCACAGCGAGGCACGCCTGACCCCGTAGCCAAGATGTTGCTCGAGGGAAGACTGCCGAAACTGGGCGATGTCCTCTGGGACGCATACAAGATCCCGTTCGGCGACATCAAGACGGTGAAACAACTCGACGCTGACGTCGCCAGCGCGGCGCGCGCCCTGGAAATCGCCAAGGAAATGGGGGTTCCGGAATACTGGTATGAGAGCCTGGTGGCCGATGGGTACATCAAGTCGCTCAAGGCTTTGTGGGAGCTAAGGGGTCTGGTGAGAAACGCCAGGGTAGCCCCGGAGGAGAAGGACGCTGCAGGGCGCTACTTCAGAATGTATCTGGATGGTCTCCAGCAAGCCGCGGATGCACTGCCGAAGTGGGAGGAGATCAGGGACCTGCGGCAAGAGCACCGCAACTACACGGGGATACCGGTGAAGGTGATCGCCGAGCTTCGCAAGCAGATGGTGGAAACGGCCACTGCGCTCGGCTTCGCGTTCACGCTCTAACAGGATAAGCAAGCGTCCCAACATAGTGATTTTCAACTCCGACTCCTGGCGCGGGGATGACCAGGGCAACCTTCAATGCGCCTCGTCGCCGGTCTTTCTGGAATAGAATGCTCCCTTCCCGATGGACGTGACGCTGCCGGGGAAGGTAACTTACAACCCGCTTTCGAGTCTGGGGGTGTCAATACGTTAACCGCGCCCGATAGAACCGTGAGCTGCTGTTTGAAGGGGCCGAATCGGTGAAATCAGCCTGGCCGACCGCGTTGCTGAGTGTGCTTAGCGGGGTCCATTCCACGAGGTCACTGCTCACTTCAATCATGTAAGTACAGCCAGCATCACCGCTGAGAATGAAGGCAAAAGCTCCATTGGTGGTCATTCGGGCCTCCAGCAGCAGCGGGTAATGGAACACGGTCAGTATGGCGACGGCGCTGTTCGTTGTCCCGCCGGCGTTGCTTATTCGCGCCGTGTAGCCGCCCGCCTGCTCGGGCTGCACATTGGTCAGGCTGAGCGTCTCGGCCAGGGCGCTGTCCAGGTTGGTGCCGTTGAAACTGCCACTGATAACTCAAGGGCGGACTGCCGCTGGCGGCCACGCTAAAGGTCACGGTGGCCCCGACCAGCGCCGTCTGGTTGGTGGGCTGCAGGGTGACGGCGGGTGGCCCCAGCACAGTAAGGGTCGCCACCGTGCTGGTCGCGGAACCCGCGACATTGGTCACCACGACGCTGTAGCCGCCCGCCTGCTCGGGCTGCACATTGGTCAGGCTGAGCGCCTCGGCCAGGGCGCTGTCCAGGTTGGTGCCGCTAAACTGCCACTGATAACTCAAGGGCGGAGTGCCGCTGGCGGCCACGCTGAAGATCACGGTGGCCCCGAGCAGCACCGTCTGGTTGGTGGGCTGCAGGGTGAGGGCGGGCGGCACCAGCACAGTCAGGGCCGCCACCACACTGGTCGCGGAACCCGCGACATTGGTCACCACGACGCTGTAGCCGCCCGCCTGCGCGGGCTGCACATTGGTCAGGCTGAGCGTCTCGGCCAGGGCGCTGTCCAGGTTGGTGCCGTTAAACTGCCACTGATAACTCAAGGGCGGAGTGCCGCTGGCGGCCACGCTGAAGGTGACGGTGGCCCCGACCAGCGCCGTCTGGTTGGTGGGCTGCAGGGTGACGGCGGGCGGCACCAGCACAGTCAGGGTCGCCACCGCGCTGGTCGCGGAACCCGCGACATTGGTCACCACGACGCTGTAGCCGCCCGCCTGCTCGGGCTGCACGTCGGTCAGGCTGAGCGTCTCGGCTGTGGCGCTGTCCAGGTTGGTGCCATTGAACCGCCACTGATAACTCAAGGGCAGAGTGCCGCTGGCGGCCACGCTGAAGGTCACGGTGGCCCCGACCAGCGCCGTCTGGTTGGTGGGCTGCAGGGTGACGGCAGGCGGCACCAGCACAGTCAGGGTCGCCACCACGCTGGTCGTGGAACCCTCGACATTGGACACCACGACACTGTAGCCGCCCGCCTGCTCGGGCTGCACGTTGGTCAGGCTGAGCGTCCCGGCCAGGGCGCTGTCCAGGTTGGTGCCGTTAAACTGCCACTGATAACTCAAGGGCGGAGTGCCGCTGGCGGCCACGCTGAAAGTCACGGTGGCCCCGACCAGCGCCGTCTGGTTGGTGGGCTGCAGGGTGACGGCGGGCGGCCCCAGCAAAGTTAGGGTCGCCACCGTGCTGGTCGCGGAACCCGCGACATTGGTCACCACGACGCTGTAGCCGCCCGCCTGCTCGGGCTGCACATTGGTCAGGCTGAGCGTCCCGGCCAGGGCGCTGTCCAGGTTGGCGCCATTGAACCGCCACTGATAACTCAAGGGCGGAGTGCCGCTGGCGGCCACGCTGAAAGTCACGGTGGCCCCGACCAGCGCCGTCTGGTTGGTGGGCTGCAGGGTGACGGCGGGCGGCACCAGCACGGTCAGGGTCGCCACCGTGCTGGTCGCGGAACCCGCGACATTGGACACCACGACGCTGTAGCCGCCCGCCTGCTCGGGCTGCACATTGGTCAGGCTGAGCGTCTCGGCCAGGGCGCTGTCCAGGTTGGTGCCGTTGAACCGCCACTGATAGTTCAAGAACGGACTGCCGCTGGCGGCCACGTTGAAGTTCACCGCGGCCCCGGCCAGCGTCGTCTGGTTAGTGGGCCCGAGGGTGATTTGCGGCTTCACGGGTTGCGCCGGCGCAGCGAAGGCCTGTAACTCGGTGGCGAACGCGACCCACGAATTCGCTGAGCTATTTACGGTGTGAACGCGACCAACGCAACGGACGCCCCGCACGGTGGCTACTCCTCCAGTGAAGGTGAAGGTGGTGTCCCCGGACGCCGGGGAGCTGTAAACGTAGGTTGGAGCAAAAGTCCATGCGGGATCGGCATTGGTCCAGGTTGAGCCGTCCGGCGAGAACTGCAGGCCGAACTCGGCAGCGAAGACGCCGTTGCTATTCGGAGCGTAAGATCCGTTCAGGTAAATTACGCGATTGATGGTCTGGGGCGCGGACCAAATAACGCCGGCAGCTTCGTAAACCTGGTAGAGGTCCTCCGCGCCGCCAGGCACACAAGGAACATCGGTAAGGAGGTCGCCATCGTTGATGCCAGGCGCGATAGCCTGCGGCGAGTTGCCGGTGGACCCAGCCATGCTGTACCAGGTGTAGCCGACGCCGGCAGGCGCAAGGTTGAGGTTGGTAGAGATGAAAACGCCAGCCGTGCCGGTGACGCCGCTGGTGCCGGCGGCAATGGTAAATGGCCCGCCCACGCTGCCGCCCGCGGTGAACAGGCCGTTGCTGTCGATGGTGCCGCCGCCGCTGACGGACCAGGAGAACGACGGCGGTGGGACCAACACGGTCCCCAGCGCATCCGCCGCGGTGGCCGTGAATTGCTGCGTGGCATACGGCACCGCCGTGGCGTTGGTCGGCGAAACGCGAACCTGCGCGACCGGGCCGGCCACGATGACGTGGACGGCAGGAGATACGCCATAGCTGCCGAGGGAATTGGTCGCGCTGGCGGAAAGCGCATAAGCACCCGGGGGAACATTGCTCCAGGTGATGCTGTACGGTGAGGTAACATCCCCGCCCAGGTTGGTCGTGCCGCAGAAGAACACGACCCGGCTGATGCTGCCGGTAGTAGTGGAGGCGCTGGCTTGGATGGGGATGGTGGCTGGCGCAGTGTAGAAGGCCCCGTCGGGCGGGTTGGTGATGAGGACGGAAACGGAGCCCGCGGTGGAACTGGAGCCGACCAGAGTGAAGACGCAGTTGGCGGGCACGGTTGCGGTGAAGGAACCGCGGGTGACCGGGAAGGTGGCGCTGTGGCGAAGATTGGTGGTGCTGCTGGTGTAATAGAGCTCGAGGCTGGTGACGGAAGGCAAGTTGGTCAGGACGCCGGACAGGGTACGTGAACTCGTATTGGGGTTGATGCCAGGGAGCGTGACCTGGCCGCTGCCGGAATGGTAGAACGCCAGCACTTGGAACGGCGAGGTGGAACCGCTCACGAGGATTCTCCGTGCCCCAGGCCGGACGAACTTGGCAATCTGGGCCAGCGTGTAGAAGGTTTTGCGCGGGGTATAGGTCTTGGGCGTGGCATTGATGTTATCCACCCCCAGCAGGCCCCAGTAACTCCACTGGCCCGGGGAGTAGTAGTTGTATTGGCTATCATAGCCCTCCCAGACCAAGCCGGCGGAAGCGCCGTTGGCCAGGTGGTAGAGCAGGTAACGGGCCGAGCCGCGGGCGTAATCCCACGAGTTGTCGCCGCCCTGGGCCGCTTCACAACTGCTGCACCAGACGTTGAACTCAGTCATCCAGAACGTGCGGTCGGGATAGGCTGACTGCCGGAGGAAGCTGTAGATGCCTGCCGAGCCGCCGCCATTGTCCTGGTAGCTGTGGAGCCCGAAATGCGCCAATTTGGCCATGACCACCGAGTCGTTCATCATCGCGGACATCCAGGTTGTGCTGGTGTACGCGAGATCGGGCCCGACAAAGCGCAGGTCGCTCACGCCATTGGTGTCGAGCAGGCGGGCCAGTGTGCGCAAGGCCGTGACATACTGGGCCGAGGTCATGCTAATCCCCTGGGGAGGGTTGTTGTCGTTCTCGTTGCCAGGCCCGACCAGGGCAAACTGCAAGTGCTGCGTGCTGCGCGCGTAAATGAGCAACGAGGCAATCATCTCGGCCCACTCGGCTTCAGAGCCCGAAGTGAGTGTGTTGCCACCCATCCAACTCGGGCCAACTCCCTGGAAATTGAAGCTCAGCCCGTTGCTAATCCCCTTCTGGTTCAAATACGCCGACATATCCCACATCTTCTGGAAATCCAGGGTGCTGTAAACCTGGTTGTAGTACGTCCAGTTCATCACGTTGGAATCGCTGTTATCGTTGGTGGCTTCCCAGTCGGCCTTGTCGAAGATCACCCGAAACAGCGTCATGCCTCCCTGATCCATCAACGCATCCAGCACCGGCCGCAGCTCGTTGTTGTTCCAGCTCCGGTGATTGGCATTTATCCCGAAGCCCTCAATCACCTGATAGGTCTGTGAGCCGTCAATCGTCACCGTCGCCGTGGCGGCCAGCCCGGCCGGCCCCAGCAGCAACAATGGAACCATCCAGCCCACACACAGGGTAACTCTGCTTCGCGTACTTGTCACATGGGGCGCGCCAGTCTCGACACATAACCTTGTTCGACAAGAATGGAAAAGCAAGTGGTTTGTCATGGGGTTTTTGTCCGTAATTGAACGGATAATGGTCCCATGATGCGCCTGCCCGTTTCGGTGTTGCGCCGGGGGAAGCCCTTCGACGGATGGGGCGCGTCCTGGCTCCAGACTGGGTCTTGCATCCCGCGCCGCCGTTTACTTGGATTCTTCCGGCGTGAGGCGGAACACGTCGTATTCCGCGCCCCGCGCGCCCACACCGCCCGGCTACCCGAAAGGGGTCCACAATCCACACCTGGACCTTACATTACCTTCGACACCTTTTGGCGACCCAGCAGGCCTACTCCGCCTTGGTCTTCTTCACCTCTTCCGCGAGGAACTGGGCGACATCTTTGAACTTGGCGGCGTTGGCCGGGTTGAGGTCCATGAGCGTTTGATGGGCTTCGAGACAAGTGCGGGTCACTTCGTCCTTGCTCGCGCCCGCGGGCGTGCGCTCCACGGGCTGAGCCGGCGCCGGTGGGGTGAAGGAGCCCTGGGTGACCTGGAACAGGTGCAGAACGCCGAGGGTTTCCAGCAACTCGATGATGCGCGGGCCGGGGTTGAACAGCTCGACGCCACGCCGGGCCTGGCCGCCCTTGCCGCTGGTGAGCTTGAGCCCGAGCCCGGCCAGCACGCCGAGGAATGTGCTGTCCATGAGCACGCACTCCGACAGGTCCAGCACGAAGCAGTCGCAGCCCTTTTTCTGGAGTTCGTCCACCAGCGCCTTGAAGTCCACGCTCGAAGTGAAGTTGGCGCGGCCGATAATCCGAATGCAGGCAAAGCGCTCGCCCACCATGACCAGCAGCCTGGCTGAAGCCGTCTTCATGGCGCGTCAACGCGAGGCGCTCAACGACGCCGC
Source organism: uncultured Verrucomicrobiae bacterium (assembly GCA_963822005.1). Taxonomy (GTDB): domain Bacteria; phylum Verrucomicrobiota; class Verrucomicrobiia; order Limisphaerales; family UBA8199; genus PALSA-1440. The sequence goes on along the minus strand of CAWGGD010000024.1, from coordinate 326,969 downwards.
GGAACGCGGCCTGGCTCCTGCTGCGCCCGGGCGCGGGCTGGCGTGGCCGACGATCTGCACCAGCGCCTGCTGCAACAGCAGCGATTCCTCGAGGCTGCTGGACACGAGGCGAAGGTTGCACTGGAACAACAGGTCCATCGCCTGAATCAGCTCCGCCTGGCTGTAGCGCCTGACCTGGGGCAGCGCCTTGTAGAGCACGTAGGGGTTCAATGCGAGCGGGTTGAAGCGCCGATCCTCGGGCAACTGGTCGGCCGGCACGCGCTCCAGTTGCGCTTTGAACCGGTTGTAATCCGTGTCCGGTTTCACCCAGCCTTCGCGCAGCATCTCCTTCAGCAACAGCAGCGCGCGGACCTTCGCAATCAGGCCGTAAAGCAAGCCGATCTCGGACTTCTGCGGGTCCAGCCTCACGTCCCACAGGGCCTCATCGAGCCGGGCCAGCACCGCCGGCAGGTCGCGGTCGCCCAGCGCGTCGCCCAGCGCAAAGGCGCGGGCGGTCTTATTCCGCGTGCAAATCGCCGCCACATCCTCGAACCCGATCTCCGTCCGGTCGCCGACGTACAGGGCGACCTTCTCGACTTCGCTATCGAGTTGGCGGGCGTTGGGGCCGACGCGGTTGATGAGTTCGGCCAGGGCTTCGTCGGTGATCTCCTTCTGGCGCGCCCGGAGGGCTTTGCGGGCCCAAGCCTCGGCCTGATCGGCCCAGTCGCGGTCATTCACGGACCAGCCGGCAAAGCTCTCCACCGTGCCGACCTTCTCCATCGCTTTGTAGAAGACCTTGCGCTTGTCCACCTTGCCGGCGCTGATAACGAGCCGGACGTTTTGCCAGGCAAACTCCTTCAGCTCTGCCACCAGCGCGGCGAGCGATGCGGTGACATCTTTGGTGGCCGCGCGCTCCTCGCCGAGGAAATTGCAGTCTTTGAACCAGATGGCTTTGCCGCTGCCGAAGAACGGCAGCGTCTGCAGGGCTTCGCGCAACTTGGCCAGGGCCTTGAGGGCTTCGCCGCTATGGGAGACTGCGGCATCAATGATCTCGTGGTCCATGCCCCCCAGTTCCTCGGTCCACTGCGCGTAGATCTGCTTGGCGCGCTGCTTGACGGCAAAATCGTCCTCGCCGCAAACCAGCACCAGCGGCGCGGCAGGCTTGGCGACAGCGGGAGGCATTGGCCTACTCCGCCTCGCTGCCGTTTTCGTTGATCCGCTCCAGCACCTCGCTCATGTCCTCGACTTGCTCGAACAGGGAGTTCGTCACGTAGATCGGGCGCTTCTGGACCGTCGCCAGCGCCAGGCAATCGCTGGGGCGGGCGTCAACTTCGACGATCTTCCGGCCCAGCTCGTTCTGTTGCTGCAGAATCAGCCGGGCAAAGTAGGTCGAGTTCTTCATCTCGGTGATCACCACGCGCTCGACGCCGATGCCGAACCCCTTGAAGATGCTCTGGATGAGGTCATGGGTCAGCGGGCGTTCCTTGGGTGTGGCCCGGAGAAACATCCCGATGACGGCCCCCATGTTCGGTTCGACGTTGATGACAAACACCTTGGAGTCGTTGCCCACAAACAGGGCGCACCCGCTGTTCGCGGGCAGGATTCCCCGAATCTGGACCTCAACCACATCGTTCTTCATGTACGTAGTCTAGGGTGCAATGCAAAAAAAACAAGCCCCCCACTAGACGGTATTTCTACGGAAAGATCGCCCCGGGGCGGCTCTCCCCAGGAACTGCAGAGCAGCGCGAGGCGTCGATCGAAGCGCGACTGCCCTACTCACCATTCCGCCTTACGCGGGCTCATAGCCGAGATACGGCCCCAGCCACCGCTCGACCACGGCCAGGTCCATCTGCTTGCGCCGCTGATAATCCAGCACCTGGTCCCGGCCGAGCTTGCCGACCGCAAAATACTTCGCCTCCGGGTGTGCGAAGTAGAGGCCGCTGACGCTGGCCCCGGGCCACATGGCGCAACTCTCGGTCAGCTTGATCCCGGTATTCCTCTCCGCGTCGAGCAGGTTCCACAGGAGCCATTTCTCGGTGTGGTCCGGGCAGGCGGGATACCCCGCCGCCGGCCGGATGCCGCGATACTTCTCGCGAATCAGGTCTGCGTTCGTCAGATTCTCGGCCTGCCCATAGCCCCATTCCTTCCGCGCCCGCTGGTGCAGCAGCTCCGCGAACGCTTCCGCCAGGCGATCGGCCAGCGCCTTGGTCATGATCGAGCTGTAATCGTCGTGGTCATGTTCGAATCGGCGGCAGAGTTCCTCCACGCCAAAGCCGGCCGTCACCGCGAACGCGCCCAGGTAGTCGGCCAGTCGCTCGTGGTTGGTGGCGGAGGCGGACGCCTTGGGCGCGATGAAGTCCGCCAGGCAATGGTTGAACTGGCCCGCGGGCTTCTCCATCTGCTGGCGCAGGAAATGGAAGGTGGTCAGGACCTGTGTCCGCGAGTCGTCGGTGTAGAGCTCGACATCGTCGCCGACGGCATTGGCCGGGAAGAAACCATACACGCCGCGCGCCGTGAGCAAACCATCACGTATGATCCGCTGAAGCAGCTCCTGCGCATCCTCGAAGAGCTTCCTCGCCTCCGGCTGCTCCAGGATCGCCGGGTATCGCCCCCGCAGCTCCCACGTGTGGAAGAAGGGCGACCAGTCGATGAACGGCACCAGGTCGGCCACGGTGATGCGCTCGCGACTCGCGGCTCGCCAATTGGCCATCGGCGATTGGCAATGGGCTATCCGAGGCGAGCACGCGGAGCCCGGTAAACGCCGGCGTCTGCGGATCTCGCTCGCTTTCCATTCGATCGGGGTGCGGCGGCGGCGGGCTTCTTCGACTTCCAGCAACGGCTTCGCCGTCTGGGCGGAATGTTGCGCGCGATGCCTGGCGTATTCCGCACGGACATTCTCGACGAAGGCCGGTTTGAGGCCGGGATTGAGCAGGCTCCCCACCACCCCCACGGCCCGCGAAGCGTCCAGCACGTGGATCACCGGCTGCGAGTAACCGGGGGAAATCTTCACCGCCGTATGGACCTTGCTGGTCGTGGCCCCGCCAATCAACAGCGGAAGGCCGAAGCCCTGGCGCTCCATCTCCTTCGCGACGTGCACCATCTCGTCCAGCGAAGGCGTAATCAGCCCGCTCAGGCCGATGATGTCCGCGCCCTTCTCGCGCGCGGTCTCCAGGATCTTCTCCGCCGGCACCATCACGCCCAGGTCTATCACTTCGTAATTGTTGCACCCGAGCACCACGCCGACGATGTTCTTGCCGATGTCGTGCACATCCCCCTTGACGGTCGCCATCAAAACGCGCCCCTGGGCCCGGGGGTTGCCGGACGCGGCCTTCTCCGCCTCCATAAACGGCAGCAGATACGCGACCGCTTTCTTCATCACGCGGGCGCTCTTCACCACCTGCGGCAGGAACATCCGCCCCGAGCCGAACAGGTCGCCGACCACGTTCATGCCCTGCATGAGCGGCCCCTCGATCACCAGCAGTGGCCGGCCGTACTTCTGCCGCGCCTCCTCGGTGTCCTGGTCAATGTGGTCCACGATGCCCTTGATCAGCGCATGGCTCAGGCGCTCCTCCACCGTGCCCTCGCGCCATTGCTCTGCGGCAGCCTCAACTTCATCCTTCTGCTTGATCGTCTCGGCAAACCGCACCAGCCGCTCGGTGGCGTCTGGCCGCCGGTTGAGCAGCACGTCCTCCACCCGCTCCCGCAACTCCTGGGGAATCTCCTCATACACCTCCAGCATTCCCGGGTTCACGATGCCCATGTCCATGCCCGGCCCGGATGGCGTGGTAGAGAAACGCCGAGTGCATCGCCTCGCGCACCACGTTGTTGCCGCGGAAGCGAGAACGAGACGTTGCTGATGCCGCCGCTGACGCGCGCGAACGGCAGGTGCTCCTTGATCCAGCGGGTCGCGCGGATGAAGTCCACCGCGTAATTATTATGTTCCTCGATGCCCGTGGCGACCGTCAGCACGTTCGGATCGAAGATGATGTCCTGCGGCGGGAAAGCCCGCTTGCTCCGTCAGGACGCGATACGAGCGTTCGCACACCTCGATCTTGCGGTCGAAGGTGTCCGCCTGGCCCCGCTCGTCGAACGCCATCACCACCACCGCCGCCCCGTAGCGCCGGATCAGCTTCGCCTGCTGGATGAACTTCTCCTCGCCTTCCTTGAGGCTGATCGAGTTCACCACCCCCTTGCCCTGGATGCACTTCAGCCCGGCCTCGATCACCGTCCATTTCGAGCTGTCAATCATCACCGGCACGCGCGCAATCTCCGGCTCCGAGGCGACCAGGTGCAGGAAGGTCGTCATCGCCTTCTCCGAATCCAGCATCCCCTCGTCCATGTTCACGTCAATCATCTGCGCCCCGTTCTCGACCTGCTGCCGGGCGATGGTCAGCGCGGCGTCGTAATCCCCGGCCAGGATCAGCTTCGCGAACTTGGGCGAGCCGGTGACATTGGTGCGCTCGCCGATATTCACAAAGTTGGCTTCCGGACGGATGGTCAGCGCCTCCAGCCCGCTTAACCGCGTGCTGGGCTCCACCTTCGGCGGCACCCGCGGCGGCAGGCCGCGCACCGCCTCGACCAGCGCCCGAATGTGCGCCGGCGTCGTCCCGCAGCAGCCGCCGACGATGTTCAGCCAGCCGTTCTCAGCCCATTCTTTGAGCTGCACCGCCATCGTTTCTGGTGTCTCGGGGAAGCCGGTCGGCAACATCGGGTTGGGCAACCCGGCATTGGGATGGGTGCTGACGCAGATGTCCACCAACCCGGCCAGTTCCTCGATGAACGGCCGCATCTCCTTCGGTCCCAGCGCGCAGTTGATGCCGATGCTCAGCAGCTTGTTGTGCGAGATCGAATTCCAATACGCCTCCACCGTCTGGCCCGACAGGGTGCGCCCGCTCAGGTCGGTGATGGTAAACGAAACCATCACCGGCACGCCGCCGCCGAGATCGTCGAAGCACTTGTTGATGGCGAACAGCGCCGCCTTCGAGTTCAGGGAATCGAACACGGTCTCCAGCAGCAGAATGTCCACGCCGCCCTCCAGCAAGCCGCGGGTCTGCTCGTGATACGCCTCGGCCAGTTGATCGAACGTGACCGCCCGGAACGCCGGGTTCTGGACGTCGGGCGAGAGCGATGCCGTTTTGCCCGTCGGCCCAAGCGCCCCGGCCACGAAACAAACCCGGCCCGGCTGCGCGGCCATGACCGCGTCCGCCGCCGCGCGCGCGCTGCGCGCCCCCGCAACGTTCAATTCGCGGGCGAAGGGCTCAAGCTGGTAATCGGCCAGCGAAATGGTGGTCGAGTTGAAGGTATTGGTCTCGATGATGTCGGCCCCCGCCTCCAGGTACTGCCGATGGATGGCCTGAATAATCTGCGGCTGGGTCAGGTTCAGCAGGTCGTTATTGCCCTTCAAATCCTGCGGCCAATCCTTGAACCGCTCTCCCCGGAACGCGGCCTCGTCCAGCTTGTGGGTCTGGATCATCGTGCCCATCGCGCCGTCGAGAATGACGATCCGTTCGCGCAGCAGGCGCTCCAACTCCGGCGTTCGGTTCAATTCAGTGTTCACGTCCGATCTTCAAGGGTGCCATCGTTTCCGTGTCGGCAAACGGCGTGGCATACCCTTTTGGGGTGTGCCTCCACCGCCCACGGGGACAGCCTAACGGCAGCAAGCGCGCTTCGCAAGTCAAAAATCAACATATCTTGATACATAGATATGACCGGGTGCCCTGGGGCACCGAAGGGCGTCGGATTGGCCGGGCTGCTTGAACCCTCTCGACGAAGCCCGATTTGTTGGCTATCTTTGCCGCTATGAGCATTACAGCCGTCGTTGAAAAGGGAGTAATCAAACTCCCCAAAGACGTCCCGTGGGCGTCCGGCACGGTCGTGCGCATTGAGCCGGTGGAGCAGCAGTCGCCAACCCTATTCGAAACCCTCAAGGAATTCGACGGCATGGCTGGCGATCTACCCTCCGACCTCGCTTCCAACCTCGACCATTACGTCCACGGTCATCCCAAGCGATGAGCACCGTCTTCGCCGATGCCTTCTACTTCGTGGCGCGGCTAAACCGGCACGACCAGCACCACGAGCGCGTGTTGACATTCTCCCGGGACTTCCGTGCCCACCTGCTAACGTCGGACTGGGTGCTGATGGAGTCAGAGGCCTGAAGTTTCGCGAAGGCGCGGCACAGGCTTGCGCCGGCGTGCCAGAAACGGCCCGATGAACGAGTGTTACATGGCTGTCCCCCCGGTTGATTTGTCCGTGAATCTCCGGACCCCTGCCCGTAGTTGACTGAGTTGAAGCAACAGGAGCTGTTGAGGGATACTTGCGCGTGGTGTTCTTCTATGAAAATGTTGTTAGCCTCGAGTGACGTCTCAGCGCTTCAGCCGGTTGCCAAAAAGCTGGTGGCGTCCGGCATTCCCATCGCGCTCTGTAAGGGCTCTGAAACTGCGTCTTACCTGGAGATCTGGATGCAAAGAGACAGCGAGTCTTCCCCGGCGCCCAGGCTTCTGCCGACCCGTGTTGTTCCCCCGGCGGCTCCGCCAGCGCCCGCCAATCCGCTTGGTGCAGGCGGCCGAGGGCGAGTCAGGGCGGGCAGGAGGGACATCTTCATTGCCACTTCAAGGATTGGGTTCTGTATTTGGTGGCGCCGGCAGTTGCGACGAACCTAGAGCATCGAGGGTGGATGAAGCTATTGTGTGCGTCTTCTGATCTTGGCGAGCTTAAAGGGCTGGTCAAACGGCTGGTGGGCATCGGCATTCCCTGCGCGGTCTGCAAGGATTCCAGCAATTCTCAGTTGGGCGTGTGGATTCAGCAGGACAGTGATCTTCCGCTGGCTTTGAAGGTCTTCGTGGAACGGGACAAGCCGCGGCCTCTCCCGCCCTGGGCGAGCCTTCTTGAATTGGCGGTGCCTGCGACCGAGGACATGCCGTGCCTGCGACCGAGGAGCGTGCCGTGCCTGCCACCGACGGAATGAGCACGCCGAGTGTGATGGTCGTCCAACTGATGGGGCCCGACTCGGACGGGGTCGGCATGAGTGAGGGCGCTGGGGTGCGCGCCGCGGCAGAGGCGATCCGCGCCAATGTGTGACGGGGCTGCTCCTGCGGGCGAGGTTGGCCGCCGTTCTTGACTGCCATTTGGCTCCTTTGCCGCCCGGCCGGCGGGACGCTGCAGGTCCTGCTAAACTATCGCAACTCTTTTTGCCTGCAACTTACTGCACAGTGAATTTATGCCGGCCACATGAGCCTGCAACCTTTGCTCCAGATCCTTTTGTTCGAGCAACTGTTTCTCCAGGGATTTTTGTGCCTCGGCTGCCACCCCGGCTCGTTCCTCGGCGGCTAGTCGCTCCTCCCGCTCCCTGATCGCCTGCTCGCGGGCTCCGGACAATGACTTTTCGCCTGCCTCCCGTTGTAGTTCGAGCGCCACGATTGTGTCTCTGAGCTCCACGATCGCAGCTTGCTGGGTCTGGAGTAGCTGGGACTTGGCATCGAGCTGTTTCTGCGTTTCCTTCAGAGCGTCGTCGCGACATTTCAACTGTTGCTGCCATTCATGCCTCTCGCGCCCAAGTTGCTCCTGGGCACGTGCGCGTTCCGCCTGCTCGCACTCCAGGGCGCTCTGCAAACCGGAAAGCTTCTCCGCCTGCTCTCTTTCAGCCGCCGCTCGGCTTTCGGTCTCGCGGGCGAAGGCGACTCGTCCCTCCTCGAGTGCCTGGCCCAATTCTTTCATTTTGCTCCGCAGCGACGCACAGTCCGCCACCAACCCGCTCTCGCGCTCGAGCATCTCGTCGATTTCTTTCTCCAGCAAAGAGCTTGCTTGCGCCAGTTCCTCGCGTTGTGGCTCGCTGGCGTGCTGTAAATTGCTGCCGTTCATGCCTCGGTTTGGCCATTCGGCTTTTCCCGCCTCCGGCTCATCCCGGGCGATGTGCAGGTCGGGAGCCTCAGCTTGCGGGTGGGCTGTGGCGCCCCCACATCTCCCGGTGGTGCGGTCCTGCATCTCCGCATAGAGCTTTGAGGCGTTGAAGCAATCTCGCTCATCCATCACCCACAGCTCGACGCCACTGATACCCAAAGCCTCCGCGACTGGGTTGTTCCGAGTCTCCGCAACGATTCCTGCCTGGGAGAGTGCATTTCTGACCGCCTCAATCTCGGCCGGGTCTTGGGAGCACATCAATTTCATAGAGAAAAAAGGCCCAGACTTATCCACCTCAACCTCGGCTCGGTTCCTTAATGTAGTCATAATAATGTGGCAGCAGGCTAGCATTTTCGGCAAATTCTAACAATCGGGGGGGGGCTGGAAAATCGCCCGGGCTTTCCCCGGGCGTGTCCTGACAGTAGCACCAATCTGGTATTTCGCCCTTCGGAAATACGGGAAAAGACAAGGGGGCGACACCGCCGGAGCCCTTCTTGCTTTGCCTGTTCTGGCTGGCATCTGCATCTCTGCCTTCACCTCATATCGAGAGGCGATGTTCTTGCCCGGTGAATCCCCCGGGTCACGTTCCAGCCATTCCCCGAATTGCAGGAAGGAACCGGGTGCGGCATCGTCAGAGCATGGAAACAGTGAAGACGCACACGAAGGCTTTCCTCCACGCCCAGTTCAACCCCGTGAAAACCTTGAGGCAGCTCATCGAAGACCGCAACTTGTATCGCGCGTCAATTAACGCGGTGTTGATCGTTGTTCTGTTCCTGTAGCCCTTTCCCCCAGACAGGGGTTCCAGGAAACACGGATTGCAGCGAGGGAACCCACCGGTCAACGCCACCTGCCATTTCAGCGGACGCGGTGACTGGCTAGAACCGTCCGATCAGTTCACTCAGGCTCTTCACGACCTGTCCATGACCCTCATGAATGTAGATTCCAAGCTGGGCGATGAGGGAGTACGCAAAAGCGAACTGCGCCAGGGCAAATGCTGCGACGGTAAACTGGCTGATGCTCACCAGTCCAATGCCGAACTGCGAAATGGTGACCAGACCGCAGGCGAACTGGCCAATGGCAATGACACCCCGGGCGGGCACAGGGACACGGTTGGGCCTGTATTTGAAGGAAATGTGGAGCACGGGCAGGCCCAGAAATGTGGTTTCGGATTTGTACTCCCAGCCATAACCATCCCATTTGGCTTTGGCGGGGAATGGCGCCCCGCAACTGGGACAGGACATCGCTTGTTCAGAGATCTCATGTTGGCATTCCCTACAAGTTTTCATATTGGTCGCGTTCTAAGCGTGCTGTTGGGACGAATCGATCTGTCCGGGGTGGATGATACGCACATAGACGGCTGACTGGAAGCGGGAAAGATTGGCTTGGCGATGGCTGGCGATGGCCTTGACAACGGCTGCGAGGGGGGGCGAGAATGTTGGTGTGAGAACAGGCAGGGCATTAGTGCTGACAGCGGTTTTGGCCGTCCAGCCTTTTTGCGGGTTGGCGGCCAGCTATGCGAGCCACCGAGACCCGGTTGGGGAGAGGGTTTACGAGGCTGGTCAATTAGAACGCATGGCTCCCATCGCGATAGTCATAGGCGGGTTCTCCGTGGCTTGGTTGCTCCATACAGTGCGGCGCAAGGCCAAGAGATTTGCTCCTGACAACACCGAGCGGCACCGGTGCTGACCTACGGGGAGACCAGGCGGTAGAAGACGGAGCCAATCGCGGTATCGGGCAGGATGACGATCTGGTTGGTGGCGTCAGAACCCGGAACCGTGAACCAGTTGGTTCCCAGGCCTGTGTTCGGGTTGTTCGTTTGCGCTTGCAGGAACCAACCGCGGTGAGTTTCCGGCCAGGACAAGGCGATCGAGGAATTACTGCCCGGCGCCAGAGTCAGGAAGGGCGGAGGCAGGTTCGTAACCGTGACCAGGCACCCGGCGGCAAAGCCTCCATCCAGTGTTGTGACGGTAATGGTGGTTGTTCCCGGGGCGTTGGCGGTGACCAATCCCGCGGCGGAGACCGAGGCGATGGCGCTGTTGCTGGAAGCCCAGGTGACCGAGGGATAGGTGGCATTGGCTGGCCATACCGTGGCACTGAGCTGCTGGGTCGCGGTGACGTACGTTGCGACTGCGGTTGGGGACACAGTCACTCCCGTCACGGGCACCGTGGAATTCATGTAGGCCACGCCCCGGCCGGCCGTACTCATATACACACGGCCATGAACGTTCTTATCCCCCTCAATAAGACCGGCATTGCCCCGGCCCCCGTATTGGTGAGCAGTGTCATTCACGCGGACCCAGGTTGCGCCCTGGTCGTTGGACCGGTACATGCCCGCAACGCTCGAACTGGTGGGCTTGCCCCAGATGAAAAGCGTCGGGTAGCTTGCACCCGGCAGCGTTTTGCCGAAGGCGATGGCATCACACACGTTGAGATTGCCGCTCCTGAAAGACACGCCCGAGTTGGTGGAGTACTTCACCCCGGCACCGCCCAGCGCGACCCAGATATGGCCCTCCAAGCCGGGCGCGACCCGGAATGTGGCGGAACCGCCATGTGCCCGGCTGGCCGGCCCTGGAAAAGGTCAGACCGCCATTGGTGCTCCGTGTACAAATACCCGTCGCTCGCGATTATAGGCGTAGAACTTCGAGGCGTTCTCGGGGTCGGCGACGGGATTGCAGTCGAAGGTCAGGCCCGCGCTCGCGGTCCAGTTGGTGCCCTTGTTGGTGGTCACCCAGCATTTGTGCGTGCTGCCGACGGTGGACTTCCAAAGGACCGAGGAGCCATCGGCTGAGATGGCCACCTTCCCGCCGGTCATGGAATCCGGCGTGGACGGGAACTTGGTCCAGGTGACCGGGGAACTTTCGGAGTAGTACAGATCAGTCGCCACCCGGGCGATAAAACCGGGCCGCTTCGCGGCATACGCAAAGCCTGACGATTGGCTCATGTTCCCCGTGGCGGGCGAGACGGTGATGTCGGTATGAATAAAGCCGCCTTGGTCGCCGACGGAAGTCAGGAAAGGCCCGCCCGGCACGCTGATGAAATCAAGGGGCACGGTTTCCTCGAGCCCTTTGACCATGAACTTCCACGTGGACACGGTGAGGCCTGAGTTGAGGTTGGTGGTGGCGAAGATGCCGTTGCCCGAGCCGACGAAGACGCGGTCGGAATTGAACGGATCCATGGCGAGGGCACCGGCCCAATGGATGGCGTGGTTCACGATGTAGGGAAAGCCATTGGCGTCCATGCTCACCTTGCCGTTCGCGATGATGTCGTTCCAGTTCGTGCCGCCGTTGGCGCTCACGTAAATCCGGTCACCCCAACCCCACGGTTGCTGCAGCCAGACGGAGTAGCTGGTCGCGACGAGCTTAAGGGGGTTTGTTGCGCACACGCTGATACCGCAATAACTCCTGTCGCCGCTGGGCGAGCAGTTGGCCCAGGCCCCGTTGGTCGTGTTGTATCTCATGATCGCGCCGTTGGTGTCGGTGCGGTAAGTAATGTAAAGCTGGCGGTCGCTCGCCAGCGAGCAGCGCTGCGGCAGCGAGTTGGAAGGGCTCCCACTCAAGCCGGTCCAGGTGCTGCCCGCGTCATTGCTGACGAAAAAATTCGTGCCGCTGCGCAGCACGCCGACAAAAACGCGCGGTGTGGCGTTGCCCAGGGTGCCCGTCGCTCTATCGAACATCACAAAGCTGATGCTCGAGCTGCCCACGTTCAGGCTGCTCACCGAGTTCCAGGTCACGCCGGAATCGGTGCTCTTGAAAAGTCCGTTGGCCCGGGTGCCGCAAAAGAGAATGCTCCCCTTGTTGGGGTCCACCGCCAGCGTCTCCCCCTTCTGGCGGTCCGACCCGTTCCCATGGGCCTTGAATTTAGAAGTCACATCGGTGATGGCAAAGGTGGCCCCATAGTCGCTGGAGCGCAGGATCGCGGTTTTGCCCCCATTCCAATAAGAAGTGCCCGCCAGGATGTACAATTTCCCCGGCGATTGCGGATCAATAGCCAGGCTCTCAACCCCCTGGTAGGTGGTTTCGTCCTGCGAGTTCCAGTCCAGGAGGGGAATCCAGGATTGGGTGGACTCCTCCCAGCGGTAAGCGCCGCCGACATCCGTCTTAGCGTAAAAGAGATCCTGCTGGCTGGGGCAAGTAATGATTCCGGTCACATACCCGCCGCCCCCCATGGTGACGTTGCCGAAGCTTTGCGCCTTGGCTCCCGTGCCGCGACCAACCCAAAGCGCCAGCAAGCATCCCAAAGTGGAACTCGCCTTCAGCCAGGACGATCGCGCAAACGCGCTTGAACCGGTCTCCCAGCCGCGCGTTCGGGCTCGGGAAACGAATCGAACCTGGGATTCGCGGATCTGCCGCAGATGATGTCTCATTTGTATTTGGCTTTGCCGGCCTGTAAACGGTGGCGATGACTTCGGCCACTTTCGCGTTTTCTCAGACAAGTCTCGCCGGATGACTATAGGCACGAGGCCGGGCTTGTCACGTCAGAGAAATTGATGACGCACTAATCCCGGGGCGGATTCGGCCAGCGACCGAAACTGCGAGGGTCTTAGCGGAGTGCCATCAGGCGGAGCCCTGGTCGCCCGGCGGCAGGGGCAGCCAAAGGGGCAGCGGCCGGCAGGCAAGTTTTAGGGCACACCGCAGGATGGACTACCCCGAGAGACTGCTCACCCCGGCCCTCTCCCCTCGCGCTGCGACGGCACGACAGCGCGGCGAGTCGGAAGGGGAGAGCGAGAAGCATCTTCAGGTTAGAGTTGTAGGGGATGTTGCGGACGCCTCTGTAACTCCTTGCTGCGCCGGCAGTTAGACATGGAGGCGATGGTGGCAATCGGCCCGTTGATTCAAGGGCGCTCCGGACAGTTCATTCCCTCGCTGATTTCTTCGCACTCATCCGTTGACACGCCGCCTGCCTTTGCTATTTTCCGCGGACTGTTTCGGAGGAGTTTTTCCGGCGAAACCTGATAGAGAGATCGTTATTACTGATTAGAAGCTACATTTTATGGCAAAAACTGCAAAATACGTATATCTGTTTGGAAACAAGAGAGCTGACGGCAACGGCGGCATGAAGCCGCTGTTGGGCGGCAAAGGCGCGAACCTGGCGGAGATGAGCCGCATTGGCTTGCCTGTGCCCCCGGGCTTCACCATTACCACCGAAGTCTGCACCTATTACTACGCCAACAAGCGGACCTACCCCAAGACCCTTGATCCCGCGGTCAAGGCGGGCGTGGCCTTCATTGAGAAGATCATGGGCACGAAGTTTGGCGACCAGTCCGCTATGCCATTGCTGGTCTCCGTCCGCTCCGGCGCGCGCGACTCGATGCCCGGCATGATGGACACGATCCTCAACCTGGGTTTGAACGACCAAACTGTGCTGGCGCTGGTCGCCGCGACCAAGAACGAGCGCTTTGCCTGGGATTGCTACCGCCGCTTCGTCCAGATGTATGGCGACGTCGTCATGGGGGTGCAGAAGAGCAAGGACGAGGATCACGAGCCGTTTGAAGTGGTGATCCACAGCTTCAAGCACGAGAAGTATCATGCCGACATCGAAGACTCGAAGCTCACCGCCGCCGACCAGCAGGAGCTTGTCACCCGTTTCAAGGCGCTAATCAAGGAGTACACCGGGAAGGAATTCCCGCAAGACCCGTGGAAGCAGCTTTGGGGCGCGGCGGGTGCCGTGTTCGGCTCCTGGATGAATGACCGCGCCATCGTCTATCGCCGCAAGTACGGCATCCCCTCCGAGTGGGGCACCGCCGTCAACGTCCAGGCCATGGTCTATGGCAACACCGGCGACACCTCCGGCTCCGGCGTTGCGTTCACCCGCAACCCGGCCAACGGCGTGAAGGAGTTCTACGGTGAGTTCCTCATCAACGCCCAGGGCGAAGACGTCGTCGCCGGCGTCCGCACCCCCGAGCCCGTCGCGCAGCTCGCCAAGGAAATGCCCGCCGCCTACGCCGAGCTCGACAACATCCGCGCCACCCTGGAGAAGCACTTCAAGGACGTGCAGGACTTCGAGTTCACCATCCAGGACGGCAAGGTCTTCATGCTCCAGACGCGCAACGGCAAGCGCACCGCGTTCGCCGCGCTGAAGTTCTCCATGGACATGTGCCAGGAGAAGCTCATTGACTGGAAGACCGCCATCCGCCGCAACCCGGCCGATCAGCTCGACCAGCTCCTCGCCCCGATCTTCGAGGCGAAAGCCGAGAAGGCGGCCAAGGTCATCGCCACGGGCCTGCCCGCCGGCCCCGGCGCCGCCTCCGGCAAGATGTATCTCAACGCCGACCGTGCCGACGCGGCCGCCGCCAAGGGCGAGAAGGTTCTCCTGGTCCGCAATGAAACCACGCCCGAAGACCTGCGCGGCATGATCGCCTCCGAGGGCATCCTCACCGCGAAAGGCGGCGTCAGCTCCCACGCCGCGCTCGTGGCCCGCCAGATGGGCAAGGTCTGCGTCTGCGGCGCCGGTGCGCTCCAGATTGATTACGCCGCCAAGACCCTCAAGGCGGACGGCGTGACCTACAAGGAAGGTGATTACCTCTCCATCAACGGCACGCGCGGCAACGTCTATGCCGGCCAGCTCCCGACTGCCGCTTCCGAGATCGTTCAGGTGCTCGTCGAGAAGTCCCTCGACGGCAAGCAGAGCGAGACCTATGGCATGTATGCCACGCTGATGAACTGGTGCTCCAAGGTCACCAAGCTCCAGGTCCGCACCAATGCCGACACGCCGGAGCAGACCGAGAACGCCATCGCCTTTGGCGCCACGGGCATCGGCCTGACGCGCACCGAGCACATGTTCTTCGAAGGCAACCGCATTGACGCCATGCGCGAGATGATCCTCGCGGATAACGTCGAGGCCCGCAAAGCCGCACTCGCCAAGTTGCTGCCTTACCAGAAGGGCGACTTTGTCGGCATCTTCAAGGCGCTGAAAGGCTTCCCGGCCACCATCCGCTTCCTCGACCCGCCGTTGCACGAGTTCCTCCCGCACGAGGACGCCGCACAGCAGGATCTGGCGAAGAAGATGGGTGTGCCCGTCGAGAAGATTAAGCAGCGCGTGAAAGAGCTCCACGAGTTCAATCCCATGCTCGGCTTCCGCGGCTGCCGCTTGGGCGTCGTGTATCCGGAAATCTCCGAAATGCAGGCCCGCGCGGTGTTCGAAGCCGCCGCCGAAGTGCAGAAGTCCGGCATCAAGGTGAAGCCGGAAGTCATGATCCCGCTCGTCGGGTTCAAGCGGGAGCTCGACCTCCAGGCCGAGCTCGTCCATCGCGTCGCCAAGGAAGTCATGGCCGAGAAGAAGGTGAAGATTAACTATCTGGTCGGCACCATGATCGAAATCCCGCGTGGCGCGCTCACGGCGGATGAAATCGCCCAGACCGCCGAGTTCTTCAGCTTCGGCACCAACGACCTGACCCAGACCTGCCTGGGCATGAGCCGCGACGACTCCGGCAGCTTCCTGCCGCCGTATGCGGAACTGGAAATCTGCAAGACCAACCCCTTCGCCTCGATTGACCAGACCGGCGTGGGCGAGCTGATGAAGATCGCCGTGATCAAGGGACGGGCCACGCGGCCGGCCATCAAGCTGGGCATCTGTGGCGAACACGGCGGCGACCCGAACAGCGTGAAGTTCTGCCACAAGCTCGGCCTCACCTATGTGAGCTGCTCGCCCTTCCGCGTCCCGGTGGCGCGGCTGGCTGCGGCGCAGGCCGCCCTGGAGGAGGAGGCCGCCAAGGCCGCCAAGAAGAGCAAGAAGTAGCGCTGAAGCGCTCCAAGCAACAGGCGCAAGCCTGAGAATCTCAAGCCGCCCCAGGGAAACCGGGGGCGGCTTTTTTGTGCCGGGCCAAAGGCGAAGGGCCGGAGGACCGGACTGAACGCAACTTCAGCGACGCCAGCCTCTATATCCTGCTTTTCAATAGCAAAAATTCGCTGATTTTACAGGGGTGCAAGCACTATTTCACTCTGCACGTCATTTATCTTTTGCGACTCGGCGGCTACTCGGTTCTTACTCGGGCGTTGAAGCTTTCGTTGAAGGTTTCGTTGAAGGTTTTCGGGGCTTACGGGTGAGCGGGGCGAGCGGCGGCGGTCTCCGGAGCGGGAGTTCGCGCCGCCGGCGGTCGCTTCGGTTTAGCGGCTCGCCACACCGTTCTGGCCCAGCGATGGGGCTGCCACTGCTGCCACGAACGCCGACCAGGGAGTGCAAGCACGCTCTGGACGCGTAGGTGGTCAACTGCGCCCTGGGGCCGCTGTTGCTTGGAACGACTAGTTCGCCCGACTTTGTGCCTTGGTGCTTTGCAGTATGCCGATTCACGGTTAAGAGTTTGATGCTCGCTCCTCCTGGAGACTCTGAAAGCGATTGCGCGCCAAGCGAGGCTCAGAAACGATGCGGTCTGCCACGCGGCGTGCTTCGGGAACTGCCATGAACTGGGCCAAGCCCAAAGTCAGCACAAGGCGATTAGGTTTAGCCTGGGGCTGCAACTCCAGCATGAGATCGATGGCCACCACGAGGCGGTCGCCCGAAGGTGGCAGGTACCCGTAAAGGCATGACAGTGCGACGGCCGCGCTACGGGAGATTCCCTGTTGGCAATGGATCATTAGCGGCGGAAGGGGTGTGATGGAGTCCAGGCTGCGGATAAAGCTGAAAATGGCAGCAATGTCGTCTGCCCTGGGACTGCGATCAGGGTCGGAGTCTTGGTCCTCAACATCGTCAAAGCAGGAATAGTGAATTGTCTTTGCTAGTGGAAGGGCGGCTTTCCGTTCCCGAGGACCGTGGATCGAGACGACGTTCCAGTAACCTTTGTCCAGACTGGTGAGGCGTGTGGCACCATCGAACGAGCACACTGCCATCTGTCGTCCTAGTGCTTCAATGTACATGAACACGAGGCAGGAACCAGAACCTGTGGCTGATTACGGACGGCGAACGTCGGAACTGAGCGATGCGGGCGGTCCGGCATCCTGCAACTTGCCGTGGACGTGGTCCACCCGCACTCGTTCGAGTGACCTTGTTGGGCAGGGGAGGACTCGTCTCCCGTCGGGCAAAAGCAGCGATGATGGGACCAACGGTCATCGAAGCTCCTTTAGACGCTTCAAGTGCTCCTGATAGCGCTGCCGCATCATCTGTTCGTTTATGCGCTCAGCCCATTCGATCCCCTCTGACTGGAGGGGGCCAGGCTGCTGCCAGTGAGCCGGGTGAGCCTGAACCGGAACCGGGTGAGCCTGAACCTGAATATGCGCAGAAGTCGGCGGCAAACCAAAGTGCGGGTCGGGGAGGACAGAGTAAACCGCAGTTGTCAGGAGGAGGCTGCCTGCGAGCAAGACGCCCAAACACTGCATTTTGCGTTGCGTGCTTCCCATACTCAATCGACAGCGAAAGGAACAATGGCGCTCAATGCCCAACGTGGACGCTCAGCGATGCGCCGCCAAGGGCTCCAGATTGCAACCGAGACGCGACAGGCGCATTCGCTGGAGCAAAAGTTGGATTGCATTCTTACCATTTCGTCGCCCACTGCGGAGAGATGACTCCGCGCTTGGTATCTGCGTTGAAATCTCTCAGCAGCGTTTCGCCGCCGGTGGAGTCCCCCACCAGAATGCGACCGTTTCGAACGATGATCCGACGGCCACGATGATCCACACCAATCCACGCCCCGTCATCGGCAACATGGTCCAGAAACCCCGCATCGGGCGCATAGTGATCCAAGTCGGTTTCAATTCGCAACCCACGCGGCTGGTGCTGCGGGTGCGCTTCCGGAAACGGCGCCATGTAGATCTGTGTATTGGCAACGCCAGGATGGCTGGTGCCATGTGCCCCGTATGCCAAGCGAAGAGTCTGATCGTCAATGAATCGCCCTCCACCACCCCAAGTGTCGCCTTGGGGCCACATGGCCAACGCAGTCAAATAAGGCGGCCGGCTCACCGCCGTAAACGTTTGCTGGTAGCCGTTTTCGGTGTCGACACGGCCGTATTTCATCGCGAAATAAACAAACAGCGACCCGCTGGGTGAGAGCCCACACCGCTCGGCGTAAATGCGCCCGTGGAACCACTGTCCATGCTCGAACTGATCCGTGTCCGTTTGCCACTTGACCACCTCGGCCATCTTGGACGGCCCGCGCCGCAGGACGACCACGATGGGAGCGTCGCGAGCGAACACCAAAGAGAGGCGGCAAGGTGGCGTCATCGCGCGTGCAATCTAACGTTCCGGAGCAGTGACCCTGCGCCACTGACGGCCTGCGTGGAGCAGAGCTTCGACCGCGGGGTTCGCCGTATCCGGTTTGGCCATGTGGCGCTCATGTAGGCTAAAGGTTACTCACCTCGACCCGGTAAAGAGATTGCTTATCCGCAGCGAGAAACTCCAACACACCGTCAGACCGAAACACCGGACCAGCCGGCACCTGGCTGTATTCCCCGCGCTCCTGGCCATCCACCACGATAACCATCTTCTCCCCCTTCTTGGCCGTGAACGCGATGTGCTTCCCATCGTTACTGAATCCAAAGTATCCGAGGGCGTCGTAATCGGCTCCTTTCTTCCCATCCACCACAAGGAAGATCTTGTCGACGAAAGACTCGTTGGACCGGCGGCCCCCATAAGCCAAACGCTTCGAATCGTCGCTGAACACCATCCCACCCTGTAGAAATTCCATTTCGACGTCTTCGGCCTTGCCGTCCACCATAATTCTCTTCATGCGGCCGGAGTGCGCAAGATAAGCTGCCCGGCGGCTGTCCGGACTGAACAGGACCGAAGATGCGGATCCCAATCCGTAAGCCGTTTGCATCGAAGCCCGGTTCGCGGCGATCCCTGGTGGCAAGGAGGCTCCGATGTGGTCGTGAACCGGCCCCGCTTTGCCGTCCACCACCAGATAAGCTCGCCCGTCTCGCTTCGCTACCGCATACGCCAGTCTGCGATTGTCAGGACTGAACGTCAGAGAGTGGTCAACAATTCCCTCAACCGGGACTTCAGGCTCCCCGTCCACCACGATAAACCACTGCCCAGCTCTCCTGGCTGCGTAGGCGAATCGCTTCCCATTCGGGCTGAAGACGAAGGAAGCGCCCAGCGCATCGAATGCTTTTCCCCGCCGCCCGTCGATGACATAGAACCAACTGTCTCCCGTGCTCCGATCATTGGCGGCGTATGAAAAGCGCTTGCCGTCGGGACTAAAGTGTGGAGAGCTCAAGGACACCCCGTCAAAGATCTCACCGGGCTTTCCATTAACGACAACTCTCATCTTCTTCCGCAGTCGGGAACCCTCCAGATAACCCACACCGCTTCCATCCGCGCTGAACACGGGAGGCTGAAGCCAGGGAACCATGTCACCACCAGCTTCAGGTTGCGCCACTCCGTCAACGACCGTGACACTCTCCCAGCCTTTGTCGCCAGATACGCGTGACGTTTGCCGTCATTGCTGAAGACAAAGGTGTCGGGCATGACCCGATCGAAGATCGGACCTTCCTGGTCGTTGATGATGAAGCGTGAGCCGTCGGCTCCACGCACAGCATAGCCAAGCGCACTCCCGTCGGGGCTGAACACGGGATGGGCAATATCTGCGTAGGCTTTGCCTCGCCGGCCGTCCCGGCGCACGAACACTTCCTTGCCTCGCTCCCCTTCCACCTTGGCCACATGACAACCTGCGCGAGTCATTGACGACGCAAAGAAATACGAAGATTTGCCGTAGTTCGTCTCTCCGGTGAGCAGATCGGTTTTCGTAACCTTCGCGCCGGCCCAACCAGCAGTCTCCTGGGCAAGGCCGCAACAAGTGGTGCTCATGGCGAACATCGCTACCACCAGGTGGCCGACGACACCTTCCCTCACGGCATTCTTTACAAGTGTGCGCATAGGGTTTGCGAGTCCGCCGAACATTTAATTACTAGGAAATGTTTCACCATCATTAGGGGATGGGCGACACACTCTTCACGGCGAACGGAGGCGGTAGAAGCGGGCGGGATAATTGGTCCAGTCGGGATCGCTGAAATAGGACCAACCGTTCGTCAGCGCATTCGTGCTCACTGGAAGCCACGTCGCGGTTGCCAGGTTCGTGGAGGCTTCAACCACGACAGAGAGGTGCTTCGCCCAAGAAATGATAAAACCGAACTGGTTGGTGAGTACCCCGAAGCTTGGGCCAAAGTCCAGGATGAGCGGGTTTGGCAGGTACCATGGGGCCGTCGGACGACCACCATAAGTCGCGCCCCAGCCTGTAGTCCCCGGCAGGTAGTAGACAATCGCATTGTCGTCATGGTCGAACATGCCGTAACCAGGGCTGGGGGCGTTACCCTGGAAATAGACTCCTGCCAGGCTGGTGCAACGTTGGAACGCAGAGTTTCCGATGCTGGTGACGCTGGAGGGGATCGTGACGCTGGTCAGGCTGGTGCAGCCCTGCAACACTCCGTACGCGATGCTGGTCACGCTACCTGGGATCGTAACGTTGGTGAGGCTGGTGCAGGAGGAGAATGCCCCGTTCGTGATGCTGGTGACGCTGTCGGGGATCGTGACGCTGGTCAGGTTGGTGCAGGCAGCGAATGCAGAGATTCCAATGCTGGTGATGCTGTTGGGGAGGGTGACGCTGGTCAGGTTCTGGCAACCTGCGAACGCACTGTCCACGATGTGGGTGACGCCGTCGGGAATCGTGTAGTCGCTGCGGACTTTGCCCACCGGGTATTGGATGAGGGTGGTTTGGCTCTTGTTGAATAGGACCCCATCCACACTGCTATAAACCGAGTTGAGCCCCTCCACCGTTATCGCGCTCAGGCTGGCAACGCAATGGAACGCCCCCGGCACAATGCTGGTAACGCTGTTGGGAATCGTGACGCTGGTCAGGGTGCAGTACCAGAACGCAGAGTCCCCGATGCTGGTGACGCTGTTGCCGATCGTAACGCTGGTCAGGCTGGTGCAGGAAAAGAACGCAGCGTCCCCGATGTTGGTGACGCTGTTGGGGATCGTAACGCTGGTCAGGCTGGTGCAGTAATAGAACATACGGCTTCCGATGCTGGTAACCCTGTTGCCGATCGTGATGTTCGTCAGACTGCTGCAACCGTAGAACTCCCATATTCCGAGGCTGGTGACACTGTCGGGGATCGTGACGCTGGTCAGGCTGAGGCAGTATCGGAACGCCATGTCCCCGATACTGGTGACGCTGTCGGGGATCGTCACGCTGGTCAGGTTAGTGCAGAGAAAGAACGCATTGGCCCCGATGCTGGTGACGCTGCTGGGAATCGCGACCTCGCTTACACTGGTGCATTCAAAGAACGCTTCGTCCCCGATATTGGTTACACTGTTGGGGATCGTAACGCTAGTCAGGTTGGTGCAATACTCGAAGGCCGAACCAGGGATGATGGTAACCCCGTTCCCGATCGTCGCGCTGGCCAGGCTGGTGCAGTAGCCGAAAGCGGAGGTTCCGAAGGTGGCGACGCTACCAGGAACCGTGATGTTGGTCAGGCTGGTACAGGAATAGAACGCTTGGATCCCGATGCTGGTGACGCTGTTGCCCATCGTAACGTTGGTCAGGTTGGTGCAGGCGTAGAACGCCCATATTCCGATGCTGGTGACACTGTCGGGGATCGTGATGCTGGTCAGGCTGCTGCAGTTTCGGAACGCCTGGACCCCGATGCTGGTGACGGGTAGGCTGTTGATTATGCTGGGAACGGCGACCACGCCGCCGGGACCGGTATAGCCCGTGATCGTGATGGCGCCGCTGTTGGTTTCGTACAGGTATTGGTCGTCCAGTGACAGCCCGCGTAGGCGGTAGAAGCGGGCAGGGTAGTTGGTCCAGTCGGGGTCGCTGAAATAGGACGTGCCGTCGGTGAGGGTGTTGGTGCGCACCGGAGACCAGATGGGATTGGCCAGGCTGGTGCAGGCTTCCACCACCACGACCATGCCGCTGGCCCAAGTGAGGTTGAATCCAAATTGATTCGTCCGGACGCCGAAGCTGTTGTCGGTGGTCTGCACCTGCGGCAGCCAGGGGGCGGTCGCACGACCGCCAAACGTCGAGTCCCAGCCCGTGGTCCCCGGCAGGTAATAGACGGTTGCATTGGTGGCGCCCTCGAATACATGCGGCCCGCCAAGGCTAGCGGCGTTACCATTGAAATAGACGCCTTTGAGGCTTAAACAGTAGTAGAACGCCATGTTCCCCAGGCTGGTGACGCCGCTGGGGATGGTAACGCTGGTCAGGCCGGCGCAGGAAGAGAACGCCCCGGCCACGATGCTGGTGACGCTGTTGGGGATCGTGTAGCTTCCGGCTTTGGCCCCCGGGTATTGAATGAGCCTGGTCTGGCTCTCGTTGAGCAAGACACCGGCCACACTGATATAGGTGGGATTGTTTGGATCCACTATTATTGCTGTCAGTCTGGCGCAGTCTGCGAACGCGCAGGTCCCGATGCTCGTGACGCTGTTGGGAATCGCGACGGTGGTCAGGCTGATGCAACCATCGAACGTATAATCTCCGACGCTGGTGACGCCGTTGGGAATCGTGAGGCTGGTCAGTCTGGAGCAGCCTTGGAACGCCCAGTCCCTGATGCAGGTGACGCTGCTGGGGATCGTGTAATCGCTTCCTGTTTTGCCACCCGGATATTGGATGAGCGTGGTCTGACTATCGTCGAACAGGACCCCATCCACGCTGCTATACGAGGAGTTGGGTACATCCACCGTTATCTCGGTCAGGCTGGTGCAGGAGGCGAACGGGCCGATTCCAATGGTGGTGACGTTGGTGCCAATCGTGACGCTGGCCAGGCTGGTGCAGCCTTGGAACGCCCAGTCCCCGATGATGGTCACGCCGTTGGGGATTGTGATGCTGGTCAGACTGGAGCAGCCTAAGAACGCCCAGTCCCCAATGTTGGTGACACCGTTGGGGATCGTGACGCTCGCCAGGTTGGTACAGTAATTGAATGCACTGTTCCCGATGCTGGTGACGCTGTTGGGGATCGCGACGTTGGTCAGGCTGGTGCAACCATTGAACGTACGTTCTCCAATGCTGGTGACGCCGTTCGGTATCGTGATGCTGGGGAGGCGGGCGCAGTACGCGAACGCAAAGCTCCCGATATTCGTGACGCTGTTGGGAATCGTGACGCTGGTCAGGCTACTGCAGCCTATGAACGCATACCCCGCGATGCTGGTAACGCTGTTGGAGATCGTGTACCCTCCGGCTTTGGCTCCCGGGTATTGCATGAGCCTGGTCTGGCCCTTGTTGAACAAGACACCATCCACACTAATATAGGCGGGATTGTTTGTATCCACGATTATCGCTGTCAGGCTGGTGCAGTATGCGAACGCATTGGTCCCGATGTTCGTAACGCCGTCGGGGATCGTGACGTTGGTGAGGCTGCTGCAGCCCCAGAACGCCCAGTCTCCGATGTTGCTGACGCTGTTGGGGATCGTGATGGTGGTGAGGCTGGTGCAGGAGGCGAACGGGCCGATTCCAATGGTGGTGACGTTGGTGCCAATCGTGACGCTGGCCAGGCTGGTGCAGCCCAGGAACGCCCAGCCCCCGATGGTGGTCACGCCGTTGGGGATCGTGATGCTGGTCAGGCTGGTGCACTGAGAGAATGCATACTCTCCGATGCTGGTGACGCTGTCTGGAATCGCGGCGCTGGTCAGGCTGGGGCAATAGAAGAACGCCCGGAACCCGATGCTGGTGACGCTGTTGGGGATCGTGACGTTGGTCAGGCTGGTGCATTGTGCGAACGCAAGGTTCCCGATGTTGGTGACGTTGGTGCCGATTGTGACGCTCGTCATGCGGGTGCATTCTTGGAACGCCCCAGTCCCCGATGCTGGTGACCGGCAGGCCATTGATCGTGTCTGGGGATGGTCACGTCACCGCCGGGACCGGTGTATCCCGTGATGGTGATCGCGCCGTTGTTGGTCGTGAAAGTGAACTGGGCTTGCACCGCCTCGGGCAAGGCCAAGAGCAGCAGCAGTGCCGGGAGCAGCCTCCTGAAAAATGATCTCTTTGCATGCATACGCAACTATTGTTTCGGGCCCAGGATAGGGCCATCGCCGATCACGAAATAGCCCGGTGGCGGCGCGCCATTGTGAGAATCACAGAAGGATTTCGCGTCGGCTGCCAATGCGTTCACCGCGCTCATGCCATGACCGCTTGCATCGTGCGGCACTACCGCGGTGCACGAGGAGAAGCCGACACTCCCCAACCCGTCAATCGCTTGGGCTACGACCAGATACACACGCCCAGCTTTAGCCTTTCCTGTCCGCGCGGCGCGCAACCACAACGTGTCCGCCGCGCTGCTGGCTGCGTCTCCATCGTTCTCATTGCTGAAGACCTGAATTGTGGTTGGGAGCAGGGTCGAAGCATAATCAAGAGCCGTGACCGTCAGGCCGACATTGGCCAGCTTGTGGTTTGGCGGCCAGAGAACCGGCTGTTGCACGAAACAGGTTACATTCGGTGCTGCGGGCATTTCCCACAGCGCCGTCGGACGACCACCATAAGTCGCGCCCCAGCCCGTCGTCCCCGGCAAGTAATAGACGGTCGCATGGTTGTCACCGTCGAACACACCCCAACCAAGGCTGGGGGCGTTACCCTGGAAATACACTCCTGTCAGGCTGGTGCACCAATAGAACGCATAATGTTCGATGCTGGTGACGCTTTCGGGGATGGTGACGTTTGTCAGGCTCGTGCAGTTCAAGAACGCATAGTATCCGATGGTGGTGACACTGTTACCTATGGTAACGTTCGTCAGGCTGGTGCACCCCCCGAACGCGACGTCTCCGATACGGGTGACGCTGTTGGGCACCGTGTAGCTACGAGCCCGGCCTCCTGGGTATTGGAGAAGCGTGGTCTGGCGCTTGTCGAAGAGCACTCCGTCCAAAGTGCTGTAGGCGGGATTCAGCGCATCCACCGTGATTGCCGTCAGGTTGGTGCAGTTCAGAAACGCATACATGGCGATGGTGGTAACGCTGTTGGGGATCGAGACCCTGGTCAGACCGTCACAGTATGCGAAAG
This sequence comes from uncultured Verrucomicrobiae bacterium, assembly GCA_963822005.1. Taxonomy (GTDB): domain Bacteria; phylum Verrucomicrobiota; class Verrucomicrobiia; order Limisphaerales; family UBA8199; genus PALSA-1440. The sequence goes on along the minus strand of CAWGGD010000024.1, from coordinate 302,182 downwards.
CATAGAGCCAGATACTGGTGACGCTGTTGGGCACCGTGTAGCTGCCAGTCTTGCCGCCCGGATGTTGGAGGAGCACGGTCTGGCGCTTGTCGAAAAGCACTCCGTCTAAAGTGCTGTACGCGGGATTCAGGGAATCCACCGTGATTGCCGTCAGGCTGGCGCAGTCCAAGAACGCATAGACCCCGATGCTGGTGACGCTGTTGGGGATCGTGACGCCCGTCAGGCTAGTGCAACCTTCGAACGTCCCCTGTCCGATGGTGGTGACGCTGCTGCCCATCGTGACACTCGTCAGGCCGGAGCAGTATTGGAGCGCATGGTCCCCGATGTTGGTGAGTCCGTTGGGGATCGTGACGCTCGTCAGTCTGTCGCAGCCTGCGAACGCATAGACCGCGATGCTGGCAACGGGGTTGGGCACCGTGTAGGTGCCAGTTCTGCCTCCTGGATATTGGAGGAGCGTGGTCTGGCGCTTGTCGAAGAGCACTCCGTCCAGAGTGCTGTACGCGGGATTCAGGGTATCCACCGTGATTACGCTCAGGCTGGTGCAGCCAAAAAACGTCCGGCTTCCGATGTTGGTGACGTTGTTACCTATCATGGCGTTGGTCAGGCTCCTGCAGGCAAGGAACGCACCGTCCCCGATGCGGGTGACTCCGTTGGGGATCGCGACGCTGGTCAGGCTAAAGCACTGCCAGAACGCATCGTTCCCGATGCTGGTGACGCTGGTGGGGATCGTGAAGTTGGTCAGGCTGGTGCAGGTGCTGAACGCAAAGTCCCCGATGTCGGTGAGGCTGTTGGGGAGCACGAGGCTGGTCAAGCTGTAGCAGTATTCGAATGCATAGTCCCCGATGCCGGTGACCGGCAGGCCAGTGATTATGCTGGGGATGGTCACCTCACCACCGGGACCCGTGTAACCGGTGATGGTGATCGTGCTGTTGTTGGTTACGAAAGTGAATTGGGCTTGCACCACGGCGGGGAGGGTCACAAGCAGTAGCAGCGACAATATGCCTGTTCGCGCGGGCTGGAGCTCGTTTGGTTGTATCAACGACCCTGTTCTTTGGTTTGCTTTTGTATTCATAGCCGATTCATTTCCCTCTCGCTGGTTTGATTTTGAGTCTTTGTTCGTGTTGTTACACCGATGGTTAACCACGGCGGTTCAAGGATCCTTCGCGACGAACATCTCCGGATGAATGTGGTCGGGCGCGACGTGGTGCTTCCTGGCCCAGGCTTCCAGGTGCTCGTGCAAGGTTTTGCTGGATGAAAGGTGTTTGGTGTTTGCAGCGGTCACCACGTTGTTGGTGTCGAACGCCACAAAGAAGGCCCGCCACCGGCTCCATTCGAACTCGCCTCCCCCGCCCGCCACCGTTGTCGCCGCAAGCGCCCACCACCAGACGCCTCGACCTCCGGGTAGTTCCCAAGAGAAGGCCACCGCCCGCTTGCGGGGATCACACAGGCAGTTGGTGCCGAGGGTGCCAAAGAGCTCAGAGGCCGACGTGGTCCCCAAGCGGACGAAGGCAGTGTCCTTGGCCCGGAGTTTGGTCCCGTGCATGGGTTGGTTAGAAAACTGAGGGAAGGGCAGTACGCCGACGCACCCAGTCAAAAGGCAGGTCAGGGCGAGGAGCATTACCTGGAACAATGCAAGCTGAAGCAAAGGTCGTGTCGAGCCGCTTTTCCAGATCTTCTTCACCGGCGTGTAATGGCCAATCCGGTCGCCGGACCTTCCCACGAACACGTTCGGCGTCGAGAGAGCAACGGTGGGCTGAAGGAACTGGCCGACCTGGTCGTGCACAGCAAACAGCGAATCCGCTTGCCGGCGCAATTCGACGTCACCTCCGCAAGCCTGCTCCAGGAACGCCGCCCGCTCCAGCGGCGGCAGTTTGCGCGCGGCGCTGAAGACCTCTTCAAGACGGTGTTCCTGGTCGAGTGACATAACAGCAAATACTAGTGCTTCTACCTATTCATGCGACGTGGCTTCGCGATTCCCCTCAAGAATCTTTGGCCTTCATAAAGGCAAGCCGCCGGGAGCCACTGAAGGCGGTTGATCATTCAACGGTTAGGGCAAGCAGGAACGGCGAACTGCTGGAGAAAGCGGATTCGGAGGCTTGTCTTGTTCGGATTCGTTTTGGCCTTTCATGGGGTAAGCGGAGTGGAGTTGGTTTGCGGGAGGTGGCTTTCGCCTCTAGCCAGCGCGGTTTGTGCCGCGCCTTGGCGTTGGAGCAGGAGAGGATCGGCCGGACTCGCGGCCAGCAGCTTTTCCAGGTGGAAGAGGGCACCAAACCATTGTCGAAGCCGCTCGCACTCCGCGGCCTCCCGCTGGTGCCAGTCGAGCATCTGCCGCCCCGAAGCCGGCTCATGGCCACGCCGTGCGGAATATTCTTCCCACGCAGCCTTGAAGCTCTCCGGCGAGAGAGGTGCAAACCCGCCGGTCTTGTCCACCTCGCGGCCAGTCAGCAGACGGGCCAACAGCAGGGGATCCTCCGGCACGGCGTCTGTCTTCTCGGAGAGGTCCCAGACGCGGACGGTGCCATCCAGGCTCGCCGTAAAGACCCGCCGAGAGTCCGGACTGAAGAGGGCATATTTGACCTCATCCCCGTGACGGAGTGGCGGCGTCAGGGGCTGGCCCGTGGCCGCATCCCACACGCGGGCCGAATGGTCGGCGCTAGCTGTGACGACCCAGCGGGCATCGGAGCTGAAGGCCGCCTGCCAGACAATGTCGTCATGGTGCAAAGGTGGCGTCACCGGCTCCCCGGTCGCGGCATTCCACACGCGCGCTGTCTGATCCCCGCTCGCCGTCACGACCCGGCCAGCATCGCGGCTGAACACCGCCGAATAGACCAGGCCCCCGTGCCGCAGCGCCGGGGCTGACGGTTCGCCTGTGAGCGCGTCCCATAACTGAGCGGCGCCGCTCCAGCTCGCCGTTACCAACCGGCCGCCGTCGGAGTTGAAAGAGACTGACGGGACGGGCGCTGGGAACTCAATTCGGCGGGTCAGGGGCTGCCCGGTACCCGCATCCCATACCTGGACGGCGCCCCGTCCATTAGAAAGGCCCGAGCCGCTAACAACCTTGCGGCCGTCGGGGCTGAACCCGGCACGGTATAGCCGGTCGGAATGAGCAATGGGCGGCAGCAAAGCTCTGCCAGTGGTTGCATCCCAGACGCGCACCGTACGGTCGTGGCTGGCTGTAACAACACGCTCGCCTTTGGGGCTGAAGCAGGCCCAAACCACGGGACCGGCGTGTAGCAAGGGGCCGGTGAGGGGCTGGCCGGTGCTCGCATCCCAGACGCGCGCGGTGCCATCTTTGCTGGCAGTTACCAGGCGACGGCCGTCAGGGCTGAAAGTGGCTTGGTACACCGCGCGGCCGTGGCCGAGGGGTTGTAGAGTCTCCCGGCCCGAGGTCGTATCCCACACGTGAGCAGCCTTATCCAAACTGGAGGCGACAAGCCGAGTGCCGTCTGGACTTATGTCGAGGTGAATAACCCCACTCGCATGGGCGAGAGGCGCGAGCGCGTATTCCTCGGAGGCCAAATCCCACAAACGAGCCCCGTTGTCATCACTGCCAGTTGACAAATAACGCCCATCGGGGCTGAAGCAGGCGCACCAGACGCGTGCGCCATGCCGAAGCGGCGGGGTCAGCGGGCGGCCGGTAGCGGAATCCCAGACCCGGGCGGTCGCGTCAACGCTGGCCGTAGCCACTTTCCGGCCATCTGGACTGAAGCAAGCCGAAAAGACATCGCGGTTATGCCTGAGCGGTGCGCCCAATGGTTGGCCCGAGCCAGCGTCCCAAACCCGCGCGGTTCCGTCACGGCTGGCTGTAACGATGCGGCGCCCATCGGGGCTGAATTGAGCATCGACGACCCCGGAACTGTGTGGGAGAAATGCGACAGTCGCTCGGCTGGCGCCTGGATCCCAGAGGAGGGCTCGGTCAGGTGCCCCGACCACAAACCACGGCCCAGCGGCCAGCAGGACGCGCCGACCATCTGGACTGAACCTGGCTACGCCCAATGGCCCGGAGTTGGTCAGGGGCGGGGTAACGGGGTCCCCCGATGCCGTCCAGAGCCTGGCCGTGCCCCTGCCGCCGGCCGTTACGACATACTTGCCGTCCGGACTGAAGCGAGCGTCGGGAATTACTCCTTCTCCATGAGCAAAAGGCGGGCTCAAGGATTGTCCGGAACTGGCATCCCAAAGGCGAGCCGTATGGTCGTCGCTAGCCGTTACTATCAGCCGCCCGTCCGGGCTGAAGCAAGCCTTGCGAACACTGGAATGGTGGCGCAAGGGTGGAGTGAGTGGTTGCCCGGTCATCGCTGCCCAAACTCGCGCTGTGCCATCAGCACTGGCAGTGACCACGCGCCGCCCATCCGGGCTGAATTCAGCATAATAAATTCTCCGCTCGTGCTGCAGAGGGGGGGCCAAAAGTTCACCCGTCGCCGCGCTCCAGATGCGGGCCGCGGCGGGTTCATAGCTGACGGTAACAATGCGGCTGCCGTCTCGGCTGAACGCGGTGTAGATGGCACTCGAGGAATGAAAAAAGACCTGCGTAAGTCGGGGACACCAGCGGAGCACCAGGTCTAAGCGCAGTCGGTGGAGCGCCCGTCGGGCGGGGTCATCAACGTCGAGTTTCGCCGCCTCGGCCAGCCACAACAAAGCACCGCTAAAGTCCCCCTCGTCCATGAGGCGTACTCCATTGGCAATGTCGAGCCGCACTAGGTGTTCGCGGCTTTGGCGCGCATTGTCTTCAGCCGCGGCCCGCAGTTGCTCGGCGCGCGCGCCCTCTGATTCAGCACGGGCGCGCTGGAATCTCTCCTTGGATTCGGCGCGTGTGGCCCGTACTGCCTGCCAGGTGCTGACGACCACGCCCGCCGCCAGCAGAAGCACCAACGCCCCCGCCACCGCCAGCCCCGCCCTATGCCGACGGATGAACTTCTGCGCCACGTAAACGGGGCTGGGTGCGGCCGCGCTGACGGGCTCGTGTCGCAAGTGATGCTCAATATCCAGCGCCACATTGTTGGCCGTCTCGTAACGGCGCGCGCGGTCTTTCTCCAGGCACTTCATCACAATCCAGTCCAGGTCCCCGCGTACCAAGCGATTCAACTTGGTCGGCTCGGCCTGTCGCTTCGCCGCCACCGTGCCGAGCGCATCCTGACTCAGGGTGTTCAGCCGCGTGCTTGGTTTTGGCGGTTCAGTCTCGCGAATCATTCGCCGCATCTCGTCGAACGCGGCTTTGGCCAGCGTCTCCTTGTCGAATGGCGTCATGCCCGTCAGCAATTCGTAAAGCAATACGCCTAGCGAATAAATGTCGCTGCGAGTGTCCACATCCAGCCCGCTCAACTCCGCCTGTTCGGGACTCATGTAAGCCGGCGTGCCAACCAGGTGCTGAAAGCCGGTAAAGAGCGTTTTCTGCGTCAACTTCTGTCCCAGCGCCTTGACCACGCCAAAATCGATTACCTTCGGCACCGGCTCGCCATCGTGCAGCGTCACCAAGACGTTCGTCGGCTTGAGGTCGCGGTGGATGATGCCTTTCTGATGCGCGTGCTGCACCGCGTGACAGACCTTCATGAACAGGTGCAGCCGCTCGGCGGTCGGCAGGTTCTTCCAATCACAGTAGTCGGTGATCGGAATTCCGTTGACCAGCTCCATGACGAAGTAAGGCCGGCCGGCTTCGGTTGCCCCGGCATCGAGAATGTTGGCAATACCGGGATGATCCATCAGGGCCAGCGCCTGGCGCTCGGCTTCGAACCGGGCAATCACTTCCTTGGTGTCCATGCCCGCCTTGATAATCTTCAAAGCCACCTTGCGTTGCACCGGCTCAACCTGCTCGGCCATGTAAACCACCCCAAAGCCCCCTTCCCCGATTTTCTGTAGCAGCTTGTAACGGCCGATCATCGTGCCGCTGCGCTCGATCAAGAAGTCCGGTGCTGGAAGGGGGATCGTGTGACCAAGGAAGTCGCCGGCCTGGGCGTGGGCACTCAGGAGCGACTCAATCTCCTGCCGAAACGCCTGGTTGCCTCCGCAGGCCTCGTCCAGGTACGCTGCCCGCTCCAGCGGCGGCAAAGTGCGCGCCGTGCTGAAGACCTCTTCGAGACGGTGGTCCTGGTCGAGTGACATAGCAGCCGGTACCAGCGCTTCTACGGTGAACGAAGTCGGTAGAAGAAGTCGCCTTGAGGAGGCGCAACCGTAATCCAGGCCTGGGTGGAGTTGGTCTGGAATGGAGGCAAGACTTGCGTCCACGGAGGCGGGTTGCCGAGGAGCGATGGAGTCCGCTCGAGCACCCACCCGTCGGCCGGCAAAGGCCAGGAGATGACCACCGCGTTGCTGGACGTCTGGGCGATGGTCAGCACGGGCGGCAAGGTCGGCGCCGGGACCGTGGCGACGCGGTAAGACCGGTGCTGGAAGACATTGGCCTGTGGGTCGGTTACGTAAGTGGGAGCGGCGACGAGGGTGAAGTTGGAAATGGCTACCCAATTATGGAGATCGGTCGAGGCCTGAAGGATATATTGTGAACCGATGCTGCCATAAACCGCAAGCTGGAATGACCCGTTGGCGAGGAACTCACCGCCTGCGATCACTAGAGCGGTAGGTACAGTCACATCGAAGCGCACCGGCACCGAGAGGATATTATCGTCCGGATCGGCCTCGAAGAGGGTATTGTAGCAGTTGGCCTGAAGGATGAAGAAATAGCTGCCGCTCGGCACCCCATGAAGCGTGACCGAGTTGGTCTGCCAATAGCCGGCTCCCGGCGGCAGCGAGCCGGTTATGGGCACCGTCAAAATCGGCTGCGCCATCCAGTCCAGGCTGGGAGAGGGCGAAAGATACAACGCGTCATTCCACTGGCCGCTCAGCGGGCCGAGGCCTGAATTGACGACGCGCCAAGCGAGTGTGATGGCGGGATTAGCCGTCCCAGTGACGAGCGCCGGCGCATCCAACTCGACCGGGGCAAGATTCGGCGGCGGCGACAAGTCGAAGACAATCGGCGCCACGGCAGTGTTGTTTTGCTTGTTCGTTTCGTAGAGTGAATTAAATGCGTCGGTTTTGAAGATCAGGTACCAGGTGGCACTGTCCACTACCTGCAGCCGGAGTGTATTAGTCATCCAATAAGCCGCGCCTGGCAGCAAGGAATTGGTTCGGGACCAGGTGGTGAATGGATATGCCGACTCATCCAGGAATGGGGTCGTCGAAAGATAGATGCCGTCCTGCCAGCCCTGGTCTCCCGGCGCCGGGCCGCCTCCCTGATTCGTAACGCCGACCACTACCGTGACACTGGGCCAGGGGGAGCCGGAGACACTGTCGGGTACCAGCCAGGCGACCGGCGCAAGGTCAATCGGCTCAACCGTGAGCGTCACCGGCACCACGGCGAGGTTGTCGTCATAGTCGGATTCCTCGGGGTACCTGTAATTGTTCGCAGCGAAGAACACATAATAGGTCCCGCTTTGGACTACGGGCAACCGCACCGCATTCGTGCGCCAATAGCTGCCGCCTGCGGGAATGGAGTTGGTCTCACGAGCGCTCCCGACCCACATGGCGGAATCATCGAGGACTGCGTTGGTGGAAAGGTAGATCATGTCGTACCAACCATAGTCGCTTTGGGCGGCGCCCCCACCCCAATTGGTCACGCCCCACACCAGGTTAAGCACGGGATTCGGCGGTCCAGTCAGTTGTGTCGGCGCCTGCAGTGCGACCGGCGCGAGGTCGGGCAGGTGGATATGAAACGTTACGGGCACGGAGATGACATTGTTACTGACGTCGGATTCCCTGAGGTAATTGCCGCTATCGGTTTGAAACACCAGGTAGTAGGTGCCGTCGGCCGTCACGGGCAGGCGCACGGTGTTCGTTCGCCAATAGCTCCCTCCGGCCGGAACGGAGTTCGTCACAGACCATTGCGACGCATAACTGATGACACCGCTGAGGTCGCTATTCGTGGAGAGATAGAGGGCGTCCCACCAAGGCAGTCCTTGGCCGTCCGCCTGGCCGGGCCCCCGATTGGTGACACCCCAAACCAGCGTAACCGACGGATTAGGCGCGGCGTCAACGACACTTGGCGCCTGCAGCGCAACCGGCGCCAGATCCGTCGGAACCAGGCAGAACGAGAGCGGCACTGCCAGTGTATTGTTCGTGAAAGTGGATTCTGTAAAGTCGCGGTAATTGTTTACTGAGAGAATGAGGAAGTAATCCCCAGTGTCGAGCAGTGGCAACGAGACGGTATTGGTGCGCCAATAAGTCCCGCCGGCAGGCACCGGCCCGGTTTCGCCCGAGTAGGAGACCGACATCTCTGTTCCGTCCAATACCGGGTGCTTTGAGAGAAAGACAAGATCACCCCAGCCGCCGAGCGGAGATGCTTCGACCGATCCAGGGCCTTGGTTAGTGACGCCGGTGACCAGCGTCATGAGCGGATAGGCGGAATTAGTCAGAGATCGTGGCGCCTGCAATGCCAGCGGCGCCAGGTCCGACAGGCTCAGTTGGAACGTAACAGGCGCGACGAGCACGTTGTTGTTCTCATCGGATTCGGGCAGGCCGTCTTGGTCATCCGTCTTGAGCACCAGGTAGTAGGTCCCGTCCGCACTGACCGGTAAGCTGAGGTAAGTTGGTGCGCCAATAGCTGCCCCCGGCCGGTATCGGGCCGATCTCGTAGGAGGAGGCCATCATGGTGCCCGGCCAATCGAGGTTGGTATCCGCCGAGAGATATACGCGGTCCATCCAGGAAGAATTGCCTGCCCCGCCGCTGCCGCGATTGGTGATGCCCCAGGCGAGCGTTATCCCCGGGGATGGAGGTCCCTTCACGACACTGGGGGCCACCAGGGCGATGGGAGCAAGGTCGGGCGGCTGGATGTTGAATGTCACGGGCACGGCGATCACGTTGTTGGTGAGGTTGGACTCGAACAGTGTGTTCTGGGCGTTGGCCCGGAAGATGAGGTAATAATTCCCGCTGGCCATGACCGGCACCTGGACCGTGCGCGTGCGCCAGTAGCAATGCGCCGGCGCGACGGGGCCGGATTCACTCCAGCCGTTGTACGAGGCAATTGGAATTTCCGAGCCGTCGAGGACGGCGTTGGTGGAAAGGAACAATTGGTCGTGCCAATTATAAGGGTAATCTGCACCCATCGCCGGACCGGCACCTTGGTTGGTAACGCCGTAAGTGAGGGTGACGCTGGGATTGAGAGGGCCGCTCACCACGCCGGGTGCCAGGAGCAGAACCGGCGCCAGGTCGGGCGGATTGACTTGGAACGCCACCGGCACCACGACGATGTTGTTAACCGTATTGCTTTCGTAAAGAGAATTGGCTCCGTCTGTTTGAAAGATGAGGTAGTACTGGCCGTTTTGGGTAACCGGCACCGTGGCCGAACGGCTACGCGCGTAACTGCCGCCGGGCGGAACCGGCCCCCACTCATAACTTGTGAGGAGAGAGCGGGCAGTCGAGTCCAGGGTCGAGCGGGTGGAAAAATAGACCTGGTCGTACCACTGGCCCAGGGCCGTACCGGCCCCGGCGTTGGTGACCGCCCAGGAGAAGAGCAGCTTGGGGTTGGGCGCCCCGGTAATGAGGCTCGGCATCGCGAAAGCTGACGGCGCGAGGTCCGCCGGGCGGATGTTGAACGTGACCTGCGCTACCGCGACGTTGTTGTTCGTATTCGACTCGTGAAGTGAATCGTCCGAGTCGGCCTGGAAAAAGACGTAATACGTCCCGCTCCGCGTGATCGGCACATTCACATCATTCGTTCGCCCATAAGCCGCTCCAGGTGAAACCGGCTCGTTTTCGTAGAAACTCGCCACCTTAGTAGCCGAGGAGTCGAGGACCAGGTTGGTCGAGAGGAGGATTTGGTCTCTCCAATACGGTTGGCCGATCGCCGCGCCGCTGCCCTGGTTGGTGACCGTCCAAGAGAAAGTCACGCTGGGATTGGGCGGAGCGGTGACGACACCGGGCGCCTGAAAGACGACGGGAGCGAGGTCCGGGGGAGTGATGGTGAGTGTGATGGGCACGACCATGACGTTGTTATTGGTTCTCGCTTCGAGCACGGCGTTGTTGATATCAGTCCTGAACACCAGGTAATAGGCGCCGCTCTGGGTAATCGGCAACTGGACCGAGTTGGTCCGCCAATAACTGCCGCCAGACGGCACGGGCCCGGTCTCAGACTGCGTCAGCAAATGCGTTCCTCCGTCTGGACTGTTACTGGTGGAGAGGTACAGCTCGTCGTACCAATAAAAGTCGGGATAGTAATAAGCCAGAGCCTCACCTGCCCCCTGATTAGTCACGCCCCAGACAACGTTAATGGTCGGATAAGGCAAAGCCGTGAGGCTGGCTGGGGCCTGGAGTGCGACGGGCGCCAGGTCCGGAGGTTGCGCATTGAACGTAACCGGCATGGCGAGCAGGTTGTTGTTCTCGTTGCTCTCATAGATAGAGTTCTGGGCATCGCTGTGGAAGAGGAAGTAGTAATTGCCGCTCTGGGTGACGGGCAGCCGAACGGCGTTGGTTTGGAACTGGGTGCTGCCAGGGGGCAGCGGCCCGGTGAGACCATTCCACTCAACCCACATCGCCGAGGAATCCAGAAACGAATTCGTTGACAGGAAAAGGCCGTCATACCAAGCCCCCAGCGCGGCGCCGACGCCTTGATTGGTCGTGCCCCAGACGATTGTTACTTGCGGATGTGGCGGACCATTAATGACGCTCGGCGCCTGGAGGACCACCGGGGCCAGGTCGGCAGGGGTGATGTTAATAGTGATGGGCACGACAGCGGCGTTATTGTTCGTGTCCGATTCCCGCAGGCTGTTGTCGGTATCGGTCTTGAAAACCAGGTAATACGCGCCGCTCTGGACGACAGGCAGTTGAACCGCGTTTGTCCGCCAGTAGCTGCCGCCCGGCGGCACCGGCCCGGGCTCAAAGGGGGACTGGAGGAGGGTGCCTCCTTGTGCGCTCAGGTTCGTGGAGAGGTAGAGCTGGTCCGGCCAGGAGGAATTTCCGAGCGCCTCGCCTGTGCCCTGGTTGGTGACACCCCACACCACCATCACCGTTGGGTAGGGCGGGGCAGTGAGCGTGCTTGGAGCTTGCAGCGCCACTGGTGCCAGGTCGGGCGGCTGAGAGTTAAACGTGATAGACACGGCGAGCAGGTTGTTCCTCTCGTCGCTCTCATACACGCCGTCATAGGTATCGGCCCGCAAAAACAGATAATACGTGCCGCTCTCGACCACCGGCAACCGGACGATATTGGTCCGCCGATAGGAGCCTGCGGCGGCAAGCGGGCCCGACACATAATCCCATGCGAGCGGGACGGCTGAATCATCCCAGACCGGGCTGGTGGAGAAATAGACAGCGTCTTGCCAGGAACCCAAGGCGGTGCCAACGCCCTGGTTGGTTGTCCCCCAGACCAACGTTACGCTTGGATAGGGCGGGCCATTGACCAGGCCGGGGATTTGGAACGCGAGTGGAGCGAGGTCCGAAGGCGTGATGGTCAACTCGATGGGGACCGCAATCGTGTTGTTGTTCGTGTTCGATTCGAACAGGCTGTCGTAAGGGTCGCTCGTGAAAACCAGGTAATATGTGCCGCTCTGGACGACAGGCAGTTGAACCGCGTTTGTCCGCCAGTAACTGCCGCCCGGCGGCACTGGCCCGGGCTCAAAGGGGGACTGGAGGAGGGTGCCCCCTTCAGCGCTCATGTTCGTGGAGAAGAAAAGCTGGTCCGGCCAGGAGTAATTTCCGAGTGCCTCGCCTGTGCCCTGGTTGGTGACACCCCACACCACGGTCACGGTCGGGTAGGGCGGGGCCGTGAGGCTGCTCGGAGCTAGCAGCGTCACCGGTGCCAGGTCGGGTGGTTGGGCGTCGAAGACCACCGTCGCCACCCGCGTGTTGTTGTTCGTGTTGGCTTCATACAGCCAATTCCCGTCATCCGTTTTCACGAACAGGTAGTAGGTCCCGCTCTGCACCATGGGGAGCCGCCAGGTATTACTGCTCCAATACGAGCCGCCGATCGCCACTGGACCCGACTCGAACACACCTCCGAGAGACTGCGCCGTCCCGTCCAGGACGCTGTTGGTGGACAGCCAGGCGGCGTCGTACCAATAACCAAGTGCCGTGCCGGGGCCTTGGTTGGTGACGGCCCAGGCCACCGTTACGCTCGGGTAAGGCGGACCGCTGATTGTGGCGGGAACCTGCAACACCACCGGCGCCAGGTCGGCCGGCGTCGCCTGGAAAACAAACGGTGCGGCCAGCAAGTTGTTGCCCTCGTCGGATTCGGCCAGCTGATCATAGGCATCGGCCTTGAAAAGGAGGTAAAACTGCCCCGACTGCGTCACCGGCAGTTGCACGGTGTTGGTGGCCCAGTGGGCGCCGCCGGCGGCGAGGTCATCTTCCGAGTTGCCGGCCAGGTAAATGGCGCTGCTGTCGTACACCGGCCGCGTGGAAAAATACAAGTAATCGTACCAGAACCCAACGGCCTCGCCCGACCCCTGGTTCGTCACGCCTGAGATCACGGTTATCTGCGGGTTGGGCGGGCCCACGACCGGGTTGGGCATTTGCAGCGCCAGTGGTGCTAAGTCCGGCAGGTCGGCGCCAACCATCTGGAAACAGAGCGCGAGAACGCCTCCAGAGGCAATGGCGTACCGAATCCACATTGGAATGGTGCGTCCGTTTCGGAGGTGTCGAGGATCGTGGCCGCAGGGCGCCGGGCGCCGGGTGCCGGGTGCCACCGCTCCGCGTCCGTTTGATTCCAATGATCTATTGCGCTTCCAGCAGCAGGCAGAATCGCAGTTGCTCCAGGCCGCAAACGAATGTTTGAATGATTCCATAACCTCTCCTGCGCTATTTCCCGGTGATTCCCCTCACAAAAGCTTGGGAAATCTTAACCGGGGGATTGCGGCTCTTCTGGATTTCCCGGAAGAGCCAGGCACGCGCGAAGGCCCACCTGCGCTCGACGGTTGCCAACGAGATGCCGAGTTCTTTGGCAGCTTGTTCCTGGGTCAACCCGACGAAAAAGCAGAGCTTCACCAGCTCAGCGGCGCGGGGTTCGGACTCCGCGAGCCGGGTGAGTGCTTCGTCCAATGCCAGCAGGTCGTCATCGGGCAGGGGCGCGGCCAGATCCACGTTTTCAATGTCCACCCGTTCCAGGTTGCCGCCGTGCTTGAGCCGTTTCTTCCGCCGGGCAGCCTCGACGAGGATCCGCCGCATGGCCTCTCCAGCCGCGGCGAAGAAATAGGCGCGGTCAGCAAACCGCGCGCCCTGGCCGCCCCCCAGGCGTAACCAGGCCTCATGGACCAGCGCAGTGGGTTGCAGGGTCTGTCCGGGAGCTTCGTGGGCCATTTTTGCGGCAGCCAGTGCGCGCAGTTCGCGGTAGACGTGGGACAACAATTCCTCCGCAGCCCTCGGATCGCCCTCGCGCATCTCTTGGAGCAAGCGCGTGATCTCCCCCTCCCCAGGCGCTCCTGCTGGCTGGGACTCGGTGCTCATAAAGCGAGCCTGTGCTCAGTGTGTGATTTAGGCGTCAATTGAAGAACCTGTCAATGCTCGTTATTGAATATGCATCAATCGGGGGCCTGTAATGGCAAAACGCGGCCCCCCTTGCGAGGGTCACTCCGCCCCTCGCCGTGGAAGTCATGGGGCCGCGGCAGGATTATGTATCCGCCTTGGCCGCCGGGACTGCCAGTTTGTACTGAATCCTCAGTTCCTGAGAGGCACGGTTGAGCTCGAGCACCCGCAGGATGCCGACGGTCCCCTCTTCGGCCCGGAAGAGGTAGGTGTTCGTTTGGTCGCGCGCCGGTGAAAATGAACCGCGAGGGCTATGCGGAGCCGAACGCAACGCTGGATGCGAGATGATATCGTCCGGCAGCGCCTGGTCCCAGAGCCTAGCGTCAACAGGTGCGACGGCCAGGTGACGGGTGAAGAGCCAATAGCACCCGTCGGGACACACAGCGGCAAACAGGTCCAGGCTGTTGCTGCCAAGCCAATGTGAGTAGCTGAGGCGATGGACGAAATACCCCCACTCCGGCTCCGTCAGGCACCGTCCGGTTTCCAAGTCGAGCCATTGCACCTGCCGCCCATCCGTCCGGGCGGACAGCCAGAGTTCGAACGCCCGGTTGAAAGGGGACGCAGCCTGGCGTGGCGACTGAATCGGCGTGGCGGTCGCCGGCACCTGCAGGAACTCGGGCGGCGCGCTTTCGGCCAGCCGTCGCATTTCCGTCGCTGCATCTGCGTTAAACTTGAGCTCGGCCAGCTCGCCCAGGCCCGCAAAGGACCACGACCCATTGCCGGAGTGACTCCCAGCCATTGGGCCCCAAAGGCCGATGCGATCTCCCTGGCGAAGCCGCTTGACCAGACACACCGCGCGCTGGCAGGCAGGCCCCTCCACGCTCACGATGGCGGCGTCGAACTCAAACCCGGCTGCCCGCAATTGGCTGGCCAACGCCCGCGATAGTTTGGTGTCTAGCTCGGCCAGGCGGCTGTTGTAGGACACTGCCACCGGCGGGCGGTAGAGGCTTATCCGTTTGGCTACCAGGATGCCGGCCAAGAGCACCAACACCCCGGCCAGCGCTATAATCCACCGGGCCCGTTTGCGGGTCGCGGGTATGAATTGGGAGTGCGGGTTGTCCGGCGCAGCCTCCACCTGGGGGCGCTTCGGCTGGGAACTGGGCCGGGCTGCGGCCTCCGGCGTGGTCGGGACGGTCGCACCTCCGGCGAGCCTGGCTGCCACGGCATTCAATTGCATGTTCATTGTTTGTTCCTTTCTCGTTTCCGATCTGCCAGCCTAAGAGCTGCCCGGACCCCAGCGCAGATCGGTCGCCAGGTTCGGGCTGGCTCCATCAATGTTTGGAGCCCCTCGTCTACTCCTGCGAGTTTTTGGGACGATTCCCCTCAACGTTATTGAGAATTCCTTTAACGACCGATGGACACTGAACAGGGGAAGGCAGACGGACGAGTGGCCAGGGGTCAGTGATCGGTGGCCGTTTATCAGTAATCGTCAGGGATCAGGGGTGAGGAGCGAGGGATGGAATAAAAGCAGAAACTGGGGTTGCGAAAAGCAGAAGTAGGGACTACTGCGGGTCGGCTGACGACTGACTGAAACGCCTCCTCGGCTTGAAACGTCTGACCGCAGCGCGAGGGAACAACACCCGCCAAGCCGAGCGCGACCCGCGGGGTCTCCACCATGGGAGCTGTCGCCTGCGCCGGCGCCGCCACTTCTGCATAGGGCTGCCAGTCCGTCATCCCTTCCTCCCACACCAGGGTGCCCGCCCCGAACGTTCCCGTACTTATCAGACTTTCAAACTCAGTTTGTTCGACGGGGCCTTTTGCTCTTCGCCTTGCACGTAATGCCAACTCTTTAGCTGCATAAACACTCATGACCTTTCATTCATTCCTGCGCCGTCCGGGGGCAACTCCCCTTCAGACTTCTTCAGTTTCAGGCAGAGCCGCGCGTAACCCCGCGCGCCCGAAGCGCCGCCGATAGCCGGGCCGTGTCTCCGAGCAGCAAGAAGCCGACCGCCTCGGTCGCCTCGAGCCATTTGTGGTAAGCCCGGGGCTGATGCCGGTGGAAGAAGGCTGGGCGCTTGGCGGAATTCAATTTTGACGACATAATGGCAGTGTGTATCAGCGATCAGTTCCGGCTTTCTCGAACTCAGCGAACTTCTGCTTCCACTCGGCGGCCTGGTCAGGACGATCCTTGGCGTCGTAGAGTTGCACCAAGCGGTGAAGAGTTCCTAGTAGACGGGCGCCAGCACTTAATCGGCCGCGTTCCGTTCACGCTGGTGCATCACGTCGAGGATTTCAGCAACGTCGTTCATTTGTCTCGCTCCTGCCAGGCTGCCACTTGTGATGCTGAAGCTGCTTCCCAGATGGTCACAGTCCCATCCGCGCTCCCGGCGGCGAGCCGCTGCCCATCAAGAGAAGCTGCGAGGGAAGGTGTCTGCGATGATTTAGGAGAAGCTGCGCGGGAAAGTATCTGCGATCGTGGGAGTCTGAAAGTGAGCAAATTTCTCCTGCTAGCGATATCCCACACTTTCAGGGTTTGATCATTACTGGCCGTAACTGCCCTCGACCCATTGGGCAAGAATGTCACGGCTGTGACGTCGTCCGTATGCCCAACGAGAGTTCCTATGTGCTTTCCATCGGTGGCGTTCCACAGCTCCGCGTTCTGGGTGACACTTCCTGTAACGAGCATCTGACCGTCGGCGGACAGTGCCAGCGAGTAATAGAGATTGAGTTCTTCAATCTTAAGCAGTTGATTGCCAGTTAGTGAGTCCCAAATCCTTACTGCTCGGACATGAATGCCAGGGGAACATCCTCCGACAAGCCGCCGACCGTCTGGAGAAAACACGAGACGGGGAAACTGAAAAGAATCAGACTCGGGGCGGGCAGGAAACCTCAGCAACCGACGGCCAGTCGGGACCTCCCATACTTCAACCGTGCTCGAAGCTGACGTCGCCATACGCGCTCCGTCAGGGGAGAATGCGACTGCGGAAATGCCCTGGCTGGCTGTGGCCACGAGGCGTTGCTCTCCGGTGGCAGCATCCCAGAGTCTGGCCGTTCGATCCCCTCCGCCAGTCAACACAAGCCTTCCGTTTGGAGAAAAGGCCACAGAGTTAACGCTTCCCGTATGCCCGGTCAGGTTCAAGCGTTGGGTGGCTGTGGCGACATCCCAGACTCTAGCGGTTCCATCTTTGCCGCCGGTCACGACTCGGTGACTATCTGGTGAGAAGGCGACGGCCGCGACCGATCCTTTGTGCCCTCGCAAATACACTTGTTCGCGAGGCGCGTCCACATCCCAGACTTTGGCGGTTCCATCCCAGCTGCCTGTAAGCACTCGATGTCCGTCACCGAAAAACGCTGCACTCCTGATGCCTTCAGTATGCCCCTTGATGGTTAGTAACTCATTGCCCGTGGCGACGTCCCACATCTTAAGAGTCATGTCCCCGCTGGAGGTGATCAATCGTTTGCCATCCGGAGAGAAAGCAACCGAGGTTACAAAGCTCTTGTGTCCTTCAAGTTTCAGCTGCTCTCGACCGGTAGTTGCATCCCAGATTCTCGCCGTGTGGTCCCAACCCGCGGTGCCTAGCCGTTTGCCGTCAGGCGAAAAAGCAATTCCAGGCACTGGGATGTCGCTTGCTCTGAAATGCAGCAACTCACGGCCATTGGCCGCCTCCCAAACACTGATTGTCCCATCCCAACCTCCCGTGGCAATCCTATCACTGTGCGGGGAGAATTGTGCAGAGTGTATCCCAGTCTTGGCTCGCATAACCAAGAGCTCGCGGCCTGTGGCTGTATCCCATACCCGAGCGGTCCGGTCGCTGCTGCCACTAAGGATCCTGCGACCGTCGGGCGAAAAGGCAACAGTGTGGATATCTCCAGTGTGGCCAGAGAGGATCAACAGTTCCCGACCATTGAGAGCGTCCCAGACTTTGGCTGCTGAATCCAAACTGGCGGTGACCAGGCGCTGGCTGTCGGGCGAAAAGGCAACAGAGGTAATCATGTTGAAGGTGTACGCCTCCACGATCTCCTTGTTGGTGGTTGCGTATTGTGGATGCACCAACTTTGGGTGCGCTGCCAGGGTGCAAACTTCATGGCCTGTGACGATATCCCAGATCTTTACGAGGGCCTCCGTATCGCCCGTGGCTATTAGTTTGCCATCTGGAGAGACAGCGACGGCCAGGACCTGTGAGTGTGCGTGCAGGGCAAGCAACTCCAGGTGGCATTGTCTTTGCCAATAATACCATTCAAAGCCGCGTTCGGGATAGGTCTCGATACTCGCCAACAATGCTCTCAAGCGCGCGACGTTGTTTTCCTCCCATGCCTGCTGGGCAAGATTGATCGTCGAGACGTAATCTAGGTGACGGAATTTGGCTTTGCCCTCCTCCGCGATCCGCGCCTGTGCTTCGGCGCGCAAACGTTGTGTTCTCTCAGCGCTTCTGGCTCGTTGCGCTTCAAATGCCTGCCAAGTACTGATACTGGTGGCCAGCAGGAGCACCGCTATGAATAGGCTGGCTCCCGCCATGGCCATCCTGTGGCGGCGCGCAAACTTCATTGCCCGGTAGGCAAAGGTGGGCGCCGCTGCGCTTACAGTCTCAGCCCTTAAGTGACGTTGAATGTCCAGCGCCACGGCATTTGGCGTCTCATAGCGCCGCGCGCGGTCCTTCTCCAGGCATTTCATCACGATCCAATCCAGGTCGCCGCGCACGAGGCGATTCAGCTTGGTCGGCTCGGCTTGTCGCTTCGCCGCCACCGTGCCGAGCGCATCCTGACTCAGGGTGTTCAGACGCGTGCTTGGTTTTGGCGGTTCAGTCTCGCGAATCATTCGCCGCATTTCGTCGAACGCTGCTTTGGCCAGCGTCTCCTTGTCGAATGGCGTCATGCCCGTCAGCAATTCGTAAAGCAATACGCCCAGCGAATAGATGTCGCTGCGCGTGTCCACATCCAGCCCGCTCAACTCGGCCTGTTCGGGACTCATGTACGCCGGCGTGCCAATCATGTGCTGAAAGCCGGTAAAGAGCGTTTTCTGAGTGAGCTTCTGCCCCAGCGCCTTGACCACTCCAAAATCAATTACCTTCGGCACCGGCTCGCCATCGTGCAGCGTCACCAGCACGTTGCTGGGCTTGAGGTCGCGGTGGATGATGCCTTTCTGATGCGCGTGCTGCACCGCGTGACACACCTTCATGAACAGGTGCAGCCGCTCGGCGGTGGGCAGTTTCTTCCGATCACAGTAGTCAGTGATCGGAATTCCGTTGACCAGCTCCATGACGAAGTAAGGCCGGCCAGCGTCGGTTGCACCGGCATCCAGGATGTTGGCAATGCCGGGATGATCCATCAGGGCCAGCGCCTGGCGCTCCGCTTCGAACCGGGCGATCACTTCCCTGGTGTCCATGCCCGCCTTGATGATCTTCAAAGCCACCTTGCGCTGCACCGGCTCGACCTGCTCGGCCATGTAAACCACGCCGAAGCCCCCTTCCCCGATTTTCTGGAGCACCTTGTAGCGGCCAATCATCGTGCCAGTGCGCTCGATCAAGAAGTCCGGTGCTGGAAGGGGGATCGTGTGACCAAGGAAGTCGCCGGCCTGGGCGTGGGCGCTCAGGAGAGACTCCACCTCTTGGCGAAGCGCCAGGTCTCCAGCGCAGGCCTGGTCCAGGTAAGCAGTGCGTTCGGCTGCATTCGTCAACCGCAAGGCTTCAGCGAAAATGTCTTTCGTGCTATGTTCTGGGGGGCTCATGCTGTAGTTCTCCCATTCACATCAGGTGCTCTTTGAAAGATGCGCCTGTTTTCATGACTATCTTCTCTCCACGCCAGCAGAGCCAGAACCATGGTGCCCCGAAGGCATGAGCTCCCCGTGGTCTTCAGTGGCTTCCCTCGTGGGAGGCTTTTCGTACCGCTACGATAAATCTGATCCAGTTTCATAGGCTCGCTTAGCACTCACGGGGCTCCACCCGTTTGACCCCACCCCACCCCCTCATTATTCCCTGCGCTATCGCGGGGCAATTCCCCTCACAAAACTCCGAGAAATTAACCTGAGGCTTTTCGACTCTTCTGAATCTCGCGAAACAGCCACGCGCGGGCGAAGGCCCACGTGCGCTCGACGGTGGCCACCGAGATACCGAGTTCCTTGGCGGCTTGTTCCTGGGTCAATCTGACGAAAAAACAGAGGTTCACCAGCTCAGCGGCGCGGGGGTCGGACTGCGCGAGGCGGGTGAGTGCTTCGTCCAAGGCCAGCAGGTCGTCATCGGGCAGAGGCGCGGCCAGATCCACGTTGTCAATGTTGACGCGTTGCAGGTTGCCGCCGTGCTTGAGCCGCTTCTTCCGCCGGGCGGCCTCGACGAGGATCCGCCGCATGGCCTCCCCGGCCGCGGCGAAGAAATAGGCGCGGTCAGCAAACCGCGCGCCCTGGCCGCCTCCCAGGCGTAACCAGGCCTCATGGACCAGCGCGGTGGGTTGCAGGGTCTGTCCGGGAGCTTCGTGGGCCATCTTCGCGGCAGCCAGTGCGCGCAGTTCACGGTAGACGTGGGACAACAATTCCTCCGCAGCCTTCGGATCGCCCTCGCGCATCTCTTGGAGCAAGCGCGTGATTTCCCCCGTCCCAGGCACTGGTGCGGACTCCGCCTTGGTAGTCATAAATCGAACTGTGTCCTGATTTCTGATTTAGACGATAAATGAGAGACAAGGCAATTATTAAAAGGGGTTATTTTTAGGCCTGCTGGCGCGATGAACTGACACGCAAGGGGTCCTGTGCACTGGCCTGGTTTGTTTCTCAGCTCATGCGGCTTCGATGCTGTGTGCAACTTCCGTGAGGGGAAAGTCGGAGAATCGGCGCAGGAAGAGATGGCGGGTTGAGAGTGCTTGTCACACGCTGTAGTGGGTTTGCTGGTGTGGAAGCGCTCCAAAAAGCCGGTGGCCCGAGGAAACTGATTATCCTGGGCACCAATGGAAACAATAAACATCAGACAAAAAGAAACGGAGAGGTAATTATGAAACGAAACACGAGTTTAGTCCAAAGAATGCGGCTGCCGGCCCTGGCCGGGCTGGTGATTCTGGGCCTGGCAGCAGGCGGCTCACGAGGGCAAGCCAAGTCCGAGCCGTTCAGCCACCTTTTTGTGTTTGGCGACAGCCTTTCGGACACCGGCAACTATTACCGTCTGTCCGGCGGCTCCCCGCCACCCCCATACGCGGAGGGCCGTTTTTGCAACGGGCCGCTTTGGGTGGAATACCTGGCCGCGAGCCTGGGGATGGAGTACCAGCCTGGGGACAATTTTGCGGTCGGCGGGGCGACCACCGGCACGCTCAACTCCAATGACGGGTTTGCCGGAAAGGAATACCCGGGATTACAGGACGAGATTGCGTCCTTCGCGGCTATGAGTCCCGCGAGCGAACCGGAGCGGGCGCTGTATGTGGTTGAGGCGGGGGCAAACGATTTCTTCGTCGCCCTAGCGACCGGAACCAGCCCGGCGACCCTGATTGGCAACGGCGTCAATAACACGGTAGCGGCCATCCAGCAACTGTATGGATCCGGAGCGCGGTTCATTCTGGTAATGAACGTGCCGGACCTGGGGGTGACGCCCATGGCGCGAAGCCTGGGCGAGGGCGGACCGCTCATGCTCACGCAATTAAGCGCGGCCTATGACCAGACTCTGAACCTGGCGCTGGAGCAACTGGCACAAGCCGGGATTCCAACCATCCGGTTGGATGCCTTTGCCGTGCTGCACGACATGGCGAACACGCCGGCGGCCTACGGTTTCACCAACGTCAGCACGCCGTACCTATACGCTCCGCCCGGAGGCTGCCCGGACCAGTTCCTGTTCTGGGACCCGGTGCATCCCACCACTGGCGCCCATCAAGTGCTGGCCAAGGAGGCGCTGGAACAGCTCATCAGCAGCTTTTCGCCGAGTAATGGCAAGGGAACGACCGACGCAAGGGCCAACGCGTTGCATGGATTGGTAAACGCCCGCCTGCGCAACCATTGGTCGTCCAACTAGAGGGACTCGAGCATGCCCGCACCATCGGTGATTGCACCCGGCGCAGGAATTGCCCCCTGCGTCGGGTACGGCGCTTTGGCGCGCTCGGCCCGGGATTCACTTCGCGTATTTGTACCCCATGTTGATCCCCGGCTCCCAATGCTGGAACGATCGGAGTCGTCCAGTCGAAATCCTCACATTCTCCTGTTCCAGACTTTCGATCCCAGATTGTTCTTGCCGGGGCCCACGAAAGGAGTAGAACCGTATCGATGGAGCAGGACGGTGTTGCGGTGGGACAACCAATGTTTCTTTTCAATCTTATGAGAATCCTTGCTCGCGTTATGTGCGTTACGTTGCTGGTCGGGTGTTCCTCCGTCCCATTACCAACCCAGCAAAGCGAGGCAGACGGCAAGCCGCTGGCTGATGTTCGCGCCAAGGTGCAAAAAAGTGACGCGGTTGCTCAGGTACTATGAAGGCCTAGCCTACTACAATGGCCAAGGCGTGGCGACAAACTACGTGGAAGCGGCGAAGCGATTCCGCACAGCCGCCGAACAGAATTACCCCTTGGCTCAATGCCATCTGGGCCTGTGCTACGCCAATGGCGAAGGCGTGGCGACAAACTACGTGGAGGCCGCGACATGGTTTCGCAAAGCTGCCGATCAGAATGTTGCCGTGGCTCAATACAGGCTGGGCGTCTGTTACCGTGAGGGCCAAGGCGTACGCGAAGGATGATGTGGAAGCGGTGAAGTGGTACCGCAAAGCTGCCGAGCAGAATCTCGCGGAAGCGCAATACGGTCTGGGCTTCAGCTACGCCAATGGCGAAGGCGTGGCGACAAACTACGTGGAGGCCGTGACATTGTTTCGCAAGGTTGCCGAGCAGAATTACGCCGAGGCTCAAAACAATCTGGGCAAATGTTACCACGACGGCCTAGGCGTGGCGAAGGATGACGTGGAAGCGGCGAAGTGGTTTCGCAAAGCTGCCGAGCAGAATTACGCCGAGGCTCAGGTCAATCTGGGACTCTGCTACGCCCATGGCCAAGGCGTGGCGAAGGACGAGGTGGAAGCGGTGAAATGGTGCCGTAAAGCCGCCGAGCAGAATTACGCCAAGGCCCAGTGCATTCTAGGCAAGTGTTACCACGAGGGCCTAGGCGTGGCGAAGGATGTCGTGGAAGCGGTAAAGTGGTATCGGAGCGCAGCCGAGCAGAATGACGCCGAGGCACAATTCAATCTGGGTGTCTGCTACCACGTTGGGGAAGGCGTGGCGCAGGATGCCGTGGAAGCGGTGAAGTGGTGGCGCAAGGCCGCCGAGCGGGAGCTCGCCATGGCTCAATACAACCTGGGCCGCTGCTACAGCACTGGCCAAGGCGTGGCGACAAACTACGTGGAAGCCGTGAAGTGGTATCGCCAAGCCGTGGCACAGAATGTTCCCCAAGCCCAATGCAATCTGGGAGTTTGTTACGCGAAAGGCCGAGGCGTGCCCAAGGATGAAGTGCAAGCGGCGAAATTGTATCGCCAGGCGGGCGAAGGAGGCGAGCCGAACGGTTTCATCTGCCTGGCCTGGATGCTGGCTACGAGCCCGAACGCGGCGACACGCGATGGAGGCAAGGCAATCGAATTTGCCGAGAAAGCAGTCGCGATGACGCAGTTCCGCATCCCCGCATACCTCGGCACGCTGGCGGCCGCCTATGCCGAGACTGGGCAATTCGAGAAAGCGGTCACTAAGCAGAAGGCGGCCATGGCATTCTTGAAAACAGACGACGAGAAGAGTGAATTCGCGTCCAAGCTCAAGCTCTATGAGGCCAAACAGCCGTTTCGAGACAAGGACTAACAGAGCCAATTGAACGACCTGCGCGAGCAGCGAGTCAAACAAACAGAGTCTGAAGTCCATCACCGACCACAGGAAGGAATCCTCCATGAAACCTAAACCCGCCCGCAAATACGCCCAGCCTAGCCGACTCGGCCACTCCCCAATCTCCCGCCGTGCCGCCGTCATGTTGGTCGCGCTGGCTTGGAGCAGCCTCGCTTTCTGCGGCGAGATTCATGACGCGGCCAAGGCTGGTGACTTGGAAAAGGTCGCGGCGCTGCTCAAAGACAATCCTGCACTAGCCTCCAGCAAGAACACCGACAGCGAGACGGCTTTGCACTTGGCGATGCGTGGTGGCCACAAGAACGTGGCAGAATTGCTGCTGGCCAACGGAGCCGATGTCAATGCCAAGTCCAACAGCGGCGATACGCCTTTGCACGAGGCGGCGGTTAGGGGCCACAAGGCGATGGTGGAGTTGCTATTGGCAAACAAAGCCGACGTCAATGCCGAGAATAAAGACGGCTTCACGCCTCTGCACGGGGCGGCGTTTCTTGGCCACAAGGCCGTAGCGGAATTGCTGCTTGCCAACAAGGCCGCGGTCAATGCCAAGGGCAAGGACGGCTATACGCCCTTATACTGTGCGGCGAATCAGGGCCACAAGGAGGTGGTGGAGTTGTTGCTAGCGAACGCGGCCGAGGTCAATATCAAGAGCGGCTCCACCGCCGCGACGCCGTTGCTCGAAGCGGTGTACCGGGGCGACAGGGCCGTGGTGGAATTACTGCTGGCCAACAAAGCCGAGGTTAATGCAAACGACAAGTTCGGCAATACGCCTTTGCACGCAGCGGCGGTTAAGGGCGACAAGGCCTTGGTGGAATCACTGCTGGCCCACAATGCCGACGTCAATGCCAAGGGCATGCACGACCTGACGCCTTTGCACACGGCGGCGACTGAAGGCCACAAGGCTGTAGCCGAATTGCTGCTTGCCAACAAGGCCGATGTCAATGCCGAGGGCAGTGACGGTCAGACACCCTTACACTATGCGGCTAATCAGGGCCACAAGGAGGTGGTGGAGTTGCTGCTGGCGAACACGGCTGAGGTCAATGCCAAGGCTCAGAACGGCAACACTCCTTTGCACGGAGCGGCGTTCTTTGGCCGCAATGACGCGGCGCAATTACTGCTGACCCACAAGGCCGATGTCAATGCCAGGGACAATGAAGGCCGGACGCCTTTGCACGCAGCGGCGGTTAAGGGCGACAAGGCTGTAGCCGAATTGCTGCTGGCAAACAAAGCCGACGTGAATTGCAAGAACAAGGAGGGTACTACGCCATTGCACTGGGCGGCTCGGAATGGCAACAAGGCCGTGGTGGAATTGCTGCTTGCCAACAAGGCCGAGGTCAATGCCAAGGACAATAGAGGCCGGACGCCCTTGTACCTGTGCGGCGACTCAAGGCCACAAGGAGGTGGTGGAATTACTCCGCCAGCACGGCGGCCTCGAATAACCCGTCACGGAAGGACTAACAGAGCCAATTGAACGACCTGCCCAAGCGGAAAGTGAAAGACGCAGAAGCGGAAAGCCATCAACCATGTTCTGAAGGAAATCCTGCATGAAACCGAAGCCGGTTCGCAAATACGCCCAGCCCAGGTATCCCACCCGCCTCGAAATCGCCGCGCGCCCGGCCTTGCTCCACCGGCATCAGCCCCCCGCCTGGCGCAAATGGCCCGAGCTGACCGGGGCGGCCGGGTTGTTCCTGCTGGCGGACACGGCCCGGCTCTCGGCGGCAGACAGCTCGCCGAAGGGAAGCCCCAATCCCGTGCAAACCAATGCCGTGGCCGTCGTCGCGCCGATCTTCGAGCACGGAGAAGGGCGCGGGGCTGACGGCTGCGTGGTCATGACGCCCCCCGTCTTCCTGTCGGAGGAAGCGGCGCTGCAAGTGATCCGGGAGGAAATGGCCGCCAAAGGCGTGCCAGCTTCGCACCAACCGGACGACGCTGGCAGGCGTCACGATCGAGCGCGGTGTGCTCTCGGCCCCAGCAAACCCAAGCGGCGTCACCAATCGGACGAAGCTGGCGGGCTACACTTTTGAAATCAAGAAGGAGCCATTCAAGGCTGATGTGGCGGACCCCGAGAAGAAGGTGTTTGTGGAGTTCCTGGGTGAGCGCGATGCGTGGCGATGGGATCAGGAACGCGGCAAAGAAGAGGGGAATCTGCGCATAAGCACCGTCCGCTCCTACGATCTGCCGAAAACGGCGGCTTACGTCGCCCAGCGGGTGAAGCAACAGGCTACGGACAAGGTTTACTTCGGGACGTTCTATGACCCAATTGCGGGAACCATGGACTTGCAGAAAGCGGCGACACAGTCAACGCCCGGCAAGCCCAAATCCACAGCGCAGCTAAACCAACTCGGCACGACAAATGCAGGTAGACGCCGGGCCGAATCACGGCGGCTCCTGCGTTTGCAGGTGCAGGATTTCCTCAAGTGGCTGCAGGCGCAGGGCGCGATCTGAGCCCCTGTACCCGCCATGCACCTGACGCTTCATCTCACTCGCGCCTGTAACCTGCGGTGCGACTACTGCTACGCACCTCCGCAGGACGGCCAGCCCATGAGCTTCGCCACCGGCCGGCAGGCGCTGGAATTGGGCTCCCGCCTCAACGCGGTCTCCTGCGGCATCGTTTTCTTCGGCGGCGAACCGCTGCTTTGCAAGGGACTCATGCGCGAGTTGGTCGCCTGCGGACGCGAGATGGAGCGGTATCGGGCCGGCCGGTTTCACTTCAAGGTCACCACGAACGGGACGCTGCTGGATGCGGAGTTCCTCGAGTTCGCCCTGCGCGAGGATGTGTTTGTGGGGCTGAGCTTCGACGGCACGCAAGCGGTCCACGACGCCCATCGCCGGACGGCGGTCGGAGGGGGCACCTTCGAACTGGTGCTGCCCCGGCTGCGCCTGCTGCTGGCGGCCCGGCCCTACTCGTCGGTGCTGATGGTGGTCAATCCCGACACGGCGGCGCACCTCACCGAATCGGTGGAGTTCCTCCTGGAGGAAGGTGCGCGCTACCTCATCCTGTCCGTGAACCACGCCGGGCCTTGGACGGAGGAGGCCTTGGAAGTCCTGCGCGCGGAGTATGAGAAGCTGGCGCAGCGCTACGTCGCGTGGACGCGCGCCGGGCGCAAGTTCTACCTCAGCCCGTTCGAGGTGAAGCTCTCGTCGCACATCAACCGGCACTGCTACCAGAAGGACCGCTGCGAGTTGGGGCGGCGGCAGTTCTCCGTGGATCCGGACGGCTGGCTCTATCCCTGTGTGCAGTTCGTCAAGGGAGGCCCCGCCAGCCGCTGGTGCATCGGGCACGTCGGCGACCGGCGTGGATGAAGCGGCGCGTCAGCGGATCCACGCCGAATCGGAGCAGGAAAAACCGGCATGCCGGGAATGCGCCCTGCGGCTGCGGTGCAACAACTCCTGCGGTTGCTTGAACTGGCAGACCACCGGGAGCGTCAACACGATCTCACCCACCCTCTGCCGCCATGAACAGATGCTGATGCCGATTGCCGACCGCCTCGGGCGCGAGCTTTACCGCCAGCGCGATCCGCACTTCCTGCACAAGCACTACAATGCGGCTTACCCGGTGCTCTCCATGATTGAGGATGCTTTGGCCGCCCCGGAACGACCACGACCCGCGCAGGCGACAATCTAACCCTACAACCGCTCATGGACCCCATTCTCATAGGCTACTTCCCCAGAAGGCAGACGGGGCCCCCACCAAATTACCGGCTGCCGCCCGGCGTAGCAGAAATCGCGAGCGTGGGTCACTATACTGGCGATGGGCCAGCCAACTGGATTGACCAGTGGCGACACAACGAAATGTGGTTCTTCGACAGTGAGGCGCTGGCCCGAAAGGTGATTGCCGATGCCATTCAGATTGATATTGAGTCCGATTCCCAACGCGACCCACCGTGGCGCGTCAAATTGAGCCGCGAGCCGGGGTGCAGATATGACTTCTATGCCTTCAAGATGTTTCCCTGTTGCTTTGTGGACGGCCGGCAGGAGGATTACGATCTGTCTGGCATGAAATGCGAGCCGCTGCCCGCCGATTACGAACGGCTGGGTTATGACGCGGTGAGTCGGGAGGGCGTTGCGAGTCTCGAGTGCTCCCCGTTGTTCTGCAATGGACGGGCGCATGACATTGCGGTCAACCGCTTCTGTCTGATCGACGAACCGGAGCGGGCCCTGGGCCTGGCCCAGATGTTCTCCGGCAGCCATGGCAACGGTTGCGAACCTGGCGACTACTTTGTCCTGGAAGTCTGGCGCAAGAAGACCCCAACGCGCGAACTGGCCTCCTAAGGAAAGCGACCATGGAAACCATTCTAATCGGCTACCTCGCTCGCTGCACCCCTCCAAAGCTACGGTGCCTACCGCTGCCGACGGTTGACGAGGTCTGCTCCGTCGCTGCCGACATCATCGGCCTCCCCGACTCGCTCAGGATTGAAAACTGGTATCACCAGGGACGGCACAACGCCCTGAAGCATTTCGACAGCGAGGAAATCGCGTGGACGGTGCTCCGGGATGATCTCTACATCCGGCTGGAGCAGGATGGTTCTTCAGACCCTCCGTGGCGGGCGGAGATCGTCCGCCCTTGCGCGGAAAGGTTCGACCTGTTTGCCCACAAGTTGCTCCCGGTCCTCTTCGTCAACGAGAAGCAGGAGGACTTGTCTCTGCCGGAACTGCGCGTCGCACCGATCCCGGCTGATTACGAGCGCCTCGGCTACGACGCCGTGGGCTGGAACGATCATGCGCCTTTCAGGTGTTCACCGCTGGTCTGCAATGGCGAGGCGGCTCACCAGAACGTCAACCGCTACTGCTTGTTTGACGCGGTGGGACCGGCGCTCGAACTGGCCCGACGGTATTCAGGCAGCAACTGGCAACCGCGCTGCAACATTGCCGGACACTGCCGCCCCGGCCCGTACTGCGTGGTCGAGGTGTGGCGCAAAACGAAACCCTTCCCGGAACCGGCGCGGTGCAGCGCACCTTTCGA
Source organism: uncultured Verrucomicrobiae bacterium (assembly GCA_963822005.1). Lineage (GTDB taxonomy): Bacteria > Verrucomicrobiota > Verrucomicrobiia > Limisphaerales > UBA8199 > PALSA-1440. The sequence goes on along the minus strand of CAWGGD010000024.1, from coordinate 273,962 downwards.
GTGGCCGCGAGACCTCCTGGGAAGGCTCGTCGAACACAAGCTTGGGCATGGAAAGGTCTTTGACAGATAGGCAGCTCACAGGTGGTCCAGGCCAGGGCTTGGGCGCGGCTCGTTCCCAGGGGCAAGTGCGCGGGCAGGAGCTTCAGGCCAAACAGTGTAAGAGCGGCAGCATGCACCGGATAGTAGGCGAGGGTGAAAATCGTTGAAGGTTTCGTTGGAGGTCCGTCGCTCACCCCTCTCAAGCCCTCGTGTTTTCAAGCACTTAGGCAGGGAGGTGAGAGACGGGACTGGTCATGCAATTGGCCCGGGGTGTGGGCGCAATTCGACATCCGCGCCATGGCAACTCCCTCGCCCCGCAGCGAAGCGCGGGGAGGGGCTTCCGGCAGCTCCAGGGCGCCAAAGGCGGCATTATCGCCTGGTCCGACGAGATAGACCCCACCGTGCCCAAATACTGACTTTAGGCTCCCGCGCCAGCCGTAGCGGCGGCTCGGCAGAGCGCCGCTGAAGTTCGACGGCTCAAGCAGCAACGCTTGGCCGAACCGCCCCCACAAGATTCATCCCCAGCACACCAAGCCTCGCCAGAGCCATCCGAACGTCGTGTACAAGGGGTGTACAAAGGATGCTCACCGGATGCACACGCGTCAGCCCCTTGTGCATCCCTCGTGCATCCGGTGTACACCCGGTGTACACGACGCGGGGCAACGAAGAACTCCCCTGGGCGGCGGCGACCTGAGATGCCGGTTTTTCGGCGGAGACGGGCTGCTCAGCCTGCGGTTCCGGGGTCTTGGGCTGGCTCGGAGGGTAGCGGCCGGGGCGGAACTATGGCGCTGGTCACATGCTCGGGGGCTTTCCAGCCGTTCTTGTGCTGGCAGGTGACCACAAAGATCTTCTGCCCGGGGCGGGGTTCACCATGCTTGGCGACAAAGGCGGCGGTGATATCGCACAGGCCATGAGTCGCCGGTCCCAACAGGCCCAGGTAATTGACCCGCCGGTGCTTCATCCGGCCCGCGCTGCATGGGGCCTGGGCAAAGAGCATGATGTCCTCGACCGCCGTCCCCACCGCCAACAGCAGCCGCACGTTGCCGGCTTCGTCATAGTCTATGGTCAGATCGCCCACACAGTTGGGGCTGAAAACAACCGGGGCCGGGGGTTCATCTACAGGCGGCTGTCCGACACAGCGCAAGGTACTGTTAATTTTAACGCATAACTGCTGTCCGCTAAGATGTGAGTACTGCTGGAGAGAGGGGTAGCTGGGGACGGTCAGGGCGGCCTGGTTCCAGTGCTGGCGCTGAAGTTCAGTGAACTTGCGGCCCCAGCCCTGGGAGGAGACGCCAAAGGAGACGCGCACGCGACTTTGAGCGAGAGATTTGGGATCGTGCGGAACCACGAGGGTGCGAAAACACTGCCCAAAATCCGATGGGTAAGCAACCAGTGGGCCGATGCGGCCTGTGCGTGGTGTGTCTAGGACTTTCATACAGCAACTCTCTTTCTCAGATGGGCCGGGAGTGCTGCCAAGGCGCCAGCCCGTCATGGGCGGTTGGCCCGAGCCGCAATGGCTCCGCAGCCGTAGGATCGAGCCTACTCCCCCCACGCCGCCTGCCAAGGGCAAAGTGAGTGCCCGCCAGGGGGTGACTGGCACCCTCAAGTCCAGAGGCTGCATTGCGGGCCTTACGCTCGCGCCGCCACCCGCGGGGCGCAAGGGCTACGAGGCGGACATTGAAGGGCGGGTGCTGGAGCTGGGGATAAAGCGGGGCCGGAAAGAACTGGCGGAGGAGTTCCAGAGTGACCCAGGCCATTGGCCGGGTGAAGCGCGACGGATTGCCGCAACCGGAGCGACTGAAGCGTCGCTTGGAGCAGGTCTATGAAAGCAGCAAGAGCGAGGTGGAAGCATGAAGGTATTCCGAATTCCGGGACTGACCCGTTTGCGCCTGCCGGCCAGACCGCCTCCACAGGGCGTGCCGGGTCCATACACCTACGAACCGTGTGACGATGTCGCTCCGACCCCTGACTACGAAAACGTGCTGACCGATTGAGCCACGCTAACCTTAGGCATCCCTGGCAACGGGCGGGGCCTGGCTCGCAACGGCCATTTGCCCCCCGCTCGGCACCCAAGCTGCCCCGTCCCACATTCCACATCCCGCATTTTGGGCTCCGCACCCGAGGAACCGGCCGGGGTGCTTGGCCAAGACCGGCCGAAGACAGGCGAGAATTGCCTGTTGACGCTGCGCCCGGCATTCGATAGGCATGGCCCCATGCTTGGTGAGCCCGAAAACCAATTCTCCCTCACCCGCGCAGCATTGAGTACATGCGGGCCCACAAAAAAAGCAAATTCCTATCAGTGATTACCAGCGCCTCAACCCCAGCATCTGTCCGAGCATTGGTGCAACGGTTGCAGACCCTTGAACAGGAGACGAAGGCCATGGCCGCGGGCCTTTCCTCCATTCTTGCTATCGAAGGGAAATTCAACCTTACTCCACTCCTGCATGTGAAAGTGTACAGGGACTGGTTTCACGAGCAGCGAGCAGCCATCTTGGACGAGATCGCACGTACCTACACCGATACCATGGCAGCGGGTTATCTGTGGCCCCCCAACATAATCGAGGAAGTCCAGAGCGGCTTTCAAAAGCTCCTGAAATCCCTGGACTACATCGCCGGCAAAGCAAACGAGGTCTTTCAATCCGTCGTCAAGAACGTGCCCGACCCTCAAGAAAAGCGGACGCTCATCGACACCCTGCTGAAACACCAAGACCGCTACCGGGTCAGCAACAGGACTTGGAAACTGATCAAACCGAGGAACGAGGCCAGAATCCTTCTGTCGGACAAGAACGATACACGAACAGCTGGCCCTCTCGTTGCTTGCCCCCAGACAGGCAACTGGCAATGCGAAATGAACTGCCCAACCTGCGGATCCAGAATCGGCTTCAATCATCAGGAACGCGGCTGCCTGTTTACATGTCAATGCGGTGCCGAGGTTGTCCTCTGGTAGGACCACCATCTGTCTGCTCTCCGAGCTCTGGCAAGTTAACCCTGAACCAGCACTGACCTCAGCATCTCCTCCAATTCCTCACCCACGCAGCGCTGAGTACATGCGGGCGCACAAAAAAAGCAACTTCCTATCAGTTTTGCAACTTCGCGTCGGTCAACATATCGAACGGGGTTACGGTGACGCTCACGGCCAACAGCAACAACACGCCGGCCATTTGGTTGGTGCAGGGTTCTTGTGTCATCAATGGAACCATGGATCTGAATGGCCAGTACGATCCCAGCGGCGGAACGGGTGGGCCCGGCGGTTTTCGTGGGGGCAACATGGGTGGGGGCGGCTCTTCCGCTGGGGCCGGCCAAGGGCCGGGCGGGGTTTCCGGTTCAGAAAGGGGTCGGTCCAAGAGATTGTCATGTTTGCACCGAAGGACCTTCGCCCCAGTGAGATCATGGCCCTTAAACGGGTCAGACCAGCGGCTGGCCGGATCACAAGCTGATAAGCGGCGACCTACGATTCCACCCCATTTTGTTCGGCGCCTACTCGAACTCACCTCCCGCCAGCAGCAGACCCAGCGCACGTTGCTCGACTGGCCACAAAGCAAAAAGCTGAAATGCTGAAACACTGAAAGCTGAAACCGGAGGGCGGGAAGCAGACTCAAAAGCTGAAATCGGGAAAGCAGAAAGCTGAAATGGGAAATCAGGGCTCAAGGAACAGGAAGACGGGGAGGGCAAGAAACAGCCGCTGTCTTCCGCCGGCCTTCACGCCTTGCGATTTCTGCTTTCTGCTTTCCCAAATTCAGCTTCTCATCCCCCCCCGCCCGCGCCCTCGCCGCCGAAACCTTGACGCTGGAGCGCACCCTCAGCGACCTCGTCAACCAAGCCTACGGCCTGCCTTGCGCTCCAGCCAAGCCGTCACGAATCCAGCTTCAGGGCTAACCTTTGCCGAAGAACCGGGTCCAGTCCTGGGCGGCATGGAGGATGCGCAATACCCGGATCCGTTCCGGCTCGATTCTGTAAAGAACCAGGTAATTACGGTAGCGAGAAACCGGCCAAAGGCGCACGCCGATTTCCTGTTCACTGCGTGGTTCCCTCAAAGCCATTCCTTTCTCTGGCGTATTTCCAAGCTGGAGGCTTTGCTGGACGATGGTGGCCCTGACGCGCGCGGCAGCGGCTGGGTCGTGAGCCGAAATATAGTCTTCGATCTGGTCGAGGTCCTCCTCGGCCAGCGCAGTGAAGAAGACGGCTAGGCCCTTCATCGCCGTTGGCGGCGTCGGAGAAGGTTCGTGGCTGGAATCAGGGGACGCGGGTCCATGAGGGCGGTCTGGATGATACGGCTTAAGTCATCCCGGCTGGCGGAGGCTGCGGTGGCTTCATGCTCCTCCAGCAAGCGCAGACCGGCACGGATGACCTCGGACTTATTGTTAAAACGCCCACTGGCGACAAACCGATCAATCACCTTCTCGAAATGTGGCGTAATGACTTTGCTCATGCCGGAAACATCTTCCGTTAGTTCGTAACTGTTGTCAACAGAGGACCCAGCGCGCACCCAGCGCACACTGCTCGATTGGCCACAAAGCAAAAAGCTGAAATGCTGAAACACTGAAAGCTGAAACCGGAGGGCGGGAAGCAGACTCAAAAGCTGAAATCGGGAAAGCAGAAAGCTGAAATGGGAAATCAGGGCTCAAGGAACAGGAAGACGGGGAGGGCAAGAAGCAGCCGCCGACCCCGCCGGTCTCCTCGTTTAAGGCAGGAGGCAGAATGTAGAATGCAGAAGGATTCTCCCTGCCACAGACGAGACGCGGCGGAGATTGAGCTGATCGAACGCTGGATAGCTCGCCCGCCTTGTCAACCGTGCGGGGTTGGTCTAGACTTAACCCATGATCATCATCCGGTTTCCAGATGAGAAAGCAAAGCGCCGCGCCCTGGGCTTCTTGCCCGGACGATTCTCCTTCAAGAGCTGGGCCACGGGCGAAATGATGGTGCCGGAGAATGCGCTCCCTTTTCTCGCCGTCGAAGGGATTCCCTTCAGTGTCGAAGGCCCAGCCACGTATGAGCGCCTTGCGCCGTTACGAGATTCTGCTGCCGTCCCAGTTTAACGACGGCCGCCCGATTCCGCAGGATTTGGTCGCTGACACCCTGCACGAGTTGGAGCAGGCATTCGGCGCTGTCTCCTGCGAGACGCAGACGATTCATGGTCTCTGGCGCCATGAGGGAGAACTCTACCGAGACAGTCTGGCTCGCGTGTTCGTGGACGCGGAAGACACACCCGAGAACCGGCAGTTCTTCGTGCGGCTAAAGGAGCGGCTCAAGAACCGCTTTCAGCAGAAGGACATTTGGCTGACCACTTACCCGATCGAGGTCATTTGACCGAGCCGGTGTGATTACCCAGCGCACATTGCTCAACTGGCTGCGCGTGGTATACGGCATCGAAAAGCCCAGCAACAAGCGCGAAGCGGAAAGCTGAAACGCTGAAAGACTGAAACCTGAAACCGGAGGGCCAGAAGCAACCCCTGTCCTCCGCCGGCCTCCACGCCTTGCGCGACGAATACACCCGCACCATAGAGCCCGCCCGCGCCCTCGCTGCCGAAACCTGGACCCTGGAGCGCACCCTCAGCGACCTCGTCAACCAAGCCTACGCCCTGACCCCGGCGGAGATTGCCCAGCAAGAGCAAGTCAGTTCCGCGCATTCGAAGATTGGTGGGCTTCATGGCGCCGAAGTGGGCGTTGGGAATGCCCCAACCAGGGCACTGACAAACCGCTCCTGTCCCCGCCGATACCGGGTCATAGCTCGCAAGCTGCGTGTCCAATATCCGGGAGCGCTCTACCACGGGATGAGATCTGGCTAACTGTCTGAGGCAGGAAGGGCAATAGAATATGCGCATACGCGGACCCCTTTTACAGGCCGCCTCGGGATAACCGGGGCGGCCTTCCTGCTTCCGGCTTGGACGATCACGCCGCACACGCTACGCTGCTTCCGACGTGACGCAGAACAAGACAGTTGGACGAAACGACCCGTGCCCCTGCGGCAGCGGGAAGAAATACAAGCGATGTTGCTTGGCCGAGGATGAACGGCGCGCCGCCCAGGAGCGGCGGGCATGTGCCCCAGCCTGACGAGGATACTCCTGCGTCAGTCCAGGCCCCTGATATCCATCAAATCCCCGCCATGCTGCAAGAATTGGCACGCAAGTCCTCCAGCAGAAAAGACCGCGCTGAGTTTGCGGGCTTATTGGCGCGGACCAAGCCAATTCTGGATTATGTGGAGCAGCAGCCGGCCATTGAGGCCGCGGCAAAGGCAATCGAGGCCCATCGTGCGGACTTCGACAAGCTCGTCGGGGACAAGGAGGCTTACCAACAGCGCACTCGATCGCTCTTTGCGGAGGAATGCTTTGTGCCGCTGCGGTTCACGGCGGACGACGTTCAGCGGGCCTTCGACAAAGTGGGGAAGCCAATACCCGGCTCATCGGACGATCACTTTGTGGAGACTGTGCGCAAGGCCATCCTGCACCTGGCGGACAAGGACCGGCGGAACCAGTTCGCCATGAGCCTGTTGATGCATCTGCCGGATTATGTAGCGGCCAACCGCCCTCTGGATGCCTGGATCATTCAGCATTGCTCCTACCTCACCCAGGAAGAGACCGACGCCAGCAACCCGTTTCTGTTCCAGATGTTTTCCTACGGTTACGACGGTTGGGTGGCGGAGCAACGTGGCCGTGAGGCGGCAATGCTCCGTGAACTGGGGATGGACCTTTCGCACCTGGAGCGCATGAGTATGGAGGAGATTGATGCCTGGCTTCAGGACCAGCAGGCAGATCCCGCCAAGCTGGCGCACATGGAGAAGCTCCTGCTGGCGAATCCGGAACAGCGCGCCCAGGTCGAGGCCCACCTGCAGGAATTGGAGCGCGACGCTCACAGACTCCTGGAACGGCCGGACGCCGCCCATCTGTTCCTTTCGCCTGATGAAATGCAACCGTGGCTGCCCGCACTCAGCGAAGGGTTCGCGAGCGTGTGCGAGCAGTTCCCGGATCTCGCCACTCCCTCCCCGAGTGCCGCTGCTGGCAAGGCATTCCTGGACGCTATGCTTCCATTGGTCCGCGAGATGATTGCCAAGCTCTTCACCCCGGAACGCATTGGGAACTTGACCGCTCAACTCAAGGCCTACCGGAACGAGCGCTTTGCCGCGGGAGACAAGAAGACCGCTGAGTTGGCCAACGGCGCGCTCATTTACGTGAAAGACGAGGATGAGCCGGACTGCAATCGTTTTCTCTGTGCCCTCGGCTACCTCTCGCTAATGAGGGCCTCGGGGCCCGTGGCCGCTCAGTCACAAGAGCCAGCGCCATCGCCGGGTGAATCGGCAGGCTGATGCCTCGTAATCAGAATGGGGGCTGGCGCAGACGGGTTAGGCGTGGCAGGCTAGGGCCAGGAACATCAAGCTGGGCATCTGCGGCGAACACGGCGGCGACCCGAACTCGGTAAAGTTCTGCCGCAAGCTCGGTCTGAGCTACGTAAGCTGTTCGCCGTTCCGCGTGCCCGTGGCGCGGTTGGCTGCAGCGCAGGCGGCGCTGGAAGAGGAGGCTGCCAAGGCCGCCAAGAAAGGCAAGAAGAAGTAGCCCGCACTTCTGAGGGCGAACTGCGCCGGGCCCTGACTAATCGTTACGCCAGAGCCGTTCCGGGAAACCGGAGCGGCTTCTTTGTTCAAGAGCCGCTGGTTTTGCCTCACATGTCACCATCTGCGGAAGCACAGCGGCTTCAACCTCCACGCCGGTTGTGTCGAGGCCTTGGCCGGCCGCACCGCCCCTCTCCTTCCCCTTGTCGGGTGAATTACGGGCTGTTCTGTCCGTAATAAAGGGCGCCCCGACAGAATTAATAAGTCTGTTATCACCCCAGGAATCTGGTAAATCACCGGCTGTGGGGTAGCGCGAGCAGTTAACCGAGATGTATTGTCTTCATTGGCTTCGGCTGCGCCTTGCTAAACTCGCAATGAGTCAACCCGAGGAGGGCTCACGAAGCGCTGAAGGATTTCAACACCCCCTATGAACCTCTCCCTATCGCTACGCCGCCATCGGCTGATCGCTCTTTGCGCTCTAGCAACCCTCTGTCTGACTCTCGATCTACTCACGGCGGCGGATTGTGTGCCCGCTGTGGAGGGTCTGGTCGGTTGGTGGCCGGCGGAGGGCAACGCGGCGGACATCGCGGGAGGCGATAACGGCACGCTCCAGGGTGGTGCCACCGCCAACGGCCAAGGCATGGTAGGTTCGGCTTTCACCCTTGATGGCACTAATGGCTACGTTCAGATTCCGGACGCCCCGGCACTCAAGCCAGCCAATTTGACCGTCGAAGCATGGGTCCGTTTTGCTTCGTTGGATTCGGGCGGCAACACAGCCAATCCAGGCCAGCAGTACATCGTGTTCAAGCAGAACACCAGGACGGCCAACTTCGAAGGCTACGAACTGGGCAAGTGGCGAACCGGAGGCCAGGACCTCTTTGTTTTCCGGGTGTGTTCTTCCTCCGGCACTTCAGCGGAGGTGTTCTCGACCACGTTGGTGACTGCCGGGGTCTGGTATCATGTGGCTGCAATCCGGGGACCCGGTCTCGTCCAACTCTATGTCAATGGCCAACTGCAAGGCCAAGCCGATGTCGGTTTCCCACAGGACTATGGCAGCTCCCCGCTCTACTTCGGCAGTTCCGGGGTAGCCGGCTGGGATCGCAAGTTCAGTGGCACGCTGGATGAGGTTTCCCTTTACAACCGTGCCTTGTCCTCTAATGAGGTCGCCGCCATCTATGCCGCTCACGCCGACGGCAAGTGCAGGCCGCCAACCATCTCCTCTCAACCCCAGAGCCAAAGCGTCCTCGTCGGCGCCAATGTCAGCTTGAGCGTCACGGCTTCCAGCTCCTATCCCCTCCTCTACCAGTGGCAGCGCGACGGCGTCAACTTGAGCGATACCGGCAAGATCACCGGCGCCACCTCGCCCGTCCTGAGCTTGTCCAACGTCTCGATCCCTGACTCCGCCAACTACCGCGTCATCGTCACCAATGCCCTCGGCGCCGCCACCAGCGCCGTGGCCGTTCTCGAAGTTGTCACCGTATTGGTCCCTCCGAGCATCAGCACCCAACCCCTCAGCCAGACCGTCCGCAGCGGCACCAATGCCACTTTCACCGTGACGGCGGCCGGCTCCATGCCCCTCGGCTACCGATGGCGGTTCAACGGTACCAACCTCGTGGACGGGGGCCAACTGAGCGGCACCACCACCTCGACCCTGATCCTCCATGACGTCCTCCAAGACAATTCGGGGGACTACTTGGTTGTCGTCACTAACGCCGCCGGCGCCGTGACCAGCGCCACTGCCACCCTCACCGTCTCCGCGGCTGCCGGCTGCGTGCTGCCCCCGGCTGGCCTCGTCGGCTGGTGGCCCGGCGACGGCAACGCCAACGACATCGCCGGCACCAACCCCGGCATCCTCGAAGGCAACGCCACCGCTTCCAACCTCGGCCTCAATGGCCGCTGCTTCCGCTTTGATGGCACCAATGACTTTGTGAGGATCCCCGACTCGCCCGTCTTCCATCTCGCTAATCTTACCGTGGAATGCTGGGTTCGCTTCGCCGCCTATGATACCCCCGGCAACACCCCCTTCCCCCACCAGCAGTATGTTGTCTTCAAACAAAACTCGCGCTCCGGCAACTTTGAAGGCTTCCTCTTGACCAAAGACGAAGGGCCCGGAGGCCACAAGTTCTTCTGGGAAGTGACTTCCGCCGCCGGCGAACTGGTTCCCATTAACTCCGTCACTTCGATTGCCCTTGGCGTGTGGTATCATGTGGCAGCCGTCCGCGGGCCGGATTACATCCAGGTTTACCAGGATGGACTGCTCGAAGCCCAGGCCAGCGTCAGCTTCCCGCAGGACTATGGCAACAACCCGCTCTATTTCGGCACCTCCGGCCAATCCTACTACGATCGCAAGATGCACGGCGACCTGGACGAAGTGTCGCTCTACAACCGGGCGCTCTCGGCCGAAGAAATCGCCGCCCTCTACCTCGCCGGCGCCGCCGGCAAGTGCAAGGGCCCCACTGACATCATCATCACCCGCCAGCCCCAGAGCCAAGCCGTCTTGCCCGGAACCACCGTCCTGTTCACCGTTTCCGCCACCGGCATCCCGCCGCTGACCTACCAGTGGCTCTTTAACGGCGCCCCCATCTCCGGCGCCACCAACACGAGCCTCTCGCTGACAAACGTTCAAACCACCAACTCTGGCACCTACCACGTCGTAGTGACCAGCCCTGCGGGTTCCGTCCCTAGCGCCGTCGCCACCTTGGCAGTGGGCACTCACCCGTTGCTCCTCAATGCCCGGACTGTTCCGCAAGGCGTCTTTGCATTCACCCTGAGCGGCACCCCGGGGGCGGTTTACCTGATCGAGGGCTCGACCAACCTCCTGAACTGGACGCCTCTGACTCGCGTGACCAACATCGCGGGCACGGTGGATTTCACCGACACCCCCGCCTCCGGTTTGTTCGGGCGATTCTATCGCGCGCGGCTCGCCTACTAATACCGACAGCCGCCGCTTGCGGCTCTGCGCTGAAGGCCAACCCCGAGATGAGCAAGGACACCGTGAAACCGATCCTCCCAATCAGCGCTCCACACTCCCGGCCTGAAGTGAGAATGGCGGAGTTCCGAGCTGGAGTGACACCGTAGGCTGCGGGCATCTGCCGTTGACGCGACGCTGGCCTGCCGGCTAGGCTGGGGGGCGTAACCGGCAATAACTTCAGAGAGAGGATACGTATGTGCGAGCAGTGCAACCGTCGAGAGTTTCTTGCAACCGCCGGTGTGATGGCCGGCATGGTGGTGGCAGGAAACCGCTGGGCAGTCGGTGGTGAGCCGGCAGACACCGCGAGCCAGTCAACCGCCAAAGTGCGCATCTGCGTTATCGTGGCCGGCACTCCGGGCAGCCGAAGTTGGGGCGCGCCCGAAGCCAGGATCGAGGCGATGAAGCAGCGCCTCGCCGAGGCCGAGAGGAACCTCGGTGACGTGGAGTTTGTCGTCGGTCAGGCCGCCAACGCGGAAGAGGCCGCCCGGCTGCTGGCAGAGGCCGGACCGGACGCCCCGGTGCTGGCGATCAGCGCGAGCATCTTCGGCCTGAGCAGGGGTGTCATGCCGGTGGTGTTCGAACAGCACCGGCCCGCAGCCGTCTTCCACTTGCCGGTGATCGGCGGACACGACTGGTGCCTGGTGCCGCGTTGGCTGGAGGAGGGCCAGCGGATCACGTTGTTCAACAGCAGCGATCTCGGCGACCTGGAGCGGGCCGCGGCGCTCTTGCGGGTGATACCCCTGTTGCGGCGGAGCCGCGTGCTCGCCTCGCCACCGTTTAAGGGGACGCCTGATTCTTTTGACCCTCAGAAGGTTAAGGAGCGTCTGGGGGTGGAAATGGTGTCCATCCCCGACGGACGCTATGACGAAGTCCTCGCCGCGGTGGACACCAAAGCCGCCGAGGCAGAAGCCCAACGGTGGATTGATCGAGCACAAGAGGTGGTTGAGCCAACGCGCGAGGACGTTGTGAAGGCCGCGCGGGCCAGCCTGGCGCTCGAGCGGCTGGTCCGCGAGAGCCGTTGTCAGGCGCTTTGCGTGGGCACGTGCATGGGCTGGCTGCCGCGCGGTTTTCCTTGCCTCGGCTTCTCCACGCTCAACGGGCGGGGCATCCCGGCGGCTTGCGACGGAGACATGGATTGCGCGTTGACCATGCTGATCCTGCAGTGTGCCCTGAACCGCGCCGGTTTTCTGGGGAATGCTGCCGGCGTGGACCTGGCCCGAAATGCCTTTCACCTGTCCCATTGTTCCGCCCCGCTGAAGATGGAAGGCTCGGGCGGCCCCGCAGCGCCGTATCGGCTGCGCCGGCATGCGGAGTTGCGCGGGGGCGCCGTTCCGGAGGTCCATTATCGCCTCGGGCAGAAGCTCACGTTCACGAAGCTGATTCACCTCGAGAGCCTGCTCCTGTTCACCGGCAAGCTCATCGAAGTCCCCGAGGTTCCACCGGGCACCGAACGAGGCTGCCGGACGGAACTGGTCGCCGAGGTGAAAGACGCGATGAAACTGTGGTCCACGTGGGGAGGCGGAGCGCTGGGCAAGAGCGGCAAGGACTACTACACCTCGCTGCACCGGGTGGCCTACTACGGAGACCAAACGCAGAGCATACGTCATTTGGCCAACCTCATGGGACTGCGGGTCGTGGAGGAAGGGTAGGCGACGCAGGTCGGAGTTTCGATGCCGCGCCGCACTGTTCCGCTGGCCGGCGAATAGGACGGGTGCCTTTCGACTCAAACGTCCGGCACCAGCACTGCCGCGCCGCGGATTTGGCCGGCTCGCAGACGGTCGAGCGCTTCGTTGGCCTCGCTCAGGGGAAACGTTTGCACCGTGGTCCGCACCGGGACGCGGGGCGCGAGCGCCAAGAAGTCCTCCCCATCGCGCCGCGTGAGATTGGCCACGGAGCAAAGGGTGCGCTCTCCCCACAACAGCTCGTAGGGAAAGGCGGGGATGTCGCTCATGTGAATGCCGCCGCAGACGACCGTGCCGCCTTTGGCGACGGCTTTGAGCGCGAGCGGGACAAGCTCGCCGGCCGGCGCAAAGATGATCGCGGCGTCGAGCTTGTCTGGCGGCAGGGCGTCGGAATTACCAGCCCACGCGGCGCCCAGCGACATGGCGAACTGCTGACTTTCGCGGTCGCCCGGCCGTGTAAACGCGTAAACCTGCCGTCCCTGGAAGCGCGCCACTTGCGTGACAATGTGCGCCGCCGCGCCGAAGCCGTAAATCCCGATGCGCCTGGCTTCGCCGGTCTTGGCCAGCGACCGGTAGCCGATCAGCCCTGCGCAGAGCAATGGGGCGGCCTCGGCGTCCGAGTAGGCAGCCGGGATGGGGACACAAAATCGCTGGTCAGCCACGGTGTATTCGGCATACCCGCCATCGAGGGTGTAGCCGGTGAAGCGCGGGCGGTCGCAAAGGTTCTCCCGCCCGGTGCGGCAATACTCGCATTCGCCGCACGTCCATCCGAGCCAGGGAACGCCGACGCGGTCACCGACCTTGAATCGCTCGACACCTTCGCCCCGGGCGGTGACGACACCGACGATCTCATGGCCGGGCACGAGCGGGAGCTTCGGGTGCGGCAATTCGCCATCCACGACGTGGAGATCGGTGCGGCAGACGGCGCAGGCGCGGACCTGGAGCAGGACTTCACCGGGGCCCGGCGTGGGGGTGGGGAGGTCAGTCGCGCGCAGCCGCTGGCGCGGGGCCTGGAGAACCATGGCTTTCATGGGTACATTGAAGATCGGAAATGGCGAAATGCAAATTTCAATTCGCACGCTCTAGGGAACACTGAAGGCTGGCGCGGCGGAGTCAGGCGTGGCACGCTAAGGGCAGGATAGATCATTGCATGAAAATCGCTATCGGTTCGGACCACGCCGGCTTTAAGTACAAAGACGAGATCCGGGAGTTCCTGGAAGGCCAGGGCCACAGCGTCACGGATTTCGGGACGCATTCGGAAGAACCGGTGGACTACCCGCTATACATCCGGCCGGTGGCGGAGGCAGTCGCGCGGGGTGAATTCGACCGCGGGATTGTGCTCGGGGGGTCAGGCAATGGCGAGGCGATCGCGGCCAATCGCGTCAAAGGCGCCCGGTGCGCGCTGTGCTGGAATGCAGAATCGGCGCGGCTGGCGCGGCAGCACAATGACGCCAATGTGCTTTCGCTGGGCCAGCGGATGATGAGCCTGGAGTCCGCTTTACAGATTGTGCAAATCTGGCTGGAGACGGTGTTTGAGGGCGGGCGGCACCAGCGGCGGATAGAGCTGATTGACGCGCCAGCGAAGTAGGCGCGCGACCTGCTACACGTACTTCGCCAACTCGGCCTGGCTGGCGGCGAAGATCTCCTTGTGCAGGGAGTTGCCATGGGCGTCTATGGTGACGACCGAGGGGAAGCTGACGACCTGGAATTCCCAGATGGCTTCGGGGGCGCCGAACTTCTCCATGAAATACACGTTCGGCACGCGCTGGATGCAATCGGCGAGCACCTGGGCCGCGCCGCCGACCGCGTGCAGATAGACGCAGCCGTGCTGCTTGCAGGCTTCGACCGTCTTCTCACCCATGCCGCCCTTGCCGATGACCCCGCGCAGGCCGAGATCGCGGATGATCTGCCATTGATACGGCTCCTCCCGGATGGAAGTCGTCGGGCCGGCGGCGACACACTTCCAGTTGCCTTGCTCGTCCTTAATGATAACCGGGCCGCAGTGGTAGAGAATACCACCGTTGAGATTCACGCCGGGCGGAAGCTGACCGCCGTCGTGGAGGTATTTGTGCACCGCATCGCGGCCAGTGAACAGAGTGCCGGTGATGGCGACCTCGTCGCCGACTTTGAGCGCCCGGACGGCTGCTTCAGTAACAGGTGTGGTGAGCTGGATCATAGGGAGGAGGGGGGAGTGGAGTGAAGGAGTGATGGAGTGATGGAGTGATGCGGCAACGGCCGCACGGAACGGTCCGGCGCCTTTACCCAACACTCCATTACTCCGTTACTCCAACACTCCGTTTGCATTCAGTAGAGCCATTTCTCGATCTGACCGTTCGCATCGAGCGTCACGCCCTGGCGGCGATAGGCCCAGCACATGTAGCTGACGCTGACGAAATAAGAGGCGGGCAGGCGATTCAGCACGCCGATCTTGGTGCCCAGCAACGTGGTCTTGCCGCCGAAACCCATCGGCCCGATGCCGAGCTTATTGGCCGTCTCGACGATGTCCTGCTCCAGCTTATCGAGCTCCGGGTGGGGGTTGCGGTCGTCGAGCTTGCGCAGGAACTGCTGCTTCGAGAATTCATAGCCGGTGGCGCGGTCGCCGCCGATGCACACGCCGAGGATCCCCGGGCCGCAGCCTTTGCCCTGCGCCTGCAAGACCGCGTCGAGGATTGCTTTGCGGCAACCGTCGAGGTTGCGGTCGGCCTTGAGCTTCTCATTGGGCAACGAGTATTGCGCGCCGACGTTTTCGCAGCCGCCACCCTTGAGAACCAGCCGCACGCTGACGTCGGGAGAGGCGTGCTGGTGGAAGTGAATGGCGGGGGAGCCGGGACCGATGTTCGTGCCGTCGTTCTTGCCGGTGATCGAGTCCACGGAGTTCTGCCGGAGAAACCCCTTCTTCGTGGCGAGCTTCACTGCCTCGCGAGCGGCCTGCTCGAAGGCGGACTGGTCGTAGCCGACAGGACAATCCACATAGAAAATGATGCTGCCGGTGTCCTGGCAGATGGGTTGGGACTTGGTCTTGGCGAGGGCGATGTTCTGCTCGATGATCTTCATCGCGCTGGCGGCAATGGTGCCCTGCTTTTCGCGCTCCAGGGAATCGAGGATCGCCTTGTGCACGTCATCGGGGATCTCAGCCGAGGTGCGGCGGACAAGTTCCAGCAGCGAGTCTTGGAGAGCATTCATCGTACAAAGGCTAAGCGCGCACGCAAGGCAAGTCAACTGGGGGAGGCGCGTTCGGGGCGTTGGGGGATTCGCCGTCGGTGTTTGGCAAAACGCAAAAAGCGGCGCGCGGAGTCAGCAACAACCTGGTTCGGGCGTTGGGGATGAAAAGCTCTCCGCCGGGCCGCTGATTCACGGTTACACGCACGGGCAATAGCATCGTGATTTCTTGGCGTCAGCCTTCGACCGGCTTTGGGTTGCGGGAAAATGTCTATTGCCGGGGCACGCGGTCGGTCGGCCAGAGGTAATCCTGGCTGTTCGAAATAGCCAGTCCGCCGAAATCCGCGTTTCCACTATTTCTTCAGACGGTAAAACCGCGCACCGGGCAGGATGGCATTGGTCACAACGTTTTGATCGCCGATCACAACCGGCGTGCCCGCATTGACCCACGTTGCTGAGGCCAAGTTCGTGGTGGACTCCAGAGCGAAGCCGGGATCCGCACTCGACGGCCACGAAATGATCACGCTGGTGCCAGAAGCGCTGATGCCCAGCATTGGCGGCGGCCCGGCGGAAACGATCAGCGCGCTGAACTGGTCGGCAATCTGCTCCGCGCTTAGCTCTGAATTCCACGTAGCCAGCTCGTCAACCAGCCCGGGATTTCCGCCGGTCTGAAAGCCGCTCCCGCTATTGGGGGGAGGCTGCCTCCCACTCAGAACGAAGGGGCCGTTGGTGCCTAGAATAGCAGTGGACGAGATGTTGCCCGACCCGCCTCGCTGGACAAAGCCTGAGGAAAGAGAGTCACCCGGTTGACCCGCTACCCCAAAATAATAATGGATGCCATAGTTGGGGGAGTTAGCTCCACTGAAGTCCCAGGTGGCCGCATAACAGTACCAGGTGCCGCTGTTGAGAGCCGCCACGCTATTGGTGAGAGTCCGGTTCCCCGCCTTGAGCACAAGCTGGCCCGCGCTATTAACGTTGAGCGAGAACTGATACCCGGTGCCCGACGTTTGCACATCGCCATTGGAGAAGATATATGCCGTATTGGTGAGCGCAGTATCCGGCGTGCAGAAGAGCAAGGACAAAGACCCGATGGAATCTGCAGCCCCGACACCGTTCACGATGTTCCCGCCATTCGCAACGGAGAGCTGGGCCAGGTTGTCGGAGAACGAGGCGGCGCCATTGGCGTTGGCAAAATAATCGTTGCCGAAACCGGTGCCGGTGGCGCTGGCAACAAACGTCCCCGTGCCAACCACAGGCGCCAGCGAGTTGTCCAGCGGGTTGTAATACATCGGCAACTGGCTGCCGATGACGCCCTGATAGCGCGCGCGCGCCAGCAGGTTGGAAGAGGTCGCATTGACCGTCAGCGTGGCGACGGCGCTGGTCGCGGCGGGGCCATAGGGATTCGTCACCACCACCTCGTAGCCGCCCGCGTTGGCGCTTTGAGCATTCGTGATGGTCAGGGACGCATTGGTAGCCCAGGACAGGTTGTTCGTGGCGTTGAAATACCACTGGTAACTGAGGGGGGCGGTGCCGCTGGCCACCACGGTAAACGCGGCATTCTGGCCCGCCACCACGGTCTGGTTCGCAGGCGGCGTCGTGATCGAAGGCCCGACGTTTACATTCACGACCAGCGTGGCCACGGCGCTGGTGATGGAGCCCAGGCTGTCCGTCACCGCCGCCGAATAGCCGCCGGCGTTAGGGGTTTGGACATTGGTGAGGGTCAGGGAGGCGTTGGTGGCGCCAGCGAGGCTGTTGGTGTCGTTGAATCGCCATTGGTAACGCAGGGACCCGTTGCCCGCGGCGCTGACGCTGAACGTGGTATTGCTGCCCGCGACAACCGAGCGGCTGGTGGGTTGGTTCGTGATGGACGGCGCATGGCTGCGGCTGAGGGCGTAGAAGGCCACGCGCGCGCCTTCGTTGGTGTCGCCGACTGTTATCCTGGCAATAGCTGCCGGCCTTGAAATACAGCCCATTGGTGGCCCAATCCGGATCAGTCACAAACACGTTGATGGCCTGGCTCAAGCCGTTAACGGTGGTGGTAAGCCAGCCGTTTTCCTGGTGAATCTCGTAGCTGACGAGGTTGCTCAGGCCGACGTTCTGGAAGTAGAACTTGAAGTCCGCATCGTAATTCGAGTTGGTCTTGACGAGGGCCTCGATCACGCCGTTGTTATACTGGAGCTTGAGCAGCGGGCGGGCGTTGCCGGTATAGCAATGGATCTGGCCGATGATGACCTTGCCGGTGCTAGGGACCTGCGTCACGCGGCATTGCGCGGAGAGCCGGTGATTGCCGTAAGGCAGCCAATTGGTCGAATTGGATGGCGGAGTCAGTTGTTCCCGCAGTTCAGAGCGGGGATAGCTGGAGTTGGGGGTGGTGGCGCCGGTGACCGGCGCCCAGAACACCATCGCGCCGTCCACCGGGCCGGTATAAAAATACAGGGCGTTGCTGTAGCCGCCCGTCAACTGCGCCGCCGGGATCGAAGCCGAATCGCCGCTCGTGCCGCCGGAACTGTCCACGGGCAGGCCGAGGTAGAAGTTGGTGAGGTTGAAGTTCCCCCCGGGCGGCTTGGCGGGATCCAGCGCCAGCGCCGGGAGTTGCCACACGCCGGCCAGCGCGATCAGGACCCGGAACACGACCTGCGACAGACTTCTCTTGGCCATACGCATTTCCAACAGAGGAACTCTAACACGCACTTTGCGAGACGGCTAATTCTTCGGCAAAGAAACCGGGGCTGCCCTGAAAGAACAGCCCCGGTCTCAAGTCACAGCCTGGTCCAGCCTTTTCGGCAGGCAAACGACAGCGAGTCGGTTACTTCACCCACCGGCGGCGGAGCAGCAAACCCGCGGCACCGATTGCGAGCAATGCGAGGCTGGAGGGCTCTGGGACGGGGGTGTACTCGATCGTGATGTTCGAGAAATCGATGCCGTTGTCGGGCGTATCGAGAGCGTTACTTGATCCAAAGAGGTTGGAGTTAACCCAGACCCCGACCAAGCCAAAGTTGTTTGCGATTCCGCTCGCGTCGGTCAAGGAATGGCTGGTCAACAAGGTACTGCCCTGGGATAGCGAACCGAAGATGTCCATGCTGTCGGCACCCGTCCTGGTGAGGGACATCACGGCCACATATGCGGTATTCGGGGCAAAGGTGTAATCAACGTCGGTGCTGGTGCCGAGCTGATTCCACGGGGTTGTTGTGCCCATAAAACGACCGGTACCGAGCGGCTCCGGAACGATGTGCTCACGGATGCTGGTATCATCAGCTACGAGGGGTCTATTTACGTCGAAATCCACCATGTAAGCCGGGAGACTCTGGAAAAGCGGCTGCACAAAAGTTGACGACGACTGCAAGTCGGCAGCCAGCCCCGCATTGTTATAGTCCGCTAAAGCAAACCGGAATCCGCCCCCGCCGCTCTCTGAGCCGACCGTGGCGGGCGTGGTGAAAGAAAACGTCGCTGTCAGTTTATCACCGATCGCCAACGTTTGAGGGGTAAAGGTGCCGTGAAGCCCGCGCCCCGAGGAGCCCGTGACGAGTCCAAGGTAGCCCGCTCCGTCCTCGACTGAGTTGTTAGCGGTGGAAGTTGAGGACCACCAATTTGCCTGAAGTGAGCCCGTGTTGGCGCGATTCGCGTCACCCCAACTGTCGTTGACGATGATTTGGGCGGACAAGACCGCGGGCATCAGGAGGATCGAGATAGATAGTGCGATGATTCGTTTCATATTGGGCCTTTTAAGGATGTGATTTATTGTAGCGTATTAGATCAGGGTTTCAGGGTTTATGCAAGCAGAAAATGCGATTACTTTGAGGCGCGGTACTCGATCTTGACGTTCGAGAAGTCAATGCCGTTGTCCGGATGAGGGGTGCCGGCAGGACCACCGAACGCGGCCGACGTCACGTGGAACGCCAGCATGCCAAAGGTGCTGACGATCTTGTTCGTATCGGTCCCGGTGTAGGTGCTCAGGAGCGCGGCTCCCTGATGGAGACTGCCGGTCAGGCTGAGGGTATCGGCTCCCGTCCGCTTCAGGGACAGCACGCCGGTATAGGTCGTGTTTGCGGCAAACGAATAAGCAGCCCCCCCCGATGCGATATTGAGGTAGTCAGGGGTGGTATTGGCCATGAGTTGACCCGTGGAGAGGGTCACATCGTGCTTCCGGAACTGGATATCTTCCTTGCCCGTCTTTACGTCGAAGTCCATCAGGTAGCCCGGCAGGCCATTGCAGACGGCGTCAGGCGAGGCGCTGGAAGCCGTCAAATCCGCGGCCAACCCCGGTTTCCCGGTGGTGTCGAAGAATCCAATGCGAAACCCCGATTGCTTCGCGGAGCCGATGGTCGTTGGCGTCTTGAAGGTGAAGGTCGCGGTCAGGGTGTCCCCAATATTCAGCGCCTGCGGAGCAAAGGTGCCGTGAATCCCGCGTCCGACAGTCGTGGTGGTGACCAAACCGAGGTAGCCCACCCCCACTTCAATCGCCTGACGCGCGGTGGAGGTTCGCCAGTCCGTGTCCAGGGGATCGGCGCCATTGCTGCGGCCGCCGTCGGCCCAACTATCGTTGACGATTGTGTCTGTGCGGACAAGATCGCGGGCATCAAGAGGCTGAGAGAAACAGGGGAATGAGTGGTTTCACTTGCAGTTTCTTTCACTGTGTGTGTACGACAAGCCTGATTCTTTGCCGGTTCCCGCAAATTCGGGTCCAGGTTCATATCTAGCCGGCGGAGTCTACAGCTTTTATACATGACTGACCTGACTGGACACGGTTAAGGTTTCTCCAATCGGTAATACTTCTCCGTGCCAGTTAGGCTGTTCGTCACGTAGTTCACGCCGGCCACGACCGTTGGCGCCCCAGCGCCGGTCCAGACCGGCACGGTCAAACTGGGCGTTGCTTTGAGGTCGTAGCCGGTGGGGCCGAGCCAGCCATGATAGCACGACATCAGTGCCGATCCAACGCAATACCGAGCGTTGGCGGGAACAAGGCGGCGAACTGCGCCTGGATTTCGGCTGGGATGAGTTCATCATGCCAGATGGCGAATTCGTCTATGACACCATGCCGGGATCGCGGAAGGCGCTATTGGTGAATGGTAATCACTCCATCTTGTTGCCCATGACATAGCCAGCCCGTTGTTACCCATCGACATATTGTTGGCGGGATCGGCCAGGTTGGTTGTCGAGGGTTCCGCCGCCCGGCCAAAATACGAGGTAAACCTCCAGCACGCCGTTCCCGCTTCTCACTGCAGCTCATGGCAAAGTAATACCAGGCGTTGGGAACCAGGTTCGTAGCATAAGCCACGGGAACTTGTTCTCCGGCGTGCCGGAACCGGTGTTGCCATTGGTAGTGTCGCCCATGCGAAGTTTGAGCGAGCCGGTTCGGATTCACGCCGGTGGGACTTTCCAAAATACAAGGACAAGGCGTTATTGTTGGTGCCGTAGTCTTCCTCGCCGGGAGCCGAAAAGATGAAACGCTGACCGGTGTAATTGGTATCGCTGAGCATTCGGAATTGGAGACTGATGGTGCCCGCTCCGCTTGCGGCGGAATTGATTCCCAGGCCGCCGCCGCTGATCAAATCGTTGGTGATGGAAAGAGCGTCATTTGTTGCCGGAGAAGGAATAGGCCGAGTTGAGCGTTGCCGAGGTAGTCAGCGGTGAAAGCCCGCCGTCTCGGACCGTTGGTGCTCAAGCCAAGGTGCCTCCCGCCGGACTCGATCAGGGAGTTGTCCAGCTTGAAGTAATACTTGGGGCTTTGAGACTCGACAACCTGCTGGTAGGTGGCGCCTGGCGGCGGAAGCTGGGGAAGGGCGGCGAACTGGTTGCTGATCTCCGTGGAACTCAACCGCCTGGTTCCAAGTCGACGAACTCATCCACGCGCCCGTTGCCCGCGCCGCGAAAGCCGACTGAACTGCAGTTAGACCAGTTGCCGATAACAAGGTGGCTGGCCGTCGCCCGCCACGGCATCCGCGCCGTGGCGATCGTGCCTGTGGCCAGCGTGCCGCCGCCCGGCCAAGATACCACGTGGCTTTACATCAGGTTCGTGCCGGTCGAGTCGACGGAATGCCGTTGGTCGCCTCGGTATAGGTCAACGCAAAATAGTACCACGTGGCCGGCAGGATGTTTGTGGCGCTGCAACATGGTCTCGCGTGTCGTCGCCAAAGCGCACCTCTAAGCGATCATTCGTGCCGATCGGGGCGGTGCCGCTGCCGGCGGCCTGTGATTCAATGTACATCGCGAGCGCATTGACCGAGTTCGTGCCCGTGTCGCCGCCCGACCAGAAGACATGCCTTCGGCCGCTACTGGCGCGTTGAGTCGAGCGTCCGGAACAGGCAGGAAATCGACCCTTCGCCGTGGAGGTGGTCGGTGGCGCATGCCGCCGCCGCTGATGATGTTAGCACTCGGTGCCGGGCATGACATCGAGCACATCGGCCGGGCCGGAAAAGAAGACGGCTTTGCCCGGGGTGTGAAAGACATCCGCAGCCGGGCCGCCGAGCCAAGCGGCGGACGAGCCAGCCTGGCCATAAGTGGTCAGGGTTGACGTGTTGGCGGCAATCGCGTTGGTATAAGTCCCATAGATGGCGCCAGTGGTGGCATTTGTGCCGGCGATGAGGTCAACCTGACCGTTGTCGAATTTGAACCAGGACATGGGCGACTGGCTCGCGACGATCCACTGGTAATTGGACATAGAGTTGCCGCCGCGGCACTCAGGCTCAAGAAGCCTGCGAGTGCGGCCAGAATCAAGGGATGATTCTGACGCGGCCAGTTCCGGAAACGGCGCTTGCTTGCGGGATCAGCTGCGGTGGCTTTCTGGTGGTGGAGGTTGGTATTCATAATTCCTGGTTATGTGTTGGAATCCCGGTTGGGGTTTCCTGGTGGATGGTTCTTGAGGCCTTGAATCGTTGTGGGTTTCAGGCAGGCGAGCGCGAGTCAGTCTTAGGGTGGCAGCACGCGATTCTCCCAGAGTGTTTGCGTCCAGTTCTGCCGCGCGTACTGATATTTGGCCGCGCGGGCGCTCAAATCGCCGTAGAGCACCTCCATCGTTGCGCCTGAGCCGTGACGGAAGTCCAGGAACACACGCTGTTTCGGATCCGCCTCGGCCAGATCCATTTCCGCGCCCAACCCGGTTGACAGCTTCCATTTGACGTTGCTTTGGCACCAGGGCGTGGGGATACGCTCGTCAATGGACCTGGCTTCCGCCACCAGGAGGGTTTCCGTGGGGGTGAGCATGGGAGTGGCTTTTCTGGGCAGATCGGCGTCGGTTGACTTGGAGGTCAGGCCCTGCATGGTGCCCGTAGCGGTATAGGTCCGGGACAATGTGTCCCGGCTCAAATTCCCGTACCTGGTCGAGGGACAGACAAACACCTTGTGCGCCTTGCTGGTTTCACTGCGGGCCCTTGCCGGGGGAGATAGGATCCCAGAGTCTTGGTCCAATTCAGATCGTCGCCGGTGGCGGTGACGGATTTGGCGATGGGAAAGAAACCCTCGTTGTCATCAATGTACAGGGCGAGGGCGATCCCGACCTGCTTGAGATTGGAAATGCACGAAGTCTGGTTCGCCTTCTCCTTCGCCTTGGCGAGCGCCGGCAGCAGCAGCGCCGCCAGAATGGCGATGATGGCGATGACGACGAGCAGTTCGATCAGCGTAAACGCCTGCCGCAAGGCCGGCGGAGGGCGATGCGAGTTGCCGTCTGTTGCTTTCATGAATTGGGTTCTGACGAACCGGTCTACGCTAGATTAATCAACGATCTTGCCGCATCATGCCAAAGAGGCGCAAACCTGTCTTGTCGGATGAAAAGCCGACAAGAGGGTACGGGAGCTGTGATTGGCTCGGCCGGGAGGGTGCCCGACAAGTTGAGCCAGGCGGCCAGACTCGCGCCAGAGAGATTTGGCGGTGATCCCGCACGTAGGCAAGCACAGTCCGCGTTTTCACTAATCAGCCGATTCTAGTAGTAACCATACCAAGAAGTCCGACGAATTACAAGCATTATTCCCCGGGGTTCCAATTGGCGCTGCGCTGCGGGTGGGCGCGCAACGGGGAAATCAGCCGCATTCAACCTTGCGTGCCGCTGCTTTCGAAATCAAAATCCACGCATGCGCTTCCGCCGGATTGATCCACTGGCTGCGATGATGCTGGCCATGGCGGTGTCGGCCTGCCTGGGGTGCAAAGCCGCCACGGCGGAATCCTCGCCCTGGTTCTACCGGGCCTGGCAGACGGATAAGGGGCTGCCGGACAACAGCGTCACCGGCGTGGCCCAGACACAGGACGGTTATCTGTGGGTGGCCACGCTGGGCGGCTTGATGCTCTTCAATGGCGCGGACTTCAAGGAGGTTCCCACTTTGAATCTTCCCGGGGTGCCCAATCGCGTGGTGCGCGCCATGTTTCTGGATCAAGAGGATCGCTTGTGGCTGGGCATGGACCGCGGCATCCTGGGTTGCCTGGGAAAGGAAGCGGCGCGCACCTACAGCACGAAGGATGGGTTGCTCGGCACGCGAGCCGCGGCGATGGCGGAGGATGGGGAAGGTGCGACCTGGATTGCTTTCGCGAGCGGACTTTGCCGCGTCAAAGAAGGACGAATCACCGCCTTTTCCGCAGGGTTGCCTGCCAGCGGAGGGAGCGCCTGGGTTGCCCGCGATTCAAAAGGGGGGGTGTGGTTCTCGCGAGGCGCACATGTCGGTGTCGTCCGCAATGGCGAGCCGCAGCCCGTATTGACCTTCCAGGAAACCCCCGTGCGCATCTGCAGCGCCGCTTCGGCCAGCTTATGGATTTGCGCCGGCGCGCGACTGCTGAAATACGCTGGAGGGGAATGAGCCCGAGGAGCGCGCGCGGCTGCCTGACGAATCACAGGCGCGCGTGCTTTTCGAGGATCACTCGGGCGCACTCTGGGTCGGCACCGCCGCGAACGGACTATTCCGGCTCGAAGGCGGCCGGTTGGAAAACGTGCCCACCTCGCACCAGGAAGTGAACTGTTTGAGCGAGGATCGAGAGGGGAACCTATGGGCGGGGACCGGCGGCGGCGGCCTGAATTTGATCCGGCCGCGGGTCGCGGAATTGATCGGACGGGAAGCGGGCTTGCCCTTCGAATCCGTGCGGTCGGTCTGCGAAGACGCGCAGGGGCGGATTTGGGTGGCCCTGCAAAACGGAATGTTGGCGCTGGAGCGGGAGGGTAGGTTGGGCGAAAGCAGAGGTCACTACCGGCTGGGGCGGCGGTGAGGCGACATGCGTAGCCGCCGACCGCCAAGGCGCCGTGTGGGTGGGCACTCGAGATCGCGGACTGCAATGTCTTCCGGGACGGGACTTGGCACGCCTGGCGAAAAGAGGAGGGTTTGAGCAGCGATTCGGTGCGTTCAATTCTGATCGCCTCAAATCGTGATGTGTGGATCGCGACGGATTCACCCCGCCAGCTCCACCAACTGCACGAGGGAACAGTGCGTGCTTTGCAATCGCCCGGTGAGATCGGGACGATCCGAGCCATGGCCGAGGGCGCGGACGGAACGATTTGGATCGGCACTTCGGGGGGCCGGATTCTCCGAGTCTGCCGGCGAGGAACTGGTGGACGTAACCCCGGCCGCCGGACGGCGTGAGTTGTCGGTCCGCTGCCTGCACACCACCCCGGACGGCGCCTTGTGGATCGGCTATGCCGGCTACGGTGTGGGCCGGCTCAAGCAGGGCAAGTACTCACGAATCACCACCAAGGAAGGGTTAATGGATGATTTTGTCTCGCACCTGGTTTCCGACGGGAACGGCACGATGTGGATTACGGGCAATCACGGATTGTCCCAGGTGCGCCTGTCGGAGCTGGAGGCGGCCTGCGAGGGACGCAGCAAGCGGTTGCGGTCGAGAGTCTTTGGCCAGAGCGAAGGTCTGGCCATTATGCAAACCAGTTTCGATTATTTTCCGTCCGCCGTGCCGCGGCCAGGACGGGCGGTTGTGGTTCGCCATGCGCAACGGCTTGCTGCGGGTGCAGCCGGACAAGGTTCGCGACCACCGCGATCCGCCCCCGGTCCTGCTGGAGCGTGTGAGCGCGGATGACTACCCGGTGGCGTTTTACGCCAGCCACTCGCCTTCGCAAACACGAGGGGTTGGCGGACTGCAGGACCTGAGGGCTGCCGCCGGCGGGCTGCGCCTCGCACCGGGACACCGCAAGCTCGAGATTGATTACG
Source organism: uncultured Verrucomicrobiae bacterium (assembly GCA_963822005.1). Lineage (GTDB taxonomy): Bacteria > Verrucomicrobiota > Verrucomicrobiia > Limisphaerales > UBA8199 > PALSA-1440. Next base: position 248,435 of record CAWGGD010000024.1, on the reverse strand, counting down.
CCGCCATGAGCTTCGGTTCCCCGGAGAACGTTCACTTCCGTTACCGGCTGGAGAACTTTGATGCGGACTGGATCGAAGCCGGCCCGCAACGCCGGGCGATCTATCCGCGTTTGCCGGCGGGGGAGTACACGTTTCGCGTCCTGGCGTGCGGCAGCGCCGGGTTCTGGAACGAAACGGGCGCCGTCCTGCCGCTCGTCGTGTCGCCATTCTTCTGGCAAACCTGGTGGTTTCGGGGTCTAACGCTCGCACTGTTCACGGCGGGTGTCAGTGCCATCGCGCGCTACGTCTCCCTGCGCCGGATGCATGAACGGATGCGGCAGGTCGAACAGCAGGCCGCGCTGCACCAGGAGCGCCTGCGCATCGCGCAGGACATGCACGATGAGGTCGGGGCCAAGCTCACCCGGCTGTCGTTCCTGAGCGATATGGCCGCCGAGGAGTCAAGCATGCGCCCGGCCGCCGGCGACGAAGTAAAGGAGATCTCCGATACCGCCCGGGAAGCCATCCGCTCGTTTGAAGAAATCGTGTGGGCGGTCAATCCCCGGAACGACACGCTGGCCGACCTGGCGCATTATCTGTGCCGCTATGCCGAGGTGTTTTTTGAAGGCAGCGGGGTGCAATGCGCGTTCCACCTGCCGGCGGAACTCCCGCCGCTCGCTTTGCCGACCGAGGTGCGGCATCAGACTTACCTCGCCGCGAAGGAAGCGCTGAACAACGTGCTCAAGCACGCCCGCGCTGAGCATGTACGGCATCCAGGTGAGCGTGAACAAAGATGGATTTGAGATTGTCATTGAGGACGACGGTTCCGGCTTTGACAGCAGCGCGCCCATAAAGCGCGCGGGCGGGGGCAACGGGCTGACCAATATGCGGGAACGGCTGCGGAATATCGGCGGGCGGTTTGAATGCCAGAGCCAGCCCGGCCAGGGCACCCGCATCCTTTTTGGCGTGCCGGGGGAAGCTGCGGCGCGGAGGTGACCGCGTGTCCTCCTTTTATACGACTAGCCGGCTGCAGCCGGGGCCAATAGGCTGCAGGCGAAAGTGGATTTCGTGTCGAAAACGGCGGTTGCAGATTCAGGGCAGGCGATGCTTGACCCTGGCGTTTTATTGAGCGTGCCGATGATCAGTGTGTCCCTGGTGGAAGACGACGCGAAGCTGCGCGCGACCCTCGTGCGATACCTCGCGGGGCAGCCCGGCTTTCGCTGTTTGAAGGCCTATCCCAACGCAGAAACCGCGCTGGCGGACATTCCCCAGCATCCGCCCGATGTGCTGCTCATGGACATCAACCTGCCCGGCATGAACGGGATTGAGTGCGTATCGCGCCTGCGACAGGCCGCGCCGCCACTCAAGATCATCATGCTGACCGTGTACGAAGATAGCGAGCAGGTGTTCAAAGCGCTCTCGGCGGGGGCGTTTGGCTATCTGGTAAAAAGCACCCGCCCGGCGAAGGTTCTCGAAGCCATCCGCGAGGTGCACGGCGGCGGCTCGCCCATGTCCGGCCACATTGCGCGGAAGGTGGTGCAATCGTTACAGGCGCGGGCATCCGCCCCCGCTGAGACCGACACGCTGACCGCGCGCGAATTGCAGGTCCTGCAAAAGCTGTCCGAGGGTCATGCCTACAAACAAATCGCCAGCGACCTGGGCATCAGCCTGAGCACCGTGCGCACGTACATTAACCGGATCTACGAGAAACTGCACGTCCACAGCCAAGCCGCGGCCGTCATGAAGCTACCCCGGAAGCCGGCTGATTAACCGGCACGGACCGCGAACATGAGAAACCCGCACGCCAAAGGCAGAACGGCCCCGGAAGGGCAATCACTACACCGTATGGAGGCCCGGATTTCGCGTCGTTCCTTCCTACACCAATCAACGGCTTTGCTTGCGACGGTGCCGCTGCTCGCCCGGGGGATGGGCACAGAATCGAAAGACAGCAGTTCGGCCGCGCTCCCCCGCCGGATGCTTGGCCGCACCGGAATGGAAGTCTCGGTTTTGTCCTTTGGGAGCGGAAGTTTCTTTCAGAAGCTGCCCGATGGGCAATGGGAACCGCTGGTGCAAAAGGCCCTGGACCTCGGAATCAACTATTTCGATACCGCTTCCACCTATCACTTTGACAAAAAGAACTCTCACAGCGAAACGCGAATCGGCCAGGCACTGCTTAGCCGCAGAAAGGCCGTATATGTCTGCACCAAACTGGAGGAACGCGACCCCGAGAAAGCCAAGAAAGAGCTGGAAGAGTCCCTCAAGCGGCTGCGAATGGATTATGTGGATGTGCTGATGGCTCACTCCATTGTGGAGACCGAGACTGATATATCCGCCCTGGAGAAGGGGATTTACGCGCAATTGCGGAAGTTCAAAGCGGAGGGAATGGCAAAGCACATTGGTTTTTCCAGCATGATGACCAATGGTCCGCGGATCAAGCAACTGATCGAGGCGCTTGATCCCGAGGTGGCCCTCCTCGCCATCAACGCCACAAAGTATGGAAATGTGGCCGAGCACGCCCTGCCGGCGGCCCAAGCGCGCAAGACCGGGCTGGTCACCATGAAGGCGCTCCGTGACATTGTGGGCAAGGGGGCCACCGCCCAAGAGCTTCTGCATTACGCTCTGAGGCAGGCCGGGGTGGCGTCGCTTTGCGTGGCCCACTCCAAGATTGACGAACTCGAACAGAACGCGAAGATCATCAGCGAGTTTTCCCAACAGGCCGGGGTGGGCGACGGCGAAGCGCTGGAAAGACGGCTGGCGCACCTGGCCACCCCCGAGGCGCTGACCTGGGCCAGGCCGGAATACCGCGACAGCGGAAATATTCGTCCCATCGCGTAGCATGGACCGATTTCTCCAGGCGGTGGCGAGTGTGGCGCTCCTTCAGTTCTTCATATTTTATGAAAGCCAAGGGGGAGTGGCTGCCTGCGCGGCGGCTGTCCGAACGCATCTTTCATGCGGGGATGCCGGTTATAAGTCTGGAAGAGGCCGGCCGGTTCTACCGGGACGCTCTTGGATTTACCGAGCTGTTGCGCTCACACCCGGACGGGGCTCCGAACTGGATCAATATGAAAATCCCCGAAGCGGGCGCATATGTTGAATGGAACCTGATGGACAAGGCATCGGACCGGCGGAAGATATCGATGCGTTATCACCTGGGGTTCTCAGTATCGGCTGTGCAGGCAACCACGGAAGTCCTGCGCGAAAGAGCCCAAGGCCTGGGGCAACCTCTGAAGGGATTTCCTAATGTGGGGATCAACAACCGTTGGCAGCTGGGAGTGCTGGATCCCGATGGCCGGCGCCACGAGCTGATGGAGCCTTACACGATGCGATGATGCCTAGAAGATCTGTCCATCTGCAAACCAAAAAAACCGGACCGCTGAACAGGCTGAGAATTCCCCGTCCCAATTGAGATAGCAATGCAGTGACAACGAAATGAGAACTCTTGAATGGATCACGCTGGCGGCCCTTGGCGGCGCGTTATTTGCGGAAACCGCCTTGGGCGCCCGATCGTCCTTCGATGTGGCGCTCATAGACAAGCCACGAATCTTGAAGGCCGCCGATAAGTACTTGGAAGAGGAACCGGTGACGATCACCTCCTGCGTGTGCGCCAGGAGCACCGGAGGCAAACATGATTTCTTCTCCGAAAGCGACTATTGGTGGCCTAATCCCAAGAACCCCGACGGCCCTTACACCCGCCGGGACGGAATGACCAATCCGGACAACTTTGTTGAGCACCGGCTTATCATGAGGCGTTTTTGCATTCAGATGCCCGCCCTGACAGCCGCCTACCTGGTGACCCAGGATGCCAAGTACGCGAAGAAGGCAACGCAGCATCTGCGCGCCTGGTTTGTCAACGAAGAGACCCGGATGAATCCTTCGATGCAATTTGCGCAAGCGGTGAAGGGGGTTTCTCCCGGGCGCGGGGTGGGGGTCATTGACGCCTTGCACCTGGTGGAGGTGGCGAGGGCTGTCCGGGTGCTGGAAAGGGAAGAGAGGCTGCAGGCGGCGGAGCTCAGAGCGATCAAGAAGTGGTTCCAGGACTATCTCCAATGGCTGACCACCAGCAAGAACGGCATTGAAGAACGGGAACAGAAGAACAATCACGGCGCGGAGTGGGTCGTGCAGGTGGCGGAGTATGCCCAACTGGTCAATGACCGGGAACAGATTGCGTATTGCAAGAAGCGATTCAAGGAAGTCCTCCTGCCAAATCAAATGGCCGAGGACGGCAGTTTTCCCAAAGAACTGGCCAGGACGAAGCCCTACAGCTACATGCTCTTCAACCTGGACCTGATGACGGCGATCTGCCAGATCCTCAGCGACAAGACCGACAACCTGTTTGACTTCCAGTTGAGCGACGGAAGGAGCGTCAGGAAAGGGATGGAATTCATGTACCCCTACATCGCGGACAAGTCCCAATGGAAGCATCCGCCGGATGTCATGTATTACGAGTGTTTCCCCAACCGGCAGCCGTGTTTGCTCTTCGCCGGGCTCGCCTATAACGAAAAGAAGTATCTCGATCTCTGGAAGAAATTGAACCCCGACCCGGACAACGAGGAAGCGATCAGGAATTTCCCAATCCGTCAGCCGGTGCTGTGGTTGGACAACTGAGACAACGAAACCTATGAACAAGACGAGGAACCTAACCGCCCGCGAGGCGTCCATGAAAGTGAATGATCGGGTCAATTCTTATACCGGGAGGCTATCATGGGGTCGCTAAAGGGAAAACGGGCGTTCATTACCGGCGCCGAACAGGGCATCGGTTACGCGACGGCGGAGAAGCTGATCGAAGCCGGGTGCGACATAGCGCTTCACTACTACCTGGGCGATGAGGGGCCCAGGAAGCTGGCGGAACTCGCGAAGTCCAGAGGGCAGCGCGCGTCCTGCTTCCAGGCGGACCTCACCGGGGAAGAGTCGGCCAGGAAGTGTGTCGCCGATGCGCTTTCATTCCTGGGCGGCCTGGATGTGCTGGTGAACAACGTCGGCGGCCTGATCGCGCGCAAGGCGCTGGTGGAAGTGGATATGAAGTTCTGGCAGACGGTCCTCGACATCAACCTGACCACGATGATCCTCGTCACACGCGAATGCGGCCCGGCGCTTTGGAAATCGGGCTCATCCAGCGTGGTAAACCTGGCCTCGCTGGCAGGCCGCAAAGGGGGCCATGCGGGATCGCTGGCCTATTCCATGACCAAAGGCGCGGTTTTAACGTTCACCCGCGCGCTGGCGGCGGAGTGGGGTCCCCAGGGGGTCCGCGTCAATGCCGTCGCGCCGGGTTTGATTCTGGGCACTCGTTTCCACAATACGCACACCACCAAGGAGTCGGCTGAGGAGACGATTAAGGGAATCCCGCTTGGGCGCGGTGGTGACGCCTACGACATCGCCCGGGCGATCACCTTCCTGGCGTCCGAATACGACGGGTTCATCAGCGGCGCGACGCTCGATATCAACGGCGGAGTCTATTGCGCTTAGGCGCCCTCATGATCAAAGGCAAACTCATACATCCGGAAATCCTGGGGACCCTCGCCGCCTGCGGGCATTTCTCCCGTATTATGATCGCTGACGGCAATTTCCCCGTCGCCACGATGACGAACCCGGGAGCCCGGAAGGTGTTCCTGAATCTGATGCCCGGGGTGCCCACGGTAACCCAGGTCCTGGAGGCTATCGTCTCTGTCACCGTGGTCCAGGCCGCGCAGGTCGTCGCGCCGCCGGAGGACGCGTTCCGCGCCGTCCACAAGGAGTACCGAGCCCTTTTGCCCCCGGAGATCACGTGGGAAGAGAAGGAGCGATGGGCATTTTATGACGAAGTAAAATCAGCAGATACCGGGCTCGTCATCGCCACCGGCGATGTGCGGCGCTTTGCCAACCTGCTGCTGACAGTTGGCGTCGTCAAGTTCCCCTAGCTGCTGTCCGGGCTGCTTGAACTCCCGTTTGCGGAACCGATAAGACTTTGCCCGAAAGAGGAACCAAGATGAATCAAGCCGCACACCGGGTGCTTCCGCTTCTCTGCCTGGGGCTTCTCTTGGCGGTTTTCCCATCCAATACTCAGGCGCAGGATCGGGCGAACGTGCAATTCCCGGACCAGCGGCCGAATGAGGGAAACTTCAACCGTCCGGCTGAGGACGAAACATTGGATATTTCCCCGCCGGGATTCTGCTGGTGGCGCGTGGGCCCGCGCGGAACATTTTCCTACCGCCTCCGGGTGCAAAGCGAGGAAGGCAAGGAAGCGTATGCCTCCCCCCTGGTGGAGGATCCCGCGCATGTCCCCGACCAGGTGTTGCCTCCCGGCCGGTATACCTGGACGGTCGAAGCGTTGAATGCCGCTGGAGCCCTGGCCGCCACCCGCCACCCCTCGCGTTTCACCATTGCGGCGAATCCCATCCCGATGCCATGGGTCCCGCCGCGGGAGCTTCTGGCGCGCGTCAGCAAAGAGCATCCGCGCCTGCTCTTTCCGAAGTCACAACTCGATGAGATCAGGAAGACGCTGGGCACGACACGCAAAGAAGCTTTTGACGCCTTGAAAGTTGTGGCGGACGAGGCGCTCCGGCTCCCCCTCATGAAGAAGCCGGACTTTGACAAGTATGACCGGGAGAATGAATACCCCGCTCGACGCACGGCTTACAAGAAGGCTTATACGGATTTCACAGCGACCTACAACCGGGGGATGGTTCCGATGGCCCTGGTTTACGTCCTTACCGGGGAGAAAAGGTATGGCGAAGCGGCCAAGGCACACCTCCTGAACATTCTGGACTGGGAAATCGAGGGCGTAGCCTCGATGGAGACGGGTTTTGACGAGATCGGGCTTCGCATTGCGCACACGGCGCCGCAAGCTTACGACTGGTGCTACGATTTGTTCACTCCCCAGGAACGCAGCGCGGTCGAGACGATGCTCGTCCAGCGCGGGAACCAGATGCTCGACCGGTTGAAGAAGCGCGATTTCCTCAACACCTCCGGTTTAAGTCACGACGGGCGTCTTCCGGGTTACCTGCTGGAATTCGCGCTTGCCCTGGCCGACAAACCCGAGGCGGTGGAATGGACCGACTATGGAATGAGAACCCTGCTGACCGTCTTTCCACACTGGGGTGACAACGACGGGGGATGGGCGGAGGGGGTCCATTACGCCCTTTCCTACCACGATCGCTTCATCACCCCTTTTCAGTCGCTCTATGCGGCAACCGGCTATGACCTTTGGCAGAAACCCTTCTTCCGCAAGTTCCGCTACTTTCTGATGTACTGCATTTCTCCGAAAGGCGAAGCCATGCCCTTCGGCGATATGGAACACGTGTCGATCGGGGATCGCGCGGAGTACCTGCGCTCGGCGCTCCAGTTTCAGGCCTTACTACATGGCGATCCCACGGCTCTCTGGTGGGCGGGTTTGATCAGAACACAGGACGGTGATCCGGACCGTTTTCCAGAATTGCACCGTTTCATCCTGACCCCAAACCTGAAACCCCAGCCGCCGGCGGACCTGCCGCCCGATCGGGTGTTTCGCGGCATCGGCTGGGCGGCTCTGCATGGGAACCTGGCCAGGCCGGATGACGACCTGATGGTGCTGTTCAAGAGTTCTCCCTTTGGCGCGGTGAGTCATAGCCATGCGGACCAGAACAGCTTCGCCATTCTGAAAGGCGGCAAAGCCCTGGCGATCCCGGCGGGCGCCAGGTACCCCCAGCATGGGTCACCCTTCCACACGGAATACACGCAGAATACGGTCGCGCATAACGCGCTCCTCTTTAATGGGAAAGGACAGATCAAACAGCAGGACGACGCGAACGGAAGCCTGACGGCTTTCCAGACTCTGCCGCACATGAGTTACGCGGCGGGCGAGGCGCACAGATGTTATGGCCCGCCGGTGACGCGCTATGTGCGATACGTGGCCCTGGTGCGCCCGTCGCTTATTCTGGTCGTGGACGACGTGGAAGCCTCTGAACCAGTCGAAACGCAGTGGCTGCTGCATGCCAAGGAGCGGTTCGCGCTGGACGAGAAGCGACAGGTTCTCATTTCGCGACGCGGCGATGCCAGCATGACGGTGCGTCTTTTCACTCCCGGGGGATTCGCCTTCGGCCAATCCAACGCCTGGCCAGTGGATCCCAAGAAGGATTATCCCATGGCGACGGCCAAACCACCTGCAAAGCAGTGGCATTTCTCCGCCAGAACGCTTGAACGCTCCCGGAGCCTTCGAATCGCCTCCGTCATCACCGTCAAAGATGGCTCGGATGGGCCAGAATGCCAGGTGCGGCGGACCGAAACAGATACAATCGAGATTCTCGCCCGCTTCGGCACGGTCGGACAAGCAAGAGCCGTCGTGGAACTCTGCGGCAAGCCCGGGGCACCCAAGCCCATCATCGACATTCGCTATGAGCCGCGGAAGGGCGAGGCAGAACATCTAGCAATACCATAAGCAAAGAAGCAAATATGAAAGAGATCAACCGACGAGAATTCATTCAATCAACGGGACTGCTGCTGGCCGCATCGCAATTGCCGCTGGCCGGGGCGGAGACGACATCGGCCAAGACGCCGGCGGACCCGGCCTGGGAATGGATCCGGAGCACCCGCATCGTGATCGCGGAAGCCTATAACCCGCCTTTCTACCCGTCTTTGGACTACGACCCGGAAAAGGCCGCAAAAATCGTGAAGGAGCTGAACGCCGATGCGCTGCGCTATCCGGCGGCTTCCTATTATGCCTATTTCCCGACCAAGTCCGGCTACCCGGTCCATCCGGAGCTGAAGGGCGACCCGATGCGCAAGACGCTGGAGCTGCTGCGCAAGGAAGGGCTCAAGTCGGTGGCTTACGTGCCGCTGAATCACCCCTTCATGGAGGTGACGTCGAAGGATCCCCGTTTCGCCGGCTGGAGCAAGAAGTTCGCGGACGGAACGCCGATGACCACCGCTCACTACGGCTATGTGGATTACTACGAAGGCTGCCTGAACTCGCCGGTCCGGGATGTGATCAAGGCCATGGTGCGAGAAATCCTGGTGGATTATCCGTTCGACGTGATGTATTTCGACGGCCCCTACCAGGGGATGGAGAATGCGAAAAGTTTCTGCCACTGCGAGCATTGCGAGGCGGCCTACCGGAAGAAGTTCGGCCAGCCCGTGCCTAGCCAGGAGAAGAAGCCGAGCCGCGAGGAGCAGGTGCAGTACACGCGCTGGATGGCGAACGAGGTGGCGATCGCGTTCATTGCCGAGATGAAGGATATGATCCGGCGGACCCGGGACGTGCCGGTTCTGTTCAACGACACCTCGCTGCTGAGCAAGCAGGAATGGCGCAACCGGGCGATCCCGGTGGTTGACGGGTTCATGTTCGAAGCCGCCGAAACGCCCGAAGACAAGCTGTTCAACATGCAATTGGGCCAGTCCACGGGCAAAGTGATATGGACCTATGTCGGAACGCACACGCAGTACAACCGCGAACACCTGAAGAGCGAGAAGGTCCGCGGCTGGTTCAGTTACCCCGTGGAAAGCCAGGAGCTGCTGCTCGATGGCGCGACGGCGGTCGCCTCGGGGGTGGGGCTGGTTTACTGGGGGCTGTCGCGCTTCTTCTACCAGGAGAAAGGGCCGCTCGACTACGAAGCCGGACGGCACGTGAAAGAGGTTTTTGATTTTCAGCAGAAGCATGACGCGTTGCTGCGGAGCGTGCGCAGCCGGCCGCAAGCGGGAATCCTGGTGGGCAGCCAGACCATCGACTGGTACTCCGGGAAGCACTTCGTCTCGAAAGGATTCCCCAATGCATTTCACGGCGCCTACCAGCTGCTCAAGGCCAACGGTATCGAATCCGAGCCGTTCCTCGACTGGCAGATGACACCGGAACTGCTGGCGCGCTACGAAATGGTTTATGCGCCGGCGGCGGCCTGCCTGGGCGACGCGCAGTGCGCGATGCTGGCCGCCTACGTTCGCAATGGCGGGAAGCTGGTGGCGACGCACGTCACATCGGTAGCCGACGAGTGCGGGCGGATGCGCAAGAACTTCGGGCTGGCGGACCTGTTGGGCGCCGATTTCGTGGCGGCGGAGCCGGTGGAGATTCCCGATCTTTACCTGAAGCTGCGCGACGGCGAGCTGGTGCCGCAGGATCCGCAGATCTTCCGCTTCCGCGCGCGCGGCAGCGAGGTGCTGGCGGAGACGATCGACCGCGGACGGCGCGAGAACCTGGGGCCCGCGATCGTGCGGCGGAACGAAGGCAAAGGCAGCGTGCTCTACATCGGGTCGAGCCTGGAGGCGGTGTATGAAGAGACGCGGATGAAGCGGCTGCGCCGGCTCTTCGGCGAGCTGCTCGGCCCCTGGCTGGCGGCGGGCCGGTCCTACGAGATCGAGTATCAGCCGGGCGTGATGCCACATTTCATGGCGTCGAAAGACGTGATACTGCTGCACCTGCTCGCCAACACGGGAAACAAAAACAAGCACCTGCGCATCCGCGAGGAGTTTCTGCCCGTGACGAATGTGAAGGTGAGAATTCGGATTCCCCAGGGGCGGACAGTGCGGCAGGTTTCGCTGCTGCGTGCCGGAGATGTGTTCTCGCCTCCGCAGGCACACAACGGATGGCTGGAGGTGACAGTGCCACGCGTGTTTATCCATGAAGCGGTCAAAGTGGAACTGGCATGAACCCCGCCTCACGCCGCTGGCTGATGATCAGCTTCGCCTTCTGGGCGACCGTTATCAATTACCTGGACCGCCAGACATTGTCGGTGGCGGCGCCGGTCCTGCGCGAGCAGTTCCACATGAGCAACACCGATTATTCGCGGGTGGTGTTTGCGTTCATGCTGGCATACACGATCATGAACGGCGTTTCCGGGCCCCTGATCGACCGGCTTGGAACCAGACTCGGTTACGCGCTGTGCATGGTATGGTGGTCGGCCGCGGCAGTGCTGCACGCCTTTTCCCGCGGCGTGGTGAGCCTCGGCGTCGCGCGCTTCCTGCTCGGGATGGGCGAGGCTGGCAACTGGCCCGGCGGCGGTGAAAGTGGTGGCGGAGTGGTTTCCGGAGCGCGAGCGCGCGCTGGCTTCCGGCATCTTCAATAGCGGCTCGGCGGTGGGGGCGATTCTGGCTCCGCCCGTCGTGGCCTACATCCTCCTGACGTTCGGATGGCAGACAGCCTTCGTCGCGGTCGGGTTGCTTGGCTTTGTATGGCTGATCTTCTGGTGGCCGACATATCACACCCCCGCGGAATCCCGCGCCGAAGCCGTTGCTCCGCCGACGCCTGTGCGGGAACTGTTGCGCTCACGCTTTGTGGTGAGCTTCACGTTATCCAAGATCTTCATGGACCCGGTCTGGTATTTCTACATCTTCTGGTTCCCGGAGTATCTGAAGCATGGACGCCATTTCGATATGGCAGCGATAGGAAAGTACTCCTGGATCCCGTTTGCAGTAGCAGGGCTGGGCAATTTCGTGGGCGGCTGGCTTTCGAGCTTCCTGCTGCGCCGCGGATGCCCGGTAACGGTGGCGCGCAAGACCAGCGTGACCTGCTTTGCGGCGCTGATGACCACGGCCATTCCTGCGGTGTTGGTAAATGATGCGTGGGTCTCGATCGCACTCGTGTCGCTTGCCATGATGGGCTATACGGGATCGTTGGCCAATATGCTGGCGATGCCGGCGGATGTGGTTCCAAAGAATGCGGTCGCGTCGGTCTACGGTCTGGCGAGCATGGGCTCGGGCTTCGGCGGCATGCTGTTTACGCTGATCACAGGATGGGCAGTGGACCGCTTCTCCTACACGCCGGTCTTCTTTGGGTTCGGCATGCTGCCGCTGGTTTGCGCCGCGATTTTGTGGATCATGATGGGGCCGCTCGAAAAGCAAAAGGAATCTTGTGGATAACGCAGAGTGCGTTCCAAGTGAACAGTGTGACGGACCAATTCCCGGTGCCTTTGGATACGAAATACCTGACTGGCGAGGCCGGGAGCAGTTATGTGTGACCGGGAAATGGAGCAACCAGAGCCACTTGACTGCCGAAACTGCCGAGGCGGCCAATTCCTTCACCGTCTTCGCCGTCCTTTGGCCCGAGCGCGGCACGAACAAAAGTGTGGCTGTTTCCGCCGCGCTCGGCGTCGATGGCGAACTGACTGTCGTGCGGCCCGATAGAAGAACGGACCGTGTCAATCTCACCGACGACGCGTTGAAGCTTAAATAACTAGCGAAAGCTGCCGCCCGGGCAGGTTCCAGCAAGCCAGTAAATCCAACGCAACATCGCCTTATCCAGGCGCTACCGGGCCAGCCAGCCTCCGTCCACCGCGAGGGTATGGCCGGTCACGTAATCGGAGGCGCTCGAGGCCAAGAATACCAGTGCCCCCTGCAAGTCTTCCGGTTCGCCCCAACGACCCGCCGGGATACGGCCGAGAATCTCGGCGCTGCGCTGCGGGTCGGCGCGCAATGGGGCCGTGTTGTCTGTGGCCATGTAGCCGGGCGCGACTGCATTGACGTTGATGCGGTGCGGCGCCAGTTCATTGGCCATGAGCCGGGTCAGGCCCATGACTGCGCTCTTGGCCGCGGTGTACGACGGCACGCGAATGCCGCCCTGGAACGACAGCAGCGAGGCGATATTGATGATTCTGCCCCCGCGCCCCTGCTTGACCATTTGTCGGGCGACCGCCTGGCTCAGAAAGAAGATTGCGCTCTCGTTGATCTGGATGACTTCGTCCCAGTCCTTTTCAGTGAATTCGAGGAGCGGCGCGCGGCGGATAATGCCGGCATTGTTCAGGAGAATATCAATGCCCCCGAGTTCCTTGACCGTGGTCTCGAGGATGCGCTGCACGCTGGCGCGCTCTAGCAGATTGGCTTGGATCTGACAAACACGCCGCCCCAGCGCCCGCACGCGGCGGGCGGTTTCGTCGGTGCTAATCAGGTCAACCAGTGCGAGGTCCGCGCCCGCCTCGGCAAAGCCCACCGCCGCCCCTTGTCCCAGGCCCCTGCCCGCTCCAGTTACCACCGCCACCTTCCCATCCAGCTTGAATTTCTTCAGGATCATATTTGCATTCTAACTGTTTACACTCGTTTCAGATTCTGCCCCCAATCCGTCTCATGCAGCTATGCGACCCGTGCACCTCATTTACGGGTCGCCACATCCTATCTCAACAGGTCCAGGGGGGCCGGATCCATGTCCTCGAAGGTCTGGTTCTCGCCGCCCATACCCCAGCAGAAAGCATAGGCGCCCGTGCCGCAGCCGCAATGAATTGACCAACTCGGCGAAATCACTACCTGCCGATCGGCCATCACGAGATGCCGCGTTTGCCGTGGTGTGCCCATAAAATGCATCACACGCCGGTTTGGACCGAGGTCGAAATACATGTAGATCTCCGACCGCCGCGCGTGCGTGTGCGGCGGCATGGTGTTCCATACCGCCCCGTCGTCGAGTTGGGTGAAACCCATGACCAACTGACAGCTCTTGATCCCGCCGGTATGGATGTACTTGTGAATGGTCCGCCGGTTCGCGTCCGCCACGCTGCCCAACTCCACCTTCGCGGCCTCCGCCTGCCGTGCGAGCGCCGTGGGATACGTGGCGTGTGCCGGATAACTGAGCAGATAGAAAGCTGCGGGGATCGCGGGGTCGCTGCTGCTGAACTCGATGCTCTGGCTGCCGCGTCCCACATAAAGGCAGTTGAACCTGGCCATTTCGAAGCGCTGGCCGTCAACCTTCACCGCACCATCGCCACCAATGTTGAGAACACCCAGCTCGCGTCGTTCACAAAAGCAGGCCGCGCGCAATTCGGCATCCGCGCTGAGCTTGAGCGGCGCACGGGTCGGCACGGCGGAACCGATGATCGCCCGGTCGGCATCGGTATAGACCAGTTCGACCCGCCCCGGGGCGAATAGTGAATCCACCAGAAACGCTGCGCGCAACTGCTCGGTGCCCAAGTTCGGGTATTCGGTTTGGCTGGGGGACAGACGAGTTTGCATACGAGGTCACTTTGAATTGAGTTTCGCACCGGATTCGGAAATATAGCGCACCCAGCTTTCCTTGTTCGGGAAATCGCCGCTTTTAGTCCAACCGGCGCCGGCGTAATAAACCAGCGACTGGCCGCGCTTAACGGTCGCCTGCAGGAACGCTTGCGCTTCGGTGTCCAAGGGTTTTGCCGGCGAGGTCATCACCACGCCGCAGCCGATCGTGCCATTGCCAGGCTGCTCAGGTTCCCAATAAGCCATCCACGAACCGTCCTTCGCAAAATCCGGCGCGCCACCCCCTTCGCGTTTGACGATGCCCACCATCGCCTGGAGATCGTCCGGGCCACCCTCCCAGTCGAAACGCGTCTCGATGCGGCTCAGGTTCGAGCCGGTTTCGAGCGCAATCCGCCTCGTCTCACGGACCTTGATGCCCCCGGCATCATACGGCGCGTAGCCAAGCTCAAACACCACGCGGGAGGGGCCGTTTTCAATCAAACGCCACGTGATGAAGTTGTTCGCCACATAGAGCTTGCCGTCGCGCCAGATGCCGCTGCCGCCGCAGCCCCGGCTGGGCCCGACCTTGTAGATGTCCAATCCTTCCCCGTGATCCTTGTGGTACGCGGCCAGGTAATACCATTTCTCGATGATCGGCTTCCGCGTGCGCTTGACCCAGACATCCATGCCGCTGGTGATTTCGCCAGTCGCCTCCAGGGCTGGGCCATAAACCCGGTGGGCGATGCGATCGTTTTCCCAGGCAAAGTCATCCTTGCGCTGCGGCATGAAGGTGCCATAGGCGGCCGCCGGCAGGTCGTTCAAGGCCAGCCGATACATCTCGCTGCCGGCCAGCAGGAATGCGCCGACGCCATAAACATCACTGTGCGCCGGCTCAAACTTCTTTGGGTCGGCGCCGATAGGCTGCACGTGCTCAAGTTTGCCCTCCGGCGTGACACAAGCAACCAGCGCTTTCCAGGCTTTGCGCACCACTGGCTCGTAGGTGGCGCGGTCAAGCACGCCCCGGTTGATCCCCCACGCAAGGGCAAAGGTGTAGAAGCCGGAGCCGCTGGTCTCCTTCAACGGGTAGGATTTCGGGTCCAGCAAACTGGCCCGCCACAGGCCGTCATCCTGTTGAAGCACAGCGATTCTTGCCGCCATCTCCTGGTATTGTTGCTGGTAAAGCTTGCGGTGCCCAAACTCCGGCGGCATCAACTCCAACACTCGCGCCAGCCCGGCTAATACCCAGCCATTGCCTCGGCTCCAAAAGACCTTCTTGCCGTTGGCTTCCCGCTTTTGGAAATACGTGCTGTCCCGGAAATAGAGGTGCTCCTCTTTGTCGTAGAGGTAATCCGAGGTCACCCACCATTCATGGTCCATGAAAGCGAGATATCTTTTGTCGCTCGTGGCAGCGTGCAGCCGGAGCCAGGCTGGTGGCCCCATGTACAGCGCATCGCACCAGGCCCAGCGGTCCCGCGCGCCCTTCACAAACCGGAGATCGTTGGTCCTTGGGTTCGCCAGGATAAAGTCAAAGCGTTCCTTCGTGAGGCCGAGCATCGCCGGGTCACGATGCTGAAAATACAACTCCAGGTAGGCCTGGCAGACGCAATGGTCGTCGGCGTCATAAACCCTCCTGCCGGGTTTCCACTCCTGTTTCTGGCCCATGGCCATCATGGCGTCGTGGTATTTCGGGTCATCGGAGACCTGGCTGAGAGCCATGATGCCGCTGTACAGGGCCGCTGAAGTCCAATCATCCTCCCGGTGCCGGGGCGGCTGTGCCAATTGCCAGTCGGCAACCGCCTTCATGGTAGCGAGAATCGACTGCGGGGCGACGGAGCCCGAGATTCTTGACGTCTCGGCTGCTCGTGCGGCTTGAGTGGCGAGTTGGCCCGAGAGAGAGAGCGCCAGCACGGTCAGAATCAGAGTGGCATCTTCTTTCTTAGTTCTCTCACGATCTCTTTGCATCACAAAGAACCATGTTGGCGGATGGATTCCTCCAGTCAATCCGTTCTTGAGTCAGTTTTGTTTGCCTTCCACTGCTAATGCTCTGGGGAGAGCGCCGTGCTCCTGCCCGGTTCCACCGGGCCGACCAGCAAGCCTGGGGGATTTTCTCTCCCCAACCCCCTGTAATACAAGGCTTTAGCGCTGGAAACGGCGAGGGCAGGCCAGGCTGGGCGTGCCCAGCCCGAGCCGCCGTTTGCAAAACTCCAATCGGTGAATTCAATGCACTGCCGGAGGGATGGTGTAATCCACCCCAGGCTTGATTACGGCCCGCTCAAGCGGCCCGTGATCAGCATCTGGACCTGGGCAGAAGCGGTGAAAGGCACAAACGTTTGCCCGCCGTCCCAGGACACAAAAAGGTCGGCCAGCGCGCCAAAAGTATAGGTCGCGCTCATTCCCGGGGGCGGCGGCGGGAAAGTCATCGTGAACCCGTGCAGGGTGATGTCCCGGATGATGATCAGGCCAGGAGGCGGTGGATAGATTTCCGGGCAGTCCGGCGGGGTGATGTACCTGTCCAGCCGGCGGGGGCAGGGTGTCGGCCGGAAACCCGTTTGGCCGGATGCCGCCCTCCAGGATCAAGAGGATGGAGCCATTGGTGGCCGCCCGCCAGGTCATGCCGCCGTCTGTGCTTAGCTCTGTGAACACATCAAAGAAGCTGCAGATGGTGAAGCTGCCGTCAGGGTCCCGTCGAATGCGGGTGATCCCCAGGGACTTGAAGGTCGGGCTTTCACGAATCCGCATGGCGGGCGGCAACCCGCCACCGAAGATGTCCAGGCGGAGCAACTCGGCATCGAACAAGCGGTAATCGGGCGGATTGGTGGGCGTGGCCGAGCGGTAGTAACTCTCGGCGTTCGTTGCCCCGAGGTCCGTGAACTCGAACAGGCCATTGGTGCCGGCGCTATTGGTGGAGAGCGTCTGCCAGGACAGCGGGAACGTGAGGTTGCTAACCCCCTGCACCCAGTAAGTCCAACCGGGAATGCCGCGCAACGGTCAGCGTCATCGCCCCGCCGCCTTGATTGGTGATGGCGATGATGCGGTTCGTCAGGTCGCCGGTGCCCAGCACGCGGATGCAGATCTCCACGACGACATTCGTGTAAGGGTCGCCGAGCGTATAAGTGAGCAGATCGCTGCCGACGTAATCGGGTTTGGGCAGGTAGACGACGTTCGTGCCGTTCACGAGCGCCGCCGTGCCCCCGTTAGTGCTCAAGGCGCTGACCGCGATCATGTTCAGGCGGTCGTTGTCAGGGTCGCGGTCGTTGCCGAGCAGCATGGCGACCGGCAGTTCGAGCCGCCCGTTCTTCATGACGTAAGCCACATCCGCCCCGCCGATGGGCGGCGTGTTTACTAACTGGACCACGCTGCCGGTGCTGCCGAGGAAAAGGCCCTGGCCGGGATACTCGGCCCAGACGGGGGTGAACCCGTGCGCCAGCCCAGTGGTATCCATCACGGCCACACCGTTGACCAGCGGCACAGGCGGACCGAGGGGGGCACTATTCGTCTTAAAGGTGACGGTGCCCGTTGGCACATTCGTCGCCGGGGCCACAGGGCTAACCGTGGCTGTCAAAGTGACATTCGAACCCGGCAGAGACGGGTTCGGTGCCGACGCCACCAGTGTGGTGGTGGCGACGGGAACCACCACCACCAGGTTGACCTGGTTGGTCACGCTCTCATCAATCCACGCCGTGGTGCCGGGTCCGGGAGCGCCGCTCAGGAAAACGGGGCTGGGGTTGAACCAGCCATTCTTGGCGCCGGCATAATTGAAGAGGCAATAGGTTCCTCCGCCCAGGGGATCGGAGCCCAGAACGGTGATGGCGATGACATTGCTGCTCAACGTCAGGTCGCCCGCCACGGCGATCAGGTCGTTGGTCCCCCCGCCAATCGCCAGTGAGTTGGTCAGCTCGAAGTAGTTGGTCACGCCCTCGGTCAGGCTCAGGTTGTTCAGGAAGGTCAGCGTGCCGGCGCTCTCGCCTGGCTCCAGCCGCGCCAGCGCCTTGGCCCCCACATCCCCAACCACTGTCCCGTTGCCCTTCAGGGTTTGCGGGCTCGTTAGCCCCAGCTTCAAGCCGCCGGCTACTGAGGCCACATCCAGCGTTGCGCCTGCGGCCACGTCAATCACCGGCGTGTCGGGAATCGTCGCTGGTGCTCCCAAAACCAGCATTCCCTGGTTGACGAACGTGGCGCCGCTGTAGGTGTTCGCGCCGGTCCCCGCCAGGGTTAGTCGGCCACCGCCACTCTTCGTCAGCGTGCTCCCCGTGCCGCTGACGAGCCCGTTAATCAGGATATCGCCGGTGGTGTTGAAAGTAATGCCGAAGCCAGAGCCGGTGACCGCTCCCAGCGCCAGCTTCCCGGCGTCGCACTCGATCATGGCGGACGATGCCAATGTGATCTCACCGGTCCAAATATTGGTGTCACTGACATTGTCCAGTGCGCCCAAGCCGCCGCCGCTGCCGTTGAGGGTCAACCGTTCCTTGGACACCGTCACAGTATTCCGCAACTCCAGCCGAGCGCCGCCCGCGACGGTGGTCCCGCCCGCCGTTGAACCCAAAGCGGCGTTGGCGACCACCGTGAGCACGCCGTTGGAGATCACCACCTCACCATCGGAGGTGTTGTTGCCACTGAGCATCAGGCGGCCCGTGTCCGTCTTGGCAATACCGCCGTTGGAGATTACGGCGGAAATGACTAGATCATTCGCCGCGGTGCCATTGCTCACTTTGATTTCGCGCTGGACGCCGCCGAGGTTGAGATTGCCGCTGATGGTGGCGGTCTGGTTGCCGGTCGAACTGACCGGGCCGCCGAGAGCTAACGTGCCCGAGCCGGTGGTGACCGTGCCATTTGAGAGCGTGAGGCTGCCGATAGTGCTGCTGTGGTTGTCCAGTTCCAACTGGCCGGAGGTGACCACGGTGACGTCGCACGCGGAGCAAAGCTGGTTTTGCGCGCCGAGCCGGACGGCAGCCGCACTGAGGCCGTCGCCGATGACCAAGTCATTGGGAACCGCTGTGCCGGTAGTCTTGACCAGGGACAACATGCCCTGCTTAACGTAAGTGGTGCCGCCGTAGGTGTTGGCATCGCTTCCACCGAAGTTCAGTGTGCCAAACCCGGTCTTGGTAAAGTTGAAGCCGCCGCCGATGGCCCCGTTGAGTGTCAGGCTGAGGGGCGTATCCACGTCGACGGAGCTGTTGGCGGCGAGGGTGATGGGCCCGGCGAAGGTGTTGTTGCCGCTCACGGCATAGAGCGCCCCGCCACCACCACCGCCCGAAAGTGTGAGCGGTTCGGTGCTGGCGTAGTTCACGCCCCCCTGCAACCCGAGGGCGGCGCCATTGCTGACCACCGTGCCGCTGCCGGTCGTGCCCAGCGCATTGTTGGCGGCGATGATCAACGTGCCCGTCTTGACCAGCGTCAGGCCGCTGTAGCCGTTGGCCGCTGCGAGGGTGGCTTGACCTGCACCCTGTTTGGTGAGGATGCCGCTGCCGTTGATGCTTCCGCCCGAAAAGCTGTAAGTGGTGGCGGCGTTGTTGATCGTGACCGCGGCAGGCGTAACTCCGCCGCCGGTGACGGAAATGGCCGGGTTACTTGCCCCATCGGCAAAGGTCACATAGTCACCGTTCCCGTAAGTGCCCCGGTAGCCGCCGACGTTCCAATTGGTGGCAACGGCGTCCCAGTTGGCGCTCGCGGTGCCGGCCCAGGAGATTCGAGCTCCTGAGTAGGCAATGGACAGCCGCGGGCGCAGCGTCTGGCTGCTGCATTCACGCGTAGCATACTCCGTGTACAGAGTGTTCCCATCGCCTTCAAAATAGCAGGAGTAAACAATAAAGCCGTTATTGGCCTGTCCGCCGTGCCATTGCTGCACGCTGGGCAGCACATCGAACGGTACCCAGTTGGGCGGTGCAATGGCGTTGGTTTTCTGCAAAGGAGTGCCCCCGGGTTCCTTGACGTAATTCTCGCCGTTGCCGTCGTCAATCCGGTCATACCAAGGGCCGTAATCTGGATTGCTGCCGTAGCTCCACTTGTTGCCTTCGGTCTCCAACTGGCCGTAATAGAGCCAGCTTGCCCCCTCACCGCTTTGCCCGTTACGGTTGTTTTCATACCACGGCTTCGTGGTACTGACCCGGTAGGGCTTTATCCCCTGGGCGTTGTTGTCAAAAAAGCTGTTAGCCTTGTAGTAGTATAACGCCAGTGTGGCGGCGGAAACGCTGTCAAAGCTCAGCACGGGCAGGGTGAACTTGACCAGCGCGCAATCGTCCACGTAGCCGACGGTGTTGATGTTGAGCCGGATTTCCACGTTCGTGGCCGCTCCGTAGTTGTCGTGCCGCGCGCTCTCGTCCAGCCAGGTGTCGGTCGCGCCGGAGTAACCGTTGAGGCCGTCTTGCAAGACAACGGTTGCCGCCGGCAATGAGCGGGCAGCAACCAGGGCAAAGAGGCTGGCGGCCGCGCCGAACTGGAACGCCCGCGCGCAATAGGGCAGGCGGTGATTCTGTCTGGTCATTTTCATAGTTCGTCTCTACTTGGCGCCGCACAGGCTTCTCAGGAGCCTGCGTGGCAGCGGCGGACCACAACTCAGGCCCCGTCAAACGGCGAGACCGGCAACCGATGTTCCCGTTCTCGATGTTGAGCTTTGAATGCGCTTATCGGCTCTGTATCCGGTAGAAGGTGTCGGAAGTGGGCGCCACGGAGAATGATCCCGGGGTCGTTGGGTTAGTCGCGACGGGCGTCCAAAGGGACATGGGCGCGGTGACGGTCGGGGAGGTCAGCAGGATAAACTGCGAACCGCTGCCGCCGGTGTAAGCAATGGTGTACCCGATGCCGACAAGCGACGGCACGATGCCGGTGATGGTGACCGGGGTCACCGGAAGGACCTCGGGTGACAGTGTCACCTCGGCCGCCCCGGAAGTGGTCGGCTGCCAACTTATGCCGCCGTCGGTGCTGATTTCGGTGTAGACGTCGAAGAAGCTGTCCATCTGGTAGCCGCCGCTGCCACCGCCGCCACCGCCACTCGAGGTCGTGCGGCCGAGCGACTGTTTGGTCGGGCTCTCGCGGATGTAGATGTTGGACGGCAGCCCGCCGCCAGAGATCTCCAGTTGGAGCATCTCGCTGTCGTAATACTCGGTAACACCGTCCGAACCCGTCTGGGTCGTGGTCTTCACCATCACGGTCGCCGGGGCGGACGCAGGGGTGAAGGTGTGGCCGCCGTCCTGCGACAGGTCAAACTCGACCATCGAGCCAAAGGTATGGACGTTGCTTATACCCGGCGGCGGCGGCGGGAAGTGATCGGTGAATTGGTGGTGGCGCAAGTTGGTCAGCACGTAGGCGCTGCCGTACATGACGCCCTGCTGGCTGAGGTACTCAGACAACGCAGGCGGCAGGGAGTTGGTCGGGAACGGATTCGGCTGCGCGATGCGCCGCAACTCCATGTGGCACGGCCCGTTGGTGGCCGGCCAATAACTCAGCCCGCCGTCGGTGCTCACTTCGGTGTAAACGTCAAAGAAGCTGCTGATGGCCGCGCCGCCACCGGCGCCGCCGCCGCCGCCACCGGCCAGGGAACTGGTGCCGCCTTTGCTCGCCTTGGTCGGGCTCTCGCGGATCCTCAAGATAGGCGGCAGGTCGCCACCCGAAACGTCCAGTTGCGTCATTTCGGTGTCATAGGTGGACCGGCCCTGGAACCCGCGGACGTTCTTGATGGCAACGGTGACCGTGGACGAGGCGCGGACCTCCGCGAAGGTCATCCCGCCGTCGGTCGAGAGCTGGAAGTCCAACTTCGAGTCAAACGTATGGCTCTGCGTCGCGCCGAAGCGCGGCGGCTCATCCCACGCGGTGAAGAGCTTATGCCGCACGTCTCTAATCACAATGCCATTGGCGTACGCTTGACACAAAGCCAGCCCGACATCCTGCCCGTTGGGCATGGGGAACACCTTGCGCGGCGCGGCCACAGCCGGAATAAGCGCCGGGTCTGGCTTGAGTTCCTCCCGGAGCGATCCGCTGGCCGGCACCCAAGTGACGCCGAAGTCGGTGCTGATCTCCAGCCAGACATCAAAGAAGCTGTCTATCATGTAACCACCCGGAGTGGGCTGAATGCGCGTCTCGCCGATCGAGGCCCGGGTCGGGCTCTCGCGAAACCTAACACCGGCAGGCAGGGTCCCACCGCCCAGGTCCAATTGCAGCAGCTCGGTACCATACAAGGTGTCGCCGGAGTCCGGGCCGTTGTTAGTCAAAATAGCCGTGAACGGGACGTTGCTCACCACGCAGGATTGCCAGGACAGACCATAGTTGAACGAGATGTCCATTTCCACGCTGCACACGCAGGAGTGGATGAGGCTGCCACCAGGCGAGGGCGGCGGCACCACGCCCGCCGAGAACTTGCGATGGGCGACGTTGCTGATCAGAATGCCGCCGGGGAAGGAGACGACCCCAGGCGCCGGGGGCAGATACAGCGCGTTGGTCGGCGGCAGGAGGTTCTGCGTGTAGAAGCGTTTCTGCAGTTGCCGCAGCACCGTCACTGTGAACGAACAATTGGTCTGCCCGCCACAGACATCCGTGACGCTGCAGTTTACCACCGTGGTGCCGATCGGGAAGGTGCTCCCGGTGGGCGGCACGCAGTTGAGGGTGTACGGCGAACAGCCGCCACTGACAATCGGCGCCGGATAAGTTGCCACCGCCCCCGCCGGACTGGTCGCCCGCACCGTGATGTTGCTCGGACAGACAATGCTCAGTGGTGATGAAGGTGTGCGCGGCCTGAGCGTCATCGTGCCCGGCCCGGCGACGGTCGGGAACCATGAAAGGCCGCCGTCGGTGCTCACTTCGGTGTAGATGTCGAAGAAGCTGTCGCAATCGTAGTCCGTGCCGTTGACGCTCATGGTGGTTCGGCCAAGGGAGGCCCGGGTCGGGCTCTCGCGAATCTGGATGTTCGAGGGCAGACCGCCGCCCGAGACACTGAACTGGGTCACCTCGAGGTCACAGTACTTGGTCACGCCATCGTCGCCCAGCCGACCGGTAATCTGGAAGCTGGCGGTCAGAGGGGCAGTCGTGTGGATGTACGTCAGGCCGCCATCGTACGAAATGTCGCCTTCGAGCGTCGCGCCGAAGGTGTGGGTGATCGTGGCGCCCGGGGTCGGCGGTGGGACGGCTGCGGTGAACGAGCGGAACGAGGGGTTGGTGAAAACAATGCCGTTGGCGTAGTAGGCCCACCACTGCTGCGGGCTGATGTACTCGCCCGTCAGCGGCGGGAACAGGTTGTTGGTATAGGTGTAAACCCGCGCGATCCGTTCCAGCTCCATTCGGGCCGGACCGTTGGTTGCCGAGGACCAGGACCCCCCGCCGTCGGTGCTGACCTCGGTGAAGATGTCGAAGAAGCTGCTGATGGCTGCACCGCCACCCGCCCCGCCACCGCCACCGCCAGCCAGGTGGCTGTTCCCACCCAGGCTCGCCTTGGTCGGGCTCTCCCGGATCATCACGCCCGCCGGCAGATCGCCGCCCGAGATGTTCAACTGGGTTACCTCCGTCTCATACGTCGTCCGGCCCTGGAACTCCCGCTGGTCGCTGATCTGCACCGTCATCGTCGCCGGCGCTCGGGCAGCTATGAAGTGCGCCCCGCCGTCGGTCGAGAGCTGGAAGTCCAGTTGCGAGTCAAACGTATGAGTCTGGCTCGCGCCAAAGACCGGCGGCTCCATCCATTGCGTGAACAGCTTGTGCCGGACGTCCTTAATGACAATGCCATTGGCGTAGAGCTGGAACCAAGCGGTCGGGGAGATATACTGCCCGTTGGGCATCGGGAAGACCTTCCGCGGCGCAGCCGCGGCGGCAATGAGCTGCGGGTCGGGCTTGGCTTCCAGGCGCAGTGGAGCGCTGGCCGGCATCCAGGTGAGGCCATAGTCGGTGCTGATCTCCAGGAAGATGTCGAAGAAGCTGTCGATCATGTAGCCGCCCGGGATGGGCTGAGTACGCACTTCGCCCGATGAGGTCGGTGTGGAACTCGCGCGGATGATCACGCCGGCGGGCAAGCTCCCGCCGCTGAGGTTCAGGGTGCGCAACTCCGCGCCGTAGAGAGTGTCGCCGGAGTCGGGGCCGCGGTTGATGAGGTAGATCTTGGTGGGAGCGCTCGCCACGACACAAGACTGCCACGTCAGGCCATAATTGAAGGAGATCTCCAGCTCGACCTGGGAAGTGCAAGGATGGATGACGCTGGCACCCGGTGTCGCCGGCGGGACCGCGCCCGCGCTGAACAGCCGGTGCGCCACGTTACTGATCATAATGCCGCCGGGGAAGGTCACAACCCCGGGCGCCGGGGGTAGATACAGCGCGTTGGTTGGCGGCAGGAGGTTGTGCGGATAGAAGCGCTTCTGCAGTTGCCGCAGCACCGTCACCGTGAAGGAACAATTGGCCTGCCCGCCACAGACATCCGTGACGCTGCAGTTGACCACCGTGGTGCCGATCGGGAAGGTGCTCCCGCTGGGCGGCACACAGTTCGTCGTGTACGGCGAACAACCGCCGCTGACCAGCACCGTGTAATTGACCACCGCCCCCGCTGGACTGGTGGCCCGCACCGTGATGTTGCTCGGACAGGTGATGCTTAGCGCGGTTTGTGGCGTGCGCGGCCGGAGGATCATGGTGCCCGGCCCGGCCACCGTCTGGTACCACGATAGGCCCCCGTCGGTGCTCACCTCGGTGTAGATGTCGAAGAAGCTGTCGCAATCATTGTCCGTGCCGTTGGCGCTCATCGTGGTCCGGCCATGTGAGGCCCGCGTCGGGCTCTCGCGGATCATCACTCCCGCCGGAAGGCCGCCGCCCGCAATGCTCATCGCCGTCATCTCGGTGTCGTAATACTCGGTGACACCGTCACCGCCCAGGCGGCACGTGATCTGAACGCTGTCGGTTGTCGGGGCGGTAGTGTGACTGTAAGTCAGACCGCCGTCGTAGGAGATGTCGAACTCCAGCTCTGCGCCGAAGCTGTGGGAAGTGGTCATGCCCGGCGGCGGCGGGCTGATGGCCGAGGTGAACGCACGCAAAGACGGGTTGGTGATGACTATGCCGATCGCGTAATAGGCCCACCACTGCTGCGAGGTGATATACTCACCCCTGAGCGGAGGGAAGAGGTTGTTGGTATAGGTGTAAACCCGCGCGATCCGTTCCAGCTCCATCCGCGCCGGACCGTTGGTCGCCACCGACCACGACCCGCCTCCGTCGATGCTCACCTCGGTGAAGATGTCGAAGAAGCTGCTGATCGCCGCACCGCCGCCAGCGCCGCCGCCACCGCCACCCGCCAGCGAACTGTTTCCGCCCATGCTCGCCTTGGTCGGGCTCTCTCGGATCATAACCCCCACCGGCAGATCGCCGCCCGAGATGTTCAACTGGGTTACCTCCGTCTCATACGTCGTCCGGCCCTGGAACTCCCGCGTGTTGCTGCTTTGCACCGTCATCGTCGCCGGCGCCCGGGCCGCCATGAAGCTATAACCACCGTCCGTCGAAAGCTGGAAGTCCAGTTGCGAGTCAAAGGTCTGAGTCTGGCTCACGCCGAAAAGCGGCGGCTCCATCCAACCCGTAAACAGCTTGTGCCGCACGTCCTTGATGACGATGCCATTGGCGTAAAGCTGGAACCACGCGCTCGGCGAGAGGTATTGCCCGTTGGGCATCGGAAACACCTTGCGCGGCGCGGGCGCGGCGGCAATAAGCTGCGGATCGGGCTTGGCTTCCAGGCGCAGCGCGGCACTCGCCGGCACCCAGGTGCCGCCGAAGTCGGTGCTCACCTCGAGGAAGACGTCGAAGAAACTGTCAATCATGTAACCACCCGCAACAGGCTGGATGCGGGTCTCACCGGCCGAGGCCTTGGTCGGGCTTTCACGAATCATCACCCCCGCCGGCAGGGTCCCGCCGCTCACGTTCAGTTGCAGCATCTGTGCCCCGTAAAGGGTGTCGCCGGAGTCCGGGCCGTTGTTGATCAGATACATCTGGGCGGCGGCGTTGCTCACCACGCACGACTGCCAGCTCAGCCCGCCGTCGAACGAAACATCCATCTCCACCTGCGAACTGAACGAGTGGGTCACGTTGCTGCCAAGGGTGGGCGGCGGCACCACGCCCGCGCTGAAGACCCGGTGGGCGAAATTGCTGAGGATGATGCCGCCGGGGAAGGTCACCACTCCCGGCGCCGGCGGCACGTACCAGCCGCTGGGCGGCGGCAGGAGCTTCTGCGCGTAGAACCGCTTCTGCAGTTGCCGCAGTCACCGTCACGGTGAAGGAGCAATTGGCCTGCTGCCCACAGGCATCGGTGGCGGTGCAATTGACCACCGTAACGCCCATCGGGAAGGTGCTGCCGCTGGGCGGATTGCCGATGACGGTGATGGGCGGACAGCCGCCGCTGGCCGTCACGATATAGTTGACCACCGCCCCCGCCGCGCTGGTGGCGTGCACGGCAATGTTGCTCGGGCAGGTGATGCTCAATGCCCTCGGCACCACTGTAACTATGAAGCCGCAATTAGTGGACTGGCCGCAGGAGTCGCTGGCAGTGCACGTGATGACGGTGTTGCCGATCGGAAAGGTGCTACCGCTGGGCGGCGCGCAGTTGGTCACGATAGGCCAACAGCCGCCGCTGACCGTCGGCGCATAAGTGACCACTGCCCCCGCCGGGTTGGTCGCCGCGACCATCATGTTGGTAGGGCAGGTAATGCTCAGAGACCAACAGCAGTTGCGGGGAGAGCCGCTGTTGCGGGGAACGGGCTGGGTGACAACCTCGAAGTCGGCGAGGTTGTTGTCGGTGTCCTGGCATCCGCCCAGTTTCCGCACCCCACCCTGCATGTTGGTAAGGGGAACGCCGCCATTCACGGTGGTCCCCCCCTCGCCCAGATTGGCGGCGCCGTACCCGACGAAATCTACGATGCGCGGATCGGGCAGCGAACTGACGGTGCCCAGTTGCGTAGCCACATTGGCGAGCGCCACTTTACCGCTGGCTGCCGACATGCTCAGGTTGCCGGTGATCAGATCCGGGGCGACGGGGAAGCTGAGACCGCTGGTCCCCGGCGAACTGCACTGCACCAACAAGTATCCCCCGGGCGGGATCATCGTCCCGGCTGGAATGGCATAAAGCTGGCTGCCCCCGGTGAAACTGCCGTTGAGCGAGGCGTACTGGAGCGACCAACCGGTTAGAGTCGCCGGCGTATCGCTGCGGTTGAAGAGCTCAACGTAGTCGTACTTGTAAAAACCCGTCCCGCCGCCACCGCCGTACACCTGGCTGATGACGACATTGCCGACCGCCGACACGCCGAACGCGGGCAGCAGGCCCAGCAGGCTGACGGCTATCGCCCGCAGCCGTCTCAAGGTGGTTCCGAAAGCTGCGACTTTGAAGGTTGAAGGTTTTGTTTTTGTAAACATATTCTCTCCTGTTCTTAACCGTAGATTCCTGGGGAAATGAGCTTGGGCCTGGCGCCAGCCTCCCGGGCGGAATTAGTGTGCATTTCACCCCCGGCTGTTCCACACCCATTCTGAATTGACGTTCTCATTTAATTGCCGCCCGGCCGCAACCCGCTACCGGGCACCGAGTACAAAAAACTGCAAACCGTCAGACTCCATTAGAGCCCCATTTTTCAAGTACCGTCAAGTCCCCTTTCTTCTTATTTCTTCCTCATTCCCCGGTACTCCACAATTGACTTGGCGGGATAGAAGCGTTTCCCTGTTAGCGGCCATTAGCTATGAGTTCGCCCAAACCGACGCTGGATGACTTGCGCATCGAGCGAAGCCCGGAACCCGAGTCTGCCTCGCCCTTGCGCTGGGTGGCGGTCGGCATTCTCCTTCTGGCGCTGGCGGCAGGCGGGTTCTGGTGGCGCAGCCGCGCGGCAGCCGTCCCGGTGCGCACCGCGCTGGTGCGCGCGGCGGCCGGCAACGGCATCGAGCGCACGGTGTTGAATGCCTCGGGCTACGTCACCGCCCGGCGCCAGGCCACCGTCTCCTCCAAGATTACCGGTAAAGTGGTGGAAGTCCTCCTGGAGGAGGGAATGAAGGTGCAGCAAGGCCAGGTCCTCGCGCGCCTGGACGATACGAACGTGAAAACCAGCCTGCGCCTGGCCGAAGCGCAATTAACTTCGACCACCAACGCCCTGGCCGAGACGCGGGTCCGCATCAAGGAAGCCGAACAGGAACTCCAGCGCCAGACCGGCCTCGTCAAAAGCAAGATTGCCACGCAAGCCGATTACGACCACGCCGAAGCCGCCGTGCTCGCCCTCAAGGCCAGGCTCGAACAGCAGCAGGCCGAGGTCACCGTCGCCGAACGGCAGGTGGCCTACTGGGAACAGCAGTTGGATGACACCATCATCCGCGCGCCCTTCAGCGGCATCGTCACCTCCAAGAACGCGCAACCCGGCGAGATGATCTCCCCCATATCCGCCGGCGGCGGCTTCACCCGCACCGGCATCTGCACGATCGTGGACATGGAATCCCTGGAAATCGAGATTGATGTCAATGAAAGCTACATCAATCGCGTTGCAGCCGGACAGCCGGTCGAGGCGACGCTCGACGCGTACCCGGACTGGAAGATCCCCTCCAAAGTGATCGCGATCATCCCAACCGCCGACCGCCAGAAATCCACCGTGAAGGTCCGGGTCGGCTTCGACCACCTCGACCCGCGCATCCTGCCCGAGATGAGCGTCAAAGTCGCCTTCCGGGAGGCCGAAGGCTCTGGGCCGGTGGCCGGGCGCACGGTGATCGTGCCCAAGGCCGCCCTGCAACAGCAGGACGGGCGTGATGTCGTGCTGGTCGTCCAAAGCGGGCACGCCGAGCGCCGCGCGGTTACGGTGAGCAAGGCGCTCGCCGACGAGGTCGTAATCAGTGCCGGCGTCGCGGCGGGCGAAAGGGTCATCGTGGACGGGCCGAAGGGTCTGCAGGATGGCTCGGTCGTAGCCGAGAAGCGCTGAAACGCGCCCAAAGCCATGGCCGAATCAACCGACCACGTGCTGGTGGCTGTCGAGGGGGTGGAGAAGGTCTTCCACCGCGGATCGGAGGACATCCACGTGCTCAAGGACCTGCACCTGAAAGTGGCCGCCGGCGAGTTCCTCGCGCTGATGGGACCTTCCGGGTCCGGCAAGAGCACTTTGCTCAACCTGATCGGCGGCTTGGACAAGCCGACCCGCGGCTCGGTCAGCATCGCCGGCGAGCGCGTTGACCGGTTGTCCGACCGCCGACTGGCCGCCTGGCGTGCCCGGCATATCGGGTTCGTCTTCCAGCTCTACAACCTGCTGCCGGTGCTCACCGCCGAGCGGAACGTCGAGCTGCCGCTGCTGCTCACGCACCTCTCCAAAGCCCGCCGCAAACGGCATGTGGCGACCGCCTTGGCGATTGTCGGCCTGTCGCAGCGCGCGAAACATTATCCGCGCCAGTTGTCCGGCGGCGAACAGCAGCGCGTGGGTATCGCCCGCGCGATTGTCACCGACCCGACCTTGCTGCTCTGCGACGAGCCCACCGGCGACCTCGACCGCAAGGCCGGCGACGAAATCCTCGACTTGCTCCAGGCGCTGAACCGCGAGCACGGCAAGACCATCATCATGGTCACCCACGACCCCCACGCCTCGGCGCGCGCCTCGCGGACCGTCTATCTTGGACAAAGGCCAGCTCAGCAACCAGCCCGTGAAAGTGACCGCGCACGAAGACCTCAGTGAAGCCACTCGCCGAACCAGTCTCGACGCTCATCGCCGAGCCTCCACACGGCAGGCCCAACCCGCCGGGCCGCCCGCCACCCGTTTGCTGCTGATCCGACACGCGGAAGTCGAGGTGCCCTACCACGGCGTCTTTGGCGGCCGGATTGACATGGAGCTGTCGCCGCGCGGCCACCAGCAGGCGGCTATTCTCGCCACGCACCTGCGCGCCAAGCGTTTGAACGCGATTTACGCCAGTCCCATGAGGCGTGTCCAGCAAACCCTGGCTCCCCTGCTGGTGAACGGCACCCCCAAGCCCATCATTATGCCCGACTTGCGCGAAGTGGATTTCGGCGACTGGACCGGCCTCACCTGGGACCAGGTGCAGGTGAAGTTCGGCGTCACCGCCCTTTCCTGGCTCGAGCCACTGGCCTGCGGCGGCATCGCCAATGCCGAGTGCGGCGAGACCTTGCGCGAGCGGGTCGAGCCCTGCCTGCAGCGCATCCTGGCTGATCATGCCGGGCAAACGGTCGCCATCTTCTGCCACGGCGGCATCATTCGCGTCTTGCTGGGGATGCTGCTGCG
This sequence comes from uncultured Verrucomicrobiae bacterium, assembly GCA_963822005.1. Classification (GTDB taxonomy): domain Bacteria; phylum Verrucomicrobiota; class Verrucomicrobiia; order Limisphaerales; family UBA8199; genus PALSA-1440. The sequence goes on along the minus strand of CAWGGD010000024.1, from coordinate 218,421 downwards.
CTGGCCGCTCTCCTCCATGGCGGCCTTTGAGATTGAATATGCCAGCCTCACCCAGGTCGTCGTGCGTCCCCCCAAGGTCAGGCTGCAGTTGCTCAACTTCGCCCCCTGGCGCGAGATGGCCGCGTGACCCTGAAGCCGCAACCCGCCATTCTCTGGAGGATCTCAGTAGCCACCTCCGCCGCCTCGGAAGAGGCCGTCGCCGAACGGCTCAGCCTGGTCTTCGGCCAACCGCCGTCCTCCTACATCAGCGCGGAAACCGGCCAAACAACCGTCTCGGTCTATCTGCCTCACAAGCCGGACTGGTCGGTCGCCAGACGACGGCAACTCGCCAACGCGCTCCGACGCATAACCCGGAGCGCTCGGAACCCTGGGCCCCGCCGCATCTCGCTGGCGCGGGTCCGCCCGCAGGACTGGGCCAAATCCTGGCAACACCACTTCCAACCGCTGGCCGTCGGCTCCACCCTTCTCCTCAAACCGAGCTGGAGCCGGCAGCGCCCGCGGAAGGGACAGGCGGTGGTCGTGCTCGACCCCGGGCTGAGCTTCGGCACCGGGCACCACCCCACGACCGCCTTTTGCCTGCGCCAACTCGTGGCGCGGCGCCGACCGGGGCAGGCGCAGTCCTGCCTGGATGTGGGCACCGGCTCCGGCATTCTCGCCATCGCCGCTGCCAAACTCGGCTATCAGCCCGTGGACGCCCTGGATTCCGACCCGGAATCCATCCGTGTCGCCCGCGCCAATGCCCGACGGAACGGCGTCTCCGGCAAGATTCGCTTCCGGCAGCAGGATTTGACGAAACTGCCCTGCAGCAGCCGTCAGAAATACGCCCTCGTTTGCGCCAACCTGCTGGCACGACCTGCTGTCGGCCGAACGACACCGGCTTCTTCGCCCGCCTGCGCGCGGATGGCGTGCTGGTCGCCGCCGGCATCCTGAAGATCGGAATTTGCCCAGGTGCAACGAACCTTCGAAAGGGCCGGCCTTCGGCTAATGGCTAACCGCGCGCAGAAGGAATGGCGCTCCGGAACCTTTGCCTGGCGGTGAGCGATGCGTCCGGTCGGCGCCGTAAGGACCGCACGCGGAATTCTTTGAATGGACTTTCCCCGGAATAGTCTTATACTTGTATCGCTTGAAGCGGCAGATGCCAATGTCAATGGACAGAGGGCCTAACCAAGGCAAGCCCGGTGGCATCCTTCACGCATGGCTGAACTTGAACAAACAAACACATCAAGCTATGACCAAATCGTTGGAAATCATCAGTGAGGCTATTCGCAATCCCAAACATCCCTTTCGCAAAGTTGATAACCAGCCGAAGAAACCCCTGAAACATCGCTACGAACGCAGGAAGATCAGAGAATACCTGCACCTTGGAAACTGGCTGTCGGGTGAAGCGACTTAACGACGACCGAATCTCCAGTTTGAAACGGAAAAGCCACGCTTGCGCGTGGCTTTTTCATTCACTTCATCAGCAGCATCTGGCGCGCGCGCTTGATGGCGCGGTTCAGCCGCCGCTGGTAATGGGCCGGGAGCCCGGTGTATTTCCGGGGCAAAATGCGGCCCTGGTCGGTCACAAACTGCCGCAGCAGGGTGACGTTCTTGAAATCGAGCGCGTCCACGGTGAAATCAATCTTGGGCTTCGGCCGCGGGGTGCGCGTTTCACCGTAGGAGGATCGTTCGCGGGAACCGCGTTTCCCCGGTTTATCTGGGCGAGTCTTGCGAGGCATATAAGGTAGCTATTTGATTTCGCGATGAAGGGTATGCCGGCGCAAAGCCGGGTTGTATTTCTTAAGCTCCAGCTTCTCGGTCTTGAGCTTCTTGTTCCGCGTCGTCGTGTAGCGTGAGGGAGACTTGCCCTCTTTGCGCGCTTCCGTGCATTCGATGGTAATGATCTCGCGGGGCATGGCTATTCTTTCTCTTTGGGTTTCTCTTCCGCCTCTTCCTCTTCGGGCTCGGCCTCGCTTTGCCCGACGGAATCAATCGTGCCGAGCGCCCCCAGCCGGCGTTGCCGCAACGCTCCCTCTCGCTCCAACTGGGCCTGGGCCTGCACCGTAAACCGCGTCCAGGGGATCGCCTCCAGTCGCTTCTGCGGAATCGCTTTGCCCGTCAGTTCGCAAACGCCGTAGGTGTTCTTCTCGATCCGCTTCAGCGCCTCCTCGATTTCGTAAACCGCATCCTGGTCGGCGGACAGCAGGCTCAAGGCAAAATCCCGATCGAAGTTGTCCGTGCCCGAATCTGCCATGTGCAGGCTGTAGCCGGGCATTTCCTGCGCCGATTCCTTGGCCAAGCCGTCCATCTGCTGCGTCAGTTGCTCGCGCAGCTCCAGCAGCCGGCGATAATACTTGGCCCACTGCGCCTTGATCCTGGCCTCTCCGTTCTTCCTCACCTTCACCGAGGGCTGGCCGAGAATGGCCGCCGCCGTCGCCAGCCCGTGCGGCTTGGCGTGCCCTTTAACCTTCCGGATGGTCTTTTTCTTTGTGCTCACAACTTATACTGCTCGATTCTGGCAAACATCTGCTCTGCGCTGCCTCATCGGGACCCTCCAGGGTCCCTTTGAAAGCGTGCGAATCTAGCAGAGGAAACTAAAACTTCCATAACAATTTTCAAATATTTTGGCGGGCGCGGTGGCTTTCCTCTCCCTGCCCGCATCGCTCAGTGCTTCTCAATGCAGGCGTAGGCGTTGTGGTTGTGGATGCTCTCCTGGTTTTCCGCTTCCACCTTGTACCACGTCACGTCCGGATGCGCGTTGAGCTTCAGCGCGACGTTGCGCACCAGGTCCTCCACAAACACCGGGTTGTCGTAGGCCCGCTCCGTGACCGCCTTCTCGTCCTGCCGCTTCAGCAGCGCGTACAGCTCCGAGCTGGCCGGAGCCTTCGATGATGGCGATCAAATCCTCGATCCAGATCGCTTTCCGCGACCGGATTTGCACCGTCACTTCGCCCCGCTGGTTGTGGGCCCCGTAGGCCGCAATTGCCTTCGAGCACGGGCAGAGCGTGGTTACATTTGCCTTAACCGTTAGCAGAAATCAGAATCTCCTTGTCGCACGCCGCCGCGTCGAACCGCGCCAGGTAATCCATCACGCTCTCCCGGCCCGTCACCGGCGCCCGCTTCACCATGAAATAAGGGAATTCCATCTCCAGGTGCGACGTCGCGGCGTGGAACTTCGCCTGCATCGCGTGGAGAATGTCGGGGATGTTCTCGACGTGAATCACGTTCCCGTGCGCGTTGAGCACCTCGAGAAACCGGCTCATGTGCGTGCCTTTGAATTCCTTGGGCAGGTCCACAAACATGCCGATGGTGGCCACGGTGTTCTGCACCGCATGCGCCTTGTCCCGCACCTGGATTGGGAAGCGCAACCCGCGCACGCCCACCTTGTCAATGCGCAATTCCCGGTGGTCGCGCTCGCTTTGCTTGTCGTGCAACGTGGCCATGACCGCCGACTCGAGCCGCTGGGGCTTTCGCCGGCGCTCCGGCGTCCCGTGGCCCGCGTTCAGCGCCCGCCGCTCGGCTTTGCCTTGGGCTGCCCCGCGGCGGCGCGTGCGGCTTGATGCCTTCTCACCCGGTTTGAACATGGTGTAAACCTAGCAGCGGACAACCCTTTTGCAAAAGCTTTTGCTCCCGTCCTGCTCCCAAATCCTCTTTGACATGCCCTCGCCTCCTGTCTATTACCTCCTTATGAATTCGCATCCACGGCTGTTTCACTCCTGTGTTGTCGCACTGGCTTTGCCGATCTGCGCCTGGAGCGCGGGCGCGGAAACCTTCCGCGTCGCCACCTACAACGTGGAAAACTACCTTGATCAGCCGGCCGAAACCCGCGCCGCCAAACTCGCCGCCGCCAAAGCCAAAGTCCGCGAAAGCATCCTCGCCCTCAAACCCGACGTCCTCGCCTTGCAGGAAATGGGCGGCACCAACGCGCTGCTGGAACTGCGCGACTCGTTAAAGGGCGAGGGACTCGACCTACCTTATTGGGAACACGCCGCCGGCTTCGACACCAACATCTTCGTCGCCGTCCTGAGCCGGTTCCCCTTCACCGCCCGCCGTTCCCACACCAACGAGAGCTTCCTGCTCAGCGGGCGCCGCTTCCGCGTCAGCCGCGGCTTTGCCGAGGTTGACGTCCGGGTGAACCCGAATTACTCGTTCACCCTGCTGGCGGCGCACCTCAAGTCCAAACGTCCCATCCCCCAGGCTGACGAAGCCGAGTTGCGCCTCGAAGAAGCCAAGCTGCTCCGCGAGAAAATTGAAGCCCGCTTCGCCGCCAACCCCAACGTCAACCTCGTCGTCCTCGGCGACTTCAACGACACCAAGGATTCCTCTTCCACCAAGGCGGTCATCGGCCGGGGTAAATACAAGTTGGTGGACACCCGCCCCGCCGAGCGCAACGGCGACAACACCCCGAACCCCAATCCCGCCTGGGAACCGCGCAACGTCACCTGGACCCATTACTACGGCAAGGAGGACTCCTATAGCCGCATTGATTACATCCTCATCAGTCCCGGCCTGGCGCGCGAATGGGCCGCCAATGACACCTACATCCTGACCCTCCCCAACTGGGGGGTCGGCTCGGATCATCGCCCCCTTGTTGCCACCTTCGAAGCCGCCGACAAGTGAAATGAACTCACATACTGTCCTCTGGATTTACATTGTTCTCCTGCTGGTCGGCGGACTCATCGGCTTTTTGAAGGCCGGGAGCAAGGTATCACTTATTACGTCCGCTGTGGCCGCCGCCGCGCTGATCCTCACAGCGATCCCGGGCCTGCTCGGGCCCGGCCTCGCGCGCGGATTGGCCGACGTCATCATGGCCGCCCTGCTCGTGGTGTTCGCGATTCGCCTGTCGAAGACCAAGAAACTCATGCCCAGCGGTTTGATGCTGGTTATCACGGTCGTCGCCCTGGCGCTCCGCCATCTGTGACTCCGGGTTCCCTTCCCATCTGGGAGATCCATGCGCAGGTGGTCGAGACGTTGCGTTCGGGGAACCGGCTGGTCCTGGTTGCGCCGACCGGCTCGGGCAAGACCACCCAGGTCCCCCAAATGCTGCTGGATGCCGGGCTGGCCGGGGAGAAGAAGATCGTCGTCCTGCAGCCCCGCCGGGTGGCGGCGCGGACGGTGGCCGCACGGGTGGCGTGGGAACGCCGGTGCCCGCTCGGCGCCGAGGTCGGCTACCAGATTCGGTTCGACGACCAGACCAGCCTGGGCACACGCATCAGCTACGTGACCGAGGGCATCCTCCTGCGGTGGCTCCAGGACAATCGCACGCTGTCGGACCTCGGGGTGGTCATCTTCGACGAGTTTCACGAGCGCAACTTGTTCAGCGACGTCGCCCTGGCGCTGGTGAAACGGCTCCAGCAAACCGAGCGTCCCGATCTGAAGCTGGCCGTCATGTCCGCGACGATCGAGGCCGAGCCGGTCGCCGAGTATTTGGAGGGGGCAGAGGGGACAGGCGGGACGCCTGTCCTACGTTCGGAGGGACAAAGCTTTCCGGTGGAAGTACGTTACTTGAGCCAGCCGGACGAGCGGCCCGTCGCCGAGCAGGCGGCCGATGTCGTCGAGCAGATCGTCCAGTCCGGCGAGCCGGGCGACATCCTGGTGTTCATGCCCGGCATGGCCGAGATCAACGCCACCCTCGGCGCTGCCCGGACCATCCGGACGACCGAACGCCTTGCCCTGATCCCCCTGCACGGCGACCTGCCGCCCGAGCAGCAGGACCTTGCCTTCGCGCCGAACCCTTTGCGCAAGGTGGTGGTCGCCACCAACGTCGCGGAGACTTCGGTCACCATCGAGGGCATTCGCCACGTCGTGGACGGCGGCTTGGCCCGGGTCGCCCGCTACGATGCCGAGCGTGGCATCGGCACGCTCTTCATCGAGCCCATCAGCCGGGCCTCCGCCGAGCAACGCAAGGGCCGCGCCGGTCGCACCGCCCCGGGTAACTGCCACCGGCTCTGGACCGAAAGCGGCCAGTTGAATCGGCCCGAGCGCAACACCCCTGAGATCCAGCGCAGCGACTTGGCCGAGGTGGTGCTGCTGCTGCACTCGCTGGGCATCAAGCGCGCCGCGGAGTTCGATTGGCTGGACAAGCCCGATCCCCAGGCCGTTGAACGCGCCGAGCAGTTGTTGGTGACGCTGGGAGCGCTGCGGGAATCGCAGGATGCGAAGGGCGATTTGGCCGCAGATAAGCAGGCTGCCTTCGCCGGGGACCAGATGACCGCGGACCTGACCTCCATCGGTCGGCAGATGCTCAAGTTGCCGATGCATCCCCGCTACTCGCGGATGCTGGTCGAGGCGGCCCAGTTCGGCTGTGTCCCGGCGGCCGCCCTGTCCGCCGCGCTGGTCAGCGGGCGCGATATGCTGATGCGCCTCGGCCGCGACGACAAGCATATCCAGGAGGCCCGGGAACTGTTCGAGGCCAGCCAGGAATCCGATTTCTACACGCTGCTGCGCGCCTATCAGTTCGCGAAGAAGAACCATTTCAGCGTCGAGACCTGTCGCCGCTACGGCATTCACGCCCAGACCGCGCGCCAGGTCGAGCAGACCTTCGAGCAGATCCTCCAGCTCGCGAAGCAGCAAGGCCTGGTCACCAGCGAGCCTGGAGCAGCAAGAACCGAGGATGGCGCCCCCCCGCCCCCCGCCCCTCGTCCCCCGCCCCTCCCTGATCCCTTGCCTCGCTGCATCATGACCGGCTTCGTTGACCAGCTCTGCCGCCGGCGCGACCAGGGAACACTCGAGTGCGATTTGACCGAAGGGCGCCACGGCACGTTGATGCGCGAGAGCGTGGTGCAAAACGCCGCGCTGTTGGTGGCCGCGACCATCCGCGAGGTGACCGGGCGCGGCTCGGAGTACCTGACCCTCCTCGGGCTAGCCAGCGCCGTGAAGCGCGAATGGATCGAGGAGGCTTTCCCGGAGCAAGTCACCGCGAAGGTCGAGCATCTTTACGACCGCACCCACAAACGCGTGGCCGCGGTGAAGCTGGTCCGCTTTCGCGACCTCGTTATCCACCACGAGCACCAGCGCGAGGCGGACCCGATAGCCGCCGGCCGCTGTTTGGCGGAGGCATATCGGAAAGGCTATTTCGAGCTGCCGCTGTTCAATCACGAGCTGAAGCAGCTCATCAGCCGGGTGAACCTCGTCGTGGCGGGGATGCCGACGCTCGAATTCCCGCCCTTCGATGACAAGGCCGTCACCCGCTGCCTGGCACGTGCGTTTGAGGGTTTGACCCTCGCCAAGGAGGCCCAGGCCACGCCGCTGCGTGACGCTTTCCTGCAAACCCTGGCCAGGGAACAACTCGGTTGGCTCGACGAACTCGCGCCCACAACCATCCCCTGGCCGGATGGCCGCAAACTGAAACTCCAGTACCCCGAGCAAGCGCGCGATGACGACGACCAGCCAAACGCGCCCGAGTTGCAGGTCAAGCTCCACGAGTGCTTCGCCCTCAAAGCGCACCCGCACATCTGCGAAAGCCGCTTGCCGGTGAAACTCTGGCTCTGCGCGCCCGACGGCAAACGGCTGGAAGCCACCTTCAACTGGACTGCCTTCCGGGCGAACACCTACCCGAAGCTCAAGCCCGCCCTCCAGAAAAAGTATCCCGGCGTGCCGTGGCCGTGACGTGGTCGGGCCGCGTTTCGGGAGGGCGAGCGTCCCCGCGAGCCCAAGCACCTTGCCCAGAACGCCGAGAGTCAGGGCTCGCGAAGACGCTCGCCCTCCCGAATGGGGCTAGTTCACGACCAGGATGCGGTAGAAGCGCTGTGCGATGGCGGAGGTGTCGGCGAATGAGGCAGTAGGACCGGTGGCGGTCACATCGGGCACAAGGTTGGTCCACTGTGCGGCACCAAGGTCGTCTTTGAACTGCACGCGGTAGGTCACGCCCGACCCTGCATTCCAGGTCAGCGTCGCATCGCCATTCGCGAAGCTAACAGCTTGGATGCTGGGCCGCGCCAGGACCGTCACCGTGAACGTCTTCGTGTCGCTCACTGGCGGCGAACTGTTGTCCGTCACGATCACCGAGATGCTGTTCGTGCTGGGGCCCTGCGCCTCAGTCGGCGTCCAGGTGAAGACGCCGCTCGTGGGGTTGACGCTGGCGTTGGTTGGCGCGCCGACTGCCAGGCTGTAGGCGAACGACCGGGGCCTCAGGACGGCGAAGTTGTCCAGGTAAAGGTTGTTCGTGCCGGGGCCGGTGGTCGGGACGATGGCAAGGTGCTCGAGCACGCCCAGGCCCGAAGCCGTCGAAAGAGCGCCGTTGCCGCCGGAGAAGTTGAGGACCGGTTCGCTGGGCAAGTCGAACGTGAGCGTCGTCCATGCGGCGGCGGTGACAGTGCGCGTGGGCATCGGGGCGGTGCCGGCGAGGTTGGTCACGCCGGCCCATTCAATCCCGCCGCTGCTGCCGCCATTGCTGCCGATCGGTGTGCCCGCAGCCGTCGTTGTCTCGCGGCAGCCGACAGCGACCTTGACCGCCTTGTCCGCGTAGAGGTCGAACCGCAGTTTCCGGGTGAAATCAATCACCGGGTTCGGCCAGTTCGGCGCATTCGCGGTGGTCAGCCGCAACCAGGGATTGCTGGCATTCGTGAAGTTGCAGTTCACGCGGAGCACGCGGCCCGTCCCGTGCCCGGTGGTGGTGTAAACGTCAGTAATGACGGTGAGATCGGGCGTAGTCTCCAGGTTGGTGCTCGTGCTGCCCGAGTAGCGCGGGTTGCGGAACAACGGCAAACCGTTGGTGGTATCGGTCGTAAAGGCCTCGAAGTCGGTGATGAGCTGAACAAAGTCCGGGGCGGTGACCGAGTTGGTAAAGGTCAATGTCGCGGTCTCCGTGATCGTCCGGTTGGCGATGGCAGCCAGGACGGGCGGGGTGTTGGAGGTGGTCGCGCTGGCCACGCTGGAATAGGATGAATCACCGCCCGCGTTATAGGCGCGGACACGGTAATACCAGGTGCTGCCGGGGTAGAGATTGAGGTCGCTGTAACTGGTGACGCCCGCCGCCACGGTGTTGATCTGGAGCCACGGACCGGCGGTGGCAATCGCGCGCTCGATCTTGAAGCCCGCCGCCACGCCGCCCCCGGTGTCGGTCCAGGCCAGGTTAATCCGATTCGTCGCGACGGCCGTCGCGGTCAGATTGCTTGGCGCGGTCGGCGCTGAGAACACGCGCTCGATGAAATTCTCCTTCGCCCAGCCGAGCGTGTTGCCGGCGTCGTTCCACTGCACCTTGTACCAGGTGAAGCCCTTGCCATCGGCGGTGATCCGCTGGGGCCCCTCCACAGTCGTGCCGGTGGTATTGGCCGGCAACGTGGCGAGCAGGGTGCAGTTGACGCCGTTGGTGATCCCGCCGTCTATGCACATGTTAATGGCCACGCTGGCCATGGCCTTGACGTCGTCGCCGATCAGCAGCGGCGCGCCTTTCACCAGGGCGAGCGTCGGATAATAATGCTGCACGATCCACTTCCAGTCCCGCAGCGGATAGCCGTTAGGCGTGCTGTCTCCGCTGGTGCGATTAGCCATCTTCCATCCCGTGGCCCAGCGAGCGCTGCCCCACTGGCACATCCCGCGCCCGTGGCCGTAGCGGGCCTCGCCCCTGCAGACCGGGTCGAAGATGCAACCCCCGGTGGGCTGGGTCCAGCTATCGCCGCAGGAATAGCCGATGGAGTTGTTCTCGGCGGAATACTCCGTGCTGGGAACCGCGCCGCCCGAGAGCACCACCCAGTTATCCGTGTGGCTCGCCGCCGTGTCCGTGCGGGAATTGATGTTCGCCGGGTTATACACCTGGCAAGAGGTGGTGGCGCAGATGTCGGAGGTGCTGGTGCCAGAAGCGGCATTGAGCTTGGCGATGGCGTAACAGCGAGCCGCCACCGCGCCAGCGTTGAGGGAATTGGTGCCGCCGGGATAGCTGCCCCAGCTCGCAATCCACTCGGACGGCAGAACGCACCGGACGTAGTAGGTCATGGTGACATAGTCCACGGTCACGTTGTCGGACAGCACCACGCGAATGTTGCGCGGGACCCGCACCGTGGAATTGGTCGCGGCAGTCGCCTTCGGCGCGGGGCTTTCGAGCGATTTGACTGCTTCAAGCTCAGCCGCGGACGCCGGCGCCGCCGGCTGCGTTTGGGGCGTCGCGGCGGCCGCCTCGTCCGGCCTGATCCGGTGCCGCGTTTCGCGTTCGTCCACTACCTGCCGCCCCTTACCCGCGGCCAGCCGGATACGGTAGGTCCAATCGCCCTTGGGCCACAACTCGAGGTACTGCCGTTCCTGGGTCTGAAAGCCGCTCTTTTCGAACACAAGGTTGGCAGGAGCCGCCGCCGCTTCAGTTGCACTCTGCACCGAGACGTAAAGCTGAAAGAAGCCGCGTTCATCGGTCTGGGCCTGCGCACCGCTCGGGGCCGAGCTGACCTGCACGCCGGCCAGCGGCGCCCGGTTCTCCTCGTCCACGACCCAGCCCTGGAGGAGCGTCGCCTCGTCGCGCAGGAGTGACGCCACGTAGTCCGCCTGCATTTCCCTCGGTTCCTCCAGCGGATCCAACTGGAACTGGAGGATATGGGACTGGTTGGCCTCGGCGTCAATCTCCGCCGACATCGGGTGATGTTTCGGCGATGCCGCCAGGACGCTGTGGCGCCCGGGGCCCAGCGCCAGCGCCGTCCGCCCCGCCGGGCTGATTTGCCAGGCCGGCACGCGCCGCTCCGCCGCGCCGGCCTGATGGGCGCGCGTGGTGACGGTTTCCGGCTGAAGGGCGCAGCCGGTGGCGCTATCAAGAAACCGGACCTGGACGGTTTGCGCGGGCAGCACCACCGGCAGCAGGAACGCCGGAACCGCCAACAACCACAGGCGCCGGACGACCCTAATGCATGGAGATCTCATTTGCCGGTGGGATACAATTCGGGAATGCGGCGGATGAACTGCGCCTCGTCACGCCCAACAACGACTCTAACTGGCATGTTGCCATGAAAGCAGCAGCAGAGGCGCCTGACAAGGATAATGGTCGTGCAGGATAATGGTCGTGCCGCGTGACGACGGTCTCTGGCGTATAACCTCCCGAGGGCCGCTTAACCGCAGCGAGTTGTATACCGCGCCCCTCCCGGCATTCGGTCAGATCGAGTGCCGGAGCAGCGTATGGACCCAACCCGGTAATGAGCGGCTGGGCAGGAGTGGGGATGGCAGTACCACGGCTCTCCCCTCGGGCTGCTGGCTATGTGCGACGGCTGCACTCCCGATGTACCCTCATGTGGATCCGGATCCACATGAGGGTACATCTGCAGTACACGGATTGCAGAGCCGCGGGGGATAGGGGGATGAGGGGCGCTGGGGAAGTAGCTCGGTTGCGGGGGGTACGAGAATGGCTAAATCCAGCTCAGCCGGATGGCTGATCGCGGGAATGCGTTAGTGGATTTGCGGAACGGACAACTTGGGGAAAGGAGCGCGGACATTCTTGCCCGCCCAGTGCCCCAAAAAGTGCGTGTGCTATGAATGAGGAGCGTTGCAAGGAACAGCCGCTAACCGCCACGGGCCTTCGAGTTCGGCAGCGCTGCGCAAGAATCGTGCGCCAAATTTCGTCCTGCCTAATTCCTCACGGTCTGTCCGAGGACTTTGCCTTTTACGGTGTGGAGGAGGTTGGTTGCCCCCGCGATCGGCGTGAACTGCAAATTGATCAGCGTGCCTGCGCTGGAGCCGGAACCGGACAGTCTCAGCTTGGCCATGGCGGATTGCCTGGGCTGGCTGCCGGTCGCCTTTGTAGTCAGCGTGGTGCTGGGTCTGTTGTCCACAAGGACCACGGCAGCTCCGGAAAGTCTTGTGCCGACGGGTTGAATGTCGAGGGTCACATTCCAGCCACCGTCCACACCTGACGGCAGCGGCAGGGAAATGTCGGACTTGAGGCTGCCGGTGCCGCTGTTCGGGAAGCGCACACTGCCGCTGGCCTTGCCGGCCAGAGTCAGGCTAGTCGAATTCACTTCCAGGTTATACTTTGCCGAGATGCTGCACGTGGTGGGAACGCCGGAAACAAACCCGGTGCCCTTGAATTTGATGGAGAAGTTCACGCGTGTCCGGGTGCCGCCACCGGTGACGGTTCCGGACAACCTGTAATCCCCGCCAACGGTATCGCTGCCGACCAGCACCTGGATCGCGCCGACCCCCTGCAAATGGCCGCGTCCGTCCACCGCCAGGGTAATGTTCGTGAACACGATATCCGCGGGCTGGAGGTTGGCCCCTTGCATGTGGTTGGTGATCCGATAAGTCCCCGAGACGTCCCAGACCGGAGTAACCGGGGGGCCGAAAGAAAAGGTGTTGCTCGATGCGGGTGCCGGAATCGGGGGGGCGGAGGATTAGTGACGGTCATATTGGCGGCAGCGGAGGACAGCGTGCCACCGGCATCATAGATCAGGCGCGCGGTGAGGCTGTAAGTGCCGGCGGGGACGCTGCTCCAGGTGAAAGTGTAGGGCGCATTGGTGTCTTCGTCCAGCAGAGCGGTGCCGTCGTAGAATTGGACACTGGTGATGGAGTGGCCGTTGGCGATGACGTCGGCAGCGAGGCTGATGGTGGCGGGCGCCGCGAAGATCGCGTCGTTGGCCGGCGAGGTGAGCGTGATCGCAGGCGGCGGCAGGTTAGTGACGGTCACATTGGCGGCGGCGGAAGACAGCGCGCTGCCGGCGTCATAGCCCAGGCGCGCGGTGAGACTGTAAGTGCCGGCGGGGACGCCGCTCCAGGTAAAGGTGTAGGGTGCGTTGGTGTCTTCACCCAGCAGAGTGGTTCCCTCGTAGAATTGGACGCTGGTGATGGAGTGGCCGTTGGCGGCGACGTCGGCGGCGAGACTGATGGTGGCGGGCGCCGCGAAGATCGCGTCGTTGGCCGGCGAGGTGAGCGCGATCGCAGGCAGCGCCAGGTTAGGGTTGATGGTAGTCAGCGTGAAGATGCAATCGGCAGGCACGGGAACATCGAATCTGCCATTTGTTAAGGGAAAGGTGCCGCTGTGGAAGAGGTCGTTTGTGCTGTCGGTGTAATACAGTTCCAGGCTGTCCATGGCAGGCAAGTTCGTCAGCGTGCCGGACAAGGTTGTCGGGATGGAGTCGGTATTGGCGCCGGTCAGCGTGAACTGCCCGCTATTCGTGTTGTAGAAGGCCAGCAAGGTCAATGGCGTGCTTGCACCGCTCACGTCAATCCGTTGAACGCCCGGCCGTACGAACCTGGCGATCTGCGCCAGGGTGTAGAAGCCCTTCCGCGGAGTATAGGTCCTGACGGCCGCGTTGGGGTCGTCCACCTTGAATAGTCCCCAGTAGCTCCAATGGGGCGGGTCGTTGCCGCCGTCCGCGGGATTGAAGTCAACGAACTCACTGTCGTACCCCTCCCAGACGAGCCCGGCTGAGGCGCCGTTGGCCAGATGGTCGAGCAGACACGTGGCGGTGCCGCGGGCATAGGCCCAGGAATCGTCGCCACTCACGCTGGTCTGGCAACTCTGGCACCAGACATTGAACTCGGTCATCCAAAAATGGCGATCGGGATAGGCGGATTGCTGGATAAAGTTGGTAACCCCGGTTGCGTCGTAACTTGCGTGCAGGTAACTGTGGAGACCGAAGCGGGCCAACTTGGCCATGACCAACGGGTCGCCCATCATCGCTCCCAGCCAGGCGGTACTGGTATAGGCCAGATCGGGCCCGGAAAAGCGCACGTCGCCGAGGCCGTTGGCGTCCAGTTGCTGCGCCAGGTTATGCATCACGGTGACGTACTGGTCTGCGCCCGACAGATGAATCCCGCTGTAGAAGGCGTCCGGCTCATTGACCGGCCCCACCACCGAAAACTGCAGATGCTGCGCGTTGCGCGCATAGACCAGCAACGAGGCGATCGTTTCCGCATACTCGTTCTCGAAACCGGGAGTGAGCGACAAGCCTCCCATCCACAACGCGACGGGGCCCTGAAGCTCGGGCACTAATCCGTTGGTGATACCTCGCTGGTTGAGATACGTCATGATACCCCAAAGCTTCTGGAACTCCGGCGCACTATAGACGCTGTTGTAGTAGGACCAGTCCATGACGTTGGGGTCACTGTTATCATTGTTGGCCTCCCAGTTATTGTTGTCAAAAATCACGTGGAAGAGCGTCATGCCCGCCTGGTCAATGAGGGCATCGAGCACGGGCGGAAGCTCGTTCGTGTTCCAGCTCCGGTGATTGGCATTGACGCCGAAGCCGTCAATAACTTGGTAGGTCTGCGAGCCGTCAATGGTTACGGTTGCCGCTCGGATGGAGCCAGGGAATGCCACTAGGAGCAAAGCCGCCAGGCAAGCCAGCTTGGGCCGCCGTGAGAGTGCAAGACCTCCTTTGGCGCCAGCAAAGGCCGTGCCCCCCAAAACCGTCCTGCTAAGTTTCAGCATGTCGATCGCTTCGGCACAAATCAGCGCTTCTCAGCTCGGAATATAGCTCTCGACGTTGCTTTTGCAACACTCACCAACGCACCCGCTGAGCGACTTGATGGGAACGAAGCCGATGGCAGGTCAGAGCAAACGCCGGAATTCATCCGGCGTGAGCCCGGCGTCGCGCGTGATCGCGCCCATCGTATAGGGATCAAGCGAATTCGTTCGTGCACGCGGGACCTTTTCATGCGTTGCTTAAGCCATGAACCGGACCGCGAAACGATTCGAAGGGGTGCTCGGCCGCTATTTCGAGACCCTGCTCCAGGACAATCCTACGTTTTCCACGATCTGCGCCGGGCTGCGAGAGGGCGAGGGGAGGCTGGGCCGGCTGTCACTGGACTTCCAACGCAAGCGTGAGCGCGAACGGCAAGCCGCGCTGCGGGCGCTGGAGGGCGTTTCACCGCGCGAGCTCTCGAGCGAGCAGCAGCTTGACCGGCTGGCGCTGCGCAGCCTGCTGTTGAAGGAATGCGAGGATTATGCCCGGGCTCGCCATGCGCTCGAACCGAACGCCCCCGATCAACTGCTCAACATCCTCCTCCATGAGTTGCAGCGCGGGGACGACGAACCCCGGCGCGCCGCGCGCAACCTGCGTTCGCTGCTCCGGCAAGCGCCGGATTTTCTGGACGAGGCGACGGCGGTTGTCCGCCACCCCGAACGCGTCTGGCTGCGGGTGATGGAACAAACCGTGGCGGGCGGCATGGCGCTGCTGGAAGGCGTCGGCAAGTTCCTCCAGTCGGCGGGGCCGTTGCTGGGGGATGAAGGGTTGATTGGCGTCGCCGGGAAGGCCATGCAGCGATACCGGGCGCGGGTGAAGCAGCGTCGGCCGGCGCCGGCGGGCGCCTTCGCCATCGGGGCGGCAGCGCTCCAACGGCGGGTGCGGGATGAGCTCGGACTGGACTACACGCTCGGCCAGATCGAAGCGCTGGCCCTGGGCGAGGTGGAGAGAATGGGCAAACTGCTCCAGGCGGCCTGCGCGCGCTTTGGCCGCAACCGTTCGGCAGCAGACATCATCGCCGAAGCGCGTGCCGCCTGGCGGCCGCGCCAGCCTCTGCTGGAGCTTTACCAGCGGGAAACACAGCGCATCGCCGAGGGATTCCGCCAGGCGCGCGCCGTGTCGTTCCCGGAAGGAGACGTGCTGCAGGTCAAGCCCGTGCCGGAGTTTCTGCGCGCGGTGATTCCGACGGCAGCGTATCTGCCGCCGCCGGCGTTCGTGAAGGCGCAGCGCGGTGTGTTCTGGGTGAACGACCCGAGCGCGAGCAAGCAAACCAAAGCGCAGCAACTCGTGGAGCAACAGCAGCATTTTGGCCTTGCGCTGACGTGCGCCCATGAGGGTTACCCGGGCCATCACCTGCAATTCGTGACGGCCAACCGCCATCCGCGCAAGTGGCGGCGGCTGTGCGCGCATGCGGTGTTCTACGAAGGCTGGACGCTCTGGTGCGAGCAGATGCTGGTGGACCTGCGGATTGACCGGTCGCCGTGGCTGCCGGTGCAGCAACTGCACGACGCGCTGTGGCGCTGCCATCGCATTCTGGTGGACCTGCGGCTGCAGACCGGCCGCTACAGTTATGAACAAGCGGTGCGGCACCTGCAAAGGCATCTCGGCTTCACCCGCGCGCGAGCCGAGGCTGATGTAAATTGGTACACCGCCCAGCCCGGCGTGCCGATGAGCTATTGGCTGGGCCGGCTCGAGAATGAGCGGTTGCGGCAGCGGCTAATGACGGGCCGGGGCTGGAGCCTGCGAAAGTTCAATGACTGGCTCCTGAGCTTCGGGACCATTCCGCAGGCGTGGAGCGAGAAGTATGGCTTGGACTGAAATCAGACCTCGATACCGTAGGCCTTGATCTTGTTGTAGAGGGTCTGGCGTCCAATACCCAGTCGTTTGGCGGTCTCGAGTTTGTTGCCGGCGGTTTCTTTAAGCATCTGAATGATGGCGCTGCGCTCGACGCCTTCCAGGAGGGTGAAGTTGGTATCGCCGCCGCCCTCGCTCGTGGTGCGCGGATGCATCACGGATAGGTCGCTGGCGTCAACCATATCGCCTTCGGACAAGAGCACGGCGCGCTGCACTTCGTTTTGCAACTGGCGGATGTTGCCCGGCCAGTCGAACCCGGTCAAACGCTCGACCGCCGCCGGGGTATAGCCTTTAATGACCCGGTTGGCCTGGGCGGCGAACCGTTTCAGGAACGTATTGGCCAGGGGCATGATGTCTTCGCGCCGGTCGCGCAGCGGCGGCAAGTGCACCGAGATGGCGCTAATGCGGTAAAACAGGTCTTCGCGGAGTTTGCCCTGGGCGATCGCCTCGTCGGTCTTGCGATTGGTGGAGGCGACCAGGCGGCAGTTGGTCTTGTAGGCGGTCTTGCCGCCTACGGGGCGGACTTCCTGGTCCTGGAGCACGCGCAGGAGTTTGCTCTGGGTGTCGATCGGCATTTCGGAGATTTCGTCCAGCAGCAGCGTGCCGCCTTCGGCCTGGCGGAACAGGCCCTCGCGATCCGTGTGGGCGCCGGTGTAGGCCCCTTTGACGGAGCCGAACAGCTCGCTCTCGATCAACTCGCGCGGCAACGCGGCACAGTTGATCTTGACGATTCGGTTCTTGCTGCGCGGGCTGAAGGCATGCAGCAGGTCGGCGATGACTTCCTTGCCGGTGCCGCTCTCGCCCGTAATCAGCACGGTGACGTCGCTCGGCCCGATCCGCTCGATCGTGCGGACGACCTCGCGCATGACGGCGCTTTGGAAGACCGGGGAGGCCGTGCCACTCATGGTTTCGAGCGCGCGGCGCAGCAAGCTGGTTTCTTCCATCTGCCGGCGCCGCTCCAGGGCGTTGTTGACGTCGGCCAGCAGTTTCTCAAAATCCAACTGGGCGGATTTCCGGACAAAATTGAAGGCGCCGCGTTTGGTCGCCTCGACGGCCCAGGACACGGCTTCCTCGTCGCCGGGCGCGCCGGTCAGGATAATGACTTCGGTTTCCGGCCAGCGCTTCTTGATGGTGGGCAGCAAATCAAGGCCGTTGCCGTCGGGCAGCTTAACGTCGAGCAGGACCAGGTCGGGCTGTTCCTGCGTGAATGCCTTTTCCAGGGCCGCCTTGCTGTCAGCCTCGGTGACGGTATTGCTATCGGCGAGTGTGTCCCTGAGCAGCTTGCGAAAGTCCGCCAGGTCATCTACGACTAGAATTTTACCCTTCATAAACTATTTTCTGCCTGCCCGTTATCTTGACCGGTAACGTCCCGCGTGTCAACCGCGCAATCGTGCCCAATTTCGCTCCGCCGGTCCAAGGGCGATGATTGATCTCCTGGCCCCGGTTCAGTCGGGTTCGGCTTCGGGAAAGCGCTCGCGGATGGAGTTTCTTACGCGCGCCTCTTCCTCGGGCCGGAGTAGGCGGCGATGGATGCGCCGCCGGACGGCGTCGAGCAGTTCAAGCCAGTCTTCCAGCGGCGGGTCGGCCACGGCCTGCCATTGGTCGTAACGCCGTTCCCGGGCGAAAAACCGCCAGTCGCGGCCCACGTGGTGAACATAGACCTGCAGCCGGACTCCTTCCACGTTGATGCGCTTCCAACTGATTTCCGCCTTGGCCATGGCACTCGTTCAAATTGCACCTGGCAGCGGGCCAGACACTTTGGCCGGTGGGGGGCTCACGGCAGATCCACGCTGGCGACGGCCATGGCCGCGATGCCTTCCTCCCGGCCCAGGAATCCCAGGCGTTCGTTCGTGGTCGCCTTGATCCCAACCTGCTGGAGGTTGAGCCCCAGCGCCTCAGCGATACTGATCTTCATCTCGCGCACGTGCGGGAACAGCTTGGGCGCCTGGGCAACCACCGTGGCGTCCACGTTGATGATTCTGCCCTCGCGAAAACCCACCAGCCGCGCCGCTTCGTTAAGGAAGATCCGGCTGCGCGCGCCTTTCCAGCGCGGGTCGGTGTTGGGGAAGAAATGGCCGATGTCCGCCTCGCCCAACGCCCCGAGAATTGCGTCGCAGATCGCGTGCATCAGCACGTCGGCATCCGAATGCCCTTCCAAACCTTTCGGGTGCGGAATCTCCACCCCGCCCAGGATGAGTTTGCGCCCCTCGACCAAGGCGTGCACATCGTAACCGATGCCAACATGAACCATGCCCGGAATTATAGAGCCCCGTGCGCGCCCGACCAACAATAAAGAGCGGCCCGGTTACTACACCGAGCCGCTCCCAACCCAACCATGATCTCACTCCAATAACAGCGCAGCTTGTTTAGGCTGCGCTAGTGTCCCCTCACTTCGCTCCTTTCCCTTCTGCCGGTAAACTACACCCAGAACGGATGTTGTGGCCAGACCGGAGAATACGGGTTCCCTTGTAAGCAAAAGCCTTACATCCCCCAGGCTGCCGGCTATGTGCTACGGCTTTGCTACGGCTTCATTAGCTATGTACTCCAGTGCGGATCCGATCCATATGGGAGTTCATGGGAGTGCATAGAAAACATAAAGGCCGAGGCGGGCAGGCGAGAGGCGTTGGAGGCAAAGGGGAGCCAGAAGCCCCTCCGAATCCACCCCAGCCGGATACGGATCGCGGAAATGCGTTAGTGGATTCGTGAACCCGACGACTTAGCTGTCGCCATTGCGCCGGTTATTCTCCCATTGTAGCGGTTCCAGGTTATCCAGCTCATCTCCCCCACCTTTGCTCACAGGCCGCCGGTGACCGATTTCCCAACCCAGCTTGCTGGCAGTGTTGCCGTAGCCCTGTCGCCAAATCAGAGCGCCGTAGGGATCGAGCCTCAGCGTCGGGTGCTCAACGCTGGGCGCAGCTTTGTCCCAAACGGCTTCAATGGTTGCCGGATCGAAGGGTTTACCTGATGCGTCCGTGCTCGGATGCCTGAACATGCTTTCTAGCGCTTCGCCGTTTAACCGGCCGCCTGCCAATATCGCTACTCTGGCTGAGGTCGCGACCCACACATAAGCCGCAATGCCGTGCCCCTTCAGCCGTCATATTATTGACCCTTTGCCGAGGGGTTCCGTTCAAAAGCAGATACCCAGGCTGGCGTTTCGTGTCCTGCCCGCTTGTTGGGCTTCTTTCAAATCCGGTCATTCCGGGGTAGCATGGCGGCTTCATGGCGGAACGACTGCCGATTTACGACCTCGAACAGCAGATGGTGACGGGCCTCCGGGAAACCCGGCGGCTGATCGTGTCTGCCCCCACGGGTTCGGGCAAATCCACGCAAGTTCCGCAGATGTTGCTCGACCGCGGCCTGCTGGGCGCCGGCCAGGTGGTCATCCTGCAGCCGCGGCGGCTGGCGGCGCGGCTCCTGGCGGCGCGCGTCGCCGGGGAACGCCAGACCCAGCTCGGCGGCGAGGTCGGCTACCAGATCCGCTTCGAGAATGTCACCGGCGCCGACACGCGCATCCGCTTCGTCACCGAGGGCCTGTTGCTGCGGCAGATGGTCCAGGACCCGAAGCTGCAAGGGGTCTCGGCGCTCATCTTCGACGAGTTCCATGAGCGGCACCTTTACGGTGACATCACGCTGGCCCGGGCGCTTGATTTGCAGGAAGGCGAACGACCCGATCTCCAGGTCGTGGTGATGTCGGCGACGCTGGAGGCAGCGCCGCTGGAGCAGTACCTCCAGCCCTGCCGGGTGGTCGAGTCGCGGGGCCGGGTGTTCCCCGTGGAGGTCGAGTACGCGGCCAAACCCGCTTATCTCGACCCGCGCCCGGTGTGGGAGCAGGCGGCGGAGGCCTTCAGCGACTTTGTGCGTTCGGGCGGCGAGGGGGATGTGCTGGTCTTCATGCCGGGGAGCTTCGAGATTTCCCAGACGATCGAGGCCCTCCGGCGCTGCGACGAGGCCCGGGGCTTCATTCTCCTCCCGCTGCACGGCGAACTGCCGCCGCGCGACCAGGATGCCGCCGTGGCCCGTTACCCCGGGCGCAAAGTCGTGGTCGCCACCAATGTGGCGGAGACCTCGCTGACGATTGACGGCATCCGGTATGTGATTGACAGCGGGCTGGCGCGCATGCCGCGCTATGATCCGTATCGCGGCATCAACACCTTGCTCATAGAGAAGATCAGCCGGGCATCAGCGGATCAGCGCGCCGGCCGCGCCGGCCGCACGGCGCCGGGGCTGGGCCGGCGGCTCTGGTCGCGGGAAGAACACGCGCACCGTCCGCGGCAGGAACTTCCCGAAGTCAAGCGGCTGGACCTGGCTGAGGTCGTCCTGACCTTGAAGGCCGCCGGGGTGGGGGATCTGCGAGCCTTTCGCTGGCTCGAACCGCCCGAGGAAGCAGCCCTCGCGCGCGCCGAGGAATTGCTCGCCGATTTGGGCGCACTCAAGCCGATCACCGATCAACTCAAGCCGGGCGGTCAGCTCCTGCTCACCGCTATCGGCCGGAAGATGCTGGCGTTTCCGCTGCACCCGCGTTACGCCCGGATGCTGTTGGCCGCGCAGGATTACGATTGCGTGTCTCAGGCCTGCCTGCTCGCGGCCCTGACTCAAGGCCGCGATCTGCTCGTGCGCAACGTGGACGCCGATACCGCGCGCAGGCGCGAGGATTTGCTGCATGACAAGGCCGGCAGCGACTTCTGGCTCCTGATGCGCGCGTGGCATTATGCCTCCGCTAACGACTTCCGGGTCGAAGACTGTCGCCGCCTGGGCATTCATGCCGCCGCCGCCCGCCAGGTCGGCCCGTTGTTCCAGCAGTTCCTCGACATCGCCCGGCGCGAGGGGCTGAACACAGCCCAGCGCGAGGCCCCCGAGGAAGCCTTGCGGCAGTGCGTTCTCATCGCGTTCAGCGACCGCGTCGCCCGGCGGCTGGACTCCGGCACGCTGCGTTGTGAGCTGGTCCATGGCCGGCGCGGCATACTGGCCCGGGAAAGCGTGGTCCAATCCAGCCCGCTACTGGTCGCGGCGGAAGTCCGCGAGGTGGAAGGCAAAGACAAGAGCGTCCAGACGGTGTTGAGCCTGGCAACCGCGATCAAAGAGGAATGGCTGCGCGAGCGGTTTCCCGAAGACATCGCGGCCGTGCCGCGGGTCTTTTACGACGCCGGGACTCGGCGCGTCTATGCGGAGGAGCAGGTGCGCTTTCGCGATCTGGCGATGGGCGCCCGGCGGGTCGAGCCGCCGCCGGCTGACGCCGCGGCGCGCCTGCTGGCCGAGGAGGTGCTGGCCGGCCGGCTGCCGCTCAACGACTGGGACGAGGGCCTGGAACAGTGGATACTGCGGCTGAGTCTTCTTTGCCAATGGTGCCCCGAGTTGGCGCTGCCGCCCATTGGTGAGGAGGACCGGCGGCATCTGGTCGAACAGGTCTGCCACGGTTGCTTCAGTGGCAAGGAACTGAAGGACAGGCCGGTGAAGGCCATAGTAAAAAGCTGGCTCAGCGGCACCCAGCACGGGTTCCTGGATAAGCATGCCCCGGAGCGGGTTTCCCTGTCCAACGGCCGCACCCCCAAGGTGACTTACGACCCGGGCAATCCGCCGCACATTGCCCTGCGCATCCAGCAGCTTTACGGCGTGAACGCCACGCCCCGCATCGCCATGGGGCGCGTGGCGGTGCTGGTGCACGTCCTGGCCCCCAGCCAGCGGCCGGTGCAAATCACGCAGGATCTTGCCGGCTTCTGGCGCGAACACTACCCGCGGATCAAACAGGAATTGCAGCGCAAGTATCCCCGCCACGAGTGGCGCTAGAATCCCCCAAAAAGCGGCTTGCTTCTCTGGCCATTGGCTGCCAAGTTAGCGTCAGGATAGAAGCAAAAGGAGCAATTTGATAGAGCGGTGGAAGGTTTGGGTGGTTGTTTTGCTGGGGATCGCCCTTAGGAGTTTTGGGGGGCGATGTCAGCCAGAGGGTGTGTACTGCGTCTTGGCCCCGACCTTTCGACCCTGCTGCCCAGCACTCTTTCCAACGGCTGGGACTCTGCCCACCAAGACCGCATGAACTCCCGCATTTGCCGATGTTGTGGCGAGCCGATGCCTGAGGGTGGAAATACCCTTTCACGCAACCCCAATATCTGCGCCTCCTGCTCCAGCATGGCTGACGGCATGGACGAATCCGGGATGCCTCAGAACCACAGCCTGGCGCCTGAGGCACCGGAAGCTGTTAGCCCGGTTCGGCCCGGGGGAAACGCAGCGGAACCAGCCGTTCACCACGTCTCGGCCTGATCCCAGTCGGCCACCTCTGCGTCAGCCGGCGGATTCTTCGGCCTGCGTTTCCTTCCGGGCGGGAGAGAAGCGCTTCCAGAGTTGGTAGAGGGGTGCGATCCACTTGACCGCTGCTGCCAGCCGGCTGAGCCAGGAATCCGTACGGCGGCCCTTCCTCGCCAGCAGAAAGCCTGCGAGCGGAGCCAACAGCAGCAGCAGAGGCGCGAATTGTCGCGATGCGCGGGTCGCTTCGCCCGCCCAGGCGGTGCCGGAGCGCAACCTCTGAATTTCCGCCTGGAGCGCAAGCCGATTCAAGCCGCTCTCCAGCAGAAGCGCCTGCTTCTGCACGGTCAGTTTGTCTAGCTCCTCTCGTCCAAACACGCTTTGTCCTTCTTAAGCTCGGCCAGGGTGGTGGAGAAAGGCACCCAGTTCGTCAGCCGGTGGTGCAAACGCCAGAGGCCAACGAGGGTGGCCGCCAGGTAAAGCAGCGTCAGCGCCACGACCAGGTCGAGCCGGTTCGCCTTGAGGCACAGCACCACGATCGCGATCGTAGGCACCAGCAGGGTCATCAACGCCAGGATGAGGACCAACCCGGCGAGGAGCAGGGCCCCAATGAACCGCCAGCGCGCCTCATCCAATTCAACCAGCAGTAGCTCCAGCCGGTTGTGCGCGATGGCGAGGACGGTCTTCAGCAGCCGCCGGAGCGACGCAAAGACTCCCCGCCCGCTCTCGCCCGGTTCGTCCATCGGCCCTTACTTGCGCGTCACCAGCACGCCGATCAGCAGCCCCAGACCGAAGGCAATGCCGATGGATTCATAGGGATGCGTGCGAATGGTTTGATCCGTCGCTTTGGCCGCGGCGACAGTTTTCTCCTCCAGCCGGTGACAGGTGGCTTTGGCTGACTCAAGCGCTGCCGCCAGTCGGCTGCGCATTTCGCTAACCTTTTCCCCGGCCTGTCCAGCCGTGGCCTTCATAAGTTCTTCGGCATCGTGCGCCAGGGTTTTGAGGTCCTTGGCCGCTCTTTCGTTGGCTTGCTCTGTAGTCATTTGTTTCCTTTCCTTCAAGCTGCTCCGCTACTCACACTATTCCCCAACGCCCGGAAACTGCAACCAAAAACAATCAGCGTGGGGCAGCCGAGTACGTCACCACTGTCTGGTTGAGCCGGGGGGCCGTAGCCGGGAAACAGACCGGCTGGCCGCCCTCGGCGTCCACCTGGATGAAATACTCGAAATCATCCTTCGCGCCCGCGGGCACCTGAACCGAGTAAACCCCGCGTCCCACCAATGTCAGCGGCACCTTGGTAAACCGGCGTTCTCCCAGCTTGCGCCAGCAGAGAGTGGCGGTTTGGGGCGGGGCTTCGGACAGAATGATGACCTTCAGTTTCAAGGCTTCGTTCGCGGCCAGGCTCGGGCGCGCCGTGGGCACAATGACCCGCGTCGGGCCGCGGTATGGATGTGTGAGCTGCGCATTCCCGGGCAAAGGCCCGCCAAGCAGCTTCGCCAGTTCCTCGCCGGGCTTCTGGAGCAAGCCGGGCAGATTATGCTGGTTCCAGTTCGCCACGGTGCCCAGCTCGCCCGTCGTGGAAACGGTCGCCAGCAGGTGGCCAAAGACCACGCCGGCCAGGCCAACCAGCTTCACGTGCACCGGCAGGGCGAGCCGGCGCGCCATTTCTTTCTGCGCCGCCGCGTCTTTCTCCTGCTTCACCTTCTCCATCACCTGGTTATACTCACCCCAGGCGCAGTTTGCTTCCCCCACCGCTCGCAAATAGGCGAAGGTGTTCCACCAGTAATCGTAACGCTCGCGGTTCCCTGCGCCCCGAACCACCGTCCCCAGCGCCGCGAGCTCATCCACGAATGCGTATTCCTTTCTCACTTCTTCCCATGGCCGCTTGTCCGGTTGTATCCCTCCCGGGCCATCTACCCACGTGCACGGCTTCGGCAGCGCGCCGTCGAGCTTCTGGAAAATGACCGCTGCTCTGGGGCCGGCCTCCGGGCCGAATTCGTGCAGTGCCCAGTCCTCGTAGAAATCTCGGGCGGTCGGCAGGATCGGCTTGGGCGGCTCGGTCGGCGGCGAGTCCGCCGCGTAATCCGCGTAGGCCGGCCCCCCGCAGTTGATCTTGTGCGTAAACCCATTCCCCTCGACGACGATCGCCGCGATGCTGGGAAACTCGACCCGTGGCACGAAATCAATGTCCACCCAGCCGTTCGTGACGACAATGTTCGTATAGGTGAAATCCAGCGCGCGGTTCTTGCCGGCCTGGGCGAAGATGTCCAGGTTCTTCAACACGGTCCGGCGTTGCAGCTTCACGTCGAAGACGCGCACGCCGGCGGCATCGTAGTGCGGTTCGGAGAACTTCAGCGTCACCTGGCACAGGCCGTTGGTCGCCGGCAGATGATAGGCCGAGAGATTGTATCGGACCGTTTGATAAAGCGGGGCTTCCGTCGTGTCGGCGATGGGATTGTTCGGGTAAGCCGCGACCTGTCCGCCGACCGGTCCGGGCGCCCGCGGGGGTTCAGGCGCCGGAACCGCCGATTTGTAAGCTTGCGGCCCACGCGCCCTGCTCCCACGCTGCTCGGGCCAGCGCGCCGATGTTCGGGCCGAGCGCGCGCGTGCGCCAGTGGATGCCCATCAGCCCGTCGCACCCGTAGCTCAAGGCATCGGCCGCATCGCGTCTCATGCGGGCCGCCCACAACTGCGGCGCGGACAACGCCGGATCATCCTCCAGCCAGGGAATCGCCCACTTCGACCGGCCCTGCACCTCGGCGAAGCCGGCGTCCACCGGCGTGTAACCCACTTGCCGGTTGATGCAGCTCACCGCGACGTCTTTGGGCAGCACCTTGTCGAACATGGCCCGGTCCTGTTGCGGCCCCAGCACCCAGCCGCACGTCGCCAGCCGGAACGGCGCCCGCGACCTTCGCGCGGGCGGCGATGGCATTGGCCAGGTCCTCCATCGTCGCCTTGATCTCATCCTCTTTCACCCCGGACCACGTCCAGCCTTCCGGCGTCCAGAACCAGTAATAATCGAGCGGGTAAGATTCGGCCGCGCGGCGAAAGACGCCTTCATAAAGCTCCCGTGCCACGGCAGGGTCCGCTGGATTCTTGCCCAGCGCCTTGAGCCGTTCCTGAACCAGCTTCGGGATGATGAGCGGTGTCTCGGTGCCGACACAGGTTTGGACGCCCACTTGATGCGCAAAGCTGAAGGCATCGCGCAGCAGCCCCGCCGTGCGGTCGAACAACTCATTGCTGTCCCCAGGCGTGGTCGGCGCGGGCATGAAACCGAACATCACCTCCGGCCCGTAATCATCACGCTCGAACAACGCCGCGCTGCCGAACACATAATCGCTGGTCTTCTTCGCCGCGTAACCCCAGTTTCCGCGCAGCGTGTTCATGTAACTAGACGGGTAGCTGGACTTAACCTTGCCGTTTTCCCGGAGGTCGCCCGGCAGGCCAATCCACACGGTCGGCTCGGCGTTCGGGCGTGCCTCGGGGTAGGTGTGGAGTCCGAAGAAGTTCATGCGCAGCTTCGGCAGTTGCCCAATCACGGCCAAGTAATCATCGCGGTTCCACCAATCGGGCCCTTCCGGAAAGTCGTGGAACGGCTGGATGCCTCGCAACGCGAACAACGGGGCCGCTCGCTCGTCCAGGACCGGCAGCTTCCATTCGATTGCCTCGTCCGGGATCACGTCCCCGTGCAGGTAAAACCGCACCCCCAGGACCTCGGCCAGCCGGTAAGCCGCGTAGAGCGTGCCGGCATCGTCGCCACCCGTCAGCAAGAGGACGTGCGCGCCGACGGAAGATCGCGGATGAGGAATGGTCTTGAGCCAATAGTTCTGTGCCGGCAGCGAATCCAGCGAGGCGAGCCTGTCCGGGCTGACGATGGAGCGGACCAGCGGCCGATCCTTGCGCGCGACCAGAATGAGATTTCCTTTCGGCAGCGTCGCCTTCGGTTGCACCATGATGGGCAGCAACTGGCCGGTGCGCACATAGACGTAGCGCCGGACCTCGCGCGCCGCGAGTTGCTCCATCCACGACGCCTCGCGCGGTGATACGATGATCGCGGGCTTGGCTTGGGCTGCGCTTGCCGGGAGGCTCGGATGGAAACCCAACAGGCTGACAGTGACTCCAACGAAAAAGACGACAGATAGGCGTTTCATAGCTTCACGGGTTGCACGTTCGACTCACGTTGATGCCTGCCAGTCTAGCCGCCGCGACTCCCGATTCAAATCTTTCCTGGGCAGAATGCCTCACGTCCTGCTCCCTTTTGGCGAGAATGGGGGACTGAGGATGAAAGGGGAGGGGTTGGGCGTGGCGAGGCTGCGAGTTGGGAGGTGGATGTAGAACGTAGATACAACGTAAATAGAACGTAACTAAAACGTAACTAGAACGGAGTGGCAGGCGAACACACCCATACCTCCTCGACAGTATGCCGTAGCCGTGCCCTACGCTGATTGCGCTTTCCCGGTAGTTACCTCGCGCAGGGTCACCCGCACGACCGCCACGTGAGGGGGGCGAATTTGGAATCGACGTCCTATTCGAGACAGCAAGAGTAAGCCGCTTCTCGCGATATGATTCGGACCATGGACGTCAGAGCCGCCTGCGTCTGGTCCAACAGACGCCGGCCAGCCCCACGGCCAGACACGCGAGCTTGGTCGGCTCGGGAACCGGCTCCCAGAGCACGTCGTAGTAGCCATTGCTGTCCCAGGCAATCCCTGCGATCCAGCCGTCGTCGTTTATCGCATTGGCGCAACTCTGGACGTAGCCCTCAGGGGTGCCCAATACGCGAAGCCCGACCGCCGCATCCCACAGGAACGCCTGGTCGCGGCCGTCTGAGTCCCTGAACCAGCCGACTACCTGGCCGGCGTCGTTGATGCCGTGAGCGATCGCGCCGGAGAGCCCCAGATCCCGATACGCCCCGTTCTCCCAGAGCCATGCACGAGTGCCGCCGTAAGTGTCGTAGTGCGTGGAGCCCACGATCTGCCCTGAGTTGTTGATGTCATAGACATACATCCTGGTGTGTTGAGCGTCTAGCGTGCCGATGTCGCGCCGGCCCTGGACCGGGTCCCACGTGAACGCGTGCGTCTGGCTGCCAGTATAGGCCACCCCGGCCACTTGCCCGCGGTCGTTGATAGCGTCCGCCTCGCTCGTGTTCCCGCCAAGCGTGCCCAAATCCTGCATGAGGCCGGTCTGCGGGTCCCAGACAAATGCGTGTTCGTATCTCGACGCCGCCTCCGCCCGGCCGACCACCTGCCCGGCGGCGTTGATGCCGATCGCGCTTCCGAACAGACCGCCGAGCGTGCCCAGGTCCTTCATTTGGCCAGCGGAGTTCCACAGCGTCGGGCGCGGCCCGAAGTATGTGCCAATATTCACTTCCACAATGCCTGCCACCTGGCCGCTCGCGTTGACCGCAAGGCTCGAACCCCCGGAGGTGCGCGAATTGGCAAGGTCACGCGCGCCGTTCTGCTTGTCCCAGATGAAGGCATACCAGCCGTCGGAGGCAAGATAACGTCCCACAACCTGACCCTGATCGCTCACATCGTAGGCCGACGAATACGCCTCTGGCCCCGGCCGCGCGGGTAAGGTCCTGTACATGCGATAGGCGCCGTCCTCTACGAGCGTCGTCGCGCTCACGCGGAACGGCACACACAGCGCGGCAAGTACAACGAGGATCACCGTCGGTCTCGAGATCTGCATTTCTCCCCTTCCTTGGCTCGCTGCGGAGCCCGTGCCACTGATAGAAATTTGCCTTCTTGCGCGCCCGCATGTACAAAACGCTCCGCGGGCAAGGCAGGACTGGTTCTTGGATTCACCTAGCATGGCCCGACATTGACGGAGGGCGGTCGGTATGTCAAGAGGCGATTCTTGCCCATTTTCGACTGGTCTTAGCCAGGCACCTCGCGCGCCTCACCAACCTGATCGCCACCGCTGGCGCGAAAAGGGTCACCCATTAATGAGATTGTCATGTTCTCCTGCTGTTAACGGAGCTCTGCCCCCAGGCCGACACCCCATGCCACCGAAAACACAACCCATTGCCCAGCGCCTCCCGATTCAAATCTCCCTCGCCCGCCTTCAGGTCTTCTTGCGGTTCTTCTTCTTGCCGGCCTTGGCGGCTTTCTTGCCTGGGCCGCCGGGAGCAGTCGGGTGCTGCTTTAGGACTTCCTGGAGCTGTTCTCGCGCGGCGATGGCCGCGGGGTCAGTCGTGGCGCTGGAAACAGGGATTTCCTTGTAAGGCGCTTCCGACAGGTCGAATAGCTCGCCGCCGTTGGTCAGTTTAAAGCGGGCGTCGCGGGCAAAGGACTTGCCGTTGAGTTCCACATAGACCCAATCGCGCGGGGTGCCTTTCTGGCCTTTGATCTGCGCGGCGAAACTGTGGCTGTCGAGCTTGACCCCCTCAGGCAAGGGCGCACCGCCCAGCTCGGCACACGTGGCGAAGAAGTCGCTGAAGTCAACCAGGTCGCGGTTTACCTTGCCGGCGGGCGTGACCCCTGGCCAATTGACCACCAGCGGCACCCGGCTGCCGCCCTCCAGCATGCTGGCTTTCTGGCCGCTGATGCTGCGTCCGTTCACTGTGGCGGCCTCCACCCCGAACCGCGCGGTGCCGTTGTCCCCCATGAACAAGATCAGCGTCTTCTCCCGCAGGCCCAGGCGATCGAGTTCGGCGACCAGTTTGCCCACAAGCTTGTCCATGTATTCAACGTTGTCGCGGTAGAGCTGGTCTTTGTCGGCGCCGGGTTTGCTGTCGGGCGTGCGCAGGATGGGGCCGTGGATGTGCGACATCGGGTAATAGAGGAAGAAGGGCTGGTCCTTGTGCTGGGTGATGAACTTGACGGCGAAATCGTGCATGAGGTCCGGCAGGTATTGCCCGTCGCCCAGCTCCTTTTGCTGGCCATTCACCGTGTAGGCCTTGTTCTGCGTTGCCCAGTAGCGGCCGCTGCCGCGGAACACGATATACTCATCAAAGCCCCATTCACCGGGGCCGAGGCAGATCTGGCCCCACTTGCCCACACTGGCCGTCACGTAGCCCGCCTTCTTCATCACGGTTGGGATCATGATCTCGCGCCCCGGTTGGACCGCATTGTGGCTGTTGTTGTTGATCAGCCCGGTGCGGAAGGGATAACGGCCGGTCAAAAGCTGGCAGCGCGACGGGCCGCAGAGCGGTGTCGAATAGCAATACTCGAAGCGCGTGCCGCCCTTGGCCAGGCTGTCTATCTGCGGCGTCTTGAACGGCCCGCCGCAGCAGCCGATGTCGCCCAGGCCGACGTCGTCCGTCAGGATCAGGATAATGTTCGGCTTTGGCGCCGGGGCTTTCTGCTGGGCCGCCGCCGACAGCAGGCAGGCCGAGAGACATAGACTAAGGATTACAAAACCAATTCTCTTCATCATACAGGTGCTCACTTTCCAACTTCGGCGGTTATGGCAATTGCCGGGACCCAGTCCCGCTGGGTTAAGGCTCGGAGTCCCCTGCGCGTCTCTGCCGTTGCTTGGTAGCGCAGATTTGCAATCTGCCGTATCGCCGATTTCCAATCGGCTGGGCATCGGGCAGTGGTTGCCGCATCAAGCTTGCCGGCGCCCTGCAGAATGGAATTCTGCGATACAGCGGATTGCAAATCTGCGCTACGCAAACAGATAGGCGCACGAAGCGCATGCCCTACCCACGCTCCTCCCACAGACGTCTCACTCGGCAGTCGGGTTACAAGTAACGCCCTAACCGACTCTATCGCGGCCCTGGTCCCCGCCCCGGGAGCGCGGGAAGGCCTTGCCAGGGCGCGTCCGGATAAATCACGCCGTCGAGGTTGGGCATCCACTGCCGTGCCTGTGTGCGATCAGCCAGTTCGCATACCGCGGCTTGCATATACAAGTGCAGAGGAAATTGCGCGGGCTCCAGACCAGAGGTAATGTTGCTCCGGTCAAAAGCCGTGCCGGCTGGGTTGTCGGGGAAAAGGCTGGGGCTTTCCTCCGCCTGGGCAGGCCCGGCCGCAAATCCCGGCCCCAAACTGGGACGACTCGCGACAATCTGCTCCACATAGCTCCGGTCCGGGTTCAGCCGCACAAAACGGGCCTTGGCCAGACGGAAACCTTCGACCTGGACCAGGATGTGGCCGTGGTCGGGCGTAGCCTGCACATGGTCGCGTTCATTGGCGTAAACAATTACAGCGAGGTTGGTGCAGTTACGAACAGCCTCAGGGATGCTCGGCGCCGCGTCGCGGTAACGCCAGAATTCCTTGGACTGCTCCACAGAGGGAATGTGGCTGGGCCGCTGGTCACTGAGCAAATGGCGCCGCTCGGCCTCCTCCAGAATGCGATGTGAATACCATGCCTTTGCGCCCGTCCCATCGTCGCCCACGAAACAATTGGCCGGGAAATCCGTTTCGGCGGAGAACCTGCCATCTCGATCCAGGTCGAAGAAGAACGCGCCCTTTAGGTTGCGCGTCGGCACCGGCATCTGTTTGCCGAACAGGTTGGGGGAAAGGTTGGCGGACCACGCCAGCCGCGACAGGTCGAGTACGCCTGTCTTCGGATCATAGGCCGGGTTCGGTCCGCTTTCGCGCCCGCCGAGTTCCACGTTGGCCGCGCCTTCGCCATAAGGCGATTCCATCGAGGCATACCAGGCCAGGTCGGCGAATTCCCGCCCGTGCAGGGCCATGGCCATGCCGCAGGCATTGCCACCGTGGCTGGAACCAATAATGCCGCAGTTGTTCGTCAGGACGGCGATGCTGCCGCTCAGGCCGTTGATCCTCCGCCCGTCTGTATCCGCAATCCGGCCCGTGGCGAACCGAATCACATCGGCCAGCGCCCGGATGCAGTGGGGCCCGCGAAAATCGTAGGTGCCGCCACTGCGCTCCTCCCACTGTCCGCCGCCGGGAAACGCGAAATGAATTTCGACGAAGCCCAGGCCAACATATTCCGGACGCCCCTGTGCGCTGCCCGATTGCACGCCGCCAACGACGTTGATTGCGAGGGGAGCGCCATTGGTGTAACGCGGCTGTCGTGGGAACAGCACGCCGACCGCAAGGCCCTGCTCGCCCCCGGCGCTGGAAGGTATGCGCGTGAAAACCCGGCGGTCGGCGGGAGGAGAGAATGCTCCTTCGCCGAGTGCAGGCGGGCGTTGGGCGGGGGGTCGGCTCTGCCCCGCCGCGGTGCCTTGCCGCAGTCGAGTTGCTGCGCTGGCAGTGCCCTCCCGGGGCGGACCGGTGACCGCCAGCAGCCAATTGCCATCGGCTAGCTTCACCGCGCCCGGGTCAGCGCCTGGCACACGCCATGGGCGGGTGTTCAGCTCCCATTGCTCCCCGTCGGTGCTCGTGGCGGACCAGATGCCGGAATCGCCGGTGCCGAAGAAAACCAACCGCTCGCCGTCACTCTGCATGTTCCCCAGCCAGCGGCGGTTCGCCGGCACTTGAACGTCCGCCACGCGCTCGAACCTCAGACCGTCTTTGCTCACCGCATGGTAGCCGGTGCCTCCGCGCGGCGGTTCCCGGCGTTGTTGAGCGGCCATGAACTCGCCCGGCGGGCCGTTGTCCGGCACGATCAGATGGAAAACTCCGCCATGCAGCGCGGCGGCGCAGTCTATCACGATCCGGCCTTCCAGCCCGAAGCGGACACCCGGCTCGAAGCTGTAGTGGATGCCATCGCTCGAAATGGCCGAGTAGATGGCGGGGTTGCTGCGGCGGAAATCGGGACTGTGATTCAAAGTAAAGTAGAGCCGGATTCGGCCATCCGGCAGCGGAACCAGCGTAGGATCGAACGGCCGCGCCAGGCGCGGCTCCATCCCCGCCACCGCGATTGGTTCCGGCTCGGTCCACGTTCGCCCTTGGTCGCTGGAAAAGCGCACCGCGACGCGGTCGAAGTTGCGGTGGTCGTCCTGGGGGAAGTGCTGGAACGCCGCGAGGATGCGGCCGCCCTTGAGCCGCGCGAGCGTCGGCACGCCGGCGCGCTCGAAGGTGGCCAATTCTTCCGCCGTCCCGTTCGTGGTTACCCGGTACACCAACACGTCGTTGTCCCAGGGACCGGGGCGGGTGCGATTACGCTGGCCGGGCGGGTCAAAGGGCGCGGGTGCTAGCGGCTGCGCCATGCTGGTCAAAGTGAACGCCACCAGCACGGGTGCGAGGGACAACGCCGGTTTCATTGGCGCGAGCTTACATCAGCGGCAATGGTGCCGGCAATTCGGCAGCGAAGCCATTCGCCAGCCTGTGACCACGCCTATTCCACGCTTGGCCTTGCGCCGGAGCCCGATAGAATCCTCCTGTGATTGAGCCCAAGAACTTGTTCTAGAAAGGGAGCCGCATGACGGTTCACATTCTCGGCATTAACACCGCCTACCATGAACCTTCGGCTTGTCTGTTGCGAGACGGGGAGATCGTCGCCATGGCGGAGGAAGAGCGCTTTAGCCGCATTCGATATGGCAAGCACTCGCGGGTGGACAACCCGGACGACCTTCCCGAACAGGCCATCGCGTGGTGCCTGAAAGAGAGCGGCATTGACTGGAAAGACCTGGGGGCGATCGGCTACTCGCTCGACCCGGAAGAGCGCCGCCGGCGAAACATGAGCCTGCCCGACTCAGAACGAATGAAGCCGGGCGATTGGGGCACGCCGGAGGGCGAGGAGACTTATTACCGGCACAACCTGGCGGCGCGCGACAAACTGGTGTCGCGGGCGCCCCGGGCCAAGTTCTGGTTTCTGCCGCATCATCTCTGTCACGCGGCTTCGGCGTTTTTCGCTTCGCCGTTCGAGCAGGCGGCGGTGCTGGTCGTTGATGGCATTGGCGAGTTCAACTCGACCTGGCTGGGGCTCGGGGAGGGAGAGAGGCTCGCCGAACTCGAGGTGGTAGGCTATCCGCACTCGCTGGGCTTCGTCTGGGAAAGGATGTCTGAGTTCCTGGGCTTCGATGTCTATAGCGGCCCGGGCAAGGTGATGGGTTACGCCTGCCTCACCGACCCCATCGGCGAGCTGACCAACGCCGACTTCCTGGCGCGGATGCGCACCATTTTCCATGAGGAGAACGGCGGCACATTCTTCGTGGATAATGAGGCCTTCCGCTTCCGCACGGATGACTTCTCCGGCCTGGAGCACCTGTTCGGACCGCGCCGCACTGCAGTGGTGGACCGTTACGAGGACGCCTCGGTGGCTGCGGCCCTTCAGGTGATCACCCAGGACGTCATGGTTCACTTGGCGAAACGGCTTTACGCGCGCATTAACGCGGGCCGGAAGGAGCCCGTCACCGACCTGTGCCTGGCCGGCGGCGTGGCGCTCAATTGCGTGGCCAACTATGAAATCGCCGCCCGCACGCCGTTCAAACGGATTTGGGTGCAGCCCATGGCCAACGACGCGGGCACGGCGCTGGGGGCCGCTGCGCTGGCGCACTTCCAGCAGGGCGGAAGGGCGCGACCGCGCATGCCCCACGCGTTCTGGGGGCCGGGATACAGTCCTGACGAAATGCAGGAATCGCTCACGGCGCGGGGGCTGACTTTCTCGAGACCGGACAATGTGGCCGCGGAGGTGGCCGCTCGGATCGAGCGCGGGCAAATCGTCGCCTGGTTCCAGGGGCGGCAGGAGGTCGGCCCGCGTGCGCTCGGCCATCGCTCGATTGTCACCGACCCCAGCCGCTTCGACGCCCGCAACCGGCTCAATGTCCGGGTGAAGTACCGCGAATCATTCCGACCCTTCGCCCCCAGCGTGCTGCCCAAAGGGCTGGCGAAATTCTTCGAGCTGCCGGCCGAAATGCTCTCGACCCGCTACATGCTCTTCGCCCTGCCGTTGCGCGAGCGGCGCATGACCCAGATGATCCCGGCCGTCGTCCAGGAGAATGGTTCCACGGGCAAAGCCGGCGCGCGCGCCCACGAGGTGCAGCCGGAGGTGGACCCGCTCTACGCCGAGCTGATTGCCGAGTTCGAGAAGAAAACCTCGCTGCCGATGGTGCTGAACACCTCGTTCAACATCGGCGAGCCCATCGTCACGAGTCCCGACCAGGCGCTCGACACCTTCCTGCGGTCGTCCATGGATGCGCTGGCGCTAGGTCCATTTCTGGTGCCGCATCCTAAGCCCCAATGACCCGCTTGCCGAAGAAAGTTGAGTGGATTCCCGCCCAGGTCGAGGGAAGGCCGGGTTTCCGGCTTATGGTGATCCTAACCGCGCCGGGCTGCGCTTACGCCCGGACCTTCGGCGGCTGCACCAACTGCGGCTTCCCCCGAACCTTCGGCACCGGCAACCCGGTGAGCGCCGAGGACTACCACGCCCAGGTCGAGACCGCCCTGGCCAAGATCCCCGCCCACATTCAGGCGCCGGTCGAAGTTGATCTCTACAACTCCGGGTCCTATTTCAACCCGGATGAGGTTCCTGAACCGGCGCAACCGGCCATGCTCGCGCTGGCCGCCGCTCGCCCCGGCGTTGCCGCCCTGCTGGTTGAGACCCGGCCGGAGTATGTGACCGCCGCAAGGCTCGAGCGGGCGCTCAGCGCGTGCCGGGGCAAGCCGCTGGAGGTGGGCATCGGCCTGGAGAGCGCCAACCCGATGATCCTGAGCCAGCGCGTTCACAAGGGCTACACCTGGGAGCAATTCGCCACCGCTGCCAGAATCCTGGCCGCGGTGGGCGCCCGGCTGCTGGTCTATGTCTTGCTAAAGCCAATCAACACGGGTGAGCGCGAGGCCATTGAGGACTCCGTCGAGACAGCGCGGAAGGTCTTCGCGCTGGGCCACGAGCTGAGGTGTCCCACACGGGTGGCGCTGGAACCCTGCTTCGTGGCCCCGGAAACGCCTTTGTATCACGCCTTCGAGCAAGGACGTTACCGACCGCCCTGGCTTTGGTCGGTGGCCGACGTCCTTTCGCGAATCGCTCCGCTAGGGCGTGTGCTGGTTGGGCTGAGCGATGAAGGCATGAACCCTCTCCAGTCGCCGCACAACTGCGAGCACTGCGCTGTCCGCTTCCGGCAGGCGCTGGCCGCGTTTAACCAGACTCAGAATCCCGCAGGGCTGCACGTGCTGTCTTGCGACTGCCACAAACGCTGGCTCGCCGCTGCTACGTGAGCACAACCAAGACAACCGCGGGGGGTTCTCTCGCCACGCCTTCGTCTGAGGTCAGTCAAGCCCGGCCGGTCTTCGTCACCACGCATTGGTCGGTGGTGTTGTCGGCGCGCCAGAAGGATTCGCCGCAATCGGCCGCCGCGCTCGAAACGCTCTGCCGCACTTACTGGTATCCCCTCTATGCCTACGTGCGCCGGCAGGGGCACAGCCCGCCCGACGCCCAGGACCTCACGCAGGAGTTCTTCGCCCGGCTGCTGCAAAAGGATTACTTGAAGGCGGCGGCCCGGGAGAAAGGCCGGTTTCGCACCTTCCTGATCGTGGCGCTGAAACGGTTTCTGGCGAATGAATGGGACCGCTTCCGCGCTCAGAAACGCGGCGGCGGCCAGCCCCTGCTGTCGCTGGACACCGAACTGGCCGAGCAGCGGTATCGCCTCGAGCCAGCCGAAAGCGCCACGGCGGAGAGGATTTTCGAGCGCCGCTGGGCGCTGACGCTGCTCGACCGCACCATGAAGCGGCTGCGGGAGGAGTTCGCTGCAGCGGGCAAAGCGGGCGAGTTCGACCTGCTGAAGGCGTGTCTGACGGCTGAGCGAGGCGAGATCTCCTACGCCGAGATCGCCGCGGCGCTGGGCCTGAGCGAAGGCGCGGTGCGCGTGGCGGTGCATCGGCTGCGCAAGCGGTTCCGGGAGGTCTTCCGAGAGGAAATCGCGCACACGGTATCGAGCGCGGAGGAGATCGAGGAGGAGGTGCGGTATCTGATGGGCGTGCTGGCGGAGTGAGGCGTGCAACGTGAAACGTGAGACGTGAAACGTGATGCGTGATGTGGCCAGCTCATGCTCTCAATACTCCCATACTCCATTGCTCCACCACTCCATTACCGCCCTGCCGTCGCTTGTAACATTCCCCCGCGCTTTCTTAATTAAGGGGTGATGACTGAGAATGCGAACATAGACCGGAAGTGCGAACGCTGCGGCGGGCCGCTGGCCGCCGATGCGCCGGAGGGCCTCTGCCCGCGCTGCCTGATGGCCTTGAACCTGGCCGCACAGACCGAAGCCCCCACCGGCGAAGTCGGGCCGGACGGCACGCAAGTGGTGCCGCCGAAACCGGAACCCGCGCCGCCGCTGGAGGAGATCGCCCGCCATTTCCCGCAACTGGAAGTCCTGGAATGCCTGGGGCGCGGCGGCATGGGCGTGGTCTATAAGGCCCGCCAGCCGCGGCTGGACCGCTTTGTCGCGCTCAAGATCCTGGCCCGCGAGAAGGAGAAGGACCCGCGCTTTGCCGAGCGGTTCACCCGTGAGGCGCAGGCGCTGGCGCGGCTCAACCATCCGAACATCGTCACCATCTATGACTTCGGCGAGGCCGACGGCCTGTATTACCTGCTGATGGAGTTCGTGGATGGGATGAGCCTGCGGCAATTGCTGCAGACGCAAAAGCTGGCGCCGGAGGAGGCGCTGACCATTGTGCCAGCGATCTGCGAGGCGCTCCAGTTCGCCCACCAGCAAGGGCATCGTCCACCGCGACATCAAGCCGGAGAACATCCTGCTCGACAAGCAGGGCCGGGTGAAGATAGCGGACTTTGGCATCGCCAAACTGCTGGGCGCGGACGGCCGAGCGCAGTCGCTCACCGGCGAGCAACAGGTGGTGGGCACCCCCCATTACATGGCGCCGGAGCAGGTCGAGAAGCCGGCCATCGTGGACCACCGCGCGGACATCTACTCGCTGGGGGTTGTTTTCTACGAAATGCTGACGGGCGAACTGCCGCTGGGGAAATTCGCGCCGCCCTCGCGCATGGTGAAGATGGATGTGCGCCTGGACGAAGTGGTGCTGCACGCGCTGGAAAAGGAGCCCGAGCGCCGCTACCAGCAGGCCAGCCAGGTGAAGACGGATGTGGAAACCATTGCGAGGTCAGAAGACCGGGGTGCGCGCTCTGAGCCCCGGGGGGCGCAGCGCGCGCCGCCGGTCGGGATTAGCGGAACCGAGAGCGCCTGGCGGCAAGTCAAAGGCCCGGGGACCGGGCTGGTAGTCACTGCCATCCTTAACTGGGTCGCCATCCCCTTGATCGTGCTCGTCACGGCCGTCGCGGTGGACCAGGGCGGGTTCCACCACGCGTTTTTCCTGGGGGTGCCGCTTTCCGCGTTGGTGCTGAGCAGCATCATCCTCGTCGCGGGGCTTGAAGATGAAGCGGCTGCAGGCGTACGGCCTGGCCATAGCCGGCGCTATCCTCGCGATTCTGGTTACCCCCGGGAACCTGATCGGCCTGCCCATTGGGATTTGGGCGCTGGTGGTGCTCAGCCAGCGGCAGGTGCGTGAGGCGTTTGGCAAGGGACAGCTCCCGCCGCGGCTTGAACCGGTCGGGCCGCCCGCAAGCGGCGGCAGCGCGTGGAAGGTTACGGTGGTTATTGTGGCGGCGGTGCTGCTGGTCCTCGCGATCCCGGTGGGGGCAATCCTGCTGGCCATTGGGCTCCCCGCCTTTACCAAGGACCGCTCTCGAGCCAGAATCGTCCAGCAGGCACCGACGTTTCTGGTCCGCGGCACCGTCACGGACGCCGGCACCGGCCGGCCGATCTCGGGGGCGCGGGTGGATGACAATGCTTACGGCGCCCGTCCCAACCGGCCACCGCAGCAAGCCTGGACCGACTCGCAGGGCCATTATGAGCTGCGCACCTGGTATGAGGAACACACCCTGGCGGCCTCGGCGTCGGGCTACGAAACCAAGCTTCACACGTTCACCACCAGCAGCTTGCGGCCACAGCAACCGGCCCAAATTGATTTCCAGTTGCAGTCGGCGGAGGCGGGCGAGCCTGGTGTGTCCAGCCCCGAGACCCAAGCACTCGACCAGGCGGTCAAGCGCGGCAGCGCGGCCTGGAACAGCGGGGATTACAGCCAGGCGCTGGCGCTGTTGTTGCCGGCCGCACTGAAAGGAAATCCGGTCGCGCAGCACCGCCTCGGCGTCATGTATGTGCTGGGCCAGGGGGTTGAAGGGGATGCAGCGGAGGCGACGCGCTGGTTTCGCAAGGCGGCGGAACAGGGACAAGGAGAATCCCAATACAGCATGGGGCTGCGCTACCAGTTGGGCCAGAGCGTCGCGCAGGATCACAAAGAAGCCGCACGCTGGTTCAAGGTGGCAGCGGACCAGGGGATTGGCGCGGCGGCCGCGGCTCTCGCCAAGGAATACGCCACCGGGGAGGGTGTGCCGCAGGATTTGGTGGAGGCTTACAAGTGGGCGGCGGTAGCGGCCAAGCAGCCTGATCCGAACAGTGGTGACGTCACTCTCAGGGACTTGGAGCACAAGCTGACAGCCGATCAGCTGGCCGAAGCCCGGCGCCGCGCCCGGGAATTCGTGCCCGAACGAACCGGGCCGGCTGATCCTTGAGCCGTATCCATGCAGTTGGGTCTGTGGAGCACATGCCTCCGGCGTGTGGTTTGCGGCGTC
Organism: uncultured Verrucomicrobiae bacterium; assembly: GCA_963822005.1. Lineage (GTDB taxonomy): Bacteria > Verrucomicrobiota > Verrucomicrobiia > Limisphaerales > UBA8199 > PALSA-1440. Next base: position 179,539 of record CAWGGD010000024.1, on the reverse strand, counting down.
CCGCCGCAAACTTTCCTCTGCCGGACTGAACCACTAAACGGTGACGGATGAGCGGGAGGACGAAGCCAACGGCGGGACGCCGTTGGCAGCACGCGGGACGCATGCGCTCCCCACTCCAACTGAATAGTCGCGGCTTGAGCCGTAACCGTACTGAATAGCTGCGGCCAAGGCGGGCGGGCGGGCTGCGGGAGGTTCTTCGACGGTCATCGCGCTTGATTTCGGAACCATGCCGGCTGCATGGTGTGTGCGAAGGGTGCCTGTGATCCAGGCATGATGGTGATTATGATGATCGAACCTGTGCCCGAAAGAATCCGCGCGCTCGAGCGGCCGCATCCCGCGCTGTGGACCTACTACGTCATCCGGGCGGTCCTGACCGGGCCCGGACTGGTCGTCGCCCTGCCCTACCTCTATTTCCGCTATCACACGCTGCGATACCGCTTCGACGAGGAAGGCATCCACATGAAGGTCGGCATCCTGTTCCGGCGCGAAACCAACCTGACCTACGCCCGTATCCAGGACATTCACCTGCGGTCGGGCCTGCTCCAACGCTGGCTGGGCTTGGCCAACGTCCAAATCCAGACCGCCTCCGGCTCAGCCGGGCCGGAGCTGGTGATCGAGGGGTTCAAGGATTACGAGGCGATCCGCGACTTTCTCTACACCCGGATGCGAGGCTACCAGGCCCGCCCGGTCTCGCCCCGCCCAGCAGCAGAGGAAGCACCGGCGGGCGTTTCCCTGAGCGTGGGCCAGCCCGTTCCACCGGTTGCCCCGGTGGCTGGGCGAGAAGCCGAGATGGTGACGCTCCTGTTGGGCATTCGCGATGAACTGCGCCGGACGCGTGAGCTGCTCGAAGCGCGCAGGCCCGGCTCGCGACCGCCGCAATTGCACCCGCCGCAACCCTTACCCCCCACCCATGTATAGCGCCTTCCGCCAAGCCTGCGAGCAGTTGCTGCGCATCCCGCACGACCCGGCCCCGCCCCCCGGCGACGAGGCCAGCACGCGCATCTTCCGCGCGGCGCCCAACTACTACCGTTACCTGTTGTTCCTTTGGGGGCTGAAGAGCGTGGCAGGGGTCGTCATCATTGTGGTCACACTTGGTGTTCCTATGGTGGGCCTCTGCCTTCAATTGGGGCGCAAGGGGGACCCTTGGGCGCCGTTGCTGCTGCTGATTCCTTTGGTCGTGCTGGTGCCCGTTGGGTTAGGGTGCCTGTTCCAGTTGGCGGTCGTGCGCCTGGAGTACGAAAAGCGCTGGTACCTGGTCACCGACCGCAGCCTGCGCGTGCGGGAAGGAGTGGTGGCTGTGCGCGAGATGACGGTCAACTTTGCCAACATCCAGAACATCTCGATTTCCCAGGGGCCGGTCCAGCGCCTGCTGGGCATCGCCGACCTGCGGGTGGAAACCGCCGGCGGTGGCGCTGCCAGCCACCCGCACAACCGGCATCAGCCCATGGAGAATCTGCACACCGCCTGGTTCCGGGGAATAAGCAACGGGGGCGAAGTCCGTGAACTCATCCAGCAGCGGCTGCGCCTGCTCAAAGACTCAGGGCTGGGCGACCATGAGGAGCTGTCGCGATCGGTGTCTTCCTTCCACTCTTCCAGCGCTCTTCTCCCCTCGTCCAATTTGCTGGCGGCCCTGCGGGAAGTGCATGCCGAGGCGCGCGCTCTCCGCGCCGCGGCTGGGCTTGAAATGAGCGTAACCGCCGCGAGCTAGGGCAGGGCCAGACGGTAGAACCGGTCACTGGCTGGCCTGGGGATGACAACCTGCAGTTGGGTGCCCACCACTGCCGGAGGATTGGTCACAGTGGTCCAAGCGCTTGGACCGAAGAAGCTTTTTTGCTGCAACACGCAGCCCGGGGTGAGGTTGGGCCAAGAGATCACGACGGTGTTCGTCGGCGTCAGACCCACTGACAGGCGCGGCACGAAGGGTATGGCCGCCGGCAGGGTGGTGGCCCCCGAGAAAGCCGGCACCATGATAGCGCTGGAGGTAATAGAATTGTCCTGGCCCAGGAACACCGAGACTTGAGTGTCCATATCCGTGCGTCCCGAGAGCGTGACCGTCACTTGCCCGGAAACCGGGTCGTAATCACTGGCCGTGAGGCGGGACGTGCGGGTGGCGCGGACATACTGACAGGCATAGTCGTAGGTGACGAAGACGGGGTTGTAGGCAGCCAGGTTGTTGGTGATGCCTTGAAGGATCGCGCGCCAATTGTTGGTGGTGATGGGCGTTTGATTGGAGGATTGAGGAATCGGGATGAGAAACCATTCGTGGGTGTAGAGCGTGGCGAAAGCCAGGCTGTCAAAAGCACGTTTAAGCTGGCGCGTGCCGCGACCAATGCTGCCGAGCACGTCGTCATTGCTGGGGCACCATTCTCCGCACGCGGAATCGTCTTTGATCTCGGTTGTGCAGCAGAAGAACTGCCCGTCCAACTCCGGGTGCCCGGGCACGGAAATGAAGTCGGCATAATAGATTGGATAGAGTGAGCTGTTGCCGTTGCGCGGGGTTTCGTAGAGCCGATAAGGACCGGCCATCAGCCACGGAGGATTGGCATACCAGTAATTGCCGGGTGGAAAGCAAAGTCCGACGAACTCGACGCCCCAGTTCCGGAGCCCCGAAAAGGCATTTGGCCCGATTTCGGAATAGTGGGTGATTACGGCTTTGGAAATGGGAATGCCGTGGCTGACGTGCCATTGAGTTGCCGCATAGAAGTAGTTGGACATCACATTGTCGGGCCAAGGCCCCGCGGCGGAATGGTTGTAATAAAAAAAGGTGTTGCAGCAATCCCAAGAGTGCATCGAGGTCGTTGCATTACCGCTGGTGACGAGGGTGCGCAGGTCGGCGGCACTGGTTTCGGTCACGTTGCTCATGAAGAGCCCAAGCCAGGGCTTGATGCCCAGCTCATTGGCGATCTGGACCCACCAAAACGGGCCGGCAGCATCGTCCATGCGCAACGTCAGGAAGTTCGGGAGGCCGCGCATGACAAAGGGCTTCCGGGCCGCCCACACCAGGCTGCGCCAGACCAGATCGTCCAGGCCGTCCAGAGGCCCAAGGATGGAAGTGTTCATCCAATCGTAGCTAGTCCATTGGGCGGCCCGACCTTGGCCGTACTGGGCGACAGCCAGAAGCGGCTGAGCCCCGCTCAGCGCAACAGCCATGACGTTCGCAGGCCCGGTAATGCCCGGCAGGGTCAGGTTGGAGCGGAGGTTGAGCGAGTCGCCGGCTGGGTGCCGCGCGGTGATGTAATGCATCTGCGACTGAGCCTCAGTTGCCGGCAGCGTGACAGTGGTGGCGGAGGTAGCCGCGCCATAACTGAATCCAAAGATGCTCTGCACAAAGGAGTAATAAGCACCGCCGCCTGCGGCTGATAACATGCCGTCGAAACTGACCAATCCGGTCCCGTTCGACACGGCCAGCGAGATGGAGTTCTGTGCGGTACTGCCCAGAAGGACGCCGTTGGTGTCCAGCTGGCTGTGGCCGATGACAATGAGGGCGCAGCGGTCGAGATTGGTGCCTACCCCCTGGGTGGCGATATCGCGCACGGTGTAGGGTACGCCAAAGTTGTCCAGATAGGGCTGGATATAATGTTGGAAGTCCAAGTACTTGGGGCTGGTGGAATTGACCAGGACCACGGCGTCGGCACTCCGTCGGCCAGGTTGGGGAGGCGAAAGCACCGTGAGGTTCGCCACCGTGCTGGTTACCGAACCTGCGCTATTAGCGACCACCACCTGGTAGGCACCCGTATGGTTGGTCTGGACGTTGGCCAGCGTCAAGGCCGTGCCTGTTGTGCCAAAGACATTGCCGCCCTCGGCAAGGTTCACCCCGTTCTTCCGCCACTGGTGAGCCAGCGGCGCCGTCCCCGTCGCGGCTACCGTGAAGATCGCCGCATTGCCTGCCGTAACGGCCTGGCTCTGAGGTTGGGTGGTGATGCTGGGGCCAGTCCCCGCCTTGCACTTGCCGGCAGCGCCGACGGCATAGATGGCGGCAACTTCGCTGGCGGAGAGCGCACGGTCGTAGAGGGAAACCTCATCCAAAGAACCATTGAGCTTGCGATCCCACTGACCCTGGCCCGAGGTGCCAAAAAAGAGAGGATAGCTGCCGTAGTCCTGCGGGAAGTTGACATCGGCCTGGCGCTCCAGTTGACCATTCACATAGAGCTGGGCGAAGTTGGTGCCGCGCACGCCGGCGACGTGGTACCAGACGCCGGTGGTGACTAGAGTCGCGGATTGGAGCATGACCAACTCGCCAGCCGGGGAGGACATGATGAATGACAGAACGTCACCGCTGGCCACACGCATCTTGGCCAGGTTGTAGCCCTCAAAGGCGGTGGTTCGAGAATTCTGTTTGAAGACAATGTATTGCTGTCCAGGCGACGCGTTGCCCGCCGATTCCAACGAACTGAACCGCACCCAGGCTTCAATCGTGAGGTTGGTCGGTTTGAGCACGGGTGAATCAGGTATCTGGACGTAGGCATTCGTCCCGTCGAAGCTGAAAGCCGAACTCACCAGGCCCGCGGTGCCGGCGGTTGCCCCGGCTTGCAGCGTGCCGTTGTTCGGGCCGCCAATGTCATTCGCATTGCCGTCGCCTGGCCACCAACCGATGAGCGCCGCCGGCGCTGAAGAGCAGGCTGCGTCTGCGCGCAGGGCGGAACTCAGGCTGAAAAGGAGAAGAAACGCTGTTCGCCAACACCGGCATGGCAGCAGAGGGGAGGAGGCCCGAGGTTTTCCGGTCTCACGCGCGCTGGTCTCTGCTGACGTCATTGGGTTTGTCGCTGGGAACATACCAAGACTAATCCTCCGAAGCAAGATTCATAGGTGGACAATCCCCGTTTCTTTTGTAGGGGAAACCCCTACGAATGCCACACGTCACTGTTCTGGACTGGACTTGCGCCGGAGGAGCAGCCAGAGTTTCCGGGCTGGCCGAGCCTCAGGATGAAGTCATGATAAGCGTCGCCGTAACCGAACTCGAATTCCGCAAGGCGGAAGCCCTCTTCGCCCGTGCAGCAGCAGAGAACTGCGACTGTATTTGCGTGCCGGCGGAAGAAGCAGCTTTAGCGGGGGCCATCCGTGCACGGGGAATTCGTCACGTCATTATCGGCGTCGAGCGATACAGCGGACTGCTGTACCAGGCGCTGAACAAGGGTGGGGTCATCGCCCGGTTCGGGGTCGGGCATGACGGCGTAGACAAGGCGCAGGCGACAGCTAACGGGTTGTTATGCACCAATACGCCTGGCGCGCTCAATGATTCCGTAGCGGAGCACACGATTAATCTGCTGTTCGCCGCCGCGCGGCATACGGTGGCCCAGGCGGCTGGGCTGCGCGCGGGGGAATGGGCCCCGGGGATGGGGGCGGAGTTGAAAGACAAGACGCTGGCGGTCATCGGCTGCGGGGCGATTGGCCGGCGCGTGGCGCAGATTGCGGCGCAAGGATTGGGAATGAAGGTGGTCGGCTGCGAGGTCGCGGACCTGGACGCGAAGCGGATACAAGAGGAGTTTGGTTTTTCCACAGTGGTCAAGGACTTCGCGGAAGCGGTGAGCGGGGCGGACTTTGTTAGCCTGCATATTCCGTCTGTACCCGAGACTCGGCATTTCCTGAGCCGCGAGCGGCTGGGCTTGCTACTTGCGGGATGTTGGGTCGTGAACACTGCCCGGGGCGCGCTGGTGGACGAGGTGGCGCTGTTTGACACAGTGGCGGGCGGAAGGCTTGCTGGCGCGGCGCTGGATGTGTTTGAACGCGAGCCCTACGAGCCAGCCGCGCCGGGAAAGGATTTGCGCACTCTGCCAAACGTCATCATGACGCCCCACATCAGCAGCAGCACGCGGGAAGCGTGCAACCGTATGGCTGAGCGGGCGCTGCGGAACATTCGACTGGCCGAGACTGGCAAGTATGACGAGATGGACCTGTTGAACCGGCAGGTGCTGGCGAAGCTTGGGCTACGGAGTTGAACTATGAAGAACAAATTGCGACGCGCGCTGCTTGAACGCGAGGTCACGCTGGGCAGTTGGATCCAGATCGGCCATCCCGCCTGCGCCGAGGTGATGGCGCGCGCGGGCTTTGACTGGGCCTGCGTGGATCTTGAGCACGGGATTATTGACCTGGAGACGACAGCAGCCATCTTCCGCGCCCTCGGCGGGTTTGACTGCGTCCCCGTTGCGCGGCTGCCGCTCAACGACCCGATCTGGATCCATCGCACGCTCGACGCGGGGGCCCGCGGGCTGATCATCCCGATGGTCAAGACCGCCGCTGAGGCGGAGGCGGCTGTGCGCGAGGCCAAATACCCACCGCGCGGGGGGCGCGGGTTCGGATACTCGCGCGCGAACCTTTACGGCGCGGACTTCGATTCCTACATCGCCTCGGCCAACGACGAGATCGCGATGGTCATGCAGATCGAGCACAAGGACGCCATCGCGAACCTCGACGCTGTCCTGCGGGTGGAAGGTGTGGACGGCGTGTTCATCGGCCCGCTGGATCTGAGCGGCTCGATGGGCATTACGGGGCAGCTCGACCAGCCGCAGATGTTGGCTGCGCTGGAGAAATACCGCGCCGCCTGCCGTGCCCACAAAAAGTCGGCGGGCCTGCACATCATCCGTCCTAACGAGGAGAACGTCCGGCGGGCCCTCGATGAAGGCTACACGATGCTGGCGCTTGGGCTGGACAACGTTTTCATGGAGCAAAGCGCGCGCGCGTCGCTCAAGGCTGCCGGGCGATAGGATATGCACGCGGCTTTGGCTCCGCAGATCCCGGTCGAAGAACGCGTCGCACGGTTTCGGAGCTTTTACCGACGAACGAACGCGCGGCCGCTGCTCGGCTTCTTTGTCGGCAGCGACTACCCGCTACGGCGGTGGCGGGCGTCGGAGGCGTTGCCGGCGAACCGCCCGCTGAAGCCGGAGGACTTTCCCGTCGGGCCCTATCTGGACGACTGCGACCGGTTGTTTGATTTGCACGAGGCGTGTGGCGGGGACTTCATCTGGAGCGCCAGTGCCTTCTGGGGTATTCCCTGGTTGGAGGCGGCCCTGGGGTGCCCGGTCGTTGCGGACCATTCGACGGGCTCGATTCATGCGCAAAGGCCGCCACGCTTCGCGGGCCCAGACTCGATTCCGGCCTTCGATGCGGACTCGCCCTGGATGCGGCTGGCCGTGGAATTCCTCGATCGTATGGCGGAGCGGAGCCGGGGCCACTGGCCGATCGGCACAACACGGATGCGGGGCATATCGGATTTGCTGTCGGCGCTTTATGGTGGGACGGAGTTCATTCTGGCAATGATCGAACGGCCCGAGGAGGTGAAGCAGGTCTGTCGCAAGCTGACGGACTTCTGGATCGCGTTCGGCAAGCTGCAACTCGCGCGCATCCCGCCGTTTCACGGCGGGCTCGGCTCGTTTTACTACAACCTCTGGGCGCCGGCGGGCACGGTGTGGCACCAGGAGGACGCCGCGGCGCTGCTCTCGCCGCCGCTGTATGACGAGTTCATTCGCGAGCACGATGACCGCATCGCGCGGGCGTTCGACGGCTGCATCATGCACCAGCACCCGACGAAGTTCGTGCCCACGGACTTTTATCTGCGCATGCCGATTCTTGCGCTGGAGCTGCACATTGACGAAGGCGGTCCAAGCCCAGAGGCGCTACATGCAGTCCACACGAAGATCCTCGCCCAGAAGCCGCTGGTCATCTGGGGCAACCTCTCCGAGCGTGACCTTGACTGGGTCTTCACCAAGCTGCCCGCAGCAGGGCTGGCGGTAATCGCAGTTGTGCCCTCGCCTGAGCGGGCGGGGGAAATCTGGCAACGCTGCTTCCCCTCTTAGCCGCAACGATGTAAACAAGAACCACAGATGGACCCAGATGAACACAAATTCTTCAAGCCAGACTCCGGCCTGGCATGGCTTTGCACCCGTGTACTTTCCAGGAACGGGACCATGTAACTCATGTAACCCAGTTAACTCCTTTAACGTATGCCCCCCCATTTACGCTGGTATCACGGCCTAACGCCGTATCACTGGTGGGTCTTCTGCGTTGGCGCACTGGCCTGGCTGTTTGACTGCACCGACCAGCGCATCTTCATGCTCGCGCGGTCTCCGGCCTTATCACAACTGCTCGACTTACCGCAAACGGACCGGCTCGTGGTGGATTACGCCACCTGGGCCACGGCGGCCACGATGGCCGGGTGGGCGCTGGGGGGTCTGTTCTTCGGTGTGGTGGGCGACCGCTGGGGGCGCGTCAAGACCCTTGCCGCGTCTATTCTGCTCTACTCGCTCTTCACCGGCCTGTGCGGGCTGGCGACGACGTGGTGGGACTTCTGTCTGTATCGGCTGCTGATGGGCAGCGGCATCGGCGGCGCATTCGCGGCGGCGGCGACGCTCATCGCCGAGACCATGCCCGACCACGCGCGCTCGTTCTGCCTCGGGCTGTTCTCCGCGTTGTCGGTGCTCGGCAACATGTCAGGGTCGGTGCTGTCGCGCTGGCTGTTTCTGCCGGAGCAGACTTACACGCTGGATTGGCTCGGCGTGACCGCGCCGGGCTGGCGGCTCTTATTCTTTGTCGGCGCGCTGCCGGCACTGCTGACGGTCTTTGTGATCCCGACCTTGCGGGAGTCGGACAAGTGGAAAGCGGCGCGGGCGCTGGCCCGCGAGAACCTGACGCGCCAGATGGGCGACTTGAGGAGCATGTTCGGCCATGCACGCTGGCGGCGGCACACGCTGGTGGCCGTCGGGATGGCAACGGCGGGTATCGTCGGCGTCTGGGGCGTTGGGTTCTGGTCGCCCGAACTCATCAGCAGCGCCCTCACCCCCGAGAATCTGCGCGGCCAGACACTGCCCGCGGACATCGCCCAGGAGATCGGCCGCGTTAAAGCCACGGCCACGCTGCTGCAAGACGTCGGGGGCTTCCTGGGCATCCTCACCCTGACGGTGCTGGCCAATCACATCCGGCGGCGGGTGAGCTTCACGGCGGTGTTTCTGGGCGGGTTCCTTTCCATCGCGCTGGCGTTTCTCACACTCCAATCTAAATGGCAGGCTTACGTGTTGTTGCCGCTGGTGGGCTTCTTCACCATCGGCGTGATGGGCGGCTTCGTGATCTACTTCCCGGAAATCTTCCCCACGCGGCTGCGCTCAACGGGCACGGCGTTCGGCTATAACGTCGCCCGCCTCTCCGCCGCCGTCGTGATGATACTGGGCAACTCGATCCGCGACGGCTTCCGGCAACTCGGCGTGGCCGACCCTTTCCGCGTTGGCGCGGTTACCCTGGCGGGGATTTACCTGCTGGGCCTGCTGGTGCTGCTGCGCGCGCCGGAGACAAGGGGGCAGCCGATGATGGAAGACGAGTGATCCGGCGGATCGCAACTGTTCCTGCCGGTCAATGCCCCTGGAAACCTCGGGCGGGCCACCTGAGGGGCCGGAGAACTTACAGTCATGCCACGGGAGCAGGGCCAGAGCGCATAGCTGGTTTCGAGGTCGGTTCAAAGTAGCTCTTTCGTCCTCTCATCTTGTCGCCGCCGCATCCTCACGCTGGCCTCCTTGTCGCTATCAGGAAAAGGGGTGTGCATTGATCTGGAGGCGGACAAGAATGTCCGCGCTCCATTCGTGCGAGAGGTCTCGAGAGGGAATTATCTCCGACCGGGCCGACCTCCACCACGGTCGCGGCGTGGCCCGCGGTCGCCCCTACGCCCGCCGCGGTCCCCGTGGTGCTCGCCGTGTTCTCCCCGATGCTCGCCACCGTCGCGACGCTCGCCCTGGTCGCCGCCTTCAGCCGGCGGGCCGGCCTCGCCCGCCGGAGCGCCCTCGGCCGGGGCGCCACCCATTTGCTGATCGCGCTCGGCCATTGCCGCCCGGCGTGAGAGACGCACGCGGCCTTTTTCGTCCACGCCCAGGCACTTGACCCAGATCTCATCGCCCATCTTGACGATGTCCTCGACCTGCTTGACTCGGAAGTTGGCCAGCTCGCTGATGTGCACCAGGCCGTCTTTGCCCGGCAGGAACTCGACGAACGCGCCAAACTCTTTGATGGTGACGACTTTGCCGCGGTAGATCTTGTTGATCTCGGCTTCGGCGGTCATGCCGGCAATAGCATCTACGGCGATCTTCATCCCCTCGGCGGAGACCGAGTAAATGTTGACCGTGCCGTCGTCGTCAATGTTGATTTCGCAGCCGGATTCCTCGACCAGCTTCTTGATGTTCTTGCCGCCGGGGCCGATGAGCAGGCCGATCTTCTCGGGGTTGATCTTCACCGTCTGGATGCGCGGGGCATACTTGCTGATTTCCGGGCGCGGGGCGGCCAGCGTCTTGGCCATCTCGGCCAGCACGTGCAGCCGCGCGATGCGCGCCTTCTCCACCGTCTCGGTCATCAGGCTGAGCGGGATGCCCGGCAGCTTGAGGTCGAGCTGGAAGCCGGTGATGCCCTTCTCGGTGCCGGCAATCTTGCAGTCCATGTCGCAGAACGCGTCTTCCCAGCCGATGATGTCAGTCAGGAGCTTGTAACTCGTGATCTTGTCCTGGGCGTCATGCTCGGTGCACAGGCCGATGCTGACGCCGCCTACCGGGCGGGTCATCGGCACGCCCGCATCCATCAGCGCCAGGCAGCCGCCGCAAACGGAGGCCATCGAGGAGGAGCCGTTGGACTCCATGATCTCGCTGGTGATGCGAATGGAATAGGGGTAGGTCGCGGTCGGCACCATCGGTTCGAGCGAACGCTCCGCCAATGCGCCGTGGCCAATCTCCCGCCGGCCCGGACCGCTGATGCGGCCGGTTTCGCCGACGGAGAAGTTCGGGAAGTTATAGTGCAGGATGAATTTCTTCTCGGTGGCGCCGCCGGTGTAGGAGTCGAACTCCTGGGCGTCTTCGCCCGTGCCCAGGGTGCAGAGCGTGACCGCCTGCGTCTCGCCGCGCTGGAACAGCGCGGAGCCGTGCGCCCGCGGCAGAAGGCCCACTTCGCAGACGATGGGGCGGACGGTTTCGAAATCGCGCCCATCCAGGCGTTTGCCCTGCTTCATGACGAGACCGCGGACCGATTCCTTCTGGATGTAGTAGAAGGCGTCCTTGAGCACGAACTCGGTGACCTTCTCCGCGCCAAACTTCTCGACGAGCTTCTTGCCGATTTCTTCCGTGATGGCCGCGACGGCGCCTTCGCGGTCGAGCTTGCCCGGCGTCAGCAGGGCCGCGACGATGCGGTCGCCCGCCAGCGCCTTGGCTTCCTTGAGGATCTCGTCGGGGACGACGTTGAGCGTGATCTTGCGTTTGGGCTTACCGACGCGGGCGACCAATTCCTTCTGCGCGGCAATCGCCGGCTGAATCGCCTCCTGACCGAACTTAAGCGCGGCGTTGAAGTCCGCATCGCTGATCTCCTTGGCGGAGCCTTCATACATCACCATGTCCGACTCGTTGCCGACATAGACCAGGTCCAGATCGCTTTCGAGCATCTGGCTGTGGGTGGGGTTGGCGACAAACTGGCCGCCGACGCGCCCGACCCGGGCCGCCCCGATGGGACCAGCCCACGGGATGTCGCTGAGCATCAGCGCCGCCGAGGCCCCGACCAGCGCCAGCATATCCGGGTCGTTCTCGCCATCGGCGCTCAGCACGATGCATTGGACCTGGACTTCGTTATACATGCCCTTGGGAAAAAGGGGCCGGATCGGCCGGTCAATGAGCCGGCAGGTGAGGATCTCCTTCTCCGTCGGGCGGCCTTCGCGCTTGAAGTAGCCGCCGGGAAACTTGCCCGCCGCGGCGGCTTTCTCACGGTAATCCACCGTCAGAGGAAAGAAGTCCTGGCCTTCTTTGGGTTTGGTGGCCGCGACGGCGGCTACGATGACAATGGTTTCGCCCAGTTGGACGCTGACAGCGCCGTCTGCTTGCTTGGCAAGTTTCCCGGTTTCAATAATGATCTGCTTGTCCCCGACGGGGGCAATGGCTTTTTCTGGCATAATGTTTATCCCCTCCCTTGCCACCGAGGAACTTCAGTGAATCCCGAAACCATTCGGGACTGATTGAAATTACCCAGGGCAAAGGAGCTTTCTGTTACGCGATGGTTAATGCGGCAGACCGGACTGTTCGCGTTTACCGGTCCGATCAAATCTACCACCTCCGGGGCGCGACTGCCCGTCGCAAGCCTGAGGCGGACCGGTGCCGCGCTACTTGCGCAGCTTGAGTTTCTTGGTAACGGCCTGGTAACGAGCCACGTCAATGGTCTGGAGATAGTCCAGCAACCGGCGGCGCTGGCTCACCATCATCAGCAGCCCGCGGCGGGAGCTGTGGTCCTTCTTGTTCGTCTGTAAATGCTCGGTCAGGTGGTTGATGCGCTGGGTGAGCAGCGCGATCTGCACATCCGCCGAGCCGGTATCCCGCTCGTGCAGCTTGAAACCGTCAATCGTCTTCGCTTTCGCTTCCATACTTTCCTGTCCGTCCTGTCAATTCCTCATTCAATGTAATCGGCCAATTGTAGTTCCTCCGGCCAGGGGTGTAAAGCGCTTTCGGTTGCAGTTTTCGGGGGGCTGCCGGGCTGCTCCAAAGTCTGTACGGTGGCAGCGGATCCGAGGCTTGGCGCTCTGAAATCCAAAGCCCCCAATCCGAGAGCCGAACCAAGCCTCATCCGCCAGGCTTCTGTCCGGCGGCGGCTCTTGATTCGGGCATCGGGCTTCAGGTTTGGGCGGGACTTGACCGACCTCCGTCGCCGGGAATCACTTGGCTCCAGGGAGAACGTATTCCTTCTGATGGAATTGCTTGTTCTCTGGCTCGGTCGGTTTGATGAGCAGGAAGCCAAGGTTCTCTTTGATCCATGCACCGGTGAGGGATTTGTCGAATACCGTCCTCTGCAGGGAGTGCAACGTGGGGAAGAAGTTGCTGCCATAGACATCATCCTGGAACTTCTCCATCGCCCTGACCTCGGTCGGGGTGAAGTAGCGGGCATTCAAGAGCGCCAGCGCTGCCAGCAGCATGCAGCTAAACCGCACCAGCCCGGACCCCATGCCCAAATAGTACTCCGAGCGTCCAAAAAGGTCGCTCCCCAGCAGTTTGCCGCCCAGGGCGCGCCTGAGGCCCACGAACAATAGGGCGATCAGCAGGGCTCCGGTCACATAAGCCATCAGATAACAGGACAGGCGGCTGAACATGTTGGTGAACTGCTGGATCAGCTCAGCGCCCGGCTGGTAGGCTATCGCGCATCCGAACAGGATTGCCAGCCAGGTGAGGAGGCCCAGCAATTCCTCGGACATTCCGTGCTTGCGGCCTCGGAATATGCCGGCGGTCAGCACCACCAGCAGGACCAGATCGAATAGGTTTATAGGCAGTTGATCAAGGCTCATGCTCATGTCCTGTCAATCGCACCCCGCAGGGGATGCAGTATTTATGGACATTGGCAGCCAGTTCTGTGCCAGAAAGGCACTCAAACGCAGATATCTGGCGTGGCGCTGACCCGCCCGGCCTAGGGCGGATTCGCCGCCAGCCAGTAGCGAATCGGCCCTGCCTGGGGATGCCGCGGTTCCAACTCGATCACCTTCAGGTAATGCTGGCGGGCCTTGGCGGGCTGCCCAAACTGCTGCGCGTAAAGGTTGCCCAGCGCCAGGTGGGCCCGCGTTTCATTCGGATAGCTGACCAGCACCTTCTCCAACTCATTAACGGCGTCAGCCAGGCAGTTTGCCTCCTTGAGCACCAGGGCGAGATTGTAGCGCGCATCGAGCGATCTTGGCTGAATGGCCAAGGCGTTTTCATAGGATGCCAGCGCCAGCGACAAATTGCCGGCTTCGGTCGCGACCAGGCCGAGGTTGTAATGCGCCTCGAAGAGGCTGGGGTCCTGTCGCACCGCGGCGCGGTAGGCCTGGATGGCTTCAGCCAGGCGATGCGCCTGTTGCGCCCGCACGCCCAGGGCGAACGACCGTTCGGCCTCGGGCCGGTCTCCAGGCGTGGGTGACGCCGGGGATCTATAGGCGTAGCGGCCAGACGGCCCTTTCGGCACAGGCGTCGGGGGAGGGATTACGGCCAACTCTGCCCCAGAGCCGGCGGTCTTGGCGGGTTCGCCTGAAGCCGGGCGTGCCGGAGCACTGAGTGGCGTTGGCTGCACAGGTGTTTTCTCTGCGCTGCGGAACAGGTTGAGGGGATTGACTCGCTCGAGGAACCCGCGTTTGGCGGTTTTCGGCCCGGCGGCACTCACCGGCACCGATGAGGTGCTGATCAAAGGCTCGGCTGCCGAGGCTTTCGGGAGGTCCGGCTCCCGCTGCGGCACCGACTCTGCGGGCGGCTTCGGCGCGTCGACGACCGCAGTCGGAGGACCCGCCGGCGGCGGCGGCTTGGGCACATTGGTTGCGGCCGGTTTGGGAGCATTGGTTCCAACGGGCTTGAGCACAGTGGCTGCGCCTTCAGGTTTCGGCGTGTTGGTTACAGGCGGTTTAGCCGCGACCACGGCGGACTCTGGCTTTGGCGCGCTGGCCAGTCGGGTCACGTTCGTCGCGGGCGGCTTGGGCGGGGCAGCCGCCAGCGGCTTGGCGGAGGTTGCCTTAGTATTAAGCTGGCCCACCGCGTTGGTTGGGGGATACCGGGCAGGCGGGTTGAGTTCCAACTCAAGCTGCCGCACGGTCGCGGCCAGGGCTTCGGCGTCGGCGGGCGTTGGCTTCACAGCCAGGTAGTCGCGATACTTCTGCAGCGCCAATGGCCGGTCCTTTAGATACTGGTGTGCCACGATCGCCAGGTTCAACAGGGCGGGCCGATAGTCGGGGTCCTGTTTTAGCGCGCTCTCGAAGCACTGCGCCGCTTCCGAGGCGCGGCCGCGCTGCAGCCGCGCCAGGCCCAGCCCGTTCAAGGCCTCCGGGTCTTGCGGCCTGAGCCGGAGCGCTTCGCTGAAACTCTGTTCCGCCGCGCTCAGCTCGCGCGACCGCAACTGCGCGGTACCCAGCTTAACGAATCCCTCGGCCGCGTTGCGCCGGCGCAAGGTGTAGGCTGTAAAATCGGCTTTGGCCGCTTCGAGCTTGTTCTGCGCCAACCGCAGGCAACCGAGATTGAACCGCACCTCGCTCAAATCGCGGTTCAGGTCCAGCGCGCGCCGGTACGCCCACTCGGCCTCCGCCGCCTTGCCGTCGTGTTGGTAAGCCAAGCCCAGATAGGCCCAGGCTAGCGCGTTGGTGCTGCCGAGCAGCGCGGTAGCCGTCTTGAGCTTCTGGACGGCCTGTGGGTAATGCCCCGCGTCAATCAGCCGCTTGCCTTCCACCAAGGCACGCGGCCCGGAGGGCGTGCAGCCGACCAGGAGCACCAGGCAGAGAATGAGGACCGAAAGGCGAGCGAGGCCGAAGGCTCTGTGCTCGGGTCGCCCGCCACGAATCCGGCGCATCTCGACACTGCCACCAGACCAGTGTCGGCGAGCAAGTCGTGTGGCGCAGATTCGCAATCTGCTGTTTCGCTGAGTTGCATTCGGCAGCGCATCCCAACTGAGTCTGCGATGCGACCTTGTCAGGCCCGGCGGATTGCAAATCCGCGGAACAGCAGAGTGCAACTCTGCGCTACAGTGGCAGTGCCCAGAGGCGCTGGCACGACCCCATCCGGCCCGGTTTTTGATGGTCAGCATCAACGCGGGTGGTAACATCCGCTCCTCGAAGTGTCAAGAAACGCACTATTCAGCGGCGGCTTATTCCCGGTATCGGCCGCCGCACATCGGCCTCGCGCCGGGTTGCTGCTCGCGGTGCTGGCAGCCTGCTGCGGCCGTTCTTGCACGCCGTCGGCGCAGGCGTCAGATCTTCTGACTCCCGGCACCTCCTCTGGCAGCCGCGGCCCGAGCGCCTACGTGGTGATCGTGCGCGACTCGGCTGCGACCGACGCCTTCCGCCCCCGCCTGGAGCGCGTCCGGCTAATGGTGGATCGGGCGATCACCAACTTGACCCGCAAGCCCACGGTTCCGACTGCCTGGCGCAGCCTGGTCGCCACCCAGGACGTGGTCGGCATCAAGGTCTTCTCCGCGCCCGGCCCGAACAGCGGCACCCGCCCGGCGGTGGTGGCGGCGGTGGTCGAGGGGTTGCTCGCCGCGGGTTTGCCGCCCAAACAGATCATCGTGTGGGACCGCCAGATCACCGACCTGCGGCTCGCCGGCTTCGCCGAACTCTCCGGCCGCTACAGCATCCGCGTGGCCGGCAGCACCCAGGCCGGTTGGGACGAGAAAACGTTCTACGAGCCCGACAGCCCGATCCTCGGCAACCTCGTCTGGGGCGACCTGGAATTCGGCAAGCAAGGCAACGGCGTCGGGCGCAAGTCGTTCGTCTCCAAGCTCGTCAGTCGCGAGATCACCAAGCTCATCAACGTCACGCCGCTCCTCAACCACGACGAGGCCGGCGTCTCCGGCAACCTCTACAGCCTGGCCACCGGCAGCGTGGATAACCTCAACCGCTTCGAATCGAGCCCCGAGACTCTAGCCACGGCCATCCCCGAAATCTACGGCTTGCCGGCGCTCAACGACCGCGTGGTGTTCAACCTCACCGACGCCTTGATCTGCCAGTATGAAGGCGGCGAGCACGGGCTCCTCCACTACTCCGTCACGTTGAACGAGCTTCGCTTCAGCCGCGACCCGGTCGCGCTCGACGTGCTGTCCATCCAGACACTCGACCGTCAGCGCCAGTCCACCCGGGGCCCCAAGGTGAAACCCAATCTCAAGCTCTACAGCAACGCGGCCCTGCTCCAGCTCGGCGTGAACGACCCGAAACGTATCCAGGTGGAAACCCTCCGTTGAGTTCACGGATATATGATATGAGATTGTGGTGTTCCCTGCGCAGTATCTTCTGTTGATATTTAATGCCATCAACTTACTTTGCCGGCATGAATGTTTCTTTGCCCCACACTTGGGAGCATCGTGACGCCGGTGCAACTGATTCGCGCACTTCGACTCTGATGATCTTGTGTCCACAGTGAGGACCCTTTGGCCTTGCCTGAGGTCTTTTGATTAGACTGGTTTGCCGTGATCCCCTTTCATTCTGTGCTGCCCGAGCTGGCCCAGCGTGAGGTGCGCTGTGTGCATCTTGGCCGCGCACCGGACGCGGCGGCGGAGTCGGCGTTGCCCGCCGACGAATACGCTTATCTCGAATTCTACTGCGACGACCTCAAGTGCGATTGCCGGCGCGTGTTGTTCCAGGTGATTGCCAAGGGCCAACCCGGCAGAGTCCTCGCCAGTATCGGCTACGGGTGGGAAGAGGAGTCGTTCTACCGGAAGCGGATGCCGTGGGCGCCAAATGACGCCCGGGGCACGGTTCGCGGCGAGCTGGACCCCCTGAACGAGCAACCTGAGTTCGCCGAGGACTTCCTGGACCTGTTCCGGCGCGTTGTCCTGGACGAGCCGTATCGGCTCCGTCTGCGCCGCCACTACCAGCTTTTCCGAGAGGAGCTGGCCCGGCGACTAACTGACCGCGCGAGCGAGGAAACAACTCAAGGCTCGACGGAAGGGCCAGTATAGCCGCAGACGCCGGTTCGGGGAGAGTTGATCAGGGGCACAAGCCCTTCCTCATTGCAGTCGTGCTGGGCGGCGCAAGCATCGCAGAACGCGGCGCCGCCATAGTCGTCGCATTGCTGGCAGAGTCGCGTGGCTGGTTTGGCGCAGACGGAGCACGGGATGGCGGGCGGTTCGTTGCGGGCCAGGAGCTTGAGGCCGCCTGGAAGCGCGGGCGTGGGGTATTCGCCGGCGACACGCAGTGCCAGTCCGTAGTGGTGCCGAAATCGTATTGGTGAGAAAACGCCACGCCGGGCTGGAGCCTGCTGGCCAAGGGCTCGTCCATGAGTGCGTCGTCGGAGGCATCATCATCCGAGGCCGACCGTCGGGCCTCTTGGACCAGCGCCTCGACCATCGCAGCCGTATCGCGCGGTGTGGCACCCCGAGGCAGCTTTCGTTTGACTGGAAACTCGAAGGCGCTCAGGTGACCGCAACATTCCAGCCAGACGACACGGAGGAGCGCATCGAGGTCGCCGAAGGTGCAGTTGGCGGGTGCTTGCAAGTGCATCCAGTAATCAGGCGCATAACGGGCTTCCACGACCAGATGAAACCAGTGTCGAGTCGCTTTCCCGGGCGCGGCGATAGGGTGCTGTTTCCAGCAGGCCTTGAGATGATTGGTCATTTGACGTTTGCCGAGTATCCGACTGCAGAGCCGGCACTTTGCTGATGTGAGTTCGGTATTCACAGCCGTGGAACGTATCGAAGAGGGAGGTCGGTTTCCAGTCCGTTGCAGTCATTGATTTGAGGCGCCAAGGCGAGCTCGTCGGAGACAACTCAGGGGAGGCTGGCCAGCAGAAACTGAGCGGTGTTGTCCAGGTCCCGGTTGAGGCGCTCCAATTCGCCGGAGAGCGGGGCGACCATTGCCGATGGCACAGCCCGGGCGAGTTGGCCACTCATCTCGAGAGCGGCGGTGGCGGCGGCCAGGGACTGCGTGTCTGGCGCCGACTGTCGCACCGGGCTATGCAGGCCCCACCACACCGCAAGCAGAACGATCGCAGCGAGGGCGGGCAACGGCGCCCAGCGTAGCCAAAGCAGTTGACGCCCTGCTCGGACGGGCCGATCAGCCGCCTGAACGGCCTGCATGATCGAACGATGGAGCGAAGCAGGCACCTCCGGTTCCGGCGCCGGCTGCCGTAAAGCACGGTCCAGCGCCATCAAGTCTTGTTCAAAGCCGCGCAGCTCTTGCGAGTTGCTTACCCTCCGCCGCAACCATGCTGACGGCCTCTTGCCCGCATCGAGCGCAGCGGAGATTCTCGCCTTGGCGAACCATAACTTCATAGGAGTCCTTTCTTCCCGGAGCCAGGTCCGACACCTGCAACGGCGCCGGGAAACTCAACGACGCGGCCCCGGCTCCGAGCTCCTGAGCCGCAAGCCTGGATTAGAGTGGAACAGGGAGTTGACGTGAGCACCCTCTCCCCCTTGGAGGGGGAGCGGGGGCCCTCCAGGGCGGGAGAGGAGTCTTCGGCAGGCTCACCCGGTTTCCACGGGTTAGGATGTCCGAGGCTAATCCTCGCCGGCTCGGTCGGCCCCCCGGACACTTGCGCCGCTTTGAGTTCGCGGCCCAGCGCATTGCGTGCCCGGAACAGCAGTACTTTGACGTGGGTTTGGGTCTTGCCAAGCACCCGCGCGATGCCCGCCACACTCATGTCGTCGGCGTATCTCAGCCAGAGAGCCTGGAATTGTGCCTCGGGCAGGCGCCGGCGCGCAATCTGCCATAGGCTCTCTCGCTCCTCCCGCCTCGCCAGCAATTCCGACGGGTCAACCAGGTCCGACAGGTCGGGCATCGGTTCCTCGGCCATCGCAGGCGGCGCCGCCCGGTGGTGGTCAACGCACTTCCGACGGGCGATGGTAAACAGCCAGGGAGCAAGACCGCGCCGGGGATCGAACTGCGCGATGGCCTGAAAGGCTCGCACGAATGTGTCCTGCGTCAACTCCCGGGCATCGGCGCTATTGCGGCAGCACTGGATGACGAAGGCGTAAATGCGCTGCTGGTAACGATAGACCAATTCCTCGAAAGCGGCCAGCGAGCCGGCCTGGGTTTCCCGGGCCAGGTCCTCATCGGAAAGTCTCTGGAAGTCAGAGGCCACTCGCCAGGCGGGTTCCCGTGGTTCACTCGTTCTCGGCCTTTGCCTTCTTCTCCGCTTTCCTGGCGGCGTCGGCCTTCATGAGTTCGATGGCATCAGCGGTGGGGACGGCTAGTGCAGCCACCACACCGGCGCCATCCTGCTTGAGCGAGAGGGCCTCAGCCAGCTTGACCGAGCCCGGGTTGTCCTTCTGGAGCTTCATCAGGGCCAGCAGTCCTTGACCGACCGACACCATCTGCTTCGCCACCTCCTCATCGTCGGCCTGCAGGTTCAATGCCGCCTTCAACTGACCCTGCGCCTCGCCAATTTCCAGCCGTGCCATCTTCGCCAGCTTCAGCATGGCGGCGTTGGGGGCCGAGTCAGGAATATCCATTTTACGGGCGGCGGCCTGGATGAAGCTGGCGCTGCCACTGGCGCCCAACTGCGGAAACACGGTGCTGCCGGCCAGGTTCGGCACCGCGCGGTTGAGCACATCGAGGGCCTGCGCCACGCGCGCTTCCTGCTGGGCAAAGATAACAATCCGCCCGCCCTGGATGGCGGCATAGACGCGCGGCTTGACCCCGTTCCTGGACTTCTTCTTGTCGTCAATCCAGTTGTGAATGGTGTGCTGTTTGTAGGTGGTGCTCGCGTAATCCTTTGCCGCCTTGGCCAACGTAACGAGCCGCTCCGGATCGAAATCCGCATAGACCAGCAGCACGCCATCCTCGGGGGCCTTGCCGGTGCTGTAGAGCGTCAGCCCGTGCATTTGCTTGCGCGGGTCAAAGTTGAAGATGGTCTGGAAGGCGGCGAACTTGGCCTGCGCTTCCGGCTTCTCCATCTCCGCCAGCAGGAACTGGCCAATGGTAGTCGGGCGCAGACTGTCACAATCAACATGCATCACCCAGGTCGGATCGGCCGCGACATCGGCTCGGTGAAGGGGGGCGGACAGGGCGGTCACGGTGGCGACGATGAGGCCGCAGGCGCATAGGGTCGGTTTCAAGAAGTTCATGTTCATCTGTATTGATATTTCTGTTGTTTGTCTGCGGCGAGCCACGCTGGTCTCACCCTTCGAAGGAGGATACGCGAAATGGGGGCGCTTGGTTACAACTTTCTGCAGGTCGGTTTGCGCTTGCCGCCGGAGCCAAGGTGCCCCAGCTTGTCTGTGTACGAATGACACACCAACCCTCTCGGAACGGCTTTGCGAAAGCCGGTTTCGTCATTAGCCTGGTCCTGGGTGCCCTGGACATGAACGCCGCCGAACCGAATTTGCCCGCGCTGAAGCTTGTGGCCAGCCCACGGCCGCTGGTGATCGCCCATCGGGGCTACTGCCAGTTTGCGCCGGAGAACACGCTGCCGTCGTTCAAATTGGCGATGGCGGCCGGCGCCGATTTGGTGGAACTGGACTACCACCATACCAAGGACGGCAAGCTGATCGTGATCCACGACGCCGACCTGGACCGCACCACGGACGCGACGAACCGGTGGGCCGGGAAGAAGATCAAGGTGGAGTCGAAGACGGCCGCGGAGATTCAGAGCCTCGACGCCGGCAGGTGGTTCGATCCGAAGTATGCCGGGACGCGCATGCCCCTGCTGGCGGAGGCGCTGGATACGATTCGAGCGGGAGGCGTCACGCTGATCGAGCGCAAGGCGGGCGCAGCGGCCGATTGCGTCAAACTGCTGCGGGAGAAGGGGCTGGTCAACAAGGTGATCGTGCAGTCGTTCGACTGGGAGTATCTGCGCGCGTTTCACGAGCAGGAACCGGACCAGGTGCTCGGGGCGCTCGGGCCGCCCAAGTTACTGTCGGACGGCAAGAAGCCCTCGGGCATTCCCAAGGGGCTGAGCGCCAAGTGGCTGGATGAGTTGAGCACGACCGGCGCCCGGGTCGTCGTGTGGAGCGACAAGCTTACAAAGGAGGCAATTCAGCTCGCCCATCAACGTGGCCTGAAGGTGTGGGTCTATACGATCAACGACCCGGAACTGGCCAACAAGCTGCTCGATATGGGCGTGGACGGGCTCATCACGAACAACACGTCGCTCATCTGGAGGACCATCGCTCTGCGCTCGAGCTAAGACCTCGATCTACTCTTTCTTCGCCGCCTTGACTTCGAGGTAGAGATCGCGCAGTTGGCGGGGCGAAACGGGCGTGGGCGACTCAGTCATGAGACAGGTGCCTTTGGCGGTCTTCGGGAAAGCAATCACGTCCCGGATGCTGGGCGTGCCGCAGAGGATCGCGATGAGGCGGTCGAAGCCCAGGGCGATGCCGCCGTGCGGCGGGGCGCCATAACGGAACGCCTCCAGCATGTAGCCGAAGCGCAGCTTCGTCTCGTCCGGCGGAATCTGCAGCACGTCCTCGAACACGGTCTTCTGCACGTCCGGCTGATGGATACGGATTGAGCCGCCGCCCAGCTCGACGCCGTTCACCACGACGTCGTAGTGCTGGCCGCGCACCTTCTTGGGGTCGGTCTTGAGCATCGGGATGTCCTCGGCGACCGGCGCGGTGAACGGATGATGGCTGGAATACCAGCGGTTCTGCTCCTTGTCGAAGCTGAGCAGCGGGAAGTCCACCACCCAGAGGAAGTCGAACCGGTCGGCCGGGATAACGAGCTTTCCCTGGCCTTTGAGCACCTCGGCGCAGTAGAGGCGAATCTTGCCGAGGATTTCGCAGGCGGTCAGCCACTGGTCGGCGGCGAACAGGATCAGGTCGCCTTCCTCGATGGCCAGCTTGCTGGTCAGCGCCGCCTTCTCCGCGTCGCTGAAGAACCGCACGATGGGCGACTTCCACTCGCCGCCTTCGACCTTGATGTAGGCCAGGCCCTTGGCGCCGAAGCTCTTGGCGTATTCGGTCATCGTATCCATCTGGCCCTGGGTGACGCAGGCCAGGCCCTTGGCGTTGATGGCCTTGACGACGCCCTGGTTGGCGACCGCGCCGCTGAAGATCTTGAACTTGCTGCCGCGGAACTCCTCGGTGAAATCCACCAGCTCCATGCCGAAGCGCGTGTCGGGCTTGTCGATGCCGTAGCGGTTGAGGGCTTCCTCGAAGGAGAGCCGCTTGAAGGGCGTCGGGCATGTCAATGTTCAGCGCGGTCTTCCAGATGCGCTTCAGCAAGCCCTTCGATCAGGCTGGTAGATGTCCTCGCGCTCGATGAAGGACATCTCGATGTCAATCTGGGTGAACTCGAGCTGGCGGTCGGCGCGCTGGTCCTCGTCGCGGAAGCAGCGGGCGATCTGGTAGTAGCGCTCGACGCCGGCGACCATGAGGATCTGCTTGAACTGCTGGGGCGACTGGGGCAGGGCGTAGAACGTCCCCGGCTCGCGGCGGTTCGGCACGAGGAACTCGCGCGCGCCTTCGGGCGTGCTCTTGAAGAGGATCGGCGTCTCGACTTCCAGGAAGCCCTGCTCGTCCATGAAGATCCGGGTGGCGGTGGCCACCTTGCTGCGCAGGCGCAGGTTGCGGGCCATCTCCGGCCGGCGCAAATCCAGGTAGCGATACTTGAGCCGCAGTTCCTCGTTCACCTTGCTGGCCACCTCGGGATCGTCCACCGGGAACGGCAGCACGTCGGCGACAGTTCAGCACCTCCAGCGCCTTGGCCATGACCTCGACCTCGCCGGTGGGGATCTTCGGATTGTTGGTGCCGTCGGGGCGCTGCCGGACTTTGCCGGTGATGCGGACCACGCATTCGCTGCGCAGCGCGGCGGCCTGCTCGAAGAGGTCCTTCGGGCAGGTCGGACGGGTCAAAGACCGTCTGCGTGCGCCCTTCGCGGTCGCGCACGTCAATGAAGATCAGCCCGCCGAGGTCGCGCCGGGAATGGACCCAGCCGTCGAGGGTTACCATTTGGCCGATGTGCGCCGGGCGCAGTTCGTTGCAATGATGCGTTCGTTTCATGTTTCAGCAGAACACGGGAGAGAGGAGACAGAAACCACTATCCAGTATTCAGGATCCAGTATTCATCCAGTATTCAGTATCCGCGTTCGAAAGCGGAGGCGGATGTTGGCGGGGAATGGGCGGACTTGAAGAGACAATTCTGCGCTGCATGTCGGCGAGGGCCGCGTGCAGGTCGCACCAGCGGTGGGAGTCTCGCATGCGATTAGCCGACCGTCTGCTACACTGCGAGGCCGGTTGGCAGGAGGGGTCAAACTGGCTCTTGAGCGCCCAGAGGCCGAGGGCGGGGTTGCTGATGTAGAAGATCTCCTCGCCGTCGGGGAGGCGGTTGGGGCCGTCTTTGAGCTGGTCGGGGTGGTAGCGCTTGAGGGCGGCATCGAGATCGCCCGGCTCGAAACCGACCGAGCGGATTGCCTCCTGGCTCATGCTGCGGTCCGGGACAGTAGGTGATGCGGAAGCGGCCTTCGCTGGAGCCGTGGATGAGATGGGCGGCGGCGCTGAGGTTATTGCGCAGCTCGGCGTTGGCCTTAACCGCAGCCAAGGTCGCCGGGGTGCCGCGATAGCCGTACTTGCGAATGAGCCGGTCAATCTCGGCGTCCTCGCCGAACTCCTTCAGGCCGGGAGCGAGGATGATGAGTTCGCCGCCGTCGGCCATGGCCATGCGGGTGCGATAGACGGCCTTGTTGCCGAGCCAAGTGCTCTTGAACTCGTGCGGGTCGAGATAGACGACGACCTTCTTGAGCGGCTGGTCGAGCAGGTCGAGGTTGACCTTCTGCGAGAGGCGCGCGCCGAGCGTGAAGGTTTCCATGTCGTCGCCGACGTAGAGCCCGCGCATGATCATGCCGCTGCCGGCCTGGTTCTTCTCCATGACGGTGAGGACGTAGGCGATGGGCAGGTCGCGCAGGAACGTCTCGACGGCGTGGTTGAAGAGGCGGCGCACGGGGGTTTCGATGCGGCCCATCATGCGCTCCATGCCATAGGCGGCGCCGAGGAAGTGGGACTTGTTGATGATGTCCGAGCCGCCGGCGCCCACGACGATGTTCTTGGTGTAGTTGGCCATGCCCGACCACTTCGTGGGGCACGATCTGGCCAACCGAAAGGATGAGGTCGTAACCGGCGAACAAGAGCTGGTTGACCTCGATGCTGCACGCTGTAATCCACCAAGCCCCCCGACCATTCGCGAACCAGGTTGCCGGGCACCTCGCCGACGCTGGCGGATGCCGTTGCGCCAATCGTGCACCTTGAAACGGGACAGCGGGATGCTCTCGCCGAACATCATGCGCAACTGGGCCTCGGTCATGGGCGAATGCGTGCCGAGGGCGGGCATGATGTCCACCTCGGTTTTAGGGCTGAGCAGCTCGTAGAGCAGGCGGGTCAGCTCGCCGGCATCCGAGTTGAGCCGGGTATGGTCGGGCGGCAGGACCAGCACCTTGCGCAAGGGACGGCCAATGGCTTTGAGCGCCTGCGCCAGCGCCTCGCGCTTCTCAGCCGTGTTGATTTCGTCCCTTGCTCCACCGCGTGCAAAGTATGTCGCCATGTCTCGTATTTGCTGTTGTTGAGAGTATGGCGCAATGCCTGCCAATAATCCAGTCAGCGTGAAACGTGAAACGCGAAACGTAACGCGCGATACGGGAGTTCACGTTTCACGCTTCACGTATCACCCCGGCGCTCAAACGCCGCTGAAGGCGCTGAAGCCGCCATCCACCGCAATGACCTGGCCGGTGACAAAGCCCGAGCCGTCCTCGCTGAGCAGCCACAGCAGCGTGCCGACCAGGTCTTCCGGTTTCCCGAAGTGCCCTTGCGGGGTGTGGGCGGTGATGGTGTTGCCGCGCGGCGTCAGTGAGCCATCGGGCTGGGTTAGGAGGCTGCGGTTCTGGTCGGTGAGGAAGAAGCCCGGGGCGATGGCGTTGACGCGCACGCCGGCCTTCGAGAAATGCACGGCCAGCCATTGGGTGAAGTTGCTGACGCCCGCCTTGGCGGCGCTGTAAGCTGGAATCTTGGTCAGCGGCTTGAAGGCGTTCATCGAGGAGATGTTGATGATCTTGCCGCGGCCCTTCCGGACCATGTCCTGGCTGAAGACCTGGGTGGGCAGGAACGTGCCGAGGAAGTTCAGGTTGAACACGAACTGGATGCCCTCGACCGTCAGATCATAGAACGTCACCACGCCCTCTTTCTTCGCGGTGAGGTCTTCAGCGACGAGGAACTCCTTCGAGGTGGTGCCCTTGGGGTGATTGCCGCCGGCGCCGTTGATGAGGATGTCCACGGGGCCAAACGCGGCTTTGATGTGCTCGTGGGCCTGCTCGATGCTGGCCTTCTCCAGCACGTTGCAGGCAAAGCCCTTGGCGACGCCGCCCGCTTGGACAATGCCGTCGGCGGCCTTTTGCGCCAAGTCCGGCTTGAGGTCGAGGATGGCGACTTTGGCGCCGCACTGGGCCAAAGCGTCGGCCATCACGCTGCACAGGATGCCGCCGCCGCCAGTGACGACGGCGACCTGGTCCTTCAGATTTACGCGAAAGGGTATAGTCATAATGTCTGTTGCTCTGAACTCTTTGCCGGCCCCGGACTGCTGTTGCGCTCGTCGGGCCGGCAACTCGCGGAACAATAGCGGAATGGCAGGGGCAGGCCAGATATTTCCGAGCGAGGTCAGCCCATTCCCAGGGCTGTATCCATCTCCCGATTTCACCCAACGGGGACGTTTCGCCGAAGCGTGCGCGTTTGGGCCGGTGCGGCCGCCTCGGCGAGGCGCCCCTACCTCACAAGCTCTTTACTGCGAGCTTGATGCAGTCCTGAGCCAAATTCCCCGCTGGCCAGCCGCGCGGGTGTCCGTTACTGTATGCGCAATGACGAAGTCCTTGCCCAGGCCGGAAGTGATCATCACTCACGAGAGCGACCTCGACGGGCTGGTATCCGGCGTCCTGTTGCAGCGACTGGCGCAAAAGCTGTTCAATGCCGAGGTCCGGCTGGAGGCCTATCAGTACAACCACCATTGGCGGCAGCGCGAGCTGCGCGAGAAATCGGGCTGGATCGCCGACCTGACCTTTGAGCCGCGCCTGGACCGGCCGAATTGGGTCATCATTGACCATCACGCCGTCGAGACCCCGCCCAAGAACGCGGTGTTCATCCACGACCTGAACAAGTCGGCCGGGCTGATCTGCTACGAGCTGTGCCAGCAAGAGGGCCTCGGCTCACCGGCGCTGGACCGGCTCGTGCATCTGAACAACGTCGCCGACCTGTTCCTGGAGGACGATCCCGACTTCATGCTGGCGAGCGACTACGCGAACCTGGTGAAGATTTACCAGTTCTGGAACCTGCACACGCTCATCGGCGGGAAGATCGAGCTGCTCCTGGATAATCCGCTGCTCCAGGTGATGGAAATCAAACGCCGGATCGAGAACCCGCTGGGCCTGGCGTGGAGCCGGGAGAACGTCACTGAAATCACGCCCCAGGTGGGTTTCGTGGATACGGTGATCGGGAACAACAACCTGATCGTCCACCAGCTCCTGGAGCAGGGAGCGACGAAGTATCCCGTGCTGCTCACGTTGTTCCGCCGCGCGAACGGGGTGGTGGTCGCGAGCCTGCGCAGCCGCAACGGAGAGGCGCTCAAGATCGCCGAGAAACTCCAGGGCGGCGGCCACGCCAACGCGAGCGGCGCCACGCTGCCCCGTTCGATCAAGACCATCCCCGACGCCGTCAACTACCTGCGCCAGACGCTGAATCCGAAGAAGGCGGAGCCCCTGAACAGCCTCGAGGATATCTTCGCCTCGATCGAGCTGTCGCAGAAATGATCGGCGATCGCGGACGGGATTGGAGCGGGCTGCCGGGGTGGGCCCGTCAGCAGTCAGTAGTCCAGGAAGCCCTCAAAGTCCCCCAAAGGCCGGGTGAAGGTGTCTTTCGCTGGCGCCACGACCAAGGTCTTCGCCGCCTTGTTCAGGCCACCGGAGGTGGCGGCGACGGGCAGACTCACCACAAAAAGCGCCGTCCCGACGATAGTCAGGGCGAAGGTGACCGGACGCGCTGCCACCACATCAACGACGACGGACGTGGCGTCGGTATCTCCGGAAGCGAAGGCCGGGGTGGAGGTGCTCCACAGGAGCGCCAGCACAGAGAGGATGGTTACCAGTAGTCTCGGTTTCATGTCTTGCTCTCGGTTAGGAATGGCAGCCGGGTCTTGCCGCGCGCAACGCTAATGGCGTAATTGCGCCGGGACAGCAAGGCCGGTTGTTGGTGCTGCTCACGTTTCTTAGGGTACCGTGCCGGATCACGGAGTCAAGCTGCGACTGGCGCCTGATTTTGGTCGTTGCCGGGCAGGGATAGCCGGCCTATCATCCCGCCCGTTTATGGCGCAGCCTGAATCAACACCCGTGACTCCCAATCTCCGGCCGGATGGCCGCATGCCGGCGCAACTGCGCCCCGTGCGTTTCCAGAATAACGTGGCGCCCTACGCCGCCGGCTCGACGCTGATCGAGTGGGGCAACACGCGCGTGATTTGCGGCGTGACAATCGAGGAGCTGGTGCCGAGATGGATGAAGGAGCAAGGGGTCACCGGGGGCTGGATCACCGCGGAATATTCGATGCTCCCCTACTCGACGCTGCAGCGCAAAGCGCGCGAGATCACCAAGGGCAAGATCGAGGGGCGCTCGCAGGAGATCCAGCGGTTGATCGGGCGGGCGATGCGGACGGCGATTGACCTCGAGAAACTCGGCACACGCACTCTCTGGGTGGACTGCGACGTGCTGCAGGCCGACGGCGGCACGCGCACCGCGGCCATCACGGGCGGGTACGTGGCGCTGGGACTGGCGCTGCGGAAGCTGGTGGCTGAAGGTAAGCTGCCGGAGACTCCCATGCGCCGTGCGGTGGCGGCGGTGAGCGTCGGCATTGTCGGGAACCAAAGCCTGCTGGACCTCTGCTACACGGAGGATGCGGCGGCAGCGGTGGATTTGAACCTGGTGATGGATTCGGCGGGCGAGTTCATTGAGCTGCAAGGCACGGGGGAAGAGGCCACGTTTAGCGAAGCGCAACTGGCGGAGATGCTCGCGCTGGGCAAGTCCGGGGTGCAGGAGCTGCTGAAGCTGCAGCAGGCCGCGCTGGCCCAGTGACTCGGTGAAGTTCCTGCATCTGATCTGGAGCAACCTGAAGCGGAAGAAGCTCCGCACCAGTCTGACGCTGCTCTCGATTGTCGTGGCCTTCGTGCTCTTTGGCTACCTGTCCGCCATTAAGCAGGCCCTGGCGGGCGGGGTGACCATGGCGGGGCAGAACCGCCTCGTGGTGCGGCACAAGGTGTCAATCATCCAGTCCCTGCCGGAATCCTACAAGGCGCGGATGGAGCGGATACCCGGCGTGGCGCTGGCGACGCATGAGTCGTGGTTCGGCGGGATTTACCGGGACCCGAAATACTTCTTCCCGCAGATGCCGGTCGTGCCGGAGGAGTTCCTGGACATGTATCCCGAGAACGTGCTTGCGCCGGAGCAGAAACAGGCGTGGCTGCGCACCCGCACAGGCGCGATTGTCGGTCGCAAGACCGCCGAGCGCTTTCAATGGAAGGTCGGGGACAAGGTGCCAATCCAATCTTCGATCTGGGCCAAGACCGACGGGAGCCGGCTGTGGGAGTTTGACATCGTCGGCATCTTTGACGGGGCCGAGAAGGGGACGGACACCACGCCACTGTTCTTCCGGTATGATTACTTTGAGGAATCGCGACTGTGGAGCAAAGGGCAGGTGGGGTGGTACCTGGTGCGGGTGAAAGACCCGGGCCAGGCCGCGGAAGTCGCTAAGCTAGTGGACCAGGAATTTGAGAACTCGGCCGCGGAAACCAAGACCGAGCCCGAGGGCGCGTTCCTGCAGGCCTGGGCCAAACAGATCGGCGACATCACGCTGATCACCGCCACGATCCTGAGCGCCGTGTTCTTCACGATCCTGCTGGTCGCCGGCAACACGATGAGCCAGTCGGTGCGGGAGCGGACCGGCGAGTTGGGCGTGCTCAAGGCCTTGGGTTTCACCAGCGGGCAGGCGCTGTCGCTGGTGCTGGCGGAATCGTGCCTGCTGGCCGTGCTGGGCGGCGGGCTGGGGCTGGGCCTGGCGTGGCTGATGATCGCCCGGGGTGACCCCACCGGAGGCATGCTACCGCTGTTCTACTTCCCGACGCTGGACGTGCTCACCGGCCTGGGATTCAGCCTGGCCCTCGGCGTCTTGGCCGGCATCTTCCCCGCTCTCCAAGCCATGCGCCTGCGCGTGGCCGATGCCTTGAGGAGAATGTAACCATGTTCCCCCTTCCTTCGGACTTCGGCCTTCGGACTTCGGACTTCCCGTATGGCCGGCCCCATTAACTGGCTTTCGCAGGTTGCCTCCGTCAGCAAGTTCGGCTTGCTGAGCCTGCCGCAGCGGCGCGGGTCGGTGGCGGCGGCTGTCTTCGGCATCGCCGGCGTGGTCGCCGTGCTGGTTGGCGTGCTCTCGATGGGCGCCGGTTTTCGGAACGCCATGACCGCTTCCGGAGCGCCGGACGCGGCGATCGTCCTGCGCAGCGGGGCCGACAGCGAAATGGTCAGCGGGTTCCTTCGGGAAAGCACGCGCATCATCGCCGACGCGCCGGGCGTGGCACGCACCGAGCAAGGCTCGCTGGCCTCGGCCGAGCTGTTCGTCATCATCAACCTGCCCAAGCGCTCGACCGGCACGGATGCGAATGTGCCGATGCGCGGCGTCGAGCACGCAGCGCTTAAGGTGCGCGACAAGCTGAAGCTGGCGGAGGGACGCATGTTCGACTGGGGCAGGAACGAGGTCATCGTCGGGGTGGGCGCCGCCGCCGAGTTTGCCGGCCTGGACCTGGGCGGCAAACTGCGCGTCGGGCGGCGGGAATGGCCGATCGTGGGGGTCTTTTCCGCCGGCGGGGGAACAGCGGAATCGGAGATCTGGACCGATGCCAGCGTGCTGCAGGCGGCCTACCACCGCGGCGACACGTTCCAGTCGGTCTATGTGAAACTCGTCTCGCCCGGCTCGTTCCCAGGATTCAAGGATGCGCTGACCACGGACCCGCGCCTGAATGTGAAGGTACTGCGCCAACCCGAGTATTACGCCGAGCAATCAACGGCGGTGAACCGGCTGATTACGACCCTGGGCTACCTGGTTGCGGCCCTGATGGCCGTCGGGGCGGTCTTCGGCGCGCTCAACACCATGTATAGCTCCGTCTCCTCGCGAACGCGGGAAATCGCCACCCTGCGTGCGCTGGGCTTCGGGAGCGGGGCGGTGGTGGTGTCGGTGATGATCGAGTCCCTGGCCCTGGCGATGGTCGGCGGGGCGGTTGGAGCAATCCTGGCCTATCTCACGTTCAATGGCCTCCACACCGCGACGATGAACTGGAACAGCTTCAGCCAGGTGACTTTTGCGTTCGCGGTGACACCGGAGCTGCTGGTGCAGGGGATTGTGTGGGCGGTGTTCATCGGGCTGATCGGCGGTCTCTTCCCCGCCCTGCGCGGCGCTCGGCTGCCGATTGCCGCTGCGCTGCGCGAGCTGTAACTACGGCGCTTTATTCGCCGGGGCGGTGGCTGGAGGGCGGTTCTTCTGGCCTGCCGCGAGCTTCTCGAAGCGCTTGAGGACGACCAAGACCGCAATCAGGCCCGTGACCAGAATGAGAACCGCGACAATGGTCCACACAATCGCCTTGCGCGGCACGGCGGCTTCCTCCGGCGGCGACTCGAGCCGCAACTCAGTTTGCTTCCGGCAGCGCGGGCAGGTGGTCAGGGTGCCAATCAGTTCCGCGGGGAACTGAATCGGGCCGCCGCATTCGCCGCAGGCGCCCATCAAGCGCTTGGTCGGATTCATTGCGTGCCGGAAGGGTAACAGAAAGCCAAGCACCCGTCACGTCCTTGAATAGCCTGTTCGGGATTCCTTCAGGTTTCACCTACGGCAGCGAATCGGGACCGTGAACCCAGCGCCGACTGCCGTCAGCAGCTACGGTTTGCGTCGCACGTTGCGTCCCACGTTGTGCGCTTGATCTGCGCTGGGCCGGCGTGGCAGGCTCGGCGCCCATGGCTACTATGAATGTGCTTCACAGACTCCCTGCTGCGCTATTGGGGTTACTTGTCTTTGCCTCCGGTGGGCTGGCGCTGGCCGGGCCGGGCGGGGCGGCTGACTCTTCGCGCGTGAAAGCGCTGTTCAAGAACCCGCCGCGTGAATACAGCACCGGGCCGCTCTGGGTCTGGAATGACATGCTCACCGAGGAGCAAATCCGCCACACGCTGCGTGACCTGGCCGGGGAGAAGGTAAAACAGGTCTGGGTTCATCCGCGGCCCGGATTGATGACGCCGTATCTGTCTAAAGACTGGTTCCGGTTGTGGAAAGTCGCGCTCGATGAGGCCGAACGCCTGGACATGAATGTCTGGATTTACGACGAGAACTCGTATCCCTCGGGCTTCGCCGGGGGCTGGGTGCCGGAATTGATGCCCGAATCGCGCGGTCGCGGTTTGGCGCTCCGTGAAGCCAAAGCGGCGCCGAAGTGGTCGGATGACCTGATCGGCGTCTATCGCCTGGAGGGTGACGCGGTTGAAAAGGTCACGGCGAAGGTCAAAGCTGGTGAGGCACTGCCCGAGGGGCGCTACCTCGTCGCCGCGGAAGTGCGGGCCAAGGACTCGCCCTGGACCGGCAACCGGTGTTACGTGAACCTGCTGTCGCCCGGGGTGACGGAGAAGTTCCTGGAGGTGACGATGGAACCTTACCGGCGTGAGATCGGGAAGCAGTTCGGCAAGCGCGTGCCCGGAGTCTTCACCGACGAGCCGAACATCAATCCCACCCATACCCTGCCGTGGAGCGAGACGCTGGCTGGCGAGTTTCAGAAGCGCTGGGGCTACGACCTGCTCGATCACTTGCCCAGCC
Organism: uncultured Verrucomicrobiae bacterium; assembly: GCA_963822005.1. GTDB lineage: Bacteria > Verrucomicrobiota > Verrucomicrobiia > Limisphaerales > UBA8199 > PALSA-1440. The sequence continues at coordinate 147,309 of CAWGGD010000024.1, read as the reverse complement.
TGACGAAGCCCGTGGGCGACTGGCGCAAAATCCGGCACAACTACTTCCAGGTCCTGAGCGAGCAATTCATCGAGCGCTGGGCCAAGCCCAACCACGACTACTGCGCGACCAACCGGCTGGAATGGACCGGCCATTACTGGGACCACGAGTGGCCCAATTGCGCTGGCGTGCCGGACAACATGGCCATGAACGCCTGGCATCAGCGGCCCTCGATTGATTGCCTGATGAACCAGTATGCCGAGCACACGCACGCGCAGTTCGGCAACGTCCGCATGTGCCGGGAGATATCCAGCGTGGCCAACCAGCTTGGCATGAACCGCACGCTGGTCGAGATTTACGGCGCCGGCGGCTGGGACCTCCGGTTTGAGGACATGAAACGCATTGGCGACTGGCTCGAAGTGCTGGGCGTCAACACCCTCAACCAGCATCTGTCCTATGTGACGATTCGCGGTGCGCGCAAGCGGGATCATCCACTGTCCTTCTCGTATCACGAGCCGTGGTGGGAAGCGTATCACGTGTCGGCAGAGTATTTCGCGCGCCTTTCGCTGGCGCTCTCCCAGGGAGAACAAGTCAACCGGGTGCTGGTTCTGGAACCCACGACCACGGCCTGGATGTACCAAGGCGACAAGGAGAAACTGGCCCAGCTTGGGGAGAGCTTCTTCAACCTGCTGATGGCGCTGGAGGCGGCGCAGGTGGAATACGACATTGGCTGTGAGGATATCATCGAGCGGCATGGCGCGCCGGGCGACAAGAGGATCGTCGTGGCGGGCAAGGAGAAGCCGGCTGGGCTGCGAATCGGCCGGCGCGAATACGATACCATCATCATTCCGCCCCTGATGGAAAACCTGAACGTGAAGACCAAAGACCTGCTGGACAAGGTCAGTGTCAGGCGATTGCTGGCGATGGGAGGGTGGGGCGCCGCTTCGGCCCCGCCGCGCCTGGATGGTGCGCTGAGTCCCGGGCGCAAGGAGGCGGAATCGTGGCCGCAATTCTCGCGTGCGGCCCTTGCGGAGTGGGTCACGGGCTTCGTCTGCGATGAGCGCGAGACGCAGAAGAAGGACGGCTTCCGCCTCGAGCGCTCGCCCGGCGACAAGGGGATCCTCTTTCACCACCGCCGCCAGCTTGCCGACGGGCAGATTCTGTTCCTGGTCAACACGAGCATCGAACAGCCTTCCAGCGGTGTGGTGCTCTCCAGTCTGCCCGGCGCCGAGAGCTGGAGTCTCTATACCGGTGAGGTCAAACCCTTCCCCTTCGCCAGGATCGGTGCGGGCATGTCGGTCAAGTTCGACCTGCCGCCCTGCGGCAGCCTGCTGCTGTTCCTGTCGCAGAAGGCGGTCGAAGCTGAGTTCCCCCACGAAGCCGTCGCCACCCTTGCCGCCAGCGGCCCGGTGAAAACTGAACGCCTGGAACCGAATATCCTCGCGGTGGACTACGTGGACATCACTGCGGGTGGCGAGACCAAGCGGGATCTCTATTGCTACCAGGCCAACCAGTTCGCGTGGCGGAAGAACGGCCTGGAGCGCAACCCGTGGGACAGCGCGGTGCAGTTCAAGGATGAACTGATCCGGAAGACCTTCCCGGCGGAGAGCGGCTTCACGGCGAGCTACAAGTTCAGCCTCGAGGGAGCGGTGCCGAAGAACCTCGCCATCGTTATCGAGCGCCCCGACCTTTACACCATCACCTGCAACGGCCAGCCGGTGAAGGCCAAGCCCAATGACTGGTGGCTGGACAAGGCGTTTGGCCGGATGGACATCGCGTCCGTTGCCCGGACCGGGGAGAACGTTGTTACCATCAAGGCTTCGCCCTTCACGATGTATCACGAACTGGAGCCGGCCTATGTGCTGGGCGACTTCGCGCTGAAACCTGCGGACAAAGGCTTTGTCATTGTCCCGGATCAGAACCTGACTTCGGACCACACGGGGTGGAATCTTCAAGGCCATCCGTTCTACAGCGCAGGCGTCTCCTACCGGGAACAATTTGAGGTGAAGAAGCGGGCGGGGCGGTTTGTGGTGGCGCTGCCCAAATGGTATGGCAGCGTCGCCAAGGTGATCGTTAACGGCAAGGCCGCCGGCTTCATTGACGCGCCGCCCTGGGAATGCGACGTGACCAAGTGGGTCAAGCGCGGGCAGAACGAGGTGGCGGTCACGGTATTTGGCACCTTGAAGAACACGCTCGGCCCGCATCACGGCAAGGCCACCTTGGGCGCCGCCTGGCCTGGCAGTTTTCACGCGGGCCCTAGCCCCGGCCCGCCGCCGGGCATCAATTACTCCACGGTGGCCTACGGGCTGTTCGAGCCGTTCGTGCTGAAGCAAGTCGTGAACAGCAGTTCTACCCGCTAAACGCGAAAGGACGCTAAAGAGGCCAAGTTGAGCAAAACGTTCGGCTGACCTATTGGTGACCCTCGCTTCTGGCACATCTGCTTGCTGCTGTTTCCCTCGTTAGAGTGTTTAGCGTGGTTGGCGGGAATAACTATCTCCCGTGCACCACGGTGGGGCGCGCGCCATCCGCTGGTAAAGTGAGCACATCGGAGGAGCCCCCGTGGCGGACGGTGATTTCGTTGCCCCGGCGTTCCACAGCCAGGTCGAGCTTGCGCTTGTAGGGATAGAGGACGGTCACGAATTCCACTGCCCGGCCCTGCTGCCGCGCCACGAGTAGTGGGACTTTGCGCGAGCCGGTTTCGGCCGGGCATTGCCCGATCATCGGTGTCACCGGGCTGGTCCCGCCCAGCCAAAATCCGACGCCGCTGCCCCCCTCTGTCCAACGGCCGGAGAACCGCTGTCGCCGGCGTCAGCGCCGTCAGCTTTTCGATCCAGGGCACGGGCGGGGTAACGGGATGGGCCTCCTTTCTCCTGCGGTCCAGCGACAGCTTCCCTTCCGAATGGAGATAGAGATCGTAGGTGTGCTCCGTGTCGCTCTTCAATTGGTCCGCCACGACGAAGCAGTCGCCGATGCGGACCACTGTTCGCGTGTGCGCCACGCCGGGATAGGCTTCGGTCGTTTCGGATTGCGCAGCTTCCAAATCCGGTTCGCCCAGCCAGAGCTTCACGTTGTTCTCTTTCGTCGGATTCTGGCTCTTGCCGTCCACGACAACTGTGTTGTGGGCAAAGGTGGATTGGTACCAGGGCAGGATCGAAGCGCCGTAACCCGGCGTGCCATAGTCGGCCAACCACAGCTTGCGATCGGCGAACAAGGTGATCCCCATCTTGTCGCGCTGGCCGTGGCCGAGGAAGGGGCCGTAGTCGAAGCTGAGCATCGCGCCATTGGTGGAGCGTAACATGCAGATGCCGAGCACGGGGAAGTTGACCGAGGCAGCGGATGGCGGCGTGACGTTGGCGGGGATAGCGCCGCCGAAGAGAAAAGCGTGAAGGCCGCTGCGCAGCGAATCACGCGGGCTGGAGTTCACCCTGCCCGCCGGAAGGACCCCGCGCCGGTAGCCATTGGCCAGCACCCACGCAAACCGCGGGTCCTGCGTGCGATGGTAGGCCAGCTCGTAGCAATCCGCCGGCACGAACGACTCGAACCAGCCGTCGTTGATCGCCGCCAGCCGCAGGTCGGGATAGGCGTATTGCAGTGGGGCCGTGAACATGGTGAGTAGCGATTTGCCCGGTTTCGCCTCCCAATGATACAGGTCGGTTCCGGCGTGCCAGGCGGCCTCGGCGAAGTCCATGAACGCTCTCAGCGGGAAGTAGTGATACGTGTGGACGGACTCGGGCCAGAGGCCGTCGTCGCCAAGCTGCTCGCGGATCTGCTGTTTGAATCTCTCCGTCGCCCAAGCCACCAGCTCCTGGTCCTCAATCGCGTAGCCGACCACACCCACGGCGGACAGGTGCCACGAACCCCAGTTGCCGCGGGTGCCGCAGCGTTGCAGGCCTTCTGCGACCGTGCGCAGAAACTGTTCGGCCTTGGCCCGCTGCTCGGGGGAGAGATCCTCGTAAGCCAGGTCGTATGCCTGCGCCAGGGGAATGACCCACATCGCCTCGCAGAGCGATTGATAAACCATGCCGCCGGTGACAGCGTCGGTGTGCGGTCCCGGGTAGGCCGCGGCGTACTTGGAGAGAATCTCGGCCGCCTTTGCGGCGTACTCGGGTTTATGTTCGAGCGCGGCGACCAGGGCCAGGTCCAGCGCCGCCTGCGAAAGCCAGATATGCGCCATCCGGCGCAACGCGGCCTCGTATTTTTCACCGGTGTACTGCTTGCCGCATTTGGGACATCGGTAAGGCCCAGGCACAAACTGTTGGTCTCTCGGGCATCTCCAACCGGTCGCCGTCCACGCAGAAGAAGTGGTGGAAGTGGCCGCCGCGGGCGGGGATTTCGATGGGGCGCTTGAGCCAGAGGTCGGCGTTGGCTCTGACACCCGCGGCCGGAACCTCATGATGGCCGAACCCCGGTCGGCGCGGTACAAGTCGGCCTTCCAACCGGGTTTGGCCAGGTCAGCTGCGGAGAGCGGCCAGCTCGGCTTCGTTGATCAGCACAAAGGGCCGTTTGGGAAATGTGGTCGCGGCCGGGCTCCGAGATACAAACCCGGTCAGGCAGGCGGCGCCGAGCGCCAGGCTCAGGGTGCCCAGCCTGACGCGGCGTGATGGGCTCAGTTTTGTCTGCGGTGAATCCAGCATTCAGATTGCACCACAGATTGCACGGGTTGCACGGAAGAGGAAAGCCCGGGATACTCGGCGGGTCGCAAACGGGCGGATTTGTGCACTGCCACCGTAGCGCAGATTTGCAATCTGCTGTACCGCGGATTTCCAATCCGCCGGGCTGGGCAAGCTCGCAGCCCAGCGACAATGGGGACACGATGCCGAATGCAATTCGGCGATACAGCAGATTGCAAATCTGCGCTACACTAGCGGCTCGCCGCCGACAGTCTGGTGGCAATGTGCGGATGCGCCCGTGGTGAACCAGCCCCGCCGAGGCTTGGCCATGGTAAGGCGCGCACTCCGCCGCGCGCCGCCGAAGGCTGCAAGATTGGGCTGATTCCGCACGGGCTAGCTCAGCCCCAAGCAACGCTCTCGCTTTGAACCGCGGGACGGCGGCGGTCCTGCCACGCGCGCCAGGCCACCCAGGTGCAAGTCGCCGCGATGCCGATCCAGCCGACGACAGTTACGGCGGCGGCGATGCGGGTGTCGTATTGCAGCAGATCCCAGCGGTTGAAGATGGTGTTCCAGTCGTGATCGCCGCCGCCGACCAGCGGCAACTCCAGCGCCCGGGCATCCGCCATGTAACGGGCGATGTTGAACCAGTTCTCGAAGAACCAGATGCCGGCGGCGGCAAAGCCAAGGGTATGCCCCTTGCGCCAGAAAGACACCGCCAGCACGCAGGGAAAGACCAGTTGGCCGATGGTGCCGCCGTAGGTTTCGAGCCGTGAGCTGAAGAGGCCGATCAGCGGGTGGCCGGCCTCGTGGAAGAGCAGGTTGGCGTGGTCCAGGAGGAACACAAAGCCCCGTTCACAGCGGAAGATAAGCAGCAGCAGCAAGCCCAAGCCGAGGCCAAAGCCGATCAGCCTGGCACCGGTCACGGGTTCCCATTCGCGTTGTTCCATACTGCGCGATGACAGCAGGACGCTGGCCAGATTCCACTGCAACCTGGCGCCGCCAAAGGCCACAAAAGATCCGACCCGACCATCTTGCGGTCTCGGCCGTGCTCTCATTAACACCCTTTAGCCCGGTGGAACGACGTGGCCTCCTGCTTGAACTGTTTCAACAGTTTACTGCCGGCGCCGAGAAGCCGTTGAAACGGCTCGATGGCTCGTGATCCCGCGCACCAGCGGGCTAAAGCCCGGGTGTAAACGAGACGCGCGAACGGCAGCGTCAAGCACGCAGAATCAACTCAATGCACCACGGAACACACCAGCAGTGGGACAGGGGTAAAGAGCGCTCGCTCAAGGACAGCGCCAGATAGTGCAATCACGGCCGCCCCTATTCCACCCGGATGCGATAGAAGTTGCCGCACTGTTCGTGGCGGTAATATCCAAGTAACTGTTCTCCGGAGGCGTGGACAGGATATGCTCGCGCCATGATCCGTGAAGCCCACGCCGCTGCCCAGCGCCGCCGCCCGCTGAACCGAGTAGAGCTTGTTGGTCGCCGAGCCCCAAACCACCTGCACCCCGTTTGTCCCGCCGACGCGCGACAGAGCTGATCCGCAAATACGAGCTCGCATCCTTCGGGCTCGTCCCCGCCAGATACTCGGCCAGGTTGCGTCACGCCATCGCCATCTGCATCATCCTGCGCCCGCGACAGGTCGCCCGCCTCCCCGGTCGTATGGCCAAAATACTGCATCATCCAGTTATCCGGTATGCCGTCGCCATCCGAGTCAATCCACAGGTTCACCGCAAAGGTCGTCGTGTTGTTGTTCGTATCCACGTCGCTCACCACGTGCGTTTCATCCGCACGCAAGCGTGTAAATGAGCCTCGCCTTCCGGTTGCGTGCCCGCGGGCAAATCCAGCGCCACCTGCGCCAGCCGCCCCGGCTCCAGCAACGGCACCTCGGCTGTGGCCAGCGGCGCGTTCGTCTGCCCCGCGCGGCGAATCGCCAGCACCGAGTTCGTCGCCGACGGCGCCCCCAGGTTCTGCACCTGGGCAATCACCCGCACCGCCCCGTTCGTCTCCGCGCTGTAGCTCGACCAGCGACACCGACAAATCCGTCCCGCCGATGCTCACCGACTGCGACGTTGTTCGACCTCGTTAAACTCGCTCGCCAGCCCGCCCGGTTCGCCACCGCGTACAGCATGTGGTTCGTCGCCGGCTCGGGCACCACCCAGACCGCGCTCGCCACGTGTGCTCGTCGCCGCCGTCCAGCCAGCCCGGCAGCGTCACATTCGTCAGCAGCACCCCGCCGGTGTCCGGGTTGCCGTCGTAGAAGCCCACCACCACGTTGCTCACGGCCACGTTGCCGGAATTGCGCACCGTGGCTGACAGCGTCGAGCGGTCGCCCGGCAGGTAGTTCACGCCCTGCACCGTGAAATCCCCCGCCAGCAGGGCCAGGTCCTTCACCAGCGCCCGCTTCGTCACCACCAGGTCCACCCGGCCCGGCTGCGGCACGTTCGTGATCGTGACCGTGCCGCCGCCTTCCAGGTCACCGTCTTGTTGGTGTAGAGAATCTGCACCTTGTCGTAGGCGACGGTCAGGTTGCCCACGTTGTCCCACACCGGCGCAAATGACCGCTCCAGCGGCGGGTCCTGGCACAGCAGATCATCCTTGCTCCACGTGTCCGCCACCGGGTCATAGACCACGTAATGGGCGTCTGAACCGTTCGTGCTCATCTCCTGCCAAAGCAGCACCAGGTGCCCGAGCGGGCCAATCGTCAGCGGCATAATCGGCAAAGCCGGCCGTCTGCGAATCCGGCCGGACGACGGAGACGTTGGTCGAGAAATTCTGGCTCAACACCAGATTCGTGCCGCTCTGCCAGACCAGGAAGACGTTGCCGTTCGTCGCCACCGCGCCGCGCACATTCTTGTCTGCCAACGGTGTTCGTGGTGAACTGCCTGGCCGCGCCCCAGACGCCGTTGGTGTATTCCAGGAAGAACACCTCCTGGTCGGTGTCGTTGGTCAGCACACCGTCCGCGTCCCGCGTCCAGGCATAAACGGCATGATTGCCCGCACCCGGCCAGCGACTGCGACAGCCGGTAGGCCAGGCCGTCCACGAGCATCTGCGGCGCGCTCCAACTCTGGCTCGCGGCGCTCCACTGGCCCACAATACCGTGTCGTTGCCGGGCGCATTGGTGCCCATGAGCAGGTTCGCCTCGTTCTTCGTCCACACCGCCAGCACGTTGCCGTTGGCCATCGGCCCGCACAGCAGCGGCGCGTGGTCGAGGTAACTGTTGGCCGTCAGTGCCACCGGCTCCGACCATGCCCCGCTGGTGCGGCTCCAGCGCGACCATACGATCTCCATCTGCGCCGCCATTGCGGTCAGGTTGGTTGGTTGAAATTCGGGTCCGCCACCCGCTCCCACACCGCGATGGCATCTCCGTTGCCGTCATAAGCCACCTGCGGCGCAAACTCCGCCTGCGTGTTGGTCCGGATCGGCCAGCGGCACGCTCCAATTCGTGCCGTCCCAGCGCGTCCACGCGATGTCGGTGTACTGCAGGTCGTTGCGTGCATGCCGTTGTCCGTGACGTAGAGCAGCATCAACTCCGTTCCCCGTGCGGCCATGCGCGGGCGATCGAGCCGGGAAAGGCGTTCTGCACCAGCGTCAAGTCCGCCTGGTTCGGTGCCTGAGCCAGGCTCGCCCAGCTTGGGGCTGTAGGCCGACCCGCCGGATTCGGCTTTCGCGAGCCATTCCGCACCCACCGAGCCCTTCGACGGTAGCCTGGCCCAACCGCGCGAAAGTGCCTCAAGCGCAGATACGCCACTCCGTGCTAAGGTAATTCTGCCGCTGTGTCGCCAGGCCACGAAGATCTCCGGCCCCGCCTCGCAGGTAAGCCCGGCGACGACGGCGACGGATTTCGCCCCATCCGCTCGCAACACCTTCAGCCTCCACAATCGCGGGCGTGGATCGCCTCGCGGCCGTCCCCGCTAATGCCGACGGATGGGTAGGTGTACGTCCACGAACACGTATTCGTCATGGTCCAAACTTGAAAAACCAAGCTTCGAATTCCGCGCCCGCGTAGACCTTGGCCCTGACGTTTTTGAACAAGTCGCCCGGCACCTGAAGCGTGACGCTGGGCTCGCCACCGACGTAAACTGCGCAGCCTTGAATTTATCGACTTAAGCTTCGGCTCGTAGGCAGCTTCCAGACCAACCTTGCCGGTCATTTCCAGGCTGTGGAAAGCAAATGACCGGCTCCAATGGCGAACGTCACCTCCCCTTCAATGCCTGGGATGACGTAGATGATCATCGAGATAGTCTTTGGTCCACTCGCCCAATCGCGGGATCCCACCCAGTCACGCTCGATAAGCCCGGTCACAGCATGTCTAACAGGCCATAACGGTTCAATTCGCAGTTTCGCTTCGAGTTCACCATGCCCAAACACTTCGTTGAAAGTGATCCCGCTTCTGGATCGTCGCAGTTCCCTCGCGCGCCGGCCTCCAACTGTTCCGGAAATCTCCTTGTTCCCAACATACATCTTCACCTTCGATAAGCGTGTCAAACCGATGAAGCGTGGACGCCGCCCCGCTTGCCGTGCTTGCCCTCGGCACCCACCCCGAACGCTCTTCCCAATCTCCGTCCGTTACCGTGTATCGAAGCTGGCGTTGGCTGCGAACTCAAACCCATAGCTCCCGATGACCGGCAGGTCCAGGACTGCCTTGATTGGCGGGTCTGGGAAAGTCGAAATCCAAAGCCACTTCTCCATCGAGATAGATCGTAAATGGCCAGCCATGCCCGGTGAGGAGCTTCAGCGGCATCGGGTACCGGCAGAATGCCAACACAGGCATTGAACGGTTCGGATACCTGCCCGCCGCTGCTAACAGCTATCACTTTCACCTTGTTTGCGTAAGCATCGAAGGCCGGCGGAATCCGGCTCCCGCCATGTCCATCGTGCAGACGTAGTCCGGGCCACTTCCGGTCTTGTCGGCTATTTGCACGTCGTTGGCATAGAAGCGAACATAACCCGGCGTCAACCCGTTCCAATTCACCGATGCCGTGAAATCGTTATTCAGGGAGACGCCCGAGAGGAAAAGGCCCTTCAAGCCGGGCTCGACACTCGTTACAACTGGTCTGCCGGTCACCGCCGCTTGAAGAAGGATATCCAGCGGGACGCTCTTGCTCCCGGCGAGGATGTTCGGCGTTCCAGTGTGCGTCACAAACCCGCTCTTGCTCACCGTCAACGTGTTCCCGCTGGCCAAACTGATGTTCGCCAGCGAAAACGTCCCATCACCCGCCGTGGTGGTATTCTGCCCCGCCAGCAAGACACTGGCGCCGCTCAAGAGCTGCCGTTTTGCCGCGCCCACAAACTGCCGTTCACTTCAGTCCGCCTGTGAATCCCCGCAGGTCACACAAAGGTCCGGAAGCCGCCTGGCAGTACCTGCTGCACTGCCACCTGGACGACTGTGTTCGGAAAATAGCCCGCCCCCAAATCTGTGCCCGCACCCCAGACTATATGGCGCGCTGTGCCAGAGCTGACGGGTACCGTCACCCCGTCGCCCGTCAGGTGCCCGGGCTGGAGCGCATATGAAACACCGCCGTTTGTGGAGATCGAAACCGACACAACCACCGGCGCGCTCGCGCCGCTCAGGTCATACCACACGTCCACCAAGTTCGTGCCCGCGCGCTGTGAGGCCCGGACGTTGTTCAGGGCAGGCTGCCCTGCCCCCAAGTTGCAAAGGGCCTGAACCTCTCCTGCCGACAGCGCACGGTTGTAGATGCGCACGTCGTCCAGCAAACCCTTAAACCGCTCCCCAGGTGTCCCAGCACTAAGTTTGCCGATCGCTAGCGCATACAGTTGTCTACGATGTTACCGGTGGCGTTCCTGGAAACTCATGAGGTTGGCGTTTACATAAAATCGAATCTGCGAACCGTCATAAGTTAGAGCCAGGAAGTCGTAGATAGAGTAGCTCGGCCAGACAAGCCCCACCTCGTTATTCCCATTTGGGACCGAACTGCTAAGGTCATAAAAGGTCCCACCATTGTCCACTCCGCATCGGTCTTCCCATCCGCCTCTGTCCTGATAGGCTTTCTACATCTGGCGGACTGCCGTGCTTAGAAACGAAATCCATGGTGCGCCGCTCAGCAGTCTGCCTTGACCAAAGGGTTACGGTCCGCTGGTCAGATGGAAAATCCTGCAAATCTGCACCGAGATGTCGTCATTCACCCCATCAAAACTATAGGCACTGTTGGAATTACCGAATCGGTCTGCGTCAGGGTGACGCCATTTAATCGTCCCGTTGTTGCTATTTCCACTCTGCGTCGTTAGCATCGCCATCAAACTGTGTCGGCCACTAGTCCGGCACTCAAATCGGCGTAGAGCGGCGAAGGCGCCGAAGAAGTGTGTGATCAAAACTGCCAGTGCCTGCTCGATCTGCGTTCATAACCTTGCCACCGATGTTGCCACGCACAAGCTTCCCGGGCCGAACGCTAGGTGTGCCGACTGCCGGTGATTCTGCCCCGGGTTGAACCAGCTGTGGCTGCATTGGTCGGCCGCGACCAACTCCGTCAACTGCTCCGGTTTGTCGGCAGGTCGTGGTGATTTTGAATTCAGCCGTGCCGGACCACTGGTATTGCGCACAGTGGCTCGATCCAAACCCAGCTCACGCCGCATTCGGCTGCAACGCTTAGACCAACCCCATCAGTGCGCAAACGCCCTCAAGGCTCCGCGCGGCACAACTACTCTTGTGCTGAATTTCACGGTGTAGAGTTAACGGAATACATCTCTCCTCTGCGCCACCCGCCACTGCGCCATCGCGGTCAGAAGCCCACATGCTGCTTGCATAATTACCCGTCCGAGATTGCCCCTCCCTAGCAGCGTTTTGCCGTCCGTGGCAAGACAAACTCACTCACCCGTTCGGCGGTTCTAGTGACTCTTTTGTATGCAGTTGTCACCCCTGTTTGTCCCATCCGAGGTCGGCTTTTTAGTCCCGATGACGCCCTTTGCTTCCCCTCGTTGGAATCGTGGAACTGAGGGAATGCCTGTCAGTCCGCGTGATGGCCATTGGGCAAATCGGTCCATACAGCTGATTGTTTGTGTAAATCAGCGTGTCGGAGCGGTAATACCGCCGTGGCGCACTAAGGTTCAGGGTTGTGCCTTCTCGGCTACCCGGGCGCGGAAAGTCTGCAGCAGCGGGTCCTGGGTGCGCTCCATCCAGAGCAGCAAATCTTTGCGCGCTTGGGCGATCTGCGGCTGGTATTTCGGGTCAGCTATCAGGTTGTGCAGCCCGTTCGGGTCGGCGGTAAAGTCGTAGAACTCCTCCGGTACCCGGTGCAGGAGCATCTCGACACGGTTGGAAACAGCCTTCTGCGATGCCGCCGCCTGCTGCATGGCCTTGAAGGTCAGGCCACCCATGGGTTCAGCCTGGTAACGCGTTGTGCCGTCCGACCAGGCGTTGTAGATGTAGCCGAACTGCCGGGTCTGGAGGCAGCGCATCGGGTAATGCCGGCGGCCGGAAGTGTCGTTGTAGCAGGTGAAGACCCGATCACGTCCGGGCTGATCGCGCCCAAGGAGCAGGGGCAGAAAGGAGCGGCCATCCATGCCCGCCGGCGCCGGCAAGCCGATCGCCTCCAGAATGGTCGGCATGAAGTCAATGCCCGAAATGAAGTGCGCGGTGTCCACCACGCCCGGTTTGACCTTTCCCGGCCAGCGGACGAGCCAGGGTGTGCGGGTGCTGGTCAGATAGCAGTTGCTCTTGGCAAAGGGCATCGAGATGCCGTTATCGCTCAGGAACATCACCAGCGTGCCGTCCTCCAGCCCGGCCTCCCTGAGCGCCCGCAAGACTTCGCCGACGGTCTCATCACAACGGTGGGCCGATGAATAATACTGCGCCATTTCCTTGCGCACGTCGGGCAGGTCCGGCAGGAAGCCCGGCACAGTGACCTCATCCGGTTTGTAGGTGCGATCGGGCGGCGGATACTTGACTGCGCCCGAAACGCTGTCCTCATCGCCCTCGGCAGTCGCCGCCTTCTGCGCCTTCTTCTTCTTGCCCTGTTTGCCTGCGCTCCGGTTCTTCTCAACGTCGCTGCCCGCCCACGGACGGTGCGGGTCCTGGGAGTTGGCCATGAGGAAGAACGGCTGGCCGGACTTCCTGGCCTGAGCGAAGAACTCCTTCGCGGCACGGTAATAGAGGGCCGGGTCGCGGCCCTGGCCGAGTTTGCCGGCCTCATACCTGTAATCCCAAGGGAACTTGTCGTCCGGTTTCAAGTGTTCGATCTTGGCCATGATGCCAAGCTGGTAGCCGGCGGCTTTGAGCGACTCGGCGAGGGTGGGCACATCCTGGCGGACCGGGTAGAAGCCGGTGGCGCCGTTGCGATGCGGGTAGCGGCCCGTCATCAGACACTCGCGGCTGGGCTGGCAGACCGCCACCGTGACGTGCGCATTGACGAAGCGTATCCCCTGGCTCGCCAGCCGGTCGAGGTTCGGGGTGATGCCGGGCGTCAGGCAGCCGGTGACGCCGGGCGTGTTGTAATTCATGTCGTCGGCGGTGATGAACAGGACGTTCAAAGGCGCCGAGGCGGCCGACGCCACCAGCGGAAGGAGGGCAAGGAAAAAGATCAGGGGCCGTTTCATATGCATCTTTGGTTAAAGCGCATTGCTAAGGTGGAGGACTCTGGGACGTAAGTTCGGCGAACTATGGTGGTGTAGGCCATTCCAGCCGGCTTCCGCCCAGGCCCAACCCGGCAGGGTTGGCAGAGGGTAGCCGGTGGGTCGTTCCGGGGTTGCAAGGGGGAACGACCACCGGTTGGCGGGGGATGATCGGTTCGCATCCCGGAGGGATGCCAGAACACAGCCTTCCGTGCAGATCAACGAACACGCGGGCCGACAGGTAGGGGGTCTGGCACCCCGCCGGGGTGCACGGCCATTCGTGCGTCGTTCCGGTGGTCCGGCCCCCTTCTGCCCTGGCCGACCACCGTATAGCTTCTGCCAACCCTGTCGGGTTGCGGGGGAGGCGGCAAAGGGGTGTCGCCAACCGTCGTCCTGCTATGAACCGCGCTTCACTCACGCACCGTAAGATTGGGCAATGACAAGCCCTAAAGGAGAGGGCTCGGGTGGGCAAGAACGCATTCGGCGAGGCTTCCCTGGGCTCGTAGCGCAGATTTTCAATCTGCCGTATCGCAGAATTGCATTCTGCGGAGCGTGGACACGCCAGACGCACCAGCAAGTGTCTAACGCCCTGCCGATTACAAATCGGCGATACGGCAGATTGAAAATCTGCGCTACGCGGTTCCAGCCCATACGTGAGCAGGTTCAAGAAACGGAGTGCTAAGGAACAGTAGCGGGCCTGGCGGGCGACGCTGGTTTCCCGGAGCCCAGCCGCGTGAAGCCGCGGTCGCGAGCGGCGGCGAGCGCCTGCTTCATTTCGGCGGCGCGGTCGGAGTTGGCGGCCAGGACGTTCTGCTCCTCCGCGGGGTCGCGCTGGAGGTTGAACAGTTCATCGTTCCTGCGTGCGGCGGCTTTCTTCTTCTTCGCCGCCGCTTCGGTCTTGCGCTGGTTGCGCACGGAAGCGAACTCCGGCGCGTTGGCGCGCTCGATGAGTTTCCAGTCGCCCATGCGGATGGCGTAGGTGGCGTCGGCGGCCTGCAGGATCACATGGTCGCGCACCGGCGGGCCGGTTTGGGTTTCCGTGAACGCGCGCAGCACGTTGAAGCTGTCCTCGGCATTGCCTGGCGGCAACGGCACCTGGAACAGGCCGGCGAACGTCGCGAGCAGGTCGGTGAGGCAGAGCACCTGGTCGCTGACCGTGCCGGCCGGAACCTTGCCCGGCCAGCGCACCAGGAACGGCTCGCGGAACCCGCCCTCCCACTCGCTGTGCTTGCCGCCGCGCAAAGGACCGTTGATGGCCAGACCGGCCTTGATGGCCGCCGCGGCGCTTTCGTTGCCGGGGTTCACGACACCGCCGTTGTCGCTGGTGAAGATGACGAGCGTGTTGGTGGCGAGGTTGAGTTCGTCGAGCCGGGCCAGAATCCGGCCCACGCTCCAGTCCAGCTCCTGGATGAAGTCGCCGTACTTGCCAACGGGGCTGCCCGTGAACTTCGGGTTAGGCACGACGGGCTCGTGCACGGCGTTCGGCGCATAATACAAAAAGAATGGTCCGGCGCGGTTGGTTTCAATCCAGTCACAGACTTTGGCGGTGAGCGATTCCATGACCTGGTTGGGCCGCCAGGGCTTTTCGATGCCCGTGGTGGTGTCCGCTTCGCGGCTGCCGCCGTGCACCACAATCGGCTGGCCCGGGATGTGACCGGTGACTTCTTCATCGTCAATGAAGCTGTGCGGGCTGTTCCCGAGGTTCCCCGCCATGCCGAAGAAATGGTCGAAGCCGACCTGCAGCGGCCCGGGCTTGAGCGGCTGGCTCCAGTCGGTGACGCGGCCGGTGGTCATGCCGAGGTGCCACTTGCCGAAGGCGGCGGTGCGATAGCCCTGGCTCTGGCAGAGCGAGGCGAGGGTAAGCCGATTGGTCTCGATGTGGAGGGGGGCGTTGACGGGCAGCACCTTGCCGTCCTTGACCGGGGTGCGCCAGTAATAGCGACCGGTCATCAGACCGTAGCGCGAGGGCGAGCAGACGGAACCGGGCGCGTAGGCGTGTGTGAAACGGCGGCCCTCCTGCGCGAGCCGGTCCAGGTTGGGCGTCTTCACACCCTTGGCCCCGTAACACCCGGCACTGCCCCAGCCGTAGTCGTCGGAGAGGATGACGATGATATTCGGCTTCGAGGCCTGCAGCGCGGCGGCAGGCATCGGGAGCCGAAAGGCCAGCAGCAGGGTGAGGGATACGATGGTCCGGGCTAACAACGTCTTCGGGTTCATTTCTTGGGATACACCAACGGTGGCTCGCGGCCTTCGAGCAGGGCGATGTTCCGTTCGAGAATGCGGTGGAGGTAGGCGGGAGCCGTATTCCTGGTGTCATCCTGGGTGTCCGCGTATGTCTTTTTCATCAGCGGCAGCAAGGGGCGGCCAGTTTCGCCCAACCGGATGAGCACGTTGGCCGCGTGCAGGCTGTAGAAGGTCTCGTTGGTATTGGTAATCCAGCGTTCGAGCACTGGCAGCGCAAGGTCCGCGTGCCCCAGATGCGCCAGGGCCTCGGCGGCAGCCGCCTGCACCGCGCCGGAGGGGTCGTCCAGCCGCTGGCGCAAGGCCGTCTCGGCGGGAGCGGCTTGCCGGCGGAGCATGGCGCAGCCCAACGCGCCCCACCACCGGATGGCCTCGTTCGAGTCCTCCAGCGCCGCGGTGAGCTTGGGCAGGTTCTCCGCGCGGCGCTCGGAAGCGAGGTTGGCGAGGGCCACCACTCGCTCGAAGGGCACGGCGCCTGGTTTGCGCGACGCTTCATAACCTTCGAGCGGGGAGCCTTCCGGGATGAAGCCGTTGTCCTTGATCGCCACCACCCGGCGGTTCAGTTCGGTGCGCATCTGCTGCAGCGCTTCGCGATGAGCGGGGTCGTTGACCAGGCTGCGCACATTGTCGGGGTCGGCTACGAGTTCATAGAGTTCCTCGGTCGGCTTCTCGCCCCAGAACTGGGCCGTCGCCGGGGTGAGGCGTCCGGCGGCAGCTTCCCGGGCCCAGGATTGGTAACCACGGGCCTGGAACATGTAGGACAGCCGCTGCACGTAGGGCAACTCCGGGCGGTAGTTGCGGATATACAGGTAGCGGAAGTTCATGAGCGAGCGCATCATGTCGTAGCGTTCGTCCATGCGGTCGCGCGTGCAGAACACATAGTCGTTCGGTTGCGCCCCTGGCCGGGCCCGCAAAGGCGCGGCCCATCATGTAGTCGGGGCTCTTTACCCCGGCCAGCGAGAGAACGGTCGGGGCGAAATCCAGGAAGCTCACGGGGTCCTTAACGCGGGACCCGGGTGCCGCCGGCGCCAGGTGCCGCCACTTGGGCGGGAAATAGACCAGGAGCGGCACGTGCGTGCCGCTGCGCTGAAGAAAGCGCTTGCTGCGGGGCAGCACGCCGCCGTTGTCGGCGTAGTAGAAGACGATGGTGTTGTCGGCCAGGCCATCCTGCTCAAGCTCCTTCAGCCGGGCGGCGATTTGTTTATCCATCAGCGTCACGTGGTTGTAATACCGGGCCCAATCTGCCCGCATCTCCGCGGTGTCCGGCTGGTAAGGGGGGATGCGCACCTTGGCGGGGTCCGTGGATGTGAAATCCAGCTTAAGCTCTTCGACGGGGAACAGGCAGCTCTCGTGGGTGACTTCGTGGTTGAACACGCTGAAGAACGGCTGCTTCGGGTCGGGCCGTTTGCGCCAGTGGGCATTCCGGCTCGAGGCGTCCCACGCCTCCTTCATGTTGATGGGCGAGTTGTAGTCCGTCTTGGCGTTGTTGGCGGTGTAATAGCCGGCCTGGCGCAGATAGGCGGGAAAGCCCTTAAGCCAGGAGGGGATCTTGCCCTGTGCCCGCATGTGCTCGGCTGGACCGCAGGTGACCGAGTACATGCCGGTGATGAGCGTGAACCGCGAGGGAGCGCAAACCGGCTGGGCGAAACAGCGCTCGAACAGGACGCCCTGGCGGGCCAGACGATCCAGCGTCGGGGTGCGCGCCAGCGGATCGCCGTAGCAACCGAGGAAAGTGCTGTTGTCCTCGCTGACCAGCCAGAGGATGTTGGGCCGTTCAGCGGAGCTTTGGGTTGTCGGAGCGGCAGCCCCGCTTGGCAGTGCTGCCAATACCAACAAACCGTGGAAGACGAATACCAGCCTGACCCTGGCGGTATTCAGCCAGACGATTGCGCCGAGGGAAAGCTTCTGTCTCATCGTGTTCACAATACTGCCGCTCAGAACGACGGCAGAGGCTATGCTGTCCTAAAGTGGACGGCCAGCCAAGCCCGGACCGTGGCTTCCAGGGGCAGTCGAGTCGGGCTGGGGTGCACCCAGTGTCGCAACCCTGCTTCCCCAGCCCGCCACTCACTCCGTCCACCGCGTATTTCTCAGCACGGCTCCAAGCCAGCCACTCGGCGTCGTGGTTCCCGCCGAATAACCTCGGGGACTGAATTATTGCGGCGGACATACGGTGAGCATACGGTAGTCATACGGCGGTGATACGGTAGCCATACGGTGCAATACGCTGTACAAGCGCTGACACTACCTTGTGTGCCCGCCGTGCCTCGGCTGTTACGTGGCTTTTACCAGGCTGGTAGGGTCGGGGTAGAGCCGGGTGGTTCCGAGAGCCGGGACCCTGCGGATGGTCGTTTCACTGAGAAGCGCGGAAACCTCTGACGCGGGCGGGCAAGTTTCTCGAAGCGGGACCAGGCAGGCAAGACTCACGCTCCGGCGGCTGGCATGCGCTGGCACAGGCGTTGGATGTTAGCCTCGATGCGTTCGAAGTAGGGGTTCGGCCCCGAAGGATAGGGGTCGTTCAAGAAGCGGTGCAAGCCGCCAAAATCGCGGTCCAGCTTCAGGCGGACAAAGTTCTCCCAGAAGGCCGGCGTTTTGCGCATCAGGTCCTCGGCGCTGGAGAACATGGCGATGAAGTGTGTGCGGTCTTTCGAGTAAGCCGCGGCCTCGGCGAACTCGGCGTAGAGGATGGGGAGCTTGTCCACGTAATCCTCCGCGGCCATTTGGCCGAGGAGGTCAGCGGTGCCCAGCGCCCAGCCGGCCACCTGCTCCAGCTCGCTCTGGAAGGGAATAACGCTCAGGGCGGCATTGACGCCGGTGCAGCGAATCATGTGCTGCACGGCCTTGATGTCGGTGGCATTGAATCCCTTCTCCTGAAGAAGGTCGCGCGCGAATTCGGCGCTGCGCTGGACATGGGTGACGGTGTATTTGGCGCCGGTGCCCTGGGTGTCGTCGCGCTTCTTGAGGTAGCCGGTGTCGTGGAGAAGCATCGCCAGGAGCCCGAGCTGGAACATCGGCTGGGTGAACCGCGGCTGGGCCCCGGCTAGATGCCGCCCCCGCAAGAGCCGGGCCAGGCAGAGTGTGCCTCGGAGCGTATGCTCGAAGTCGTGATAGCGCGCATCCACCGCTTGGTAATCCTGATAGCTGCCCGTGAAACACTCGATAGCCCACCCGAAAACGCGAGGCACGAACAAGGGATCGGCCTGGGGAAACATCGCCCGGCAAGCAGCCTGGACTTCCACCTCGATGGCGGTCGGGTCATTGGTGACGACCGGCGGATACATGGTGCGCCACTCTAGCGCGGAGCCCGCAGGAATGCACGAACAAAAGGATTTCGGCTTGCGAAAGCATGGCCGGGGCTTAGATTCACGTCATGGAAGAAGCGCAACTGATGCAATATGTGCCCGTCCTGATGCTCGGGGTGCTGGCGGTGGTGTTCTCCTTCGGGATGCTGGTGATGTCCGTGGTGCTGGGCCAGCGGGGCCGGCGGCCGCCGGTCAAGGACACCCCCTACGAATGCGGGATGGTTCCCGTGGGTGAAGGCAGCCCCCGGCTGTCGGTAAAGTTCTATCTCGTGGCGATGCTTTTCATCCTGTTCGATATCGAGGTGGTCTTTCTCTATCCGTGGGCGGTGATTTATCGGGAAATGCTCCGGGAAAGCGGAGGGGTAATCCTCGGCGCGATGGTGTCGTTCCTGGGCATTCTGTTTGTCGGCTACCTCTATGCGGTGAGGAAGGGGGCCTTCGACTGGAGACGCTGACGCCGGGCAGATCGCGCCCGGCCTTTCGCTTCGCGACTGGCTGACGTAGATTGACAGTGGCATGGACCCCTCTGAAGTAACCAGAAGCCTCCGGGACCTTTGGGACAACAAGCCGTGGACGGTCATCCTGCTGTGCCTGGGCTTTGTCGGCTTCCTCGTTCTGGTCGTTGACACCTGGCGTCACCGGCGCCGGCGCAAGCGCCCCCGCTGAGGCGTCAGGGAAAGAAGAAGTCCGGGCAACTTACGCCTTGGCAGGTGTTAGGGGTGGGGAACCCCAGTGGAGGCAAAGGCCGTATGTCACCCGGACAAAGTGAACCGGAATGCACTGCGCATCGCATTGCGCGCGCCATCAGCCACTCGACAACGGGCAGTACGCTGTGGTAATTCCGCACCCCAAGCGCAATTGCGCTTCCTGCAAAAACTACAGGTAACCCCAGTGGTTCTTTCGGTCACGCTCACGCGCCTGAAGCTGCTTTCGCTCGCTGCGCTTCTCGCGGAAGCGCAGCCAGAACAGATAGCCGACGAGTCCAAGGGACAGCAGAGCCATCCCGTTGAGGAGCGCGTCAGCAACCAGAGGTTGCACAAAACTTGCCATAGCCCGGTAGTATCTTCTATACGCCCCCCTTAGCGGCCTGGCAAGCATGAATTCAGAAAGAACCGGTGGTAGCGGGTTGCTTTAGCAGCGGCTATTAAGTAGCTTGGCGTGCGATTAAGACATGAAGATCTATATTGACGGGGAATTCTACGACGAACGCAACGCGAAGATTTCGGTCTTCGACCACGGGCTGCTATACGGGGACGGGGTTTTTGAGGGGATTCGGGCTTATAATGGCCGGGTGTTCAAATTGATGGAGCACGTTGACCGGCTGTTTTGTTCGGCCAAGGCAATTCTGCTCCAGGTCCCCATGACCCGGGCGGCGATGATGGCGGCGATCAGGGACACCTGCCGGCGGAATCGAATTCGCGACGGTTATGTCCGGCTCGTCGTGACGCGCGGCGCCGGAACGCTCGGCCTGAATCCCAACCGGTGCAAGCAGCCCTCGGTGATCGTCATCGCCGGCAAGATCCAGCTCTACCCGCCCGAGCTTTACCAACGCGGGATGGAAATCATCACGGTGCCGACCGCGCGCAACCTGCACAGCGCACTCAACCCGGCGATCAAGTCCTTAAACTACCTCAATAACATCCTGGCCAAAATCGAGGCGAACAATGCAGGGTGCGAGGAAGCGATCATGCTGAACGCCGAAGGGTTCGTGGCCGAATGCACCGGCGACAATCTTTTCATCGTCCAGGGCAAGCAATTGCTTACCCCGCCGCTTTCAGCCGGGGCGCTCCACGGAATCACCCGGCGCGCGGTGATGGACCTGGCGGCCCAATCCGGCTTGAAGGTGAGTGAACCGAACCTGACGCGCTACGATCTATTCAATGCGGATGAGTGTTTTCTCACCGGCACCGCCGCCGAGATCATGCCCGTGGTGAAGATTGACGGACGACTGATCGGAACCGGGAAACCGGGTTCGGTCACGCAGAGCCTGGTATCCCAATACCATGCCTTGACGAAAGCCTCCGGGGAGCCGATATACGAGTAGCGATTTATGTTGTGCTGCGTGTGCAAGGAAAAGGAAGCGACGGTCCACCTGACCCAAATCGCCGGGGACAATAAGCAACAGGTGGACCTGTGCGAGGAATGCGCGAAGACCAAAGGGGTGGATGACCCAACCGGTTTTTCACTGGCTGACATGTTGCTGGGGCTGGGGGCCTCCCAGGAAATCGAACAGGCCGGCGGCGAAGCCGGTTTGAAGTGTCCCGCCTGCGGGTTCAGCCAGGCGGATTTCAAGAAGGCCGGCCGGCTCGGTTGCCCGGCCTGTTACCAGACGTTTGCCGAGCCGCTGGAGGGCCTCCTCAAGACCATGCACAAAGGGACGCGGCACGCCGGCAAAGTTCCGGAATCGTTGCGGCAGAGCCGGGATTTGTCGGACCGGCTCAAACAGCTTCAGAAGCAACTCGCCAAGGCCATCGCGGAGGAGGACTTCGAGGAGGCCGCCATTCTGCGGGACGAGATCAAGCAAACGACGGCCCGGGCAGCCAGTTCGACAGCGACCTGATTCTCATGGAACTGCACAGCTTTCTCATCCCCCCGGCCGAGAGCGCGCGGCGCAAAGGGCCGCATGACCGGATTGTAATGTCCAGCCGCGTCCGCTTGGCCCGCAACTTGAGGCAGTCCCCCTTTCCGGGCTGGGCCAAGAAACCGGAACGGATTCGCGTGCTCGAGGGCATTCAGGCCGCTATCGAAGCGCTGCCGGAAATGCAGGGCTCTTTTTCGGCGACAATGGATCGTCTGTCCACGTTAGACAAGCAGGTCCTGGTGGAACGGCATCTCATCAGCCGCGAGCATGCCGCCAAGAGCGCCGGCAGCGGGCTGGTGCTGAACCGGGATGAGACGCTCTGCTTCATGATCAACGAGGAAGACCACTTGCGCATGCAAGCCCTATGTCCCGGGCTGCAATTGCGCCTGGCCTGGGCGACGATTGACGGGGCCGATACCGCGCTGGAGAAGAAGCTGGACTACGCTTTCAGTCCCGAGTTGGGGTACCTGACGGCCTGCCCGACGAACCTCGGAACCGGCATCCGGGTCAGCGCGATGCTCCATCTGCCCGGCCTGGTGCTGGCCGAGCAGATCAACCCGATCATCCAATCGGTCAACAAGCTCGGCCTAGCAGTTCGCGGACTGTATGGGGAAGGCACGGAGGCGCTGGGCAACGTGTTTCAGGTGTCCAACCAGATGACCCTGGGCGAGTCCGAGCTCGCCATCGTTGAGCGCCTGGAAAAGGTTCTGGCCCAGATTATCGAACACGAGGAAAATGGCCGGGCCAGCCTTCTGGAAAAGAAGCCCAAGATGGTTTACAACCACATCGGCCGGGCCTATGGAATTCTGGCCAACGCCCACAGCATCTCTTCCAAAGAGAGCATGAACCTCCTGTCGTTGATGCGTCTGGGCCTGGATCTGGGCCTGTTCCCCGGAGTGGAGCGGTCGCTCGTTGATGAATTGTTCATTCTGACGCAGCCGGCCCACCTGCAGCAACGGCATGCCGAGAAGCTCTCCGCCGAGGAACGAGATTTGCTGCGCGCCGATATGGTGCGCGAACTCTTGCGGACGGTCAGCCGTCCCCTCCCCTCGCCACCGGCAGCGCCGGCGGCGGGATTGGACAAAACCGCCGAGTGACTGCACGTTGATGTATGAGTGATCAGGAAGCCATGAACAATTTCACACCGCGCGCGCAGCAGGTGCTCGCCCTGGCACGCAAAGAAGCCGACCGGTTCAACCACAACTTCGTCGGCACCGAACACCTTCTGCTCGGGCTCATCAAACTGGGCCAGGGCGTGGCGGTGAACGTACTGCAGAAGCTCGGGCTTGACCTGGAGACGGTCCGGCTCGAAGTGGAGAAGCAGGTTGGCACGGGGCCCGATCAGAAGATGATGGGCAATATTCCGTACACGCCACGGGTGAAGAAGGTGCTCGCGCTGGCTCAGAAAGAGGCGAAAGCCCTGAATCATACCTACGTGGGCACGGAGCACATTCTGCTGGGTCTGCTGCGGGAGGGCGACGGCGTCGCCGCGCGCGTGCTCAAGAACCTCGATGTGGATATCGAACAAACCCGGCAGGAGATCCTGAAAGAACTCGAACCTGGTTTCGCGGCGCAGGACGAGGCCGCGCCGGGTGAGGTCGCGGGAAAGCCCGCCCCTGAAAAGCGGGGCGAGATCAAGACTCCCGCACTCAAAGCTTTTGGCCGGGACCTGACGGAGATCGCCCGCAAAGGGGAGATGGATCCCGTCATCGGCCGGAAGAGTGAGATTGAACGCGTCATTCAGATTCTTTGCCGCCGCACCAAGAACAACCCGGTGCTCCTGGGGGAGGCCGGCGTGGGCAAGACGGCGATTGTCGAAGGACTGGCGCAGGAAATCGCCGCCGGCAACGTCCCGGAACTGCTCCGGGACCGGCGCGTAGTCACCCTCGACCTGGCTTTGATGGTCGCGGGCACCAAGTATCGCGGCCAGTTCGAGGAGCGCATCAAAGCGGTCATGGACGAGATTCGCCGCTCCAAGAACATAATCCTGTTCATTGACGAGCTGCACACGATTGTCGGCGCCGGCTCGGCCGAAGGCACGATGGACGCCTCGAACATCATCAAGCCCGCGCTCAGCCGCGGTGAATTGCAGTGCATCGGCGCGACCACCCTGAACGAGTATCGCAAGTATATTGAGAAGGACGCGGCGTTGGAGCGCCGCTTCCAAGCCGTCAAGGTCGAAGCGCCCTCGATCGAGGAAGCAATTTTGATTCTGAAGGGCCTCCGACCGAAGTACGAGGATCATCACAAGGCTGAGTTTACCGACAAGGCCATTGACGCCTCCGTGAGGCTTTCGGATCGCTACATCACGGACCGGTACCTGCCGGACAAAGCCATTGATGTCATGGATGAAGCCGGCTCGCGCGCGCGCATTGGCACCATGACGCGCCCGCCGGAGGTCAAAGTGCTCGAGGGCGATATCGAGCAGATCAAGGCCCAGAAGGAACGAGCGATCAAGGACCAGGACTTTGAAGGCGCGGCGGCCATGCGCGACAAAGAGAAGCACGCCAAGGAAAAGCTGGAGGCGGT
Organism: uncultured Verrucomicrobiae bacterium; assembly: GCA_963822005.1. Taxonomy (GTDB): domain Bacteria; phylum Verrucomicrobiota; class Verrucomicrobiia; order Limisphaerales; family UBA8199; genus PALSA-1440. The sequence goes on along the minus strand of CAWGGD010000024.1, from coordinate 123,495 downwards.
TCTGAAGGAATGGCGCACGACCCGCGAGGAAAAGCGGGTCAAGGTGGACGAGGAAGATATCCTCCACGTGGTTTCCAAATGGACCGGGATTCCGCTGCAGCGGATGGAACAAGGGGAAATGCAGCGGTTGCTCCAGGTCGAAACCGAAATGGATAAAGTCGTCATTGGCCAGCGTGAGGCCGTTTCGGCCCTGTGTAAGGCCCTGCGCCGCTCCCGCGCCGACCTCAAGGACCCGCGGCGCCCGATCGGCACCTTTGCGCTACTCGGCCCGACCGGCGTGGGCAAGACCCTGCTGGCCAAAACCCTGGCCGAACAGTTGTTTGGCGACTCCAAGGCGCTCATTCAGCTCGACATGAGCGAGTACATGGAGAAGTTCAACGTTTCACGGCTGATCGGGTCCCCGCCGGGGTATGTCGGCTACGAGGAAGGGGGCCAGCTCACCGAACAGGTCCGGCGCAAGCCCTATTCAGTGGTGCTGTTCGACGAAATCGAGAAGGCCCACCCGGACGTGTGGAACATGCTTTTGCAGATCCTCGAGGAAGGCAAGCTGACCGATAATGTTGGCCGGGTAGTCAATTTCCGCAACACGATCATCCTGATGACCTCAAACGTCGGCTCCGACACGATTCGCAAGCAATCCACCCTTGGCTTCTCACCGCTAACCGACGGGGACAGCTACGAGAGGATGCGCGAAAGAATCATGGACGAGGCCAAGAAGACTTTCCGGCCAGAGTTCCTGAATCGCCTGGACGACATTATCGTCTTCCGCGCGCTCACCAAACCGGATCTGGTCCGCATCCTTGATCTGGAAATCACCAAGGTGACGCAGCGGCTCAAGGCCAAGAGCATCGTGCTCCAGCTCGATGAGAAGGCCAAGGAATTCCTGGTGACCAAGGGATACGACCCGCTCTACGGCGCGCGCCCGATGCGCCGCGCGGTGGAGCGTTGCCTGGAAGATCCTTTGGCCGAAGAAATCCTCCGCGGCATCTTCCACGAAGGCGAACCCCTCCTGGTAACGGTGGAGAATGACCAACTGGCGTTCTCGCAGAAGGCTGCCGCCGAGGGAGCGCTCTCCAGTTGATCAGCGGGAACGCAGCTGGTCTTGGCTTCCCCGGGTCTGGCCTGGGGGCTGCGATCCAGGTGCCGGTGGAAATCGGGCCTTCCGTGTTTGAACTGGACGAGGGCCCGCTTGTCTGATAGGCATAGGTATTAACCAAATAACGCAGAACATGTTATATGAAAAAGACACCGTTACTACTCGCAGCTGTCGCCGGGCTCCTGATACTGGCGTTCGCTACTCCGGTCTTCGCCGCCGAAAAGTCCAAGGAAAGGACCATTACCGGTGAGGGCAAGTGTGCTAAGTGCATGCTCAAGGAAACGGAGAAATGCCAAAGCGTCATCCAAGTGGAGAATAAGAAGGGTAAGACGGTGACCTATTACCTGACGGAAAATGACGTGAGCAAGGCCTTCCACCAGAACGTGTGCAAGGAAGCCAAGAAAGTTACGGCCACCGGCACGGTCAAGAAAGTCGGGGGCAAGAACGAGCTGACTGTTTCCAAGATCGAACTCGCTAACTAGGCGAGTCTGCTTCACGGCGCCCGCCGTTACCGCCCGCGGCCAGGAACAGCAGTTCTGGCGGCGGGCTTCTTGTTTGCGTTCGACTTAAGGCGTAACGCAAAGCCTGCGGTTTGTGCCGCGGTCGAACAACCGCGGCCGCGCGTCTGGCAGCATCAGCAAAGGGTAGCTTATGACCTACGACGAAATGGCCATAGTGAATTTCCTGAGGGGGTTTTCCAAAACCTATGTCGCCCGAAGGGAAATCGCGCGCAAGGCCCTGAAACGCAAGATTTTTGAAGAGAACCCGCATTGGGCGGACGCGCCGCTGGCTTCGCTCGTCGAGCAGCGTCTGGTCGAGCAGGACGCGAGCGGACACTATAGGATCATGAAGGACGATCTCTTGCCGTGAGTCTTGCCCCGGGCGACAAGTTGACCTTGCGGATTCGCGACATCGCTTTCGGAGGTGCGGGGGTCGCCGACGTGGAGGGTTTTGTCATCTTCGTTCCCTGTGTGGCTATGGGGGAAGTGGTGGAGGCGGAAATCACGGAAGTGAGAAAGCGCTTCGCGCGGGCCAAGCCCCTCCGGGTGCTGGAACCTTCCCTTGACCGGGTCGAACCGCCCTGCCGCTACTTCGGCGAGTGTGGCGGCTGCCAATACCAATATTTGAGCTACTCCGCCCAGCTCCGGGTCAAGCACAAGCAGTTGTGCGATCTGTTCCAGCGCATTGGCCGGTTCGATCCCAGCCTCGTCGCGCCAATGATCCCTTCTCCTCGGTCCTACGGCTACCGCAATCGCATCATGATCCGCAGCCAATGGGACAAGTTCAAACAGGGCTTAAACATCGGGTTCATCCGAGCCGATAGCCGGTTGGTCGTGGACATTGAGGAATGCAAGATCGCTGAGCCGACTCTTAATGAGGAGATCCAGCATGTCCGCGCCCACCCACCGTCTCGGGGGGGGATCAAGGTGGTCTTGCGCATCGCCCCGGAGGGCTGGGAAGTGCCGCCGGACTCCTTCTTCCAGAACAATTTCTTCCTGCTGCCTAAACTGGTCGAAGTGGTCGGTAACTGCTTGCGGCTGGGAGGCTCACGCCACCTACTGGATGTTTATTGCGGCGTCGGGTTCTTCAGTATTGAACTCGGCCATCTGGTCGAGTCGTTCGTAGGCGTGGAGTTGGACCGTTTGGCGATCCAGGCGGCGCGTCGCAACGCTGCGGCTCGCGCCCGCACCAACGGCGAGTTCGTCAGCGGGGCGGTAGAAGATGTGCTGCCAGCGCTGCTGTCGCGTTTCACCGCCCAGGCGACGACCGTCTTGCTTGACCCGCCGCGCAAAGGCTGCCGGTTGGAGACGCTGGGATGGTTGCGCCAGGCGCAGCCGGCGCAGGTCATCTACGTGTCTTGCCACCCGGCAACGATGACGCGCGACTTGAACGTTTTGTGCGCCGAGGATGTCTTTGAATTGGCTCAAGTAGTCCCGTTGGACATGTTTCCAAACACCCAGCATATGGAATGTGTGGCGGATATACGCCGCAAGTTCGCGGCGGCGGGACCGAAACTAAGCTTGCCAACCCTCTGAGCATTGATTCAACTTAGCCCGCCGCATGACAACGGAACGTGAAGTTAGTCCGCACAGGAACTTCGTCCCCACCTTCCTGCCGGGAGTGGTGGCCGCAGGCGCTTTGGCCGTCTACTTCGTCACACTCAATCGTTGGGTGTCGTTGAGCAGTCTTCAGCAGGTGGCCAGGGTGTCCGGCTGGACCTGGCAGCCGGAGTTGTACGGGCCGCTTTTTTGGCTGGTGACCTTCCCGTTCCGCTGGCTGCCAGCCAAGACGATTCCGCTGGCCCTGAATGGCTTCGCCGCGGTTTGCGCCGCCCTCTCTTTGGCGCTGCTGGCCCGCTCGGTGGCATTGCTGCCGCACGACCGCACCCAGGGGCAACGCCAGCAGGAAACCAGCAGGTCCGGCTTCCTCTCAATTCCCGCCGCCTGGCTGCCACCGGTCCTCGCCGCGCTGGTCTGCGGGCTCCAACTGACTTTCTGGGAACACGCCACGGCCGTCTCCTCCTCAGCGCCGCCCTGGGGTTCTGGTTGTGAAATGCTCGACCTGCTTTTGTTTGCCTACGTGGTCCGCTGCGTGCTCGAATTCCGCGTCGAAGAGCGCGAATCCTGGCTGCTGCGGGCCGCCCTCGCCTACGGCGCAGCGATTACCAATAACTGGGCCATGATTGGTTTTCTTCCCGCCTTTCTGATGGCACTGGTCTGGATCAAAGGTCTCAGTTTCTTCAGTCTGCGCTTTCTCGGGCGGATGTTGCTGTGCGGTTCGGCCGGCTTGCTCCTCTACTTGCTGCTTCCCCTGGTGCAGAGTGTGGGCGACACCTCATCCGTTGGCTTTTGGCCTGCGCTGAAAGCGAACCTGGGTTCGCAGAGGAGCATTCTGCTGTTGTTGTACAAGTATGGCAGGCACGACGTGGCCCTGATGGCGCTGACTTCCTTGTTGCCTGTCTTCATCTTCGGCATCCGGTGGGCCTCGTACTTTGGAGACACCAGTCAGTTAGGTGTTACGCTGGCCACCTTGATGTTTCACGTGGTGCACGCCCTGTTCCTGGTCGCCTGCATCTGGGTGGCACTGGACCCGCCGCTCAGCCCTCGGAACACAGAGGTTTTGGGTCTCCGTTTCTGACTTTTTACTACTTGGGCGCGCTCAGCATTGGTTACTGCAGCGGGTATTTCCTGCTGTTGTTTCGCGGCAAGTATGATCGCCGCCGCCGCCCGGCGCCGTACGTGCGCCTGATCAATAACGCTGTAATCGCTGCCATTGGGCTGCTGCTGGTGCTCGCGCCGCTGGCGCTGGTTTACCGGAACCTTCCGCAGATTCGCACGACGAATGGCGCCCTGCTCAAGCAGTTCGCTGCGTTGATGGCAGGCTCCCTGCCGTCGCAGCATGCCGTTCTGCTCACGGACGACCCCCGCCGCTTGTTCCTTCTCCAGGGCTATGCTGCCCAGACCGGCAAGGACTGGTTCCTCCTGGACACCGCCTCGCTGGTTTGGCCCGACTACCACCGCTTTCTGAAAAGGCAACGCCCGCGGCTTTGGGAAAGCGACCCGCCCAAGGGTACCGCGCAACGCGCCGAACCACTTATGTTGGTCCAGTTGGTTTCCCGTTTGGCGCGGACAAACAGCCTTTACTACCTGCACCCCAGCTTTGGCTATTACTTCGAGTTCTTCTACCCGGAAGCCCATGGCCTGGTTTACGAGCTCAAGCCGTATTCCACCAACCGCCTCTTTGCACCGCTGCCCAGCAAAGAGCTGATGGCTGAAAACGAAGTGTTTTGGGCGAAGACCGACACGCAAGCGCTCCAACCGCTGCTGGCTGTCATCGCACCAACCGACGCGGGCAAGGCGCCCAGCCTGATGGACCGGCTGCTGGCGAATGCGCATCTCACCCGCGAGTCCAACCGTGATGCCACCACCGTGGCGGCATTCTATTCCCGCGCGCTCGACTGGTGGGGTGTCGAGATGCAGAAGAGCGGCCACCTGACGAACGCCACGGCGCACTTTGACCGCGCTCTGGCGTTGAATCCCGACAATCTCGTCGCGCAGGTCAACCTGGAGTGCAACAAGAACCTGCTGGCCAACCGCAAGAGTTCGGTTCAGGTCTCCAAGTCCATTGAAGATGAGTTCGGCAAATACCGGAACTGGGATCAGGTTGTGGGCGAGAACGGGCCCTTTGACGAGCCGAATTTCTGCTACGAACAAGGGCGCGTGTTTGTAAACAACAACCTCTACCGTCAGGGGGCAGCCCAGTTTGACCGGGTGAAGACGCTGGCCCCGGAGAACCTGGCTGCCCGCATTTGGCTGGCCCAGTTGCACGTTCTCAGCCAGATGCCCGGTGAAGCGCTTAAACTCATTGCCGAAATCCGCACGCAAGCCGGCCTGCTCGAAGCCACCCGCACCAACCGGACCGAATTCCTATTCGTTGAAACCTCCGCGCATTTGGGCCAGGGCGACCTCAGAGGCGCCGAGGCGGCCGTCCAATCGGCGGCGGCCAAGTATCCCGGCGATGCGGATCTGCTGGCCACGGCCACCCAGGTGTACATGAGGTATGGGTGCTACACCAATGCGCTCACCACCATCGAGCAGGAGCTCAAACTGGCGCCCACTAACCTGACCGCGCTCGTCAACAAGGGCTTCGCCTGCATCCAGGTCGGCGCTTTCGAACAGGCCATCCCCCCCCTCACCCGGGTGCTGGCGATGGACACGAACAACTATTCGGCTCTGCTCAACCGCGCCATCGCTTCGCTCCGCGGCAACAAACTCGAAGCCGCTCAGCGGGATTACGAGTTGCTCCAGAAGACTTTCCCAACCGCTCACCAGATCTACTACGGTCTGGCCGAAATCGCCTGGCGGAAGAAGGACACGAACGCTGCGGTCCGGAACTACCAACTCTATCTGGCCAATGCTAAGACCAATACCGCGGAAGCCAAACTTGTCAGCGCGCGCCTTAAGGAACTGAAGCCCGGCTCGCCTTGACCGCAAGGGCGATGCGCGTCATACACGTCATCACGCGCTTGATCGTCGGGGGCGCCCAGGAAAACACAATCGCGTCGGTGCTGGGCCTGCGCGCCAGACCAGGGCTCGACGTCAGTCTGGTCGCGGGGCCAACGCTCGGTCCGGAAGGCTCACTCGAGTCGGCCGTCGCTGCTCTCCCGAATCTCCTCACCATCGTTCCGCCATTGGTCCGGCCACTCCATCCCTGGAAGGACGGTCTGGCCTGGAAGAAGCTCACCGATTTGTTTCGCACCCGTTGCCCTGACATCGTCCACACTCACAGCGGCAAGGCAGGCATTCTCGGTCGGCTTGCTGCGGCCCGCGCGCGTGTCCCTATCATCCTCCATACCATTCACGGCCCCTCCTTCGGCCCCTTCCAAGGTCGATTGGCCAACCTCCTGTTTCGGTCTGCGGAACGTTGTGCCGCCCGGGTCACCACGCACTTCATCGTCGTGGCCGACGCCATGCGGCAGCGATACCTGGCCGCGGGCATCGGGTGCCCGGACCATTACACGAAAATCTTCAGCGGCTTTGCCCTGGAACCGTTCCTATCCTCAACCAACGACCTGCAACTGCGCGCTAAGCTCGGCTTGGCCCCGGAGGATATTGTCGTCGGCAAGGTCGCCCGCCTCTTCAAGCTCAAGGGGCACGACGACCTGTTTACCATCGCCCCAGCCCTCGTGCGCAGTTGTCCCCGAATCAAGTTCCTGCTCATCGGCGATGGCCCCTGGCGCGCTCGCTTTGAAAACCGGGTGCGCTCGCTCGGACTCGAGAAGCAGGTTGTCTTCACTGGCCTGGTCACTCCGGGCGCCGTGCCGCCCCTGGTGGGCATCATGGATCTGCTCGTGCATTTGTCGCTGCGCGAGGGGTTGCCCCGGGCGCTGCCGCAGGCATTGGCGGCCTCCCGACCCGTCGTCGCTTATGATTCCGACGGGGCCAGGGAGGTTTGCCTGGAGAATGAAACCGGCTTCCTGGTGCCGCCGGGCGATTTGGCCGGGTTGCGTGAACGACTGCTCCGACTGGCACAGGATGCGCCGTTGCGCCAGCGCCTGGGCCGCCGCGGCCAGCAATTCGTGCAAGCGCACTTCGGCGTCCAGCGCATGGTGGACGACCTGTATCAACTTTACCTGCGCCTGGGAGGCAGTCCCGCGTGACCTTTCCCTTTAGCGTCTATCTGCTGGCAACCGTCAGCGCCGGCGTCACGGTGCTGGCGGCTCTGCCGCTCTGGCGCAAGTGGTGTCTTCGCACCGGGCTGGTGGATGACCCCGGCCAGCGCAAGATTCACGATCAGCCGGTCCCCTTGGCGGGCGGTCTGGCGGTCATGACCGGTCTGCTGATTCCGACGCTGCTCGGCTGCCTGGTGCTTTGGTGGCAGAAGGCCAGCGGCAACGCGGGAGAAAGCTCGGTCATCTCCGATGCGACTTCCCATAACACGGTTCGATTCTCGCTGTTGCATCCGGACTCGGCCTTTCTGCTTCAGTACGGCCTGGGCCGGCGCGTGTGGGAATTGGCCGGCATTTTCCTCGGCGCTTTCGGCGTCCTCCTGATCGGCTGGCTGGACGATAAGTATGAGTTGCGCCCGCGCGCCAAATTCGCCGGCCAGTTCCTCCTCGCCGCCCTGGTTGCCGTCAGCGGCACCCGCATCACGCTCTTTGTTCCCAGCCTCCTCTTCAGCTATGCCATCACGATCCTCTGGATTCTCACGGTCATTAACGCCTTCAACTTCATGGATAACATGAACGGCCTCTGCGCCGGCTTGGGCGCGATCGCCGCTTACCATTTCGCCATCATTGCCGCCGCTGCCAACCAGTACCTGGTGGCGCTCATCGCTTTCCTGGCTTTTGGCGCGCTGCTCGGCTTCCTGCCCTATAATTTCCCCAGCGCTCGCGCTTTTCTCGGCGATGCCGGCAGTCATCTCGTCGGCTATCTGCTGGCTGTACTCGCCATCCTCCCGCACTTCCACACTTCTGCTCACCCGCGCCGCGGGGCGGTGTTGATCCCGCTGTTGGTGCTTGCCATCCCGCTGGCGGATCTGGTCTGGGTGGTACTGCTCCGCTGGCGCCTCGGCCGGCCGTTTTACCAGGGCGACACCAACCACCTGTCCCACCGCCTGGTCCGCCGCGGCCTGACCCGAACGCAGGCCGTGCTGGTCGTCTGGCTCGCCGCCGAAGCGCTCGCCGTCCTGACCTACCTCTGGTGAGCCGGCCGCCAGGCGAGCACAACTATCCCTCGGCGCTGCTGCTCGCAGCGATGGCCTCCGAGAACAACCCCAGCACTTCCGCCCGCGGCAGCGCCCCCACCAGCCGGTTTTCCCGCAGCGTGTTCACCACGGGAATATTGCGCTGCTCGCTCGCCAGCACCACCGGCAACACCTCCACCAACTTCTGATTGGGGGTGACGCACGCCGGCGGCGGCCGCATGAAGTCGTAGGCAATCACCCCCCGGAATTCCTCCTCTGCCCCCAGGTATTCCTTGAGGTCGTGCAACGCCACCAAACCCATCAACTGGCTCTTTGCATTCACCACCGGCAGGAAGTTGTTCGCGCCAGTCAGGAACCGGTCCGCGATCTCTCTCAGTGTCGCTGTCTCTCGCACCGGCGGCACCGGCGCCCGCATCAGATCGCCCACGGTTCTCTCCGCCGCCGCCTCCGATGCCGTGGCCTCCTGCGGCACAATCAACCCTTTCCGCCGGAGCGGCTCCGTGTAGATCGATTCCGTGTGCAGCCGCCGCGCGACCAGCATGGAGACCACGCAGGCCAGCATCAGCGGCGGCATCAGCGCATAATCTCGCGAAATCTCCAGGATCATGATCATTGCCAGCAACGGCGAGCGCGTCGTCGCCGCCAGCATGCTCCCCATCCCCACCACCGCGAACACCGCTACCGGCAAGTCTTCGCCGGCGCCCAATTGTTGCAGCACCAGAGCAAAAGTCGCCCCCACGCCCGCCCCCAGAAAGAGTGTCGGCGTGAACACCCCACCCACAGCGCCCGACCCCACCGTCACCAAAGTCGCCAACAACTTCGCCGCGACTAACCCTGCAGACACCAGCAGTCCGGCTGCCGCCGCCTGCCGCCAATGCGTCCGCGAAATCTCCCACGGGTAAACTTCCACCAGCAGTTTCCGATTGAGCTGTAACAGCTCAAGTCCTCCTGGGGAACTCTCCAGTAACCGCATCGTGCTTGCCGTCAGCGTTACGTTGGTGAATCGCTGCGCTTCGTAAAGCGGCCCGCTCCGGATGATCCGGCTCAGGTCGGCTGCCAGCGCCCGCTTCAACCGTTCCTGCGGCCCCCCGCGGTAATCGCCCAGCAGCACGCTCGTCTCCGGTTCAAGCCGCGACGCCAAATAGGCCGACACGCCGTCCCCCGGCGCTGGGCGCTTCAGCTTGTTGGCAAAGGAACCCAAATCCGCAATGTCCCCCGCCGAAAACGCCGGCGCGCCGTACTCGCCCTGCAGAATCCGGTTTGTAATCACATAGCCGTTGCCCCACACCCCGGGGTACCAGACCGCGATCAATCCCACCGCCAGCCCGCCCAAAGCCAGCCGAACGTAGATCGGGGCCGGCACTCGCTTGAAGCTTGCTTCAGCCTCGTGCAGCAGCTTCAAGAACAACGCCCCCAGGCCGCCGCTCACTAATCCCAAGCACACGAACCATGGCAATTGCGTCAGGCTCGTGAACTCGAACGGCGGCACGCTGTACCAGGGCCGGATGCCAAAGAAACTGCGCGACACCATCGTCGCCACCACCGACGCGAACACCAGCGGCGCAAACAGGCTCATCGAGAAATTCCCCAGCACGATCAGCGCCGCAAACACCGCTCCGGAAATCGGCGCGTTGTACGCCGCCGCAATGCCCGACGCCGCCCCGCATCCGACCAGCAGCCGCAGCCGATACGGCTGCCACTTCATGAGCTGACCCCACTTCGAGGCAAACGTCGCCGCCAATTGCGTGATGCCCCCCTCCCGCCCAATGCTGCCGCCGGACCCAATAGTCACAAGCGACGAAAGGAACTTAACGATCCCGCTCCGCAACGGCAGGCGTCCGTCTCCCGCCACCACCACTTCCAGCAGATTGCTCGAACGCAGCGGGCCCGCCATCCGCAGGCCCCAGTACAACACCAACCCCGCACACAGCCCCCCCAGCGTCGGTGTCAGGACCCGCTGCCAGGGCACCATCCTTTCCGCCACCTCCACCAGCTCGCCCGGCTGCCGCTGAAAGAGCCACCGGACCCATTCTGTCGCATAATAGAACAAAATGTTGACCAGCCCCCCAATGATTCCCACGCCACCAGCCAGCAACAGGTGAAACGCTTCCTCGCTGAAACGCAGCCCCTCCCGAACTCGCAGCGCCCGCTGCCAATGCCGTCGGAAGTAGTTCTGCAAACGGCCGATCACCTTGTTGTCCGTGAATAACGCCACAGGGCAATCCTACAGGCTCAGCCCACAAACTCCAACTCCGGCTGCCGGAGAATCAACCCCCGTTGATACGCCTGCCCCAGAAATCGCCCGATGGACTCCCGCCCCTTCACCCCGTAGTCCAGGGTCCAATGGTTCACATACATCCCGACAAACTTGTCCGCCAGCTCGCGCCCCATGCCGCGCGCATATTGGAGCGCGTGCCGAACCGCCTCCGCCCGATGCTCCAGGCTGTATCGGATGCTCGCCGTCAACACTTCCGACACCGCGCGGCGTGTCGCCGGCGCGAAGCGCTTGTGAACTACGTTGCCTCCCAGCGGCAGCGGCAGGCCCCCGTTCTCGCGCCCCCACCAACCTCCCAGGTCCTCGCACACCTGCAAGCCCTCCTTCCCGTAAGTGAGTTGACCCTCGTGGATGATCAGCCCAACCTCCGCCCGCCCGGCGCGGACAGCGGCAAAGATCTGGTCGAACGGCACCACCAAGTAATCCAGCTCCCGCGCCGGCTTGCCTAGCCACAATTGCAGCGCCAGGAACGCGCTGGTCATGGTGCCGGGCACGACGATTCGCTTCCGGCCAACTTCCTCTCGTGACCACTTCTCCTTCGCCACCAGCATCGGCCCGTAGCCGTCCCCCATGCTCGCCCCGCTGGGCAGCAAGGCATATTGGCCGCTCACGTAGGCGTAGGCGTGAATGCTGATGGCCGAAATGTCCAGTTCCCCCCGTGTCGCCCGCTCGTTCAGCGTCTGGATGTCCTGCAGGATGTGTTCAAAGCGAAACCCGTGCGTTGGTATCAGTTCCCGGGCCAGCCCGTAGAACATGAACGCGTCGTCCGGATCGGGCGAATGGCCCAGCGTGAGGGTGATCTGCGACATGCCCGCAGGCTAACCCGTGCCTGCCGCCCCTGTCACGTGGAGAAGTCCCCAATCCCCAAGGCTGCTTGGCCCCCCGTCACCCCCTTCTGGGCACCGCAACACTACTCGCGCACCACTCCCTTGTACACCCCTTGTGCATGTGGACCTTTAACGTTACCGTTAGCGCTGCAAGGACGGCGTACTTGACCAGCCAGGGGCTATGAAAAGGTCGCCGGCTGGTGCAATCCGGCCCGAATTTTCCGATCAGGCCACCCCAGCAGAATGTTGGCCTGCTGGTCTGACACGACTGGCCGAGGGCCGTGGTGGCAAGTTGCGCGCCCCCGCTGTCCCCCTGATTCCGCCTTGCCAATGCCGCCCCCCTTTCCCAATGTTGCCCCATGCAATCGCACGAACTCCTGCGCGAAGTTTTTCAGCAGGTCAGCCCCAAACAGGTGGCCGCCGAACTCGGCCTTTCGCTCTCGATGATTTACAAGTGGGCCGAGCCCGGCGATCCCACCGCCGGCAGCGGCACCACCAACCCCCTCGACCGCATTGACTCCCTGATCCGCTGCACCAACGACCTCCGTATCGTCCAGTGGCTTTGCCAGCGCGCCGGCGGCTTCTTCATTCGGAACCCCAAGACCACCCATCCGCATCCCGCCTACCTCATCCCCGCCACCAACGAGATCGTGCAGGAGTTTGCCGATTTGCTCGCCGTGGTCGCCGCCGCCGCGGCCGACAACCAGATTACCCAAAAGGAGTCCAAGCAAATCCGCGCCCGCTGGGAGGAACTCAAGTCCGTCACCGAGACCTTCGTCGCCTGTTGCGAGGAAGGGAACTTCCGCGCGTTGAAGGAGAAACAACTTGGAAGGCCGGACGCCGAAGCCCAAAGCCCACGCGCGGGCGAGGGCGCCCGGGAGGAGGGGTCCCATGATTGACCGCTTCCTTGCCTCGGGCCTGATTGCTCTGATCTGCTTCTCCTTCGCGCCCTCCCTCAACGCCGCCGAAGTCATCGAGGCTGACGTCTGCATCTATGGCGGCACTGCCGGCGGCGTCGCCGCCGCTGTCCAGGCCTCGCGCATGGGCAAAACCGCCGTCCTCGCTGAGTCCGGCCAGCACCTCGGCGGGCTCACTTCCGGCGGACTCGGCGCCACCGATATCGGCAACAAGGCCGCCATCGGGGGCATCGCCCGCGGCTTCTATCATCGCGTCGCCCTCCATTACGCCCACACCGACGCCTGGCGCTTCGAGAACCCGCGACGAATACTTCGCCAAACGCGCCGGCCGCTCACTGCTCACCGAAGTCAGCGGCCCTGAAGGCGCCATGTGGACCTTCGAGCCCCACGTCGCCGAGAATATCCTCTTCCAGATGCTCAACGAAGCCAACGTCCCCGTCTATTTCCAGCAACGCCTCGTTTCGGTGAAGAAAGACGGCACGCGGCTCGTCGAGGTCGCCGTGGAGAATGGCAAGGTCTATCGCGCCCGGATGTTCATTGACGCTACCTACGAAGGCGACCTGATGGCCAAGGCGGGCGTCAGCTACACCGTCGGCCGCGACGCCAACGCCAAGTATAATGAAACCCTGAACGGTGTCCGCGCCGAGACCCCCAAGCACCAGTTCACCGTTCCGGTTGACCCCTATCGCAAGCCCGGCGATCCCGCCAGCGGTTTGCTCCCCTTCATCCAGCCCGGCGACGGCGGCACGCCCGGCAAGAGCGACCATTGCGTCCAGGCCTACAACTTCCGCCTCTGCTACACCCAGGAACCCGTCAACCGCCTGCCGCACCGACCCCCTCCCAAATACGATCCCGCCCAATACGAGCTCCTCGCCCGGTACCTCGAAGCCCTCGTTGCCGCGGGACAGAAGCCCCAGCTCAAAGCCTTCTGGAACCCGATCTGGATGCCCAACCTCAAGACCGACATCAACAACAATGGCGGCTTCTCCACTGATTTCATCGGTGCCAACTACGACTACCCGAACGGCGACTACCCCACCCGCGCCAGGATTTGGCAGGCTCACGAAGATTACGTCCGCGGTTTTGTCTATTTTCTCGCCACCAGCCCCCGCGTGCCCGCGGACATGCGCGCCGAAATGCAGACCTGGGGCCCCGCTCGCGACGAGTTTTTCGCCACCGGCAACTGGCCCCAGCAACTCTACGTCCGCGAAGCCCGCCGGATGGTTTCCGACTACGTTATGACCGAGCACAACTGCCGGGGCCGACAGAAGGCCGACGACGCCGTAGGCCTGGGCGCCTACGGCATGGACTCGCACAACTGCCAGCGCATCGCGAAGGACGGCTCCGCGGAAAACGAGGGGGACGTGCAGGTCGCAGGCTTCCCGCCTTACCCCATCGCCTACCGCTCCATCATCCCCAAGGCCGCTGAATGCGAGAACCTCCTCGTGCCCATCTGCCTCTCCGCCAGCCACATCGCCTACGGCTCCATTCGCATGGAACCCGTCTTCATGATCCTCGGCCAATCCGCCGCGACCGCCGCCGCGCTCGCACTCGACGCCAATTCCTCCGTGCAGAACCTCCCCTACGAAACTCTCCGCACCCGCCTCCTCGCCGACAAACAAGTCCTCACCTGGAAGAAAAAGCCCTGAGCCGGAGCGCCGGTTTCCAAACCGGCTTACGACAGGCTCACACCTCCTGATCCGTGAGCATGGTTTTGGGGGCTGCGAGGAATTGAGTTGGGCCGGTTTTGGCTGGCCGGGCGTGGAAGTAGACGCTGGACTGGCCTGGCCCGGGAAGGGCTCAGACGGTCGTGCCGCCCGGCTCTCTTTGGCAGCCCGCCGAACTCACCTGGCTCATCCAGCCCGTTCCATCCACCTAGCCGTTGGCGGCAGACGGATCGGGCGGGCAGGTGCGCCCAGCGCACGCCCCCGGCATCTCCAGCATTCTGAGCCTTGCCAGGGCCATCCAACCACCGTGTACAAGGGGTGCACACCGGATGCTCAAGGGATGCCCACGCTTCAGAAGGTTGTGCCGCCCTTGTGCATCCGGTGTACACCCCTTGTACACGTTTCGAAGAGCCGAAGAGGCGGCTTGTGCCAGCAAAGGACACTAATAACAAGTGTGGGCACCATCAGCCGGTTTGGAAACCGGCACTCCGGTGGCCCCGGCAAGGTGCGCCCAAGCACCGCCGTCGCCTCTCTTTCGCCTTTCTTTTCGGCGGCGCGCCCCTAAGCTTCCGCGCATTCGTCTATGGGTTTGAAGCTGTTCAACACGTTGTCGCGCTCGGTGCAGGAATTCGTCCCGCTGGACCCCGCTGGCAAGAAGGTCGGCCTCTACTGCTGCGGGCCGACGGTGTATGACTTTGCGCATATCGGGAATTGGCGGACCTTCATCTTCGGCGACCTGGTGCGGCGTTACCTGGAGTTCAGAGGCTACGCTGTCCAGCACGTGATGAACATCACGGACGTGGACGACAAGATCATCAAGCGCGTCCGCGAGACCGGTACCACGCTCCGGGAGTTCACCGGCAAGTTCGAGGCCGCCTTCTTCGACGACCTCAAAGCCCTCAACTGCCGATTGCCGCATGAGACACCGCACGCCACCGCGCACATTCCCGAAATCATCGCCCTCATCGAGAAGTTGCTGGCGCGCGGGCTGGCCTACGCGACACCGGATGGCTCGGTTTATTTCAGCATCGAGAAATACCGCGCTGCCGGCTCTCGCTACGGACAGTTAGTGAACCTCAACTTCGACGAGATGCGCGTGGGCGAACGCGTCCGCAGCGATGAGTATGCCAAAGAGGCCGTAGCCGACTTCGCGCTCTGGAAGGCCCGCGTGCCGGAAGACGGCGCGGTCTTCTGGCCCAGCCCCTGGGGCGAGGGCCGGCCCGGCTGGCACATCGAGTGCAGCGCCATGAGCATGAAGCTGCTTGGGCCGAGCTTCGATCTGCACTTGGGCGGCGAAGACCTCATGTTCCCGCATCACGAGGACGAAATCGCCCAGAGCGAGGGCGCCAGCCTGCAACCCGCCGGCCAGCCTTTCGTCAAATACTGGCTGCACGGCGCACACCTGATGGTGGAGGGGAAGAAAATGGCCAAGTCGCTTGGCAACTTCTTCACCCTTCGCGATCTGCTGGCCAAAGGCTTTGCCGGACGCGAAATCCGCTACCTCCTGCTCACGGCCCACTACCGCGAGACGTTCAACTTCACCCTCGAGGGCCTGCAAGGCGCCCGCGCGGCGCTGACGCGCATTGACGAGTGCCTGACGAAGCTCCGCGAGCTGGCGGGTAATGCGCCGGCCAGCGGCGAGTTGCCGTTGCTGAATGAGTTCTCCCGCGTCCTGGACGAGGACCTGAATATCTCCGGCGCCTGGGGCGCCATCTTCGAATGGGTCCGGGACACCAACCGAAAGCTGGCGGAGAACAAGCTGGATGCGCCCGCCGCCGCCGCTGCCCTGGCGACGTGGGACCGGCTGGACTCCGTGCTGGGCGTTGGCGCGCCGGCGGAATTGGCAGTCCCGGCGGAGGTCACCGCGCTGGTCGAGGCCCGGCAGGCCGCGCGCAAAGCCAAAGATTTCAAGCGCGCCGACGCGCTGCGAGACGAGCTGAAGGCCAAGGGTTGGGTGATCGAGGACACGCCCAAGGGTGCGCGGGCCAAGCGCCTCTGACATGAAGGGGCTGCTCATCACCTTCGAAGGAACGGAAGGCAGCGGGAAGACGACCCAGATCTCGCTGCTGGCCGAGCGTCTGCGTGCGCTGGGCCACCGCGTCCGCACCCTGCGCGAACCGGGCGGCACTCCTATCGGCGAGGAGATCCGCCACACCCTCAAGCACAGCCCGTCCAACCATGCCATGACGCCCGAGGCCGAGCTGCTCCTGATGAACGCCAGCCGGGCGCAACTGGTTCGGGAAGTGATTCGCCCCGCTCTCGCCGCCGGCGAAATCGTCTTGTGCGACCGCTACTACGATTCCACCACGGCCTACCAGGGCTATGGCCGGCAGCTTGATCTGCAGATGGTTAAGCAAATCATTGATCTGGCCGTGGGCGACACCCGGCCGGATCTGACCTTGCTCTTCCTCGTCCCGCACGAGGTCAGCGAGGCCCGGCGCGTGGCTCGCCAGCCCACCCTTCCCCTGCCCTTCAAGCGCGACCGATTCGAGGAAGCTGACGAGGCTTTTTTCGCCCGCGTGGCCCAGGGCTACCAGGCCATCACCGCCGCCGAACCGCGACGCGTGCGCCAGTTTGACGCGACGAGTGACGTCGAGGCAATTGCCGGCGCCATTTGGAAGCTGGTGAGCCCGCTGCTCCCGCGCATCAAGAGGCCGAAGCGCTGAGGCAAGGTCGTAGAGTAAAGGGGGTCAATTCGGCTCGAGCAGAAAGTTATGCCGGTCACGGTGTCCGGAAGCTTGGCGGGGTCGATGGGGGGCGGATCAGGCATAACGCCCGGCCCGAGCGGCGCGGGGCCAAGCGCGTGGAAATACCAATAGAACGCGCCATCCCGCGTCCGCTCCAGGCCGCTGGTTCGGCAATGCAGTCATATCAATAGGAGCGCAGATCCGATGAGACCGACACGCTCAAGTTCGTGCCGACTGTAGCTGAGACACGATACCCGCCGGTAGCCTCAAAGTACCCCTGCTCACCGGAATCTATGTGCTGCCCTCCCGCATCGAAAGCGACTCGCACCCCGGACTCGCCTTTCGGATGAACGGCGACTCGGTGCTGTCCGCCCGCCACCACGGTTCCCACGTGCTCGGAGAAACCGGAGCCAGACACAACAACGTTACTGAGTGTGGTTGATGAATGGTTGCTGAAGGTAACAACCGGAGCAGGAGAACACCCGGCGAGAGCCAGAAGCGCTATGAGAGCGAAAGGGCGATAGATGCGCATGATCTTGGATGCTGCCGAACGATGCACATCACTGGCGGCGGGGCTGTGACGTGCAAGATGAAACAAGAACGGAATCCCGCCGTCCAATGCATGTGCCAAGTTAGTTTTCGCGCCCATGTTTCTGCTTTGGCGAGAGATGTGCGAGCCTCTCATTTGCTTGGTCAACGGTAGGAGTGTCGCCAAGTCCCGGCGCTGTTTTAGGCTGGCCAACTGAAGCGTTGTGCGGTGTTGAGGCGACCTTGGGGCTCGCCAGGCCGTAAAGGTAAGCGATCACCCCAAGGATCAAGAGGCCTACAAGCGCCGGTGCCATGAACAGCATGTCCACGCGAATTGGAACGTTCTCCGGCTTTAACTCCCGCTGGACGCTCAATTCATACAGGCCATAGAGCAGCAAAAGGCAAGCGCCCCCAGCCAGGATCAGACGTGCCAGCGCACCTCCTGGCCGGCGGCGGCGTGGCACGCGCACATGCAGATAGGCCGCCGCGAATGCTACCGCCAAGATGAATGGAATGGGCGCACTCATAAAAACTAACGTTGGCCGTTAGGGGCGGCGCGCTTGCGCGCCGTACCCTGCACGGCCTGGTTGGCAGTCCTACTTGACTTCAAACTTGGCGCTGACGACAGCCGTAATCTCTTTCTCAAAGGAAGTCGTATCATTGATTCCCTCAGCTGAAGTCGCTGTGACCCCCTTCGGGTTGATCTGCATCACGCCCATCCTCGCCTCAACCAGCTTGCCAAGACGACCATTGGCGTTGTCAACAATCTGCTCAGCCCGTGCGGTGGCATCCTTGGTGGCCTCGGCGAGCATGTTGATCTTCAGTTCCGACAGCTTGGTGTACAGATACCGCGGGGCATCCGAGTCGATCTGCACCCCATCCTGGATCAGGCTCGTGACGTTGCGGGCTATCGCCGGCACCTTGTCCATGTTTGTGGAGGTGATCGAGATGATCTGGGTAAGGGTGTAGTTGTCAATTTTGTCCGTGGTGATTACCGCGGGCGACTCCGTGGACCCCTTGACGACCTCCTTCTTGTAGTGACGCGTTGTGGTGATGGATGCCGCGGTGATTTCAGACTCCGGGATGCCCGCCGCCAGAACAAACCCCTTCACCTTGTCCGTCTCCTTCTTCAGCGTATCGTAGGCTCGCACAAGATCAGGATCACTGGCCGTGACGGTACCGGCCCACGTCACGACGTCTGACACGATCAACTTCCGGGCTGAGCCAGTGACGGAGATGGTCTTCCTTTCGAGCTTCACGGACATGTAGGCCCAGGCCAGAATCGCAACGCACACGATGTTGGCCAGCGCGAAGAAGTAGCCACCGGCCCGCAACGTCACCACGAGCTTCTTCGGGAGGCTGTCTGCTTGTCCGTTCGTATTTGTAATCATGTCTTTCCTTTCTGCTGCCAACAGTGATTATGCAGATCTGGATATCACCCCGAAATGGGTGGATATCCAAACGGCTCCCTGCCGCCAATGGATCCCTTGGGTTCATCGAGGCCACCTTTACTCCCTGGAGGTTCGGCTGTAAACCCCTAATCTGACGGGTTTTTCGGCTCGCGTTGCCTCAAATTAAATGACACCGAAGGGGGGTCAAAAGCTGAGCGAAAAGCCATACGTTGCCTCATGGCAGAAAGACACCGAAGAGAAAGCGGTGTATATGCAACGAAAGACCGAACGAAACGACGAATTGGAACGGCTGCGCCGGCGTTACGCCGGCCGAGCCAAAGCAGGTAAAGGCCGGCTGCTGGACGAGTTTTGCGAGCACCACGGCTACGAACGGAAGTATGCCATCAAGCTGCTCCAAGGCGGAGCGGCGGCAGTGGTGGCCCGGTCGCGCCCTGGGCCGGAGCCCAAGTATGAACCGGTGCAGGAGGTGGTGGAGCGGATTTGGACGGGGGCCGAGCAGTTGTGCGGCAAGCGGCTGGCCCCGGCACTGGAACTGTGGCTGCCGCACTACGCGCGGCACTATGGGCCGCTCTTGCCGACGCAGAAGAAGCTTTTGGGCTCCATCAGCGCGGCCACGCTGGACCGGTTGCTGGCCTCCTCCAAGGCGCGGGTGGGCGGCGGGCTCGAGCGGGACGCGTCCGGGCACGCTCTTGCGTCGCCAAGTGCCGATCCAAGGCGAGGTGTGGGACGAGCAGCGGCTGGGCTTCCTGGAGGCCGACAGCGTCGCTCACTGCGGGAGCAGCCTGGCCGGCAGCTTCATCTGGAGCCTGACCTACACCGACCTGGCCTGCACCTGGACGGAGGGCCGGGCGGTGTGGAACAAGGGCGCCCACGGCGTGCTGGAACAGACCAAAAACGTTGAACAGACGCTGCCTTTCGCGATTCTGGGCTTCGACTTCGACAACGGCGGCGAGTGGCTCAACTGGACGCTCATCCGGTATCTGCAAGTGCGCCCCAAGCCGATCCGGGTGACGCGCTCCCGGCCTTACCACAGTGACGACAATGCACACGTGGAGCAGAAGAACTGGATGTGGCCACGGCAGCTCTTGGGCTACGGGCGCCTGGAGAGCGAAACGCTCCTGTCCCCGATCAACGCGCTCTACACGGAGGCGTGGGGGCCGTTGCACAACTTCTTCCTGCCCTCCATGAAGCTGGTGGAGAAATGGCGCGAGGGCAGCCGGTGGGTGCGGCGGCACGATACAGCCCAGACGGCCTATCAGCGACTCTTGGCTCATGGAGACTTGCCGAGCAAGGCGCGGCGAGAGCTGCGGGATCGCTATGAGTCGCTGGACCCCTTTGTGTTGGCGGCGGAGGTGGAGCGAAGATTGAAGCCGATCCTGGGGGCGGCGCTGGTCGAATGAGGAGTGGCCCCCCCGCCACGCTGGGCGGGTCGGCTCCGCAGCGACTCGCTACGCTCGCCGCTGCTCCGCCGACCCGCCCAGCGCCCCCCGCTTCGCCAGCAGGGAACCAACAGAAATAACTAGAACCAGAGACCTAGAAACGTTAAACCCATGGTGTCATTTTGCTGTGAGGCAACGTATGAGCAATTGACTCAACTCTACGGTGTCATTTTCCCGTGAGGCAACAGGGGCTTGCCACCGTCCAAACGCTGGTCCTACCATCGCCAACCTCCGCCCAAGGGTGGACGGTATCAGCCATAGACGTTGCGATGCAGCCGGTTGCCCGAGAAACCTGGGAGCCTTTGAGCGGCGGCTGGAGCGGGCTCGGGTGCCAGGGCCCCAGCGCGCGGACTACCACAAGTGGACCCGCTTCTACCTCGACTTCTGCCACAAGTACGGCCAACACCCCCCCACCGGAAGCCCCGGCTCAGCCTCCGCCGCGGCAACGGTGCCTGGACGCGGCACCTCCTGGGAAAAGGAATACCGCGACCTGGAAGGGAGTATCAAGCTCCGGAACTACTCCCGCAAAATCCTAGCTGCCTACCGCCTTTGGGTGGGGAAGTTTCAGGCTTTTGTTCGCAGCCGACCCACCGGCCAACTCGGTGGTGAAGAGGTACGCGGCTTCCTCACAGAGATCGCGGTGCGACACGGCGTGGCTGCATCTACCCAGAACCAGGCCTTCAACGCCCTGCTGTTCTTTTACCGCCACGTGCTGGGCCGGGAGTTCGGGAAACTTGATGGTGTGGTTCGCGCCAAACGTCACCGATATGTGCCGGTGGTCACTATTGACACAAGGGCAGCACCTCCTGCGCCGGTGAAAGCTCCACTTTCCGGTTCAGCGAGTTGGCAACATGGGTCCAGGTCCCCATCTCCAACCGCTGCGCAATCCATTTCAAGCTCATGGTCGGGAAACCACCAGCGGCGATTATTCAGCCCGTGTGGGAGGAGGTGGCTTATTGGTGCCGGCGCCAGGAGGGAATAGTTGCGCGGCAATGAACGCGGCCAGGTCGCGCGCCAGCAGAGCGTGCCCTGCGGCAGTGGGATGCCACGAGTCCAGGTAGAGGCGCTCCATCGGAGTGCCGGGGGAATGGAGGCTGGGGAAAGCCTCAAACAGCAGCGCTTGATTGTCCCGGCAGAACCGGGTCAGCAGGCATTCGTGGGGCGCGGAAAGCCTGTAGGCGGGATGAATCACAATTAGGCTGATCCCGCGCAGGCGGCAGAAGGCCTGCAACCGTTTCAAGTTCTCGACGCGCTCGGCCTCAGAAACCCGGCGGCCCAGCGACTTCTCGTTCAGACCGGCATAGCGGCTGTCCTTTTCTTTCTGCGGCAACGCGAGCGGGGGAAGACCGATATCCGGCAAACCGATACTCACCAGCGGGTTGTCGAAACTGGCCCGGTTGAACTGCCGAATGCGGTGCCTGGCGACCTGAAAGCACAGGAAGCGAAACAAGGCCGAGCGTTCCACCAGGAAACGGCTGACCTGTTGCACTCGGGAGTCGAGGAGCTGCTGGTCGGTCAAGGTCAGGCCGATCTCGTTATTCTGATAGTCGCGCACCGAAGAGGGCAGGTAGTCATTCGCCTCGTGGTAGAAAAGAACAAGGTCCGGCCTGAGCTTCCAGCCGCGCAGTTGCAAATACTTCAGGCTCTGGGAAGAAGAATAGGCGGAAACGCCGGCATTTATGACCGTGAAATGTCTGGAGGGCAGTGCGGCATTCAGCACCTCTGGCAGGCGGGCGGAGTAGGTTTCCGCGTCGGAGACGCCAACACCGAAGGTGGTGCTTTCGCCCAGCGAAAGGATGCGGAATTCGCCCGCGGCTTTCGGCAAAACCTCCGGCCCGCGCAAACCGAGCTCGTTGATTGTCACATGCCCGCCTCGGTAATAGGTGTCGATGAAGGGATAACCAGACCAAAGCAGGTCCCGGTCCGGTTGGAGCAACCCGGCCATCTCCTCTCCGATTGGCCCAGACCTCAAGGACGGCTTGCCGAGACCGGCCAGCTGGAACACGACTTCGGTCACCAACAGCAGAGTGCACGCCCACGCAGCTGTCAGCAGGCACATCCCAAGCCCTCGACGCAGGGACCGCCGTCTTCCGCCTGGCGCGCGTGACTCCTTTACATCCTTGGACATCGCGGGTCCAACATCACACCCTTCCCCCGGTCGGGACATGCGCATTCCAGGCTCGCACTCATTCCGATTGCAGAGTACCCAAGGGGCAGCAGGAAGTCTAGTGTCACCTGCGGAGCGTCACCTGCGAGAGTCAAATCGGCTGGCTTCTGCGTTCCCTGCATGGATAAGAAGCGCACAAGCACCTTCCGGGCACGAATGCCTGCAGGTACTTTCGGCTGCAAGGGAACGGATGGCTTTGCCATGGCGGGCATTGGCTTGGTGCTCCCAGGGCGACCAAGGGACCGGGCACGGACAATCCGATCATCCCGCGCCCTGAAACGTCACCGGACCTGCCCACGGCGCACGCCCTGCGCGTGGAAACGGTCTCTCCCTGAGCTGGTGGGGTTCCCCTGAGACACCGCAACTGGGCTAATCTCCCTAGCACGCGGCTAGGGGCCCCACGCGATCGTGTCAATAGGGAGACTGACACCTGGCTGTGGCCAATGGAGCCCAACTGGCCGGACGAGGCCCGCCGCTTGTGCTTGCTGAACGGCTGGAGAGCACTATCCTTAGCTTCGAACTCACAGCACTGCGATGATCGAGGACACCATAGGCAAGATCGAAGCCC
This sequence comes from uncultured Verrucomicrobiae bacterium, assembly GCA_963822005.1. GTDB lineage: Bacteria > Verrucomicrobiota > Verrucomicrobiia > Limisphaerales > UBA8199 > PALSA-1440. The sequence continues at coordinate 100,706 of CAWGGD010000024.1, read as the reverse complement.
GAATTGAAGGCGCTGAGGCCATCAAAGAGGAGCGCCGGCGCGAGCTCCTGCAGTTGCTCGGCACCCTGAAAGCCGAGGTCGCCGAGCTTTCCAAAACTCACGGCGAGCAGGCCCAAAGCATCGCGAGCTTCACCGACGTCTCCACCCACGAAGCCACCCGCACTGAGCAGAATCCCGAGCTGCTCAAGCTCTCGCTCGAAGGCCTCGGCTCCTCCGCCCGGGAATTCGAAGAGTCTCATCCCCGCCTCGTCCAAATCGTCAACGCCATCAGCAGCACCCTCTCGAATCTGGGCATCTGACGGTCCGCAGCGGAGTGAATCGACAGGTGCATCTCGGCAGTCCCGCCGGAGCGCTGCCTTCAAGCCGGCTTGGCCTGACCGGAAACCCAGGAGTACCGATTGGTGCCCGCGGACATTCTAAGCCGACTGGAAGTCGGCGCTCCGGCGTTGCCGCGATTCAGGGACGGCGGTACTGACGAGACGCACCTGCACTGCTGCGTTACGGCAAAGTTTCCTTGCCCGGCGCAGCGCAAACCCTTTTCATGGCCACATGACTGACTCAATCACTCGCCGTGACTTCCTGAAGCAAACCTCCGCCCTGACCGCGGGTCTGGCTGCCCTGGGCAGCGCCACCCCGCTGCGCGCCGCCAAGAGCCCGAACGAAAAGGTCGTCGTCGCCATCGTCGGCTGCAACGCCCGCGGGCTCGCCCACATCGCCGGCTATCTCCCGTTGCCCAACGCCGAAATCGGCTACGTCTGCGACGTGGACAGCCGCGCCGTGGAGAAAGGTGTCGCCGCCGTCGCCAAGAAGCAACCGAAGCCGCCCCAGGGCGTGAAGGACTTCCGCACCATCCTGGATAATCCGGACGTGGACGCCGTCTCGATTGCCACGCCCGATCACTGGCACGCCCCCGCCACCATCCTCGCCTGTGCGGCCGGCAAACACGTCTATGTCGAGAAGCCCGGCAGCCACAACCTGCGCGAAGGCGAGCTGATGGTCGCCGCCGCCCGCAAATACAAACGCGTCGTCCAGATGGGCAACCAGCGCCGCAGTTGGCCGTGGGTCATCGAGTCCATCGAAGCGCTGCATGCAGGCGAGGTGGGCCATGTCTGTTTTGCGCGTGGTTGGTACACCGCCCACCGCACCTCGATCGGCCACGGCAAGCCAGCCCCTGTGCCTGAATGGCTAGATTATTCATTGTGGCAGGGGCCCGCCCCGGAGCGGCCATACCAGGACAACCTTATCCATTATCAATGGCACTGGTTCTGGAACTGGGGCACCGGCGAAATCGGCAACAATGGCGTCCACATGCTTGATCTCGCCCGCTGGGGTCTCCAGGTGGACCTCCCCCAGCGCGTCACCTGCGGCGGCAAACGCTACTTCTATCAGGATGACTGGGAAACCCCCGACACCATGGCCGCCACCTTTGACTTCGGCGACAAGGGCATCTTCTGGGAATGCCAGAGTTGCGCCCCGCGCGGTTTCGAGGGCGCCAACGTCGGTGTCAATTTCTACGGCGAGAAAGGCTGCCTCTCCATGGCCGGAAGCAACACCACGATCTACGATCTCAACAACAAGGTCCTGCGCGAAATCAAGTCCACGCGCGGGGGCCTGTTTGATTATGACTCAGCCCATTTCAGCAACTTCCTGGACGCCATCCGCGAGGGCAAACCGCTGAAGTCCGAAATCGAGGACGGCCAGAAGAGCACGGCCCTCTGCCACCTGGGCAACATCGCCTGGCGCACCGGGCATACGATCAACTTCGATCCCAAGACGCGCAAGGTCGTGGGGGACGAGGCCGCCGCAGCCCTGTGCGGCCGCACTTACCGGCGCGGTTGGGAGCCGAAGGTTTGAGGCGCGAGACGTGAAACGTGAAACGTGAAACGTGAAACGTGATGCGTGATGCGTGAAGCGGGACGGGGGGTCAGGGGAAGCGGGATTTGTCCTCGTGCGGCTCCAGCCGGCAATCGCCGCCATGATCTCATCCGCCACCTGCTGGTAGATTTCCTTGAGGCGCGCCTTTGAGCAAACCTTCGCCTCCGCACGCAATTCTTCAAAGCGCATCGGCTGGCCGTACTTCACCGCCACTCGGTACGGGCGCGGGAAGCGCAGATGCCGCCCATAGGCCTCGAACGTGCCAAACACCCGCACCGGCACCACCGGCGCCGTGGACTTGATCACCGTCAGCCCGATGCCCGAGCGCGCCGGCTGCAGCTTGCCATCGCGGGTCCGCGTGCCTTCCGGGAACAGGATGATCGCCCCGCCGGCCAGCAGCCGGTCCAGGATGGCCCGCAACCCCGCCGCGCCGCCGCCATCGCGATCCACCGGCACCACCTGCCAGTGGCGCAGGACCCAGCCCATCACCGGGAACCGGAACAGGTTCTCCCGCGCCAGGTAATTGATGCCGCGCCGCAGCCCGGCCCCCACCAGCGGCGGATCCAGAAAGCTGGCGTGGTTCGAGGCCAGGATCACCGCGCCCTCCAGCGGCACCCGCTCGGGATTATAGACCTGCCACCGGAAGTAGAACTTGTAGAGCGCGCGGAAGCCGCACCAGCCGAGGAAATAGGGAACGTTCATGGCAAGGCAGGACGCGCCACTCCGTGCGCGCCGTTCTGCCTTCTACCTTCTGCCTTCTGCCTTCTCCTGTTCCGCCAGCCGCTTCCTGATGTCCGCCAGGATGATCCCGCTGGTCTGCTCCGAGGTCATCTGCGAGTTGTTGATGACCTTGGCCCCCAGCGCGATCATCAGCGGCGCCGCCGCGCGCTGGCTGTCGCGCTGGTCGCGCGCCGCCAGGTTCTCCTTGATGCCGTCCGCCGCCCGGCGGCGCGAGCGCTCCTCCAGCTGCGCATCCAGGTAATACTTGAAATCCGTCTCCGGGAAAACATTCGTGCCGATGTCGCGGCCTTCCATGACCAGGCTGCCGAACTGGATGCACTCGCGCTGCGTCTTCTTCATCCACTCGCGCACCTTCGGCACCGCCGCCACGTGCGGCACCGCCGCGCTCACTTCGGCCGTGCGGATCTCCTTCTCCGGGTAATAGCCGTCCACGACCAGGTAGCGCGTGGCCGTCGGCACATCTCAGCGCCGTCTTCCACCGGCGGCAGGCCGCAGCCACGGCTTTGGCATTCTGCACGTCAACCCTCTGCTTCAGGCAATACCACGCCAGCGTGCGGTACATCGCGCCCGTGTCCACGTACACAAAGCCAAGCGCCTTGGCCACCAGCTTGGCGTTGGTGCTCTTGCCGCTGGCGCTCGTGCCGTCAATCGCGATGACAATCGGTGCTTTCTGCTTCGGTGTGCGGCATGTTATGTTCCAAGGGTTACCTGGGTTCATTCCGCAAACAACTCTGCGTCTGCTCAGCGTGCGCCCGCTCTTGCCCGTCCAGAATCCTCGCCCCCAGCCCGCGCGGGGGCGGCGCCGCCAGCTTCTGGAAGAAATTCGGGAACGTCTTCTTCACGCACGCGGGATTCTTGAGTTTTATGCCCGGCACTTTCAATCCCAGAATTGCGAAGCACATCGCCATGCGATGATCGTTGTAGGTCTCGATCTCCGCGCCGTGCAGTTCTCGACTGGCCAGACCGTCAGCGTGTCGCCTTCCTCGACCACCTTCGCGCCGCACTTGGTCAGCTCCGTCCGCAAGGCTACGACGCGCTCGCATTCCTGGACGCGCAGGCGCCGAGGTCGGTGAAGACGCACGGCCTGGTTCGCGAAACGGCGCCAGCACGATCGCGGTCATGATGCTGTCGCCCAAATCGGTCGCCCGCGAAATGAAAGTCGGAGACTGAACCCCCTGCAGAGGCATGAGCATCGGGAAACGCGGCATCGATCTGCCAACCAAAGTCAGGCCAGTGAGCAACCGTGACCGGCAAGTCTGCAGGCGGGAGTCTAGTCGAGCCTCCTCAGCCTGCAACGCTCCCAGCCGCCCAAAAGTAACTCCCGCTCGACGCATCCGGCTCGATCTGGAACCGGCCACCGCCGCGCGGGAACGCCGCCACCAGCTTGCTCGTCATCGCCACATAAGGCGACTCCTCCGCATTCTCGCCCGACACCGCCACCTGCCACTGACCGGCGCCTGCGCAGAGCAGCAGGGCTGACGCAAACTGCGAACTCTCCTCGATGCTCACCCGGCAGCTCGCCGCGCGCGGTCCGCCACCGTGAATCAGCGCCGGCAACCTGTCATTGGCCGACTCGATTCGATAGCCCAGCTCGCGCAACGCCTGAAACAACGCCGCCTGCGGCCGCTCGTGCATTCGCGGCACGCCGTGCAGCCGATAAACGCCTTTGCCCAGGCAGACCAGCGCCGCCAGAAACCGCGCCGCCGTGCCGGCATTGCCCACGAACAACTCCAGCGGCTGCGCCTCCGTCCCGCCCGCGGGCACCACGCCCCCCTTGCCATAAACCGTGATCGTGCGGTTGCACGGCTCCTGCCGATCCGCCGTCACGTTCACCATGAACCCGAGTTCCTGCAGGCACTCGACCATCACCTGCGTGTCCTCGCTCCACAGCGCGCCCTCCAGCATCGTTTCCCCCTCGGCCAGCGCCGCCAGGATCAGCGCCCGGTTCGTGATGCTCTTCGAGCCCGGCACCGTGATCTCGGCCCGCACCGGCTTTGTCCAGCGGCACAATTTCAATGAGGTCAGGCAAGGGCATGAGTCAGTTACTCGAAGGCTTTCAACGCACCCCATGAGTTTCGGATTTGCGCTGGCGGGATTCAAGCCGGGAGTTGCTGGTTGCCAGGGCACCGCTCTGAGAATGGCAGCTTGTCTGCAGTCCACCTCTCGACCATTCTCCAGCCATGACAATCGCTGGCTGCCACCGGCTTACACTCAGAGAATGAACTTGCACCAATCCCCTCTTCTTCTCGGCGCAGCTCTGCTCTGTAGCATCACCCCTGCCGCAGCCGCAAGCCAAAGCGCCACGCCCCTGACCTTCTGTTGTTCCCCCCAGAACGACTTGTACGTCGCTCTGGGCAAGGCTCGCTATCCGCGCTTCCAAACGCCCCGCGCGGCCATCAGCAACGCCGCCCCCGGCTCCGCCGTCTTGCTCCTGGCCGACGACTACCCCACCCAGCAGACTGTGCTCGATCCAGCCGGCTTCGACCTCGCAGGGCAGAAAACCCTCCGACTTTTCATCGAATACCCCGCCGCCGTCCCCGGCCTTGAATTGGCCCCGCCCCGCGCCACCACCTGGGAGCGGCTCGTCGTCTCTTCTGACCGGTTCACGCCCGCCCTGCCCCGCCTGCGCGTTCTTGCCGCGCATAACTGCCATTTCGTGCCGGTCACTAATGCGCCCCCCGCTGACCTCGTTGTAGCCCGAGTGGCGGGTTATGACACCGCCGTTTTCGGGCTTCCGGAGAAGGACGTTTTCCCCATCCTGTTCGTGCTGCCCGAGCGCAATCTCTTCGTGGCCACGGCCAGGCTGAGCAGCTTTGTCACCGGGCGCTACGCCCCGGCTGGCGATTGGCTGATCGTGTGGGACAGGATTCTCTCCGCCCTCGATCCACAACACGCGCACCTGCTTAAGACCGCACCAGTCGTCGAGCCGGCTTACAGCCCCACGGCCAAATTGCCCCGCCGTTTCCAGCGCCAGGCCTTTACCGAAGCCGCCCAATGGTTCGCCCACGCCCATCTACTGGTCAATCCCGCGGAAAAGCCGAAGCTGTATCAGGCGCTGGCTGCCGGGGAAGAAACCACCGCTCCCGCGCCGCCCGGCGCACCGCAAGGCGACGGCTCCCTCGGCATCCTCGAAGGTTATGCATCGGGTATCCTGCCTGATGGCAACCAGCTCCGCCGCCTGCCGCTGCGCGACGATTGCAATCTCGAATCTGCCATGGTCCTCGCGTTGGACAGCCAACTGAATCGTCGCAAACCCAGCACGCTCATCGCCAGTAATCTTCTCGACTTTGGCTATTTCAACTCCGGCATGTGCCAGGGCCCGCGCGCCGACCCGCAGCAAGCCGCCTTCGGCCTCATCGGCTGGGGCGACATCGCCCCACTATGGCTCGTCGCCAACTACGGCGATGACAACGCCCGCGCCATGCTTGCCACCGCCGTTGCCGCCGCGGCCCTCAAGACCGATCGGTGGGACGAGCGCCTCATGCGCGCCCTGCTCGCCAACCTCCGCACCACCGGCAAGCTCGGCTTCCGCGGCGATCGCATTGACCTTCCTGCGTTAGCGAAGCATGGCTGGCGATTCTATTACCAGCGCGACATCATCAACTGCTCGCCCCATTACGAATCCTATCTGTGGGCCTGCTATCTGTGGGCATATCAACACACCGGTTTCCGGCCGTTCCTCGACCGCACGCGGACCGCTATCGCCATGACCATGAAAGCCTATCCCGACCAATGGCACTGGCAGAACAATCTCGAACGCGCCCGCATGCTCCTGTGCCTGGCCTGGCTCGTGCGGGTCGAGGACACTCCTGAACACCGCGCGTGGCTGACCCGTGTTGCCGGCGACTTGCTGGCATGGCAGCAGCCTTCCGGCGCGATCTGTGAACGGCTTGGCCGCGTCCAGGGAGGCCACTTTCAGGCCCCCCAGCGCAACGAACATTACGGCACCGGCGAAACCCCGCTCCTCCAGCAAGACGGCGACCCGGTGAGCGACCAACTCTACACCACCGGCTTTGCCCTGCTCGGCCTGCATGAAGCCGTCGGCGCCACCGGTGATCCGAAGCTGAAGCGCGCCGAAGACAAGCTCGCTGAGTATCTCTGCCGCATCCAGACTCGCTCGGAGAAGCTGCCGCACCTGAACGGCACCTGGTTCCGCGCCTTCGACGACCGCCGCTGGGAAGCCTGGGCCAGTTCCGCCGACGTGGGCTGGGGCGCCTGGTCCATTGAAAGCGGCTGGGGCCAGGCCTGGACCGCCGCCATCCTCGCCCTGCGCGAGCAGAAGACCACCGTCTGGCATGTCACCGCCAACAGCCGCGTCCGGAATTACTTCCCGAAGCTGCGAGCCCAGATGTTGCCGGATGAGCCGTAGCCGAGGACGTCAGTCCGAGCTGACTTCAGGCCGTAGGTATCCGCTTGCCGATGAGTTGCAGCTGTCCTAAAATGAGTTGCGTGAAGTTGCTGTTGGACAATCTACCTGCGGAGCTGCAACGCCAGCGTCAAACGCTGGCTCAGTGTCTGGAAGCAATGGACCGCGTGATGCCGTTGCGAGCGGTGTACCTCTTCGGCTCGCACGCGCGCGGGGAGGCGCGGCCGGACAGCGACGTGGACTTGTGCCTGGTGGCCGAGGGTGCCGAACGGCAACTGGAGGCGGCGCGGAGATTTCGCGAGGCGATGGGGGATGTGTGGCCGTGCCCGTCATTGACGCTCCTGCCGATCACGCCGCAGCGGCTGGCCGAGAAGCGCGCGTGCCAGGATCACTTCTTTGCCACCGTTATGAAAGAGGGGGTAATCCTTGCCTCGGAAAACTGACTCCAACAACCCTGGCGACTGGCTGACGATTGCCGAGTCCGAGCTTGAAGCCGTGCGCGTGCTTACCGCGCGGGCAATCAGCTACGACATGTGCCGGGGCAAGCTCGCCGAAATCCTGGAAAAGGCATTGAAGGCGGAACTCATCCGGTCCGGCTGGTTTCTGGAGAAGACGCACGACTTGGAACGACTCCGCAAGGAGCTGCGCACGCGGGATGCCGAACTGGCGGGCGAGCTCCAGCCGCTGTGTGCAAGCCTGGCAGAGGTTTATTTCACCGGTCGTTACCCCGGTTTCGACCTCGAAGACCCGGACTGGGCAGATTTCGGCACCAAGCTTGAACAGGTAGCGCGCCTGTTGGAGAAGGTCCGGGCGCGGGTCGGCCGGGCTTGAGCCCGGCTCTCCAACACCGCCGGCCTGGGCACGACCAACGTGCAATTCGCTTTGCCGGCTGCCGAACGCGTAAGCAGCCGCAGACGTCAGTCCGCGCTGACTTCTCATCACCCATGCCCTAGACTGAACCTGCTATGTCAAACGATGCCAGCTTTCACATGAGCCCGGAGGTCTTCCGCCGCTGGGGCCACGCGGTGGTGGATTGGGTGGCTGATTACCAGCGGCGCGTTGAGTCGCTGCCGGTACTGTCGCGCGTCCAGCCCGGCCAGATCCGGGCCTCGCTGCCGCCCGAGCCGCCGCTGCGCGGAGAATCGTTCGAGGCCATCCTGTCCGACGTTGAGAAGCTGATTCTGCCGGGGATCACCCACTGGCAGTCGCCCAACTTCTTTGCCTTCTTTCCCTCCAATAACTCCGGCCCGTCCATCCTCGGCGAATTGCTTTCTGCCGGGCTCGGGGTGCAAGGCATGCTCTGGACCACCAGCCCCGCCTGCACCGAACTCGAAACCCACGTGCTTGACTGGATGGCCGCCATGCTCGGCATGCCGGCCAAGTTCAAGTCCACCGGCACCGGCGGCGGCGTGATCCAGGACACCGCCTCCAGCGCCGTGCTGTGCGCCCTGTTGGCCGCCCGCGAACGCGCCACCAGCCTCCAGTCCAATGAGCGCGGCTGCGACGGCCGGCTCGTGGCCTACACCTCCACTCAGGCCCATTCGTCCGTGGAGAAGGCGGTCAAGATCGCCGGCCTGGGCCGGGCGAACCTGCGGCTCATTGAGGTGGATGAACGCTTCGCGATGCGCCCCAGCGCGCTGGCGCAGCAGATTACCCGGGACCGCCAGGCGGGGCTGCAGCCGTGCTTTGTGTCGGCCACGGTGGGCACTACGTCGTCCAATGCCTTTGACCCGCTGCCCGAACTGGGACGGATTTGCCGCGAGCAAGGTCTTTGGCTCCACGTGGACGGGGCGATGTGTGGCACGGCGGCGTTGTGCCCCGAGTTTCGGCACATTCATGACGGGTTGGAGCTGGCCGACTCCTATTGTTTCAACCCGCACAAGTGGATGTTCACCAACTTCGACTGCGATTGCTTCTACGTGGCCGACCGGGCCGTGCTGATCAAGACCCTGAGCGTGCTGCCCGAGTACCTGCGGAACAAGGCGACGGAATCCGGCGCGGTGATTGACTATCGCGACTGGCAGGTCCCGCTCGGTCGCCGCTTCCGTGCTCTCAAGCTGTGGTTTGTCATCCGCCACTACGGCGTCGAGGGCTTGCGCCATCATGTCCGACGGCATATCGCGCTGGCGCAGGAGTTTGCCCGCTGGATCGAGGCTTCGCCGGACTTTGAACTGGTCGCGCCCGCGCCGCTCAACCTGGTCTGCTTCGCGCACCGGGCCGGCGACGACTTGAACCGCCGCCTGGTCGAGCACCTCAACCAGAGCGGCAAGCTTTACCTCACGCACACCGTCTTGAACGGCCGCTACACCCTGCGCCTATGCGTCGGCCAAACCCACACCGAAGCCGCCCATGTGCGGCAGGCCTGGGAACTCATTCAGCAACACGCGCGACAGCTTGCGGGCTCGCCGGGCGGGACAGCCAAGGCATAACCCGGTTATGAAACACGCCATTCATCAGGCCAGACCGGCAGCAGTTCGCCTCACCCGCCGGGCATTCCTTCAGAAGGCGGGCGCCGCGGCGGCGGGCTGGGCAATACTGTCTCCCTTGTCTCAGGTGGGGGGCAAACCGCGAGGCCACCTCCAGCCAAGAGCGAAATTGCGGGGCAAGACTTGATCGCCGCCATCGAGTGCACCGGCCTTTGGAACGGCCGGAAGTCGGGAAAGACATGGTTCCATCCCCACACCTGCCTGATTCCATCCGCCACGGCACCGGACAAGTGCGTCATACTCATGACCCTCCAGGAGATTACCGGCTCGGACGTCTTCGGCCCCGTGCACTGGAGTATGAGCACAGATGTGGGCCGGGCGTGGCGCCAACCGGAGCCAATTCCGGCATTGACACGCGGCCCCATCGAAGGTGGTCTCGAAGAAGGAGTGTGCGATGTCGTCCCGCAGTTCCATCCCCGCCCCGGCTTTGTGCTCGCAATGGGCCACAACGTCTATTACAAGGCGGGCAAACTGGCCAAGCCGCAGGAAGACCGGTTCCCCGTCTATGCCCTCCGGACACCGGACGGGCAGTGGAGTGGACGCAAGCGACTGCGCTGGGACGACCCGCGCGGCTCGGGCATCTACACTTGCGGCAGCGGCGAACGGTTGCTGATGGCCAACGGCGACGTGCTGTTGGCGATGTCGTTCACCCCGAAGGGCCAAACGAACAGGAAGGTAACGAGCTTCCGCTGCGTCTTCGATGGACGCGAACTGACTGTCAAGGAGGTCGGCAACGAACTAGTCAATCCCGTCAAACGCGGCCTCCTGGAGCCGAGCCTGGCCTGCTGGCGCAACGAGTACTTCATGACCATCCGCGCGGAGGACGATCGCGGCTACGTGGCGCGCTCAGCCGACGGGCTGCAATGGCTCGAGCCGCAGCCCTGGATGTTCGACGACGGCGAACCGCTCGTCATGTCCTCCACCCAGCAGCATTGGCTCCCCCACAGCGATCGCCTGCATTTGGTCTATACCCGCAAGACCAGGGACAACGAGAAGGTGATGCGCTGGCGCTCGCCCGTCTTCATCGCCGCCGTCGAGGCGAAAACGCTGCGGCTCATCCGTGCCACCGAGCGAATCGTCCTCCCCATGGACACCAGCGATCCGGCCCACGTCACCCGCATGGGCAATTTCCATCCCCTCACCGTCTCGCCCTACGAATCCTGGGTCACCACGGGCGAGGAACGCCCCGCCGACGACTGGAAGGGTGACGTTTTGCTGGCCCGCATCCGATGGTCTAAACCCAATGCCTGTAAGCTTATTCTTATAAGTGACTTAATGACAGTCACTTAGGACTTGTACTTTTGAGCGCAGTACCCCATTACACTGGGGATGCAACCTTGCGCAAGTACTTTGACTGGATCGGTCGGCACCTTTGTCCAGTGTTTCCAATGTCTGCTGGCGACGTCGCTTCTGGTGAAGCTCTGGCGCCAGCACGGTCCCAAACCTCGCGGCCAGACACCCAAGTTGAGCGGCCCTCAGTTGGTGCAAAGTCTGGTCTTTCACGTCCTGTGCGGCGTCGGCACGCTGGCGGCCCACGTGCAACAGTTGACCGGCGTGAAGGTTTCCGACAGCGACCTGAGCCAGCGGCGCGCCGCCGCCGGCGTGGGCGTATTCGAGGCCATCGTGCGGGCGGCACTGCGCCCGCTGGCCACGCTGGAGGAACACCCCTCGGCCTTTTATCGGGGCTGGCGTCTGGTGGCGATCGACGGCAGTCAGACCAGCGTGAGCAACACCCCGCAGTTGCTCCGCCACCTGAGCAAGGCGGCCAGCCGCCGTTTCCAGGCGGCTTTCGCCAAGGTGCCGTTGTGCTGGCTGGTCGAACTGGGCACGCACGCTCCCCTGGCGGCGGTCATCGGTCTGGCGCAAGAGTCGGAGTGGGCGCTGGCCCATCGACTCCTGGCCCAACTACCCGCCGGCTGTCTGTTGCTGGCCGACCGGCTCTACGGCGTGGGGGCGTTTGTCAACGAGTTGCTGGTCGTGGGGCAGACCGTGGGCAGCCAGTGGCTGGTGCGGGTGCGTCAAAACCTCAAGAGCAGCGTGCGGCAGGTGCTGGCCGATGGCAGTGCGCTGGTGGCGGTAGCCGTGGCCGACCCGCAGCACCCCAATCGCAAAGCGGGCTTTGTGCTCGTGCGCCAGATCGTGGGCCGGGTGCGGCGGCCGGGCGGGGCCTGGGTGACGGTGCGGCTGTGGACCAGCCTGCTGGACGCGTCGGCCTACCCGGCGGCGGAGTTGCTGGCCTTGTATGCGCGGCGCTGGGACATCGAAGTATTCACCAAGGAACTGAAGGTCGACCTGCGCGGAGGCACGACGGTATTGCAAAGCCACACGCTGGTGACCGCCGCGCAGGAGATTCTGGCGCTGGTGCTGGCGATGGCGATGCTCAGCCAGGTGCGCTTGGCGGCGGCGACAACGGGTGCCGTGGCGCCACTGCGGATTAGCTTCGGGCAGACGCTGGCACTGGTGCGCTCGCTCTGGTGGATGGTAGCCGTGGGCGAAGGCATTCTGGCGGCAGACCAAGTGCGGGCGCTGGTGGCGCGGACACTGGAGCAGATCGCCGCGCAATGCCTGCCGCCGAGGCGGGCGCGCACTTGTGCGCGCGGGCTGCGGCAGCCGGTGCAGAGTTGGCCACGTCTAACGGCTCCCAGCTATCAGAATGGCCCCACCCAACAAGAAGTCCTCCCGGCCAAGGCGGTTTAGCTTACGGGCATTGGGTCTAAACCCAATCGAGTCTGAGCTGGTGCCGGTGGTGGGATTCGAACCCACAAGCCTTTTGACGGGCCCTGGATTTCTAACTCCTCTATGTGTGCCAGCCCATCACACCGGCAAGCCCCGCCCCTTTACCCCGCGCCCCCGGGACAGCCCTGGAAAAGAGGTATTTCCAGCAAGGCAGCCTGCGGGTCTTTCAGCCGACTTCATTCGGCCATCTCTTGACGTCCACCGCCAGTGCGGGCGACTAGCTAGCATGCCTCTATTGGCCTCACACGCCTCAACCAGAGTCGGCATCGTCGCCCGAATGCGCGTTGGGTTGCGTGTGGTCGGGATGCGCCTAGCTGCGCTCAGTTGCGTGGTCGCCGCCTTCCCGCTGGTGCTGTGTTCAGCCTCCCCGGACGGCCCCGGCGCTGAAGGCACCCCGCCAGCGCCGCCCACCGGCCCAATCGAGCAAACGAACGCTCAGAAGATCATCCGCGCCTGATTGCAGTTGCAGGAACAACTCCGTGCCACCCAACTCGCCATCGAGCGGAACGGCCAGGAGACCAAAGAGGCCGCCGCTCAGACGGCAGAGACCTTGTCCAATGCGTTACAGGCCATTCAGGGCACCTTCGTGGCTCAGCGGGCGCGGGAACTGGAGGAGACGCGGGAGTTCCGCCGGCGGATACTGATCGTGGCAGGCGCGTTTGCCGCCGTGGGGATGCTGACCATGCTTCTGATAGCCTACTTCCAACGGTGCATGAGCCGGCGACTGGCTGAGGTTTCAGCCGCTTTGCCAGCCGCACTGCGGTTAGGCCCCGAGATCGCTCAGGACGCACTTGGCCGGGCCGAACAACCGAGCTCGCCGCTGCTCGGGCCGGCGGAAGCGGAGGAAGGCCGGCCCCACCATTTGGAGCGCACCTCCCAGCCTGCGGTCAAGCCTCGCAGGGGCGGCGGCAGGTCTATTGAGAGGCTACTCTTTCCCAGGCCTGGGGACTCGCTCCGAAGGCGCCAATTCCGCGCCCTCAGGACCGCCATGCTTTTCGGTCTGGTCTGTGCCGCTGGGCTGGCGCTGGTGCTTTATCTGATGTACTCGGGTCCGAAGATGTGATGCCGCAACGCCGGCAGGAGGTTCTGGCAACCTGCCTGACTCGGTCGGTGTGGCGCTTCAGTTTCGCGACGTCACCAGCACGATGCCTTGCCCGGGACGCAGGGAGTAATGGAACGGCTCGTGGATGTATTCGAGGGGGTATTCCGGCGATACGTCCCGCAGGGGGGCGCCGGCCTGCACGAAATGCCGGAAGTGGTCGGTGCAAAACTCCTGATGTTGGTGTGCGTCCTTGTTGAGAATCAGCAGGGCTTCATCCTTGCGCTTCGCCGAGGCCTTCCACATCAGGAGGATGTTGGGATTCTGGCACGGGAAAACGCTGGTCGGGCATTCCTCCCGAAAGACCGCGTGGTCCTTCTTGATCGCGTTCACCTTCGTGATGCAGGAAGTGAGGTCAACGTCCGTCTGCTCCCAGTCCGCCGGCGTCGTATGCACCACGTGCAGGGGCTTGCGGAAACCGAACTCGAATCCCATCGGCATCATCACGCCGGCGGAAAAGAGGGCCGCGAAGAGATACCGCTGCTTCAACGCGGCGAGGTTCCCGTTCAGCTCCTGGCAGAGTCGGGGGGTGTCGTGGCTCTCCGGGAAACTGATGGAGCAGGTCGTTTCGCGCACGAGGTTGTATTGCTCGATCAACCACCAATCCTGGAAGTCCCACCACTTGGAGCTGTTGAAGACGTAATCGAAGCCGGCGCGAGCGGTGTCGCGGGTCTGATCTGCCGAGCAGCCGAGCGTTTCCGCGACGAAAAAGCGTGCCGATGCTGACGGGCCTTGATGTCCCGGATCAGCCGGTGCCAGAAGCTGCGCGGAACCTGGTAGGCGGCGTCGCACCGGAACCCCTCGAACCCGAGCCCCAGCAGATGCTCGACCACGCTCAGGCAATAGCGATACAGCCCTTCCAGATCGCGCGTGTGCCGGTGATCGAACTGGGCCAGGTCTTTCCAGACGACTTTCTCCCCGTTGTGCTGGCAGAAGGAATTCTCGATCCGGCCATCGGGCCCGCGCACAAACCATTCCGGGTGCTCACGTGTCAACGGGGAGTCAACAGCGCAGTGGTTGATGACCAGATCAATCATCATCTTCAGACCGCTGGCCTTGGCCTGCGCGATCATCTGCCGGACCTGTTCCTCCGGCGCCACTGCCTCCTGGGAGTCGAGCAAAGCCGGGTTGAGGCGGAAGTAGTCGGCGATCGAATAGAGGCTGCGCGAGGCGCCCGTTTGCTGGATGGGATTGACGAACACCCAGTCGAAGCCCATTGCCGTCGCCCGCGTGAAATGCTCGCCCCAGCGGGAGAACGGCCCCGCCAGTAGGGGAAAGAGGTTATACAGGATCATGAATCCGGCGTCATTTCGCAGTCAGAACTGCGTAGTTCCGCTTACCCTTGCGCAGGAGCAGGTGTTTGCCGAAGAGCAGGTCTTTGGCCCCCACCGCCCGCTGGAAGCTGGCTTCGCGAACGTTGTTTACATAGATGCCGCCGCCTTCGATGTCTTTCCGGGCCTGGCCTTTGCCTGGGCAGAGACCGCCGTGCACCAGCAACTCGACGAGCGGCCTGCCCGCCCCGTCAAGCTCGGCCTTGCCGATTTCCTTGGTAGGCACCTCGCCAACGATCTCGTTGAAGGTGGTCTCCGAGATACCGGCCAAGTCACCGCCGAACAGGATTTCGCTGGCCCGCATGGCCTCCGCCGTTGCCGCCGGTCCGTGGACGAGGTCGGTGACCGCCTTGGCCAGCGCCTTGTGGGCAGTGCGGGCGCCAGGATTCTCGGTGTGCTGCCTCTCCAGCGCAGTAATCTCATCTCGGCTGAGGAGGGTGAAAAACTTCAGGTAGCGCACCACGTCGCGGTCGTCGGTGCGAATCCAGAACTGGTAGAACTTATAAACGCTGGTGCGCTTGGGATCCAGCCACACCGCGCCCGCCTCGGTCTTGCCGAACTTGCTGCCGTCGGCGTTGGTAATGAGTGGCAGCGTAAGGCCGAAGACCGTGCGCCCGAGCTTCTTGCGAGTGAGGTCAATGCCCGCAGTGATATTACCCCATTGATCGCTGCCGCCAATCTGAAGCTCGCAATTGTGTTCGCGGCAGAGCACGTAGAAGTCGAAAGCCTGGAGCAGCATGTAGCTGAACTCGGTGTAGCTGATACCGGCCTCCCGGTCCTCCATGCGCGCGCGCACGCTTTCCTTGGCGACCATCTGGTTTACGGAGAAATGCTTGCCGATGTCGCGCAGGAAATCGAGGAAACTGACCGGCGCGGTCCAGCACGAGTTGTCCAATAGACGGGCGGGATTAGTCGGGGTCTCGAAATCGAGCAGGTGGCAGAGCTGTTCCTTCACCTTGGCGATGTTGTTGGCCAGGGTCTCTTTCGTGAGCAACTGGCGCTCCTGCGTCTTGCCGCTCGGGTCGCCGATGGAGCCAGTCGCGCCGCCCGCCAGCGGGATGGGAATGTGGCCCAGCAATTGGAACCGGCGCAGCCCCAGCAACGGGACCAGGTTGCCGACGTGCAGGCTGTCGGCGGTCGGGTCAAACCCGCAATAGAGGGTGATGGGGCCCGGGCTGACGCGTTTCGCCAGCTCTTGCGGGTCGGTGCAATCGGCCAGCAAGCCGCGCCACTGCAGTTCGTCCAGAATGTTCATCGGAGGAAGGATAATTCGTCAGAGGCCGATTTCCAGCACCGTCTTTGGCGGGACGCAGCAAACAGGCGGGCTGTTGCCGGCCCGCCTGTTCCTGAATCGGTATGTAACCTTTGGGGTTACTCCTTTGGGGCTTCCTGCTTCGCCTCGTCCGCGGCGTCAAAAGCGTGCTGGAGCGCCACCAGGTCTTCGCCCGGCTTGAGCGCGTCGAGCACGGCTTGCTCAGCCTTAAGCTGCTCGTTGGAGTAGTTGGCGGCCTTGATGGACAGGCCGATGCGCCGGTCGCTCTTGTCAATCTTGATGACGCGCGCGGTGACTTCCTGCCCGACTTTGAGGACGTTCTTGATCTTGTCAATGCGCTCCTCGCTGATCTGCGAGATGTGGACCAGGCCGTCAATCTCGTGCTGCAAACCGACGAACGCGCCGAAGCTGGCCAGCTTGGTGACACTGCCGGTGACGAGGTCGCCGACCTTGTAGAGCTGGTCAATGCCTTCCCACGGATCGGGCGTGAGCTGTTTCATGCCGACCGCGATGCGCTGGTTGGCTTTGTCCACTTCGAGCACGACAGCCTCGACTTCGTCGCCCTTCTTGAGCACTTCCGAGGGGTGATTGATCTTGCGGGTCCAGGACATGTCCGAAACGTGAATCATGCCGTCCAGACCTTCCTCCAATTCGATGAACGCGCCGTAGCTGGTGAGATTGCGAATCTTGCCTTTGAGGCGGGTGCCGGTCGGATACTTCTCCAGGGCCTTGTCCCACGGGTTGGCTTCGAGCTGACGGATGCCCAGCGAGATCTTCTGCTCCTCGCGGTTGATGCCGAGCACCACCGCCTCGATCTCCTGGTCCGGCTTGAGCATCTCGGACGGTTTGGCCACGCGCTTGGTCCAGGACAGTTCGGTGACATGCACCAGCCCTTCGACGCCGGGTTCGAGCTCCACAAAGGCGCCGTAGGGAACCAGGTTGACAACGCGGCCCTTGACTTTGGCGCCCACGGGATACTTCTGATCAATGGTGTCCCACGGATTGGCCAGCTTCTGCTTCAGGCCCAGGCTGACGCGCTCTTTCTCGCGGTTGATGTCCAGCACGACGACGTCAATGTCCTGGCCGACCTTGAGGATCTCCGAGGGGTGGCCGATGCGGCCCCAGCTCATGTCAGTGATGTGCAGGAGGCCGTCAATGCCGTTGAGGTCAATGAAGGCGCCGAAATCGGTGATATTCTTGACCGTGCCCTTGCGGATGTCGCCCGGGGTCATTTCCGAGAGGAGCTTCTGGCGGCGCTCGGTCCGTTCCTGCTCGATCAGTTCCCGGCGCGACAGGACGATGTTCTGCCGCTCCTGGTTGATCTTAACGACCTTGAACTGGTAGGTGTTACCGACGTATTGGGCGAGGTTCTTCGAGGCGAGGATGTCGATCTGCGAGGCGGGGAGAAAGGCCTCAACGCCGATGTTGACGAGCAGCCCGCCTTTGACGATGGCTTTGACTTTGCCGGCGATGGTGCCGCCTTCGTTGCAGATGGTGAGGATGCGTTCCCAGTTCTGTTTGAACTCAGCCTTCTCCTTGGAGAGAATGACCATGCCCTCCTTGTCTTCGAGCTTCTCGATCAGAACGTCAATCTGGTCGCCGACCTGGACGGTCTTGATGTCTTCGAATTCGTTTGCCGAGATGACCCCCTCGCTCTTGTAGCCGATGTCCACGAGGACTTCTTTGGGGCGCACTTCGATGATGGTGCCTTTGACGATATTGCCGGCGGCGAAGGGCAGCTTACCTGCTTGCCGCATGGCCTCTTCCATAGTCAGCATATAATAACTAGCTTGCTTCTGACGAACCTGCGGGAGACTTGGTCAGCGCGGGGCTTTCCGAAGCTCCATTGCCTAACGGACCAGTCGTTGCGGTGGCAACGGAGGTTAAAGGTTAGGTTTTCCGTTAACTTCTCTTTCTCAGCCTCAATGGACGTCCGCACACACGGCGCCCAGGCAGCGCGAAAGATAGGCAGTTCGAGGCGGAATGCAAGGGGAAAAAGCGGAAATGTCGTGTAACATTCAAAAGAGGAAAAGAGTGTGCGATCAAAAGCGGAAAGGTCAGAAGACGGGACAATGGAGCAGGACGATGGGTTTGGCGCTGGGGTCTGGGGCATGGCGGAGGTAGTAGATGTCACCATCCGGGCGCAGGCAACGAACGACCCTGGTACGGGGTGGCGCATCAATCGAGAGGCGCTGGGAGCCGACGGGCACTTTGCCGTCATCGCCGACGCAGACACGGCTGCGTTGACTCCAGACAAAGGGCCACCACGGGCAGTTGGGGACGGGACGGAGGACTGAGCGGTTTTGGGTGCGGGCTTGGTGACGTGCGGCTGCCGGAGTGGTGCCGAGTTCGCGGTGGATTTCATGCTGGTTGACGTGGGGCAGGAGTTGGTCGAGCAAACGGTTGGCGCCTTCGAGTTCCAAGATGCGGTCAGCCGCCAGGAGGGGCGGTAGGCGCTTTTGCCAGTAGTCATGGCGACGTTCGATTTTGCCCTTGGCTTGCGGGGTGGGGGCGAAGCGCAAGGCGACGCCGTAGAAGTGGAGCGCCGCCCCCAGTTGGGTGAAAGCGTCGGGGTTATGGGTGTAGAAGAAGGAGTGGTAGTCGACTAGAGGGCCAGGGGCAGGCCGTTGGCTTGGAAGGTGCGGGGCAGGAAATCGAAGTGGGAGAGCAGCGTTTCGCGGGCATAGAGGCGGGTGCCGGTGTTGTAGCGTGTGGCGTCGTCCAGGATGTCAAAGAGGTTTTGTTTACTGGGGTTGTCGGGCAGCCAGGGATGTGGGCTGACGTCGTATTGCCACAGAGCGCCCTCCTCGCAAGCTTGCCAGCGTTTGACCGGCTTGGGAGTAGGTTTGTAACGGGTGTCCGGAGCGAGGTGATTTTGAATGGCCCAGCGGCGAACGCTGGCACGATTGGTTTTGAAGTTGAGGCGGCGCAGCAGTTCGCTGGCGCAGGCACTGTAGGAGGAGGCTGGTTTGGAGGAAAGGAGCTTGGTGAGCAAGGTGGTAACTCCGGAGGGCCAGCCTGGGCGGTGGTCGCCGCCGGAGACCCGCGGGGACCAAGTTTGGGCCTGACCGGCAGCGCAGGCGTGCAGGTATTGGCTGTAGAGTTTGTAAAAGCGCGTGTGCGCCAAGCCCAGTTCGGCGGCAGCGGCTTTGGCGGAGAGTTGGCCGGCGCGGTGGTTGGCCAGCAGGTGACGGATGAACGGAGCGGGTAAACGTTTGCTTAACTGTAACTTTTCATGGCCGCCGAGGATGCGAGAAGCGGATGGATTTTTCGCTTTGAAACTGACTCCGGCAGGAGGGCCGGCCCGGCGGCGCCAAAGCACCACCGAGCCTGCCGTATGTCAGACTTCAGACGGCGCTCAGGTTGCGTCCCCGCAGAGCCCTATCCTCCGCTGAAGCAAGTTGAAGCTAGGGGATAATGTCCAACTGGCAATGGGGCAGGAGCATTATTCCGCTTTTGATCGCACAGACCTTTCCGCTTTTGATCGCACCACGACAGGGGAGAAAGCGGAAATGTCGGGTCTTCGGGTCTTGGCACCACATAATTCGAGGCTTGGGTCGGCGGCCAGGCGAGGGGGCAGGCGTTATTGCCAGTCGCCGTGGCGGCGTTGAATTTCGCCTTTGGGAGCTGGAGGGCAGCCTCCGCACTGCCTGCCATCCCCCTATCCCCCACGGCTGTGTTAGTGCTCACGTATGTACTCCCCATGTAATCCCATGTGGTCTCCGATCCACATGGGAGTACATGGCCTAGCAGAACCGTAGCACATAGCCAGCGTCCGGGGGGGAGCGCCGTGGTGCTGCCACCCCCACTTCGACCAAGCCGGCCAGCAAGCCTGGGGGACGCTATGCCCAAGAACCCTTTTGATTTAACGATAAAGCGCTGGAAACGGCAGGGGCAGGTCGGGCTGGGGGTACCCAGTCCGATCTCGCGGGTTAAGGGACTCCCATCCGCGCTCAGGTTGCACCCCTGTAGCGCCGCCGCCAAGGCACCCTTGGATTAGAATCTACTTAACAGCCTTGGCGTCCGCTTGCTTGTCCCTTTTCTTCAGCTTGAGATCTTCCTTGTTGGGATTGCACTTCTCGCAGGACTGGCCCTCTTTATGCGCGGCCACGCAGCACTTGTGCTTGCATTCCTTGCCTTCGGCGGCGGCTTGCTCACAGCAAGTGAGCTTCCTGGCCGGTTTTTCGGCGGCGAACGCCGGACCGGCTAGCAGGCAGGACACGCACAACAGAACGATCAGCATCTTAAGCAGCTTCATAATCTTTACAGCAGTATTTGCGCGACAGCGCGTTCGGCCATAGCCGGCTCAAACAACGGCCGGCAACAGAATGTACCATAGGACGCATAATGCCGCTGGGGAATTCGAACGCGGAAGAGGCACAGATTCAACTTGCTGGCGATTTTGGCGCTGGTTAGGTTGCTCGGAGCGGAGCGGTCCCGGGCTTCGCCCGATCCTATGCAAACAAACACGGAAATCGGCTACAACTCGAAGGTCGAGGGAGACGTCATCGTCACCCGGCGCGACGCGGCGCTTAACTGGTTCCGCAAGAGCCTGGATGCGGGCGCGAATTGGGGCCGGAAGAACTCGCTGTGGCCCATGCCGATGGGGCTGGCGTGTTGCGCGATCGAACTGATGGGCACGGGCGCCAGCCGGTTCGACATCGCGCGTTTTGGAGCCGAGGTGATGCGCTTTTCGCCCCGGCAATCGGACGTGCTGATTGTTTCCGGCACGGTGACTTACAAGATGGCGCTGGCCGTGAAGCGGATTTACGAGCAGATGCCCGAGCCGAAATGGGTAATCGCCATGGGTGCCTGCGCCTCGACGGGCGGGATGTATCGCAGCTACGCGGTTTTGCAGGGGATAGATCGTCTTCTGCCCGTGGACGTTTACATCGCCGGGTGTCCCCCGCGTCCCGAGGCGCTGCTCGACGCCCTAATGAAGTTGCAGGACAAGGTGGCCCGGGAACCGGCGCTGGCCATGTTGAAGAAAGTGGCTTGAGGGTCGCAGCCGATTCCCAACCCGCAACTCCCAACTTAGCAAAATGACCGCCCTCGAACTAGCGCAGCAGCTCAGAGCGAAGTTTCCGGGCTTGATTTCCGAGCCGGCCGAATTTCGGGGCGAGATCACGTTGCGCGTGTCTGACGCCGAGCGGATGCCCGAGGTTTGCGCGCTGGCCAAGGCGGAGCTGGGCTTTGACTACCTCGTGGACATCACCAGCGTGGATAACTATGGGGACGATCCGCGCTTCACGATGGTCTATCACCTCTATGGCTACGGGCACCTGTGTGCGCTGCGCCTCAAAGCTAAGGTGGGCGAGGAGAAGGGCGAACTGCCGAGCGTCACCGGGGTATGGCGGACGGCGGATTGGCACGAGCGCGAGATCTACGACATGATGGGCCTGCGTTTCCACGGCCATCCGGACCTGCGCCGGATTTTGATGTGGGAAGGCTATCCCTACTTTCCGCTGCGGAAGGACTTTCCACTCGCCGGCAAGTCGTCTGACGTGCCGGAGGTCGCGTTCACCAATCCGGCGCCTCTGGAGGGCGGTCCCTTTGTGACGATTGCCGGCGGCAAGGACACGATCGCGCGCGAACCGCGAGCGCGGATACCTGGGTCGGATGCCCTGGAAACCAACGCGCGCCTGGAGCGGCGGCAGGATGTCAAGGAAGCGCACGGCCATTCGCACGGCCCCGGACCGATCGAACCAAAGCGCTGAGCATGGCGGAGACTAAGGACATCGAGTTCAGGGACATGGGAGCGCGCCTTGCGGACGGGGCGCAGCTGGCAGCCCAGTCGCCGTCCGGCCAAGACGCGGTTGACCTTGAGGGGGAGAAGATGGTCCTGAACGTGGGGCCCTCTCATCCCGCCACACATGGCGTGTTGCGTATCGTCCTCGAGCTGGACGGCGAGACCATAACTCGGGCCAGGCCCGAAGTTGGGTACCTGCACCGCGGCGATGAGAAGATCGCTGAGAACTTCACCTACACCCAGTTCATTCCCTACACGGATCGGCTGGACTACCTGGCGCCGCTGGCCAACAACGTCGCCTACGCGCTGGCTGTCGAGAAGCTGCTCGGCATTGACCGGCAATTGCCGCTGCGCTGCCAGTTCATCCGTGTCATCTGCTGCGAGCTGGCGCGGATTTCCTCGCACCTGCTGGGCATCGGTTGCTACGCCATGGATGTTGGGGCGATGACCGTGTTCCTGCACACGTTCACCGAGCGCGAGAAGATCCACAACCTGTGCGAGTCGCTGACGGGGGCGCGGTTCACCACGGCCTACACGCGCATCGGCGGCCTTTCGCGCGACATGCCGCCCGGCTGGGACGAGCAGTGCCGGAAGTTCCTGAACGAGGTCGTGGTGAACATCGAGGAGACCGAGACATTCCTGACGCGCAACCGCATTTTTGTGGACCGCACCCAAGGCGTCGGCGTAATCCCCAAGGACATGGCGATTGACTACGGCCTCAGCGGCCCGAACCTGCGCGCCAGCGGGGTCGAGCACGACCTGCGCAAGGCGCATCCGTATCTGGTGTACGACCAACTGAAGTTCGAAGTGCCGGTCGGCACGACGGGTGATTGCTACGACCGCTACCTGGTGCGCATGGAGGAGCTGCGCCAGAGCGTGCGGATTGTGCATCAATGCCTCGACCAGTTGCCGGTCGGCCCGATCAATGTGCCCGACGGGAAGATTGCGTTGCCGCGCAAGGATCGCGTGCTGACGCGGATGGAGGAACTCATCCATCATTTCATGAACGTGACCCAGGGGGTGAACGCGCCGCCGGGAGAAGTCTATTTCGGCCACGAGAATCCAAAGGGGGAGCTGGGGTTCTACATCAACAGCAAAGGCGGGGGCACGCCGCACCGGCTGAAGATCCGGTCGCCGTCCTTCGTAAACTTGAGTGTCCTCTCCTGGCTTTTGCCGGGCCACATGCTTAGCGACGTGACCGCCATCCTTGGCTCCTTCGACTTCGTGATGGGAGAGTGTGACCGATGAACGAGATTCAGCCGCTTGAACCGATTCCGAACCCGCTGCGGGAACAGTCGGATTTCGCGGTGCCGCCGGCCCTGGAAGCGGAGATGGACGAATTGATCACCCATTACCCGGAGAGGCGGAGCGCTTCGTTGATGTTGCTACATGCGATGCAGGAGCGCTTTGGCCACATTTCGCGGCAGGCGGTGGAATGGGTGGCCGGCAAGCTGGGGCTGCAGCCGATTAACATTTATGAGCTGGTGACCTTCTACCCGATGTTTCACCGGACGCCCGTCGGGAAGTACCATTTCAAGATCTGCCGCACACTGAGCTGCGCGCTGGGCGGCTCCTACAAGCTGCATGAGCACTTTTGCACAAAACTCGGCCTGGACCCGCGCGCGCACGGACCGCAAACGACGAAGGACGGCAAGTTCACAGTCGAATTCGTTGAATGCCTCGCCGGCTGCGGCGCCGCGCCGGTGATGATGTGCAACGAAGCCTTTCACGAAGGTGTCACCGAGCAAAAGGCAGATGAAATCCTGGGGGGCTGCAAATGAGCGCAATTCGTTCCGCATTCCCCATTCCGTACTCCGCATTAGGAGGTTGGCTGCCCGACATGGATTTGAACCATGACAAACAGATCCAGAGTCTGCTGTGCTACCGTTACACCATCGGGCAAGCCGGAGCGGGCATAAACCTAGAGTTTTCTGGGAAGGAGTCAAGCTGCTGAAATGGCCCAGGAGTACCGCCAGATTCTGAAATACATAGATCAGCCGGGGTATACGCCCAACCTGGAGTGCTATGTGCACCATGGCGGCTATGAGGTCTTGCGGAAGGTCCTGGCCCTCAAGCCCAGGACGCTTCCTAACGGCCAGACCCTCAGCGGTCCCGAGCAACTGCGGCAGGAGGTCATGGTTTCCGGCCTGCGCGGCCGCGGCGGAGCCGGTTTCTCTTGCGGACTCAAGTGGTCCTTTGTGGACCGCAAGAGCGACAAGCGGATCTACCTGATCTGCAATGCGGACGAGTCCGAGCCCGGCACTTTCAAAGACAAGCAGATCATCTACAAGGACCCGCACCAGATGATCGAGGGCATCATCATCGCCAGTTATGCGAATGATGTGCATTTGGCCTACATCTATATCCGCGGCGAGTTCTTCGAGGGCGCCAAAATCCTGAATCGCGCCCTCAAGGAAGCCCGGGCGAAGAACTTTCTCGGCAGGAACATTCTTGGCTCCGGCTACGATCTGGAAATCCATCTTCACCGCGGTGCCGGCGCCTACATCTGCGGCGAGGAAACCGGCCTCATCGAGTCCCTCGAAGGCAAGCGGGCCTATCCCCGCATAAAGCCGCCTTACTTCCCGGCCGTGCTCGGCCTCTACCTGTGCCCGACGATTGTCAACAACGTCGAGACGCTGTGCGCGGTCAAGCACATCGCGGCCCTGGGCGGCGCGCAGTACGCGAAACTGGGCACGCCCAACAATACCGGCACCCGCATCGTCAGCATCAGCGGCCAGGTCCGGAAGCCCGGGTATTACGAAGTCGAGGTCGGCAAAGTCACTATTGGTGAACTCATCAACGATCCGGCATTCGGCGGCGGTTTGCGCGAGGACCGGAAGTTGAAAGCCGTCATTCCCGGCGGGTCCTCGGCCAAGGTGTTCAAGGCCGGCGAGAAGTTTAAGCTCAGGCGCAGAAGCTTCGACGGCAGGGAAACCGAACAGGAGATGGATATGCTCGATTTGCCGTATGACTTCGACTCGCTGATCGCCGCCGGCAGCATGTCCGGGTCCGGCGCGATCATCGTGCTGGATGATTCGGCCGACATCGTGGAGGCGCTGTCAAACATCGCCGAGTTTTACGCGCACGAGAGCTGCGGCCAATGCACCCCGTGCCGCGAAGGGTCCCTCTGGATGGCCAAAGCTCTCCATCGTCTCACGCACGGAGAAGGTCGCCCGGGCGACGCCGACTACCTGGCCCGGATTGCCGACAACATCCCTGGCGGGCGCACGATTTGCGCCTTCGGCGAGGCTTGTGCGTGGCCGGTGCAGAGCTTCGTCGCCAAGTTCAAAGACGAGTTCGTTGCCCGGGGCGAGGCGGACGAAGCGCGCCGCGCCCGGCAAGGCGTGACGCTGGCGGCTGAGATAAAACTGGCGGCGAGCCCCCCAGCTTGATTTCTGACATGTCCACAGCCCCTGCAACTGAAACCCAGCCCGCGCCACCTCCCGTTGAAAAGGTCAAGGTGAGGGTGAACGGCAAGGAAGTGGAGGTGCCGAAGACGATGCCAGACCCCGTCTCTGGCAAGCCCGTGCCCACCACAATGATTCAGGCTTGCGCGGCAGCACAGGTGGATGTGCCGCATTACTGTTATCATCCCAAGCTGCCGGTCGCCGGCAATTGCCGCATGTGCCTGGTCGAGTTTGGCACACCAGCGATCGGGCCGGACCGCAAACCGATCCTCAACCCGGACGGGACGCCGCGGATGGCCAAGGCGCCGCGGCCGGTGATTGCGTGCGCAACGCCGATTTCCCCGGGCATGGCAATCTATACGGACACACCGGCCGTGAAGCAAATGCGCGAGGGCGTGCTGGAGTTCCTGCTCATCAATCACCCCCTGGACTGCCCGATTTGCGACCAGGCCGGCGAATGCAAGCTGCAGGAATACTCGGTGGATTACGGCCAGTCGGCGAGCCGGTTTGTCGAGACGAAGGTGCATAAGCCCAAGCGCGTTGATCTTGGCCCGCATATCGTGCTGGACGACGAGCGCTGCATCCTCTGCACGCGCTGCATCCGCTTCACCCGGGACATCGTGGGCGATGACGCGCTTGGCATCGTCAATCGCGGCAGCTACAACACGCTCACCGCCTATCCCGGCAAGGTGTTCGACAACAACTACACCCTGAACACCGTGGACATCTGCCCGGTGGGCGCGCTCACCTCCAAAGATTTCCGGTTCCAGATGCGCGTCTGGTTCCTGAAGGAGACCAAGAGCCTGTGCACGAGCTGCGCGACGGGCTGCAACATCGTGATCGGGTCGCGCGAGGGGAAGATCTACCGCTACGAACCGCGCGAGAACGACGCGGTCAATGTCTGCTGGATGTGCGATTATGGCCGGCTGAACTACAAGTGGATTGGGCGGGAGGACCGGTTGGCCGAAGTCCGAACTCCGAAGTCCGAAGTCCGAAATCGGTCAGAACGTTGGGCTGCGGTAACCAACGAGGTTGCCGGCAAACTAAAGGAGGCCCCTGGCGGTTCGGTCGCCGTAATCGCTTCGGCGCGGCAGACCAATGAGGATCTCTACCTGCTGGCTAAGCTGGCCAAGGTATTGGGTGCCCTGACGGATTCAGTGCCGCGCTCGGGAGAAGGCGACCGGCTGCTGTTGAATGAGGACCGGAATCCGAACAGCTCCGGCGCACGGCTCACCGGCATTGCCGCCGAGCCCATGGGCGCGAACCTGCCTAAGATCGCCGAGGGGATCCGGAGCGGGCGTATCAAGACCTTGATCGTTTTCGGGGAAGACGTGAGCCGGCATGGCCTGAACACGGAGGTGCTTGGCAAACTGGAGACGCTCATCGTGAGCGATATCCTCCCCAACCAGACAACCCGGCTCGCGCACTACCTTCTGCCGGGCTGCGCCCACGCGGAGAAACGGGGCACCTTCACCAATACAAAGGGGCGCGTTCAGAAGTTCATGAAGGCCGTCGAGCCCCCTGGTGATGCCCGGCCGGAGTGGGAGTTCTTGCGCGAGTTGCTTGTCAATCTGTCCGGCCAGGACAGCTTTGCGACCATCGAAGGCTTGTTCAACCAAATGGCGGCCGAGGTGCCCGCGCTCAAGGGATTAACCTGGGCGGGCCTTGGCGATACGGGGGTGACTGGCAGCATCTAGGCGATGATTCAGGCGATCACAGACTGGTTTGGGACCTCGGCGGGGCGATTCACGTTGTTCAGCGCGCTGAAGATTCTGGGCGTCTTCATCGTGCTTATGGTTATTGTCGCCTATGCGGTCTGGGTGGAACGCAAAGTCTCCGCCGCCATCCAGGACCGCCACGGCCCCAACCGCGTCGGGCCATTTGGCCTGCTGCAGCCCGCCGCCGACGCCATTAAGGCGTTCCTGAAGGAGGACTTCACCCCGGCCCACGTGCGCAAGGCCTACTACTGGCTCGCACCGGCGATTGTGATGATCCCGAGCTTGCTCACCGTGGCCATCATTCCCTTTGGCTCGCTGCTCGGCAGCCAGAAGATGGTGATCGCGGACCTGAACGTGGGCGTTTTGTATACTTTTGGCATCGTCTCGCTGGGAGTGTACGGCATTGTGCTGGCGGGTTACGCCGCGAGGTCGAAGTATCCCTTCCTCGGCGGCATCCGTTCGAGCGCGCAGATGATCTCCTACGAAATCGCGATGGGTATGTCGGTGATCCCCCTGTTCCTGATCGCCTGCGGCATGGACGTTCAGCAGTTGAGTGCGGGATGGCAGGAGCTGCTCGAAGGGACCAGCAGCCTGAACCTCAACCGCCTCGTCACCTGGCAAGCGGGGCACGGCTGGCTCATATTCTATGCGCCGCTCTCCTTCACCATTTTCCTGGCCGCGATGTTTGCCGAAACCAACCGCATGCCGTTCGATCTGCCCGAATCGGAGCAGGAGCTGGCCGGGGGCTACAACGTCGAATACAGCTCGATGAAGTTTGCGCTGTTCTTCATGGGCGAATACGCCAACATGACCGCGGCCGCCGCAATGATGGTGACGCTGTTCCTGGGCGGCTGGACCCTGCCGGTAGCCGGCCTGGACCAGCCCGCGGCGACGGTTTGGGCCGGACTGCTCCACATCGGCATCTTCCTGGCGAAGATCGGTTTCATTCTGTTCATGGTGATCTGGGTGCGCTGGATGTGGCCGCGCTTCCGCTATGATCAGTTGATGGATTTGGGCTGGCGCAGGTTCATTCCGCTGGCGCTGGCAAACATCGTTGTTACTGCCGTGGTCCTGTGGGCAAAGGGTTAGATGATCATTAAACGCCGAAAACTGAATCTTTGGGAACGGCTTTACCTGCCGGCGGTCATCGGCGGCTTTAAGGTCACCGTGCGCCACTTCTTCAAGAAGAAGGTGACGATGCAGTATCCCGAAGAGCGGTGGGTTGTGCCCGAGGGCTATCGCGGCGCGCCTTACCTGGTTAAGGACCAGGAGGGCCGCACCAAGTGCGTCTCATGCCAGTTGTGCGAATTCGTCTGCCCGCCCAAAGCCATCCGCATTACTCCGCCCGGACCGGCGGGCGCCCCGGAAGCCGGCAGCGTCGAGAAGGCGCCGAAGGAATTCGAGATCAATATGCTCCGCTGCATCTTCTGCGGCTTCTGCCAGGAAGTCTGCCCGGAGGAGGCCATCTTCCTGATGAAAGACTACTCGCTCACCGGCGGCAGCCGCGCCGAGATGATCTACGACAAAGAGAAATTGCTCGCCCTCGGGGGCGTTCACCTGGACAAGATCGGCAAGTGGAAGCAGAAAGCTCAGGAAGCTCGCGCGCAGGGAGTGAAACCTTGAGATAATGCAAGACGCCCTCTTTTACATCTTTGCGTTCCTGACGCTGGTATTCGGCTTTCTCGTCATCGCCAACCCCTTCAGCCGCAATCCGGTCACCAGTGCCATGTTTCTGGTGTTGGCCATTGTCTCGCTGGCAGGCTTGTTCGTGCTGCTGCACGCCTTCTTCCTCGCGGCAGTGCAGGTGCTGGTTTATGCGGGCGCGGTCATGGTCCTCTTCCTGTTTGTGATCATGCTGCTGGACTTGAAAGCGGAGGAGCGACGCAAGATCAAGGTGCTGGGTGTTGTTGGGGGCCTGGTTTCAGCCGGGGCCATCCTCGCCATTTTCCTCAGCAGCCTGCCGCACGCCCCTCTCGGCGCTGCCGAATCGCCGGCGCTTGAAGGCGGCATCGTCCGGCTCGGCAAGTTGCTGTTCACGGAGTACCTGCTGCCGTTCGAGATTGTGTCCGTGCTGCTGCTTGTCGCAATGGTCGGCGTGGTGCTCCTCAGCAAGAAGGAACTGAAATGACCATCGGCCTCGAACATTACCTGGTAGCAAGCGTGCTCTTGTTTTGCCTTGGGCTGCTAGGGGTGATGATCCGGCGCAACCTGCTGATCATCTACATGTCACTCGAACTGATGCTCAACGCGGCCAACCTCGCGCTGGTTGCCTGCTCGCGCTTTACCGACAACCTCGATGGCCAGGTGTTCGTATTCTTCGTCATCACCGTCGCAGCCGCCGAGGTGTCGGTGGGCTTGGCGCTGATCGTGGCGCTCTACCGCAAACGGCAGACCGCCCACGTCGAGGATTTGACCACGCTGAAACTCTAGCTCATGACCCTGGACTCCATACTCTGGATTATCCTGTTCCTGCCGCTGCTGGCGGCGGCGGTCATCACGCTCTTCACGCAGCACGATCGCAAGCTCAGCGCCGGCCTCTCCATCGGGGCGGTGGTGGCCGGATTCGTCCTCAGCCTCCTTTTCGTCAAGCTGAACGGCTGGGCCCCGGCTCATGAGTCTTCAGTGGTCTGGCTCACGCTGGGCGAACTGCACGCAGACTTCGGCCTGCGTCTCGATCCCCTCAGCCTGCTGATGATGCTCATTGTCACCGGCGTCGCCAGCGCGATTCACATCTACTCCTGTGGCTACATGAGTGGGGACCGCGGCTTCCCTCGCTATTTCGCCTGCTTGAGCCTCTTCACCTTCTCGATGCTGGGCATCGTGCTCGCCAACAACTTCCTCGAGCTCTTCATCTTCTGGGAACTGGTCGGGGTGTCCAGCTACCTGCTCATCGGTTTCTGGTTCGAGCGCCCGGCGGCAGCCGAGGCCGGCAAGAAAGCCTTCATCACCAACCGCCTGGGGGACTTCGGTTTCCTGCTCGGCATCCTGACCGTCTGGACAACCTTCGGCTCCCTGAGCTTCGAGGTGATCGAAAAGGCGCTGGCTGCCAACCCCCAGGCGCTGGGCGCGCTGGCCACAACCGCCGGCCTGCTGATCTTCTGCGGCGCGCTGGGGAAGAGCGCGCAGTTCCCTCTGCATGTTTGGCTGCCCGACGCCATGGAAGGGCCGACTCCCGTCAGCGCTTTGATCCATGCCGCGACAATGGTCGCCGCGGGCGTGTACATGCTTTGCCGCGTGTTTTTCCTGCTCGATATCCCGGGCTCCCAGGCGCCGGACGTGATCGCCTGGATCGGCGGGTTCACCGCCTTGCTGTCGGCCGTCATCGCCGTTCAGCAGAACGACATCAAACGCATTCTGGCGTATTCGACGCTCTCGCAGCTCGGGTACATGGTGATGGCCGTCGGGCTTCACGGCCCCGCCCCGGCCATGTTTCACCTAACGACGCACGCGTTTTTCAAGGCCCTGCTGTTCCTGGGCGCAGGCTCCGTCATCATCGCGCTCCATCACGAACAGGACATCTGGAACATGGGCGGGCTGCGCACGAAGATGCCCGTCACGTTCTGGACCTTCATGGTGGGCACCCTCGCGCTGGCGGGTGTGCCCCCGTTCAGCGGGTTCTACAGCAAGGACAGCATTCTTGCGCAAGCCGCCCAGCATAACCTCGCTCTGTTCCTTCTGGGCGCTGCCGTGGCTGCGCTCACGACCTTCTACATGTTCCGCCTGGTCTTCGTCGCCTTTTTCGGCGCGCCGAAATCCGCAGCCGCCGGTCATGCGCATGAATCACCGCCGGTCATAGTCTGGCCGCTGCGAATCCTGGCCGTGTTCAGTGTGATCGGCGGGCTCATCGGCATCGAGCAGCTTTACCGCCTTCAGTTTCCAGCCGAGCCGGTTGCGCACAGCGCCTCGCTCCTCAGCGAGTTAGTCGCACCGTTCATCCACGCGCCTCTCACGGCGGCGACCGGCCTGCTGGCCGTGCTCGCCGGGTTTGCCGCCGCCTACGCGCTCTACGCGAAAGCGGCCAAAGATCCGCTGCCGGAGAAGCTGACGGGGCTGTCGCGCGCGATGCGCAACCGCTTCTACTTCGACGAGCTTTACCAGGCCACCGTCATCCGCCTGCACGATCTCCTGGCCGCCCTCTCGGACTGGTTCGATCGCTGGATCATTGCTGGCGTAGCCGTGCGCGGGACCCACGGCACAACCGAACTGGTCGGCCGCGCCTTGCGTTTGCTCCAAACGGGCAACCTACAGACCTACGCGTTCCTCTTCGCGCTTGGTGTGGCGCTGGTCCTGTACCTGGCGCTGAAATAGACATGTCGCCGCTTACCTACATCATCGGCTGGCCGCTGTGCGCAGCGTTCCTCCTGCTGCTGGTGCCTCGCACCTTCCGGCCGGTGGTTCGCGGCATCGCCATCCTGGCCACATTTGTTTCTGCGCTGCTGGCGCTGAAGATGTTCCTGCAGTTCAAGACCGGCGCTGAGGGCTACCAGTTCGAGCAGTTCCTTCCCTGGGTATCCACTCTCGGCATCGGTTACCACGTCGGCGTGGACGGCATCAACGTCGGCCTGGTATTGATGGGTGCCATCGTCGCCTTCGCGGCGGCCTGTGTTTCCTGGGAAATCAAGGAGCGCGAGAAGGAGTTCTACATACTGCTCCTCGTCATGGCGGGCGGAATCCTCGGGGCCTTCGCTTCGCTCGACTTGTTCTTCTTCTACTTCTTCCACGAGCTGGCACTGGTACCCACTTTCATCATGATCGGCGTCTGGGGCCGCGGCGAGCAGAAGAACTACGCCACCTTCCAGATCACCCTCTACCTCAGTATCGGCGCATTGATAGCTCTGGTGGGGCTGATTGCACTTTACGTTCAATCCGGCGCCGGCACGTTTGACATTCCGAGACTGGCCGAGCACCTGCGCCAGAATCCCCTCTCCCTTGGGGCACAGAATTTCACTTTCCCCTTGTTATTGTTCGGCTTCGGCATCCTCATCTCGCTGTGGCCATTCCACACCTGGGCGCCGCTTGGTTACGGCTCGGCTCCGACCGCCACCGCCATGCTGCATGCCGGCGTGCTCAAGAAGTTCGGCCTTTACGGCCTGATCCGCATCGCCCTGCCCCTGCTCCCGAACGCCGCGCGGGACTGGATGCCAATCCTCGCCTGGCTCTGTCTAGGCAACCTCGTCTATTGCGGCTGGGTCGCCATGCGCCAAAAGGACTTCAACCGGCTCATCGGCTATTCCAGCGTCGCCCACATGGGCTTTGTCTTCCTCGGCATCGCCACCTTGAATCTCATCGGGGTGAGCGGCGCGGTGCTGGTCATGATCGCGCACGGCTTCCTCGCCGCGCTGACGTTCGGCCTGAGCGGCTACCTTTACCAGCAAACCGGCACGCTGCAGATGGACCGGCTCGGCGGCCTGCTCCGCCGGCTCCCGTTCATCGGCGCGGCCCTCATGATGGCGGCGTTCGCCGGTTGCGGCCTGCCGGGCTTCGCCAATTTCGCGGGCGAAATCACCGTCTTCTTCGGCGCCTGGAAGGCCTTCCGGCTCGTGACCATTCTCGCCTGCTGGGGCGCCTTGATCATCGGCGCGGTTTACATGCTGCGCGCGGTCCGCGCGCTGTTGCATGGACCCCTGCCGGAACAATGGGCCAATGTGGCGGACGCCCCGCACCTCTGGCGCAAAGCCCCTTCATCCTGCTGCTTGCCAGCCTGCTGGTTTTCGGCTGCTTCCCCCGCCTGCTCACCGACAAGATCCAGCCGAGCGTCAGTGAGAAGGTTCTCGTTACCCTGCCAAGCCGATGAACCTCCTGCTGCTCAGTCACGAATTGCTGGTGCTGGCGTTGGGCCTGGGGCTGCTCCTGGTGGATTTGTGGCTGCCGCTTCCCGCCAAACGCAAGCTCGGCTACGCCGCCGCCGTGGGCGTGGGCTTGATTCTGCTCTACAGCCTGTGCTGCGTCAGGCTCGCGCCCGGCCAGCCGGTGCAATACGCCTTCGGCCAGATGTACGCGCTCGACGGCCTGGCGCTCTTCTTCAAGCGCTTCTTCCTGCTGGCAGCCCTCATCGTCCTGCTCATGTCCGTCGAATTCGCCGACCGCATCGAAGCCGGCATTGCCGAGTTCTATGCGCTCATCCTGTTTGCCTTGTCGGGCATGCTGTTCGCCGCCTCGGCGAATGATTTCGCCCTGCTGTTCGTGTCGCTCGAGCTCATCACCGTCACCTTCTATGTGCTCACCAGCTTCCAGCGCGCCCGGGTAGCCTCGCTCGAGGCCGGCGTGAAGTATCTGATCATCGGCGCCCTCTCCACCGCCTTTACCGTGTTCGGCATCGCGCTGGTCTATGGAATTTCGCACACGTTCAACTTCACCGCGCTGTCGGGAGTGGCGGCGCAGTTCGGCGACAACAAGATCTTCCTCTTTGGCCTCGTGCTGGTGCTGGTGGGGCTCGGGTTCAAAATCGCCGCGTTTCCCTTCCAAATCTGGGCCCCGGATGTCTATCAGGGCGCGCCCACGCCGGTGACCGCCTTTCTGGCCGTCGGTTCGAAAGCTGCGGGCTTTGTCCTGCTGCTCCGCGTGCTGTTCGTCGCCGTGCCGGACATCACGGCTCAGTGGTCCAGCCTGCTCATCATCCTTTCCGGCGGCTCCATTCTCTACGGCAACCTCTGCGCCATTCCGCAGCGCAACCTTAAGCGGCTGCTCGGCTATTCGAGCATCGCCCACGCCGGCTACCTGCTCCTGGGCATCGCCGCGCTGAGCACAGCAGGCCGTTCCGCCGTGCTCTACTACCTCAGCGGCTACCTGTTTACGGTGCTGGCCGCCTTCACGGTGATTTGCCTCGCTCTGCGGCAGGCGGAAGGCGACGACCTGAGCGCCCTGGCGGGCCTGCATCGGCGTTCGCCCCTGCTGGCGGCGACGATGACGCTGGCCCTGGCCTCGCTGGCCGGCATCCCGCCGCTGGCGGGCTTCTTCGGCAAGTTCCTCCTGCTCAAGGCCGTCATCGAACAGGGCCCCGCGCATCCGGGCTATTATTGCCTCGCCTTCACCGCCTTGGCCGGCGTGGTGATCTCCCTCTACTACTACTTCGGCGTCGTGCGCGCTATGTACTGGGCCAACGACGCTGCGGACCTGTCCCCCATCGCAGTCTCCAGGCCTATTCGTGTTTCCCTCTACGCTTGCATTGCGGGCATGTTCTATCTCGGCTTGTTCCCGAACGCCCTCGTCAATCTGGCCGGGCGAGCTGTGGAATTGTTGCGCTGACGGGAGGGCAAGCGTCCGGCGCGTGCCCTGATTGTTACAGGGTTTCTGAGGATTTGTCAGCGTGATGCAGGCGTGATGCGACGGTATTTATCCCATGATTATCCCATAATCATCCCATGATTGAACCCTATGATTGACCCTTGATTTGCCCCCAATCCTCCCGTTCCCCGTCTCACCTATCCCGCGGCACCAGCCCGTGGCTAATCATCACCGCGCCTTTGCCTTCCCAGCCGTTGTCTTGTGGCCAGGTGCGGATACAAACCCGCGAACCCGTCAGCGGCACCTGGTAATGCGCGCTCTTGAGCCTCCGCCACTCCTTCAGCTTTGTCAAATACAGCTCCGTGATTTCGCTCTCCCCGCCCTTCGGCGGCGGCAACAGTCCCAAGAACGCGTAGTTGCCGCCAGGTGCTTGCCCGGCGCGGCGCGGCGGCGAGCCGAACACCATGATATCGTTCAGCGGCGCCGCACGCACCCCCAGCTTGATTACCAACTGGCCCCTCACTGGGCTGATCCTCAGCTCGGCCTTCACCGGGTTCGTCCCGAACTTCGGCGGCGGCGGCGGCAGCCGGCGCCGCTCATAACCGCACACCCCCAGCACCCGGTTGATCTTCACGTAGAACTCTTCGCCCCGCATCGCGCGGGTTCGTGCCTGATCACGGTGTGAAGGGCTCGCCTTCCGGCGGACGCGGATGCGCACCTGCCTGGCTCGCTTCCTCCACTCGTCCCGCTCCCATTCCTCCAGCTCGTTCCACCCCTGCGCCACTTCCGTCATGTCCCGGCGGTTGCCCCGTCGCGCCGCAGTCATCCCCTTCTTGCCATAAGCGGGCTTCTCGCTGGCCGGAACGTCACCTGTTTTCATCACCTCCAATCTCATCGGGAGGTGCGCCGTTTGGCAATGATTCTTTCCTGCTTACGCGGGACACTTCAGCCTTGTGATCCCAGTCCCGCGCCGCAATTCTCGGATGGGCACAACCGCCCGCACTGAACGCTGCCTGGGTGACTGCAATGATTCGCTGGTCGTGCTCAACTGCCCGAACCCGGAACCGGTTTTGCCGCAGCTTAGTTCGCAGCCTCTTTGAGCAGCATCCCTTTGACCTGGGTCCCCTCCTTCTCATCCCACAACTTCATGCCCAGCCGTTGCGTGATCTTGTCCGCCTCCAGCACGTGGAACTCCTTGAAGCCCTCCGGCCCCGGTTTGTAGCCGTTGGCAATCGCAAAATCGTTTCCCTCCGTCGTCACGATTTCCTCGACGTTGTCCCCGGTGATCTTCACATCCATCTGGGCATGGAACTTTCGCGCCCCCTGGTCATACACCCCAAAATGGTAGGTATCCGCGAAGCTTTCTGAGCGCCACTCGAACACCAGGGTCGCGAACTTCCGTGACAACTCCTGCGCCAGCCCTTCGTGCTGCGGCACCGGCCATTCGAAGGCGCCGACGATCCGCACCCAACCGTTGTGCGCTGAAATCAGCTGGTACTCCCCCGGGTTCGTGTATTCCTCCGGTGAGTTGATCAGCAGCAGCTTCTTGCGCAGCTTGACTTTCCAGTAGTCTTTGCAGGCTTCGGCGACCTCCAGGTGGTTGGTATGCTTGACGAACAGCACCGCGCACTTATCATACCAAAGGTTCTTGGCGCCCTCGGACTCGTCGCTGTCCACGCTCGCCTCGCCCACGGCCGAGGCAATCTTGGCCACCAGGTTCACCCGCTTGTACCATTTGGACCCAACCCGCCAGGCGCCATAGCCGACCAGCGCCAACACCAGCAGCGTGCTAACCACTTTCATCGCCGGACTCTTCGCTGCGGCCTCGCGGCGCACCGGCGCGGGGCGCCGGGGCACGGCACGCGGAAGGGGAGCCTCGCCGCCGGCAGCGAAGACAGGCTCCTCCGGCGGGGGTTCCGAAGGACGGTTGATGCGCAGGCCAACGGGCGCCGGTGCGGGCGCGCTGGGCGCCTCGATCAACGGCACACCGACCGGAGGGAGGGTGGACCGGATAATCTCGTTCGCTTGCCCGGTCGCATCAGCCCCGCACCCGGGACAACTTACGGGCCCGGGCATCCGAGCGTTGACCGGCTCAACGTCGAACTTGAATTTGGTCCCACAAGCACAAAGGACTTTGATCTCCATAGGGCCTCCGGGTCAAAGGCGTGATTGGGCAAACAGGGTCGGTTTCATCGCGCACAGCGCGATCGTGACAGGGCATGATTGGGATGTCAACCGGCCCGTGGCGAGTCGTGGCGAGTCGTGATAAGGCTGCGGGCGCAGCTTGGCAGAACCACCAGACCTTGTGGTTGGAGCGGAGTGCGCCCGTCCTCGGGCGCAGCAGGTATCGCCTGTTCCAGGGCGTCCGATTGTGGTCCTGACCATCCCTTCTCTTGGCCGGCTGCGCCCCCGGGCAATTCTTCCTCCCCATTCCTGCTTGAATTTTCGCCGGAACGGACTAATAGTATGAATCGTTTGCCATCATGACGTCGTTGCTTTGCTCTCGCCCCGCTTTCTCACGGAAAGGCTACTTGCTCAGGCGGATGCCCCTGCTGGGGTTGGTGCTGATGTTTGGCGTTGAATGCGCGCAGGCGCAGCGGCCGATGGGAACCGATGTTTCTCACTGGCAGGGCACCGGCATCAATTGGGTCAACGTCAGGAACGCCGGCGTGACCTTCGCCTGGTGCAAGGCCACCGAAGCCACCACCTACACGGATAACACCTTCACGCTCAACCAGGTCAACGCCAAGGCAGCCGGCATCCTGGTGGGCGCGTATCATTTTGCCCGGCCGAGCCGGAATCCGAACATCACCGGCGCCAACAGCGCGAACTCGGAGGCGGCGTATTTCTGGGGCGTGGTCAGCAACTACGTCAAGACGGGTGGCACCTACCTGGTGCCGATGCTTGATTGGGAGGATACCGACTGCACGAATCAGTTGAGTGCCGCGACGATGTCGGCGTGGGTCAACCAATGGTGCACGACCGTGTCCAACTACGCGCGGTTGAACGGGGCTTCGGGGGTGAAACCCATTATCTATACCGGCGTCTGGTATTCCCGGCCCTCATCCACGTACTCCGGATTGACGACCGCGGTGACAAGCTGGCCGGGGTGGATCGCGGCGTACCCCACCACCACCTTCGACCCCCAGACTGGCGGCCCGAGTTCCAGCTATCCCTGGTCCACGTGGACGGTCTGGCAGTACGCGGATACGAACTGGTCGGGCGGGGATTCAGATGTGTTTAACGGCACCATGGCCGGTCTGCAGGCGACGTTGGTGATCGGGACCAACAGCAACCCGCCTTCGATCGTGTCGCAGCCTTCCAGCCGGTATGCCGATCTCGGCGGCGCGCTGACGCTGCGTGTTGGGGCTGACGGCGCCGCCCCGCTGAGGTACCAGTGGCGGTTCAACGGCACGAACATCGCCGGGGCGACCACCAACGTTTATACGCTCGCGAACATCCAGGCCGGCAACGCCGGCAGCTACACCGTGGTGGTGACGAACACGCTGGGCCGCGCGACCAGCAGTGTGGCGACGCTGACGGTGAACCCGCGGTTCACGCCTGTTTTCGCCGACAACTTCGACGCGAACTCGTCCGCGAACTGGAGGCTCAACCAGTCCTCCATCGCCAACACGCGCGTGGCGTTCGCTTACAACTACTCCGGCTACGGCATTCCCTCGGCGCCCAACAGCGTCGGCGGCACGACCAAGGGCGTCAAATTCGAGGCGAACTACACGGGCGCCGGCGTGGCGGCGTTGAATATTTCGCCCATCGGCCAGAGTTTCGGCGGGAACTACCGTTTGCATTACGACCTGTGGATCAACGCCAACGGCCCGTTCCCCCTGGGCGGCACCGGGTCCAGCCAGCTCCAGACCGCCGGCGTCGGCACCGACGGCACCCGCGTGGAGTGGAACACGGGCACTTCGGATGGCGTGTTCTTCGCGATTGATGGCGAGGGGCAAGCCACCGATACCTCACCCGACATTCGCGCCCAGATCGGCATCACGCTCCAGAACACGAACTCGGGTGTGTATGTCGGCGGGACCAACACGAGCATTCGCCGCTGCAGCGATCCGTATTACGCGAACGTCTTTCCCGGCGGACAGACCCCGCCGGCGGCACAGGCGCAGACCGGCGCGCTCGATGTGGGCACAGTGGGCTTCGCCTGGCGCGACGTGGTCATCAACAAATCCGGCAACACCATTGAGTGGTTCATTGACGGCCTGAAGATCTGCTCCGTCACGAACGCCACGCTCACCGCCAGCAACATTTTTGTCGGTTACTGGGACCCCTTCGCCTCGCTCTCCGACAACACCAACCTCAGCTTCGGGCTCGTGGACAACCTGCGCGTCGAGGTCCCCGCGGTAGCCCCGGCCATTACCACGCAGCCGCAGCCGCTCGCCGTGAAGGTCACCAGCAACGCCACCTTCACTGCTGCCGCCACCGGCATTCCCGCGCCCGCCTACCAGTGGCGCTTGAACGGCACGAACCTCTCGGGCGCGACCGGCGCCAGCTATACGCGCACCAATGTCCAATACGCCGACGCCGGCAGCTACTCCGTCGTGGCCACCAACGTGGCCGGCTCCAGCGTGAGCGCCGACGCCGCGCTTTCCATCCTCACGGCTGCGCCCGGTCAGTTCCAGGCGCCCGTGGTCCAGGCGGATGGCTCGCTGCAATTGGTTCTCCTGGGTGACCCGGGGGCCACCTATTTCGTGCAGTCCTCCACCAACCTCGTCAATTGGGAGCCGTTCACGAATCTCACGCTCATTAACGGGACGTTCAGTTTCAACGCCGGCTGGGTCACGAACGGCGAGGCGCTCTACTTCCGCGCCCGCAGCGGGCCGTAATCCGACGACGCATCGGACCTGTCTCTCTCTTTGGCTGCTTCCGGCCCGGGAATGGGGCTTGTTCGGCAGCCGGGCCCGGAAGCTGCCCGGTGGTCGAGACCGAGCCTTACCTCGAACGACTTCAACGTCGTGCGCGCCATCTACCGGTCCGCCGACGCCCCCGACCTTTCCCCCATCCCTGTGTCCCGGCCCATCCGGGTTACCCTCTACGCTTGCTTCCCCGGCATATTCCACCTCGGCCTGTTCCCCAGCCCGCTCGTGCGCCTGGCTGGCGAGACGGTCGGGATGCTCCGGTAGGCCTTCGCTTTTCAAGGCTTGGCTTCCTGCTGCGGTTCAGGCAAAGTCGAACCTGCTGAGGCCCGAATGGGCCAGCGGCAAAGCGAAACCAATGAAGCTCTTGTCCTTAGGGTGCCTGTGCCTGCTGAGCGTTTCCGCCTCACAACCACTCACGACGCTGGCCAATGACCGCGTCCTTGCCCGGGTCGAGATAACTTCGTTCCATTCTCCGTTGGCGCTTCCGGCGCATGCGTTGCTCCAGGACAGCGACGGCCATGATTACGCCCTCGTGTTTGCCACAGAAACGGAGCTGGCTCAAACGGGCAAGCTGTGGCGGCTGCTGGCGCGCAACCTAGCTCCCGAGGAGTGTTTGCTCGCCACCCCGATGCGGGCGGGCGCCCGCGAAAGCGCCGCGGGAGCGTACAAAATCCTATACGACGACGGGTTCCGCTGGGTGC
Source organism: uncultured Verrucomicrobiae bacterium (assembly GCA_963822005.1). GTDB lineage: Bacteria > Verrucomicrobiota > Verrucomicrobiia > Limisphaerales > UBA8199 > PALSA-1440. Next base: position 61,120 of record CAWGGD010000024.1, on the reverse strand, counting down.
TGCAGGCCAACGTGGAGCAAGCAGAGCAACTGGCGGAGCTGGGTTTTGAGTTGCAGCGGCTGACGCGTGAGCCCATCGAGTGGCCAGTCGCAACGAAACCTCTCTCCAGCAAAGGCCAGTCTTCTCAAAACGCAGCGCCCGATCCGCGGGTCGCAGCGATGATTGCCGCCATCCAACCCACCAACCTTTACGCCATCGTCGCGCGCCTGAGCGGCGCGCAGCCGGTGTTGGCCGGGGGCAAACCCCAGCTAATCACGACTCGTCATACCACCTCGGGCCTGCCGCTGACCAACGCATTGGCAACCGCGTTTGCCCGCTTCGAGGCGCTGGGTCTGCAACCCGCTTACCATCCCTGGAGGGCCAGCCCCTACACGAACTGCAACCTCTCGGCGACGCTCCCCGGCGGTGCACGCTCCAACGAACTCATCCTGGTCACGGCGCATCTGGACGATATGCCTTCCGGTGCGACAGCCCCTGGCGCGGACGACAACGCGAGCGGCTGCGCCGCCGTGTTGACGGCGGCCGGCATTTTGTCCCAATACAACTTCGAACGCACGATCCGCTTCGTGCTATTCACAGGTGAAGAGCAGGGCAAGGTTGGAAGCATGTATTACGCTATCGCCGCACGCAACCGCAATGACAACATCGCGGCCGTTCTGAACCTGGATATGATCGCCTGGAACGGCTCGGCGCCATCCACCTTCCAATTGCACACCCGCACCACCAACAACCCCGCCTACAGCAACGACCTGGCGATCGCCGCGGCGTTCACCAACGCCGTTTACACTTACGGCCTGACCGGCATCACGCCAGTCATTAAAGCGGACAGTATCAACAACAGCGACCATGTCTCGTTTTGGAACGCAAGTTTCCCTGCCGTTGATGCGACGGAGGACTACAGCTCCGATATGAATCCGTACTACCACACCACGGGTGACACCGTCAGCACGCTTCAACATGGCCTATTTCACGGACGCAGTCCGCGCCACGGTGGCCACCCTGGCGGATTTGGCGCAATCGACCGGCCGCACGCCCTCCGTGGTGCTCGAAGTGGCCAATAGTGACTGGTCCGTCACCAGCGGAATCGGGGGCTCAGTCCTGGTAACGCGGCACCTGCCCGGGGCCGACGAGCTTGGCCCTGAAGCGCTGGATTTTGCGCTCACCAATGCGGGCCCCAACCCAAACCCACGCTGGCTCAAAGTGGCAACCGTCCCTTATGGGATCGAACTGGCGGTGGACTCGCGTCCCGCACTCAGTGAGTCCGTTTTCACTGCCGGACTCGTGGCTGCTGCCGATGAGGGCCTTATCGTCACGTGCAGCAATCGCCTGCGGTTCGATTTCCTGAGCCCGCCCGCTCCGGACCGCGTTTACCTGGCCCGGGTGCAAGTCAGCGAAGCGTTCACGCCGGACCACGCTCCGTTCCTCTGCATCACCAACCTGCGGGATGTCGTCGCCCGTGGCGGTTACGTGCGGCTTCCCGGTGTGACCAACGCCGGCCCCGGCGTTCAATATGGGACCTGCGAAATCGCCCCGCGCTTTCTCGATACTACCCCCACCGCCTGCCCGCTCGCAGTCGCATCCGTGACAGGCTCAAACCTGGTGTTTGCCACCCGTGCCCAGGCTGGCACGCGCATTCGCGACGACATCGAATTCACTACCCAACTGGCGGCGACCAACTGGTCGGCGCTGGGCTCTTTCGAACTCACTACGGGACTAGATCAGACATCCTTCGAGACCGGCTGGCAACCCGTTGAGTGGGCCGTCGATCTCTCGGTCCTCCCGCCATCGCCCCATTACTTTTTCAGACTGAAGCGCACCTGGCTGGCTTATTGAAGGGGTGGCTGGCGCTTGCGAACGGTGCCGCGTTGAGGCCTCGGGAGGGCGAGCGTCCCCGCGAGCCCTGACTTCAACCGGGCTCCTGAACAGCTTGGGCTCGCGGGGGCGCTCGCCCTCCCGATTCTATCTTGGCCGCAGCAGGCCCGCCCCTGCCCCGCCCATCCGCGCCATCATCTTTTGGAACTTCCCCATCTTCTTCATCATCTGCTGCATCTGGGCAAAGCGGTTCAGCATCGTATTCAGCTCGGCCACCGAAACGCCGCTGCCTTTGGCGATCCGCTGCCGGCGGCGGGCGTTGAGGATGTGCGGATTGCGTCGTTCCTGGAAGGTCATCCCGCAGATCATCGCCTCCATGTGCCGGAACTCCTTCTCCTGCTTGTTCAAGTCGGCCCCTTTGAGCGCTTCGGCGCCGCCCGGCAGCAGGCCCACGATGGATTCCAGCGGCCCCAGCTTCTTCATCTGGCGCAGTTGCTCCAGGAAATCCTCCAGCGTGAACTGGCCTTTGCGCATCTTCTCTTCCATGCGCTGCGCGTCGTCCAGGTCCACCGCCTCGACCGCCTTCTCGACCAGGCTGACCACGTCGCCCATGCCCAGGATCCGCGACGCCATGCGTTCCGGATGAAACGGCTCGAAGTCCTCCAGCTTCTCCCCCATGCCGGCGAATTTGATCGGCTTGCCGGTCACCGCTCTCAAGCTGAGCGCCGCCCCGCCCCGCGCATCCCCGTCCAGCTTCGTCAGGATCGAACCGGTAATGTTCAGGGCCTGATCGAAGTGCGTCGCCACGTTGACCGCTTCCTGGCCGGTGGCGGCATCGAGCACGAGCAGCGTCTCCTGGGGTTTGACCAGGTCGCGCAACCGGACCAGCTCCTGCACCAGCGGCTCGTCAATTTGCAGGCGCCCCGCAGTGTCGAAAATCAGCGTGTTGCGGTTATTCGCCCGGGCGAAGTCCAGCGCCTCGCGGGCGATCTTGAGCACGTCCGTCTCGCCCTTAGGCGCGAACACGGGCAGCTCCAATTGCCGGCCCAGGGTTTCGAGCTGGTCCATCGCCGCCGGCCGATACACATCCGCCGCGACCAGCAAGGGGGTGCGCCCCTGCTTATGCAGCAGCCGCCCCAGCTTCCCGCTGGAGGTCGTCTTCCCCGAGCCGTGCAGCCCCACCATCAGCACGCAACTCGGATTGCCGCTCAACTGCAACCCGGCGTTGGCCGACCCGAGCAGCTCCACCAGCTCGTCGTGGATGATCTTGATGATCTGCTGTCCCGGCTGGATGCTCTGGACGACCTCCTGGCCCAGCGCTTTGACCTTGACCCGCTCGATGAAGTCCCGCGCCACCTTGAAATTCACGTCGGCCTCGAGCAACGCCAGCCGCACCTCCCGCAGGGCCTCGCTCGCGTTGGCCTCGGAGATCTTGCCCAGGCCGCGCAGGTTGCGGAATGCGCCTTGCAGCCTGCTGCTTAACGAATCGAACATCCGGCCAAGCTAGGGCACCGGGGCCAGGTTGACAAGGACGGGCCCGTGTGGCTTAATACGGCTCCGCCCAAAGCGGGTGGCCGATGGTAGGATACTCAAGTGGCCAACGAGGGCAGACTGTAAATCTGCTGGCTTACGCCTACGAAGGTTCGAATCCTTCTCCTACCACCACCTTAAAACACTTAGGAAAACACCACTTCTAGCCAATAAACACAGGGCTTTCTGCGTCAGCCCTACTTTTGCCACCCCTACGACTGAGCATTTGAATTGGCCTGATCTGCTCCCTCAACTGCCACGTCTTCAATCAGGCCCCGTTCCCGCCGCAATAATCCACCTTCACTACCCGCCTTCAACGCCACCCCCGAAAACCACCGACCTGATTTGACATTCTGCAAACCTTGGGCGACGTTGTTCTGGCTGACATGGACGCAGTAGTTGATTGAAGTTAGTTGCAGAAGTTCATGTCAGCCACTTCGTTTGCCCCCTCACCACCGGCTCAAGATTGAAGTTCGAGAGCTGAAGAAGTGATTCGCGGCGCTGCAGGGGATCACGATTCGGGCTGCTTCTCCTCCATCAGCATCGGCCGATACAGCACAACCACATTGCCAACCCGGGTGACGAGATGGCTTCCGCTCTTTTCGGCGAGCTGCGGAGCCAGTTCCTTCTTCTCCTCCTTGAACTCGTCGAATTTGACTTTGACGAGCTGGCGATGCTTCAGGACCTCATCAAGAGCGGCGAGGAACTGCGAGCTGAGACCTTCCTTGCCGATCTTGAGCGTTGCCTTGAGCCGTTGGGCCTGGGCTTTGAGTTCACGGATTTGGGCGCTGCTGAGCGAGTCCATGGCATCAATTTACGTCAGCCTGTTCCGCCAAGCCACGAAGAAGATCGCCGGTTTCCTCTCGAATCCAGAAGGGGTCACCCAGTTAATAAGAGCGTCATGTTTCCGGCAGCCCTCGGTGTGCGGGGCCAGCGCCCCGCCTGGCTGCGCCCCGTTGCAGCAACCACGCCAAGGTTTCGGAAGGAGGGTAGCGTCGCGTCAGCGACGCCTGGAGGCCAGTCGGCAGGGAGGACCTCCTCTCCCCGGCCCTCTCCTCCAAAGGAGGAGAGGGAGTGCGGCCGAACTCGTGGTCGTGGTAGCAGGATGCGCCCGCACAAAGGCGGGCCTTCAAGCGAGGCTTACGGTTGCCATGGCCGGGTTGGTCGCTGTTGTTGCGAGCGGCGACACAATGTATGTATCGTTTTGGACCAGCAGCATGATCTGGAAATCCACGTTGGACGGAGTCGGTTCAGTTTTCGCCGATACCGGGCTGATCTATCAAACCGGGATAGCGGCCGACGCTGCGCGCAATCTGTACGTGGCACACTGGGTCGGCCCAAGCCCGCCCGGCGCGGGTCTTATCCAGAAATTTTCCCCCGCTGGGCTCGGGTCGGATTTCGCTAGTACGGGGATGACCCACCCTGGAGGATTGGCCTTTGATCGCGCAGGCAACCTGTACGTGGCAAGCTCCTCCTACATTACGAAGTTTACGCCGGCGGGCGTCCCCTCAACGTTCACCAGCACCGGCGTGAGTGCTGGGCAAGGCTTGGCATTTGACACGGCGGGAAATCTGTATGCTGCAAACTGGAGCAGTAGCACGATCCGCAAGTATTCCCCGACGGGAGCCGACCTCGGGGTGTTCGCCAGCAGCGGTTTGAGCGGTCCGGTCGGCCTGGCCTTTGACGGCGCGGGCAATCTCTATGCCGCGAACCGAGAGAACAACACGATCTGGAAGTACACGCCTGGGGGGGGCGGTTCCCTCTTCGCCAGCACCGGCCTAATCAGCCCCAGAGGCCTGGCTTTTGACAGTGCCGGCAATCTGTATGCCGCGAACATGACCGGCTATACAATCGAGAAGTTCTCGCCTACAGGAATTGATCTCGGCGCGTTCGCTGACTTCAGTGCAACTTACGCAGCCCCGGACTTCATCGTTATCCTACCCGACGTCATCCCCGAGCCCTCGACCGTGGCAATACTTGGCCTCGGAGCTATGCTCGTAATCGGTCGGCAAAAGCTTCCTCACCCGCGCAGCGCTGAATAAGCGCGGGCGCGTAAGAAGCAAATTCCTGATAGGCGCAGTCTTCACCGGCTGCGCCTTTTCGGTTCAAACGCAAGCTGACCGCAGAGACGCGATGGACGCAGAGAAAAAACTCCGGTTGGGCATCTCTGCGGCCATCGCGTCTCTGCGGTCTTTCTGGTCTGCGGTATTGGTTGCGGCTTGGCCGCGCTGCGTCTGTGCGCTTCTGATAGGGCCCGGCCAACTAAAGCAGGCCGCGCCACGAATCACTGTGAGACGTTTTGATCGTGCGACCAGCACGCCGCAGCGCCCTCCCTGCTTTCCTGCGGGAATTCAAAATGCGAGGTTGCGCGCAGAGATTCAAAATATCAGGATACCGCCGTGGATTGTCTGAATCAAATCCGCGAACTGTCGTTGGCAGCCTTTTTGACGGGGACATTGGCATTCAAGGTTTCCGGCCAGACGAATCTGCCGCCGCTAATCCCGGTGACGGACGCCACCAATTACATGTATCACCAAGTCGTCGTGCGTGACGTGGTGGTGCAAGTCGCGCGGCGCTCCACCGTCGCGCTGCTGAACCTGAATCAAGAATATCCCGGTTCGCCTCTCACCTGCGTGATCCAGGCAAACAACACCAACAAATTTCCCGATCTGGACGGCTACCTCGGCCAGCTCGTCGAGATTTCCGGACGCATCACGGCTTATCAAGGCCGGCCGCAAATCATTCTCACCACGACCAATCAGATCAAGATCATTGATGCCGCCCCAACCAGTTCGCAGCCTCTGCCGGTGACCGGTAAACCGATGACCCCGGCGGCGCTGGCCGCTCAACCGACCATCACGCCCCAAGTAACAGCGCCAACCATCGTATCCGCTGAAGCGAAACCAGACCGTGCTGTTTGGTGGATTGTGGGAATGTTTGGGGTCATGATCGGGTTGTTGGGTGCTTCCGTTCTTTGGCTTTGGCGGCGGGGCGTTGGCAGCTCCGGCGGGGGCGCGCTGCCGTCAGCCCTCGCCCGGCTGACGGCACCCGCAGATGCCACGACCGATTCGCTGGCCGCCGAGGAATGGAAACAGCGCGCACTCGTGGCGGAGGCGATGGCCGGCCAGCACGGACAGATCCTCCGGGAAAAACTTATGCCCGAGCTGCTGGATTTCGCCAAACAAAGCCTCGTGCAGGGACTTTATGCCCAGCGCAGCGCGCTGATTGAGACCCAGCAGATGGCACAGAAAACCCTGGAGGAACTGGAAGGCCGGCTCGCGGCGCTGCAATTGCCGTTGGCGGAACGCATTCGAGCTTACGAGCAGCGCATCGCCGAACTCCAAAAGGAAGTCGCAACGCAAGGCGAGAACGTGCGCGAGCTGACCTGCGCGACGTTGGAGCTCGTGCGGAAGAAACTCGAAAGCGAACGCGACGAGGGCTCCATCAGTTTCCATTGGACGGGCAACCCCCACTGAATATTTTTGAAAAGCGTCTGCAAGTGGCTGACAGGAGCCAACTTGCAGGGGTGAATCTTAAGGTTCCCTTCGGCGCGGATTTGTGATTCAAACTGGGGATGTAAAACCATCCCAAACTCCGTTTGATCGTCTCTGAAAAAAAGTGTAATGCCTCAGTGACGGCGGGAAATCGGGCATCGCAAATTCTTTCACTTTTCTCTTGCGGTGTACGTATGGTATGCACGATACATACTACATGCCGCACTCAAACTCCATCGATTCGAGGCTCCGCCAAAACTTCTTGCGCCAACTCCAAAAGCTCTGGCCCGCCATCAAGGGATCCCTGTCTGAAGTCCGCAAACCCTGCATCCGTCCTAACTGTGCCGCTTGCGCCCGCGGCGACAAACATCCCTCTTTCATTCTCTCTTTCACCGACCAGGGCCGCCGCCGGTGTATGTATGTCCCCGCCGAGCTGGTGCCGCAGTTGCAGCAAGCTCTGCACAACGGCAAAGCCCTCGACGCTCTGCTCTACCAACTGGGGCCGGAACTCTTGCGGCAATATCGCCAGCAGCGAGACGCCCCGAATTCAGACTAAACCTACGAAATTCCAACTGACCTATTGTCCAGGGTGTCTAAAAAAGCAGTTGGTCATCGACCGGCTGCAGGAAGAAATTGTTCGGCTCAAAGCCCGGTTGCGCTACCAGGAGCGGACGGCCAAGGAAGGCCCCTTTGGTTCTTCGACGCCTTCGGCCAAGGTGCCGCTCAAAGCCAACACGCCATCGGAAAATTCGCAGCGCCGGGGCGGCGCCACACCTGGCCACTGTGGTCATGGTCGCCGCGACATTCCCGACGCGGAAATTACGCGGGAAGAATCGGTGCCGGGACTGGAGCAATGCCCCTACTGCGGCGGCCCCTTGGACCCCAAGGGCCGTAAACCGCGCACCATTATCGAAGTAGATCCGGTGCGCAAGGAGGTGATTCGTTATGAACTGGCGCAACGCGACTGTGGCCGCTGTCACCGCACGTTCACCGCCCGACCGGCTGGAGTCTTTGCCAAAGGGCTCTTCGGCAACCAATTACTGACCCATCTGGCCGTGGAGCATTACGTGCAAGGAGTAACCCTGGGTCACTTAAGCGTCCAACTGGGAGTGGGCCAAGGCGGCTTGTGGGCGGCCTTGCACCAGTTGGCCCGACGCTTGGCAGCGGCCCCCCCCGTTTGCTCTTGGAGTATCGGCGCGCTCCGGTCAAGCACGCCGACGAGACCGGTTGGCGCAACGATGGGCACAACGGTTACGCCTGGCTCTTTTGCACGGCACTCATCAGCCTCTTTCGCTTTCGCCAGAGCCGCTCGGCGAGCGTGGCTCAAGAGGTGTTGGGGACCAAACGTCTGCCGGGAACCTTGGTGGTGGACCGTTACAACGGTTACAACCGGGCGCCGTGTTCGATTCAATATTGCTACGCGCACCTGCTGCGCGAGGTCCAAGACTTGGGCAAGGAGTTTCCCGAAGTGGGCGAGGTCTCGCAGTTTGTCGGGGGTTTCGCCCCGCTATTGGCCGGAGCCATGAAGTTGCGTGCCCAGGAGTTCCGGGCGACGCAATTTCACCAGCAGGCGCTCGAACTCAGAGCCCAGATTCAAGGGTTGGTGCAAGCCCCGGCGCAGCACCCCGGCATTCAGAAAATCCAAAACATCTTCCGCGACAAAGCGGCTCGGCTCTATCACTGGGCCAAAAGCTCAGCCATTCCCGCGGACAACAACCGCGCCGAACGCGAACTGCGTCCTTTGGTCATCGCCCGTAAGATCAGCTTTGGCTCTCAGTCCGAACAGGGTGCTCAGACCCGTGACATTCTCATGACCGTCCTGCACACGCTCCGCAAACGAACCCACGACGTCTTCGGTGCCTTCAAGCGCGCGCTCGACGCGTTGGCGGAGGACGAAACGCGCGATCCTTTTAAGTTATTGTTCGACTCATCCTGAGCTCCACCCGAAATCCGCCATCACTGAGGGATTACGGGATTAAAAAAAGTTCTTTTTCGGCGCGGCCCCGGTACATCGTGACCCCCCGCAGCCGGTTTACCGGCTGCGCAAGATTCAATGCATCTCGCAACGCACGTGGAACGGCTTAAGGGTGTGGCTGCGCCAGTCTCTGGCGCAGACAGAGCCCGCGCGCCCCTTGGCCCCCCAGGGGGGAAGGGGGGCCAAGGGGCGCGCGCGACCGCGAAAGACTTCATCCCAGAAAGCGATAAGAGTGGACAGCGGGGTCTCACCTCAGGTGATACCAAGGCGTGTTAAATGAACCTTCTGCTCCGCCGTCCACCTCCCAACCCTACTACGATATGATTTGCGCTGACGATCCCCATTTTGCCTTGCGCCACCAGCTCGTCCGGTTTGCCCGGATCGAAGGCATCAAAGCCGCGGCGCGTCACTTCGGCTGCTTGCGCAACACCGTCCGCAAATGGTTCCGCCGCTTCCAGGACCAGGGCAACGCCGGCCTGCGCTCCCAGAGCCGCGCCCCCAAGTCCTGCCCGCACAAAACCAAAGACCCCTTGGAGCACCGAGTGGTCGCCTTGCGCAAGCAATCCCCCGGCTTTGGCGCGCGCCGCCTCATCGAAGAATTTGACCTGCCCCTGGGCCACAATGCCGCCCAGCGCATTATTAACGCCCACCAACTCACCCGACCCCCGAAGCGCCGCCACCACCGTAAAAACGACCTCCGCGCCGTCAAAGCCGCCTATCCCCCCTTCACCCGCTTCCAAATGGACGTGAAGTACCTCACCGATATTCCCTTCTACTGGCCCCAGATGCAGCACAACGGCCTGCCCCGCTTCCAATACACCATTCGCGAACTCTCCTGCGGCGCGCAGTTCCTGGCCTACAGTAACGAACTCTCCAAAACCTATGCGACCCTCGGCGTCCATCGCTTCCTCAAGCACCTCCAGCGCTACGGCGTCGATACACGCCAGGTCATCCTCACCACCGACCTGGGCTGCGAATTCGATGGCGATACCCTTCACTACCGGCCCGAGGGCTTTCACCTCACCATCCAGCAGACCTTCGGGGCCGAGCACCGCTTCAACCCGCCCTCCTGCCCCAATGCTAATGCCGATGTCGAAAGTGTCCATAACACCATCGAAGCCGAACTATTCGATGCCCAGGTCTTTTCCTCCAAAGCTGATTTCTTCGCCAAAACCACCACCTACCAGCTCTGGTACAATGCCGCGCGCAAGAATAGTGCCCGGGGCTACAAGAGCCCCGCCGACCTCCTGGCTCTCAAAGCGCCACTCATCTCGCCCAAAATATTCTTGCTCCACCCCATCCCCTTGGAGTCTCTTCTTCCCACGACGGGGGGTCACGATGTACCGGGGCGGGCCGAAAAAAGTTCTTTTTCTGCTTGCACGCGATGGCCTCTTATTGAGATACTTTCCATTTGTAATTGTTTAGTCTCTGACTCGAAGACCACCTGCGTGACTGCGCCGTCGCGCAGTTGAGCTTTCTCTGGGGTAGTGTATTATACGTCCGCGTCAGTCTCCGGGTGTTTGCGGTCTTCGAACGGCTTAGCAGGCAGTCAGAACGGATATTCCGATGATGAAATGCCGTCCTTGGGCGGAAAGCGGAAATCTCTGAACTAAAAGAGCTTACGCGCGTCTGATATTTTATGCTGAACAGGAAAGCGAGCAAATCGGCTGATCGAGCCGGGCACCGAGGCCGGCCCCGCGGGCGGCCCCCGTCCGTCAAGGAGCACCGGCACCATCGCCGTTTTGTCATTTCACACAAGGCCCATAGCCACAGCAAGTTGCGCGCCCCGGCTCCCACCAATGGCGCATCCAAGACTCGCTCTATTGCCCAAGTCACAGCCGGCACCGCCGGCAGTCGTGGCACCCCTGCACCTGGGAAACCCGGCCAAGCGGCGGATTTGACCGAAACCATCAAGACCCTGCTCCACCTGGCCCACGAGCACGGTCACGTCACCTACGACGATATCAACGACGTGCTGCCCGAAGGGCTGTCGCCCGACGACCTCGACGAGCTTTACACCAAACTGCGTACCCTCGATGTCGAGATCGTGGACCACGCTGAGGTGGAACGGGCCAAGCCGACGGAGCCGGAAGAGGAGGAGGACACCCGCCTGGAGGTCTTGGACGACCCGGTGCGGATGTACATGAATCAGATGGGCAAGGTGCCGCTCCTCACCCGGGAGCAGGAAGTGGAAATCTGCAAGCGCATTGAGGAGGCCGAGCTCGATATCAAGCGCCTGGTCTATGGCCTTGGCTTCACCGCCAAGGAGCACATTGCCATCACCGAGAAGCTCCTGTCCGAGCCGCCCAAGGAACGGTTCGACCGGGTGGTGGTGGACAAGAAAGTGTCCAACCGGGAAGCCCACCTCCGGGAACTGCGAGGCTTGATCAAGAAGGTCCGGTCGCTCGATGACCGGGTGGACGATCAGTACCTCACCTGGCAGAAAGCCGCCACGCAGGGCCGGCGCGTCAAGCATCACGCCAAGTTCCTGAAACTTGACCGAAAGCTGCAGGACCTCTTTCCAAAGTTCTTCTACAAGCAACGGGTTCTGGAGGACATGATCCTGGTGGCGGGTAACGTCCACGAGAAGTTCAAGAGCAGCCTGCGCCACATCCAGGAGCTCGAGTCACGGCGCAAGTCCGCCGACCAGCAGGCCGGGCTCCACAGCGAACGCACCAAGATCCGCGCCCTGGAACAGTTCGTCCGCCAGCCCCACGACCAGTTCCACAAGACGTTCGAGCAGTTGAAACGCGCCGCCGACCGCGCGCACCAGGCCAAGACGCACATGGCTGAGGCCAACCTGCGCCTGGTCGTCTCTGTCGCCAAGAAGTACACTAACCGCGGCCAGTCCTTTCTCGACCTGATCCAGGAAGGCAACATTGGCCTCATGAAGGGCGTGGAGAAATTCGAATACCGGCGCGGTTACAAGTTCTCCACCTACGCCATCTGGTGGATTCGCCAGGCCATTACCCGGTCCATTGCCGACCAGGCCCGCACCATTCGCATCCCGGTCCACATGATCGAGATCATGAACAAGCTCTGGCGCGCCCAAAAGCAACTCACCCAGGAACTCGGCCGCGAGCCCACCCCCGAGGAGATCGCGGACGAAATGCACATGCCGGTCGCCCGCATTAACGCGCTGTTGAAGATGGCCCAGCAGCCTATCTCCCTACACGCCCCAGTCGGTGACGATGGCGACGTCAGCGTCGGCGATTTCATCGAAGACAAGACGGCCGAGAACCCTTCCGACGTGACCAGCTTCAGCCTGCTCAAAGAGAAGCTGGGCGATGTGCTGACCAGTCTGACCGAACGCGAGCGCAAGATTCTCGAAATGCGCTTCGGCCTCGTGGACGGCTACGAGCGCACCCTGGAGGAGATCGGCAAGATGTACAACGTCACCCGCGAGCGCATCCGCCAGATTGAAGCCAAGGCGCTCCGCAAACTCCGCCACCCCACTCGCGTCCGCCACCTCCAGGGGTTCCTCGACACCGAGGAGAAGGTGGCGTAGCCCGGGGTATTTCATGCCCCGCACGAAACGCAGACAGACCGGCGCCATGAAGCAGCCGCGCTAGCCCTCCGTCCCCCTTTAGACACCTAACCGCAGTTGCTGATTATTCTTTATGCCTGCCAAACCCGACGCCCCCAAGACCGCCAAACCGAAAGAAACGCCCGCCGGCAGGTGGGTCTCCTACCGCCCGGAAATCAAAGTGCTCGATTGCACCATCCGCGATGGGGGCCTGATGAACAGCCACAAGTTCGACGACCAAGTCGTCAAGGCGGTCTATACCGCCTGTGTGGAGGCGGGAGTGGATTACATGGAGCTGGGCTACAAGGCCTCGCGCAAGGTCATTGTCCCCGGCGAGCACGGCGCCTGGAAATACTGCCTCGAAGACGACCTGCGGCGCATCGTCGGCGACAACCCGACCTCCCTCAAACTCACCGTCATGGCGGATGCCGAGCGCACCGATTACCACGAAGACATCCTGCCCAAGACTCAGAGCGTGATCGATATGGTGCGGGTTGCCACCTACATCCATCAAATCCCCACCGCCCTGGAAATGGTCAAGGACGCCCACGACAAAGGCTACGAGACCACCGTCAACCTGATGGCCGTCTCGACCGTTCCCGAGTACGAACTGAACGAGGGCCTGGAGTTGCTGGCCTGTTCGGAAACCAAGGCCATTTACGTCGTGGACAGCTTCGGCACCCTCTACAGCGAGCAGGTCGAGCACCTCGTGCGCAAATACCTCCACTACTGCAAAGCCGCGGGCAAAGAGGTGGGGATGCACGCGCACAATAATCTGCAGCTGGGCTTCGCCAACACCGTCGAGGCCATTGTGCTGGGCGCCAATATGCTCGACGCCACCATGGCCGGCCTGGGCCGCGGTGCCGGCAATTGCCCGATGGAATTGCTCATCGGCTTCCTCCACAACCCCAAGTACAACCTCCTGCCGGTTCTCCGTTGCGTTCAGGACACCATCGAACCCCTGCGCGCGAAACTCATGTGGGGCTTTGACCTGCCCTACATGCTGACCGGCTTCCTCAACCAGCATCCCCGCTCCGCCATTAAGTTTAAGGAGTCCAAGGCGCGGGGCGATATCGTGGACTTCTACAACCAGATTTGGGAATAAGAGCGCGGCCCGGGGCCAACGACCCAGCCTCGATCTTTCACATACCCTACAGAACCCTGACAGTTTAGAGCACCGGCATGTTGCCGGCTTACACGGGCCGGATGGCCTAAGCCGGCAACATGCCGGCGCTCCTGCCTCGAAGGTGAGGTGCGAGATCTACGCCCCTGCCGCCGTTAGTTCCCAGCCCGGCCGATATTCCCGTGTCAGGTACGCGTTGGCTTCGGCTGAGTTGGTGACCTTCACCTTCGCGGCGTCAAAGAGCAGCCGCTTGCCGCCCAGCCGCAAGGAAACCGCCCCTAGGTTGAAGGCATCCGAGATCGGGCCGGCCAGCAGGAAATCACCATACGTCGGCGGCCCGCCCTTGCATGCCGCGACCCACAGCGCGGCTGCCTCGCGTCGGGCCTGCCCCGACTCCCGTGACTGCGCCGTCACCCGCTCCTTCTCCGCCGCTCGGAACTCCCTCATCTTCTTCTCCGGAATGATCCGCGGATCCTCACCGCGGAAACCCGCCAGTATCTTTCCCTTGTCGCCCACAAACATCATCCCCTCCTCGGGCAAATTCTGTTGGTCTGCCTCCAGCTCCTCCGGCGTCGGTGGCCGCATGGACCCGTCGTACCAAAACAGGTCGAGGGCCGGCCTGGCTCCCTTGGCGGCAAACTGGCAGCGGATCGTACAGGCAGCAGGAAACGAATAGTCGTTCTCGATCTTTACCGCGACGTTCCCCGCGAGCGTACAGACGTGGCTGGGCCGTGATTCCACTGCGGCCGGCGCGTCCAGCTCGAAGAGCCTGAACACTGGCCAGAGACTGTAATGCCCCATGTCAGCCAACGCCCCGCCGCCAAACTCATACCAGCCGCGAAACACCGCATGGGTGTAGTGAGGATGATACGGCCGGTCCACCGAAGGCCCTAACCACAACTTCCAGTCGAAACCTTCCGGAACCGGGGGCGTGTCCGTTGGAATTGTCGCGTATTGCGGCCATACGGGCCTATTTGACCAGTTGTGAATCTCCCGCAGACTGCCGATTGCCCCGCCGTCAACCCAGCCCTTGATCTGCCGAATATTCGCCCCCTCGCTGGCCGGCAAGAAATGCGTCGCGACGTTTGTCTTGCGGGCGGTCTCCAGGACCAGCCTGGCCTCCTGCAACCGGTTGGCGATCGGTTTATGCATCATCACATGCTTGCCCTTCTTCATCGCCGCAATGGCCACCGTCGCGTGCAGATGGTCGGGCGTCATCACCTTCACCGCGTTCACGTCCCGTTCCTGCTCCAGCAACTGCCGAAAATCCGCATACGCGGCGCAGCCCCTGAACTTGTCAGCACGTCTTTGGTTGGCATAGGAGGTCTCAACAACCTCTTTGGCCACGTCGCGCCCGCCGGGAATGCCGGGCGCGCCCCGCCTCCAATCCGGCCGGCCCAGCGCCTCAGCAAGCTCCGTCCGCAGACCGTCTCTCGACCAGTCCACATAATCGTGGCTCTTCTTGACGGGATCGCACACAGCGACGATTTGCACCTCCGGCATCGCGAGCAGGCCCGGCATTTCCCGCAAACCCTGCGTCCCACAGCCGATATAGCCTACGGTAATCTTCTCGCTCGGAGCCACAAAGCCCACCCCGCCCAGCACGTGCCGCGGCACGATCGTAAACGCCGCCGCCGCCGCACCCCCTGCCGCGATGAACTTCCGCCGGGAGACGATTGGTGAACGCGATTGATTCGTTGTGTCGCCTGTCTTCATCTCTCACCTCATATCGAAGCTCCCCGGCCCGGCGCAAGCGAGTTCTACTCCAGTATCGTCGGGACATCTCGGCTCAGATTCCTCTGGACAGCTGACCGGAAGTTGAGTTAGACAAGGCGCCTTTCAGAACGCATGACTGAGTTTTGACCATGGCGCGACTCGTTGTCCAACCGGGTACGCCGGGGGCTTCGGAGATCCACCTTAAGCCGGGCGTTAATTCCTTTGGCCGCGGCCCTGCCAATGATTTCAAGCTCGATGACCCCTCGGTTTCGGGTTCCCACTGCCAAATCGTGGTCAGTAACGGTAATGCCGTCATCCAGGACCTGGGCTCCACCAACGGCACCTACGTCAATCGCGCTCAGGTGAAGGAAGCGGCGCTCCAGTCGGGTCAGACGGTTCACCTTGGTAGCCTGGAGATGATGTTCTACGGGGATGCGCCTCCCAGCGCAGGCGTCGCGTATCCCGCCGCTGCCGCGGCGCCGCTGCCGCCGCCGCGCGCCGTTGGCCCCCCCAGGGCCGTCCGCGCTGGCGGTGCCGCCGCCGTCGCCCTGGCCGCGCCCCCTGTTGCCGTCAGTGCTGGTCATCCGACGGCAGCGGCTGCCCCGCCCGTCGCCGCCGCTTCGCCTGCCGCCATCGGCTCCGGACCGTGCAAGCATCACCCCAGGATTCCTGGCCGTTACTTCTGCACCCATTGCCAGCTTTCCTTCTGTGAGGCCTGCGTCACCACTCGCGCGAAGGAGAAGTTCTGCCGCCATTGCGGCACGGAATGCGTGCCGGTACAGGTTCAGCTCCAACGCCCGACGGGGCCGAAGGGCTTCTTTGCTCGCTTCCCCGGCGCGTTCATCTACCCGTTCCGCGGTAGCGGCCTGCTGATGCTGCTCGTGAGCGCCGTCGTGGTCTCGTTTGCGGAGGGCCTCACCGGAGCGTGGATGTCCGTCCCAATAATGATTGCCGCCTACGGCTACATCTTCTCCTTCCTGCAGAATATCATCCACGCCACGGCCAACGAGGAGGAGGAAATGCCCGGCTTGCCCGGCTTCGAAGACGTGTTTGGCGGCGCCTTCCGCCTGGCCGTGACGGTGGTGATTTGTTTCGGGGCGCCGGTCACCTTCTTCGTGCTGAAGTTCTTTGACGTTTATGATGCTCCGGCCAACCTCCTGATCGCCACCATGGTGCTAGGGTGTCTTTACTTCCCGATGGCATTCCTAGCCGTGGCGATGAAAGATACCGCATTGGCCGCCAACCCGTTGGTCGTGATCCCGGCCATTCTGAAGGTGCCTCTGGGCTACTTGGTCACCTGCATGGTCGTGATCGGCGTTTACCTCGTGCGCCTGCTCGGGGACGCCCTCGCGGGTGGTGCCCAAAGCGTGGGCTACCACACCCGGGATATGTCGGTGATGTTCCTGACGTTTGGCCTGCGAGCAGTCTGGAGTCTGGTCAGAGTATATCTGCTCACCGTGAGCATGCGCACCCTCGGCCTGCTCTACGTCACCAACAAACACAAGTTCGGCTGGTTCGACCGCTAACTCCGCTTTTTGACCTTGAAGCCGCCGCGGCCTTGAGGCAGATTGCCGCTGCCAGGGCCCATGGACTGTGGACTTACGAACCCCGCCAGGGCCGGAAGGCAGCAACGGTAGTCTGCTCTGCATCTGCCGTGGTCACCCTGGCTTTTGAATTTTGAATGCGGGGTGCGGAGTGCGGAAGAGTCCGTCAGGGATTCCATTCCGCACTCTGCACTCTGAATTCCGCACTGGTATGAGTTATCAGGTCATTGCTCGCAAATATCGCCCGCAGCGCTTCCCGGACGTGGTCGGCCAGGAACACGTCACCCAGACGCTTGCCCACGCCATCCAGCAGAAGCGCATTGCGCACGCTTACCTGTTCTGCGGCCCGCGCGGCACCGGCAAGACCACTATCGCCCGCATCTTCGCCAAGGCCCTCAATTGCACCGACGGTCCCAAAGCCGACTTTGACGACAGCGACTCCCGCTGCCGCGAAATTGCCGAGGGCCGCTCGCTCGACGTGTTCGAGATTGACGGCGCCAGCAATAACGGCGTCGAGCAGGTCCGCGAGCTGCGGGAGACCTGCAAATACGCGCCCGCCAGTTCCCGGTTCAAGATCTACATCATTGACGAAGTCCACATGCTCTCGACCGCGGCCTTCAACGCCTTGCTCAAGACGCTGGAGGAACCGCCGGCGCATGTGAAGTTCATGTTCGCCACCACGGACCCGGAGAAGGTCCTGCCCACCATCCTGTCCCGCTGCCAGCGGTTCGACCTGCGGCGCATCCCCGCCGCCTTGATCGCCAAACACCTGACCCGCATTGCCGAGCTGGAGCAGGTGAAGATTGACCCTGCCGCGCTCTACGCCATCGCCCGGGGCGCCGAGGGCGCCATGCGTGACGCCGAGTCCGCCCTCGACCAGCTCATCAGCTTCTGCGGCGGGAAGATCGAGGAAGCGGACGTGCTCTCGATGTTCGGCCTGACGGCGCAGGGCCAACTGCTCGAACTCGCGCGCGCCATCCTGGCCGGCGAAGTCGAACCCGCCCTGCGCCAGTTGAACGACCTGGCCAACCACGGCAAGGACCTCGGCCGCCTCTTGTCCGATCTGCTCAATCATTTCCGCAACCGGCTCATTTTCCAGGTCTCGGGCGGCAACCTCCAGATGCTCGAGGTTTCCGAAGCGGAAGCCGCCGCGCTGAAGGAGCATACCCAGCAGGCCGGCGCCGAGTGCCTCACCCGCATTATGGAAGTCCTGGCCGACGCGGAGTTGCGGCTGCGCGACGCCGCTTCCAAGAAGATCCTGGTCGAAGTCACCCTGCTCAAGGCCATCGAAGCCCGCGGCGCCGTCAGCATTGATTCCATCCTCAAGCAGCTCCAGAATCTGCGCGACGGCCAACCCGGCGAAGCCCCTCGGGTTGCTGCTCCCGCGGCGGCACCCGCCCCGAAGGCGGCGCGACCTGCAGCCGGCGCCGTGACTCCTGCCCCGGCGCCGCGCGCACCCGCCTCCGCCCCCGCACAGCCTGCCGGCGCGACCTCGTCCGCCCCTCAGGAAGAATTGGCCGATCTGTGGGCCCGCCTGGTGGAAGCCGTCGGCCGCGCCAGCCCCTTCACCCGTACTTACCTGCTCGAAGCACACCCGGTCTCCTTCCAGAAAAGCGTCTTCACGATCGGGTTCGACCCCGAATTCGAGGACCACCTCGGCCTGGTGGACAACGCCCGCAACCACACCCTGCTCCAAACCAAGCTGCTCGAACTCGGCCATACCAACGCCCAGATCAAGTTCGTGAAGGCCGAGGCACCCGCCACTCGCAGAGCCCCGCCGGCAGAACCGGCAATTGCACCGCCGCCCGCGCCCGCGCCCGCCGCTTCGCCGAAGCCGGCTGCCGTGGCCAAGGCAGCCACTGCCCCTGCCGCTGCCGCCCGAGAAAAACTCGCCCCGGTGCCCTTCAACAAGGACGACTTCAAGAATGATCCGCTCATCCAGAAGGCACTGGAGATCTTCAAGGGCCAAATCGTTGAAGTCCGTGCCTGACCCGTATCCCCCCGTCAACTGCCAGCAATCAACTATCAAGCATCCACCATCAACCTTTCAAACCATGTCCAGCATCGGCAAACTCATGAAACAGGCTGCGCGCATGCAGCAGCAGATGGAGCAAATCCAAACCGCCTTGGCCGCCCGCACGGTCGAAGCCACCAGCGGCGGCGGCGCCGTGAAAGTCGTCGCGAAGTGCGATGGCACCCTTGCCTCAATCAAGATAGACCCCCAGGCCCTGAACCCCGGCGATGCCCAGTTGCTTGAAGACATGATTGTCACCGCGACCAACCAGGCTCTCGGCCAAGCCAAGGAGATTTCCTCAGCCGAAATGGGCAAGGCCACCGCCGGCTTTCACCTCCCCGGCCTGACCTAGGATTGGGCGCTGACCGTGGAGCGTTGACCCTCCGTCCTCCCCACACCCACCACGCATCCCACTTCACGCATCACGTTTCACGTTTCACGTTTTAAGATGCCCGCCCTGCCCGAAGCGATAGCCTCCCTGATCGGCGCGCTGAGCAAGCTGCCCGGCATCGGACCCCGCTCCGCCGAACGCATCGCCTTGCACCTCGTCCAGGCCGAGCCCGGCGCAGTCAAGCAACTCGCGGAAACCATCCTCAACGCGCGCGAGCGCGTCCGCTTCTGCGAAACCTGCGGCGCCCTCACGGAAAACTCCCCCTGCGCCATCTGCGCCGACCCACGCCGGGACGTTTCCCTGGTCTGCATCGTCGAGCGGCCTGTGGATATTCTCAGCTTCGAGAAGTCCGGTATGTTTCGAGGCCATTACCACGTACTCGGCGGAAAAATCTCGCCCTTGAACGGCGTTGAGCCGGAAGACCTGCGCATCAACCAACTCGAGCAACGGCTGGCCCCTGGCCGCATCAAGGAACTCGTCCTGGCCCTGGGCACCGACGTCGAGGGCGACGCCACGGGCTATTACCTGGCCAAACGACTCGCGCGCCCAGGTCTCAAAATTACCCGCCTCGCGCATGGACTGCCGGCTGGCACCGGGCTCGAGTTCGCCGACGAACTCACCTTGAGCCAGGCCCTGGAGGGTCGAAGAGAAATGGTGTAACACTCCACGATGAGCATTCCATCTGTCGTCGTCTTCGACCTGGGCAAAGTCCTAGTGGATTTTGATTACAGCATCGCCGCGCGGCGCATCGCTGCGCGCGGCACCATGACCCTCCCGCAGATCGCTCAGTACATCGACCAGTCTCCCCTGTTTGTTCAGTACCGAATCGGGCGCCGTGACCACCCCACAATTCTACGCCGAAATCCGCTGCGTCACCGGCTTCCGTGGCGACCTCGTTGAGTTCAGCCAGTGCTTCGCCGACATATTCTTCGCGATCGAGCCGATGATCCGCCTTCACGCCGCGGTGCGCCGGCGCGGCCTCAAGACTTACGCCTTCTCCAACACCAACGATCTCGCCGTGGACCATATCCGCCGCAGTTTCCCCTTCTACGGCGACTTCGATGGCTACATCCTCTCCTATCAGCATGGCGTGATGAAGCCGGACGCGAGGCTATATGAAGTCGTCGAACGCGAGTCCGGGCGCCGCGGTCCGGAGATTCTCTACCTGGACGACCGCCCGGAAAACATCGCTGCCGGCGCGGCCCGCGGCTGGCAGGTCATCCTGCAAGAATCCCCCGAGAAAAGCCGCACCGCCATCCAGCAGCTCGGCTTACTGAACCACGGCTAGGCTGCACCTATGCAGTCGAAGGCTCCGTTTTCCCTCACCCGCCCTAAAGGGCACCCTCTCCCCCTCCGACTCGCCGCGCTACCGCGCCGTCGCAGCGGGGGGGGGAGGGAAAGGGAGAGTGGGCCGTCTGTCGAGCCGCGGTTCATGGAAAGGGCTGGGGTGCGCGGGGAGGTGGCTTGCCAGTCAATGCTCGCAGCTAAGCTGTCCATCGCCCATGCAACCTGCCACCGCCACCATCCCCGTCCGCTCCCACCGCCAGGCGATGGACTGGAGCCTCGTGCTCGTCAGCCAGGGCATCGAGTCCACCATCATCCAGCCCGAGGACGGCGCCGGGTGGGGCCTGCTGGTTTCCCGGCAGGATTATGCCAACGCGCTCCGGACGCTCCGCCAGTACCAGCTCGAAAATCGCGCCTGGCCCTGGCAGCAACCGGTCTTCAAGCCGGGCTTCCTCCTTGACTGGGGCAGCCTCGCCTGGGCCCTGCTGGCCTGCCTGTTTTACTGGCTGAGCACCCGCGCCGACCTCCAGGCCGCAGGCCTCATGGACGGCGCCGCCGTCGCCCACGGCCAATGGTGGCGGCTTTTCACCGCCATCTGGCTTCACGCTGACCTCGCGCATCTTGCCACCAATGCCACCCTCGGGCTGCTGCTGCTCGGCCTGGCTATGGGCCGTTACGGCACCGGCATCGGTCTGCTGGCGGCCTACCTGGCCGGCGCCGGCGGTAACCTGGTCGCCGCTCTGGTCTCGCTGCAGCCGCACCGCAGCCTCGGCGCGTCCGGCCTGGTCATGAGCAGCCTCGGCCTGCTCGCCTTCCAGTCGTTTCCGCTCTGGCGGCAAACGCCCCATGCGAAGAAATACATCCTCAGCGGCCTCTGCGGCGGCGTAATGCTTTTCGTGCTCCTGGCCTTGACCCCCGGCACTGATGTCGTCGCTCACCTGGGTGGATTCCTCGGCGGCGTGCTGCTCGGCGCGCTCCTCAGCACGGTGCCGGAGTTGGCCCGCATGCCGAAAACCAACCTCCTGAGCGGCCTGCTCTTCACCCTCCTCGTCGTTGTGCCTTGGTGCCTCGCCTTGCGGAGGGCAAGCTTGTGACCCGGCCCACCGCCTCTAATTGTGTTGACAGGGCACACGCCACGGGCCCATCCTGTTGTTATGCGCATACCGGTGACACAAATGAGCAACGAGGTCTTGCTCCGCCAGTTGCTCGATGCCATACCCTCCTATGTCTTCCTGGTGGACAAGGATGTGAGCATCCTCGACTACAACGCCGCGGCCGGCGCTTTCCTGGGCATCGGGCGGCTTCGCATCCTGCGCCATCGCGCGGGTGAAGTTTTTCACTGCCTGCATTCCCGCGATGTCACCGAGGGCTGCGGCTACGGCCCCCTCTGTCAAAGCTGTCTCGTGCGCGGAGCCGTCAATGAAGCTTTTACCGGCAAGAAATGTGTCCGCCGCCAAGTCTCCATGGAGCTGTGCTCCGGGCGCACCGTCAAGAAGCTGCACGTTTTGCTTACCGCGTCCCCCTTTGCCTACCAGGGCCACGAGCGGGTCGTGCTGATCATTGAGGACCTTGCCGGAATTGCCGCCTTCCAGCAGCTCCTCCCCCCCGCCGCCGACTGGGACAACTTGAAAACCATACCCCGCGCGCCAAGACTTCGGGCATGAACCCCTTAATCCCGCGGCGCACACACTTCTCCGCCGCGCTCCTGTTGTTGGCCGCCGCCGCCTTCGGTCAAGCCAACACCAACACCGCCCCGGACCTTCATCAATGCATTAACCCGGTCCCGCGCACCGGCCAAGGCTACCAGCGCTTCCTCGACCTGAACCAACGCGTCAAGGACAACCAGGGCCAGACCAAGGTCATCTTCGTCGGCGACTCCATCACCCAGGGTTGGGAAACCAATGGCAAAGAGGCTTGGGCCAAGTACTACGCGGCCCGACATGCCCTCAACCTCGGTATCGGCAGCGACCACACCCAGCATGTCCTCTGGCGCCTGGACCACGGCAACCTCGACGGCCTTAACCCCAAAGTTGCCGTCGTCCTCATCGGCGTCAACAACATCCCCGACGACAACAACACCCCCCGCCACGTCCTCGAAGGCGTCACCGCCGTCGTCCACAAGCTTCGCGAGAAGCTGCCGCAAACCAAAGTCCTGCTCCTGGGGATTCTCCCCTTCCGCGAGGATTTCTGCGCCCAGCGCGCCAAAGCCCTCCAGGTCAACCAGGCCCTCCACAAACTGAACGACGGCAACTGGATTCGCTTCCTTGACTTCGGCTACCTGTTCATCCAGCCCGACGGCAGGATCTCCAAAGACATCATGCGCGACTTCCTGCACCTCTCGCCCGCAGGCTATCGCATCTGGGCCGAGGCGATGGAACCTACTCTCGCCGCCATGCTCGGCGAGAAGCCCATCGCTCCGTAACTCGGTATTCGCGCCGTATCCCAACACCGGCCACCACAGCGCAACCGTCCCCCGTCGCCCCGGACGTCAGTCCGCGCTGATGTCTTCGCCCACGCGTGTTCTGATCCGCAAGTCGCAAGCTCACTCGGCATTTGCGCCGTCCAACGACGGCGGCTACGCCGGCGTAGCCGCGGCCAGCCTCCAGGCCGTTGCTCTCCCGCGGTCTCGCCGCCTGCCGACAGCATCGAGGCCCCCCGCGGATATGGGCTTAGGAAACGCACTTGCGACGCGCGGCCCAACGGTGGACACTATCATAAATGCTTTTGCCCTTGATTGCTCCCAACCTGGCGCGGCTGGTTGCCTCGCCTCCGCACGCCTCCGTACCGGCACAGGCAAGCCCTGCCCGCCGAAAAGCGCCCGTTGCCTGGCCAGCCGTTCTCGTGGTGACCCTGGTCCTGGTTGCCCACGCCCTCCAAGCCGGGACGATTGCTATCCCCAACGGATCTTTTGAGTCGCCGGTGATCCCCTTCGCCGATACCAATATTAGCGACTGGCAGAAATCACCCGAGCCAGCCTGGTATGCACAGAGCACTTATACCAACGCCGCTTGGGAAACGCGCATGGGCACGTTCTATAACCTCCCCATTCCCAGCAGTTTCATTGACAACTGCGACGGCACCCAGGCCGCCTTCGTCTTTGCCCTGCCCGATGTCGCCGTTTTTCAGGATTACGACTCCATCTACGGAACCAACACCACCCCCAGCCACGCCTTCGACGCCAAGTTCAACGTCAACCGGGCCTATAACCTCACTGTCGGCGTCATTGGCGGCGTGTACACGGCGATGCACGAAGGGACCACTCTCCAGCTCAGCCTCTATTACCGCGACCCCTCCAGCAACATGGTCACCGTCGCTGCCACCACCATTACTAACAGCGTCGACTTGTTCCCCACCAATACTCACTTCGTGGACTTCTCCGTTTATGTCCCTGGCGTCCGCGCCACCAACCTCTGGGCTGGCCAGAACATCGGCGTCCAGATTGCCTCCACCGTCAGTTCCAACCTGGTGGGCGGATATTGGGATGTGGACAACGTACGGCTCACCGAAACCGTCCTGCCGGCGTTGACCAACCCTGGCATGTCAAACAGCCAATTCGGCTTCACCCTGGAAAGCCAACCCGGGCTGCGCTTCCAGATTCTGGCCGCCACCAACCTCTCCATGCCCCTGTCCAACTGGGCCAGCCTCGGCACCCTGACCAACGACACCGGCCTCATTCCGTTCCTCGACCCGGCCCCTAATCCCAACCGCTGCTTTTACCGTGCGCGTCAGTTGCCCTAACCGCGGTTTTACCCTCATTGAGTTGCTGGTGGTTATCGCCATCGTCGCCGCCCTAGCCGCGCTGATGCTTCCCACCCTCTCCTCCGCCCGCGACCAAGGCCACCGCGCCGCCTGCCTCTCCAACCTCCGCCAAATCGGCCTCGCCCTGCACGCCTACGCCGGCGACTACGACGGCAACATCCCTTACGGCCCCAAAGCCCCGCCCTTCACCAGTCCCTTCGACCTCTACCCCTCCACTGGCGCCCCGACCAGCCTCATCTCCCTCGGCAACGGCGCCCCAGCCGGCCTCGGCCTGCTCCTCAAAGATCACCTCTGCAACCAGCCCAAGGTCCTCTTCTGCCCCGGCCGCGACCAACCCCTGGACGCCAACGCCCAGCTCGCCAACGTCGGCACCCGCCAGGCCCAATGCAGCTTCTACTACCGCCACGCCGGCAACACCCGCCTCTTCGACAACCCCAACGCCACCCTCGCGTTCCCCGAGCACATCAAGCTCGACAACCTCGGTGAAAACCGCAATGGCCTGCCCATTCGCGCCCTCGCCATTGACACCCAGTTCCTTTGTACCCCGGGCATGGCCACCTTCGGCATCACCCCCAGCACCCACCACCGCCGACGCACCGCCAACATCCTCTTCTCCGACGGCCACACCGTCTCCCGCCCCAACCCCAACAACCGCTTCGTCGTGGACCTCAGCGACTACGCCGACGTTCGCGACGCCTTCAACAAGATACTCCAGGTCCTGGAACGGGCCGACACCGGGTCTTGACCCCGCGGCCGGGCCGTCTGATTCCACTCCCCTGACTCCCGCCGCCCCTGTTAATCTCTCGGCCCCCGCAACGGCCCACACCGCTTGTTGCTGGCGCTGCACTGGCGCTGCGTCTTCTTGTTCTCTTCGTGTTTCCTTCTTGTTTCCTTCTTGTTCTCTTCGTGTTTTCCCCTTCTATCCGCCCTGCCGTCACCGGCCCGTTCAAGCCGCTTTCCCCCGTCGCAACCAGGCCTCAGCAACTCAGTTAGACACCAACCTCCGCCCAATATTCATTTCACCTTTTCCGTTCTCCAGATTTGGCTTACTGTCCCTCCATGACGTTGACCGAGCAGATGACCCAACTTGCCAGGCAGGCCAAAGCGGCCTCGCGCGAGCTGGCCCGACTGACCACCGCCGACAAGAACGCCTGCCTGCTCGCCATGGCCGACGCCCTCGAACAGAGCGGCGCCGCCATCAAAGACGCCAACGCCCGCGACATGGAAGCCGGCGCGAGCCTGGGCCTCTCCTCCGCCATGCTCGACCGCCTCAAGCTCGACGACAAACGCATCGCCGCCATGGCCAAGGGCCTGCGCGAAGTCGCCGCCCTGCCCGACCCGGTCGGCCGGGTGCTGGACGAACGCGTCCGCCCCAACGGCCTGAAGCTGCAAAAGATCAGCACCCCCATCGGCGTCGTCGTCATCATCTACGAATCGCGCCCCAACGTCACCGCCGACGCCGCCAGCCTCTGCTTCAAGTCCGGCAACGCCACCATCCTGCGCGGCGGCAAGGAAGCCCTCAACTCCAACCTGACCATCGCCCGGATCATGGTCGAAGCCGGCAAGCGCACCCTGCCAGCCTTTCCCGAACACGCCATCCAGGTCGTGCCCACCACCGACCGCGAGGCCATTCAGGAACTGCTCTCGCTCACGCAATACGTGGATCTGTGCATGCCCCGCGGCGGCGAGGGCCTCATCCGCGCCGTGGCCGAGTGCTCCAAAGTGCCCGTCATCAAGCATTACAAAGGCGTCTGCCACGTCTATCGTGGACGCCGAGGCCGACCTGAAGATGGCCGAGGACATCGCCCTCAACGCCAAAGTCCAGCGCCCCGCCGTCTGCAATGCCATGGAGACGCTGCTCGTGGATCGCAAGGTCGCCGGCGTCTTCTTGCCGACGATCGCCCAGCACCTGGGCGAGAAGCAGGTCGAGTTGCGCGTGGACGCTGAAGCTGAAGGTATTCTGCATTCCGCGCTCCCCACTCCGCACTCGGAAATCCGGCCTGCCGCTGAGCAGGACTGGTTCACCGAATACAACGACTACATCCTCAACGTGCGCGTCGTGGATGGCGTCCGGCAGGCCATTGACCACATCAACCATTACGGCTCCGCCCACTCCGACAGCATCGTCACCCGCAACGAGGCCCGCGCCCGGCAGTTCCTCGCCGAGGTGGATTCCGCCGCCGTCTATTGGAACGCCTCCACCCGCTTCACCGACGGCGGCGAGTTCGGCATGGGCGCCGAAATCGGCATCAGCACCGACAAGATCGGCGCCCGCGGCCCGATGGGCCTGGAAGAGCTGACCAGCTACAAGTGGCTCGGCCTCGGCACCGGCCAGGTGCGGACCTGAAGCTGGGCGCTGGGGAAGACAGGCATGAGAGCACCGCACCTCATTAACACCTCGCTCCAGCGAGGTGAATTAGCCTCAGTGAGAGGTGGGAACCGCTTCAGCGGTTTCCGGCACACACGTAAACCGCTGAAGCGGTTCACCCCGCGCCGCACACCTTTCCACCCCGCTGAAGCGGGGTGTTAATGAGAGGGCCACAGCAAGCCGTGAGCCCAACAACCCTGGCCTCCACCCCTGGCGATGCCGCCACACGCGCGCGCTTCATCCGCGACCGCCTGCCAGCCGACGGCCTGTTCGCGGCTCACGGCTGGCGGACCTCACCGTCCCCTACCCTCTCGGGCCCGTCGCCGCGAAGGAGGTGGAAACCCTGGGGCGCGTGCTGCTGCAGTTCTATCGCGCCGTCAACCTCCTCTACCGCAAGAGTGTGGAGGGCAAGCAACCCGAATGGGTCGCCCGCTGGCTGGACCGGGGCAAGCCCGCCGAACTCGTCGAACTTCAGCGCTCCCCGGCCCTGAAAAGCGAGCTGCCGCGCGTCATCCGCCCCGACCTTCTCATCACCGAGCAGGGCCTCCGTGTCACGGAACTGGATTCCGTGCCCGGCGGCATCGGCCTCACCGGCTGGCTCAATCAAACCTACTCCGCCCTCGGGGCCCAAGTCCTGGGCGGCGCCGATGGCATGTTGCGCGGCTTCGCCAGCATCTTCGGCGATGCCGCCACCGCACGCATCATCGTGTCCGAGGAAGCCGCCACCTATCGGCCCGAAATGATCTGGATGGCCGATCAGTTGGGCGCCTCAAGATTCCAAGTCCACGACACAAACTTCCACGCCTTCGCCGATGGCGACGCCGTCTATCGCTTCTTCGAACTGTTCGACCTCGCCAACGTCCCCAACGCCAGGGTGATTTTCGACCTGGCGGCGGCCAAACGCATTCGCCTTACGCCGCCGCCCAAGCCGATCTTCGAGGAGAAGATGCTGTTCGCGCTTCTGTGGAACCGGAACCTGCACGGCTTCTGGCGGCAGGAACTGGGCGAGAGCTTCTTCAACCGGCTGCTGCGCCTGGTGCCTTACACCTGGATCGTTGACCCCGCTCCCCTGCCCCCGCACGCCGCCATCCCGGAGCTCAACCTCACGGACTGGCGCCAGCTCAAGGTGCTGTCCCAAAAGGAGCGCGAGCTGATCCTGAAGGTCTCCGGCTTCTCGGCCCACGCTTGGGGCGCGCGTGGCGTCTATCTCGGCAGCGACCTCTCCCACGCCGATTGGGCGGCGGCGGTGGATGAGGCGATTGCGAATGCCGAGCGCTCCCCCCGCGTGCTGCAGCGCTATCACAAGCCGGCCCTGGTGGAGGCACAATGGTTTGACTTTGAGCGCAACCAGCTTGTGCCCATGAAAGGGCGCGTGCGCCTCTGCCCTTACTACTTCGTTGCCGGCGACGCCGACACCGCGCGCGCCGAACTGGGCGGCGTGCTCGCGACGATCTGCCCGGCCGACAAGAAGATCATCCACGGCATGAAGGACGCGATTTTCGCCCCCTGTTCGCCCTGATGCATAAAAGGGCTTGCGCGGCGGAAAACCTCAGGCAATATAGGAATAGTCTTTGGGATCGCGGGGTGGAGCAGCCCGGTAGCTCGTCAGGCTCATAACCTGAAGGTCGCTGGTTCAAATCCAGCCCCCGCAACCAATTTACGGGCCTAGAACACGCGTTCTAGGCCCGTTTTTATTGGGCTGTTTTGCGCGTTTCGCCTTTTCAGCCCCAAACTTGGAACCGGACGAAACTTGCCGAAACTGGCCACTACAAAACCAACAAAGGGACCAACGGAAACCAACGAAAACGTCAGCTCGTGGCCGGAGTCCGCGGGACCAACGACCTGCCCTTGCGCCCTGCGGACCCGCTCCGCGATCTCCTGCGCCGTCATCCTCGCAGCCGGATTGTCGCTGAGCTGGTCCACCAGGCCCGAGACCGTCGCGAACACGCCGGCCTCCTTCTGGTGCTCCATGAGCCACTTCACGAACTGCGCATCAGCGGCCTGCCCTTGCGGCGTGGTAGTCAGGACCGCCCGGGCCGTCTCCACGCCCTGGACCAGCGCCTCGTTCACCTTGCGGTTCCGCACCTGTCGGTAGCCGTGGTACAGCCCGCCGAGCGCCAGGGCGAGAATGCTGCCAATGCCCGGCGCGAAGGTATTCACGATGGATCCCGTCGCCTCGATGGTGGCCAGGGCCTCAGGCTTGGCGACCAGGTTGGTCACCGGGACCTGCACCAGGTTGGTCATGAACACCGGCACGATGTTCGTCACGATCGCAGTCACCATGTTGGTCGCCACCGGCTCGCGCACAGCGTAGCCGGACACGGCGCCGCTCACGGCGTTGGTGACGAACACGACATTGGTGCGCTCAGTCACCACCGGCACGGTGTTGGTCACGACGACCGTGTTCGTGAACACATGCACCACGGGCGCATTGGTCCACGTCACTTCCTGCTTGTAGGCCTGGTCCAGCGTCGAGCACCCGCTCGCGCACGCCACCAGCAACGCCAGCGCACCCGCCAGCAACGTTGCCCAAGCACACTTCTCACCGCGACTCATGTTCTTCACGACTGTTTCCTTTCCATCCGGACGAGGCGCAGCTCATCCCTGCACTCCTCCAGAACTTTTGTGTTGTTGTCCAGGCAGACAATGAGCTTGGCGTTCGCCCCGCTCTGCTCCGCCACTACGCCACGCAGGCTCTCCTGATAGCTGTCCCTCGCCTGCTTGTGGTCCTCGATCAGCCGCTCGTGTTGCAGCACGAAGTACCGCATCACGAACCACGCAAACACCCCGAACACCACCAGGCTGGCCACGAACAACCACCGGTCGTTCATCGCCGCCGCATGGTCCACGCTGCTGATCAAATCCGCTGGAATCATGTTCGTCATGGCACCATCACTCGCTCCATCAGGAGCCCTTTCACGCGGAAGAACTCCGCCCGGTTCGTCGCCGGAAACCAAGTCGCCTCACCGGTCACGCTTCCCCAGGCCGCCAGGTTCGTGCTCCGCCCAAACACCGGCGCCAGCCGCACCCAGGCCTTGCCCGCCATCACCGGCGGCACCGGCTTGCTCTCCCACGACACCTCACTGCTGAAGTCCGACTCCAGCCCGTTCGTGTCGTAAGCTGTCGCCGCAAAGAACCACCGCCCCCGGTGCGGCAGCACCACCGCCTGTGTCAGGACCAGCCCGGCGTTGGTCACGCCGAAATACGCCCGCGAGTTCGTGCCCCAGTAAACGCGGTAGCCCGCCACCGCCGCCGAGGGCGACGCATCCCAAGCCAGCGTCAACCGCTCCGCGCCAGCCGCACAGCCCACGCCAGAAACACCGTTGTCCAGAGCCACTTCATGCCCTCACCAGCCGCACGCTGCCGCTGCCGCCCTGAATCAGCGCCCCATACTTCGCCAGCATCGCTTGCGCGACCCGCGACACAATCGGCCGCGTGTCCTCTTTGCTGTAGGTCGTGCTCGACTGGCTGCTTGACCCGCTCGTGCCGGTATGCGTCGCCTGGCTCGTCTGCGTTGCGCTGATTCCTTCCCCCGGCGGCGCCGCCGTCCGGTCCACAATCAGGAGTTCCCGCGCCATCTCGCACGTCGCCTGCACCACCGCCGCCGGCACGCTGTCATACGGAACGAAGTTCGACCCAACCGACACCAGCGCCGACATCCTCACCAGCCCCTTGTCCGGGTCAGGGCACTCCGCACGCGGCCACTGCAAAGCCTGGCTCGCGTTGGTCCGGCTGCCGTTGAACTGGAACTGTGAGTCAATCAGCCGCGTCGCCATCATCAGCGCCGCTTCCTTCCTCTGCTCGGTCGCCCCCGTCCACGCCGACGCATACAGGTGCGCCTCGTGGTACATGTCCCCGTCCGCCACGTCCGCGTAGCTGTTGGCGTCCGCCATCCCCGTTCCGTCTTCCTTGTTCAGTGTGAGAGCCATGCGAATACACTCCTACGGCGCGCAGTAGTACCACTCGTAAGCCGGCCCGAAAGGCCCGACGATCTCCGTGCCGCACCGGTAGCGCATCCGGTAAGACACGTCGTCATTCTCGAAATCGCTGAACGCCCGCACGTGCCGAAACAGCCGCACGTTGCTGGACACCGCGCCGACGTAGTTCTCAACCCAGCCCTGCGACCCCCGCGACCAATAGAGCTCGATGGTGCCATCCGGAAATCGCCCCTGCTCAAACGTGAAATCGATCAGGACGTCGAACCAGTAAAGCGGTTCGCCCTCGCTCTCCGTGAGGTTGAGGCCAGTAATGACCGGCTCCGCCGGAGTGCCCAGGCCACAGCGCCGCCGCTTCTGCCGCCGCAGCGCCCACCAGGCCCGCAGCCGATCCGCCCGCAGGAAGCGCCTGTCGTCTTTAATCAGCGTTAGCGCCATTGTTCTCAGCCCCCTCGGTGGGAACGTACATCTCATATACCTCTGAGAAAGCACCGACCACCGGACCACCGTTATCCTCGAACACATACCGCACCCGGTACCACAGCGTCTGACCGCCCTCCGTCGCCCGCGGATGGTAGAACCCCAGGTCCGAACTCGGCACGGTTCCCAGCGACTGCTCGCCCTCACCGCCCCAGCTCATGCAGACCTCAACGCTCGCCACGGGAAACGTCCCGTAGTCAATCGTCCAGGAAATGCTCACGTCATACGTTCCCGGCTCCGACGCCTCCCACCAGTAGTCGCCGCCAGTAATGACCGGCACCGGCGGCGTCGGCGCACTCGGCGTCCCTCGCTCCCGCCGTCGCTTCTGGCACCGCAGCGCCCACCAGGCACGCAGCACAGAGCTCAAGCCCCTACTTGCCCGGCCCGCCTGTAGCGCGCTTGCCATCGTCTTCCTTCCGCTGCTGCTCCTGGCCGGCGCTCGCCGGCTCAGGCTTGACCCTCACCGCAACAACAACAGGCTTGGCGTCCGCTCCACCAGCGGCCCCGGCCACCGGGACCAGCGAACGCCTCACCCGCCGAATGATTGGAAGCAAGCCGTCCATGCTCAGATGGCATTCGCTCCAATGGCGATCTGCTTCCAGTTGCTGCCGTCGCTGAACGCCAGGCACGGCACCGCACCAGTCCCCCCAGCGCTCAGGTAAAGTAGCGCGCCAGGATTCCTGGCGGCTGTGACACCCGCCGCCGTCAGCGACGCAACGTTGGTGAACGGACGGCTCCTGAGGTTCAGTTGCTCGCCGCCACGAATCTTCTGGAAACTCCACGGAATCTCTTTGCCCATATCGCTTGTCCTTTCACAAGGAGCGCGGGCGTCCTCGCGAACCCAAGGTCCGCTCGGACGCCCGCTCCCGCTCAGTTGTTGTGCGTCACCGCCACGATCCGCACGTTCTTGTTCTCGAACACCCGCGTCCAGTTCGCGCCCGTCTCCAGCTCCGCGTTGGTCGGCGAGTCGCCGGCCACGCTGGCGCTGTTGAACTTCACACCCCGCGGATGCAGGATGTAGCGCCGCCGGTTGATCAGGTCCGAGTCGCTGGCCAGGGCATCGCGGTAGAACTCCACGCCCTCAGTCCCGATGCCACCTTGCACCGGCGCACCGCTCAGCGGCGCGGCGCCCTTGGCAAACGCGCCCGGCCCGAACAGGTAGGTCGTATAGACCGTGCCGTCAGTCGAGCCCGCGCGCGTCGGCAGGTTGTCATCCACCACCACGCGCCGGCCCTGGAAGCGTCCGAATCTGCGCCTTCCCCTCGCTGTCAGGGACGAAGTCAATCAGATCCAGCTTCCGCAGCGCCGCCTCGGTGGCCGAGTGCATCGCCACCGCCGTCAAGCCGGTCGCCGCGATCACCCAGCTTCACCGTCGCATCCACGAACGTCGCGCCATTCAGCCGCGTCGCGCGCCGACTGCCCCGCCACCGACTCCGAATGAATCGCCAGCAGGTTGCCGCTCATGCTCGCAGCGGCGAAGATGCCCTTGAGGCAGGACACCACCAGCCCCTCGTCCGTGCGCGCCCAGTAGGCCGCCACCAGGTCCACAATCGCCTGCATCGGGTCATCGCCCGAAATCACCTTCGCCAGGTGATTCACGCTCCACGCCTGCGCGTCGTTGTGAATGCGAGCGATGTCCTTGTCGGCGGTGATCTTGTTTACCGTGAGCGACGCCGAATCGCTCAGCAGTTGCCGTGTCGCGGTCAGGTCCTTCCAGAACGGCATTTCCACCGTTCGCCCGCCGCCCGCCGCCAGTTCATCGAACACCGGCGAGTGCTCGATGATGCCGCATTGCCCGAACGCGCTCAGTTCCGCCGTCCGCTCAATCGCGTACTGCTCGAACTTCGTCGGGATGATGATGTCTGCAATAGCCGTCTTGGCCATAATTCAATCTCCGGTTGCGATCCGTCACGCTGCCGCTCGCAATCGCGCCGCCAGCGCCGGATCAGTTCTCTCCAGTTTCATTTGCTCCGTCAGGTTCCACGTTTCCTTGCGGAACGGATTCCTCACGGACCGATTTCCACCAGCCCCACCGGAGCCGTTGCTGGCAGCACCGCCACCAGCGTTGGATTCAAACAGATGAGGAGCGTCAGCCACCTGCTGCTCCACCCACTCATCCAAAGTCATTGCCGCGCTGCCATCCTTGCCCACGCGCACAGTCTGGCCGTCGGCCTCAAAAGCCGTCGGCACGCCATTCACCAGGCGGAACACATTCCGCGCCCGGGCGGTGATGTCAGGCATCGCCGTCGCCCGCAGCCCGCGCTTGGTCGCTGCCGCAACCACGCCCTGGTCAATCTGGATGCTCACCAGTCGCGAGTTGAGCGCATCCCGCTCCGAGGCCAGCCGCCGAAAGCTGCTTCTCCAGCTCGCCACGCGCGGCCTTCACTCGCGCCTCGACCACCTTCTCGGTCTCACCGGCCTTGAGCTGCTGCGCTTCCTCGAGCCGGCGCTTCTCGTCCGCCAGCCGGCGGACCTCGTCCGGGTCAATGCCCTCAAAGCGCTTCTGCTGCTCCGCGAGCTGGTTGCTCAGCGCGATGTTGTTGGCGCGGAACTCATCCAGCTTGGACTTGTCCACCGCACCATCGACGTCCAGCACCAGGGCGCCATCACGCTCCACGTAAAGCGCCTGCACCTCCGCCGGCACTTCATCCTTCGATTTGATTTTGAACTTCAATGCCATAACTCACTCAGTTCTTCCCCGCCGCACCCTGCGCCAGGGCCAAAGCTTTCACCGCCGGCCGGTCCCGCTCACCGGCCTTGATCAACGCCGCCTCTTCCGGATTTGTCCTACCCTCGGGCAGAACCTCACCCCGGCGGAACAACTCATGCATGGTGTCCTGGCTGATCGCCCCCGCCTGCCACGCCGCCACGATCGCCTGCACGTCCTGGCTCGCCAGCCCCTTCGTGCTGAAGTCGCTGTTCAGCGTCATCAACACCTGCTCGCTGGTCACGTCGTCAGGCAGCTCCTCCGTCGAGTTCCACCAATAGACCCAGCGAAGGAGTTGCGTCAGCGACTCACTCAGGCTCGCCGCCACGTTGCCCAGGATGCTGTATTCGCCCGACTGCCTCAGCTCGATCGCCGTGGCCGTCTCGCCCACCTTCTTCACGTCCTCCAGCATCCGCGACCCCAGCACCGCCATGAGCCGCTCATCGCGGTCCATCGCCCGCTCGAACGTCGTCAGCCCTTGCCCGGTGAACTCCAGGAACCCAGCCGTCGCCCCCGGCGTCTCGCTCACCCAGGCCGCGCTCGAACCAATCCGCAGCGACGCCGTCTTGTCGAACCCACTCACCCAGGCCGTCGGCAGCGCCGTGAAATGGAGCCCATGCTTGAAATCAGCATCGAGGCGATAGTGATCGAGGTTCACCGCGATGATGTCCTCCAGCGGCCCACGATCCACATCCGGCCGCGAATGCCGCGGCCCATGAAACACAAACGGGATCAACGGCAGCGGCTTGCCCAGCCGCCGCGGCACCCGCGAGTCAACCACCACCCACTCCGTCTTGCCCTTCTCCCCTTCGACAGCCTGCTCCTGCCACAAATCCACACGGCAGAAGGCATCGCCGTCTTCACCCACGATCAAACGCAGCACGCGGATCTGCTCCACGGCGCAGGACTCAAATTCATCTCCGCCGGCCTGGCTCGCATCCTCGCCCCTCTCCCTCAGCACGAGCAACGTCAGCACATTCCGCCCGCGCACACGCCCCATCCGCCAGTTGATGATCTGCTCGGCCGGATAGAACACCGCATAGGCCCGTCGCTCGGCCCCTGGCCCGTGGCGCCGCCACCTTCCCAATCCACCAGCGAGCCCGCGCGCCCGAGCCCAACCACGTCACCCACCACAACCTTGGCGTAGCCAGTCAGCGAGGTCCCCAGCATGTCCGCATCATTCTGGAACTCCGCCAGCGCACGCCCAACACCCGTGCTCTCGCTCGGCAGCTTCACGAAAGGAGGCCGGCGGAAAATCAAACCCAGGTAAGCCTCCGCCGTTCGCGCCGTCGCGTTGAAGAACGAAGCCCGCTTGCGATAGGCCGCAAACTCCTCATCCGTTTGCGAATCCAACCGCGCCAGATACTTCTCACCACCCGCCTTGACCGCATCCTCACCCGCAAGCACATCACGCGCGCGGGACCAATCCAGCGCGCGCGGCTTCGTAATCAGCATGTGTGCTATTGACGGGCACGACTCGACCCTAGCACGTGATTTTCACACGAACCCCGGCCCCAAAAGCTGGAACTGCATTAGCGGGCACCAGCGATCCTTTGAGCTACCTCAGCGGGCAAAAAAAACTTCAGAAACCGGTTGACGACTTTCGCCCACCACACCGCTCCTGCCAGGCTCCGCGCCGGATGCGCCTCGGCGGCGCAACCGGCGCTCCGCCTGCCAGTCGCTCACGACACCACGCCCGGTCGCAGTCTGCCCCTCCGCCCCCGATGCTTCGCAACGGGGGTTCCGGGGCAGGCTGCTCCCTACGTTCATTCCCATCGGATGCGCGCCCGCTGGGGCAATGTCAGCCACTCCGCCCGTGGCGGAGTGGATCGGGCGCTGGAGAATCCTCAGACCCTGCTGTCTGCGGAAGTTGCTGCACCCGAAGACGAGCCTACTCCAATGGTCAGGGACCGGCAGAAACGGCGCGATAGAATCGCTGCGGACAATTCGTGGCGGTCTCGTCCACAAAGACAAAGGGCGGGGTATTGGTGGCCAGGGCGCTCCAGTCGACAAGATTCGTCGAAGCTTCCACCACGTAAGTGAGACTGGGGGTGCCGAAAATGCTGAACTGGAATGGGCTGCCGTTGGTGCAGCGCAAGCCAGCCAGCACCGCCGGCGTGGGGATACTGCTTTGTGGGTCCAATCCGGCCAACTTTGCTACGAACAGGTCACCCAACGAGCCGGCGGTGTTCTCCAGGCTAAAGCTGCCGAAGGAGACCGAAGAGGGGCTTGGGGGGGTGCCGAAGGAGCCAGAGGTGGCGCTGAAACCGCCGGCCACATACACGTTCGCCGGATCGGTGACGGCCACTCCAGCGATTGCCATCCGGTTGGTCGCCACCGGCGCCAGCGCCCAAAGAGCGTTGCCCGCCGAATCGTAGGCGGCCAGGAAGTTCATGACGTTCGTCAGAATGGTTGGCCCAAAGGTCAGGCTCGGCTCGCGGTAGGCTACGGCGGAAGCGCCGACCACGTACACGTTGTCGAGGCTATCCAAAGCGATGCTTGTCCCGCGCTCCTGCTGAATGCCGCCCACCTGCCGGAGCCAGAGTAACTGCCCCCCAGGACTGCACCGGGCAACGAACATGTCGGCGGCTCCGCCCGAGTTGGTGATGGTCAGGCCATCATAGGTGCCGAGGCCGTAGCCGGTGACGAAGATGTTCTCCCGCCTGTCCACGGCAATGGCTTGGCCGTAGGGGAAAGCCCTGGACCAAGCCAGGGTTCCCAGTTCGTCATACTTGGCCAGAATGCCCGTGCGGGCGGTGAGATAGACTGAGCCGCTGTCGACGACGGCGAGGGCGCTGGCTGGCAGTGCTTCGACCGCCCAAAGCAGGGTGCCTGCAGGATCGTACTTGGCGAGGAAGGCTGCGCTGTTGCTCAAGATAACGCTCCCGAAGTCTGCGGTGCCTGA
Organism: uncultured Verrucomicrobiae bacterium; assembly: GCA_963822005.1. Taxonomy (GTDB): domain Bacteria; phylum Verrucomicrobiota; class Verrucomicrobiia; order Limisphaerales; family UBA8199; genus PALSA-1440. Next base: position 24,557 of record CAWGGD010000024.1, on the reverse strand, counting down.
AGCCCTGGCGGCCAGGTAGGCGTTTCCTGCGGTATCAACGGCAAAGCCGAAGGGCTCCCAAAAGAAGGCGGGATAGGTGCTGATCCGCCTGGCCCAGAGCACCTGGCCCTCCGAGTCGTACTTGCTCACAAACATGTCCGCCGGCCCCGCGCTGACCAGCGTGTTGCTGCCGAAGGTGGCCGTCCCTTCGAACCGCCCGGCCAAATAGGCATTTCCGGAGGCATCCGTGCTCATGACCAACGGTGGCGATGGGTGTTCGTTGCTATTTGTCCCAGCCGGCCTGGTCCAGAGGACATTGCCCCAGGCATCGGTACTTGGCGATGAATGAGGTTCGTGTCAGGGCAATACCATTGGTCGGCACACTGGTGGTCAGGACCGCGCCACCGAAATCCAGAGTGATGGCATCCGACACCCCGGCGACGAACACACTCCCCGAGTTGTCAGCGGCAACACTTTGTATCTTGCTGCTCCCGGGCATCCCGTCGGCAAATGCGCTGGAGAGTCCGTTCGACGCGCCGCGCGCCCACAAGAAGGATGGCGGAGTGGCCAGTGACAACGTGGCAGTCGAGCTGGTGATCGAACCAAAGGCCGTTGGTAACCACCACGCTGTATGTCCCGACATTTGCCGGCTGCACTCCCGAGAGCAGCAAGGGAGGAGTTGGTGGCCGCGGGCACATCCGCGCCATTGAATTTCCACTGATAGGTGAGCGGCTCGCTGCTGGCGGCAATAACACGGAAGAGCGCATTCGAGCCGGGCAGGGCGGCTTGGCTGACCGGTTGCCCAAGAATGGAAGGGGGATTGCCGATCACGGTCAGGATGGCGTTCGAGCTGATCTGACTGCCCCAGGTATTGGCGACTACCGCGCAGTACGTTCCAGCGTGCCGCGCCCCGGCATTGGTGATGACCAGGCGGAACTCGGTCTCGCCCGCAACATTGGTGAAGATCCATGCGGTAATCGGTCCCGCTGACAACAGGCCTCCCATTGAAGAGCCACTGGAACTGCAGGGTGACTTGCTTGGCGACGACGCTTGCTGACACGCCGAAGTATGCCTCCCGGCCGGCCAGCACAGTCTGGCTTTGAGGCTGGCGAACAATCGAGGGCGGATCGAGCCCGAGCTGCTCGTCGTAATGGAAGGCGAAGGCGCCAGTACCGTTGCCGACTTGGTGATGGCAGCCCCAACCAAAACAGCCGAGCCTGCTTGCAGGTCCGCTTGCGGCGCGTAGATAGTCCCTGTGAACTGCGCGCCGGAGCCGAGGCTGATGCTGAGGCAGGTTGGCAGGCCCAGAGATTAACGTTGGCGGCCTTCTGGCCACTCATGCTGTTCACCGGCCCCCCAAAGTCAATAGACGGCCCCGCGAGTACATCACCAAGACGCGCCTTGGGGGGCGAGGTCCACGGCGGTCGGGTTGGCCGATTGATTAACCAGAAGCCGGACGCGTGCGTTGGGGCCGATGTAAACGTTGCCCGTCAGTGACGTGACCGAGTAGTCGCCGCTAGTGAGGAAAGCATAGGTATAGGTGACGCCGTTGATGGTGTAGCTCCCGGGGGCTGTGGGCACCCAACTGTCTGTGGGAAGGTTCACCTCTGGCCAACCGGGCCCCCAGTCGTTCGTGACCCAGCCGGGCTCCATTCGCGGTGACCGCCCTGCACCCAGGACTTGGAGCCGATGGAGCTTTGCCCGGAGGTGAGCACGCTGCCGCCGGGCCCGGTCCTGACGTGGCCCATGATCCACGACTGTCCGCCGAGACTGAAACCAGGCCCAGTGGTGAAGACGTCTCCATGATCTTTGCTCTTCGCCGGGTCATACAGACCGCCCGTGCTGTAGTTCGTGTCGCCGGAGTCGAAGCTGTCGAATGTCACATTGGGGCCAAAGCTGATGGCGCTGGTCGTCAAAGCGGCTGGGCGAGCAGTCTGCGAAGAGAGCACCAGCCCGGCACAGCCTAGCGCCACCAAAACCAGGCGGCCGACAGGCCGTCCAGCGATTATCGCTTTGTTCGGTTCACAGAGGACAGGTTTCATCCGCTCTCCTGCAACAGCAGAGCCGGTGCCAGACTCTCCCCACTGGAGGCCATTTCGATCGACCCCTGATGGCTAAATTCGCTTGGTTGCGGCGCGTCTCGCCCTTGTGGGGTCCACCGGCGGCAGTTGTGACACCGCCTGTAACGTGAGTCCCAACAGGGCACCCCCTACCGCTGCAACCAACCGCAGCCGGCGCGGCGTCTCGCTATCCAATTCACAGGAAACACAGCTCATCCGAGCCTTCTGCAACAGCAAGACAAGTGCCAAAATCGAGCGGCATTCTTGCCCGCCCTGGGAGCAATGTGGCCGCCATTGGTGAGCAAGTGGAAGGTCCAAGCTTCCCACCACCCCGACGGTGGGCAGCCAACGCCAGCAGAACCACGAACGCCCCCAGAGCCGCTTCGTTCGGGCGCAGTCACGATGCAGTAGTCGCGCCAGCCTCCCCTTAACCCCGCAGGCTGGCACGCCTACTGCAACCATTGGAATGCGCCCTGCCACTTCGCTCCGGACAAAGACAAAGTTAGTTGAATACGACTCCTTCGGGCTGTCGGGCGTCGTGGGTTCTCCTACGCGTCCAGTGCTGCCCGCGTCCCTACCGCCCTGAAAATGCTCTCTCAATAAAAAAGTGTGAGAGAGCATTTTCAGGTCGGTAGGGCCGCTAGGCGTTGGCATCTCCTGGTCGGCGTTCGTTGGCAGCGTTTTCAGTGTCGGGTTGCTGGGTTCTATTTCCAGCGCGTTTCGTTGCCCGTGCAGTGGTGGCGGGCGTGCGGTTGTCCTCCTCAGTTCCGTCCTCGTCTCCCGTGGTGGCAGCCGTTCGTCTGGCGTTGGCTCGTTCTCAGCGGCTGGCTGCGTTAGCCCCTCACATCCTGCGCCTCTTCAACGCTCAGCATCAGCGGTGGGACGCCAGCCGCCACTGGCCCACGAGTTCAAGTGACCATGGACGGCCGGCTCCCATCCGCTGTATGCGTGGTTGAGCGCTGTATCTCAACCATCGGCTCGAGTCAAACGTGAAGTCTCGTCCAGCATCAAAGGTTTCGACAGCCCGGTCCAATCCTTGACGGCCGCATGAAATCTTGGTAGCCCTCACGTGCAACCGTCAGTGTGGCCGCGAGACGACATGTAAATGTGCTTACACCGGTAGCACGCACAGTAGAAGTACCACTCGTGGGCAGCGACGCACCCGGAATTCCCCCTTGGCGGAAGTGCGGCCGCTCCTGCGGAAGTCGCGTTCGAGCGCGTCACGGCTACCAAAGCACCGGCTACGGGCAGTTGAGAGTCTGCGGCCACGACTCGGCCTGAGGCCCCGGGAGCGCTCGTGTAGTCGCATGGGCATGCAGCCAGCGCTGAATATTGCCATTGCTGCGACGAGTAGCAGACTGCTCTCGGATAGAATCATAGACGACTCCGCAACAAGTGATTATACAGGTCTCTCTATCTCCCCATTTTGGGATGATAGGCCAACGGCTGCCTGCCGCGATACGCTCTCGCACACCATGAAAACCACTGTACGCCTCCTCAGTCCGCAGGTAAAGCCACTTCACAGCAATGAGAAGTCAGCTCGCTTTGCTCGGAGCAAAGTCAGTTCGCGCTCCACTCGCCCCTCGCGACCCACCTCGTTCCGCGCTCACAACCACGAATTGAAGCGCGCAACCGGCGTACGCGATACATCATCGAACGCTGGTCGCCGCGCGCGGGTGCTGTCGTTCGTGCCTGGCGCCGAGGGGCGTCTGTGGCTTCGTTGGATGGCTGCTGGTAATCCAACGTCTGTCGGCGTCACTACGTCACTCCCCGCCCCTCTGCGCCGGCACCGGGCCGCCTTCTGTGGTTCTCGGACGCGCTCCCCGGCGGCCCTCTCACTGCCCTCGCGCGCGACGGACGCCCCACCAGTTCGAACGCGGGCAGCGCTGTCGGACCTCCTGGGCTATCGAACGTCCTTCGCGCGCGAGGGCCAGCACCCGAAAGTTAGCGCTACGCGGAAATGGTACGATGCGCCGCTGACGCGGCCAATGCGGCTCCGTGGCGCAACCGAGGCTCGCTGTGTAGGTGCTCCTTAGGCCAGTCCGCCGGCCAACACAGCTCGCCGTATGGCCACCTCGCAGACTCGGCGGCCAGCGCCACTCCGCCGCCAACAGCAACGTCAGCCGCCCCGCTTCCGGCGCCCAGGCCCGCGCCTGCACCAGGGGCGGACAGCGCGCCCTCGCGGCCCTGGACACGAAGCCACCCCGAGGACCGGCCGGCCAAGAGTCGTGCTTTTCGCTCGGCCGTCGCTCGCAGGCTCGCTAGGCCGTGGCAAGCCACCGCGCAACTCACGACCCTTGCTCGGCCCCCAGGGCGCCTGACTCGCCGGCTTTTCACTTCGTTCCACTCCGCTACGCTCCGGTCGGCCCCGCGCTCCGGCGCACCCCCACCGCGCCGCCGAAGTAGCCAGAAGCGGCGGCACTGCCCCCAAGCGCCGAGCGCGATGCCTCCCTACGACTCCGCTGCGCTCCACTTCGTGAAAACCGGCGAGACAGGCGATTCCCCCGGCCAGCGCATCACCAGTCCTAGCTCCGGAAACGCTCGCAAGCTCGCTGGCCTCCGCTGCGGCCTCGGTCATGCGCTGGCCCCCAATGTTAGTCTGGCCTCTGGTCGGGCAGGCCAACTCGTCCCTGCTCCCCTCCCTCCTCAGCCTGCCCGCCCAGAAGCCAGAACAGCGCGCGCCCCCGCGACCCAAACCAAGCGCGCCAGACTGCCAGCCTTCAGCGCCAGCCCGCGACTGATCGAGCTGGCCAGCCTGCTGGCGCCGCTGAGAAGCTGGCAGACTGGCGCTTGAGGCAATGTCAGCCTCACCTCTGGCCGTCCGTGCTCCGCGCTGGCCTGACGCTTCCCTGCTACCCTCAAGCCACGGCCCGGCGCTGCGCACTCCCGGCCAGAAGCGAGGACAGCGCGACCCCCGCGACCCGTACGAACCGCGACCCCGCCAGTTGATTCGCTTCGTTCGGGGTGTGTCATGAAGGATGCTTCCGGCTCCAGCCACAAGAGCTGTTATCTGTAGTGCCGCAAAGACCGCACCGGCACCCGCTCACGCAGGACCCCCGGTGCTGGCGGCACTAAAGATAACAGCGTCTTGTGGCCGGGAGCCTGTCGCGCCTGTCACGCTCACTGCTGTGCTGGTCCCCGGCCCCCAGCGACCAGCGCAGTGCGCGCGCCAGTCGCTCCTGCATCCTTCACGCCACACCCCTCACTCCGCTCCTTTGTTCAGTTTGGCGGGGTCGCAGCCCACCCACCCCACATGCTCGCCCCCTCCATCCCAGGGGGCTGCGCTCAGAGGCCGCGCAGCTTCCGCTGCGCCACAGTCCGCGACTTCGTCGCGACCAGATACCGAAGCGCGTCGGCGGCATCATCACCGCCGACGCCATCCTCGTCCGCATCCACCTTCAGCACGTCCTCAGGCCGATTCGGATCATGCTGCATCGCCGGCAGCGTCTCAGCCAGGCGCCCGCACCGCTGGTGGATGAACAGTTCGCGCCCGCACGCCCGCCTCCACATCACCCAACCTTTGCAATACCTCCGCCCAACCATTTACCCGGTCCATGTTCGCCGGTTTCAGCGTGATGCCCTCGCGCGCATACTGCGCCGCGATGGTCGTCCCATCGCTCTGCCGGCTGAAAACATCCGTTCCGGCCACAATCCGCCTCAGATCGCCGACCTCCAGCGCCCGGTCGCCGATCTGGTGCCGCCCCACCATCGCCCGGATCGCCTCAGCGTGCCGCTGCGGCAGCCAAAGCCGCTCCGCGTGCTCATCCACGACGAACACGTTGCCATCCCCATCCGTGCAGCCCAGCAGCACCACCGTGTAGTGGGCAAAGCCGTAGTCCAACGCCGCAAACCACTCCCGCGCCCTGGTCTCGTCGAAGTCCGGCGACGACATGCACCTCGCGCCGGAACGTCGTGAAGTACTGCCCCGCAGCCAGGTCCCAGTCCCCGTCCAGCCAGGCCCGCCGCTGCCAGCCGTTCAGCGACTCCAGCACCTTCCGATACTCCGGGTTGTTGTAGGCGTTGTCGGTCACCCGGGCCGGCACGAACCGCGTCTCCGTCTCCCGCTTCTCCTGAAACGGCACGATGAACTTCGTCCGATACCACGCATGCCCAATCCCTCCGGGATTGGACGTCGAGTAGATCCTCGGCCGCCAGTTCGACTTGCTGGTCCGGCAGCAGGTCGAGATGTCCGTGTGCTTCCGGCTCGACAGCGTCGTCGCCTCCTCGATCCCGATCACGTCGTATTCCAGCCCCAGGTAGGCATCGATGTCCTTCTCCGCCTGGAAGTGGCCCGCGATGATCCGCGACCCGTTCCCGAAGGTCAGCACGCCCCGGTAGGCCGAAAACTCATGCCCCAGCCCGCGAACAGCCGCCGCCGCAGATCCTCGAAGTGCTCCATGTTGGCCTTGCCGACCTTCCGCAGCAGCAGGCACTTCAGCCCCGGCACGCGCTGACAGTCGTCAGCGCCCATCTGCGCCAAGAGCCAGTGGCTCTTGCCGCCGCCCCGGGCCCCGCCGTAGCCGACTGCCGTCGGCCCGTCGGCCCGGTCGCACAGCCTCGCCGCGGCTGACGCCGCGAGCTGCCGCTCCTGCAGGACCACGCCGGCCCGGACGAAGTTGTCCATCTGGTCCCGAGGGCACCCCGCCCGCTGCCCCATCGCCATGTATCGCTCCAGCTTCGTCATTGCTTCCCCTCCGTCAGCGCCGGCACAGTCGGTGCGGCCTCACACGTCCACCACCTCGCCCGGGAATCGGCTTGCCGTAGATCTTGTCCAGCGCCGCCTCAATCTCGACTCGGATCGGCCCGCCACCGGCCCCGGTGACCTCGGTCCGCTCGGTCGCGACCTCGCAAGCTCGTCGCCCGAGCGTGCTCATCAGGTCCAGCAGCCGCGCCAGCCCCTCCAGGATCCAACACCGTTCCGGCTTGGACCGCCAGCGCCGGATCACCTCCCAGGCCAGGTCCACCAGCTCCCTCCGCGCCCTCCACTCCGATTCTCGGAGTTCCGCATACCGCTCGGCCCAGTCGGCCCCTTTGGCCCGCACGACCGCCTCGGCCGCCTCGCGCTCGACCAGAGCCAGGTGGGCGCCATGCGCCGCCACCCGCGCCGGCCAGTCGAACTTCCGCGACCATTTCTCCATCATCACCTTGCTCTTGCCGAGCTTCTCGCCACGGCCGCCAGGGACCGTTCCGGCCCCATGCCGAGATACGCGCTGAAAGCCGCAAACGCTTTCGACGTCTCCCGAGGTTGCCGTTCAAACACCATCGCCATAATCATCCTTTCTCTTTAACCGTGAATTTCAGAACCAACGGCGGTCGCCGTTTCCGCTCGCCGACCGCTTCCCAAATCACCTTCCGATGCATCCACCCGGCGTCGCCGGGGAACACCACACACCCGAACCGCCCATCCGGGTAAACGACCAGGTGCTCGCCTTTCCGATCCTGGCCGCCGGCTGCACAAGCCGGACACCGGGCAACGACGGTTCCATCTTCCAGCCGCCGCGACACCGCCAGTTTCCGGACGTCCAGGCTCATACCGCCCCTCCAAGCCCATCCGGGGCAACCTGGGGCAACCTCGTTTTTGAGGTTGTCCCGCGATTAAGTCCGCTGCCAGCACGCGCACTTCCAGCGACGTGGGGCAACCTGGGCAACCTTTTGCCAACTCCTTCTATATATGGGGAAGAAGCACCGCTTTTCCTCTCCCCCACACGTGAGACTTACGAAAAGGTTGCCCCAGGTTGCCCCAACTCTTCGTAAATCCGCTGCAAATCAACGCACTAAACTCCGGGGCAACCTCGGTTTTGAGGTTGCCCCAGGTTGCCCCAGGTTGCCCCGTCGCCTGGCTCAAAACGGTCCATCGGCTCGCCTCCTTCCGCTTCGCCGCCGGCATCGCTGGCTCTTCAGCACCACGCCCTGGAAGCCTCGCTGGCCGCCCAGCCCGTCCCTCGCGGCTGATCTTGCTTGCTCGGGCAAGCCCGGTGGATCTGGACCATCAGGTCCTTGGCCTTCATCTCGAAGGCCCGTTGCGACAGCGGCGTCCAGCCGCGCTCATCGCAGAAGGCCAGGTAGGCGGCAAACAGGTCCGTCGAAGTCACGCAGTCCAGCGGGAAGGCTGACCGCTCGACGCCGGTCATAATGAACGTCCGGGCCGCATCCGACTCCGACAGCAGGTTGTTCACCCGCTCCCGCTGCTCCGCTGTCAGCGGAAACGGCTCATGCGCATCCAGCACGGCCAGCAGCCGGACGGCCCCCTCCAGCATCCAGTTCAGGATGCCGGACCCCTCGTGCCGCAGCAGCCAGGTGTCGAAGCCGTGGAATCGGCTTGGCCGCCTTGGGCTGGTTGAACTCGATCCAGAGCAGCCGCCGCGCCCAGGCCTCCGAGTCGCCTTGCAGCTTCACCATCAGGCGCGAGTTGCACGTCACCAGGATGTTGAAGTCGCCCCGGATCAGGTCCGACATCGAGCTGCCCTTGTGCTCGGTCGTCATCAGGTCGTTGCCGGTCAGCGCCTTCAGATGGTGCGCCGCCGGCGTGTTCAGGAAATCCGGCTCCACGTCCGCGCCGCACAGCAGCGTCTTGTCGTGGTAAAAGCTCGTCTCGAACCGCGACCCGAGGTGCTCGGTGCGGAGCTGGTGGATATTCCGCTCGCCGATCATGCCCTGGATGATGTTGACAATGGTGCCCTTGCCGCCGCCCGACGTGCCGCTCAGGATCATCATCACCTGCGGCATGTTCCGCCCCAGCAAGCGCCAGGCCGCACCAGTTCTGGAGCAGCGTGATGTCATCCTCGCCCAGCGCCGGCCGCAGCAGCTCATTCAGGAAGCGCGGACACTTCGCCGCCGCGTCATACGCGATCGGCGACTGGTTGCGGCTGTAGAACTCCTTGGCGTACCCCTTGAAGGCAAACGGCCGCTCGGTCAGGTCCACCATGCCGTTGGCGGCGTGCATCACGCGGTTCGGCTTGTGGAACACGCCGGACCTTGCCGCCGCGCCCTTCAGCATGTCGGCCAGGTTGCGCAGCAACGTCTGCGTGATGCTGAAATACAGGTTGTCCAGGCGCGGGTCGCCGTTGTTGAGCGCCTTCAGCTCTGCGATCAGCCGCCGCAACTCTTCGTCGAAGAGTTGCCGGATTCTCACCTCCGACACATGCGACCCAGACGCCGGTCTCGGCCATGTACCGGTAAAACCGCCCCGTCAGGTCATCATACAGGACGTCATGCTCGCGCATGAGCTTCGCCACGATCAGCCCCTGATTCAGCTTCACGGCGCCCTTCTCCGACACGGCCAGGGCCGGGCCGAGCTCGCGCTCGAGCTTTTGCAGCGGCGTCAGCCGCCACGGCAGCTCCCACCCCTCGGGCCAGACGATCTCCTCAAATCGCACCTTCAGCGGCGGCGCCTCCACGACGAAGGTGTAATCCATCCCCTTCGGATGCCGGCCCGCAGATCGTCGAAAGCCGCTTATCCGCCCGCCACTCGAAGTGGCCGGCGTTGCAGCTTGCCGGGTATTCCCCGTCAATCCGCAGCCAGACCATGCCGCCGCGGCTGCCGCGCGACCTGGTCGTCCGCGCCAGCTTCGGATTGGCGGCCATGAACGCCGCCAAATCCGCATCCGCATCAAAATCAATCGCGCACAAGCCCGCCCGACGCCTTTCCCAGGTAAACGGCGATGTTGCGCGGCTCGCTGTCGAACAGCGCCCGGTAAGCCGGCGTCTTCGTCCCCTCAAAAGGCCGCTCGACGTACGTCACCACCGGCTTCTTCGTCCCCCACTGCACAGGGAACGAGGAACACGTCCTCGCCCAACAGCGCGCACACCCGCTCCCAGCGGCGTTCGCTTCTGGCCGCTCATCTTGGCTATTGTCCATCGGCTATTGGCTATCCGCGTTCAGTTCCAAAATCCCGCTTCCGCGACACACCGGACACGCAGACCTCGCTGCGCGGCTCGCGCCGATCCCGCCCCCCGCGCAGCTTTCCGCAGCACACGCAGCGGAAAGCATGCGCCCAAGCAGTCTCGCTCTCCGGCGGCCCAACTCGCGCGTGCTCGCGCTCGCGCTCAAAGGCCCGCGCAATCGGGTCCTTGAGAGGCTCTTCGGCCTTACGCTTCACGGGCCGCCTGCGGCCCTTGCGTCGTTGCCGCTCAGTTGTTTCCATAAGGTCGAATCGCCTCCTCCGCGCCCAGCGCCTGCCGCCCAAGCTCATCCCGGCAGCCGAAAGTCAGCGTCCAGCCCTTCCACGAAAGCCGCGTCCCGGACACCGCCCGCAACCTCCTCAACCCCTCTGTCGCCCGGCTCTGGTAGCCGGCGCGGTCACGGAGGCAGTTCAGCAAGTCTTCCGGGTCGAACAGGTCCGGATGGGTCCGCACGAACTCGCACAGGTTGTCCACCTGGTAGGGCACACCCGCAGGCGTCCTCACGGTGAAATGCAGCGCCTTGCAGTGCCGCGCGCTCCCGCGCCGCGTCTTCTCCGTGTCCATCGCCCGTCCCGTCATCCATTCCCGCACCCGCTCCCGACGCTCCGGCGCGCGCTGCCCCTTCAGCCAGTTCTCCCGCGCCACCGGATCGAGCCTGTGCATCAGCGGCTTTGCCCTCATTCCCGCGCTGCGGTGTGCCACGGCGCATTTCCAGCAACGCTCGTGCTGTGCCAGGCTGGGCTTACGCAATTCCACCCGCCCGCAATCCTTGCACCGAAACTCCACCCGCCGCCGGTGGGCCGACGCGCTGCATGCTTGCGAGCAGTACTTCGGCCCTGCGCCGCCATTACGATTAGGAGCGCTCCGTCGGAATGGCTTCCCGCAACGCTGGCATACCCACTCCATCGGTTCATGACCGCTTCCGATCCCCGCGCCTTCTCCGGCTCAACGCATCCCTGCTCATCCGTGCCAATTCGTGAACTTCGTGTCTCAGTTCTTTTCATAAAATCGAATCGCCTGCTCGCTCACCCACACCCCTCTTGAACCAGTCCTTGAAATGCAGCCCGGCCAGCGTCCGCACCCGCGACACCGCCACATACGCCTGCCCCGGCTCCCGGGCCGCCCGGATGTCCAGGTAGGCGGCGTCCATCGTCAGGCCTTGCGCCTTGTGGATCGTCATCGCGTAAGCCAGCCGCAGTGGGTACTGCGTCAGCGTCCCGCAATTCCGATCGTTCCGGTCAAACTCCCACGTGAACGGCGTCACCAGGATCGACGCCCCCGGACCGCGACCGCACCTCGATCCACCCCGCCTGCGGATTGATCTCCTGCACCACGCCCAATTCACCGTTCACATGCAGCACCGGCCCAGGCTTATACTCGCCGTCCTCCATGCTCCCCGGCGCGTTCCGGTTGATGGTGAACATCACCAGCGCGCCCGGCTTCAGCACCAGTCGTCGACGGCGTCAACAGGTTCTTCCGCAGAAACTCAACCTGGTGCTCCGGCCCTTGCGTCCTGCGCTTCCAGGACCACCGGCTCGCCCGGCAACTCCCCGAGCTGGAAATTGTTCCACTGGTCCACCTGCACGTTATGCGTGAAGAGCCGGGTCAGGCTCGCCGGCGGGAAGCTGCGGACTCGGCTTTGCAGCAGCCGCGCGTCTTCGCCCCAGACTTGACCGCGACGGAAGTTCGAGAGCGCCCGGACAAACTCCGGTTCGTCCTGCCGCTTTACCTCCTCCAGCAGGATTGTCCGGAACGCCGCCTCCTGCCACGCCTCAGTTAAGAACGCCCAGTCATGCGGCTCCTTGTCCGCAGTTCGCACCGGCGGGAGCTGGAGGAAGTCGCCAGTCGCAATCACCTGGCACCCGCCGAACGGCTCATCGCAATCGCGCTCGGTGCGAAACAGAAAATCGACGAAGTTCAGGATCCGCCCCGGCAGCATGGACACCTCGTCAATGACCAGCACCTCGCATTCCCGCACTCGCCGGAAACCCGCCAACACCGCGGGATGCTTCTCCTGCTGCAGCTCCAGATAGAACTGGAAATCGGTCTGCCCCGGTTTCGGCCCCAGCCGCATCCCGCAGAACCGGTGCAGGGTCATCCCGCCGACGTTGAGCGCCGCCACGCCTGTCGGCGCCGTCACATCCACGTCTTCGGGACTCTCCGCAATGAACTTCCGCAGCAACCAGCTCTTCCCCGTCCCGGCCATGCCGGTCAGGAACACATTGCGTCCGCCATGCGCCAGCGCCAGGAACCGATTGCCTTCGTCAATCGGCGCGTCCATTTTCGCCAGCTCTTCCGCCGACCAGCGGCTCGGCTTGGCCGGCGGAAGGAACCGCTTCGCCGTGATCGGCTCGCGCTGCGCGCGCGCCTCCTCAATTGCAGCTTTCAACTCCATTTCACCCTTCCCCTGTTGTCCAGTGGTCTCGCGGTCCTGTAGTCCGATTTCCGCTTTCTGCCTTCAGCAGGCCAGCCTCCATCGCCCGCCGGCATAAGCTCACCGGATCGCGCACCACGAACAGCGCATACAGCCTGGCCCGGTGGTACTCCACCGTCTTCGGGCTGATACCGAGGTCCGCCGCGATCTCCTTGGTGCTCATGCCGGCCCACATCCGGCGCAGCACCTCCTCGCGCCGGCCTGGACAGGCGAACCTCTTCGCTTCCGCGGGATAAAGGATCGGATTCATCTCCCTCGCCTAGTTCAACGCGGGCTTGTCGCACGCCAGCCCCGGATGGACGGGGTCGTAGCCCTTCACGTATTTCCACAGCCCCAGCGCCGCCACGAACGACCCGAACAGGTAATCGGCATCGTCCCACCGCTTCACATGCACCGGCCCCGGCTGGGCGCTATCAATCACCACCGACACCATCCCCGTGACATGCTTCGCCCCGCTCACCAGCACCGCCTGACGGTAGGCGGCCAGTTGCAGCGGCCAGGTCTCGTAAAACGCCGGCTTCGGCTCGCCCTTCGCCGACCGCTTCACCTTCTGCGTTTTGAAATCCACCACCGCCCAATAGGAGTCATGCGAATCCGCCACCCTTGAGCAGCGCGACCATGTCCACCCGCCCGGCGTACCCCAGTTCCGAGTGCACGAACACCTGCTCGACGCACCCGACCCGCTCCACGTTCTCATCGAACCACTGCCGCCACGGTTCGAAGAACGCGAGCAACCCCTTGTCCGTCGGGCACCTCGTTGTTGAGCGCGTACACCTCGCACGCGTTATGAATCGCCGACCCGAAGTCGGCGGCCTTCTCCACCTGCGCCCCCATGTCCTCGACCACGCGCCGGGCGAAAACATCCAACGGCTCATCCGGTTGCCGCGGCAGCGTCAGTGCGGCCATGATGCCCTGCTCGATCTTCCAGGCATCCAGCCCCGGCTTGGCCAGCACGCCCAGCACGTTGGTCACGCTGGGGAAGGCCATCACCTTCCGCGCGTCCCTCAGTGTGGTTGCCCGGTTGCCCGTGCCGTCCTTATTTGCGATCTCGTGAAACGGCCGCCCATCGCGCAAATACCAATGGCTCGGCTCTTGTCGGCTAATCAGTGTCATATCGTTACTCGTTGGTTGATCGTTGAAATTGAAGGCCGTAGGTGACGGCGCTCACTCCTGACGCCGCCCTCTCCGCTGGGGGAGAGGGTTGCGGTGGATTCGCATTTCCGCCCTCGACCTCATCCGCGCCCTCAACCTTGGTTAGTCCTGGACGTCATCGGCGGCCTTCTCGCGCTCCGCCGCCCACCATTCCAGCGCGGCAATCAGCCGCCCGTCCGCCGCCGTCGGCTTGGCGTTCGCCTTCGCCGTCGGCAGCCACTTGTCCACCAGCGCCTGGACCGCCTCAGGGTTCAGGTCCCGCAGCTCGATGCCGTTGTATTTCCCGACATGCACCTTCACCGCCCCATGGTCGGTGCCACCGGCCGCGCCGGCGCCCTGGGCGCGCCGATACCCGCCACCCCCGCTGCCACCCTGATCTCCGCCCCCCGTCCCATCGGCCTCGCCCCCTTCCTGCCGGTCCTTGCGGCGCGTGAACTTGCCGCTCGCCTTGAGCGGCGCCCCGCTCTTGTCCGGCGTGCAGGCCGCGATGTTCGCGTACACCTGCCCGTCCTTGTGCTCGTGCACCACGACGAGCTGCGCCGGCTTGCCGATCAGCGTCTCGGTGTCGAACTCGGCCAGCTCGCTCTCCATCAGGTCGCGGCCGAACCACGCCCGCAGGAACTTGCGGAAGTTGGCCTTCTCGTTCAGCGACGGCGTGTAGTTATTCGACCACACGCAGAGCCGGCTGCCGTCCTCCTTCAACAGGTCCACCTCGAACACGATCTTGAACACGTCGCGCTCGCCGAATTGACTCTGCTGCTTGCGCAGCGGAGTCACGTCCACACACACCGCCTTGCCGCTGAATTCAGGGCACGTCTCGAACTTCTTGTTGCTTCCTTTGATCATCATACTGCTGTCTCTCTTTCGTTAGTTGTTGTTGTTTTCTGCTCTCGGCAGGGCGCTCAGTGCTCTGAGCGCCGCCACCAAAATTCCTCTGCGTCTTTGCATCTGCGGTTAAATCCGGCTCTTCGCGTATTCGCGTTTCGCGGTAAGCCCCTTCATCAGGCCGTATTCGAGGATGAGCAGCGCATCCGCTGTCTTGAGGGTGACCTCCAAATGGGGGAACCGCCGTTGCGCCTCGGCCTTGAGCTTGTTTTTCCAAATCGTCTTGGAGGCGCACGCCGAAGCCGTGCCCAGGCCAAACGCTCTTCTGCCAAACTTGCGGGCGCACCAGTTCCAGCCGGATGCCCAGCGTCTGGAGCACCCCCTTGAGGAAGCCGAACTGGTCGCCAAATTTGAACATGGCCGAGCCTGGCTGCGCCTTGCCGGCAAACCCGCTCACGGCCTCCAACGCGCAAACCGTCTCCGCGCCAGACTTGGCCGACGCCGACATAATCCCGCGCACCAAAGCCAGGATGTCACCATCCGTCCGCGGCATGGCCGGCACCCCGCCACCCCGAACGTCCACACCGCCACGCCGCCCGACAGCCCGGGATCAATCGCAATCAGGGTCTTCATGCTGCACCCCCATTCCGCCGCGTCACAGCGGCACCCTCTCCGCTCTGGGGAGAGGGTTGGGTGAGGTGGATCCCCTGCTTCGTGTTCTCTGCGCTCTTTGCGGCCTCTGCGGTTAACTCGGCGGCCCGCCCAAACTTCCTACTTCCCTTCCGCAACGCCTCCATCACATCCGCGCAGATAAAACCGCACCCGCCCGCGCACCCTGACGCAAGGGATATCCCCGTTGGCCACCATCCGGTCCACGGTGCAAACCGAAACCTGAAGCGCCGCCGCCAGGCCGGGCCGCGTCAGAAACCCGTCACCGCTCGCACCGTCCCCGCTTCCAGCGTTCGCTATCGTCTGCATGTTCTTTGTCTGCATCGCTAATTCGGCCCAAAAACAAAGGCGTCCGGACCTTCTGGGCTCGGACGCCTCTGGGCCTTCAAAGAACACCAAGGCGGAAAAAGTTGTTCCTTTTCGGAACTTTATGTTCCTTTTTTCGTCCCCATCAGTTGAACCTCCCATTTGATGCGCGGCTTCGGCCGGTACCAGTTCCTAACGCCGTACCGCAGAACCTCCTGGTCATTCAGGTGGTCGAACAACGGACGGCAATTCTGCCGCAGGTACCCGCCCAGCAACTTCCGGAAGTGTTTTCCAATGACATTGGCCTTTTCGCTGAAAGTCCCCTTCTGGTACGCCTTGGGCACCCATTTCCCCTTGACCTTCCTGGCACTGGCTGCCAGCAAGTCCTGCTGTTCCTCCAACTTCGTCTTCAGGCGCTGACACGCATCACCGCCCAAATCGCCCGCATCCTCATGCTTCCCGATCTCCCGCCTTAACTTCGCCATCCCCCGCAAGCACCCGGCGATCTGAGTCTTGTCCCACATCACATCCCGCTCATTCACATCGCCCACCCGGCCGCGCGGCGTCTCAACTCCATCCCCGCTGCCCTCCCCGCCATGCAGAACTTCCCTGGCCGTTTGCGCGCTCCTATCGCCCCCGCCCGGCATGCTCTTACGGACCGCCTCCGTCAGGGCATCGGCGGCGAACTCCGCGCCATCGCTCCGAATCAGGCGAATCAGGTACTCCGCCGCCACAGATTCCGGCAGAAGGACCTCCACAAACCCAAACCACACCCGCCACGTAGATACCTCCGTTTGGTCGTACCTCCCCTTGCGCCGCCTGACGCTCTCCTGCCTGATGCGATATATCGGAATCCGAGCCCCACCCTCTGCTGTCGCCCCCGAACTGCCGCCGCCCGGCCCGGGTCCAACAAACAGCAGCGCTGCCCTCAATCTGCGTCCACCCCCAAGAAAAGCTGCGAAAGCCGCCAGCTCGGCCGGCGTTGCCCACTCGACGCCCTCTGGTTCCCCGTTGAGAGGAAAGTGGTTCATGCCATCAGGCGCTGGACATCAACCCCCTTCCTCCTTTGCTCTTCCTATCCTCCTGAATTCCGTCCTCTGACCTCTGCTTGCCGACACCCGATGACTGACCACTCGTCACCGGCCGCCGGCCACCATTCCCCGCCCGCCCATAAGCGCCGACACAGCTCGCGCATGGCGCGAGTCCTCTGACAGATTCCGGCAGCTTGCTCGAGGACGCTTTCATAATCTGTGCGTCCTTTTTATCACAGAAAGCCGAAACCCATTACGTCCCCGGAAGGGACTTACTGCAAAGACGTGCCTCCCGACGGAATGCCATCACGCCGAAAACGTCATCCGGGCAGTATCATCATCCTGTCGGAATGCACATTCCCCCGGTAACACCAAACAATTTGTTCAGACCCACCCGGCAAAACTCTGGTATCATTTGCGCGTTAGATTAAAATCTACGGCAACTCAGAGACACGCGTATGAGCCACAGATTCTATCGTTTCGGTTACACCAACCCCCCGAGGGAGGGAAAACCCAGATTACATCACAGCCGCGACGGCGCCGCCTTCGACGAGCTCATAGATCCCCTCTATGCCGAGGGCTACCGCCACGGCACCTTCATCCACAACTACCCCCGTCACCGCCTGTCAGCCAGGCACTTCAATTTCCTGGAGCCGGGCGACCTCATCGTTTCCACCACCCGACCACCACTCGACGACGTCCTCGGCAAAGACAAAGACTGGCGACGCATCGAACGCAGCTACGACCATCTCGAAAAGGCTATCCACAAGGACCTGCGCCGATTTTTCAAACACCTCTGCCGTTACTTCATCACGCTTAAGCCGGAAACGGCCAGCTTGCTCCCGCCCGAGTTCGGCCTCATGGCCTGCACCACCTTCCACACCAAAGGCAAGGGAACCATCCACTCCACCCAGATCACCGTCGGGGAGCGCGATCGAACCAAGAAAGGCCCAAAGGGCTTCAACGCGGTCGGATTCTTCCTGCACCTCCCGCAAATCACCGGGTACAAATGCGGACTCATCGCCTCCTTCAGCATGGGCGGCTATGAAAACCTTCTCTGGAACCGCATCGTCCGCCTCAAGTTCCGGAAATGGTTTCACCGCCCCGTCTTCGCCTTTGCGCTCCTGGACCTGCCCGGAGAACCCCCACAACCCCTGACGCCCCACCTCGCCGACAAGGCCCCTGTCAAAGTCCTCATCCAGCACTGGCTGGACGACGATGGCCAGGTCGAATTCGATTTCTCAGGCCAGGCGCCCAAACCTCAGAAGCCCAAGGCGAAATCCTCGCCCCGCTCTCGCCCGACCCGTCGCAAGCCACGCAAGGCCCGCTGAAGCGCCCCAGGCCCTTCCGCACGAAACGTTCGGTCGCATCGTTTTAACCAATGTTGACTGCATTTCTTTCGATTAGTTGCCCGCTCAACCCTCTGTTACCGTCGAGCTATGGACAAAGAACATTACAAAGTCGGCAGAATGGTTCTAGTTTCCCTCTTTCTGGGCTTCACTGCACTGCCGGTTTCTTTCGTAGCAGGGGCAGCTCTTGAACATTCGAAGGGAGAACTCATCGCTCCGTGCTTCGCAGCCGCACTGTATCTTGCGTTTTGCCAATTCTGGGTCGCACCCAGGGGGAGCCGCGGGTTTTGGGCGAAATTACCCACGCTGGTCGCCTCCGTAGCCCCGTTGCTGGTGGGCATCGTCCCCTGGACACCGCTGGCTGTGGGCATTCCTGTGCTGACTTCTGGCTGCCTTGGCAGCGTGGTCGGAGCAATGATCGCACAGAGAGTCACAGCAACACCACTAGGGGGGACTCCGACGGCCGATTCCAGCAATCGCGGCAGAAGCTGTCGCAGGAACCTTTTGGCGGGTTTCATACTATTGGTCGCTGTCGCCCTCTTGATTCCCATCGGCGTGATTCCATCGGTGTTGGCCGCCATCCCCGGCCACCATTTTAACGCTGGGCCGACGGCAGGTGTTCTTGGCATCACGGTGGTGGCCTTTGACCTTATGGCCGTCGCGATCCTTGCCTCTGCCCTTTGGCGTCCCCGTGAACGCGATCCTTCTTCCAAAGGAACTCTGGGGACCCCCGCTTTCCTGGCACTGTGGCTGGGCCTTACTTACGGTGCCTTGGGGATTGCGTTCCTTTTCTTTGACCTCGGGGGGCCGGGCTTGCGGATCGCATCCATCGTGCTCATTCTCTGCGCAGTCTTGGGTCTTATCACCACCGCACTCATGACCGTCACGTCAGTTATCGTAGACCGTGCCCGGTTGCGCGCGTAGCGTGTGCGGAAAGCTGAGTTCCGCGCCATCTATGAACAAAACGGGGGCAGTTAGTGAGAATGTCATATCGAGCATTGCAGATCGTCGCCCTTGCCATTTCCTTGTGCCGACCGTACGAGAAGACAGGGTGAGAAGATGACAATCTAATGGGTGACCCCTTTATCGCTCCATGACACCAGAGCCCAAAGTTCGGAGTCCGGATTCGCCGCTGGCTGGCGCGCGCCTGGCGCTGACGCTGCTGCTGCTGATCAACCTGTTTAACTACATCGACCGTTACGTGTTGGCGGCGGTGATCGACAACATCCAGGACAGCTTCTTTCCCAAGGGCCAGGGCGGGGCGGTTTCACCAGCCTTGTTGCAGTTTCAAGGCTGGTGCCAGGCGCATCTTGGGTTCAAGGCGGAACTGGCTCTGTTGGGGGTGCTCGGGATGGCGTTCATGGCGGTCTACATGGTGGGCGCCCCGGTCTTCGGTCGGCTCGCGGAACGGCGCTCGCGGTGGATGCTGGTCGGGGTGGGGGTGATCCTCTGGAGCCTGGCCAGCGGCGCGTCCGGATTGGCCGGCGGGTTTATCGGGATGCTCCTGACGCGTTGCCTGGTGGGGGTGGGCGAGGCGGCGTACGGGCCGGTGGCCCCGACGTTGCTCTCCGACCTGTACCCGGTGAAACAGCGTGGCCAGGTGCTGGCCCGGTTCTACCTGGCGATCCCAGTGGGCACAGCGGTGGGCTATATTCTGGGAGCGTGGGTAGCGGGTTCGAACCTGGGGCCATGGATGGGGCAGACGGTGGGCATCCACGCCGAGAGTTGGCGCTGGGCGTTTTACCTGGTGGTGGCTCCAGGGCTGGTGCTGGGCATCTGCAGCCTGTTCATGAAGGAGCCAGCGCGCGGGCAGGCCGACCTGGGGCTGGGCGTCGAGGCTGAGCCAAGGAAGGTGCAATGGCGAGACTACCGCACGCTGCTGCGCACACCTTCTTTTGTGCTCTGCACCCTCGGCATGACGGCCATGACCTTTGCCATGGGGGGCATTGCGTTTTGGATGCCGTATTACCTGAAGAAGTGCAAGCCCGGCGCGCCGGGACACGTGACGGAGATCTTCGGGGCGATCATCGTGGTGGCGGGGATATCGGCGACCTTGCTGGGCGGCCTCGCCGGCGACCGGTTGCGGGCGCGGATTCCGGGATCCTATTTTTTGGTCTCGGCCATCGCCATGCTCGTCGGGTTCCCGTTCATGCTGCTGACGTTGCACGCCGCCTTCCCCTGGACGTGGGTCTGGCTGTTCGTGGCCTGCTTCTGCCTTTTTTTCAACACCGGGCCCACCAACACGATCCTGGCCAATGTGTCGCCTCCCTCGATCCGCGCCGCCGGGTTCGCGCTCAACATCCTCGTCATCCACGCCCTGGGCGACGTCCTATCCCCGGTCGTCATCGGGATCCTGGGGGACCGTTACGACATGACCTTCGCCTTCAGCGTGGTCGGTGGCACATTCATCCTGGCGGCGATCTTCTGGTTTGCCGGGATGCGTTTCCTGGCGCGCGACACCGAGCGGGCCCCGCTCCGCCTGCAACTTCCAGCCTGATGAACGCCATCGCAAAGTTTTCGAGCTTAGCAACGGCCTGCGGCCTGCTGGTGGGGCTCAGCCTGCTCGCCGGCTGTTCACCTTCACCCGGCAGTGGAGTCGTGGGGAACAGCACACGGCAACTCGCCCACGCTCTTTCCGCGAGCGAGGCAGCTCAACTTGCGGCGCGACTGGCCAATGAGGAGTGCGAACGCCGTTTTCACCGGCACCCGTTTCAAGCTGACCAGCAGTCAGCGATCTTGCAGGACGGCGAGTACCGATGGGGTGGGCTGGATGTCGGGGCGCCAAAAGGGTTTTCTGCCCTGGTAAGATTCAGGGAAGACGGGAGCAAGCCCTCGGTTGAAGTTTACTTTAGCTCAGATAATCGTTGATTTGCGTTAGGCGGCAGACCACAACACCAACAACCGTATGAATACATCACAAACCAATGACCTAATCGTCACTTACACCGACGGGACTCACGACCACTTCAAATTTCCAGCTCAGGCCGACAGCTTTCACATGGCCAACCTCGTTGAAAAGTTTTTGAGTTCAGCCGCCCTAGCTTTACAAGTCGGCGACCGGCTCCTGATGATCCCTACAGCCAATATTCGCAGTGCCGAAATTTCCCCCTGTCCCGGCAAGTTGCCCGACATCGTCATGCGCGACGCTCAGCGTTTGCCCAAAACATAGCCAAACCCAAGCGCGCCTGGCCAGTCGTGCCAGCCAGCGCCGGGAAGCCGTCTCGGAGTTGTGCTGGCCGTCCGGCGTGGCTGCACTCTTCGTTCGTAATTACATCCCTCTCAATTTCCTCCGGGAAATTGAGCGCCCCTTAGTCCCCACCATGTAGCAGCCGACGTCAGTCGGCTCCATTTGCCGCCCCAACGGGGCAAGGATATATCAGCCCAGGGCAAGTGAGGCACGAGCGCCGCCCTGGGTAACACGCCCCCAAAATAGTTCACCCTCTCCCCATTCGATGGGGAGAGGGACGGGGTGAGGGGCATTCGGATTTCGGCCTTCGGATTTGTTTCGGATTTCGAGCTTCGGCCTTCGGATTTCCAACTCCCCGACCTCGACCACTGATCACTGGTTACTGGTTACTGACCACTGATCACCGACTACTGACCGCCCCTTCGCCCTTCCCCCTTTCCCTTTCTGTTTGTCCCCCATTTGCCCCGTTTTCAGATCTTTTTGCCGCGTTGTGCTTCCTCTGCTGCAAGGAGGCTTCAGTCTCTCGCTCTCCACCAGCCCGCTTTCATCAGGGGGCCAGGACAGGTGGTGCCCGCCGGGTAAGAGGATGGCCTTGCGGCCACCCCCTCCCCTTGGAACCGTACGGGAGATTCTCACCTCATACGGCTCGAGCCGTGACAAAGCCCCGCTCCCGCGGGACCGGTTTCACACGACGTACTCACCCCTGCTTCGCGGCGATGGATGCCCAACCTCTTGAAGAATGCACGCTCTTCAAAATAGTCGGACCACTCGGGCGCAAACGGATTCGCCTCCGCTTGCACCTTGACGAAGCGCCGAATCGGCGTCTCCTGGGCTTTCACTAACTTGAGCCAGAGAGTTTCGCCCGAATCTCGACGCTTCCCACTCGCGACCGCAAACCGCCAGTCCCAGGACCCGATCCGGTGGAAATACCGTCGCTTGATCCACCGCGAGCCCCGATGCGGATGCCGCCGCTTGGCCCACCGCCATAACGCCTGCCAAATTTCATGATCTACCCGCCCAAAGGTCCCCTTAGCCGACACATGCCGGTGATAGTTCACCCAACCCGTGATGATCGGGTTCAGCAAACCAATCAACCGCACCTGCGCCACGCTCCCATTGACCTGTATGAGCCGGCGGACCTTCTCCAGAAACACCTGCGTGTTCTTCCTCGACGGCTGCACCAGCAGCCGACCGTCGAACTTGCGGAGATGCTGGCCCAGGAAGTCAATCCCCTGGCCAATATGCGTAATGCGGGTCTTCTCCGCCGAAAGCTGCAAACCCCGGTCGCTCAGAAACTGCTCGACTCGGGGCCGCACTTCCTGCTCCAGCAGTTCCTTGGTCCTGCCGGTAATGATGAAGTCGTCCGCATACCGCACCAGATGCACCTTGGATCGGAGCCGCACCCCCCGCACCTGCTTCCGCGGGAAGTGGTGCGCCAGAAGTGCCGCCAACCCGTCCAAGGTCATGTTCGCCAGTGCCGGCGAGGCCACCCCACCCTGCGGCGTGCCCGCCTCGGTGGGATACCATGCCCCCGCCTCCACATAGCCAGCTTTGAGCCATTTCCGGAGCACCTCTTTATCCATCGGGATATGAGCTTGCATCCAGCTATGGCTGATCTGATCGAAACACGCTTTGATGTCGCCCTCCAATACCCACTCCGGGCTGTCCGCCTTGCTCAGCACCTTGAAGCACTGCTCAATGGCGTCCGCTGTGGAGCGTTTGGGCCGAAAGCCATACGAATCCCGGTCCGCCCTCGTCTCCGCCACCGGTTCCAAGCCCTGCAAGTGTAACGCCTGCTGGGCGCGGTCCGCCATGGTCGGTATCCCGAGCGCTCGCCGTTTGCCGTTGGCCTTGGGGATATACACCCGCCGCAGGGGCAGCGGTTGGTAACCCCGACGTCGCAACGTCCCGATCGCTTTGAATTTGGCCGCGGGCGTCTGCCACCGAACGTGGTCCACTCCCGCGGTGCGTTTGCCTTGATTTTCCGTCACCCGCTTCACGGCCAAGGCTTTGCCGCTAAACGAGTGGGTCAGCAACCGTTGCAAGGCTCGCACCTTGCCCCAGAGGCCTTCCCGTGTGGCCTTTACGATACGAGCTTGCAGCCTTCGGACCCGTCGCTCACAGCCGTTCCAGTCAATCTGGTCCCACTCCTGTGCTCGGGCGGAGGAGGCACACATGGATCGCTCCACGTTCATTTGCGATTTCCTCCTGGGGAAGGTTCTACCCGCGCTCTCGTAACGCACGACCTGCTGGAAGTCAGCCCGCTTTCGCGGCGGAGTAATATTCCAACCCCTATCCGTCCCATTACCGGACGGCCTTGGCTTTTTCCAGCGTTCCTCTGCCCGCCACCCCCACAGCCGGCCTTGCGGCCCAGCCTGCCTCCCGAGAGGCGGGATAACGGGTTTACCATGTTTCGTTCGAGCAACCCAACGAAGGAGTAGGTCCCTGCCTGTACACCGGCAGTCTGGAATGTCCGTGTGCCCCGATTCAGAAGCAGGGCAACCGACTGCGCACCTTTTGGTTTAAGCCTCATCAGCATCTTTGGCTTAGCAGTTGTAACGGTGCTTCCGGCAGTTCACTTGTGTTGGACCTCTCCTTCAGCCTGACCCTCCAGCCGCCTTGATGCTGGCAGCCGCGGAGACTCCCTCGCGGTCATCTCTTCCCTCCAGAGGAGGGGAGGTATGTTGTCCCGGCAGCTTCCGACCCGACCGTTGCCAGTCGCGCCGGTGCCGGTAGTGCTACTGCGGACGGAACCGCAGGTCTGATCCATCAACTTCCTGTTCAAACAATTACCCGAACAACTTCATGTCGCGATCTGAAGACCACTCCCACTGGCCGCCCGCAGTCGCCGCGCTTTTCGGTGAAAGGGCGAAGAGCCCGAAACAAATAAAAAAACATGAACACGACAAATCAAAACAACAACGTTACAGCAGCTCCCTCCGTCACCATCGCTCCCCGCAATCCCGCTCGGGGCGTCCTCAACTTCGTGGTCACCCTCACGACCCACAAAGACGTCCGCAGCTACCCCTGCCGCTCCATGGAAAGCGCGATCAAACTGGTCGAGCGCTTCATTGCCGGCGTCACCAAGCCCGCCCGCCCCGCCGCCCCGGAGGCCGAAACCAACCCGCACCAGTACGACGGCCCGCCGCGCACCGCCGAACAAGTGGCGGCCTAAGTCACACCTCCCCGGCTCCGGTCGGGGATTTTTTCTGCTCGCGAACCCGGCCCATCCATCCCAACCGCCCCCTGACCACCGCCGCCCCAGACCACCGGGAGTTGGAACTACCGGTGTTGAGCAGACGCCGCCCCCTCTCTTTTGTACGGTGCGTCGTTGTACACCTCCAGCTTGAACCGGCCGTTGGGCTGCTCCTCGACCATCCAAATTCCCGTATTCGCCATCGACGGAATATCCGCCAGCTTGTTCCCCGTGAGCATTCTGAGCAGGGCCTTGCCGCTGTTGCCATGCCCGACCAATAGGATCGCCTCGTCAGTACCGCCAAAGCGCTTCTGGATCATGTCAACCGCGCGTCGCACGACGAGCTGGATAGCCGATTCTTGTTCCTCTCCCTTCACCCCTTCCTTCGCGGGTGGCAGCTTGAAGTCATTCTTGGCATCTTTGCGTAGGGAAAAATAGGGGGCTTCATCGGGAGGCAGTTCCACGCG
>CAWGGD010000023.1:0-476587 GCA_963822005.1 uncultured Verrucomicrobiae bacterium | reverse complement strand
CGCCGTTAGGGTCCACTGTCCCGGCGGCGGGTTGCGCCGCGGTCGTCCGCGAGAAGAAGGCCAGCGCTGCTGTCAGATAAATAAGGTGCGTGAGCCAGCGGTTCAACTTCACAAGATGGTTCGTCGTTTGTTTCATGAACAGGGCAGCCTCCAACCTATTCCGACCAGCCCGGCAGAGACACCGTGGCCTGGTAATTAGAGTGGTTGAAGAGTGGATTGCGCTTCGGCCTGTAAAGCCTGCCGGCTTTCGGGTTGTCGGCCTGGGTGTAAACCCACATTTCTTCCGGGTCCCACACCACGATCTCATCGCGGCAATCACCCGTGAGGTCGAGCACGTCGTAGCACAGCTCGGGGTGTCCATCCGCTGGGAATCTCAGCACCTGCCTTCCCCAACCGTCATAGACGCCTTCATCGACATTGGCGGAGATGACGAAATACTCCTCGCTCTTGCCGGTCCAATTCAGGGGCAACATCATGCTGCCGTGCTGCATCGGCTCGCAGTCCTGGTATACGTTCATTTTTGAATCGTAGAAGTTGATGATGCCCTGGTTTGCGTGAAAATTCACCGTGACCGTTTCGAGCCCGGGAAGATCGTCGCGGTAGTTGGCGATGGAAGGGCTTTGGACGTGCCCCAGATGGAGGTGCCTGAGAACATCGCCCGTCAGGTCAGTCCAGAAAGCGCCCTCATCGCTGGCCGCGCAGAAGAGAACCGGTTCGCGGTCCGCCGGGTTCAGCTTCACGATCGCCACCGCGTCCGCGTGATCCTGTATCTTTTTATCCAGAGACCAGATGATCCTACCATCGTGACCGAGGAGGCTGTAGCCAATGGCGAATTCGTCTTTTCCATCGCCATCCACATCGTAAGCCCAGCCATAATGTCCCGTATTGCATGTGACATCCCACAGTGGTTCGAGTTTGTCGTTATAGGCGTAGATGTGGCTATAGCGGTCCTTGAGGATGATGTCGCTCGGCCATCCCGTTCCACGCAAATCCAGAAAATAGAGGGAATCGCCGAGAATGCGGTCGAACTTGTTGATTGGATCGCCCCGGCCTTGCCGGGGAGGCGAAACGGGCGTTTTGATCTTGTGCTTGACCTTGCCGGTGGCGCCGTCGGCGATGACCAACTCGAAATCACGGCAGTAGATCACTTCGCACTTGCCATCGTGGTCAACGTCGTGAATCTGGCATGCCACATCGCCGGTAAGCCGTTGCCACAGGTCCGGCTCGCCGCTTTGCCAGAGCATCTTGCCATCAAAAGTCATCGCGGTCAGGCAACCGACCTCGGAATTGCGATCTTTCGGGCCATGGTTTTTGACTTGCGCGATCAGGACATCGATCTTCCCGTCCCCATCCAAATCACCGAAGCGGACAGCGCGGCCTGTGCCGAACCCGGTGGTGGAGATTTTCTTCCATGGGACCATTCTCGGATTGGCCGCCTGCAGGCGCGCCTCCTCCTGCTGGCGCCCGGCGATTTGCTTTTCCGCGAGGGCCTTGCTCTCGGGTGACATGGTGACCGTGACCTGGCTGAACCTCGTCGGCACGTCCGCCAGGAGCCCGATGCGGCCATGTGTAAAGGTGCTGTCATCCGCCTCCAGCACCAGACCGTTGGGAAGCTCGCCACGGATATGATTCCCTTTGACCTTGACGACAGCCGTAAGTTGAGCGCCGGGCGCATAGGCATAAGGCTTCTCCGCCAGGATTTTCACCGTGGACTTCCGATAGCCGGTCCCATGGTTCAGCAGGAGCAGGCAGGCCTTGTCCTCTTTGACGCCGAAGAAATAGAGGCAGCGGTCATTCCGGTAGCGGAAGACTGCGCCGCTCCAGTTCTCGTTGCTTTCCGGCGTGAAAGCGACCGAAAGGGTGTAATCGCGCCAGAGCACGTCGCCGGCAACGAGGATAGGATGCGTGTAGGCCGACTCGGCCCGGCTCGAGGTGCTGGCTTGCAGCATCAGCTTCGGCCCGAAACCGTCCTCGCGGATCACCCGCCAGGCCCGCTGCGAGGCCTCACTACGGTAACAGGACACTTGCCAATTTCCATGCTGCGCCGTCTGTGGGAAATAGTGATACTCCGCTTCGGCGCCGATGACACCAGCAGAGACCATGCCGACTTCCATGGCGGAGAAGTCGTCGTGAAACACGATTTCCGTGTCGGCACCGAGCGCTCCAAATGAGGAGGTCCAAAAAGCCGCGGCAACGATAACCGCTCCGGTGGCAGGATTATTCAGTTTCATAGATCACGGCTTATCAGGCCTTTGGCGGCATAGGGACGGGAGATTCATGCGACGGCATGGCCGGATACTCCGGCATCTCAAGGTTTGGAACAAGGTCTGCGATTTCCACTGCCTTGCCGCTGAGGAAGGAGTGGTTGGCGGCCACGCCCGTCAGGATCGCATACGCCCCACCCCGATGATCCGATGCCCGCAGGTACTTGTCCGCCGGCGGGAGCGGCAGGAACAAATCATCCAGCATAACGCTGTCGCCGCCCGCATGACCACCCTCGCCCGAAGGCCACAGCTTCACCTCGTAGGCCGGCGCCCGCAGGGGGAAGACGCGAATGAACGTCCCCTCTGGCTTGACCGCCCCGGGCGTGTTGCCGTCGCCAAACACCGTCACCTTCTCCTGCATGCCGTGCTCGAGCCGTCCCTTGGTGCCGTTGAAGGCGATGTGGTAGCCTTCCCACGCGTTGAACGCGTTGAGGGAATAGCTGAGCGTCACCCCGGTATTGTAGCGGACGATGACATTCATCGTGTCCTCGATATCAATATCGGGCCGGAACACGCAACGGTCGCGGAAATAGCCATCGTAGCGCTCCTGGTCCAGGTAAAGCTCCTTGAGGTTCTTGTTGCGGGCGAGGTCCAGCACAAAGGTGCACTTACCCTTTTCCGGGCACGTGTGACAACGCTCGTGGTGGCTTTCCAGCCCGAGCCGCTTTGCCATCCGTGGCGTGTAGAACTCGCGCTTGCCGCTAGCCATCACGATTGCGGGCACCGCCGAGAGCCACCAGTTCATCAGGTCGAAGTGATGCGACGCCTTATGCACCATAAGGCCCCCGGAGTTGGCTTTGTTCGCATGCCACCGCCGGAAGTAGTCCGCGCCGTGAACCGTGTCCAACAGCCAGTGGAAATCGACGGACAACACATCCCCAATGACGCCGCTCATCAGGAGATCCTTCACCTGCGTGCGATGAGGGGAATAGCGGTAGTTGAACGTCACGATGACTTTGCGGCCAGTCTTGCGCTGAGTGTCGAGTATGGCCCGGCATTTCTTTTCATCGGTGGTCATCGGCTTCTCGGTCATCACGTCGCAGCCCAGCTCCATCGCGCGGGTGACGTACTGGCTGTGCGTGGCGTCCTTCGTGGTCACGATTACCACGTCCGGCCGGGTTTCCCTCACCATCCGATCGAAGTTCCCGGCGTCGAAGACCGGCACCTCGACGCCGGCCATTTCCCTGGCCTTGGCCTGAGCGAGTTTCAAGCGGCCCACATTGATGTCGCAATAGCCGACCATTTCGCAGTGGGGGGCATGGGTTTTGAGCACGGTTTCACGATACATCCCGGAGCGGCCGCCGACGCCCACCAATGCGAAGCGCCTCTTTCGCCCCCCTGAGCCGTCGAGTGTCGCAGATTGGGCCGGGGCATTGCCGGCCAGGAGCAGCCCGGCGCCCGAAATGGCGGTGGCGGTGATGAATTGGCGGCGGGTCACTCCTCCCGTTGTGGGTGGTGTTGCAGAGGTCATAAGCAGGTTCTCTCTTGTTGTTGCAGTTGATCGGCCCGGGGAAAACGGGTCCTGATTGGTTCACGTGTTTGAGTTGCGAGTTGAATTGTCAAAGCTTCTTCCGTCCCTTGTTGGGAAACGCCGTGCCTTGGGGTGTTTGCTTCCAAGCTTCGCATGTCTTAGTTTCAGTGGTGGGAAATCATAGAAGCCCCCCCTCGCTTCGCCTAGCAGCAATTAGTCAAAAACTCGGACAAAACCCTTGGTGGTGGGCAAGGCGTCAATGACTTCTGCCACATGCTGGGCCGTTCAGGGCAATCACAAATCGGGTTCCGTGTCCGCCGGGTAGCGGGACCGGCACCGAAAAGATGCTCAATCCCCGGCCTCCGTGCAGCCCATGCCTGTTGAGCTAATGCTTTGCCAACTGTCCGAGGCAGAAGAAACTCTTTTCACTTCGCAAGAACACCTGTCCTTCGCTGTACGGACTCTTCCTGCCAGAAGCCTACCACGACCTTGCGGTTCTTCCACAGTCGGCTCCAGATAGAGCCATGCTCGCGGTCTCCCACATTTGCACTGGCATGGGATTCGATTCGGCATGCGCATGAGAGGACCTCCAGCGAACCCCGTAATTCCGGCACATGGTCAACGGGACGGGATGTCGTCCTGGTCAACGCGTCGACGAGCTTCTTGGTGGGGAGACCTTCCTAGACGATGCACGATTTCCGTCCCACTCAGCTCTTCCATCCCAGACGCGCCTAGCAGACGAGGTCGCGCTTTCCTCTGCAACGCAGCTTCCACATCCTCGACCGTAGGCTTCAAACCGAGTACTTTGGCAACGCCATCCAGGTTCTCCTGCATCAGTTGGATCGCCTCCTCCAGCTGCCTGATGCGGTAATCCTTGACCTTGTTGGCCTGTTCCATTTTGACTAGGTCGTCCTTCAAAATAGCCAATTCAGTTTGGGTGACTTTCTCGTCCAGTTGTTTGGTTTCCATCCCGGCCCGGGAGATGTAAACGTCCGGCATGTTGCTGCTAAATTTCCACCCGTAGCGGTAGCACAGTTCCTGCCGGTTGAGCTTGGTCGCATAAAAGGTGGTCGAGGAATGCCTGAATAGATGGTAATGGACGGGACGATTGAGCACCCTTTGCCCGAGCCGTCGCAGAAACTTCCGAGTAGCAGCATAGTTGCCAGCGAACACTGGTTCGGCTGGTTTGATACCTTCGGCAATCCGCTCCGTCAAGTATTCCTTCACCGCTTCGAGCGAGAATTTCCAATACAGCGCAATCGTCCGGCCCAGCGTTTTGGAGTATTCCTGCTTGAGGGCGATCCTGACGACATTCTCCTTTCCCTCCGGGAGGTAAATGTCCTCGAAGCGAATGTTGTGGAATTCCTCGGCCCGCGCACCGCTATCAAACAAGATGGCGATCAAGAATCGTTGTTCAGCCTTTCGGCAATCCCTGTAAAGCCGCTCCACCTCGGCCTCCTTCAAGAAATCGGGCGTCTTGGGTCGATAGCGAGTGTCGAGCCAGCCAGTCAAGGAATCCGCCTTCACCGGGCCCAGTCGCCAACGCAAGAAGATCTTCAGGAGCATGCGCATGTCGACTTGGGTGCTATGGGCAAAGGGTTTTCCAGTGAGGCGGTTAGCCAGGCGACCTGAACCCAGCGCACGTTCAAAGGTTTCAATGTCGCGCAAGGCCAAACTGACGGTGGGCTTGTTAAAGAATTCAAGGGGCGCTCTGAGCGCGTGCAAATACTTCAACTGGCGTGACAGCGAAATCCTTTTCCCCCGGTTGACCTTGCCCAACCCGAGCTCGTCCAAAAAGCGAAGCATTTCGACCTTCACCGTCTTCGGGACTTTCCACTGTTCGATCTTCCGTTTCCCCGCTGCAAAGCTACCGTGGTCAATGCGAATCCGTTCTGCCATGCACAGGGCAGGCGGCATGGGTATTTAAGTCTTTCGGCAGTGGGACTGAATCGTCCCGGGCCTTTTCCCAGCAGGAGACATTTGCGTCCCACTGCGTAATCGCAGACCGGTTACTGTTTGGCTTGGCGCATCTGTAACACCAGCTTTCAGCTATGGCCTCATTGGGCCGGCCACGTCTGCGGCGCCGGAATCGGAATCCCGTCCAGTGGACGCACATTGAGCGCCCCCATGATTACGTCCATTGGAACACCGTTGTCGCGCGCCACCTTCGCGAACATCATGCGCGGATGAAACCTCACCAGCCGCGAGTTGATCCAGATCCCGGGAATCTTGGCGTTGCGCCCCTTGGACTTGGCAGACAGTTCCTCGGGACTTAATCGCCACAGAGCAGCCGCCTCTTCGAGCGTCAACAGCGTGTCGAGCTCAACCGAACGGGGCGTAACAGTCTTCTTCATATCCTTCCTGTAGAACCTCGTCCTTACCCCAGTCGCTGGCAACCTGCCCGTTCCACCTGCCCACCCGAACAGCGCGGCGAGTCCGTCAACCCAAGTGTCCGCCGGCGGCGCGAGCTCTCGCTCACAGACCGCCGCCGCCGCCCGCCCCGCTCACCCGGACAAATCGCACGGTCCCACTAGCTGAGGATCAGTCCGGAACCCGCCAAGCAACGGACACCAAAACCGGAGACGGTTTGTAACCTCAGTGAGACGGACACCAAAACGGACACCAGATGCAACACCAGAGCGTCGGAGGCTACTGTACAGCCCCCACACCCGAACCGACACCAGGTGACCCCGTTTAAGTAAGCTAACCTACTTCTAAAGCATACTATTCATAATACACCATTACTCTTAGCCCTCGCACACGGCGGACACCAAAACGGACACCAAATGGCAAGAAATGGCCTGCAACTTTTCGCTCCGGTATGTAAAATTAACCTTGCAAATCGGGCTGAATCAGCGAGAATTACTGCGTGACGGGGAACAAATCCAGCCCCCGCAACCATTCCTTACCGCTGCAGCGCCTGGGTCAGCAGCACCTTCTCTTCCGGCAAGAGATTGGACTTCTGGGCAAGGTCCAAGTACTTGCCGGCCTTGTTGGTCTCGCCGGTTTCCGACAGCAGGAGCCCGTAATACAGCGCCACGGAAGGGCTTTCGAGCGCGTCGCCTTTCAGTTTCGCCAGCACAGCCAATCCTTCCCTGGTCCGCCCCTGCAGGTGAAGGGAGTAGGCGTAGGTGGAAGCAACGACGGCCTCTTGCGGACGCTGCGAAAACAGTTCCTTGGCCGACTCGTGGGCCTTGGCCAGGTTCAGGTTGAGCAGCAGGGAAGTCGCCGCCAGATTGTTCTGGGCCACGAAATTCTGCGGGGCGTAGCTGGCCATCATCGAGTACACTTTGTTCAACCCACGCGTATTGCCTGCCCCGAGATACATCCGCTCCAGCTCGCGCAACGCCCAGCGTTCCTTCGGAAAGCGCTGGGCAATCTGCCACAGCAAATCCTCCTTCGCCTGCTGCCGGCCCCAAGTGGTGGCCATGCCCAGCATGGACGTCAACGGCCCCAGACGGTCGCCCGCTTCCCGCAAGGCCGTTCGCCACCGCGCGTCGGCGGCCAGCCTCTGATTCTGCTCCGCCGCCGTGCGCGAAAGAAAGGCTAGCCGCAGGAACTCGAGATCGCCCCACTTCTGCCCCTGCAGCGAGGTCTCCAGCCCCTCCCAGTCTTTCGTTGCCAGGTAGCAATCTACCAGCGCCAAGGGCACCGGCTGTTCCCCCCGTACCTTCACGGGGCAATTCGTCAGCCATCCCAGCGCGTCGCCGGCCCGACCGTTGCTGATCAGCCAGGCCGAAATCCCGTAAATCTCGACGGCATTGGTGAGCGCGTTCTTCTGCAGCGCGGCCAGATACGGGCCAAACTCTGGATTCTTGGATTGTTGCAGGATGGTCAGATGCTGCAACCGGTCATCCGGCAGCGAACGCGGATCGGCCAGGAGCTGCCGGGAAAACCGCTCGGCGGCGGGAAGGTCATTTCGCCCGAGACTCTCCGCCACCAGCCAGCGAAGGGCGACCGGGCCGACATTGGTGCTGGTGCGCAGGCGTTCGAGCGTGGCCCGCGCGGCGGTTGCGGCGACCGCATTGGTGGACTGGAGCTGCAGGACCGCCAGGTTCAACCGATGCAGCTCATTGGTCGGTTCGAGCCGGCTGGCTTCTTCAAACTGGGCCAGGGCCTCGGTGGTCTTCTTGAGGCGGAGGGCCAGCTCAGCCGAAACCGCGTGGTAAGCAGCCACATTCTGCGCCGAGTTTCTCAGTTCCTCCAGGGTCTGTGCCGCCAGCGGGTAGGGCGGGCCCTGTGCGCGCAGGGCGCTGGAGGCCAGCATGAGCTTGTTTTCGACCGTCGGGGCCAGGTCCACGATCCGGCGCCGCCAGTCCAAAACGTAGGGAGAGCGGGCCCGTTCCGCCAGACTGGCGACGATGCGGCAGGCCTCCAGGTTGTTCGGGTTCGCCCGCAACGCCTGCCGGGCGCTGAGCGAGGCATTGCGATAATCGCCCTTGGCCAGTTGGCTTTGGGCCCGTTCGACCGCCCGCGTCTCCTGGTGGCGCCGGTAAGCCGGGCGGCCATAAAACCAGAGGCCCAGAAGCCCAAGCATCACCGCCACGCCTGCCAGGATAACTTTCTTCATAAATACAACGCGCCACGATTAAATTCCCGACCAGCCCTGTTCGTCAATGAGAACCCGCTGATTTCGGGCTGGATGCCAGCCATTTTGGGCACAAATCACTGCAAAAAAAAGTGATAATCCTGTTGACAACGGGGCCAGGCTCGCTAGAATCGTGGCGAAGTTCGAGTAATTGTGGTGTCATGCTTCCGAATCGAGACAAACTGCTTATGAGAACGTTGCTCAAATTGAACGTGTTTTTGATTGCCAGCGTGGTCGGGATGCTGCTCGCCGGCTCGCTGCAGGCGGCAGTCATTTACGCCAACTCAACCAACGACCTGGTGACTCGCTTCAACCCGGGCACAACCGAGGTCGGCGACCAGATTATGCTGGCCGGCACCGAGCGAATGTTGACCTTGTTTTCCTTCGAGTTTTGGGGCACCAATACAGCGAGCCCCACCAGTTTCGCCGGAACGATTCAGGCCCGCGTGCGGTTTTACGAGAACAATGGCGATCTCTTTAGCGGCTACGTGGCCCCGGGGACCAACTTCTTCGACAGCGGCTGGTTTTCGGTGCCAAACCCAACCCCCCGGAGCACGTTTGTCTTCACGGCAGGATCAGATTTTCCTAGCTGGGGCCTGTTTATACCGGCGGACGAGATGACCTGGAGCGTTGAGTTCTCCGGAATGGGCGGGACGGATTCCGTGGGTGTGGACCTCTACTCGCCACCGACGGTGGGGCAGAATTATGACGACTACTGGTCGTATAGCGGGAGTAGCTGGACGCTGCAGACGAACTCGGTCGCCACGATGAGCTTTGGGGCGTATATGGAGGCAGTCGTGCCCGAACCCTCGACCGTCACGCTCTCCATCATGGGCGGGCTGGGCATGCTGCTCCTGAGGCGCCGGCTGCGCCGGGAGAAATAGCCGGGGTCAAAGAATTTGCGAGGCGCGAGCATCCGCTCGCGCCTTTTTAATTGGCGGGGAAGCCCGGGAGAAACCCGGAGGGAAGTCAGGGTGGCGTGACGGCCCGGTAGCACCTTGGGGGAAAGCTGCCGGCCGTAGAATTGGTGTACCAGAGCTGGCCGCCCGCCAGAGAATTGGTAACCAGCGGCAGCCAGTTCACCAGGTTTGTGGTGCTCTGGATGACAACTCCTTGCGGGGCATACCCGACAATGCGGAAGGCGAATTTCCCACTGGTCAGCCAGAGCGGCGAATCCAGCCGCAGTTGGGGGATGCTTACGTTCACCGCCCAGGTAACCGTTTGCGTCAGCAGGTGGGTGGGGTCGTTACGCACCAGCGCAGTGTTGTCGCGGACCACCGCGCTCACCTGGTGGTTCCCGTAGCCGAGGGCCTGCGGCGAAAGCGTGAAGGTCGAGTTGGTCGCACCCGCAACGGCTGCGCTGTTCGTGTGCCATTGCACGCTGAGGTTGTGCGTCGCCGGCTGCAGCAGGGTGAGGCTGAACACGAGGGTTTGCGTGTTCGAGACCGACAGGCTGGTGCTGGCGGGCGAGAAGGCGTCCACCGGCCGCACATTCCTGTAAAACGCCAGCACCAGCGCTTCGCCGCAAACCTCGCAGAAGGGGACATAGTTGTGGCGCATCAGGCAATCCAGCTTGGGGCGATACCAACCCGTGCTGTTATAGTGCGCGCCTTCAAACAGGCCAATGACACCGGGGTAGGAATACTGGGGCGTGGTGGGGACGGGGGTGCTGGGGGAAATCCAGGCGTTCCACTTGATCAAAGCCCGGTTGGTTTGCCGCGTTGTGTTCGGCTCCTCGGTGTCGGGGAAGTCCGGGTACGGAGATTCGTATTCATCACCGAGGTTGGCGACCACGTGGCCGGTTTCGTGGGTGAGAATGCCCGGGAGCGCATAGGTCGTGGCGACAATGGCCGTCTGGTCAAACCCGTCGGAGCCGCCGGCGTAATTGGTATCGTTCACCAGCAGAACCGGCAGCTTGCAGTTCGGCACAAAGGCCTGCAACAGCGCATCCACCCGCCCCTGGCCGGTGTGATCGGTCGGGATGGTGATGAGAGTTTCCGAGCTGTCATAGAAACTGTTGAAGTAGGTGTTGACGTAGAGGTTCTGATTCGGGTGGTCCGAGCCGGATTCGACCGAATTGGTCTTGATGGCGAACGCGTTGAAGAAACTCGAGTACTCCTGGTAGGGCTGACGAGACAGCAGCGCATTCAGCGCATTCGTCGTGTCCTGGAGATACTTGAGCATGTCGCCGGCGGTATACCCCTCGGACAAGAACGCAATGTTGAATCGGTTGGTGGCCGGCCCGTTGGTGCGAATCGTCAGCATGGAGGCTTGCGCCAGCGCCCGGGCCGGGCAAACGGCCGACCAGGCCACGAGTAGCACGACCACCGCCCTTGCCGCAGGCCAGGCCCATAAAGGGCTTCCGACTGGTCGGCCCAGGGGATCGGAGGATGGTTGCCGTTTGAAACTACTCAAAGCTCAGCCGGTAGAACCGGTTGCCTGTGCCGCTGGATACAGTGACGACAAGCTGGCCATTGACCACAACCGGGACATTGGTTGCCGTGGTCCACTGGATGGCGGGGGACAGACTGTCAGTCTGCTTGAGGACAAACCCAGTCGCCGTGTTCGTCCAGGCCAGGCTCACCTGGTTATTCGCAGCGGGGCTGATGGTCAAGGCCGGCACCGGCCCCACGGGAACACAGGCGGAAAATTCGGAGGTGTTGTTGGCGCTATCCGTGGCCGTGGCGGTGATGACGTAGCCGGGCGGAGGCTGGGTGGGTAGGCTAACGACAAAACTGTTGGTGCAGTTAGCGTCGGTGACCACCGTTTGCTGGCCAAGGTAAATCTGCCCTTCGCCGTAGCCGGAAGAATCACAGGCGGGGCTGGCGAAGAACTGAAGCAGGAACGCCTCGTTGGGCCGGCTGTTGAGAGTGCCGCGGACGCCAGTGCCGTTGCCGCTCACGGCCTGGGCCAGCAATGGGAAATTCTGAAGCATGTTGGCGCCGGCATCCGCATCACACGGGTCGTTGGCCGTGAAGCCCGCAGTCCCCAAATCAATACCCAGAGCGCCGTTGGAGAAGATAGCGTTGCCGAGAATCGCGTTGTTGGTGCTGCCGTTCCTGATGCGCACGCCCGCGTAAATCGTTTGGGTGAAGGCAATCCGGTTGCCGGCAGCTCCTGTCCCGCCGATGGTATTGTTGCAGGCGTTCAGCTCGCACTCTACGGCGTGGAACACGTTGCCCAAGCCGCTCACCCCGTCTATCTTGGTGCCGATGTAGTTGCCCTGGATGACATTCCCGGAGGCGTTGGTGAGCCAAATGCCGCGCGTCTTGTTGGCGGAAATCAGGTTGCCAGCCCCGGAGACCGCCCCGCCGATGGTATTGCTTGGCGCCCGTACCAGATAAATACCCTCATGCGTGTTACCCAGCGCCAGGGTGCCGGTGACATCCGTCCCGATCTTGTTGCCCTGGATGAGATTGCCAGTGGCGCCGCTGCCGATCAGGTAGATTCCGGCGTCACCGCTGGAATTAGCATTGGCTGAGATCAGGTTGCCCGCACCGGACTCGGTGCCTCCGATGGTATTGGCCGGCGCGCCGGAAATACCGACTCCGGCCCGGACGTTCATGAGGCCAGTCGTCCCGCTGGCAGCCGTCCCAATATAATTGCCCTGCACCAGGTTGTTGGCCGCGTTGGCCCCATCCAGAAAGATGCCGTCCTGCGTGTTGCCGGAAATCACATTGCCCGCCCCGGTCAAGACGCCGCCGATGGTGTTTCCCGGCGATTGGAGGATGTGCATGCCGCATAGCTTGTTGCCTACCGCGGCTTGGCCGGACACGTCCGGACCGATGTAATTGCCCTGGACCAGGTTGCCCGTGGCCACGGGAGTAAAGATCTCGATGCCGTAGTTGGTATTGCCGGAAATGATATTGCGCGCGCCGGCGGTCGTGCCGCCCACCGTGTTGAAGCTGGCGCTATCAATGGAAATCCCGTTGAGGGCGTTGCCCAGGCGAGTCGCGCCCGTGGCGTCCACGCCGATAAAGTTGCCCTGCACTACGTTGCCCACCGAGTTGGTCGTCACATACACGCCGGCCAGCTTGTTGGCCGAGATAACATTCCGCGCCGCCGTGGTGGTCCCGCCAATCAGATTGCTGTTCCCGCCGAAAATCGTGATGCCGGACAGGGTATTCGCCAGCGCCAGCCGGCCCGTGGCGTCGGTGCCGATCCAGTTGCCTTGCACCAGGTTGCCGTCCGTCCCGGCGCCCTTAAGACCCACGCCGCCCTGGGTGTTGCCAGATAGCACGTTTCCGGCGCCGGCGCTCAGCCCACCAATCGTATTGGCCGGCGCGCCGTTGACGGTCACGCCGTCGCCGGCATTAGCGATAGCGACGCTGCCGTTAAGGTCCGTGCCGAGGTAGTTACCCTGTACCAGGTTGGCCGCCGCGCCCGCCCCGTTCAGGAAAACCCCGCTCCCGCCATTGCCGGAAATGACATTTCGCGCGCCGGCGACTGTCCCACCCACCAGGTTCCCGGGGGCATTGTTAATCGTGACGCCGTTGTTGGTGTTGCCCAGGGCGTTGGTCCCCGTCACCGAAGTGCCAATGAAATTGCCCTGGACGGCATTGCCAGTGCAGTTGAGCAAATACACACCCGGGCCTTTGTTGCCGGAGATCAAGTTGCGATCCGGCGCTTCCGTCCCGCCGATGGTGTTCCCCGGCGAACCTTCGATCCAGACACCACCCGAGTCACCGTTGCCCCGGCTCAAAGTGCCGGTCGGGTCAGTACCCGATGAAATTAGCCCGAATCTGGTTTGTCCCCAGGGGAGCCACGATGTGTATGCCAGCCCCGGGAAATCGGTTGATCGCCAGGCCCAGGATCTTGCTATTGCCGGCGACGAGTCGGAAACCATCACTGTTCAAGGCGCTAGCGCCGTTGAGTTCGATCACCGGCTGGTTTGTGTAGCCGGGCTGTGTCGTCCCGTCGATTACCACGGGATCCGTTATCGAGGGGAAGGCCGAAGCCACGGCAATGGTGTGAACGCCCGTGCCGGGGATTTGAAAAACAATCGTGTCCAGGCCGTTGGTGGCGTTGGCGTTGGAAATGGCCTCCCGGAGCGAGCCCGGGCCGCTGTCGTTAGCATTAGTGACGGTCAGAGTTGCGGCTGTGCCGGGCGATGCTCCAAACGCAGTAAGGATGGCCGCGACGACAATAGGCGAGAGCTGCTTGCTCACGCGCAGGAACGGAGTCGGCTCTTGGTCCGTCATAAATGCGGTGCTACTTGGGCTACACTCTCATAATGACAAGGTAAAGCAAGCAGATAAATGTTCTAAGGGCGCATCACCATTGCCGGACCGCGCCAGATCGGAGCGCCGATTTCAGTCGGCTTAAACTTCGCGCAGGTCAAAACGGTTCCCCCTTAGCCTCTGTTCACCCTAAGCCGACTGAAGTCGGCGCTCCGGTGGGACTGTCGAGATGCGCCCATGTTCTAATGACACGCGCGCTGAAGGCCCGATGGGTTCCGTGGCTACTTCCCTTTGGCCAGGCGTTGATGTTCTTCCGCCAGCTCCTTGAGCCCGAGGTGTTGATACGCTTCCGCCAGGGCCTGGTGCGTAGTGGCCTTTGCGGACAGCGACGGCAACGCAGGTTCCAGGCACTTCACCGCCTCTTGCCATCGGCCCATCTTGACCAGGATCTGTCCACGCGTATCCAGCAGATGCGGGTCATTGGGAAACTTGTCGGCCAGGGGCTGAATAATCGCGAGCGCTCGCGGCAAGTCCGGTGGGTTGGCCGTCGCCAGCATGTTCGCCATGTTGTTGGCCACATAGGGCATTTGCGGCGCCAGCTCGAAGGCCAGCGTGAAATGCTGGCGCGCCTCATCGAGCTGCCCGCGTTGCCAGGCGTCGCTGCCCAGGCAAAAGTGCACAATCGCCGTGTCCCGGCCGCCAACCAGCAGCAGTTTCTTGAGCTGATCGCGCGCCGTGTCGGCCTCCTTGCCAGTCAAGTGGCTCAGATCCACCAATCGTATCAGCAACTCGCGGTTATTCGGGGCGTATGCCAATCCGCGCTGAATCAGGCTCAACCGTGTGCCCAGGTCGGCGGGAGACTCGCGCTCAACCTTCCTGGTCCAGGCTCCGCAAACCTGCGAAGCCATCTCGCGACAGACCCGGTCGTCGGCCTGCGTGATCCCGGTTTCCAGGATGGTCAGCGCCTCGGCAAACTCCTCCAAGAGCAGTGTCGCCTCGGCCCAGCGAACCCGTGGGAGCACCGCGCCCGGATTCGCACTCACCTGGGCTTTGAAGGCCGAGCGGGCGTCCTGCGCCCACTTGCGGGCGCCCGACGGGTCGCCCTGCGCGGCCGCAATGCGCGCCAGCATCAACGCCGCCTCTCTCCGTGCCGGAAAGGCCTTTTGCAGATGCTCACGCGCCAAGGTCCATTGGCCCATTTCGGCGTACACCGCGCCGAGCAGCAGCCGCGCGTCCATATTGTTCGGTTCCGCCGCCAGCGCCAGCTTCAGATGCGACTCGGCCGTCGGCAGCAAGCTCGGGTTCGAGCTGGCGCTCGCGAAGATGGACTGGGCCAGTGCCAGGTGGGCCGGCACGTAGCCGGACGCGTTGAGCGGGGCGATGCTGGCCAGCAACGCCGCCACCTCGTCCCCGTGCCCCAGCCCCTGCGAGGCCCGAAGCGAGACCGAAGACGTGCGCGGGCTCTGACTTCCTGTCCATCTGCAACAGCCGTTCGAAGGCCAGGCACGCCTGCTCATAGTGGCGAGAGGCCAGGGCTTGCTTGGCGGCTGCGGTGTATTGGGTTTTCTTTCGCCCCGGTGTCCAGGCCAGAAGCAAGACGGCGAAGACCAGCCAGAGAACGCCGGCCAGGATGGCCGGCAGACTCAGCCACAAACGACGCCAGTCCCGGCCCGCATACCATTCCCTGAGCGCGTCCCGCAAACGCCGCCAGGCATGGCGGACCGGCCTCCAGGAGTCATGCCACGATGGCCACCAGTCCCCGAGCCACTGCATCCGCCGCTTCAGTCTTCGGATGAACCGCCGCAGGAACCTCATGGCTTTCGTTTCAACTGGCCGAGCACCTGTTGCACGAGCAACTGCCGGGCTTCGGCAAACAGGCGCAGCATCTGCCCCTTCTCCGCCGAGGTCAAGGGAGCGTGGGACGTATGGAGCACCTGGACCTGGTAGGTCGCCGTGGGGGTGATGCGGCCGCCGCCGGAAAAGCGTGCTTGCATGAGACGGTTGAAGTCTTCCCCGGCCCATTGCGCCGGTTTCGGTGAAGCCGCCGAACAGCAGGTAGCCGGAAGTCAGCGGCTGCTTGCGCATCTCGACCTCGAAATAGACAACGGGCTTGCCTGCAGGATCGGTGGCCTTGACGGGCTTCGACTCAACCGCATCCCAGCCCGTTGAGGCGATAGCAGCGCGTCAGATCGTGCAGGCCCGCATACGGGTAGTCCAACGCCACGAAGGCCATCACCCGGCCATTCTGATAGGCCCAGACCTCCGAATAGATGGCCCGCAACTCGAGCGAACTCACGTTGCGCTGGTTCCGGTCCAGGCGCTTCCAGTCGCCGATCTGGTCGGGGAGCGAAAACCGGGCGTCCGCCCGCAGACCCGACGTCACCTGCAGCGGACGGTGCTGGTGGCGAACCCAGGCGCGGGCCGTCTGCGCCAGGGCGAGCACGGCAAAGGCGATGCCCACCCCCAACGCCCAGCGCGGCGAGAGGGATTTGACGAGCTGGGAAATCATCCCAGCCAATCGGCCCCGCAGGGCCAGCCACTCGCCTCGCGCGCGAGCCGGGGCGAGTGCCGGCCCGCCTTCAATGGAATCGGCCTTGGCCGTGATGAAATCCAGGAACACATCCGCGCTGACCACCAGGCCAAGATAAGCGGCGAACAGGACCAGCCCGAAAAGCTGGTGCTTCCACCCGGACAGCAGGTCAATTCCGTAACGGTGGCTCAAAGTCACCGCCACCGTGATGCGGATGACATTCCCGAGCAGGACAAAACTGAGGCTGGCCGCCCACACCACCGCCACCTGCCACCAACGGCGGCATCGCCACAGCGTGTAAAAAAGCGCAAACGCACCCACCGACAAAGCCGAGTTGATCCCGCTGCACGCATCCTCGACGAAAAACCGGCGGCCCGTCACTTCCACGACGTTGCCGGACAGGAGGTGGAGCACGCCCAGGTAGTCGAGCAGGCAACTGGCGCAGTGGACCGCCACCCGGCGCAGGCCCAGCGTGAAATCAACATCCAGGCTCAAGGGCGGACGCACCAGGGTCATCAGCATCAGCGCGCTCGGGAACAACTTCACCGCCAGGGCCCGCACCGCCAACTGCCCAGACCACCCCCAGCGCCGTCACCAACGCCGAGATCATCCCCAGCCACGGCGACCACATCGCCGTCGCCAGACACAGCATCGAAAACGCAACGCCAAAGAAGGCAAGCGTCAGCCACGGCGAACCCGGCTCCACCGGCTCCGTCGA
This sequence comes from uncultured Verrucomicrobiae bacterium, assembly GCA_963822005.1. GTDB lineage: Bacteria > Verrucomicrobiota > Verrucomicrobiia > Limisphaerales > UBA8199 > PALSA-1440. Next base: position 459,836 of record CAWGGD010000023.1, on the reverse strand, counting down.
AAGCCGGAGGCGATGCCAGACCAGGAAAAGCGCCGCGGCTATGGCCAGCGGGGCAAACTGATAGGGCTCCCGGCCCATCAGGTCAATCGAGTGACAGCACCAACAGCGGCAGATGCCCGACGAACAGGAGAATGCCCGTGAGAACAATCCAGGAAGGCGCCCGGCTGGCGGACTCTTCAGCCAACGATGCCGTTGGTGCCGGCCGGCCAGCCGCAAGCCCAGCTTCAACCGCCACATCCACCCCTGATCTCAACTCATCGCCCATGGAAACAGCACAGACTCAAACATTACCCTCAAACGGTAACGATCCTAGGCAAACATCACAACGCTGCAATCCACTTTCTGCTTTGAAACAGTTTCAGCATTTCAGCGTCTCAGCGTTTCAGATGGTCCCGTAGTCCGTATTCCCCATTTCTGCTTTCTGCTTTCCCAATTTCTGCTTCTCTAATCCTCCCGCATTCCCCATTTCTGCTTTCTGCTTTCTGTTTTCTGCTTTCTCCTTTCCACTTTCTGCTTTTCCCCTTCCCCTGCCGTGCCCAACAAAAAGGCCGCTCTTTCAAGCGGCCTCTTACGAAATAAACGCAGGCAATTCAGGCGAGCCTGATTATACCCCCGCCAGCGCCTTGCGGCGATAGTGCCACCAGACCCAACCACAGCCAAAACTATCACGCCATTCGTCAACCACACGGCAGCCTCGGGAACCGCAATAACCTTCAAGCCGAGTGGGCCATCGTTGAACTCTCGCAGCCCAATTCGGCGCATGTTAGTCCGCCCGCAGTAAACATTCGGTAGCGGCTGCGGGGCTTAACCGCGCTGTAAGGCGTGTCAGTAGTTCTGATCATAATGCCAATTGACGCCGGATACCGGATAACTGGCAAGTCCATCGCAATATAGTAGATACGTGCTTGAGCGCTAGGTGCAGTTGAGGCCACTGAAGTGTAAGCATAACAGCCCCGGCAAGGTCGGTCGTAGCACCAAAGATCGTGTAAAGGGAACTGCCGGGCATGGCGCCGACTAGCTTGCAGCGTAACTGATCAGTTGCCCGCCGGTTGCCTGAGGCCGAGCATAAGCGAGACGCTCGATAGGTCCAATGACTTGCGAGCCGGTTCGGAATGCCTGCGCACCTGAAGCTCTGTGCACCCGACTACACCTACACCCCCAACATTCCGACTGGAAGTTATGCGTAGTACCCAGTGTTATCGAACACGACCACGTCAGCCCGACCTGGCTGGCTGCAAGGCACACGATAGCCGCTACCGCAAAGATTAGATTCTTGGAAGATTTCATAGTTCCCTTTCCACTTCTCAGCTCACATCTTGTTTGCTCAATTGTTTTCTCTAACTTGTTCACTTCGAACCCCAATACTCCCGGGATTCCCATCAACAGAATGCGGTTCTAGCAGATCGCGCCGAATTCGTCAACAACTACTTTCATTCTTTCACAGTTCTTTGCCAGGCCATTTGAGCCAATTTTGACCTAGCCAGAGCAAATAACGGCTACCCACATACAGCAAATTTCTGTTGTTCTCGTTTGATCTTGTGTCTCCGGCCAGAGGGTGCACCCTCCGGGCATGAAAAAGCGGCCGGTAACTATCGAGTCCCTGCGGGAGGGCCGAAGCATTACGTATTCCTGAACATGCCGGCCGTGCCTGGTCCGGTTAAGCTGGATTGACAAACAGCCTTGTGCAGCTGCTTAACTGATTCACGGTCTGGATGTGGTTGCATGAAACCTATTGAAAGAAACTGGCGGCTCGGCCTGGCGCTGCGGCCGCTTTGGATGCTGGTTCCGGTTTGCGCCCTGTTCGGATGTCTGGCACCTGGCAGCTTCGCGCAGGGCACCGAGGTTGAGGTTTTGGCCAGCGTGGATTTGATGAGCCCCGTCACGGGGCTTGATCTGCCCGTTCATGCCTGGCTCCAGGATGCGTTGGGGCAGGAGTATCTGCTGGTCATTTGCGCGGAATCCCGTCTGGCCCAGTCCCCCTGGCCCTATCGAATCCTGGACTCAGACGCGCGAGCGGAAGAATATGTGCTGGCGCGCCAGAGACGTTCTGAAGCGAGAACCGCCGCCGCAACCGAGGGATATTCCGTTTTGCATGACGACGGCATCCGGCTCGTCCTGCGCGCCACGCCGGCCGAGGCCGAGGAGCTGGCGGAGTTGGGTTTTGCGATTCAACGCCTGAGCCGGGACCCGATCGTTTGGCAGCAGCGAAGCCGGCGGAGCGGGAACGCCGGGGCGGAGAAGGACTTCGAAGCGTTCAGTCCGGATGCGCTGGTGAGCGAGATGATCAATCGCGTGCAACAGGCTGATTTGCTTTCCTTCCTTAGACGAGTCAGTGGCGAAGAACCCGTGGCGGTGGGCGGTGATGCGTATATGTTGGCTACCCGCCACACGGCCTCGGGCACCCCGGTGCAGAAGGCGACTCAATTTGCGTATGAAAGCCTGCAGGCGCTCGGTCTGGAGGTGCGCTATCACAATTGGAGCCGGAGCGGGTACGTCAATCGCAATGTAATCGGCACGCAGCCCGGGACCGTTCGCTCGAATGAGCTGGTGCTGATCACGGCGCATCTGGACGATATGCCGGGCGGCGCGCGCGCGCCAGGCGCCGATGATAATGCCAGTGGATCGGTGGCCGTTCTCACGGCGGCGGAGATATTCGCGCAGTTTCGTTTCGAGCGCACCGTCCGGTTCGTCCTCTTCACCGGCGAGGAACAGGGATTGCTGGGGAGCGCGCAATATGCCGCCGAGGCCGCGGCGGCCGGAGACAACATCGTGGCCGTGTTCAACATGGATATGCTGGCCTGGGATGGTTCCGGTGGTCCCGCCTTGCGCCTGCACACCCGCACCACTGGGAACCCCGGTTATTCCAATGACCTGTTCATTGCCTCGGTTTTCACCAACGTGGTCAGCGCCTACGGCCTGAGCACTAGCCTCTCCCCGGTCATTACTCCCAACGCTGATGGCGCGAGCGACCATGCGTCTTTTTGGAACAAGGGGTATCCCGCGCTCTATGCCGAAGAGGATTACCCGGGGGATTTCAATCCCTATTACCATTCGGTGAACGATACGCTGGCGCACGTGAACCTGGGCTATTTCACCGCCTTCACGCGGGCGGCCGTGGGGACGGTGGCGCACCTGGCCGCCCCGACGGGTGCTGTTCCCTTTGACGTCGTCGAAGTTGTGAACAGCGACTGGACACCAGGAAGTGGAATCGGGGCCGGAGTTTTCTACCCAAAACATGTGGCGGGCGCGACTGAGAACGGGCTGGACCCGCGAGACGTGACGTGGTCCGACGCGCCTACGAATGCGAACGCGAAATGGCTGAAAATCCACACGGATCCCTACGGCGTGGAATTGATGACAGACTCGCGTCCGGCGGCCAGCCAAACGGTCTTCCTGGGAAAACTGTCGGTGGTTGACACAACCGGCCTGGGAGTCTCGTGCAGCAATCGGCTCCGCTTCGACTTCCTCACCCCTCCGGATTCCAACCGCATCTACACGGTGCGCATTCACGTTGATGGACGTTACACCCAGCCGGCGGGCGACTTTGACTGCGTCACCAATCTCCCGGATGTGATCGCCAGCGGCGGTTATGTGGATCTGCCCAACCTCAGCCAGGTCACTAACGGCGTCGTGTACGGAACCTGCGAAATCTTCTGCGCGCCGAGCATTGCTGTGGTTCAGCCGACCAACAATGCCGCCTTCGTCGCGCCGGCCACCATCCAGTTGGAGACGAGCGTCCTCGATTTCGCCAGCAGCATCAACCGGGTCGAGTTTTACGCCAACGGCGTGAAGCTGGGCGAAGACAATACGCTGCCGTACAGTCTGACCTGGAGCAATGTGCCCGGCGGCAGTTACGCGCTGACCGCCGGGGCGATTTACAGCAGCGGACGAGCCACCAACTGCAGCCCCGCGGTCCTGGTGAGCGTGGACCGGCCGCCGAACGCCCCTGATAAGAACCCAGCCACGGTCCAGAACGAGCCTTTGCGGCTGGCGATCGCTGAGTTGCTGGCCGGGGCCAGCGACCCGGACGGGGACCCGCTCGCCGTTGTATCTACGAGCGGCACGAGCACGAACGGCGGCGCACTCAGTTTGACCAGCAGCAACCTCACCTACGTGCCGGTGACCAACTTCGTGGGCCTGGACCTCTTCACGTACACGATCAGCGATGGCCGCGGGGGCTCGACCACGCCAAACGTGGTGGTCAGGGTGATTCTGGGCAATGCGATTTCGCTGAACATCGTCAGCCCGCCAAGGATCCTGCCCAACCGGCACTTCCACATTGGTTATTCCGGCACACCTGGCCTCCAGTTTTCCATCCAATACTCGCCCACAGTGGCCGGTCCGTGGACCACGCTGACGAACATCCGGGCGGGCGAGACGGGCCTGTTCGATTTTGAAGATCCGACCGAAGCCGTGATGAGCCGGTTCTACCGATGTGTATATCCCTGACTTGAGGGGAAAAGACTCACCGTTATGCTGCCGAAGGGGCCCGCAGCAGGTCAACCCGACTCCAGTTCCTCGATGAGTCTTGGCAGCAGAACCTCCTTGGAAAAAAGCGAGCGGACAGGAAGCGTTTGAAGCAGCGGACAAGCCGGAGGCTCACACATCTGATCCGTGGAAATGGGGTGAGTTTGCGGACGACCCCTCACCCGCCCTGAAGGGCACCCTCTCCCCCTCCGGGGGTGAGGGGCTCACGTCAATTCCTCGACCCATCCCAGGCCAAGCGGACGGCTCAGGAGTTCTGAGGCTTATTCGGACCATGGCAAACCGGAGGCTTGCGCCACTACTTGGGGGCAGCGCATGGATGCGGCCAATACCTCATCGCAACGGGTCGGGCACCAGGACTTTTTGGAGTTGCCCAAGCAACTGTTCCCGCACGCCGAGGGCATCGGGCGCGTCCCAGAGCGCCAGGCCAATCACCCGCTGGCCGTGGTTCCCTCGCCCGCTCCAAACGCTGCGCAGTCGGCTGAATCCCGTCACGCCCTCGGTGCCAAACGACTGCTCCGCCGCCCGGTCGTCCCAGCGGCTGTAAAGGACGTGAACTGTGCTTCCCCTCTCGTTCAAAACTGTAGATGCGAAAGGGGAAGCGCAGTCCGTTTACATCACCCAACTGCGGCGGTGAGATCGCCGAAATGCTGTATCCGGTCGCCGGCATGCACACCAGGGGATTGTGGCTCTTGGCCAGATACCCCGCGGCTTTTCCCGGTTTCCAGTAAAACCACGACAGTTGCCACTGGGCGCCGTTGGCCGCCGTCCACTGCGCCTGCCTGGCCTCGTCATAGCGCAGCATCTCCTTGGCTTGCTGCGCGATGGGCACGTCGCGGAATCCCGCTTGCTCGACCGGCCAGGCCACATGCCAGGTGGTTTGCGCCGGCAACGCCGCTTCGAGGTGGCGATACCACAGCTCGACGCCGAGTTCGACCACCACCAGCCACGCGGTGAGGAAAATGCTGAAACGCTGAAACGCTGAAACGCTGAAACCGCCACCCCTGACCTCTGTCCCCTGTCCTCCGTCTTCTGATTTCTGACTTCTGATCTCTGTCTTCTGATGTCTGTCCTCCGTCCCCTGTCCTCCGTCCTCCGTCCTCTGTCCTCCGTCCCATTTCTGCTTTTTGCTTTCTGCTTCTTGCTTTTTGTTCTCTGCTTTCTGCTTTCTGCTTTCTGCTTTTTGAAGCGCCTGCGCGATCAGCCAAAGGCCGAGAAAGCAGCCCACCAGAATGGTGACCCCCGCCGGATCGTGCCAATGACTGATGGCATTCACGCCATCGCGCGCCGCCACCCACGTGAGCAGCGTGGTCCGGCCGACATTGAACAGGAACGCCAGCCCGAAGCCGGAGACCACCAGCAGCACCCGGCGCCTGGCTGCCAGCGAGTAGAGCCCCCCAAAGAACAAGGAAAGCATCAGCGTCGCCTGGAGGGACCGGATCCCGCTGCAGGCTTCGTCAATGCCCACTTCGCCCGTGCGGAGCTCGATGACGTTGCCCTGTTGGAGTGCCGTGATATTGAAGAAGCCGAGAATCTCGATCGCGAAGGCGGTGTTCAGGCGCGTCAGGGCCTGGATAACCGGGCTCTCGATGAAGTACGGCCAGGGCACCGCGACGAGGAAGAAGCAAGTAGGGAAGACAAAATCTGAAAACCTGAAAGCTGAAAGCTGAAATGGCGAAAGGGAAGATGGGCTAATGACTTCTGACTTCTGACCACGGACCATTGACCACTGACCACTGACCAGATGGATTGTGAGCAGCGTCAGGCCGATCACCTCGAGGGCGAGCGCCCAACTGACCAGGCTCCATTCCGGATTCGCCTCCTGAACCAGCCGCGTCGGGAAATAGAGCAGTGCGCAGAAGGCAAGAGACCACAGGATAACGGGAGGACTGACCACTGACCACTGACCACTGCCCCCCTGCCCTCCGTCCTCGGCCTTCTGTCTTCTGTCTTCGGTCTTCTGTTCTCCGCTTTCTACTTTCTGCTTTCTGCTTTCTGCTTTCTCCTGTCTGCTTTCTGCTTTCTGCTTGTCTGCTTTCTGCTTTTCTCCAGATCAGATACGCGCAAAGGAACGGGACTGCCATGCCGTAAGCATATTGCGGATTGGTGCTCCACGGCACCCAGAGCTGGTTGATGAGCATCCACCACAGCCAGGCCAGCGGCAGGGCGTACAGGGCCGCGGGCCAAAACCGGGCGAACAGGCTTTTCGGCAGAGCAGTCAATGATTATTCAAGGTTACGAGCAAAATGAGATTAACGGCCTCCTCTCCCCAGCCCTCTCCTCCAAAGTCCAAAGGAGGAGAGGGAGAAGACGCCCAACTTATCTCCCGCTGGTTTCATCTTGAAAGCGAGTTGGAATTACGAGTCAGGACGCACCACTCCGCGGAAACTCATGCCGAATCGTCTGCACCAGCGCCTCGGTCAAAGCATACGGGCGGACGAAGCCGGTTTCTTCCAGCCGCCGGGTTGACACGGTGGTTTCGGCGCAGAATTTCCGGATGCGGGCCGAGCTCAGGGGGTAATCGCGGCCCGTCAACCGCGCCAGCGCGTCATAGGCGAAGCCGCCGGCCAAGCCCACCAAGTAAGGCAAGCGCATCTGGCCGGCTTCGCGGCCCAGGGCGCGACTCGCCACCTTGACCAACTCGGCAGTGGAGAGGTCCGGCTTGTCCGCGTAATTGTAAAGGTGGACCCCCGGCGGAGCCGCCAGGCACCTTGCCAGGAAGCGTGTGAGGTTGCCGACGTAGGCCATGGACTTGCGGTTGCGGCCGCGGCCCACCATCACAAACCGGCGGCGCTGAATCTGACGAAGCAGATTGTAAACGTTGCCGCGGTTGCCCTCGCCAAACACCACGCAGGCGCGCACCATGACCAGCGTCGCGCCCGGGCGTGCTCAGCGCCCATTGCCGGAAAACCTGCTCCGCCCGAAGCTTGCTCTCTCCGTAACGGTTGTAGGGCCGGGGAGCGTCGTCTTCCGTGGATTCGCGCACATTGAGCGGATAGACCGCGACGCTGCTGACGAAGATGATGCGCCGGCAGTTCGCCTCCCGGGCGGCGGCGACCACGTTTTCGGCCCCGCCCACATTCACCTCGTCGGAGAGTGCGGCAGAACGCGCGTCGTCGCGATGTTCCGCCGCCAGGTGGATGATCGCGTCCCGGCCGGCGGCCGCCGCCGTCAACGCTTGGCGGTCACGCACATCGCCCCGGATACACCGGTCGGGATGGGCCGCGCTGGCGGCCATATCGAAGATCGTAACTTCGTGTCCGGCCTCCAGCAATTCGCCGACCAGGCGGGTGCCGATGAAGCCGCTGCCACCTGTGATGAGGAGGTTCAAGAGCAGAAAGCAGAAAATTCCAAGGCAGAAATCACAGAAGCAGACTTTCGACCTGAGGCGACCAAAGTGAAAAGGGCAGCGGGCTCAGAGTTGGGGTGGGGCGCCAGGGACTTTCCCGCGAAGCAGGCCCGCCCAGACACCGGCGCCCCAGCAGAGGTGCAAGGTTGCCAGGACCAGCGGGAGCAGAGCGCAGATGGGCCAGCGGGATCTGGGGCGAGGGCCGGCCCAGACCTCCCGGGCCGTGGAAAGTGGGCGAGCCTGCCGAGGACCCCTCTCCCGCCCTGAAGGGCACCCTCTCCCCCTCCACGGGGGAGAGGGACGGGGAGAGGGGGCCGTCTGTCGAGCCGAGGTTCATGGGGAGGGGGCTCACGTCAGTCCCCTGTTCCACTCTAATCCGAGCGCACGGCTCACGAGTTCTGAGGCTGAACGAGGCCGCGGCCAGGAAAAAAGGTAAGTGCCGAGCAGAATACCAGCACTGATCTGCCCGGCGGTGCCTGCGAGGGCGGCGACAAGGGTGATCAACAGCGCGGCGACAAACACGGGCGGGACCAGGTGCCGCGCTGCGAGCGACCCCGGATACGAGCACAGAAACCGCCCCTTCCAGACGCCGTATCGCCAATACTGGCGCGCCAGACTGCCGAGCGTCGAGCGCACGTAGTACTTCGACCGGAGCCAGGGAAGCAGGAGGATCATGCCGCCCGCGCGGCGCAGACGGTAGCTGAACTCGTAGTCCTCGTGGCAGAGCATTTCCTCCCGGAACAATCCGATGCGTTCGAAGACCTCGCGCGGCATGGCCCAAAACGGGACCGAGTCAGTCGGCACCGGCTGCTTCTCCGGGCTGCAGGTGCGGTAGCGCGATCCCCCCACGCCGAACCTGGAGCTGGTCGCCAGCGCGATAGCCGCCCCCACCGTGCCCCGCCCCACGCAATCCCAGGCGCCCCCCACGGCCAGCGGACGGAAGACGGAGGGCAGACCACTGACCACTGACCACTGACCTCTGTCCTCTAGTCCCGTAGTCTCGTCGTCTGGTGGTCTCACAGTCCCCATTTCTGCTTTTTGCTTTCTGCTTTCCTCATTTGATGTAGCTGCTTTCTGCTTTCTGCTTTCCTCATTTGATGTAGCTGCTTTCTGCTTTCTGCTTTCTACTTTCAGCATTTCCCCCATCATCTCCACGCATTCCCGCACATAACTGGGCGGCACCACGCCGTGGCCATCCACGCGAATGATTACGTCGCCGCGCGCGGCGCGGATGCCGAGGTTCAGTGCCGCCGGCGTAATGCGCTTGGGATTGTCCAGCATTCTCAGCCGAGGATCTTGCCCCGCCAGGCGTTGGACGATATCCCGCGTGCCGTCCCCAGACATCCCGTCCACGGCCAGCACCTCCAACTGTTCCCGCGGGTAGTCCTGGGCCAGCACTGCGCGCAGCGTCTCCTCAACGGAGGGCGCCTCGTCGCGGATGGGGAGGATGACGGAAACCAGAGGACAGAGGACAGACATCAGAAGTCAGAAATCAGAAGTCAGATGCCCGAAAGCAGAAAGCAGAAAGAGAAAGCAGAAAGCAGAAAGCAGAAAGCAGAAATTGATCAAAGACAAACCGCTGAAAACTGAAATGCTGACACCCCCCCCATTTCAGCTTTCTGCTTTCCACATTTCTGCTTTGGCTTTGGCCCCTTTCTGATTTCTGCTTTCTGATCTCCCGCCCGTCCTCTGACCTCTGATCTTCGATTTCAGCTTTCTGTTTTCTGCTTTCTGCTTTGAAGAGCGACTTTATCCTTTAGGTCACGCCTCGGAAGAGGTAGCTGACGGAAACCTCAAAGCCGGCCAGCAAGCGCGACGCTGCCGTTTCACCGGGAAGAGCTGCGCTGGACCAATTCGTAGCGCCCGTTGACCAGCGCCAGGACCTCCACCGTCTCGGGTTCGGGATCAATGATCCAATACTCCTTCACCCCATGCTGCTCATACAGTCCCGCTTCTCAATCCGATCGCGGTTGCGTCCCCCCAGGGAAACGACTTCCGCGACCAGGTCCGCCGGCCCCATGATGGCCCGCTGGATGATGGCCAGCCTTTCCTTGGAGATAAAGGCCACGTCGGGCTGGACCACCCGATGGGGCGAGAGCACCATGTCAATGGGAGAGGCGATAACTTCGCCCAGGTTTCGGGACGAAACCCAGTCATCCAGCCTGCGATAGAAGCGCAAGACGGTCTTTTGGTGATCAAAAAAGGGCGCTGGGGCCATAATCAGTTCTCCATCCCACAATTCATGGGGTTGGTTGGTCTCCGGCATTTCGGCGACCAGCTCATCGTAGGTGTAAAGCCGGCGGGTCTGCGGGACGGCCGGGGGCGATGATTCAACTACGCTGCTCATAGTTTTACTTTAGGCGAAAAGCCGCAAGGCGGCAAGCCGGAAGCAGCGTCAGTCAAAACTGCGAAAGCAGAAAGCAGAAAGTAGAAATCCTCAGAGGCAAAAGCTGTAAGGAGGCTTGCAGATTACCGTTCACCCAGCCACGCCTCACGGGTAACTCCGGCTTGCCGCAGCAGGCGGGTTAGAAAGCCCGGACCGATCTCGCCTTCGTGTACGTTGGGAATGATCAGGGTGACCTCGCCCCGGCGCATTTGGGGATGCTTGCCACCGGCATATGGACCGTCGAAACCAAGCTCGCGCAAGCGGCTGATAAACTTGCGGCGCGAGACCGGCGGGAGTTTAGGCATGCGCCACGCTGCCGATTTGATTGAGATTCATCTGACCGAGTTCCGGTATCTCCAATCCGAGCCGGAGGCGCAAGGCAATCCAATCGCTAAGGGCTTCGCGCAATTCGCGCTGGCAGACCGGCAAAGTTTTCTCCTTAGCCCACACACCCTGGTATCCGGGAATCTCGCCCCAATATGAGCTGTCATCCTCAACGATCTCATACGTGGCGATCTCCATGGCGGCGTCCAAATAGCGAGCGAGCATACAACTGTCTTTCTTCGTGCCTTATCTACTACGCCATCCTAATTCAACTGGGAACAGAGCGCAAACGTCAAATGGCAGTGCTTTCCGCTTTCAGCATTTCAGTTTTTCAGCGTTTCAGCTTGTCACCTTTTCAGCCACACACCGCCGCCCCCATTTCTGCTTTCTGCTTTCTGCTTTGAAGAGCGACTTTAGCCTTTATCCTTTATCCGCCCCTTCAATGCCCGTAGCTGCGCGCCTTGCGTTCGGCGGTCATGGCCATGGCCGGCCCAGCCTGCAACAGCAGGGCTTCCAGTTCATCCGCGTTGCGGAAAGTCGCGCCGGCAGGACCCTGGCCCCGCGTGACGGCGTCCAGCAAGGCCAGCGCCTGATGAATGACCTCACTTTTGTTCGAGGCTCGACCGGCGCGAATTTGCCTCTGGATGATCCTTTCGTAATAATGTGTTTGCGTGTAGCCCATCTGTTTACAGTAATCTATTGGGAAATGCGTCAATTAAGAATCGCCTCGATCAGTGGATTACGTGACATCAGGGAAAACTTCTCTCAGCATTTGGTCCCGTTTCTCTGCGGGTATTGCTTCGTGCCAGCCCCGGTAGGTGTCGCGCAGAGTCTCGATGGTCGCCGCCACGTCCTCTGGTTTTATCCCTTCGATGTTTTCGGGCAAACCCATTTGTCGGATCAGGGACAGCAAATGATCCCCATCGGTGATCAACCGTTGGAGCAAGGTCTTGTGGACGGCCAGGTCTTCCGGAGTCGGCTCCTGGAGGAACATGCGTTCGTCTTCGCCTTTGCGGAACAGCTCAATTTTCTTGAACCAAACTGAGACCTCCGCATAGATTCGCAACTGTGGGTCGTCGCCCAGAATCAGGTGTTGCACAGGGCTCCATTGAGCTTCCACTGCTGTCATGCGCAAACACTAAGCCTTTTGGCGCTGGCTGGCAATTGCAATCCCATGCGCAAAGATAACCCGCAGTCCTGTAATCCCGTAGTCAGCAGTCCGTGCTCCGCAGTCAGAAATCACTAGTTTCTGCTTTCTGCTTTCTACTTTGAAGAGCGCCTTTATCCTTTAGCGGGGCAGTGCTTTCCGCTTTCAGCATTTCAGTTTTTCAGCGTTTCAGCTTGTCACCTTTTCAGGACGCGACCCCCATTTCTACTTTCTGCTTTCTGCTTTCTGCTTTTCGTGACTGGCCCTTTCTGCTTTCTGCTTTCCCATTTCAGCATTTTCCAAGAACCACCTCCACAATCCTCTCCGCCGCCTTGCCATCCCAGCCCGGCGGCGTGCCACGCGCGACCGGCGGCGCCGACAAAGAGTTATCCAGCACCCGGCAGATAGAGAGGCAAGAAGCGCAACGCGGGCTAAAATCCGCACTTAGGCCTTGGCGGTTATCACCTTCACCAACTCGGGGAGCCGCTTCTCCTTGCTGAATTCTGCAGCGAGCTTACTGAATTCGTTGCCTGTGCGCTTGAGTGCAGCCTTGCGAATACGCTGGATGTGACCGACGACCTTCTCCACTTCCCCGTGCGCCGCTGCGCCCCACAACTGTTCACCTCCGGCCCGTGCGAGAATCTCTGTGACATGACTGGGCTCCGGCCCAATATACAAAACCGGCGCTCCCACGCTAAGAATGTTATAGATCTTGCAGGGATGCACCAGCCCCACAAAGGCGTTGCCCATCACCGTCACGTGAAGGTCCGCGGCCGACAGCGACGCCGCCAATTGATCCAGCGGCTGATATGGCAGGCAAAGGAGGCGAGGACTCGTTTGAGAGTTGATGGTTGATAGAGTTCCATTCCCCGATCCCTCATTCCCGACTTCCGATTTCTGATCTCTGCTTTCTGCTTTCTGCGTTTCTGCAATCCTGCGCCACTCACTGCCGCCGCCGACGAAGCAGAACGCAATTCCCGGATCGTTTCGCAAGCTGCGGCCGCCGCCAGCAGCGTATCCAGCGGATGGACGGGGCTGTGGTTGCCGGAATACATCACCACGAACTTGTCTTCCAACCCGTGCGCCTTGCGGAATCGCTCCCGGCCCGCCGCATATAACTGCACTTACGTCTCTTGAGACCAGGGAGGAATCACGGCCACCTTCGCCGGGAATCCCTTTGGCCACGATCCGGTCCCGCATGAAGCGATCCAGAGCGATGATCTTGCTGGGCCCGGCGCAGGCTGAAGCGCGACATCCAATCCAGCAGCCGGCCGGCGAGCGAACCGGCGCGCAGCCATCCGGCGGCAATGGCTTCGTCCGGATTGAAATCCATGACCCAATAAAAGAAATAAGCCCGCCAAAGCCGGGCGCGCCAGGCGCCAATGAAAGAGATCAGGGGTGGGGTAGTTAATGCCACCACCACGTCGTGCCGCGGCAGCCAGGCCAGGCGCCAGCAGCAAGCCACCATGAAGCTGGCAAAGTCCGCCGCCCGCCGCCATTTGGCTCCTTTGCCAAAACCCGTGGAACCAACGCGGTAAATGCGGATGCCGCGCCAGGTTTCGCGACTTCGGAAATTGCGTTCGGGGTGGTCGTAAGCGCGCCGGCTGGTGACCACCGTAACCTGGTGGCCGCGCTCGACCAACGCACGGCGACCTCGGTCAAGTACTGCCCCGTCGCCATCACGTCCGGGTGAAACGTCTGGTTGAGAAGCAAAATCCGCATCAGAAACGCACGTTCCCAGTGGGGAGTGGTCACCAGGAGCGCGTCAGACTCATCAATTCAGATCATGTTCTGTTGACGCAACCAGCCAATCGTTTTGTCAACGCCCTGTTCCAGGGTAAACGGCACATACCAACAACCGCCCGCGTTTCATCCATCGGAACACCGGAAGTGTCCGTGCGCATGTTTCGGAGCCGGAAGGTGGTCAGCGGGGGATTCTTCAACCAACCGCTCTCCAGGTCGCCAGCCCGCGCCGCCGTCCAAACCAGCGGTTCGGGCAGGGTACGAATCGCCGGCTTGCCGAGGTGCTTCCCGATCGTATCTGCCCAGATCCGGATGGAATACTGCTCATAGTCGGAGAAATAAAACACGCGTTTGTGGATGCGTGCCGCATCCGCTTCCAACAACTTCAGGATTTGCTCGACGACATTTCCCACGTAGCCGAATGAACGGGGCGGATCCACACTGCCGAGATGGCAATATCGCCCGCGCGCGATGGACAGGAAGAAGCCGCGATAAGGCACGCCAAACCATGGCCCCCAGATGGAGGTCGACGAACAATGCACCAGGCAAAAGGGGTCGGAGCCATGCTCTGCAGTTCGCGTTCCATTGCTGCCTTGCTTTCCCCGTAAATCGTGTCCGGACAATACTCGCCGCAGTCCGGCGGCGTGCAACCATTGCGACAGACCAGCTTTGTCGAGGAAAAGACGCAGCGCTTCACCGTCGGGGCGCAACGGAGGGCGACCACCAGATCCCGCTCCCTGCGGTATTGGCCGCATATTCCAAGTCCCTCCGCCCTTCGACGAGGTCCGTGCGCGCGGCCAGATGCACGACGTGCGTCGGGGCAAAACTGTTGACTATCTCCGCCAGCTTGGCCGGTTCGAGCAGATCCACCTCCACGTACGAGTGAGCGTGGCCGGGATTGAGCAGAGGCCGGCTGTCCACATCTTCACAACCTCATGCCCGGTTGTCCGCAGCCGCTCTACCAGGTTCGTACCAATGAAGCCCGATCCTCCCGTTATAAGCAACCGCATGCGGACTGGCTCTTCTCTGTTCATGGTTGGATCGGCAAGCTGCGCTCCTGTCGCTTCTTCTCCCGCGTTTCGAACTGGTACTCGACCGCTATCCTGACGAGTGGCCACGCAAAAGCAGCCATCACGGCAACGATTCCAGGAAGTTGCGAACCAGTAAAGGGATCCGATTCCCTGGCCCCGGGGCGGCGCGGAAAGTGCGTGCATGCTCGATCACGGCCTCAAGTTGGCCGATCTCATAGACCCCCAGGACGCGCCCCTGTGCCTCCATGGCCCGCACGAGATCCTCCTGACGATCCCCAGATCTCGCCCAACTGGGCCGTCGGGGCACGGCGACCACAGGCTTTCCGGCTGCCAAGCCCTCGTGGATACTGCCAGTCCCGCCTTGGACGATCATCAACTCACAGGCGCGGACCATCGCGGTAACCTCCGTGCGGGGCACGAACAAAGCAGATCGGCAGTGCCTCGGCTTGTAGGACGTGTTTCCCACTTGCATGAACACGTCCCCAGCCGTGACGTCCCGCCAGATCGTCAACCGCGCGCGCCAGCCGCTCGAACGAATAAGGGTTTTATGCCTCACTGCAGGACGAGGATCATAGGGCACACCCTCCCATCCGCGCGCGCGCGCGTGGATTGCTGGTTCACGCAGACCGGAGCAGTCCCAGATCGGGAGACTGGTGACAATGACAAAGAAATCTGCAGGTCCGGGACAAGTCATGAACGGAGGCTGCGAGTTCGATGAAGACGAGCTTTGCGCCCATGGCCTTGCCGATGAGTGCGCATGGAACAGCGATGCCTGCCCCTGTGGACAGGACCACCTGCGGTCGCACACGTAACATCAGCCAGAGGCTCTGCAGGGCATTGACCACGTCCTTTCCCAGGCTGGTGTGGGGATCGATCAGGAAGCGAATGTGCTCGGTGCCTGCCTGCTCGCGCAGGTGCGGCAGGGCAAAGGTGGCAAGCACCCGTTCCATGGGTCCGCCTGCAGTAGCCAGGAGCGCATCCTGCAAATGGCCGCCAGCGGCACAGACGACCAGCACCCGGGGCAGACCCTTAGCCATGGTGATTAGCCTCCATTATTTCCGCAGCTTCAAAGGATGCCGCGCAGTTCCGCGATCACCGTCTCCAATGGACGGTCATTGCTGAGCACGCTCCACCTGTGTATCCGGGCCAGCCTTTCGTAGATCTCAATCTTCCGCGCCAGCTTCCGGTAATACTTCATGGCGGGCCGCGCGCTCAGAATCGCGGCCTGCGAACCGCGAAACCCACAAGACCCTGCCTCGATTGCGGACCAGCGCCGTCATCCAGCGCCCAAGGACATTATGCTCCAATGCCTCGCATCCGGTATCCAGGATCACATCCGCCAGCGTGTCCCACGGACTGCGCTCAAACACCAACACCTCCGCCTGCCGCTGCATCTTCCGCAGCCGGAACGCAGTTGCCAGGTTCACATCCACAGCCTCGGTAAGGATAAAAGGGTATTTGTAGAATGGCGAGCGATCGAAATCGTGGTAGCCGAAGTGCGCGCCATCATGCGTCTCGCGGAGGGTGTGCCCGCTCAGCCGGGCCAGAGCGAGCAGCGGCTTGGACAAGAAATTGTTGAACCTCGACCAGACCAGCACAGCGCGCTGGCCACGCCGGCTCAGTTCTTCAACGGCGAACCGGGCGAGTGTACTCTTGCCGGCACCATCAGCACCCACAAAGAACAGTAACTTCGTGCCATCCATCTGAATCGAGGAATCACAGCCGCAGAGCGGCAGCCCAGCCTTCGGCAACCGCGTCCCAGTCTCGGAATGTCTCACGCCGCCGCAGACAGGCTTGCCGCAACGCGGCAACTTTGCGCGGCCCGTCCACTAAAGCGAGCATTGCTTCAGCGAGCCGCGTTGCATCCGCTGGCGGCACAACCGCCCCGGCACCCCCAACGGTCTCTGGCAACCCGTCAATGTCGGTCACAATCACTGGCGTCCCGCACCCGATGACTTCCAGCACGGACACCGGCACTTCTGACGGCACCAACACAAAGGGCAGCACCACAGCCAGTGCCGACTGGATTTCCGCCTTCAGTTGTTCCGCTGTCTGCCAGCCGCCTATTACGGTTACGCGGTCAATCAGACGGCAGCCTCCAATCCTCTTTTCAATTCTCCCTCCCCGGCGCTGTTAAGCCGCGGGCCAGCACACGAACTTGATGTGCCCCGGAGCCTCTTCATCGCCTCCAGCAGGACTGTGTAACCACGAATTGGACGGGCGCTCCCGAGGTAAAGGAAAGTGTCTGAACTGGGCTTCTGAGCAGGCGGCTCGGCTGGCCGCCAAGCATTCAGATCAATGCCGGGTGAAATGATGAGGTATTTTCGGAGACAGCAGATGGGAGATGGGAGAGGGCAGAGTGTGTCTCCCTCAGCCTTGCCCTCTCCCCCTCGGAGGGGGTGAGGGAGGTGTTCTTGAGCCCAAGGCGTTGTGCCGTGCGACCGGACTGGCAGATGACGCCAGCAAAGCGTTGGCGGAGGTGGCGACACCAGAGCCAGCCCGGCACCAGCAGAGTCCGTCCATAGCTCCAGCGGTCTCGCGGCGTAAGATATGGCCAGGCGGTCTTGAATTCGCGGCCGCTATAAAGCGCGTACGCCAGGTAGCCCCACGCCTTACCCCGGCTCAACTGCCAGTGCCACGCTGCGGTCGCCAGGCTAATGGCGTAACGGACGTTACGACCCGGTCGGGCGTGCGAGCCTCAAGCCAGCGCAAGATGTCGGACGAATGTTCCACGCAGGCTCGGGAAAACCTGCACCGGCACAGGCAATCTGCCGCATCCTCGGAGCAGTCGGTGGCCAGCATCACATCATGGGCACGGGCAGCCAGCCGTTGCCCCACTTCCGACAATGTCAGCCAAGGCTGAAGCCGGAGGTTCGACACTGAAAAGCCGCCGCAAAAAAAAATAACGCGCATCAAAGTTAGAAGTAGGCATGAAGATGAGGACGGAGATATCAACGGCGCATCAGGCGTGGGGCTTCTTGGCCCTCGACGAGCAATGTGTGTGGCATGTCGGGGTGCTCTCCCACTCACTGGCCATGACCTGCGCACCAAACCACTGCGGGAAGCCGGTGGGGTCGAACATCTCCGGGGCGTCACATCAGGAAAGAAAACCACGCAGCGAGAATCCTGGAGATAGGAGTGTGTCAGGATGGTCAGGTGCTCGTTCCGGCAGAGGAGGAAGTTCACGAGCCGGCCGCCCATGCTACCGCGCTTGTCTGGGAAATCATCGAACCACATGAAGTCTCCTTCAATGTATTTCCGCATCGCAGAGTCCCCGTGGGACACCGACTCGGAACACACCTGCAGGCTTCAAACAACGGTAAAGCTCGCGAAAATGAAAGGACAGCAAAGCATTGGGGAGGTGTTCGACTACATGGTGTGAGTAGAAAGCGTCTACGGTGCCACAGAGGAAAGGCAAATGGTTACGTAAATCAGCCCATACGTCGCACTTTGCTGTCAGAAAGTTAGCGTCCACGTTGATCCAGCCTCCCCGGTAGTTTTTCTGGCCTGGTCCTAACTGAACTCTAACAGTGCCCTTTTTGGGGGCACGGCGCGCTCGGTACAAGCAGCCGTTGAGCCACATAGCGGGCCCAAAGCAAGTGAAGAACGTCGCCTTCAGTCTGCGAGAGATCATGGGGGGGGGCTGCCCCAGTTTGATTGGCGCCTTGGGGGGCGATATAAAAGGGATGTTTTAGAGTAGTTGGAGTTAAAAGTCCACCAGACGTAAAGAGCCGAGCGCACTGTGGCACCGCGCTCGGCCGTAATACACTTCAGCGTAACGCAAGCAATCGCTCGTGGCGTCCGCTCGCGCGGCCTGAACGTCACCTACCCCATCTGTGTCAATCTCGACTCATCTGTGGTTGTGCGGCGGGGTTGACTGCTCCTTGCGCTTTTTCGCGGCCGGGCCAACTGCGCTATTGGTGGTTTAAAAGCTGGCTGCGCACGCGCGCTTTCTCCGCACAAGCCAGCAACCAGTCAGCCGTCTTCTTGAGCATGACATCCTGCGTGAACTCACGCAGGGACCGCTGGCGGGCCGCATCGCCCAAACGACGACACATTTCCGGGGCAGCGAACAGTCGCTCGATGGCGCCCCCCAAGCGCTCCGGGTTGCCCGGCGGCACAGAGTTTCAGGCCCTCCTGCTCATGCGTGATGGACTCCGGGTTTCCACCCACATCGGTAGCGATGATAGGTAAGCCGGCACGCATCGCTTCCAGCAACGCGATCGAATGGCATTAGGGGAGGGGAAGCCACCACATGCAGGTCGAAGGCAGACAACATCGCCGCCGCACCGGAAACCGTGCCCAAGAGCCGTATGCGATCCTCTACCCCACAAGCGCGGATAAAGTTCTCGAGGGCTGGCCGTTGAGGACCGTCTCCGGCGATCACGAGTCGCAGCCTTGGCAGCCGTTGGGCGGCGTTGCCAAACCCCTTGATCAAATCACAAAAACCCTTTACTGGATCCAGTCTCCCCACGGAACCGATCAGGAATTCGTCCGGGGCAACTCCCCACCGGGCACGGTACTCTGTCCGCGCCACTGCTAGGGAGACGGAAGGAGAATTCTCGTCAATCCCGTTATGGATGACTGTGATCTTCTCTGCCAGAGCTCCGCGCCGCACCAGCCGCGCCTTGGCGTGGTGCGCTACTGCCACGACCGCCAGCGCATAACGCCGCAGGAAGTACTCCGTAAACCGTTGGAAAGCGAATCCGAACAGATACGTTCTGAGGCTGGCTGGATGATACGGCCCGTGATAGGAACAGACAACTGGCAGACGCCGACTCAGCCGCCGCTGGCAGGTCCAGGCCACGAAGTGGGCGTTGAAGCCATGCGTCATGATAACGTCCGGGTTGCGCTGCTTGATCTCCCGGCACACCGCTCCAATCCACGAACGGTCCAGCCTGCCGCGGATGTCAACGCGCGTGTGCCGAGTGCGACCCAGTCCCGCCTGGTCCACCGACCAACCCGGCGCCAGGATGCAGATGTTGTGGGTGCTAATCGGCGCGACGGAGGGAAGCAGTTCCAGCATCTGCGTGTAACACCCCCCTCCACCTACCAGGAACCCCCAGTGAATCTGGAGCACCTTGACAGGAGTTCGGGCGGTCTTGGCGTTGGAAGTTGCGCTGCTCACTACTGAATCAGGTCTGCCTCCGCCAGCAGTTCGTCCAGGTATTGGGTCGTAGCGAACCGGCTTTTCAGAAAGCCCTCGTGGTCCAGCACAATCACCGGAGGCTCATCTTTGCGCAACCTCTCCAGTCCCCGCTGCTTGCTGATCATGAAAATATCCAAAGCTTAAGAAATGTTCGACGAGGGCGATTAGCTGCTCTCTCCAAACCAGCAAGCCAACATTGAGTTGATTCCACAGGCATCGGTCCCTGGCGACAATTCTAACGTCCAAGTCTGAGTAGCCAGAATACTGCCGCCGAGACAGGCTCCCGAACAACGCAACGGCAGAGATGCTCTGTTTGTCTCGCATTCGCCCGCGCATACGCAGTGGATAGGCAAGAAAAAGCCCGCGGCGGTCCACAAAGCGTGGCCGGCAAAAACGCATTAGATTGAAAAAATGTCCGTTGGTTATCCAATTGGCGGTATGCGCCACGAACAAGGCCAACGGCACGGCATAAGACCAAGGGATCGCCAACAATAAGGCCATCCAAACGAAGACAGCGAAATAAATCAGCTCGATACAATGGCACTTTACGATCAATTCCCCCTGGAGCACCGCAAACCATCCCCTGCGTCAACCAATTGCTGAGCACGACCGCCAGCTTGGACTGATAAACTCGACACATGACCTGGCCCCTCACCCACGAAGGAAGTGTCTTTCTTTTTTTGTGGCGGGTCTTTAGCCATTTCTATTTCCAAACAAGCAGCAACTGCGGAATCACCAGTGCTTTACTTTATAAAGCTCTGCCTTTGCCCCGGGGATCTCACAAATAAGCTGGAGGTTTTCGTTGGTCGACGCACCTCGCATGAACTCTTTGCGTTCCTCATGGTCCTGCTCGAGGCGTATCGCATCCATTTTCCTTATATAACGTCGTGGGAGATACTTCTGCAGAAAGGCTGCGTATCTAAGCCCTCCTTCTTTGATCACATTATACCGGACAGGACTGTCGATACAGCTTTCTTCGCACAGAAGAAGATAAATGCCATCAAATTTCTTCAGAAGAGATATTCTGTCCTCAAGTGCTCTCTTGAGCTGCGCGGCATTGTATACCGCCTCGATCTGAGGCCTTTCCGTATAGACCATCGGGCCGAACCCCTGATAGTTGACGATGAGAAGAGATTTCTTTGGGACCAGTCTGTCAACGACGGCGAGATGTTCCCAACCTGGTCTGTAGCTGGGATACACCCCACTCGCCGTTTCCAACACACTCATCACCACAAGCATGTCGCCAAGCATCATCATGCCAATCCTCGTCTTCTCCCGCTGATATGGCCCGGACAAAACCCATGCGAGCCCCAATGAAAGACCAGGGACGAAGTGTCTGAAATCCTCGCTCGTTTCGTGCGCAAAATGATACCTGAATACGACAGTCCATGGCAAAGCACTGGTAGAAAAGGCAAAATGACCGCGCGCAACCACCTTCCCCCTGTTGTTTTTGAATAACTCCGCATTCGGAGACAGCCACGTTTTCGACAAGCAAAAGCAAAATAATACGATGACCGTAATTACGTTCACGGGACTTAGAATCCGATACCACATTTTGAGAATGTCAAACTTTCTAATAGTGCTCGTTGTCTCCGAAGAGAAACTTTGGACCAAATCATTCCAAGCCGCGCGATAATCTCCGAATGCCCACCCCACCTGGAGGCGGTACGCGACCAAAAAAGCCAGGACTGCCGATCCATAGATTAGAATGACTAGGAAACTCCTTCTTAAGCCTGCTCTGGCGATCAGGAAGGTGTACAGAAACATGAAGGTGAGAATGAGTCGTGTTTCCTCAAAAGAAACCCAGGATTGAACGAACATCAGAATCCATCCGCTGGTGAACCAGCAAAACGCCTTCTTCTTTGGCCATTCCCAAACCTCCTTCGCCTGCCGAACAAAGAACAGCAGTATCCCGAACACATAGGCGTTCAGGTAGCCGGTTTGGAAAAACGAATCCGGTGTACGGGAAAAAGAACGGCGATAAGCTCAGCAGCATGGTCGCCACCAGCGCCGGCTTTGGCTTGTGCGTGACGCTGACTACCAGCCCATGGAAAAACCAGAGCCCCAGGCACGAAAAGAGCGCTGTCGAGACCCTGGCATGTCCGACATGATCCAATCCCATGGAGTCCAAAACACCGTAGAGAAGAGTCCCCCCGGGCGGGTAATGGGTATAGTAATCGTAAGGCAGTTCTTCTGCCGGCATAACAATCGGAAAAGGCACGCTGAGAAAGTGGAGCTGAAGAAATCCATTCTCCGAAAAGTTGCGTCCGGCGATCACGGTGGCGGCATCGGAATTATAGTCGGCGTACCCCCGTATCGGACCCCATGTCCCAAGCACGAAACAAAGGAAATACAGCACCAGGTATGCGCCTAATATGAAGGTCGGGGAGGAGAATCCACGGCGGCTATTCGACGGCATAGGCTGCAACACATGTCTATTGCGGTGAGGTCTTCGAACGTCCCAATACAACCGTCACTTCTTCATTCCCAACGGTGTACCAACCCTGTGAAATGATCGTGAACCAGGAGATGATCCGCTCCTGTAATTTGGTGGGCGCCTGCTTATTGCTCTTGAACCGAAAGAGATAAAAGAAATTCAGCAAAAGCATGAAGGGCCGTCGCCGCCTCAGTACCGCACCCGATTCACGTGGTAGCCAGAGCGGCGAGCCAGATGCTCCAATGCAGACCGATTGAAATGATTGAAGTGAACTGGCACTTGCCACCAGCCCCAGTAGCGCCCAAACAAGCGGGCAGAGATACTGTCGTGATTCGGCACGAGAATAACCAGGACACCGCCAGGATTTAATCGATCACGCAATTTCTGGAGGTCTTTATCTGGATGGCGTAGGTGCTCCAGCACATGTGACATGATGATGATATCAAATGTTGCCTCGTCAGTTTGCAGATAACTTTCCAGGCTGATTTGAGCTGCGTCCAACCCTCTCGCTTGGCAGTGTCGCACCGCTTGAGTCCCGATCTCGATTCCTTTAACCAGATAATTTGAACGCAACTCTTCCATCAGGTAACCGAACATGCATCCAACTTCGAGCAGACTCTTATACTTTGTGGCTGGGGCTAGCTGTCTAATGAAGCGCGCGAGTCGGCGAGCGCGATTTCTCTTCCAGTGCTGCGCCAACCGATGGATTGGATAGAGGTATGTTCTCGAGTAAAGTTGTTGGAGTTCTTCATCCTGGATTATCGGCATAGTGATTAGGTTGCGGCACACAGAACACCTGACCACGTCATAAAGACGCGACGAATAAACCGAACTGAGCCCGCGATGAACCGGATTTCCTGAGGTGCCACCGCAGCAGGAACACGATATAAGCACCGGATCTGTGGGATTCAGAGTTTTGATATTCTGGCCAGCAGTGAAGTTGTGGATTTGCCTGGCATCAACGGGATGATCGCGGGCATGCCGATAGGTGTTAGACTGGGGCCGAATAGACGCCAGGCTCACCACCTTCCGGGCGCGATCGGCCCGCGTGAAGGCCTCGCCTGCCCCGTCCAGCGCGGCTTCATTGCGCCTTCCACCGAATCGAACTTCGGATAACTATCCCCAAGGGCTGACCTGTGTCGGTTTCCCATACCAAGGGCCAACCGGGTCGCCGACTTGCCATGCCAAGTTTGCGGCGCTGGGTTACGAATGTTACTCCTGCGTGAGCAACGCGGCCACTTGATCTACTGCAAGGTCCGGCGAAATACGTTGCATGCATACGTTGTCGCCGCTGCAAGGCGGTTCGTCAACTTCGTAGATGCAAGGACTGCACGGCACCGGGGCGTAAAGTGTAACGATGTCCGGCTTGTCCATGCCGTAGTGGACTGGATCTGCCGGCCCAACGAGGCATACTGTGGGTCGGCCCAAGGCAAAAGCCATGTGCATCGGCCCCGTGTCATTTGTCAGCACGCAAGCTGCTCCTTCAATCAACGCGAGAGCCTCGCCCAGCGACAGCAGCCCGACTGTATTCAACACCTGCTTCTGAAACGACTCGGGGACGCGGCCTCGAAGACGTTCCGCAAAAGGCGCCTCTGACCGTGAGCCCAACAAAACCAGGGTATGCCCAAGTCGGGCCAGACGCGTCAGCGCCTCGACCACGTGACCCTCGGGCCACCTTCGCTCGACCAGCAGGTCCGAGGCATTGGGATTGATGAGAACGTAAGGGGTGCCCCCCTGCAGCCCCAGCGCCGAAAGCTTGGCCTCCAGTGCCAGGCGTTCTCGCGCCTCAATCCGAATCGCCCCCAAATCGGTCCCTGGCATCAGCGGGCACACCAGCCACTCGGCCCAGTTGCAGGTAGAGTGAGCGCACTGGCATTCGTGTGTTGAAATAAACCAAGTGAGTGTAAATCCCTTTCTTGAACCGATTTGAGTGCCGGTAAAAGCCGACCGATTCGCGTCACACAGAATAACGCGAGCAGGCAAGCGAAAGCCGAATAGACTTCCAAATCAAAGTAATGGTCGACGCGCCTGCGGAGCAGAACTCCTATGGCGCGCATCGTGGTCCAAAGCATTCGCCGACGCTGCGGTCGTCCAGGCATACCACCTCATCGATTCCATGCAGGCGTTCCACCAGGCATCGGTTTCCCTCCAGCGTCAAGAAAGTAAGTCGGGCCTGGGGAAATGTGTGCTTAAGCGCCCGCAGCAACGGCGTTGCGTGGATGATGCTGCCCATTCCAACCAGCTTGGCCACCACGATCTCGCGGGTTGTCGCGGGATCAATCGAGTGATCCCGATGCAGCAGGCGGCCAAGGATCCGCGCCAAGGCGTTGCATACTATGGCCACCGGACCGGCCAGCAGCCGATCCAGCCTGATACGTTGACGATAAGTTGTCACGGTTGCTGCCCTCTCTGTGCAGTTTCATCAACCGCGCAAAACGACATGTCCGCTCCCGCCATATCTTTTGGGTTTCGCATGAGCTCGCCAAGTTCAGTTCGACTGCTATGGCGATAGATCATGCCCACCGTCGCCAGGACCAGGCAAATGGCGCGATAGCAGAGCGCCACCACGATGCTTTGTCCGGCTGCCAGACGCGTGCCGTCAGCAGCGGCACCAGCGTGACACAGGTCCAGCACCGCCTCGAACGGCCCGACGGTGATCGGAACGATATTGGCGACTGAGCTTAGCGGCGCGATGACCAACTGTGTTGTCAACGGATGGCATGATTGATAGACAACCTTGGAGATCAAGTACACCCCGATGGCAAACGTTAAGTGCACGGCCAGCGAGCAGGATTGAGCCGGCGATCGCCCCGGCTCGAAGCGATACGGCGCAGCGCACGGACCAGATCCGCCAGACGCCTCCCCACGAATGGTGTTCGACACAAGGTTCTGGAAAGACTCTCCTCCCATGATCCTGGCCATATCGCCGCAACGAGACCCACCGTCCCCAACACAAAGAGAAACAAAACTACCCTGCACAACATTTCACGCTGGTCACCTCGGTTCGCCAGAATCCTGCTGTCGCGATGGAACAGGTGATGACCAGGAAAAGGGCGTCCGTCCGATCGCGCGATCCACCAGAACGGTTGCGACGGCTTCGACCCGCCGCCCCGGGTTGCGATAAGCCAGCATCGCGCTCGGATGATATCCCCGCCGAGAACACCCGCGGGGGCCAGGTTAAACAGATAGCCCAAAAAACCGATCCGGAGCGTCTCCCGAAACGATAGTCTTATGCGAACCGCTCGTACCAGCCAATACCAGCGAACCATGGTCAGCAGGACAGAGCCAGCACATGCTGTTAGTCCAACCCCAGCATCCACCAGTTTTTGGGCTGTCCCACAGCGCCGCGAAGGTGGAATTGCGTTGTGCCTGGAGGAAAAGAAAGCCCAGGATACCAGCAGACACTGACGCACTGAGGATAGCTTTTAGGGGTCTTTGCAAAATGACGCTCTCGCGATAGCTTAACGCAATTCAGGCTCGCCTTGTCAAACTAGCGAGCTTGCTCGCCGCGGGATCGGGAATGTTCCAATGCAGCGATGAATCGTGGCACCACAATGTCAGGGGCATGGTGCGCCCGTACATACTGTTTTGCTCGCTCGCCCATCGCATGGTGTACCGCCTCATCCGCCAGAAGTAACGTGATATGAGGTGCCAGCACCGGAACAGGGCAACGGGATCTTCGCCACAACTGGCGACCTGCTGAGGATCAGCGATCAACCCAAGCATTTCATCCTGGACAAGCCGGTCCGGATCCACCGCCAGCGACACCACGGGCGCGCCGTTCATCCAAGCCTGAAGAAACGTGTCAGGAAACCCTTCCGCGCCGAGGTGTTCACAAAAACCTGGCTTCTACCAAACCACTGCTCCATCTCAGCCGGCGGCACTTGACCAAGAAACAAAAGATTCGGCAAGAACGCCGCTTGATGTTTGATTTAGAGAACCGGGCGCGGTCGGACTCGTTCATCGCCATTGCAAAGCGAAATTCCGGCAGCATGCGGGCAAGTTCCAGGAACACTTCGGGGCGTTTGTTCGCCAGCGAGTTACCCGCCCATAGGACATCGACTTCGTCATCGCCGCCAGGATCTCCACCGGTCTTCCGCCTCCTCCAAAGCGCTCGCAAATGCTCGGCACAAGCCACGCCTCCACCTTGAAGTCCTCCGCGAATCTCCTCTGTTGCTCCTTGGTTTGGGCGATGACAACCCCGGCGCCCTTAACCCCCCAGTCTTCGAGGAGCCGCGCCCATTTGTTCAGAGTCCGCCTTTGTTCCACGCTGGTGTAACTAGTTTGCGCCCAAAAACCCAGCGTCTTCCCAAAACACCTACAGAACAGAGTCATCACCGGCAGCAGGTGGGCCGGCGTCTTTAAAACATAAAAGTCTGCTTTTGCCCGGCGCATTGCCATCCACAGCGAAACCCAGGAGAACGGCAGGCGCAACTTGCTGCCTCCCAGGTACCCGAAGTCCACCGGCAAACGGGGAACACCGCAGGCTTCCCGGTGGATTCCATTGAGGGCGCGTGTGTGATGAAACTTACGTTCCATCCTCGGCCTGCCAGCGCGCAACCGAAAAGAAAGAACTGCCGCTCCGCTCCCCCCGCCCCACCCCGCAACCCTGTGAGAAGCGGATAGTACCATGGAGAAACGAAGCATATTGAAGCGCCTCCAGCCAAGATTAGTTATTCCACCAGCTGACCTCGTTCCACGGTTTAGCTGGTTCTTGTAATCTGCATTATGAATTAAGCACGACACCAGAAATCTCCGAACGAATCGGCGAACCATTTCCAGATATCCACAACTGAACGAAATGTTCCCACCTTCTTGTACACGCCGCCATGCACAACAGAGCCCGGTTCCTGGTTTGATCCGGTGATCAAAAGCCCGCCATTTGCGAGCATTTCTCCGACTCTCTTCAGTGCATTCTGCATTTCAGCACCTCGAAAGTAGGTAGGATTGAAAATATTCATTGCCCGAACCGCATCAACCGTTACAGCAAATTGACCTATCCAAAAGGTTGTATTGCCTTAAACAAAAGTGCTTGTCATGCTTGACCAAAAGTCGCGCCTCTTCACAGGCCAAAAGAATTTTGTGGGGGGCCCGAAGTCGCCCTGCAAAGTGAAGAGTAAGAATGCGAGGCGCCACCACGTATTTTGCCCAGACCCTAAGAGCATGCCTCAATGGATTGGCTTTGTAGCTTGCTCGCCTGACCAGATTAACGACAAACGGCGGCCAAACAAGCTCCAAAGGCCTTCCATCGCCACCAAGCACCAGTTGTTTGTCACGGTGGCCAATAACAACGAGTTCGATATCAAGATCAGAAGCATAAAACCGAGCATCGATGCGGTTACTCTGCAAACTTTGGTAAAAATCAACTGCAGTGCGCGCATCGCTCACAGCCAGGTCATGCACAACCAACGGCCCTGCGCCCAAGTGCGTTTTTACCAATTCGCAGACTGTCGCGTCGAAGCTCCCGAACCGCTTGGCATATGTCGCTTTCCAGACCCCACGTCCATCGGAGAATTTGAACAGAATAGCTTCCGCCAACTCCGCACCGTTTTGAAAGCCGGCGAGTTGTAGTACAGGGTGATTGTTGCATTTGCAGACCCATTCAGTAACGCCTCACAAACCCCAGGTCTCTCAAGCTGCTCTCGAGTGTAGACATCCATTTGTCTCATTTCCTCGAAGCCGAATCCCTGAATCGAGACCGCAGCAGTGCTTCCAAACTCATCCTGCTATTTGCCTTAGCTTACGGATCGTCAAAACCCGAGTCCCGTGAACAAGATTATATACGCCGGTAAACGCATCCAGAAGTGAGTACGCCAGCCACCTGGGCATACACGCGAGGAGCAGGAGTGCAAGCACTCTGGGGCTCCACACTTTAACCTTAGCGAAACAACGCATAAGTGTCGAAGTTCTGCGAAGTCGCCCTTCAACAAGAGTGCTTTTAGCCTGGTCACGTCGGGGGCTGGACGCAGAGCTTCTTTCGGGGCGACATGGTTTAGGTACAGTGCATTGATAATGCGCTCGCAGCGGACATTATCAAAGAGTATTCCCTGTCTCAGCATCTCCACGTTCATCCTCACGCGCTGGCCACGACCGGTCGTAATGCGCCGGTCTGCATGGATCCCTGATGCATGCTGACGCGACTTGTAGAAGACCCTTTCTACCACCCCAAGGTCATATCTTGTGGCCAGCCTAAGCCACAGGTCAAAATCCTGACCGTAGCGAAAGCGGTACACTGGAGCCAGGTCGGCAAGGCAGCTCCGCCGGATCATAACGCTGCCGTGTCGGAACGGGTTGCGTCTGCCGGTCAGGATGACCTTGCGGAGAGTCTTCCGATCGTCCGGTATGATCTCCCCGCGGAACACGTCGCCGCATTCGTCAATGTTTAGGAATCCGGACCCGACGACCGCACAAGCAGGATGCGTTTCCAAGTAGGCGAGTTGCATTTCAAATCTCATCGGACAGGAAACATCGTCGGCGTCCATTCTCGCAATGAATTCCCCGCCGGAAATATCAATCAGTCTGTTGAGGGTTGGCGTCAGCCCCTGGTTGGCTTGTCTGAACAGATGTATCCGAGCATCCCTTTCGGCAAAGCTTTCGAGAATGTTCGCCGTGTTGTCAGTGGAACCATCATCCGCGATGAGGAATTCAAACTCGGAGTAACTTTGCTGCAGGATGCTTTCAGTGGCCTCAGCTACAAACCGCTCGCCGTTGAAGACCGACATGACGACTGAAACGCGTGGTGGGCTCACGACCTGTTCTCAACGGCTGCCCGCTTGATCTTCGCTAGCTTAGCTTGCTTTGCCAAAGGCTCCATCTTTGTTCACAGACTGCAGCGAGGAATGCCCGCTGAGGGGAGCCGGCGCCGCGCGGAACCGATGTTTAACCCCTTTGAAACGGCGCGGCTTGATTACGGTACTTGCTGATAGGCTGCAATGGCCGCAGCGCCGCAGCATAACGCGATCAGAGCCCGTCATCACTTCGCCCGTAGTGATTCCCGCGTTATGAAAGAGCGCATTAACCAGGGATGCGAGGAGCGCTGCGCGCGTTCCCAGAAACATCCCAGCCTCGTATGATAATCTGCTTTCCAGCAGCTTCAATGGTGTCATCATCCGCCAGAGCTGGAACAGAATGGCCCCGATGATAGCCCATCCCAGCATCCCCGCACGCCTGCCAGCACCGATATAGTTGTTGTGACTGGCCGGGACATCGCCGGAAAAACCATGGTAATCGGTGATAGCAGGTAAACCTTGGGCCATCTCCTGGTAATCCATCTCACTGCCGCCCGAAAACGGATGCTTTAACACGGTAAGCAAACCTGCTACAGGCAAGCTGAGTCTAGCTTTGGTTTCAACACTTTTCGTGCCCTGCATGCGGTGATAGAGACTGACTCCCTCTGACCCCTGGTGTTCCAAAAGCGTTTCCTTCCGTTGGTAGGCAAGCAACAGCACGCCTGCAACCGCCACCAGCCCAAACAGGGCTATCATTGCCCGGTTTCGTTTCTGGCCAACAATCACCAGCCAGCCGCCGTCAAGGCCACAAACTGCGATCTCTCGGCATTCAGCACCATCGCGAGGGTCAAAGTCGCAATAGCCGCCAGACACAAGATTGTCCTGAACCGCCGGCGCGGACTTAGGCCATCCGACAGCATCAATCCCAGCGCCATCAGAACCGCTGGCGCGAACAAATACGAAGCCGCGAACGCGCTAGCTCTAAGGCCCACTGCCCGGCTGTCTGCGATCTCCGCTCTCTCTTCATACGTTTCCACGTCCTCAACAATCATGCTGGAATGAAACCGTTGGAGGGCGACGGCCGGCCCGAAATCAAACACATTCAACACTCCAAGCGTCGCGTTAAACACAACTGCTCCGAGAACCGCATAATAGGCGAGCCTGTAATGCCTCAGCGACCGCACGGCGAGCGGCGCCAACAAAACCAACAGCGCTCTCCGCAACGTGCCGGCATATTGGAGACTTCCGGCTCCGAATGCCAGGTATTTGACAAGAAACTGCGCTGCCGTGAAAGCCAGGATCAGCAACGCGATCGCTTTCGCTCCCGGGTGAATAGGCACTCTTTGCCCGAGTGATCTACTTAACAGCAGGATGGCGCCGATCGCATACAACACGTTCTCGGCAGAAACTGGCAGGCCGAATTTGGGAAGCGGAATAAATAGCGCGATCAAGATCAGGCAAAACACCAGATGCAAAAAGGATACACCGTTGCCCGGTAACCGGTCTTGCAGGCAGCGCCTACGAGCTTCTTCTACTGGCATTGTCTCAACATTCATGCACGGAATCTGCCTTTGGGCCTTCGCCGATGAGCTGATTGAGTGTCGAGCACTCCTGCTCAAAGACAGTCTCGAAGCTCATGCTTCCTGTTATGTGCTCGCGCGCCGCCGCCCCCAAGTCGGCACGGAGGCTGGGCCTTTGAAATAAATGATCCATTGCCGACGCCAACGCGGGTTCCGTTGCGTCGGCAACCCAGCCTGTCCGCCCATGATCTATTTGCCCGGCTAGTCCGGGCGCGTTGGCCACCAGGCACGCCCGAGCACAGGCCATCGCTTCGATGAGGGTTTTAGGGATGGCCCTCCCATTCCGAAACCTGCACATAGACTGCGTGCCGGTTCAGGCATGATGGAATAGCTTCGTTGGGCTGCTGGCCTGGCATGTCGCACTGCAGTCCCTCTCCCACCGCGAGCGCTTCGAGCCTTGGTCTTTCGGGGCCGTCTCCGATAATGGTCAATTGCTTTACCCTGGCTCGAGCGCAGGCGCGGATTAGCAGGTCAAACCGCTTTACCGGCACCAGGCGTCCGACTGTCACAACGGTACGAGGGACGGCGCGAAGCGCCGGCTCAGGCCGGAACAACTCAGCATTAACGAAATTGGGCACTACGGTGACCCTATCTTCCGGCACTCCGTATTTCTTCGTTACCCATTCCGCTTGTTCGCGTGTGGTTACTTGCACCCGACTGGCGGCATTGAACGCCCACGCCTCACGCTTCTGGTACCTGCGCACGTCTTGCGTCGGCCCGTGCTCCCGTTCCAGATTCCAACCGGCAACGTAGCCGCACCGCAGCAGTATCGGCTTCCTCCAGAAGTTGGCCGCGCGAACGTAATGCCAACAATGAGCACTCTGGTTCGTCTTGACCACATCGGTCCCCTGTCCGAGACCGATTCTAAGAAGCCCTAACAGAGGCAGAAGGCGCCGATGCGGGAAACGCACCACATCAATATTGTCTGGCAGGAAGTAATCCGCTGGCGTCTCCTTTGGAACGTCAAAATCTTCAACGCCCACCCTCGCCGGGCGTACTCACGTACGGTTTTAGTTCGCGGTCCAGCGTGCCTAACGCCTTCCACTTGTCCAGAGACCCGCCCGGGGTGAGAAAAAGCAGCATTCTCGGCGCTCTCTGCTTCATGCCCGTTTAGCACACAGGAAGTTACGCACTATTGTGAGGCGTCGTGCAAGTCTCGGCAGAAATCCATTTTCGCGGTCTGTATACGAAGTTCTCACTAATACCCCACTAAACCAATCTACCGATATTCATGGGCGTCCACGCCTCGGTGGACTCCAATGCGTCTGCAGGCTTGAGATCAGCATTTGCCTACGCCTGTAGCAATGCCTTGTCACACGAGCAAGCGAGCAGGGGGCGGCGAAAAACGGCCTTCGCAGCCGGCCTCAGGCCGTTCGTCCCCGTATGCCGCAAGTAGAGACCCAGCATAGACAAGCGCATACGCCGAAGCACGGGGCAACCAGTCACTCCGCCCCGAGCGGCCGCAGCCAACTCCGCGCCGAACCGGATGTAGTCGTTCGCCACGTCATCAAGTGTCGGCAAGGTGCGCAAGGCATGCCGGTAGGTCTTGTAGTTCGTGCGGATCGTGTCCAACAAGGCGGGTATCTCCTCGGGGCGGGTGAACAGTTGTCCACGTGACCCCACGACCTCGGGGTTCCCGGTGGCGTTGAAAGCTATGACTGGCAGACCACAATGGAGGGCTTCCAGCAGCGCATTGGAACACGCCTCCACTTGTGAGGGAAATACGAAGACATCGTGGCGGCGCAGTTCTTCCCCGAGCGCGTCGCTTGCAAGCGGCGGGATGCACCGGATATTGCGAAACTTTAAATCGCACTTTCCGATGAACGTCATCTCGAAACGGGAGAAATCCAGATGCTGATCGAGCCACGTGTAAACGTGTCCCCCCTTGAGTGGATTCGTTGACCAGGACAACGCCATCAGCCTCATGCGGCGGGTTCCGACTGTGTCCTTCTCGTGCGCGGGAAAGAAGAGGTGGGGATCTGGCGCATTTGTGGTCACGGCCTCATGGTGCAAAGAAGGGCATCCCGTCCGGTGGTTGGCGTCCCGCGACCACTGCGACTGGAAAACCAGCCCGTCAACCATGTCACGGCAAATCCTATAAAACAGTTGGTCCCAAAACCCATCCCGTCCACGAGCCAGGGCAATCGGGCCAGCGATGCGCCCAATTACGGGCTTCTAGTTACGCCCGGCGCACGTCGTGCAGATCGAGTAGTAAAGCCGGGAAATGGCTGGACGGGTTCAGATTGATGAGCACCACATCGGCGGCGTCAGGGGTCGCGGCCAGCAGCCCGCGTTCGTGCAACCGGCCCGACAACGCTGTCAGAAACTGGTTGGCCCCCCCGAGTGGGGCCGAGAGCGAAAGGGAAAGCGAACATTGATATGCGGCAGGTTCAATACGCAGTCACGGTTTATCGGCGTACCCCCATGCCCGCAGCACGTCCGCCACCCGGTTCCGAAAGGCACGCCAATTATTCACGGCGATTACGTTCTGGTAGTTCGCCGCGCCAATGCGGGTTTTCTGTTCAGAGTCGTGCATAAGGTTAGTGATCTTGTCCACCACCTCTCCGACCGAATCAAATAGACACCAGGTGGCCAACAAATCGGGGGCCATGCCAACGCGCGTGGATACAATTGGAGTCTTGCATAGCGAGGACTCCAACACGGCATTTGGCCCCCCCTCGGAACGCGAAACAACAAGATATGTGTCTGCCAGGTTGTAGAGTAGGGCCATTTTGGCTTCATCAACGATATTCGCCCGAGCGCTGAAGTCATCCTTCATCGCGTCGATATAAGTCTCATCGCCAACATACACGTCCGGAATTGCGCGGTCTCTGCACTGCCGAATGAGATAATGGCGACGCGGTCCGGCCAACACCAGCATCGCATTGCTTCCTTGAGCGCTGCCATCGTTTCGATCAACCATTCCGGTCGCTTGTGCCATTTCGGCTGGTTCAAGTCCCGTCCCTCAGAGTCGCGTTGGAAGCTACCGAGCAGAAACCGTCCGCGCAACTTTTGAGGGGGCAAACCAATGCGCTCTGCGATCTCGTCGCGGGACAGCGCCATCGGCAAGAAACCGGGACTCGTCGCAATAGCCGGGATAGATGCTGCAGCGCTGCTCGGCGACCCCGTCGGCGGCCTGAAGAAAGAGGCGTTGGGACTTGTCTAGGCACAGGTAATAGTCAACGTGCGGCTTGAGCCGGTCGTGGAGGTCGCGATTGTCCGCCGGGTTACCCGACAGCAAGGCTGCAAATCGCTGCCGCAGGAGAGTCTTGAATCTAAGCAGCCGCGGGTTCAGCAACTCATACCATGTCATGGACACGATTAGGCCAGCAAACCAAGGTTGTGATGCTACCGGGACTCGCAGATCCTTCAACGCTTTGATGAGCATCAGCTGGTCCTTGCCGGTAACCCAACGGGAATCGCCACCGACCACACAAACTCGGCGTCGCAAATTCATGTTTACTAATTGAGAGGCAATCTGAAACTGAGCTCACTGTTCAATCCCAGTCTCTTCCGTATGGCCTGAATCATCGCCAAGGTCCAAGTCAGCATTATGGTCCCGTGCAAATCACTCTCCTTCAAAGCCTGGCTGACTGTGGCGTCGCGGATGGAGCGTTCCCGCGCTTTCCTCGAAAAATGAGTAGCCGCCGTCAGCTTTGCGAAATTTTGCCACTCTGAGCCAGGGTCCTCTCCAGCAAATCGAGAACTTCATCCCTTCTGTATCCGTCCGGCACAGCACCCAGACATTGATACACAACAAAGACTGAGTTCGCGATACCACAACCGCTCATCCAGAATGGCTGCTTAAGTACAAATTCCAATAGCCGC
The DNA here is from genome assembly GCA_963822005.1 of uncultured Verrucomicrobiae bacterium. GTDB lineage: Bacteria > Verrucomicrobiota > Verrucomicrobiia > Limisphaerales > UBA8199 > PALSA-1440. Next base: position 425,649 of record CAWGGD010000023.1, on the reverse strand, counting down.
GTACCATCCGGTAAGGATTGTTCAGCCACTGCAGCCCAGTGAGCACTTTCATGGCACCGGTCACGATAGTTGCCACGTCAGGATTGCCGCGAAACCATGCCCCTGTCTCTTTGTCCCTGATGGACTCCAATCGTACCACTGCTCTGTCGATGATCTCCTCATAGTTGCTTGAGATTCCGAATCAAGTTTTATTCAGGGTCAGAAAAACGAGTTGATGCGAAAAATAGTTCCCCCCTGCCCCTGGTACTCCTCCAGTCGAATGAGTCGAAATCAGGCGTCAACGTCGGCAGGCGTTTTGATATCGACAGGCAAGGGGTAGTTGGGCGATTCGCCCAACATGGCCAGAGCTGCGGCTGACTGCCGTGTCTCTGCACGGGCTCCACAGCGTCGCTGCACCGAGACACACTCCGGACCACGAACCCGGCCCAGAAGAGCGAGGGGGTATTTCTTCCACGACACTCTTATACTTTTCCATGAGCCAGGGATCGTAAAAATGACCATCCTCTCTTTGGAAGGATTTCACAAAAGTCACGCACGCTTTCCGCCGCTGCTCAGGCCACTCTTCCCAAAACCCGCTTTGCCATGCGCTTCTTGCTGCATATACGGTCGCGAGCTGGCCTTGCTGGCCGGAAACCGGCACCAGGTTACCCTCCAGGCTGAAACGAAATCGCCCTGGCTCAAGCCCCTCGGCTCATCACTCGAGCCACTCCCTTATTGTTATGCTCATAATATCAGCATCCGAAGCGTGCCGATAATGCTATCCTGGCCTTTGCCGATGCCCCACCTTCCCGATTGCCAGCCGTCTGGCCACAAACTGTTTGCCCCGGGCAGCCAATTTTGTGCCCTTAAGGTCAGATACCGCGGCACAATAAAGGCGAACAATCCAAACGCGCTCCTGCACGCATACATCTCCGCACGCCTCCGCACTGTTTCATCGGCGTACGGCCAGGTTGTTACTGAGATTTAACCTGCCCACCATCACGTCAATCGCGCCGCAGAGGACTAACGCCCGTTTCTTGTCGAGCGTCTTCAAATAGGCGCGAAAAGTGTTCCGGATGCTTACGTCGCGTTGTTTGAGTTGCGCGTGAAATTCGAAGTGAAAACCCTGGTAGTCCGACGGGTTGGGGCAATGAACCGAGGAAACGTATTGCGAAACCATCCGCTCGCTTTTTGGAATGTCCGTAATTCGATCCGTCATCAAGTGGCCTTTGTCCACAATCGAGAAGCCTTGCCGGTAGCAGTTGAGCGACATCTTGACGACCCTCTCGTAGAAGTCGTATTGCACGAACTCGATGAGCCTGATGTTTTTATGGGTGCGGAACAGCTCGACCACGCGGCTGAAGAACGTGTCTTCGCACAGTACCCGTATCCGCATCAACTTTCACCAGCACATCGAATTCCGGACGGCTGAGGAAATCCCTGAACAGCGTATCGTGGGCCTCCTTGTTGGGCAGGAATTTATAGACAAAATGCTCGAAGTTTCGGTAGTCCTGCTGCTGGATTTTCGCCGTGCACTCCTCCAGCTCTTTTTCCCCGCAGTAGAGTGTGCCTACGAATAGCCTCATGGCCAATTCAACCAGTATTCCGCAGTTGGATTTATCCGCAGATTATAGGTGCTGCAGATGGAAGAAGTCCCGGATGAAAAGGGTCTGGTCGGCGCTTCACCTTCAAGGGAAAGGCCGTTTTGCCAGGCAACTTTCTGATTTCCAGATAACAATCTGTGTTTATCTGTGTCCATCTGTGGTTTAAATCTTCAAGCTGTATTCCGCAAAACCTTGAGGAAGGCGGCGACTACAGCCTCCTGCTCGCGCGTGGTCAAGGAGGGGCAAAGCGGCAGGGAAACAGTGTGTTTGTAGGCCATATCCGCCTGCGGACATGGGAGGTCTGATCGCTCCCGCCAGTCGGCCACTGGCTCGGCGGCCCGAATGCCAGTGGCTGCCAGCCGCCGCACAGCTTCTCTGGCCGTCCGCTTTTTGACCAGCACCGGGTAGCGATACCACACCTTGTCCGCTCGCTGGCAGGGCAGGACATACAATTCTCCAGCTTCAGATGCGGAGGTAAGTGCTTTGGCATACCTTTCCGCGATCCTTTTTCTTCTTCTCAATGGTTTCCTTCAGGCGCTGCAGTTGGCAGAGCGCCAACGCGGCTTCCATGTCGGTCATCTTGTCGTTCATGCGAAGGCGCTTTTCGGCTTGTTGGTGTAGTCCCGGTTGGCGTGGACTGAATCGGCAACGTCCTTCTCGTCGGTCAATACTGCCCCGCCCTCCCCGGCGCCGATTAGCTTGGTCGCATAAAACGAGAGAATCCCTGCGTCTCCCCTGCCCCCCAGTGGCCTTCCCCCGCTGCTGACGCCAAAGCCATGGGCGCAATCCTCCAAGATCGGCACGCCCAGGGCCTTGAGTTCCGCCATCTGGGCCGGATTGCCAAACATGTTCACCGCAATAATCGCCTTTATCCTGTATTTGCGACAAAGCGCCTTCACCGAGGAAACATTGAGGGTGAAGTCGTCCAAGGTGACATCTGCGGCCAGGGTCTTGCCCCCAAGGCAAGCACTGCGTTGGGCAGTGCGACGGAGGATTTGTACCATGACACGATCCCCCGGGCCAATGCCGAGCGCCCGCAGAGATAGTCGCAAGGCAGCGTAGCCGGACGATACGCAAACGGCATGTCGCACTTGCACCATTCGCGCCAGACGGCGCTCCAACTCTACCACCTTCGGGCCATTGGCCCAGCGGGTGGACATGACCACTTCGCAAATCGCTTGGGCGTCAGCCGGGCTGGCGGATAGGCGATTGTGCGGGATAGTCAAAAACCTCTTTCTAGTGCTCGGAAGCAAGTGAAAATCCTCCTGGCCCGGCAATCCGAAGTCCCATCATGAAAAGTCCCCTCCGAGACACCCTATAGCCCTCCGTAGGATGACTGGGCCGAACGTCTGCGCCAAGTGCAGTTCGATCGGCTCTTCCGCGGTTCACGCTGGTCGGAACAGCGCATTCCCCCAGCGCAGAGCGCCTTGTCTGGTGTGCTTCAAATTATAGAAATCGTGCAGGCAGTAACCGTGCCCGTACAGGTACGAGCAAACATCGTAAAACAAATCCGCGCCCTCGTAGTGTGGCTGGAACATGACTTCCAGGAATATCAGCTCAATTTGATGGCTTTCCAACAACCGAGCAGCCCCCTTCAACACACGCAGGTCAGCCCCCTCGGCATCCACTTTTAGAATTTGGATTTGGGAGATGCCCTTCCCAGTGCAAAATTCATCCAGCGTTGTTGTTACAACGTCGAGCTCGGCCTCTGCGGATTGTCCCACGATGCGGAACAGGGAGTTGCGGGATCGGTCTTCATCGAACGTGAAGAAGCGTCCGGGCGCTCGAATCTGACACTGCTTGCTGCTGCAGTTCACTCCCGCCGAGCGCGCAAACCGGTTTTTCAGCGATTGGTAAGAAGCCGGTGATGGTTCAAACGCATACACAGTCCCGCCGGGAAACAGTTCTTTGTACCGCGAAATGGTTTCGCCCTCATAGGCGCCGACGTCAACAATCACCACACGGTGAAGTTTCCCCAGGAGTTCTTTTTGAACGGCGAACGGGTCCTTGAACCCACCGATCCGCCGCACCTCAAGCCCACAGGAACGCAGACCGACCTTCAGCAAGCGTTTAATTATCTTTATGCCCGACATGCTCTCTTCCGGTACGACCACTTGCCCCTACGGAACGGCTTCCGCCTGCTCCTTTGCAGAAAGCCAGCCGCCCAGAACCTTTTTGCCGTAATGAAACGCATCCGTAACGTGGAAGTATTGCATTATGAAGATGTAAACTGCGGCAATGGCGATTCCGAACAGCAAAGAGAAGCTGATTCCGCTCCCTCCGACGATGCAAATGACGCCAAAAAGACTGGCGCAGGTCAGGCCAAGAGTGTTGAGCCTCCGCCAGTCGAACAGCGGACCAAGGTGGGAGCGCAGCAAGACATAGGACACGCCAGCCTCGCCGAGACTGAGGATCGCAAATCCCATCACCCCCCCCAGCACCCCAAAGTGCTTTACCAGCAGGGGTAAAGGACCAAAGCGGCCGGGAAGGTGAAGCATTTCGAGAGAGCGCACCAGCTCGCTCGCCTGATCGCGAGGACATAGAAGCCGCTCAAAATAGGCAACCAGCGCAGCACCACGATGCTAAAGATGTAACACTGCAGATAGAAAACAGCCGCCGGGTCCGTGATCTGGTAAATCACCCGAAGCGCGTAGGGCAGCACAGCTACCGTGGGCAGCGCAAACAGGCCCAGCATGAACCAAACGATGCCGAGGTATTTGTTGATGTAGGCTTTTGCGGCTTGCGGGCCTTCCGCATCCCAGATTTCAAATCCATGCGTTCCGACGTACTGGCGAAGCGACTTCGGATTCGTACTCTCCATCCCTAGTGTTTCAATTCTCACGCCAATCGCATAGAGTCCCAACGCCGCCGGCCCAAGCAGCGTTTGGATGAAGTATTCCTGCCCGCGCCGGTTCACAATGAGGTCGCCCCACGAACTGGCCAGTAACGGCCCGCCGTATTTCAACATTTCCGGGAGGTCCTTTCGCAACAAGCGCAAGCCTCTTGCCAGCTCCACGGGCCCGCGTTTTGTCCTGGCAAACATGAAGCCGTAAATGGCCAGTTGGACGCAGGAGCCGGCCAAGGTCACCGTCAGCATCGAACTGATGGTGATGCCGACGAGAAGATACGCGGCATAGAACGCGAGGATGTTCACCACCTGAACGCACAGGGCGGTTTTGTTGAGAATCGGGGCATGGTAGTTGAGCGACAGGAACTGGCCGATGGGCACGGCAAGCGCCCGGCTGAGAACAAGCAGGCTGAGAATCCCCGCCTGGTAGTTGGTCAAGCCCCCCAGATTTAACCAGGGCGCCCACCAGGAATGGAAGGCAAACAACGCCCCGGAGCAGAGCAGCCCGAGGAGCAAACTTTTTAACAGGGAGACATGGATCAGGGCGTAGATCTGGCGTCACCCTCGGGGGCTGACTTGTATTTGGGAACCCACCGAAAGATGACTTCGTTGAAACCGGCGTCAATGATCAATGTGCCGAAAGCCGACACAGTGTCGAAAAACGCCAGTTGGCCGAATGCCTTCAGCCCCAGAATGCGAAAGGCAATAACATGGTTGACCAACGCCACCGCTCGAAAGATGAATTTGTAGAGAATGTCTGAGACGAGACAATCGCGGATGACCTTGAAACTGCCGCGCTGGATCATGAATGGCTGGCGGGGGTCTTAATGCCAATGAGACCTGCACTGGCGGGGCCGTGATTGAAGAGCACGTCGAGCGTGGACAACGCCGGCAGGTAGTGGGGGGCCGTGTAAAGGGGCGGCTTGAACGCGTGATAATCCAAAGAGACCCCCGCAGCAGCAAAGATGGTTTTGTCGAGATAGTTGCGCCGTCCGGCCGGATAGGTAGGAGTCTGCTCCAGTGCCTGGCAGATGCTGAGCAGGAGCTCTGAGCGCGTGCCACAAACCGCAAGCTCTGATGCGCGCAGGATTCGGTTGTGGAGCTGCAGTGCATTCCGGAAGAAGTCAATGAGAGCGATGTTCAGTTCCACCAACCGGTCGCGGGGCTGCATGATTAGCTCCCGCACGACCGGCGCGTAGTGGTCGTAGAACGGATGCCGACAGTAAGCCTGCTCGATGCGCCCCCAATACTTGCGCCGCCAGTCCTGCTTGTTGTCAATCAGCATGTCCCTGATGGCGCAGCTCGTGTGTCCCTTCATCACCACCGGCACCGTCGCCCAGAATTCCTGCCCCTGCCGATCCACCAGCCGGTTCCGGTTCTGCCAGTTGTTCTTGGTGAACTGAACCACGTCCAGCAGCACATAGACATCCGCCTGGGCCATTTTTCTGGAAGAACCCCGCCCAGGGCAGATGTTCCGGCTGATGAATAGTGACGACCATGACTAAATCATTCGCAAGAACGTTTCGAAGGCCTCGGCGTAGTTGCAGCGGGCCTCGATGCCCCGGTATCTTGCCCAGCTCTTTATCCCTTCCGGAGACAGGTAATTGCCGGTTTCCCGATCTGACTTGGAAAGCACTGCTTGAAGCACCGGATTTTCCTGTCCAGCTCCCGTTCGGTCAGGCGGACAAAGAAATCGGGCTTCATGTCGGTCTAGGTCCCAGGGAATGCACGTAAGTCGGGTTTTCGGCAATGTATATCTCATCCGGGCAGAACCGCGCGGTGGAACGAGTGGCCGCCAGGGTCGCCTCATAGACAATCGTGTGGTCCTGATGAAAGGACGGACCGTGGCAGATCAGGACTTGCGGCTTCACCGCGGTGATCACCTGCTCAATCGCGCTGACCACCTTGCATTTGGGGATCGTGTCCATCATGGAATCAGCATCGAACGGAAGAATCTCGTTGCGATGCCAGCAGCCGGAAGTGCCTGGCGTATGCCTCGTACTCGTCCAACCGCGCGTCTCGTGACACTTTGCCGGAGTGATGCAGCGATATGTCCGAGCAGGCGATGAGCGCAGAATGGTATTCGTAGCGCGAGCGGAACTTCTCCAGGAATCCGGCAGAGCTGATCGCGAATCGTCGCTGTGAACGTCGAATCACCAGTAGTTTCTGTCTCTTGTTTTCACGGAAGGAGGTCCTCACTTTTGACGCAGAAGGGGGAGAAAGTGGTTGTTGGTTGACCGTCCTCCGTAGCATGACTGCGGAGGGAGGAGAGTTGAGGGTTGAGAGTCCACGGGCGGAGGCTGAGGGCTCAAGGATAAAGGCTAAAGGCACCAGACAAAAGCTGAAATTGGGAAAGCAGAAGCTGAAATCATCCGTCTAAGAGCAGAAACTCGAAAAGCAGCTCTCGGAAAAGCAGAGATTGGGAAAGTAGAAAGCTGAAATTCGTCAGAGCAAATGTTGAAAAGCTGACATGCTGAAAGGCGGAAAGCGACTGTCCCACTGTGGGACAACCGGACTGGTTCAGGGGCTGCTCACTTTCCCCAGTCGCCCAGAAACTCGAGACGACTGACCATTTCTTCGGCTGTAAGGCGGTTAATCAAACGCAATAGACGACGCATCTGCTCGCCGATGCCGAGGTCCTGCCGCGACAGGATGATACCGCCATGCGGGCGTTCCGCTCGCAACCAAGTTTTGTGCAGCCGACAGAAGTCGCCGCGATTGAACGAGTAAAGCGCCCGGCCGTTAGCGCTGGCCCAAGCTAACTGCTCCTCGTCAGATCTCCCTGCCATTCCAGCCTCCGGAGCGGTAAGCACGTCGGCCCCCCTCAGGCGAAGTTCCCGGGCCAGCGAGTGCCGTGCAGCATCCTCGTCGAGATAGAGACGAACCCTCATCCGCCGCCATTTGGCTTCCGGCGGTGCTCCTGCTCAAGTCGGTCACCCTCTGCTTCCTCTGCGGCCATCTCCGCCTCCATGTCCTCGCGGTTGGCATGGTAATAGGCCAACGCGGCATACACCTGACCAAGCGTAAGATGGGTGTATTCGTCAGCAATTTCCTCCGGCGACATCCCGAGCTTGTACCAGCGAACAATGGTGCGGACGGTAACGCCCGTGCCGGCGATGTGCGGAGTCCCCCCTTTGATGCCGGGTGTGCGCGTAATCAGGGCCCCGATGTCAACGTCGGCTATGGCTGCGTTCATATGGTTAAAATGGCCGTTTTTCGCGTGGCCGTCAAACAGCGACCGGCCGGGTGGCGGATGCGCCAGCATTTGCCGAGGGATTTCACCGCTATTCCTGAGTCGGACATGAAAGCCTGAAAAGCACAAGTCAGAGGTCGGAAGTCAGACGTCGGAGGGCACAAGGGAAAAGCTGAAATTGGGAAAGCAGCTCTCGGAAAAGCTGAAATTGGGAAAGCTGAAAGCGGAAATCCGTCAAAGCAAATGCTGAAAAGCTGACATGCTGAAAGCGACTGTCCAAAAGCTGAAATTCGCCAGAGCAAATGTTGAAAAGCTGAAACGCTGAAAGCGACTGTGCAAAAGCTGAAATTGGGAAAGCAGAAAGCTGAAATCATCCGTCTAAGAGCAGAAACTCGGAAAGCAGCTCTCGGAAAAGCAGAAATTGGGAAAGCAGAAAGCTGAAATCCGTCAGAGCAAATGTTGAAAAGCTGAAAGCGACTGTCCAAAAGCAGAAATGGGAAAGCAGAAAGCTGAAATCATCCGTCTAAAAGCAGAAACTCGGAAAGCAGCCTGGTGAAGCAGGGGGAGGCTTCACAGGCCAGGGAACGCGGCAGCCCGAGGTCGGCCTGCTACGCTGCTTGCGGTTCCGAACGAACGGCGGACGGGCGCAGGAGGTAATCCAGAACCTCGGCCTGCATTCGCTCAATTTCCAGGCGGTAACCGCCAGCAGCAGCCCCGAGTTCCCCCGCACGGGCGGTTTGACGCATCTGCGCCAGCCAGCGCTGAAAGCGTATGATACGTTCCTGGGTTGCTTTGAGTTCCTGGTCGTCAGTTATCATATTGTAACATCCACAATGCCGCGCTTATCGCCGCCACGCTTAATCTGCCAGTACGCGATGAATTCCTCAACCGTTTCTTCGATCAACAGGCTGGGCCGTATCCAAAAGATGCTCGCCCCGTAGCGAGCCTGAGCCAGGGCGTGGTCAAAAAGAGCGCGCAGCTCCACTGGACACTCCTCGAAGCGAAATGCATCATCCATAACTAACACTATGTCCACGTTGTTGGGATCCCGCTTAGCCGTGATGTAACTTCCGAAAATAATGAGACGCCGGAGGTACCCGGTGCGGCGGGCGAGTTCGGAGACATGGGTCAACCGTGCTGTGCAAACGCCTCGCTGGCCCGCTTTGGCGCCGAAGCGCTCCACCACTTCCCACAGGGTCGCGCGATGTACGCCTGGAGGGAGATCGCCTGCGGCGGTGAAATCGGGGAGCGGCATTTTAAATCACATCCGCGAAGGCACGTCAAATTGTGCGGAAGTACCAGATGCCGGAGGCCACAAGAGCGACCACAAGACTACAGGACAGCAGGAGTGCGGACTGCGGACCGTTCTGGACGCTGAAAAGCTGCCCAGTGAAATAGGCCCCCGGTGGAATACTGAGGCGATTCCACGGGGCACGGGCGACTTCACGGGCCGAGGAAAGTTGAAATCAGAGGGCAGAGTTCGGAGGTCGGAGGTCAGACACCGGAGGGTCAGCGCAGGCGCTCAACGTCGATCACGTGGAGTTCCTTCACCAAATGCTCCGCCCACCACCCTCTAAGTTGTAAAGCCAGCTCACCGGCCCTCAGCGGAGAGGCGTTCGTGGGCCTCATGTAACTCCTCGCGGGAATGACCTTGCCCGCCGAGGCATCTATCCAACCGCCGACCGACTTCGACTTGCCACACCGGGTCATCTTGTTTGCTCAGAGAGCGCAAGTAATCGGCCAGCTCCAGACGCTCTTCGACGGAGAGCACTTCGACGGCTTGTTTCAATTCCGCAAGACTCATAACTAGCTATATTAAATTACGATCCCTGCGTTTCGCAAGCTCAGCAGCAATATCTTGGAGGATTAAGCGCAGAGGCCGGAGGCCAGGCTGTGCTGAAACGCTGACATGCTGAAAGCCGAAATCAGAGAGCGGAAAACGTCATCTGGTGAATGCGTTCCTGCGTCACCGTGAGTTCCTGATCGTTCGCAATCATATTACTAAATCTGCACGTGGTCCCGCGGTCGGACCCGTCGGTACTTGGTAGTTTGCTGAACATCTTGCCGTAGGGTGTGCGGCCCAGCATCCGGTCGCAGATGTCTTCGGCAAGCTGCGCTTGGCGGTAGTAGATCGGCTTTTTCCCTCGAATCCATCGCAGCCGTTCATAGCAAGAAGAACCCACGACGAAGAGCTCGCGGAACTCCGAAATGGCGCCACCGACTTGCCGGTGGTTGTTGGCTTCGCCCCAGTCGGCAAAGCGTTTCCTAGAGGCCTGCAGGAACTTGGCCTGTGTTTGATAAAAAAGCGGATTCATAGACAGCGTACCTGAAAAGCAGAAACTCGGAAAGCTGCCTGGTGAAGCAGGGGGAGGCTTCACAGGCCAAGGCAAGCTGAATTCGGAGATCAGGATTTTAGGGGTTGCAAGAGCGGGTTCTCTGCGACACTCGTCGCCCAAGCTTTGGCGACCAACTCGCCATCCAGCGTTGCCAGCTTCATCCCATGCCGTTTCGCCAACGTTACGAGGTGCGCATCAGTGGTGTCTTTGGAGCCGGTCGGCGGAGAGGCCGCGCCATCCACATCGTCGGCAAGGAATTGATGGCCGGAACGCGCATGTAGTTTCTGCAGAGTCTCCTGCGTTTCGTCCCAAGTTGCCCGATAGGCGACACTCAAGCTGATGCGGACAAACGCCAGTTCAGTGATCGCGCAGGTGTGAAATCTGTCTACTGAATTAAGCCAGGCTCTGGCGCCAGTGATGCCGGTGGCCGCCCGGATGATATGCTCAAGCTGCGACCGGCGCATGGCGAAAGCGCGCTTTGATTTCCCACACTTCCCTGGGTGACAGCACCCCGACAAAGGGGGAGTTTTGCCGCAACCGCTGCGCTTGCTGGGTCTCCGCGCAAAGCAGTTCGCAAATGACGTCCACCGGTCGGGAAAGCAGCTCCTGCCACTCCGCATAGCATCGCAGCAAGGAGCCGGCATCGGCATTTTGGCGCGACCAGCGGGCGAGATTGGCGCGGGCTACCTCAATCACCTCCGGCCGGCAACGCAACCGCTCGGCGACCCGGCGACCCAGCTCCAAGCTCACTTGGTCAATCTGAGCATGCTTCATGTCCACAAATCCAAATATCGCACCGGACGGTCATCCCGCAAACAAACGACCACAGCAACTTCACTCAGGCGCCGGGGAAGGTGCGTTCATGCGTCGCGATCGAAATTACTCCCGGATGACGGGCCAGGCGCCGCGGACGCTGCCAAAGTGCCGGCGGAGCGTGGAGAATTCCGCTGAGGCCGGATCCGGCGTCACGGGTTTTCCCTGGGCATCAAGATAAAGACAGCCGACCTCTTCGGCGGGAAGGCAGTCGAATAAACCCCTGGCGGCGCGGACCGACTCCAGCCATTGTTTTTTGCATTCCACCAGGTCCACCGGTTCGCGCAAATGCAGTGCGCGACAGCAGCGACGCCGGATAGTGGGTAAGCCGTTGGGCTTCCTCGAGGATGAACTGCGGGGTGTAACCCATGTCCTTGCCACACGCGGCCCACGCCAGCCCGCCCAGACTCAGGTGGTGCCGCCCCAAATGCAGGACATCCAGGTAATCCCGCAATTCTCCCCGTCCCGCCAAGGCCAGAACTTTGTTGGTGGCCGCGTCCCAGAAATTCAGCACATAACCCATTTCCGGGTCGGGCTGCACCGGAAAGAACCGGAAGGCCGAGTCGAACACCCATTCAATTTTCGTGGTCGCGCCCTCGCGTGTGATCAGCGCGCGGCGAAAGGTGGGTTGCACATTGTCCCACACGACCTGGTAACCGTGTTTTTCCAACAGCGCACTATCCGCCTCCGCAGCGAGCTTCAGGCTTTCGGCGGTATCGTGAAATAAATCAATGTCCTGCGACCGACGATGCGATTTTTCGTCCCGCAATAATATGGTGGCCCCGGCGACGAAACTCTCCGGATTCCGGTTGGCCGCGAGCAGCCGCAGGATGGCTTTTTCAAAATCCGCTATTGGCATATTTGGGCGGCAAGCCGAAAACCGGGCCGGCCGCCATCCGCCCGCAACCGCTGGCAGATGTAAGGAATCTCCTCCTCGGTGATGCGCACCTCCCGGCGCATGAACCAAAAACAACGGGAGTGGAACCGCTCGAACGCCTGCTGGGCCAGGGCCAGTCTGGCCGGGGAGGCCGCTGGGGCGGCGACTTTGGACGGCTCGTTCATACCTGATGCTAAAGACAAAGGCTGAAAGCAGAGATCAGAAGACAGAGGGCACAAGGGAAAAGCTGAAATTGGGAAAGTAGCTCTCTGAAAAGCAGAAATTGGGAAAGCAGAAAGCTGAAATTCGTCAAAGCAAATGCGGAAAAGCCGAAATCAGAGGTCAGGAATATGGCTCTTTCTGCGGATCCAGTATTCTGGGCGTTTCTTGCTGTGGGCGGTGGCGACGATCCAGATGGTTTCAGACCAAATGAAATAGGCAATGTAGTAGGGAAAGACCTGCAGATTGACCCGGCGATATCCCTTACTTCTGAGCCGCGGCAGTTCCGGGTTGAGAAGAATCCATTGGATAACCTCGCGGGTTTCTGCCTTGAGGCGCACTCCCAGCCCAGGCTCGATCTTTTCGTAGTAGGCAATAGCGTCGTCGAGTTCCCGCTCGGCCTCGGCGAGAATTTCGATTCTCACGGGTAACGCCGGTCCAGGTCCGCGAAGACTTCATCAAAGGGCCTGGAGCGGGCCATGCCGGTCTTAACGGCCTCCATGCGGCAGCAGATCTCCTCTTCCCACGCGGCTTCGGCTTCGGGGGAAAAGTCGCGGTCGTCCTCAGTTAAATCCAGCAGGACACGAGCCAGTGTTAGTCGCTGAACCGGAGGCAGTTCCAAGGCGTCCTTCGCAATTTCTGCAAGCGCTTTCATCGGTTAACACTAGGGCCACCGCGCCGCTGGGGCAAGCTCAGTTTGCACCTCTGCCGCAAGCATCCCGTCCCTTGATGTGGTCCACTCGGAAAACCGAGGGCCTACAAGACTAGGGGACCATTCTGAAAAGCAGAAATCAGCCTGGAGGCCGTAATCACGTTTCCCGCTAAACAGGCTAAACATGCTAAAACAAAGGCTGAGATGCAGGGTCGTGAGGCACTCTGGCTTCACTTCGCGTATTTAGCTTCTTACCCACGGACAACAGCCAACGGCGGCTTCTAGGATCAAAGAACAAGGTAAACAGCAGATTCATTTCTGCTTTCTGCTTTCTCCATTTCTGCTTTTCCCTAGTCCGGCTCATTTCTGTTTTCTGCTTTCCCAATTTCTACTTTTCTAAGCACAGGCTGCCGCCCTTGGTCGTTTGCCGAGGTCTTCGACAAAACCAATCTGCCGGCTGCGGTCGCAGCCGCAGCCCGTTATGTCTGTTCCAGGCATCTGCTGCCTGTTCCGCTCGCACCCGGCGCTTCGCCCCCAGCTCTCTTGCCTCAGCCGGACTTCCTCACGCAAAGGCGCCAAGGCGCAGAGACTGTTGGCGCCTTGGCGCCTTTGCGTGAGATTTCCATCGCCTAAACACGCCTTAACGCCCCAGAATCCTCACCACCAGCGGCAGGAAGCGCCTGGCGTTTCGCTCCCAGCTCTGCAACATCTTCACCCGGCCGTTAACGCGTCCGCGCTGCTCGACCGGCAGTTGGTTGACCATATCGGCGATCCGCTCCAAGCGCTCCTGACCGCTGTCCAAATGGGCTACAATGTGGTCGCGCAGAAAACGGGTCGCCAGATTCCGCAGCTCGGCCACGGCTTCATAATGCACGCGGCGCTCGCCGGCCACATACACCATTCTCACGGCGCCAAGGTTGCGGAGGAACTTGAGCCCCTGGCTCGCCGACCCCTTGCTGAGCGCGAGCCGTTCAATCAGGTCGTCCATGGCCAGGGGGCGACCGGAAATGAAAAGCAACCCGTAGATTTCGGCCAACGATCGCGGCTGGCCGAGCAGGCGGGAAAGCTGAACAAAAAAGTCAATGACTTCGGTTTCCAGCGGGCTGAGCGTGGCGTCCGGCCCAGGGTCTTTGACCGTCCTGGCCGCTTCCTTTTGTTCGATGGCCGCTATCATGGGGATGGTTTTAGCAGAAAGGCCCAATCTGTTCAATAGAAAATGAACAGTATTTTAGGGGGGCGGCTGGCGGGCAAAAGGCGACCACGGGTGGACGCAACGCTGTTTTCGGTGGAAACCCCTGTGGACCGGATGCCACCCGGAGGGACCCTCGTTAGGCTGCGGTTTGTATCCCTGATGAACCGCGTAAGGCGTATCTCACGGCTTTCCAGGCCTTAACGGCTGCATCCCTGACTCTGACTCGGCAACCGGAGCACCCCGCTCCGCAGCCAGGCCGACCTCCACCAGGCACTCCAGATACTGCCACCATAGTACCTCCGTAGTACCTCCGCAGTACCTCCGTAGTACCTCCCTATGGCTAAGGGAGGTACTACGGAGGTACTACGGAGGTACAAGGGAGGGACCACGGAGGTACCATCGGGGCAGTGGGGGGCACTTTGACGAGGAAGTTGAGGTTTGGGTGGAGAATTGGCGCTGGGGGGCCGCGAGCCCCCACAGCGTCAATCCCGGCAGGAAAGGCGGCACTGGTCTGCTGCCTGAGCCGGGCCCTATTACCCAAAACAGCGAATCCCGAAGGGTTACATAAGTTAAATCGGTTCAATGAGTTATACCATTCGCAATGGAATTCGGTAGGAATTCCGGGGCACCCCTCACCCTGCCCTCTCCCCACAAAGGGTTAAGACAGAAAAATGAGGAGAAATCCCATTTTCCTGTCCTCCATTTTTCTGTCTGCTTTTCTTGCTCGGTTGCGGCGCAAGCCGCGCGGTGTCCATCCGTGGTTGTCGTGTGGTTCCTCTGATTGTGCTTCACAAACCAAAGCCTGTCAGACAAAGTGGATCCAGTGCGGAATGTGAAGGGCCAAGTCTGAAATCTAAAGGCTGAAGTCTAAAGGCTAAAGGCTAAAGGCTAAAGGCTGGAGTCTGAAGTCTGAATTGTGAAACCCCGACTGCTGAAGTGGTCTGAACGCTGTGCTGCTTTGGCAGCGTCGGCGCTGCTTTGGGTGACGGCGGCGCGGGGCCAGGAGGCGGTCCGGATGTCGCTGGCGAGCGCCGAGGCGGCCGCAGCGCGGCGCCGGGCCGCTTCGACCGTCGGTTACTATAATCTGAAGCTGGGGCCGACCGCCTGGAATTTCGGCGCGGGGCTGGGGGTGGACTATAACAGCAATGTGAATTACACGGAGTCCAATCCCGAGGGGGATTTCATCTTTCGCCCAGAAATCAGAACACGGATGCAGTGGCCTGTTTCGGAGGAAAACAGCATCAACCTGGCACTGGGGGCGGGTTATTCGGCGTACGTGCAGCATTCCGATCTGGATCGCCTCTACATCCTGCCGGGTACCGAGCTGTCGTTCGATCTTTACCTCAGCGAGCTCTGGATTAACCTGCATGACCGCTTTTCCATCACCGAGTATTCGTATCAGAATCCGGGCGTGGCCGGTTCGGGAGATTACTCACAGCTCCAAAACGCCCTGGGCTTTACCACCGTCTGGGACTTGAACCAAGGCGTCGCGCGGGTCGGCTACGACCATGTGAATTACGAAACGATCAGCGGTGGAAGCAGCGGGACCTACGCGGGACAACCCAGCGGGTACTCCGAGGTTTTCTCGGCGTCGGCGGGTTACTACCTGAAGCCGGGCACGCTTGCTGGGATTGGAGCTGGGCTGGTCGCCCATCACCTACACCACGCCCACCATCAACACGCCTTACACCAGCGCGAACCAATGGAACGTGGGCGGTTTTTTGGACACGCCGGTGAGCGACTATATCCATTTCAGCGGACACGCAGGATATTCGGTGTACTCTCCGGAATCGAGCGGGGCGACAACCGCCAACAGCAGTTTCGGTGGCATTTATGCCCAGCTCGATTTCCGGCACCGGTTAAATGAGTACGTGGACTACTCCCTGAGCGGCGGGCGAACCATCGGCATCGCCGTTTGGGGAGACACGCTTGACCGGTATTTTGCGCGCTGGCAGGCCAACTGGAGGATTGTGCGCAAGGTAACGCTCAACACCTATTTTAGCTTCGAGCATGGCACTTACCTCTATGGCCTGGCCCAAACCTATGATCAATACGGCCCGGGCATAAGCCTGAGCCGCTCGCTCACCGACAAACTCTCCGCCAGTCTCGGCTATCAGCTTTACTGGCGCACCTCGGATGTGCCGGGCGGCAATTACACGGTGAATATCGTGAGTTTGAATTTCAATTATAGGTTCTAAAGTAAAAAGCAGAAAGTAGAAAGCAGACAAGAAGCAAAGCAGAAAAGCAGAAAGCAGAAAACAGAAAGCGGACACTCCAATGCAAGGGCGACTGTCAGAAGAATTCCGTGGGCGGACGAAAGCTTATGCGGCGCGGATCATCCGGCTATTTGTCAAACTGCCCAAAGTCAGTGATGAAGTTCGCGTGCTCGGCAAACAACTGCTCCGGTCAGGCACGTCCGTTGCCGGCCACGTGCGAGAGGCCTCACGGGCTCGCTCGGACGACGAGTTCGTTTCCAAGCTGGGCGGCGCACTCCAGGAAACCGACGAATCCATGCTCTGGCTCGAACTTCTTCGTGAAGAATGTCGAGTTGATTCAAACCTTACTCAGCCGCTCGAGGATGAATCCTCGCAATTAATAGCGATCTTCACGACCATGATCAACCGGACTAGGGAAAAGCAGAAAGTAGAAAGCAGAAATCAGAAATGAACCAGACCTGGGGAAAAGCAGAAAGTAGAAAGCAAAAATGAGAAATGATGGGGGAAAGCAGAGAACAGAAAGTAAAAAGTAGAAATGAGTTTCAGCTTCCTGCTCTTTGCTTTCCCCAATTTCTGCTTTCCCGTCGCTGCTTTCCCAATTTCTGCTTTTCCTGTGTGGCGTTTGGTTTCAAAGCTGCTATAAAGGCTAAATACAGAGCGATTGATGAATGACTTGAGACATGCAGCCTGCGTGATCCTGGCCTTGGCGGGCCTGTTGGCCCCGGTCCAGGCGCCGGCGGCGAGCAAGGGGGCCAAAGCGGGCGAGCCGGTGTTTGCGGATTTCGTAGTGCCGCCCCCGGCAGCGCCGGCGACCAATGCCACGGCCGCGGGAGAACAGAAAGCCGAGGTCGGAGGACAGCGGACAGAGGCCATGGCGGGCACGAACGCGACGGCGGCCGCCCCCGCCAGCTTGAGCGGCTATGTGCCGGACGATAAGTACAAGTTACGGGTCGGCGATAAAATCAGTCTGCAGATCCTGGAGGACCGGGATGCGCCGAAGAGCCTGGTGGTGGCCGACTCCGGCGAACTGGATGCGCCGTATGCCGGCCGGGTGCCGGCAGCGGACAAGACCTGCAAACAACTGGCGGAAGAGTTGAAGGCGCGCCTGGAGCGGGAGTATTACCATCGGGCGACGGTTGTGATTGCCTTGGACCTGGCCAACAAGTTGCTGGGCCGGGTTTATGTCTGGGGCCAGGTGCGCCAGCAGGGGGGAATTGACCTCACCGTCAACGAGAGCCTGACGGCGGGCAAGGCGATCCTGCGCGCCGGCGGCTTTGCCGATTTTGCGAACAAGAAGAAGGTAAAGGTGATCCGCAGCGGAACCGCCGGCGGGGCGGCCAAAGAGACTTTTGAACTGAACATGGTTGATATTCTAGAGCGGGGCAAGCCGGAGAAGGACGTGGTCTTGCAGCCGGAGGATTTCGTCATCGTCCCCTCCCGCCTGATTAATTTCTGAGTCGCGCATGAATGACGAACCCGTCCACGCCCGGTCCGATCGGTCCGCTTCGAGGGCGCATTTCCAGGCCCGGCTCAGCCGCTATCGGAATCTCCTGCGCGAGAAGTGGTGGGTGTTGGTGCTGGGGGCAATCGGGGGGGCGCTGATCCTGGGCGCCCGGGTTTGGTACACCGCTCCATTATACGTCTCCGTCGGACAGATGATCGTGAGCATCAAGCTGAACATCGTGGAAGGGTCGGTCTATACGGAGGAGCTCAGCAACTTCCTGGGAACACAAGCGGCGCTGATGCAAAGCGGCGCGGTAATCAACCGGGCCTACGGCCGGGTCGCGGCGCAGAAGCCGGACGTGGAGCCGCGGCCGGTGGTATTGAAGGTTTCCGTCCCGCCCAGAACCACGATTTTCGTGCTGCGCGCCGCCGGCAGCGACCCGGAGTACACCCAGGCGTTTTTGCAGGCCTGCATGGAGGAGTATATCGCCCTGAAAAAGGAAATGCGCACGCAGACTTCCGACACCACCCTGGCCAGCTTGACCGAGGAAGTGGTGCGGCTGGAGAAGGAGTTGCGCAAGAGCGATGAGGAGCTGGCTGAATTTCAGGCCACCAACACCGTGGTGCTGTCCCAGGATCAGGGGAATAACAGCGCCGCCAATTACCTGGCGGCGCTCAACCAGCGCCTGGCCGCGCAGAAATCCGAGCACGCGCTGCTGCAGGCGCTGACGCTGGATCAAACGCTCGACCGCCAGCAGGAAGCGAGCGGGGCATCGCCCGCGGTGAACGGCTTGACGGAGAAGCCGACAGCGACGGCCGGTGAGCGAACGGACACGGACTACCTCAAGGCGAAGCAACAGTTGCTGCTGCAGCAGGCCGAGCGGCAGGAGCTGGGGCGTTACCTGCGAACCAATCACCCGAAGATGATTGCGCTGAGCGAGGAAATCGGCCGGCGGGAGCAGTTGCTGAAGATCTTCCGCCAGCAGAGCGCCGAACAGTTGGAGAGCCGGAAGGCCTGGCTGGCCGTGGAAATCCAAAATCTCGAGAAGAACCTCAAGGACTGGGATGCCAGAGTCCTCGAAATCCAGGGCAAGGCAGCGCAATACCAGAAGCTGAAGGCGAATTCGCAGAGAATCCAGGCGCTCTACGACCGGTTGCTGGCCACGATGCAAACACTGGATGTGAATAAGGGAATCAGCCCCGAAAGCGTCAATGTCATGGAAAAGGCGTCCAAGGCATTGCCGGACCTGCCGAACCTGTGGCTGCAAGCGGCGATCGGCGGTTGCGTTGGCATGGCGCTGGGCCTGGCGTTGCTGCTGTTCCTCGACCGGCTGGATGACCGGATGAGCTCGGTAACCGAACTGCAGGACTTGTTCGACGAAGACGTCCTCGGCCAGGTTCCGCGCGAGCGCGGGATCTATGCCAAGCGGCAATCAAGCCTGATCGAGCCAGCCGACGCGCGGCATGCCTTCGTCGAAGCGTTTCGGAACCTCCGCTCGTCCCTGTTGTACATGGCCGAAGCGGGGGCGCGGCCCAAGACCATCCTGGTGACGAGTTCGGTGCCGAATGACGGCAAGTCTCTTACCGCGTCCAATCTGGCCATTACGATGGCCAGCACGGGCTCCCGCGTGCTGCTCATTGATGCCGACTTGCGCAAGGGAGCGCTCCACCATCGCTTTGGCGTGCCGGGGGAGCCCGGGCTTTCCGAAGTGCTTTCCAGCGGCGCAGACTGGGAAGCGGCCACGCATGCCACCAAGTTCAACAACCTGTTTGTTCTCCCCGCGGGCACGCTCACGATTCAATCCAGCGAGTTGTTCCTCAACGAGGCGATGAAAAGGTTCCTGGAGGAGGCGGCGGGCAAATACGATTACGTGATCCTGGACACCGTGCCGGTGATGGCGGCCGATGACGTGACGAGCCTGGCGCCGCAAGTGGATGGCGTGCTCTTCGTCATCCGCGCCGTTTACACGTCGGCGCGCGTGGCCCGGGCATCGCTGGACTCCTTGTATCAACGCCAGGTCCGCGTGCTCGGCCTGGTGTTTAACTCGGTTCCGGCAAGCTCGGTGGATTACTACTCTTACAAGTACAAGCACTACTACGCGCCCTACCCCAGCGCGGGGGCCGGTCAGAAGTCGGGAAAGGTGCCGGCCGGCAAGGCCTGAGGGCCAGGGACCAGGCGCAGCCACCCCGGAAGCCGATGTCCGGCCACCAGCCAGCATGGTTTTGCGTTCGCACGCAACCCAAGCATGAGCACATTGCGGCGGCGCATTTACGGAAAGAGCCGGACCTCGAGGTTTACCTGCCGCGCATTCGATTTAAGCGCGCCACCCGGCGCGGGCCGGTGTGGTTCACGGAAGCGTTGTTTCCGAATTATCTGTTTGCGCGGTTTGAACTGGCGGCCGGTCTCCGCCGGGTATGCCACGCCCGGGGCGTGCGCGGCGTGGTCCATTTTGGGGAGCGCTGGCCCGTCGTGCCGGAGGCCACCATCGAGGAACTGCGGGCCACCGTGGGCGCCGATCAACTCCATGTCATCCATGAGGAACTGAGGACAGGGGAAACCGTGCAGATTGCCGGCGGCGTGTTTCACGGCCTGCACGCCGTCATCACTCGCGTCATGCCCAGCCGGGAGCGCGTGGCGGTCTTGCTGGAGTTCCTCGGCCAGCAGACCACCGTTGAAGTGCCGCGCGAGGCCCTGGTTCGCGACGGGGATGAACGCAGGCTGGTGCTGTGACGCAAGGGCCGGTTTCAACCCGCCAAACACGCGAAGAGACGCTAAAGGGAGCAAGTGAAGGAATGACTTCGGCTCAGCCTTCGGGAGAAAACTTCTTCTGGTACGTCTGCCTGCTTCTGTTCGCGTTGCTTAGGGCCCACGGACGGAAATACGCTGACGTAGCGCAGATTTCCAATCTGCCGTATCGCCGATTTGCAATCGGCAGAGCGTCCGCGTTCCAAAGCCCACCAGGATTGATTGGAAACCGGCAGGTTACAAACCTGCGATACAGCAGATTAAAAATCTGCGCTACGTCATGCCGGTTCAGAATACGTCACCGAACTTATGGTCCAGAGCACTTACGGCCGGCGGGTGAGATTGGACAGGACGGCGCAAAGGACGAGGAACAGGAAGACGATGGAGTGAATCTGGAAAGGGAAATCAAAGCGGGCGTGGGCGAGGCAGCCTGCCAGCGCCAGCCAGGCAAGAATGATGAAGCGCCGGCCGCCATGAATACCACTCCGCGCGAACCACCGCAGCCATACGGCAACAAAGGCCACGGCAATCAGCCCGCTGCCGAGCCAGCCGAACGTGATCCGGGTTTCCAGCCAGTCGTTGTGCAACTGCGCCGGCCAGTAGGTGCCCGTCGAAACACGGTAAAGCTGGAAGACCGATTCGAACGTGCCGGGGCCCGTGCCAAATAGCGGATAATCCGCCGCCATCGGGCGGGCCAGATCATACATTTGTTCGCGGGTGGCGAAGCCTTCGTTGATTCTGGCCATGCGCGGTCTCAGTGTTTTCCAGCCCAGCGCGAAGCCGAGGGTGAGCGCAGTAGTAAAGAACAGGAGCAGACATGCCAGGGTGATGGTCCGCGTCCGGCGGTTCTGCTGCCGGTGAGCGGCCAGCAGGTAATGAGTGGCCAGGAGAAAAAAGGCGGCCAGGATTACAATCCCCACGGCAATGAGCGCGCCACCGCGGCTGGTGGAAATGACCGGGCAGGCCGCCATAATGGCGCAACCGGCCAGGACCAGATGATGCGCCTTGCTGCTCGAGGCAGCCGATCGGTTGAGCGTCCACCAAAAGCCCAGGCACACCGGCCAAAGAAGATTGAAGTATTGTGACGCATTCGCGCGGTAAGCGTAGGGACCGAACTGGGCGTCTGCGCCCGGGTTGACATGCGGTTTCACCAGGAAAAGCAAGTTGCCGGAGCCTTCCAGCCGCTGAACAATACCCTCCACCCCGAGCAGCCCGCCGTTCACAGCCAACACCCACAGCAAGCGCCGCAAGCGGGCAGGGAGCAAGGGGGCGGAGGCGTCGCCGTCAGACTCAAACTGACGGCGCCCGGCCCGTTCTTCGCCTTCCGTCTTGCCCAGCAGCCAGTCGCGCACGGCCCAGAATGAACACGCCAGCCCGAGGTAACTCCAGAAAGCCGCCCAGGTTCGACCGCTGTCCAGGCTGTGGGGCAACCACTTGATAAAGGCATCATGGTAAGTGAAGCTCAGTGCCTCACGGTGAAAGGTGGCCCGCGCGTTCACGGCGCTGACGAGGCAATAGCCCAGAATCGCAAGCGTCAGCCCGGCCAGAATCGTGGTAAGGCGCGAGGCCATTACTCCGCGCCGACCACTGACCACTGACCACTGACCACTGACCACTGACTGCCGTCCTCCGTCCTCCGTCCTCGGACTCGCGGCAGGCGATTTCCCATTCTCGCTTTCTGCTTTCTGCTTTCCGATTTCCGGCTGCTGACTTCGGACTTCCACTTCCTTCCCCTCGCCCCAGCGCGACGGCTGATAACCCTTGAGCCGGCGGATGGCCAATTTGGCGGCGAGCAGGAAACCCAAGAGGTAGCCCGCCCCGTTCATAAGCCAGATGGACCAGGACTGGGTTGTCCCGAAAGCCCACGGGCTGAACACGGCCATGGCGTAGATCAGGGGTTCCGTCAGGTCCTCGCAGACGCGGTAGAACTGCACATCGCGCGCCCGCAAGGGGGGGCGTCGCGCGGCGCGGGGCAGGAGGCTGCCGACCTCAGCAGCGTTGCGCGCGCATTGGGCCGGAGTTTGAGGCTGTCCAGCGGGTTCCATCCGCTGCGATTGAAATTCAGGCGCCAGTGCTTAACAAGCCTTTAGTGGCTGCCAGACGGCGGCGAAAGAGGCCGTGCCAAAGGGAGGGCGAGCGTCCCCGCGAGCCCAAACTGCTCGGGGAATCAAGTGGCCAGTGACGCAAATACGGTGAGTAGCGCAGATTTGTAATCTGCTGTATCGCCGATTTGTAATCGGCAGGGCATTGGACTCTTGCCGGCGCGCCGAGCCTGCCCATGCTCTGCAGAATGCAATTCTGCGATACAGCAGATTACAAATCTGCGCTACGCCCTGCGGGCTCAGGATACGTCACCGAACTTACAGCCCAGACCACTAAGGAAGCCAGAGGCGGCCGGGGGCAGAGGACGGAGGGGGAAGTCTAAAGTCTAAAGTCTGCAGAGGACAGAAGTCTAAAGTCTAAAGTCCTGGGGGCAGAGGACGGAGGACGGCAGTCGGGGGGCGGTGGTCGGTGGTCAGTGACCAGTCAAACGGCGTTAATCCATGCCACGACCGCGTCCCGCCGGCGGTAAACCCAATTCCGCACCCGCTGGCACCGGGCGAGCGCCACGGCCAGGAAGACTCCCGCAAAAACGACCAAGGCGACGTTCACCGGCTCCGGCACCCCGTTGATGCTCAGTGACCAACCGTCCAGATGGCTCTGCCCGCCCGACGACAAGTCCGCGAAGAAAATCGTCCAGGTCCCGTTGGGGTTCTTCCCGTTAAAGGCCGTGTCGAAACTCAATCGTGCCTGTCCGGCATCAAAAACCGAGCCTGCGCAGCCAATGGACTTATTGCCCGCCCATCTGGCTGCCAAGTCCCCGCAACTGTCCGCTGCCGTTGATACTCGGGCTGTGGTTACCATAGAATGCATATCGTTCGCGCGCCGCCGGACTCAGAGTAACGTTCATACCAGCTGTCGCATACCCGAACGCATCCCCCGAACCCACCCCGACCCGGTTCAGCAGAGGCACCAGAGCGCCGCCGTAGCTCAGGTAGGCGTACAAATCGCCGTTGTAGCCGCCGGAGATATTCAGGTTCACGCTGACGTCCGTGACCGTCCCTGCATAGCCCGCTGACGGTTGCCGTGGCAGCCCAGCCCGCGGGGTTGCCGTCAGGAATGGTGCCGCTCTGTGAGCTGTAGATAAAGCCCGCCCTACTGGTCAGGGTCATTATCCCCACCAGACACAAAGAAAGAAGTTGGCCTTTCATGACTCTAATCCTGTTCGTATTATTCAGAATTGCACACATCTGTCAAGCCTTTCCAAAAGAATTCTTCGAATATCCTGGCCGCTGCAAACCGGCGCCAGGCCGCCCCGGGCGGCACTCCCGGGCCCATTGGCCGTGTCCACCCGCAGAAACCGGCCCCCAGCCGGCGCGCACGCCCCAAACTTTCCCATTAGGGCTCATTTTCGGCCTGTTTTCAGCCTTTTCATTGCGTCGCAGCCCTTCAATCCGGTGCTCACGGATTGTACTTCAGCCGGTAATAGGCCTGCGAGCCGGGCCCGGCGTCGTCCACAACGGTGAACAACCCGTCCCCGTCCGACGGCAGGTTGGTGGTCAACACCGTGGTCAGGTTGACCGTGAAGTCCACGTCCGCAGCCCGCTCAACGATATAGCTGAAGCCGGGAATGCCCGCAAACTTCACCGTCGCCGTCCCGCCCACCACGGTGATCTGCTGCGCCTGGCCCGTCACCGCGCCGACGTTGACCGTGATCAGCTTGGTCCGCTTCTCCCCGCGACTGTCCATGACCGTGTAATTGAACGAATCGCTGTTGTCGTTCGCCGGCGTGTAAAAGATGTAGGTGGCGTTGCTGGTGATCGTCGCGCTATGCGATCCGGCCGTGAAGCTCTCCAGCACCACCGTGTCCGAATCCGCCGGATCGGGGCTGGGGAACAGCTCGCTGAGCTTGAACTTGGCCGTCATGCCCTTGGTGCGGACGACGGTCTTATTCGTCGCGTAGGGGACATGATGCACCCGCAGCAGGCCGGCAGTCTTGAGCGCCGGCTTGTCCCACGCCAGCTCCGTGTCGCTGTTCGGATTGGCCGGGCTGATGGCGGCAAACTCCCCGCTGTAGGTCGTGGCCGACAACAGGGTGAAGCTGTCGTTGACCTGCAAGGTGGCGCCGCTGTTCGTCACATACAACGTGCCGCCTTCCGTCAAGGTGGCAATGCCCTGGATCTTGTCCGCATTGGGCGACGCGCCGCGATTCACCTCGACGCCCATCGCGCTGCCGGCGTTGAACGTCAGGTTGTCGCTGCTGAACGAAAGCGTGCCAATGGAGGCCCCGGGCGCCACCACTGCCCCGCTGGCGGCCACCAGGTTGCCATTGACGCTGCCGCTGCCCCTCAGCGTTTGGCCGTTGGCCAGACTATACGAACCGCCCGTCACGCCCGAAACATCGAAGGTCGCACCAGACGCCACTGAAATCGTCGGGCTGTAGGCAATCGCGCCCGAACCGCTCAGCGCCAGCGTGCCCTCGCTGATCGCCGTGTTCCCGCTGTAAGTATTGGCGCCGCTCAACGTCAGCGTGCCGCTGCCAATCTTGGTCAGGCTGGTGGAGCCCCCTTTCAGAACGGCAGAGTAAATCGTATTCTGGCCGTTGTTCCCAATACTCAGCGGAATATTCGGGCTCCAGTCGCGCGCGCCTTCCAGCCCACCCAACGTCAACGAGGTCGGGCCACTCACACCCACCGAGCCTGTATCGGCAGTCGTGGCCAAATCCAGCGTGCTGTTTTGCAGAGCGTTGGCATTGCCAAGGGTCAGCGTCCCCGCGACACTGCGCGTGTCGCCACCGTAGGTGTTGGCCCCGTTCAGGACCAGTGCGCCCGCGCCGGCCTTGGTCAGACTGTAGGTGTTGACGCCGTCGTCGATCACGCCGCCCACCGTGAGGGCGTTGGCGCCGACGGTGACTTGCCGGTTACCGCCGAGCGTTACCGCGCCTGCTCCCATGTTCAGGTCGTAACCACCGTCGAAAGCGAAGTCACCGCCCCAGATCTGGGGGTAGTTAACCAGCGTGAGGCCGCTAGTGTAGTTATGGATCGTGCCGCCATTGATGGTAAAGGTGCCGGCCACCGTGCCCAAAGAGTTTGCGTGGTAGAGGCCGAAGGTCCCCGCGTTGAGGACGGTGCCGCCGGTGTAGGAGTTGCCCGTTGTGCTGCTCAAGAGCATGCAGCCGCCGCCGTTCTTGGTCAGCTTGCGGCCGGAGCCCGAGATGGGAGCGGTGATTCCAAAGTAGGGGTTAAGGCCCGAGCCATTGACGTTCACTGTGACATCGGCCCCCAACACAACGCTGGCCCCGCTGCGCAAGGCAAGATTCGCGCTGTTGCCGACGTTGAAGCTTCCATTCCAATTCCACGTGAATGTCGGGCCGATGGTGACCGCCGAACCGCTCGTGTTGTCAATCGTGCCGCCGTTGATGGTGAAAGTGCCCACGCCGATGGCGGAATGCGTGGTGTCGCTGCTGGTCCCATAATTGATGTTCAACTGGCCGGCGTTCAAGGCCGTGCCGCCGGCGTAGAGACTGGCCCCGCTGAGCGTTTGGGTGCCCAGGCCGGTCTTGGTGACGCTCATGCTGGTGCCGCCGGTGCCGCCACCCAAAGCACCCGAGTAGCTGGGAGATTGACCTGTGCCCGGGTTAAGGGTCAAGGAGGTCACGGTGGTTGGCAGAGTCTTCGCCGTCGAGCCCTTTATTCCGCCAAAGGTCGGGGTGGTGACACTCAGCGACAGAGTCCCCGAAGTCGTCGTGGTATCGAAGGCGCTGTTCTGGAGGGCAAGATTGTGGCCCAAGCTCAGCGTGCCGTAAGTGACTTTAGTATCACCCGTGTGGGTATTGGCACCATTTAGGGTGACAGTGTTGACGTCGCCGCTCGTTGGGTTTATCCCCAGGTTTCCGCTGCCGCTGATGATACCGTTGATCGTCCCGCTCAGCAGTCCCCGGATGTATCCGCCACCCGAACCGAGGGTAATGCCGCGGTTGGCGACAAGTGCGAGGCCGGCGGTATTGAGGCGAATCGCGCCCCCGTTCTGAAGCGTGATGGCATCCGGAGTAAAGCCGCTAGGCGCCGCGCCGAAGCTGGTATCGTGCCGCCAGCGCTGCTCGAACCGGCCGTGAACAGAGCATTGTCAACAACCAGTTTGCCGAAGGTGTTGGCCGCGTTCCAAGTCCGCAGTTCGGAAGTGCTAAGCAGGCCGCTGCTGCCCTTGACTGTGAGCGTGCCGCTCCCTGAGATAACTGCGGTCTGAATATAGTAGGCACTTGATGCCGTGGTAACATCAATCGTTCCTCCGGCTGGGCCAATGTAGATTCCGCGCGTCGTCAAGGCGCTAGGGGCCGCCGTTAAGAACAGCGTTCCTCCATTAAACGTAAGTCCGTCGGCCGCCGTGGAGGCGCCCAAGTTGCTAGTAGCGCCATCGGAGCTGATCGACACCGTGCCCTGATTGATAAATGTTTTACCGGTGTAGGTATTGGCACCGCTGAGCGTCAGCGTGCCGGGACCGCTCTTGGTGAGGGCGGTGGCTGAGGTGTTGTTGCCAATCACAGCCCCAATCTCGAGCCCGCCGGTGTCTGGACTGATGGATGACCAATTCGCCGCCGCTGGGGCCTTGCAGTCGGGTGGCACCCACGGTGCCGGTGATTGACTGTGCGGTGGTGCCAGTGACCAAGATACCGTTGGCGCCGATTGTCATGGTGGTGGCGGCGAGGGTCAAGGCGCCGCTCGCATTTTCCATCTTGAGAGTGTTAACCGTGTCGCTTTGGCCTGGCGCCACGCCGGCGATCATCCGGTAATTCGTGGTGGAGGTTGTGGCCGTGGTGGGCAGTGCCGTATACCCGGCGTAGGCACTCAGGGTGTAGGTGGGCCCAGCTGAGGCGGTCGTGGCCCAATCCACGGTGGTGCCACCGTCCGACGTGAACACCACGCGGCCTCCATAAATGCCTTGCGCATCCTTGTTGCTCGTCGAGGTGATGGTGACCGTGCCGGAGGTGCCGGCGGCCTTGCCCACCAGCAGGCTGCGAGCAACTGTGCTGGCCGTAATCGTGCCGAGGGTCAGGGTCGCCGTCCTCAAGCTTCCGTTGGGGTCAAGGAGGAGTTTTCCTCCGCCGGAGTTGACGGTGACGTTGCCCAAGGTCTGGCTCGAGTTGTTGGCGCTGTTGCCCTTGATGAGCAAGCTGCCGCCGCCGAGGGCGAGCGTGTTGGCGCTGTTAATCAGGTTCGCGTAGCCGCTGGTCATATTACCGAAATCTTCCACAAGCGTGCCGCCATTGAGGGTCAGTCCGCCGGTGAAGCCATGGACCACCGAGCTGTTGAGGGTGAGCGTGCCGGAGCCCTGCTTGGTCAGACTGCCGGCGCTGATCCCGGCGGAGCCGGAAATCGTGTAGGCCTTGTTCTGGTTGTTCGCGGTGACGCTCGTCGGGCTGACCGCGCTGCCTATCGTCACCATGATGGGCGAGGTGCCCCCGAAACCATCCTCAAACTGCACCGTGTCCGAAGCCGCATAGGCGGCGGTCCGGGGCGTCGCGGCGCTGTCTTTCCAGTTGGAGCTGACGGTGTCCCAAGCGGCGCTGCCCACCGCCCATCGTACCGGCTGCGTCTTGGTTGAGAAGACAATGTTCCCGCTCGTTACGGCCGTCAAAGCGGGCGCTCCTCCCGAGGCGGTGGCGGTCAAGGTCATCGTGTCCGCCGTGCCGTAAGTCGCACCGGAGATCGTCACGCTGTTTCCGCCGGCCGGAATAACTCCCGTGGTCGTCCCGCCCAGCGTCCCGCCGCCGGTCGCTTTGGTCAAAGTAATCGTGGTTGCACTCGTCACGGAGCCCGGGCTGCCGGTGGCATCCTGCGCTTGCACCGCCACGCTGAACGCCCCCACCGCGCAGGCGGAGGGCACCGACGTGTAAACCAGCTTCGTCGGCGGGAACGCCAGCGAGAAAGCAAGGTTCCCGCTCGTGACGGCTGTCAAAGCGGGCGTGCCGCCCGACGCGGTGGCAGTCAACGTTATCGTGTCCGCCGCGTTATAAACCACACCGGAGATCGTGACGCTGGCCGCCCCCGCCGCAATGATGCCCGAGGTCGTTCCGCTCAGCAACCCGCTGCCGCCATTCTTGGTCAAGGTAACCGTGGTCGCAGTCGTCACCGGCCACCGGATTGCCGCTGGCATCCTGCGACTGCACCGTCACGCTGAAGGCATCCGACTGCTCGGGGTTGGTCGGCAGCCCGCCTGACGGGTAAGCAAGCTTCGTCGGCGTTGGATCTGATATGCAAGACACCGCAAGGTTGTCGAAAGCCCCCACGTTGCCGCCGCCGCTTGTTGCCACCTCGGCATCCAGCCAAAGTCTCATGGTCGTTCCGCTTGCCGTCACATTGCCGCTGAAGGTTTGCCAGGTAGTAGCAGAAGTGCCGAGCTGTTGCTTGATCAGCGTGGCCGAGCCATATACTACGCTGGTATCGGAACTACACTTGACCGTGGCTATGGAAGTGCTGGCGGGCGCCCTTATCGAACCCGTAATCTGGTAGGTGGACCCGGGGTTGCATCCAGTAATGTCCTGATAAATGCCGCCTTTGTCGGCGACGTTAACGCACTGAATATACACGTAAGCTGCGCCTTCTGGAGGCGAAGCCGTCTGCCTGGTAATAGTCTGGTTTATTCCACCACGGTTGTAATAAGTCCAGCTCGGGGGCGTGCCACTACTCCAAGGGAGGGATTCAAAGCCGCCGTTCAGCAGAGTGGGGGTTGAAAGCGAGCAGGCTGCCCGCAGCGGCAGCGGCGTGCCGAACAGGAGCACCGCGATCAGGACAAAACTGATCCGTGAGCCAATGAGTCGAATGGTGTTTTTCATGGATTTATGCGGTTAAGGAGATTGGAGGTCGAAGATGGGAGATCGGGGATCGGGAATCAGTGATCGGTAATCGGGGGCGGAACCCCAGGCCACCGCGTGGCCATGCAGCCGACTGCCAACGGACTGTCCCAGCCGCTTTCATGATTTAAACGCCTTATCCCAAGCTTACCTGCGCCGAGACTATCGGCCTGGCGCTGGAAGTCAAGCCCGGAAATCGTGCTCGGCCGTTGGACAGGTTTCCGGGGACAGAAGGGGGAAGGCGAAAGCCCAAAGGCCAAAGTTTAAGGTCCTGAAGGCGGAGAGCAAGAGAAGGGGGCGGGCGGACCCGTTAAGGGGTGCCGCCCGCCCTGAACAATTGATGCGCGGAGCGCATCAATCAAGAGTTGCCTCAGTTCGGGGCCGGAACGATGCCGGACCACTCGTGAGCTATGTCTTCCACCGCCAGGCGAGGTACCAGGGCAATTGCCAGCCGCAGGTGAGGAGGAAGCACGGCTCGTCGGCGAGGATGAAGCGCGCACGGAAGACCGAGGTGTCCGGGGGGAAACGTCTGACCCAGCAGGCCTCGTCCAGGGCGGGCGGGTGGGCATAGGTGTCTCTCCAGACAGGAGGCGCAGGGACAGCGGGCCAGGGCGGGGCCGAGGCGGCGAGCTTCCAGCGGGTGATGAAGGGCCAGGGTATGGGCCAGGTGCCATCGGCGACGAGGACGCAGGCGCTGGCGCCGTCCCAAGTGCCGAACATGGGCTGGGTGTCCTCGGGATAGCGTCTGAGACAGAGCAGGCGCCCCGGCGGGGGCATTACGTTTACGAAATCGTGCCACATAAGAGATAACAGAGTTAAGAGGAGCCGCGCACCCCTGGGGTTGGCCGGAGGGAACGGGGTGCGCGGCAAGGGCGGGATTCCGGGTTCTAGGCCGGGATGTCCCGCAGGGCCACCCGTTACGATGCCGGCAGGTGGGGAGAGGTAACGGGTGGAGATTTGATGCCGGCGCAGCGGGCGAGGCCGTTCCCGTTCTTGAGCTTGGTCAGTTCGCGCTGCTGGTGGGTGTTCCAGGCGGCGAGAGCGGCGGCCACGGCACCGAGGATGACTTCGGTAGCGCAGCCTGCCGGGGGCGGCAGGTAGGGAACGAGGGTCTGGGCCTGGCCGACGACATTGGTGCCAACGCGGTAGATGGCCTGTTCACGGGCAAGGCCCTGCTCGGTGTGGGCGCAGCCGGAGGTTGCGACAAAGAACGCGAGCAAAGCGAGGAACAGGACGGAGCCGAGAATGGCGGCGCGGTGAGCCGGGGGCGTGTCGGCAAAGGACATGGACAGGAATGAGGATATACGCTTCATAAGAGGTGATGGGGATGCGGGTTGGGCGGACGGTTGAATGAGTGTCATTTGGGTTCAAGTGCGGGGCCCGGCAGGTGTGCTGCTGGGCCCCGCGATGTTTGCACGCGTGGCGACCTACGGCTTACGAGGAAGCCGGGACGATGGCGGACCACTGGTGCGGGAGGTCGGCATATCCGTTGAGGATCTGGTGGGACCGCACGAACACCTTGGTGTCAACGGGCGGCGCGCCGAACTTGGCCGTGTAGAGGCTGGTGATGTTGGACTTGCCGCCAGCGACCGCGGGGAGGGTGCCAAGGAAATAGAAGTCATTGGCGACGCGACAACCGGCGCTCTTGGGCGAGGTGGCCCAGACGGTGTTGAAAGCGCCGGACGTGCCGGAGCAGTTGAGGTTGAGGGCGACGACACCACCGGGATTGGTGATGGCGAGGCTTTGGATGATGTTGGCGTCGAAGGCCGGGATGGCAGGCGGTTCGGTCTCGGCGGGCTCGCCGACGAGGACGTTGTTGCAGTTGATGCGAACGTACAACTGGGAACCGGTCATCGGGCCGGACTGACCGAGCCGGGGCCGGGTCTGGATCAGCGCCGCGGCGGCGATCCACGCGAGGCGCTGGGGCTCGGTGAGGGTGCGCCAGTTGTGGGCGAAGGTGCCAAGCACCTGGCGGACGTTCAACTGGTCCTCGGTGCGGGGGTTGGCGGGGATAACGAGCGCACGGCTGATTTGGCCGTAGCGCCCGCCCTGGGAAACATAGATGCCGCGTTTCCCTGACTGCAGGATATCAAGTATCTTCATAAGCAAAGGAGGACCGTTGTTGTGTTATGGTGTTGGTTACGAGGCGCGCGAGGCCCGCCGCCGGACGGGCCGGCGGGCCGACGAAGTCACGCGCCCGAAATGGGCTTTCGCTCGGAGGGAGCCGAGAGGTCGCGGCCTGAGGGTTGGGGCCGCAGCGGTTGGCGGCGGGACCGGGGGCAGTGTGAGCCGGGGGATCGGGTGGCTGATGGGGGGCGCGGGACGGGGATGCAGGGCGTCCCAGAGGCGGAGCCAGCCGGAACGTTGCTTGGCGCGGCGCCTGGCCTTCTTCGCCGGAGGATGCGAGTTCTTCTTCATACACCAGACAAGGGGCGAGAAGAGAACTCGCAGTGGCGACCGGGCGTGTCGCCGGGGAGCGCATTTCTGAGAACGTCTAAGTGCCCACGGACGGAAATACGCTGACGTAGCGCAGATTTTCAATCTGCCGTATCGCCGATTTGCAATCGGCAGTGCGTCCACGTTACCAAGCCCACCCGCATTGATTGGAAACCGGCAGGTTACAAACCTGCGATACAGCAGATTGAAAATCTGCGCTACACCCTGCCGGTTCAGAATACGTCACCGAACTTATGACCCAGAGCACTAAGCCGTGGCCATGCGCATGGAGATGGGGAGCACATGCCTCCGGCGTGTGGTTTGCGGCGTCCCGCCGCAAACTCTTCTCCGCCTGATTGGATCACCAAACAGTGAACAATAAGGGTCACAACGAGGCCGATGGTGGGTCAAGGGCGAGACGCCCTTGCCAGCACGCGAGACGCGTGCGCTCCCCATCTCCACCTGAACAGTCACGGCTCTGCCGCATCCGTGTGTATCGGTGTCCATCTGTGGTTCTTTAACCTCGGCCATCTTGCGGGGCATCTTCGCCCGGGAACGGATCCGGGTCGTCGGGCGCGGTGACCCGGCAAGGCGACCAGCGGACTCCGGGGGGCGGCTCGTAGAGCAGGCAGCCCGCCCGCTCGCCCCTCGCGCCGCGGGCCGCCGGGGCCGCGTAGCGGCTGCTGGGACCCAACAGGTGCTCCTGGATGTGCCTGGCGAAGGCGTGCCGGACCTCCGCCGGATTCATCGCCGAGCCGCCCGGCCGGAGCAACGTGCGAAGCAGATGTTTGAGCGCGTTGCGGACGCTGTCGGCCGCCTTCTTATACTCGTCGCGCGACAGCCGACTATCCCGGCGCAAGAAGTCCGCGATCTCGCGAAGCTGGCGTCGGGCCTCGGCTTTTTCCGAGTTCGGCGTCTGCGGGTCGGCGATCGCGGCCCTGAGGTCCCGGACCACCGCTTCCAGCCGGCGGCGGGCTTCCTCGTCGTCCTCGCGCGCGACGGGCCGCTGGACGAGCGGCTGTTTGCCCAGGGAAACGAGCCTGCCCTGGTGTGAATCCCAGGCCTCGGTGAAGCCGGCCTTGCGGCGGGAAAACAGCGCGTAAGTGATTGCCAGGTGAAGCTTCTTCAACGGCACCCCCGGGTGGCCCAGCGCGTGAGCCACGTAGAAAAGGCCCTGCTCGTGCTTGAGCGTGGCGTGCCGCTGCTCGACCCAAAGCTCCCATAAACCGTCCTCGCGCCAAAGCGCGAGGCGGTAGAGAACGGGCGATGGCGGGTTGCCCGGTGCGGGGGCCGGTTCCGCGGGCTTCGGCGGCCCGCCCGGTCCCTCGCCCGGCCAGCGCCACCCGGATGTTGAGGGCGCCATCCGGCGACTCGACGGCGACGGTAAGCTGCAGCGGGCCGGGCAACGGCGGAATCGGGATCGGAACCGTTTGCTGGGTGAGCGAGGGTGACCCTGGATGCTTGACCGGCGCATCGGTTGGACGCGGTGCGCAGGGAGGATCGGCGCCGCGGGCGGGGCGCGGCGATGGCCCAGAGGTGTTGTCAGTTGGAAGGGACATGGGTGTTCGGGTTGCTTTGTCACAGGGCTGCTCAGGGGAAAACGGCTGCGCGGCCAGGGCGGAGAACGCGCGGAGCCCGGACCACGCGTGCTACCACGAAAGACATGATGACACAGATTCTTCATATCCGTGTCATCCGTGCGATCCGTGGTTAACATCGGTTGCGGCTTTGCCGCGCTGGGTTCATCTGCGTTCATCAGTGGTTTCACTACGCTCTCGACGACCATTGACCAACAGGCTGCGTTGCAGCCAGGAGCCGCGCGACGACCCAGCCGGTCCGCACGCGACTTCCCGGCTTTATGTGCAGTGGCATTCTCCCAGGCTGCCATACGCTTGCAACAGTTAAGTGCGATTGTTTTCTATACTGTGGCCATGCATAAATAGTCGTCATTCGCGCAATATATGGCTGTATTGACAGTTTATTGCTGTATTCGTAAATTGTGGCATGCGACTGCATCCGCTTATTGTACTGACGCGAAGCACCGCTCCCCTGCCGGGTGAAGCCAGAGTGCCTCGTGACCCTTCCATTCAGCCTTTGTTTTAGCATGTTTAGCGTGTTTAGCGGGAAACAATATTGCGGCTTCTAGCATGAAACCAGCAGACGAGGGCGGCAGTGACGACGCGGTGGTCTTTCGCGTGGCGCAACTGTTCATCGGCGAGCGGGGCGAAGGGCTGACGCCGACGGCGATTGCGAAGCAGGTGAACCAGGAATTCCCGCGGCAGAAGGAATTAACGCGGGAAAGGATTTACCCGCTGATCGGCGAGGCGGTGCGGCGGGGTTATGTGAAGCTGGTGCCGCCGGTGGAGGAGCAGTTGGCGGCGCGGGTGCGGGCGAAGTATCCGGGGCTGGGGCCGAGCATCCTGCGGGTGGTGGAGACGGCGGGGGCGCATGACAATGCGAAGGTGGCCGCCGTGGCGGCGGAGCTGGCGCTGGATCACCTGGGCGAGATCGTCAAGGGCAAGCAGAGCGCGGTGGTCGGGGTGGGGCTCGGGCCGGGCCGGGCGACGCTCGATTTCTGCCGGGCCTTTGGCGGGCTGCTGGCGGGACACCCGGAACCGGTAAAGCTGCGGCTGGTGGCGATCTCGGCGGGGTGCCCGGCCAATGTGCCCGAGTATGCATCCATCAGTTTCTTCAACCTGTTTCCCAAGCACCTGGTCGAGAGCAAGGTGGGGCTGTTTGCCGAGACGCTGGTGCGGCTGAACGCGTTCAAGGAGATCCAGCAGCGGGCGGGGGTGAAGGAGGCGTTTGCGGCGCGCGCGAGCATTGACCTCGTGGTGACGTCCATGGGAGACGTGCAGGACGAGGATGACTTGCTGTGCATGTTCCTGCGGCAATCCGGCCAGGACGTGAGCCGCTTGCAGGCGGCGGGCTGGATCGGCAACGTGCAGTACCGGCCTTACACGGCGAAGGGGCCGGTGAAGGAGAAGCCGAGCGATTTGCGGGCGGTGACGCTGTTCGAGCTGGAGGACCTGGCGCGCGTCGCGACCCAGAAGAACAAGCACGTGATCCTGATTGCGCGGCAATGCGGGATTTGCGGGCGGACGCGGGCCGAGGCGCTGCAACCGCTGCTGACCAACCCGGCGCTCAAAGTGTTCAGCACCCTGGTGATGGATGCGGCGACCGCGAGGGAGATGCTCAAGTAAGGCTAAGCTAAAGGCTAAAGGCTAAAGGCTAAAGGCTGAAGGCTGAAGTCTAAGCCGTGTCTATTCAGAAAGGAACAGGAGCGAACAGAGGAACGGAGGTTCCAAAGGTCCTGATCCACAACGAACGCGCGCTTGGCCCGACACCATTAAACCTGGAAGCCGCAGTTGCGATTCCCGCTAAACACGCTAAACATGCTAAAACAAAGGCTGAGATGAGGGTTCGTGCGGCACTCTCTGGCTTCACTTCGCGTGTTTAGCATGTTTGGCGGGCCAGTTCTTACCGAGTTCTATGGCGAAATGGTATGAGTCCGCCAGCAGCTTCGGTAGTTGGATTCGACTTGGTATTCATGCCGCCGTGCCCAGATCGCCAGCCGATGAAAGCGGGCTGACGTTCCGCCCGTCCGGCTGCCAGCCGGCGCCGCCCGTGATGTCGTTCGCCTGGTAGCCCGGCTCTTTCTTTGCCTGTTTAGGGATACACCGTGCGGTAGTACCTCGACGAGCCACCACTACTATCCGAGCCCGTGATCAGCCCGACCCCATCCGCCGTCACGTCGGGGGTCAACCGAGTCCAAGGCCCGCTTGCAGAGGACGCCCACTCAATGCCGTAAGTAATGCCCGGGATGCCCTGGAACTGCATTATCCAAGTCGTGTCCTCGAAATGCCCAGAGCCTTGAACGTAGTTGGGCGAGAAGCCGCTGTTGACGGCGTTGGTCACATAGATCGTCGGCGACACCGTGCAGCCGTTTACGTCCGTGATCGTGTAGGTAAAGCTGTCCGTGTCGGGGCTGCTCGAGGCGGTGTAGGAGATCGTGCCCGTGTAGCCACCGTCGCTCGTGGTTCGAGTAACCGTGCGCCCCAGGGCACTGGGCGAGGTGACCGACGAAACATAGAGCCCGGTACCCGTCGCCCGCCTCAGCAGCTTCTCGATGCTGAGGACCACCGTTTGATTGGTTACGTTACCCGCGTTGCTGTCCGGCGCCGTCAGCGTGCCGTCGCAAACCACCTTGATTGTGCCGTTACCACCCGCGCTGAGTTGGGTGGCGTCCCACGCCAGTCCGGTCGGCAAACTCGGCAGCGTAAAGCTCGCGAACGAATTGGCGATGGTGCCGTCAACCAGGTCGAACGTGTCATCCTTCGCCAGCGTGCCGGCGAGGTTGACCACGGTAAGATTTCCGCCCAGCGTCACCGTGCCGCTGCTCATCACGATCTTGTCCGCACCGCCAGTCGTCTTGTTGATCTCTATGCTCGTCGTGCCAGAGAGCCCCAGATCGCTGCCGAACGTCAGCGTGCCAATCGAGGTGCCGGGAGCGAGGCTCGCGCCGCTGGCCACCGTGACCGTGCCGCCAACGTGCCGCTGCCCTTGAGCGCCTGGCCACTGGCCAGACTGTAGGGACCACCTCCCGTCACACCCGACACGTCAAACATGGCGCCACCGGCAAGAATGATATTGGCTGAACTCGTGATCGCACCCGCGCCGCTCAGTGTGAGCTGTACCGGCGCTGATGGTCGTGTCGCCGCCGTAAGTGTTCGCGTTGTCCAAAGTGAGTGTGCCCGTGCCATTCTTGATGAGAGATCCCAAGCCGCTGAGCACGCCGGAGTAGATGTCGCTCGCGTTGTTGTTCCCCACCGTCAGTGCCAGCGCGGTTGGGGTGGTATTGTTATTATTCAGCGTCAAGTTACGCGAGCCTTTCAAGCTGCCGAAGGTAAACGCGGTCGGTGCGGTCGTCGTTGATGCGCCAAACTGCAGAGTGCCGCTCCCCGTTCGCAAGTCCAAGGCGCTGTTCTGCAACGCGAGGCTGTTGTTGACAATCAACTTGCCGTCGGTGAGGAGTGTATCGCCCGTGTGAGTGCAGGCGCCGTTTAACTGCCAGGTCCCAGTGCCATCTTTGGTGAGTGATAGTGATGCACCGCTGGGGTCCACCATGCCGGCGATGGAGTTTTCGACGGTTGAGGCGCCCGTGCCTATAAGGAAAAGCGTTTTTGCGCCAGCCCCGGTTGCGGTCGCAGCGGCGGTAAAAATGAGCGATCCCGCGCCGGAGGCATCAAGTGTCACGTCGTTACCAGCGCCGCCCGCCAAGTCAATCACACGGTTGTTCCAGCCGATATCATTTTGCACTAGTAGCACCGAGGAATCTCAAAGTTGCGGGACCATCCGTCCCCATGGGGATAATGCCATTAGCTGAAGTTTGCGGCTTGCCTAAGTTGCTGGTGGCTGAATAGCCCCATCTGGTGATGGAACTGGCGACGAGTGTGCCCGCACTAATCGACGTTTTCCCGGTGTAACTGTTGGCCCCGGACAACGTCAGCGTGCCCGTCCGCGTCTTGGTGAGGCGCGGGCGCCGCTGAGGACGCCGGAGTAGGTGTCGTTGGCGTTATTGTTGTGAGTGCCGCCGCCGACCGTCAGCGTCACTGCGGCTGGGACCTACTGTTATTTTGCAGCGCCAAGTTGCGCGAGCCTGTCAACTGCCGAAGGTCGCCGTCGTAATGTGTGGTCTGACGCGCCGAACTGCAGCCCTGTGCCGGTGTCCCCAAGAACGATGTTACGGGGACCTGGTACTGCAAGGCGAGGGCGTGGTTGATGATCAACTTGCCGGCGATGGGCCGCGTGAGTGCCAGTGTGAGTCATGGCAGAGTTTAACTGCCAGGTGTTAGCGTCGTCCTTGGTAACCGATAGTGTTCCTGAAGTGGGATCCGCCAACTTGGTGATAGAGTTAATTAAGGCGCTTGTGCTAGTGCCTCTCAGGAAGATCGTCCGTGAACCAGTCCCGGCGGTAAAAGCATCGGGATCGAGAGCCAGCGCCCCAGCGCCGGATGCATCAATCGTCGTATCATAAGAGCCCTTTAGCTTGATTCGACGGTTGCTGCCGTGACCGGTGCCGGTGTATTTAAGAGTTGCGGCGCCATTCGCCCCCAAGCTAATCCGACCGATAGCGTGACTGGCTTGCTTGCCGAGGGAGCACGCGGTATTCATGTCCGCAAGCGTGTTGATGACCAGCGTCCCTTGCTTGACACTCGCATAACCGTTGAAAGTGTTGAGGCCGTTCAGCACCCAGGTGCCGGTACCGAGCTTGTCCACGTCCAATTGGCCAGAGGTGGTGGGGGACGGAATTATGCCCCCGATCTTGTTCAAGGCGGTGCTCGTGCCGGTGAGCACAAGCAACTTGCTGCCACTGGCACAGGCATTATTGGGTTGATTCAACTCGAGTGCGCCGTTGCCGGAGGCATTAATGGTGGGCCAGTCGCCGGCTGTGCCGCCGGTGAGGTTAAACCCACGGTTGCAGGCGTGACCGGTACCGGTGTAGACAATGGTCGCGCCGGTGGCTAGGGTTGGGTCCCCCAATTGATGAGGCCAGCGCCCTGCGCCAGGGCTTTGCCGAGTGCGCTAGCGGTAGGGGCGGTGGCGTTCCAGTCGAAAATGGAATTGAACTTAAGCGTGCCGTTGTAAACGTACGTATAAACGAAGGTGTTGGCGCCGTTGAGTTCCAGCGTTCCCGGGTTAATCTTCGTTATTACGCCGGTGGTTTCGCCACCACCAGCCACTACACCATTGATGATGCATGTCGCGCCGCCAGTGGCGACTTCAATACGCCCCTTCCCAGCACCATTCCCCCCGATATTAAGAGTGCCTCCACCAGAGGGAATTGTAATCGTGCCCTCTTGCACGTAGAGAATACCGCAAGTTACACCCCCGGCAACAATGCCAATCGTAGAGGAACCCGTCACATCAGTACCTGCACAAAACGCGGCGTCATTAGCGGAACTGGAAGTCCAAGCTGCCGTGGCGGCGTCACCTTGGTTGCGGGTTGACCAAAAACTACTTGTGCCCCACGTTCCGTCAGCGGTGGTGCTCTGGCTGCCGCCAGATTTGGTCCCGTCGGAGTCCCAGTAATATAGGGTGGCCTGAACGGAGGTGCTGAACAGTGCGGAGCAAATCAGAGTGGCGAGGAGTTGGATGGTGGTTTTCATAGGTTTAAGGGGTAAAAGCAGAAAGCAGAAAGCAGAAAGCAGAAAGCTGAAAGCAGAAAGTGGAAAGCGGAACCTCTCAAGTGCGGAGTTCGGAATGCGGAGCGCGGAGTATGCCGAAGGGCAGCGGCACGCCCATCCCGCCGCCGGCCAACGAACTGTTTCCGTCGCTCTCATCAATAATAAAATACCCGATAATACCTGACCCGAGTTTACGCGCCGATGCTAGCAGCCCGGTGGCCGCCGTCAAGCCCAGAAATCATGTCCAGTCAATGGACAAGACTGCGGGACTACGGACTACGGGTTCCCTGCCAATGGTGCGCCTTCTTACCAAAGACGCCCCTGCGAGTCAAGGGAATAATCTCTGTTGCTTTCTGCTTCTCGCCGCGCTGTCGCGCCGTCGCAGCGGGTCTGCTTTCTG
Source organism: uncultured Verrucomicrobiae bacterium (assembly GCA_963822005.1). Taxonomy (GTDB): domain Bacteria; phylum Verrucomicrobiota; class Verrucomicrobiia; order Limisphaerales; family UBA8199; genus PALSA-1440. Next base: position 386,618 of record CAWGGD010000023.1, on the reverse strand, counting down.
CTTTTCCTGAACAGCCCTTGCGGAAATCACTTTGGGCGAGCAGCTCCCGTCCCCGAACCAATGAGCCGGCGATTCAGGAACCAGCCTCCCGGTCAAGCCGGACCAGGTAAGGCGCGCTGGCCGGAGCGCGCCGCAAGGGCCCGCCCGGCGATCCGATCCGGCCAGCCCGAGGTAGGGACGTTTCGCCGAAATGTCCGCGTTTCCGGGCACGTCGGACGCCTCGGTGAGGCGTCCCTACCATGGCTGGTCTGCCTCTTGCTGGCGGCCGTGACCCTGGCCGTGTTCTGGCCGGCGACGGGCTTTGATTTCGTCAACTACGACGACCCGCTTTACGTTACCGACAACCCCCATGTTCAAGCAGGTCTGACCTGGGAGGGGCTGGCCTGGGCCTTCGGGCGGGTCCACGGCGAGGAGACCTACTGGCATCCGTTGACCTGGGTTTCTCACATGGTGGACTGCCAGTTGTACGGTTTGAAGCCGGGGTCACCATCTGACCAATGTGCTGCTCCACGCGGCCAATGCGGTCCTGGTGTTTCTGGTGTTCCGGAGAATGACCGGGGCGTTTTGGCGGTGCGTGGTGCTGGCGGCGCTGTTTGCGCTGCACCCGCTGCAGGTGGACTCGGTGGCGTGGGTGACGGAGCGCAAGAACCTGCTGAGCGCCTTCTTCTGGCTGCTGACCACCTGGGCCTACGTGCGCTACGCGGAGAAGTCAGAAGTGCAGAGTCAGAGTCAGAAAGCAGAAGTCCGAGCCGAACACGCATCCGACCGTCTGATCACGCATCACGGTCATCGTCACGTCCTCACGTCTTCTACCTCCTCTCCCTGCTCTTCTTCGCCCTTGGCCTGATGTGCAAACCCGTCCTGGTCACCCTTCCCTTTGTGCTGTTGCTCCTGGATTACTGGCCGCTCCGAGGCGCTTCTCAGACTCTCAACGCCTCAACTCTCAACCGCTCAACTCCATTCGGCTGTCTCGCTCTCGGGAGAAGATCCCGTTCTTTGTCCTGGCCGCCGCCTCGAGCGCGATCACCATCCTGGCCCACCGCGCTCTGGGCATGCTGGATTCTGTCTCCAGGCTGCCCTGGGACCCGCGCATTGAGAATGCCCTGGTCTCCTATGTTCGCTACCTGGGAAAGACCTTTTGGCCGTCCCGCCTGGCGGTCTTTTACCCCTATCCCGCCGCCTGGCCGATGTGGGAAGTGGTCACGTGCGGACTGCTGCTGCTGGTCATCTCCGGCCTGGTTCTGGGCGCGGCCCGAAGCCGTCCCTGGCTGTTCGTGGGCTGGTTTTGGTTTCTGGGGGTGCTGGTGCCGTTCATCGGGCTGATCCAGGCGGGAGCACAAGCGATGGCCGATCGGTTTATGTATGTGCCGGCTATTGGGCATATTGGTCGCCGTGATCTGGGGATTGCACGGGTTGGCCAAGGGCGGGCGTTATCAACAGATCGCGTTGTCGGTGGCGGGTTCAGCGGCGATCGTCCTCTGCCTGGCGTTGACGCGGCAACAGCTCGGGCATTGGAAGGACAGTGAAACCCTGTTCCGGCATGCGCTCGCAGTCACGGAGAACAATTACCTCGCGCACAACAACCTCGGCGCCGCCCTCGACAAGAAAGGCCAAATCGACGAGGCGATCCGCCAATTCCAGGAAGCCATCCGCCTGAAACCGGATTACGCCGACGCCCACTACAACCTCGGCATCGCCCTCGTCAAGAAAGGCCAAATCGACGAGGCGATCCGCCAATACCAGGAAGCCATCCGCCTGAAACCGGATTACGCCGACGCCCACTACAACCTCGGCATCGCCCTCGCAAGAAAGGCCAAATCGACGAGGCGATCCGCCAATTCCAGGAAGCCATCCGCCTGAAACCGGATTACGCCGACGCCCACTACAACCTCGGCACCGCCCTCGGCAAGAAAGGCCAAATCGACGAGGCGATCCGCCAATACCAGGAAGCCATCCGCCTGAAACCGGATCACGCCGAGGCCCACAACAACCTCGGCATCGCCCTCGGCAAGAAAGGCCAAATCGACGAGGCGATCCGCCAATACCAGGAAGCCATCCGCCTGAAACCGGATTACGCCGAGGCCCACTACAACCTCGGCGTCGCCCTTGCGCAAAGGGGCAATCGACGAGGCGATCCGCTCATTATCAGGAAGCCATCCGCCTCGAACCCGGAGCACGCCGAGCCCCTACAACCTGGCGTCGCTGCTGGCAACCTGTCAGCAGGCCGAACTCGCGAGGCGATCCGGCGCACTTCCAGGAAGCCCTCCGCCTGAAGCCGGATCACGCCGAGGCCCACAACAACCTGGGCACCGCCTGCTGCCAGCAAGGCCACATCGACGAGGCGATCCGCCAGTTCCAGGATAGCCCTGGACCAGGCCGAGGCCTAAGCCAACGCCGCGCGAAGCGATTCGCGCCCGGCTAGGCTCTACCAGCAGGGCTTCGCCATATCGTGAAGCCGGCGCCGCACCATGACCGACGCTCGCAGCAGCCAGACCAGGCTGTCACCAAGCCAGCCGCCAGCGGCCGCATGCCACGACCAGCCGAGTCAAGCGGAGGCCGATGCACCAACGCAGCGACCCTGCGAACCCAGCCGCGACTGCCCGAACTTCGGCAGTGGCTGATGGCCGTGTTGCTGGCTGCTGGTGACGATGGCCGCTTTACTGGCCGGCGACGGGCTATGACTTCGTCAACTACGATGACGATGATCTATGTCACCGCGAACGCTCACGTCAGGGGATTGACCTGGGAGAGCGTGAAATGGGCATTTCGAACCGGCTGTGCCGGCAACTGGCATCCCGTAACCTGGCTGTCGCACATGTTGGACTGCCAGCTGTTCGGTTTGAAGCCCTGGGGACATCATTTGACCAATGTGCTGCTGCACGCCCTCAACGCGGTGCTGGTCTTCGCGTTGCTGCAACAGATGACGGGCGCGACGTGGCGGAGTCTGTTGGTGGCGGCGTTGTTCGCCCTTCATCCGCTGCGCGTCGAATCGGTGGCCTGGGTGGCGGAACGCAAGGATGTGCTCAGCGCCTTCTTCGGTCTGCTCGCGCTGATTGCTTACGCCCGCTACGCGCAGAGGCAGAAGGCAGAAGGCAGAATGCAGAAAGCAGAAGCCGGACGCGACCGCGGTCCGACGTCTACGTGTCCGTCTCCACTCGTCCTCTGGCTTCTATCTTCCTTTCCCTTTTCTTCTTCGCCCTCGGCCTGATGAGCAAGCCGATGCTGGTGACGTGGCCGTTCGTGATGCTGCTGCTGGATTACTGGCCGCTGGGAGAATGCAGAATGCAGAGCAGCTGCAGACCACGCAACACGCAACACGTCAACACGCCTCACTTCCGCCTGGTCTGGAGAAGATCCCGTTCTTTGTCTTGGCGGCGGTGGCGAGCGTCGTGACCTTCGTGGTGCAGGAGCACGCAGGCGCTGTGGACGCGGGTGAAGAGCCTGCCGCTCGGCGCGCGCAGCGGGAACGCGCTGATTTCGTATTGCCGCTATCTGGGGAAGCTGTTCTGGCCGGCGGATCTGGCGGTTTTCTATCCGCACCCCGGGCATTGGCCGTGGGGAAGGTGCTGCTGGCGGGTGGGGTGATCCTGGGCATTTCGGTGCTGCTTTGGGTGCAGCGGCGGCGGTATCCCTTTTTGCTGGTGGGGTGGTGTGGTTTTGGGGACGCTGGTGCCGGTGATCGGGCTGGTGCAAGTGGGCGCCCAGGCGATGGCGGATCGGTATACTTATCTTCCGTCGCTTGGGGTGCTGATCCTCGCCGTCTGGGGCGTGTACGAACTGACCCGAGGCTGGCGGTATCAGGTGATCGCGTTGTCGGTGGCGGGTGGTGCGGCGATCGTCCTCTGCCTGGCGTTGACGCGGCAACAGCTCGGGTATTGGAAGGACAGTGAAACCCTTTTCCGGCATGCGCTCGAAGTCACGGAGAACAATTACCTCGCCCACAACAACCTCGGCGCCGCCCTCGGCAAGAAAGGCCAAATCGACGAGGCGATCCGCCAATACCAGGAAGCCCTCCGCCTGAAACCGGATTACGCCGACGCCCACAACAACCTCGGCATCGCCCTCGGCAAGAAAGGCCAAATCGACGAGGCGATCCGCCAATACCAGGAAGCCATCCGCCTGAAACCGGATTACGCCCAGCCCACAACAATCTGGCGTGGCTGCTGGCCACCTGTCCGCAGGCCGCGCTTCGCAACGGCGTCAAAGCGGTCGGGCTGGCCCGGGAGGTGGACAGGCTTTCCGGAGGGAAGGATCCGGGTTATCTCGACACGCTGGCCGCCGCCTACGCCGAGGCCGGCCAATTCCCCCAAGCTGTGGAAGCCGCCGGGCGCGCCCTAGCCCTGGCTGTGGCGCAAAACAGGCCCTATGTGGAAGAGATTCGCGCCCGGCTCAAGCTCTACCAGGAGGGCAAGCCGTATCATGAGGCAGAGGGGGAAAACAGAAAGTAGAAAACAGAGAGCTGAAATGGAGGAAAAGCAGAGAACTGAAAGCCGAAAGCAGACAGGAGGTGGAAAGCAGAAAGCTGAAAGCAGACAGCAGAAATGGCAAAGGGGGAAAGGCGCGAACCACAGCTGGACACGGATTCTGCGGACCGGGTCTTACCCGCCAAAGACGCGAAATGAAGCTAACGAGAGGCCGATGCCGATCGTCTTAACAGAAGGCCGCAAAGATCACGAAGTTCTTCGTTCCCTTCGTTAGCTTCTTGAACTCATCCGTAAAATCCCCCCACCCTGGCGGTCAGCCTCTGCTCCGGCACACTTGGCGCCTTTTCGCTTGTTTAGCCTGTTTAGCGGGCAACTGCAGTGTTCAAGGATCAGTGTCCATCCGTGCCCATCGGTGGTTGTTTCGATAGCCGCGAGGGTCAGCTCGCGCTGATCTGCGCTCTGCCGGCCATCACGGACCGGTCACGCCTTTCTTCAGCCCCGGTCTAGTAAGCGGGATACACGGTCCGGTAATAACGGCCCGTTCCGTAAACAACTGTGTCTTCCACTGTAAACAGCCCATCGGAGCCGGCGGTATAATTAGCCAGCTTGTTCCACGGGGGGGCGGCCGACGTCTCGGCATACTCAACCGTGTATTGAAAACCCGGGATGCCCGCAAACGTCACGCTGAACTTGCCGTTGGCATAGGTCGGCCCCGCAACAATGTTCGGCGAAACACCACCACCCACCACGTTGGTCACGTAGACCGTCGGGGACACCGTGCAGCCGTTTACGTCCGTGATCGTGTAGGTAAAGCTGTCAACCCCGGGGGTGCTGGGGGCCGTATAAGAGATGCCGGTGGCTGGCGAACCAATCAGGCTCACGGCGCCGCTCATGGCGCTGGGGTTCTGGACCGCCGTAACGCTCAGCCCGGTGCCCGTCGCCCGCCGCAGCAGCTTCTGAACGCTCAGGACCACCGTTTGATTGGTTACGTTACCCGCATTGCTGTCCGGCGCCGTCGGCGGCGTGTTCACCGTGGCCGTCACGGGACTGGCCGAGCTGACGCAACCGCCCGCGCTGGTCTCCGTGACATAATAAGTGGTGGTGCTGCTCAGGCTGGGTGTGTTGTAGGAGCTCGTGCCACTGGCCACCACGGTCGTCAGCCCGGCGTCGGAATACCAAGTCAAAGTTCCACCGCTGCCGCTGGCGCTCAGGGAGCCCGCCCCGCCGCCACACCGGCTTGCACCCGTTGTTGCAGGCGCCACGGGTGAGGTGCATGGGGCGAAAGCCACCCCTCGGAAGATGTAGTTGGCCGTGGCCGTCGCCAGCGTCGTGGCGGTGGAGCCGGAACCGGTGTCGGTGATCTCGATAAGCCTGTTCAAGCTGGTCTCCGCCGTTGTCGCGTAAATCACCGGGTTCGCGCCGGAGAAATCCACCGCCAACTGACGCGCGCCAGTCCCCGAAATCAGCGTGTAGGCATAGGTCCAGGTGCTGCCGCCATTGCTAGAGGTGTATTTGTAGATACCACTGCCGGAGGTACTGTCATCCGCAACGTAGGCGATCGTTGAATCGCTCTTGATGGCGAAACCATACGGGCTGGTGTCGGCACCGTTCAAACTGATGTAAGAGGTGGGCGTCTCACTTGCAGTGGGCATCCCGCTGAAGGCCCAGATCCCAATGCCAGCAGGGTGCTTGACCCAGTCGAGAAATAGAGCTTGCCGTTGAGGCTGTTGGCCACCCGCAGATTGTTGCCAACGATCTGGAAGGCGTCCCGCCACTCGCGCAGTACCACAACCTCTCTGTTCGCCGTAGTGCTGGCAGTTCCACTCATCCAGAAGCTGGTGCCGTCCGAAACAGCCCCGCGAATGCTGCTGGCACTAAACGCGGTGGACGACCCCGTTCCGGCCCGTGACGTCGTTCCGGCGTAGTCAACTATGCCCACCGCGCGATTCACAGAGCTGCCGGACGTGCCACTGACGCTGGACTGGCCAGAAGCGACGGCATAGCCACCAAAGGTGAGCAGCCGCTTGTCCGTCGAGCGTTGCAGCGCTCCCTCAGACGTGCCAGTGCCAGAGAGCGTAACCTGCGCGCTGCCGCTGCTCGGGAAATTGATCGTCTGGATGAGTGACCCAGCCGTCGTGTATTCGACCAATTTCACAGGCAACGACGACGAGCTTAATGTCGTGCTCCCATCGCCAATTTGAAGACACAACCAGGTTCCCTGGCGTGAATGCCACCCTCCACTGCGCATATAGCGTCGTGTTGGCGGCGATGGTGAAGTGTCGCGCTCGCCGCGTAAGCCGTGCCGCTGCCGTTGGCCGCCGTGTTCCAGCCCGCGAAGTGTAGCCCGTCTTGGTCAGGCTGCCCGTGCCCAGCACCGTCACCGTCGAGTTGTAATTGTACGGACTGCTGCCGATCGATCGGCGCCGTGCCGCCGGTGTTGCCGTTGCCGTCGTAGGTCACCGTGTAGGTGTTGATCGTCCACTGCGCATACAGCGTCGTGTTGGCCGGATCGTGAACGTGTCGCGCCGCCGCGTAGGCTCGTGCCGCTGCCGTTGGCCGCCGTGTTCCAGCCCGCGAACGTGTAGCCCGTCTTCGTCATGGTGCCCGCGCCCAGCACCGTCACCGTCGTGCCAGTAAGTGTAGGGACTGCTGCGAATCGCGTCTGCGAGCCGGTGCCGCCGTTGCCGTTGTAGGTCACAGCGTGAGGGGTCGCTCGTCCACTGCGCATACAGCGTGGTGTTGGCGGCGATGGCGAAGGTGTTGCCCGCCTTGTAGGACGTGCCCGCTGCCATTGGCCGCCGTGTTCCAGCCCGCGAACGTGTAGCCCGTCTTGGTCAGGCTGCCCGCGCCCAGCACCGTCACCGTCGTGCCGTAGTTGTACGGACTGCTGGAATCGGTTGCGCGCCGTCCGCTGTTGTTGCCATAGGTGACGGTGTACTTCCACTGCGCATACAGCGTGGTGTTGGCCGCGATGGTGAAGGTGTTGCCCGCACTGTAGGTCGTGCCGCTGCCGTTGGCCGCCGTGTTCCAGCCAGCGAAGGTGTAGCCGGTCTTCGCCATGGTGCCCACGCCGAGCACTGTCACCGTCGAGTTGTAATTGTAAGGACTGCTGGAATCGGTCTGCGACCCGGTGCCGCCGGTGTTGTCATAGGTCACCGTGTAGGTATTGATCGTCCATTGGGCATAAGCGTCGTGTCGGCCGTGATGTTGAGTGTACCCCCACTGTAGGGCGTCCCGCCACCGCCCGCCTGCGTGTTCCAGCCCGCGAAGGAATAGCCGGTTCTGGTCATGCTGCCCGCCCCCAGCACGGTGACCGATGCCCCGGAACTGTAAGGGTTGTTGGGATCGGTCGGCGCGCCCGAACCTCCATTGGCGTGGTAGCTGACGCTGTAGCCAGAAGCAGCCGTCCACTGGGCATAGAGCGTCGTATTGGCTGTGATGCTGAAGGTGTTGCCTTGGCTGTAGCTCGTCCCGCCCCTGCCGTGCGTGTTCCAGCCCGTGAAGGTGTAACCGGCCCGGCTCATACTGCCCGCGCCCAGCACCGTCACCGTCGAGTTATAATTATACGGACTGTTGGGATCGGTCGGTGCGCCCGAACCCCCATTGGCGTGGTACGTCACCGTGTAGGTATTGATCGTCCACTGGGCATAGAGCGTGGTGTTCTGGGTGATGGTGAAGGTGTTGCCCTGGCTGCAGCCCGCCGCCCGCTACGTGTTCCAGCCCGTGAAGGCTTACCCGGCCCGGCTCATACTGCCCGCGCCCAGCACCGTCACCGTTGCCCCGGAAGTGTAAGGACTGTTGGGATCCGTCGGCGCGCCCGAACTGCCATTGGCGTCGTAGGTGACGGTGTAGGTCGTGGCGGCCCCAAGACTAATCGTGCCCAGAGCGGTGGTTGTGCTCCACGTGCCGGTCTGGGTTGCAGCAGAAATAGTGGTGTTTGAAATTGTGCGGAACTCCACCCGCTTTACTGCTGTCCCGCCATGGCAAACCAGCGTGAAATTTCCGGTCGTCAAGTCCGTGAAGGATGCGCAAAGCAGCGTGCCGCCCGAAGTAGAGTCAAAGCCAAGGACCACGTAGCGCACGGTTAGATCGTATCCGCCGCCGGCAGCCACCGTCCCAGTCAGGTTAAAAAGGGGCTGCTCATCGCCGTTGCAGCAGATAATGAAACGGTGTTGTTGTTGACACTGTACGGCGAGACCCGGTCTCGGTAGCTCGCCGTTACACTGTTGTTATTCCCTCGTTGTAACAAAATCCAGAACGTGGTGCCGTTGACGTAATCACCCGGAGCTGTCGGTCCGTCGGAATATGTCGTTGAAGAAATAAACGTCCCGGACGCAGCATCCCAGCAGTTATACTGGCTGCTGCCATTGTAAAGCCGATGCTTCGGTGCGGAGCCGGCTGTGTATCCACTGAGCGTCATCAAGACCGCTCCGGGCGATGTTGTAGATGAAAGGTCAACATAGGACGGGCGCAATGTTTGAGACGCTGTGCTAGCCGCCAAAGCATTATTGCCGGCACCAAACGCGAACGCCGCCAGCATGGCCCCTCCGGTCAACACGCCCAACCGTCTCAGGATCGAGCGGTGGGGGGTAGCGGACACAAGGCAGCTCGCCAAGCCCAATTGCCAGGCGATGGATTTAGAAAACGAGCCAGGTTGGAGGATGAGGTTTTTCATAGGTTCTGGGGTTGGTTAACGGAGTTGGATGTTGGAGAACGAGGGGTGAAAAGGGGAAAGCAGAAAGTAGACCCGCTGCGCCGGCGCGACAGCGCGGCAAGCAGAAAGCAAAATGGAAAGGGACTACCGGACCACGGACCACGGACTATGGGACAACAGGACAACAAGACCACGGACGACCGACCATGGGGCCACTCGACGCGGGGTCTTGTAGTTGTTGTTGCACGGCTCATCGGACTTTCATGGTTCCCAATCGGCAGCGCTCTCGCACCTGGGGTTCTCAGGGACCAATCGGGCTCCCCAGGGGAGGAAACTCTTGCGCTGGGCCGGACCTGTGCGCGACACCGGTTCGCCGCCAGTTTTTCAACGCCTCAGCCGCGGGTCGCGCTGCGAATTATTGGCGCGACATCTAGCAAAAAGCCCGAAGCGGGTCAAGGAAATAAACTGACTTTTGGGGAGGGCGAACCACAGATGGACACGGATGGACACGGATTCTGCGGAGCGAGTTGAGCCCGCCAAAGACGCGAAATGACGCTAAAGAGAGGCCGATGCCGATCGTCTTAACAGAAGGCCGCAAAGATCACGAAGTTCTTCGTTCCCTTCGTTAGCTTCTGTGAACTCATCCGTAAAGATCCCCCCACCCTTGCGGTCAGCATCTCCTCCGGCACATTGGCCAGGCTTCTTTCGCTTGTTTAGCCTGTTTAGCGGGCCAACCCCTGTTCAAAGGCAACAGAAAGCAGAAAGCAGAAAGCAGAAATGGGAAAAGGGGAAAGGCGGGGGGCGAACCACAGATGGACAGGATGGACACGGATTCTGAGGGGCCCCGGAGGAAGGCAGAGAACAGAAATCTGAAAGCAGAAAGCAGAAATGGGAAAGGGGGAAAGGCGCGGACCACGGATGACTGACCACGGGACGATTCCAAGGTCTAAAGTCGGGGGGGGCGGAGGGCCTAATCGGTGTCCAGCAGCAGAAACAGGTCGCGTATCTTCTGGCGGATGGTCCGGCGCCGCTCGAGGCTGACCCGGCCGCGTTTGCCAAACAGATCGGCGGACTTTACCGCATAAAGGCAGGAACAATCACAGAACGTCTCCCAATCCATGCCGTCCTCCCTATTCAGCATCACTTCGTGAGGGTGAGGTCTCCGGCTCTGGCGCTGAGTAGTGCAGTACAGGACGTTCACCACGGCAGCCCGCGCACAGATGTCCGGATGCGAAATCTAGACAACCGGATGCTCCCCGCCCTTGTCCGGGAAATCATGCCGCCAAACGTCGAATTGGTCTTTCACTCGCCTTTCAGCGGTGCCTGAACACAGGCGGACAGAATCGCGAGCTGCTCTTTGTCCCGCTCCGGAGTGAGATACTTGAGCAGGCTGCCTCGGGGAAAGGCTGGCTTGCGCTCGACTTTGACGACCCTGAGCGTGAAGCTGCCATCGCCATTGTTGGCGTAGGCAAACACCTGTTGTGGTTTGGCGTCTGGTATCCGCACGCGCTTATACTTGTCGGCTGTCAAGGTCTTCACGGCGGTAATTTCCCGCTCTCCGGCCACCGGGTCAAGCCCGTTTGAACTACGGATGGATGGGCACTGATCGACAGGGATTCAAATGACGGGAAAGCAGGAATGGACGACGGGACGCTGATGAAAAGTAGAAAGCTGACCCGCTGCGACGGCGCGACAGCGCGGCGAGAAGCAGAAAGCAGAAATCGGGAAAAGGGGAAAGGCGCGAACCACAGCTGGACACGGATTCTGCGGAGCGAGTTGTAGCCCGCCAAAGCGAAATGACGCTAAAGAGAGGCCGATGCCGATCATCTTAACAGAAGGCCGCAAAGATCACGAAGTTCTTCGTTCCCTTCGTTAGCTTCTGTGAACTCATCCGTAAAGATTCCCCCCACCCTTGCGGTCAGCCTCTCCTCCGGCACAGTTGCGCCTTTTCGCTTGTTTAGCCTGTCTAGCGGGCAACTGCCGTTTCAAGGCAGACGCACTCCAGATACTACCACTGGGGCCCTTTCAAGGGTTGAGGAAACCTCTTGCACCACCACCCAGGACGACTGCCCCCGCACCCCCGGCCGTCCAACCCCGGTCTGAATGACGCAATCCTTTCAGGATTGGACGGACGATGGTCCGGCGTAGCGGCGGCTCGGCAGAGCGCATTCTGGCAGTCCAGGTCTGAAAACATTGTGCCCCGGCCCGAGATTGACAGGTTCCGTTGCGTGTGTGCAGCATTTCCACTCACATGATGGATAACGCCTCCCTTGGCCGCCAATACCGCGAACTGTTGCTGGATGGCATTGTGCCGTTCTGGGAGCGCCAGGGACTGGATGCCGAACACGGCGGGGTGCTTTCCTGCATGCAGGAAGACGGCACACCCATCAGCGGCGATAAATACATCTGGTCGCAAGCCCGCTGGGTGTGGGTTTGCTCGGCGCTCTACAACCGCATCGAGCAACGGCCCGAGTTCCTCGCCTGGGCGCGCGCCACCATCGGGTTTCTGCTGCGGCATGGCCGCGACGAGCAGGGACGCTGGGTCTATCACACCACGCGCGAGGGCCAAATCCTGGAGGGCGCGACGAGCATTTACTCGGACTGCTTCGTCGTGTATGGGCTCAGCGAATACTGCCGGGCGGTGCCCGATCCGGAACTGCTCGGCCTGGCGCGCAGCACCTTCGCCAGCATCTGCCAGCGCATCGAGGCACCCGGGTTTGCGGAGACGGCCCCCTATGCCCTGCCGCCGAACCGCCGCAATCATGGCGTGCCGATGATCCTCACCGAGGTGGCCAGCGAACTGGGCCACACCACGGGTGACGGCACCATTGAATCGGCAGCCGACGATTACGCTGGGCGGGTGATGCGCCACTTCGTCCGGCCGCAGCGGCGATGCCTGCTGGAGTTCCTCGACCGCGATTATCGGGAGTTGCCGCCGCCCGAAGGCACGTTTGTCATGCCCGGCCACGCCATCGAGTCCATGTGGTTCGTCATCCATCACGCCCGACGTCGGAATGACCAGGCCACAGTTCGGCGCGCGCTCGAGGTCATGCGCTGGCACCTGGAGCTGGGGTGGGACAAGGAATTCGGCGGGCTCCTGCTCGGCGTGGACGTCGCGGGGCATCCGCCATTCTTTCCGAACGCGGAGGTCAAGCTCTGGTGGCCGCACACCGAAGCGCTCTACGCGCTGCTCCTGGCGCGCTCGCTGACGCGCGAGCCCTGGTGCGACGAGTGGTATCACCGGGTGCATGAATGGTCGTTCAGCCATTTCCCCATGCCGGAAGTGGGCGAGTGGCGGCAACGCCTGGATCGGCAGGGAAAGCCGCTGCCGGGCTTTGTCGCCCTGCCGGTCAAAGACCCATTCCACCTGCCGCGGAGCGTCATCCTGGCCATCCAGTTGCTCAGCCAGACCTGGACCACAGATGGACACAGATGAACACAGATTATGTTGGCCTGGCACCGGCGTGGCTCCGCTGTGCCGTGGGGTATTATCTCGCGAAGCGGCCTCCGCCGTGGCAAAACGCGGCTTAGGGCGTTCTCCATCTGTGTTCATCTGTGTCCATCTGTGGTTGTTCTGAAATGGTCGCGGCTTCCTACAAATGAGGCGCTTCACCATCCCCAAGCTGCGCTGGATCATCGCCGGCTTGCTGCTGGCGGTGACCATGATCAACTACACCGACCGCCTGACCCTGTCGGTCCTGATTGGCGATGTCCGCAAAGACCTCGCGCTGAGCGAGACCGACTACTCGCACCTGGTCAGCGTGTTCCTGGCCGCTTACGCGATCATGTACGCGGTGTCCGGCTGGGTCGTGGATCGGGTCGGCACGCGGCACGGGTTCACACTCTTCGTGGGCGCGTGGTCGGTGGCCCAAATGTTGCACGGCCTGGCCTGGAACAAGTGGTCCCTGGGCGGGTTCCGGTTCCTGCTGGGATTGACGGAGCCGGGCAGCTTTCCGGCGGCCGTCAAGGCGGTGCGCGAATGGTTTCCCGCCGAGCAACGCGCCATCGGCGTGGGCATTTTCAACACCGGCTCCGCCCTGGGCGCCGCGCTGGCCGCGCCGCTGGCGGCCACGCTTGGCCTCCGCTATGGCTGGCGCGCGGCCTTCGTTGTGACCGGCGCCCTCGGGCTTGTCTGGCTCCTGTTGTGGCTCGTCATTTACCAGCCGCCGCAGCGGAACCGCTGGCTGAGCCGGGCCGAGGCGGACCGCCCTCGGCCCGCTCATGCAGGAAGCGCCCTCCGGCCCGACCGCCCCACGCCCCGATTGGAAGCGCGTTTTCCTCAGCCGTCCCTGTCTTAGTTTGATGCTCGCCCGCTTCCTGGCCGACCCGGTGATTTACTTTGTGATCTTCTGGTTGCCGGCATACCTGCAAAAGGAGCGGGGCTTCGATTTGACCATGATTGGCCGTTACGCCTGGATACCCTGGGCTTTTGGGGGATTAGGCTACGTGTTGGGCGGCTGGCTCTCCGGCCGACTGCTCCGCGCCGGCTGGAGTCTGTGCCGGGCGCGCAAGGTCGCGCTGGCGGCTGGCGCCGCGCTGCTGCCGACCGCGATTCTGGCGCCGCTGGTCCCGAGCGCCGGGCTGGCGATCGCGGCGACCAGTATTGTGGTCTTTGGCCACGCGATCTGGGTCGCCAACCTGCTGACTCTGCCGGCGGACCTGTTTCCCGGCAGCGAGGTCGGGACTGCCTCCGGCTTTTCGGGCATGGCCGGCTCGGTCGGCGGCATCCTGGCCAATCTCGGCACCGGCTACATCGTCTCCACGTTCTCCTACCTGCCGATCTTCATTGCGGCCGGACTGTTGCATCCGCTCGCCTGCCTCCTGCTCTGGCGTCTGCTGCCCCCACGCGTCTTCGAGCAGGGTCTGACAAGATAAGGCTATGTTTGTTTCGGAGGGCGACATAGGCAGCGGATTTACGTTGACTCGGCCCGGCCTCCAGCTCAAACTCCCTTGCGGTCGAACACAACGGTACCCGGGTGGTGCGGCCACTGTCCGGCAAAGATTGCTGTTTCGACACTATGTTACCGAGCAAGTCCCTGGCTGTGGCCAAGCTTAAGAGAGGGGCTTTCACCCTCATCGAGCTGTTAGTAGTCATCGCGATCATCGCTATCCTGGCGGCCCTGCTGCTGCCGGCCCTGGCCAAAGCCAAGGAACGCGCGTGGCGGACCAGTTGCCGGAACAACCTCCACCAGTTGGGGCTGGGCGTGTTCATGTACAGCGACGACAACCAGGACCGTTTGCCCACCGTGTTCCACACCGCGTCTTCGTTCACCACTTATTGGCTGCGCTACAATGGGACGCCCCGGAATCTGGGACTGCTGCTGACGAACAAGTATGTAACGCCGCCGGAGTCGTTCTACTGTCTGTCGCGCAAAGCCCGCACCGGGGAGGTGCTGGCTTATAACGGCCCCGATAACGAGTGGACCAACGTTTCGGTGCGCGTCTCGTACCCGGCGCGGTTCCTGGACACGGACGGGGTGCCGATGACGGGCTCGACCGGGGAATGGAAGGCGAAGGATTACCCGACCAAGGTGATTTACAGCGATTTTGTCGGCGTGGTCAGCTACCAAGGCGGCGGCATTGAAAGTGGGTATATCTACCCAGTGCACGACAGCCAGGGCTACAACCGGTTGTTTGGCGACGGATCCGTTCGCTGGTGCAAGCCCGGGCCGCTGACCTCAACGATTTCGGCCAACACACCAAGCTCGCTTCGCCAGATGCAGTTCTTCCAGGAGCTGGACCTGCTTCCCTAGGGAATTTGCCGCAGCAGACCGCCTGAATCATAAAACAGAACTGAAAACCCAGGTGTTAATGCCGATGAAAAACCAACTCATACCGCTCAGGCTCGCAATCACCTGGTTGGCCAGTCCCCAGGAGATTTCGTTCTGAAGCGATGTGATCCGGACTCCACGGATCTCCGAGAAGTGTGGGCTCGGCAGACGCCTGCCCTCGCGGGCTTGCGTCCTGAAACAGACTCGGGGACGCGTTGCTAAATGCCGCCGCGCTGGGCGAACTGGAACGCGTACAGGTCCAGATCGCGCATGACGAAATGCAGACGGACGGGCTTCCCCGCGAGGTCCTTGACCGAGCTCTCTCCCTTCCACTTCACGACCCGGCTGATCTCGTTGGCGGTGTGGACCAGATCGCAGTCGTTCCGCGTGTAGTTCGGGATCGGCTGGCCCTGTTCGTCCAGAATCTCCACGCGCAGCTCGCCGGAAGCGGAGGTGTTGAGGTTCAGGAGAAGCTGCTCGCCAGTGAAGCGCAGCAGCGGGGTGGTGAATTCGCCCCCCGCGAACGCCGCCCGCACCGACACAAACCCATCCCGGCGCAAGACCACGCGGCTGATGGCAGCCGGTCCGGTGGGCGCCACATCGGCCGCGGTCAGCAGCCGGTTATTCTGGTCGTTCCGATCCCAGCCGTGGGTCGCGCTGGTGCCGAGGTAATACATGTAGAGCTCGCGATCGTTGGCGGCGGGTACCACGCCATAAACCATATAGATGCGCTTCGAATCAAACTCGCCCTTCATCCCCAGCCCGACGAAGGGCCAGTGGTCGTAGCGCTGCCATTGGATTCCGTCGCGGCTGCTGGCGAAGCAGGTGTCCAGCCCGCCCGCATTCACCGGCGCTTCCTTGCGAAACTCCGCGATCTGCCCTGCGTAATGGTAATACTCCGTGGGAAACATCAAATAGGCATCCTCCGCCCAGGGATACTTGAACGCCCCGTTGGTGTAGGTATCCAGCAAGGCCAGGCGCTCCTTTTTGGGTGAATCGGCATGGACCACGTGCTGCGGATCCGCCTGCATGACCACCGGCGCCTCTTCGACCCTGGCAAAATGCGTCAGGTCGGGAGACTCACTGCGCGCGACCATCCGGCCCTGCGAGCCGGGTTCATGCACGTTCTTGCGAAAGTAAGCGACATACTTCTGGATGCGATCATCCCAGAAAATCACGTTCTGCGAGTCCAGATGGTGCGGCTTTACGGCGGTATTGTAAGTAATAACGTTCGTATAGGCGTGCTTCCAATGCAGGCCGTCCGGGGACGCGAATATTTGGAGCTGGTCGAGCTCCTGGGGATTGGCCACCAGGTTGAACCGCTCCGCGTCGCCGGCTTTCGGGTCCACGAACACCATCAGCCCGTGCGTGCCCCCCTTCACGCCTCCTAGGCCTTTTCCCAGCACGCAATTGGACGGCCGACTATTGGTGTTGTCCGAGTCACCCTTGGCCAGGTTCAGGTTCGGTTTCTCCCAATGAATCCCGTCGTTCGACCGCGCATACAACACGCAACCCGCCGCCGTGTACCAGAGATGGTAAACCCCGGCATGGAACAACACTGAATGGTAGCCGCCCAGTGCCGCCTCCGGCTCGGAAACAATGATCTGATCTCCGGTCTTCTGCGGGGAGTGGACGACAAATTGTATCCCTTTGCCCTGCTGCACGAACTTGTCGTCCATCAGCAGTTGCCGGCGGGTACTGACGGAAATGGGTTCCACAGCCGCAAGCCCTGACCCCCAACAGAGTAACAAGGCTAAATGGGCAGCGAGCTTACTGGAGAAAGATAGGCTTGGTTGCATAGTGGTGCTTTGTTACAGGAACTACCCTGTCACAGCGCGGCCGACAAGTCTCAAAGCGGGACGGGCGCTTATGGGGGGGCGCCGCAGCGCAGAGTTGCACTGTGGCTCTGCGTTAAGCTGGGTTCCGATTGGGTTGCGGCTCGGCTGCGCCACTTCTCGCGCGAGGCCATTGGGCCGCCAGCCTCCCACCCGCCCGTCGCCCGAAACGCCACACCTGTCTAACCGACGGACAAGGAAAAGCCGCTTGAATTCAAGGCACTCAGGAGCGAGATTAAACCAGAGTAGTCACTAGACGAAATATGAAGCATTCCAGACCTGCTGGGCGCCCTTGCCGTTCGGGAATGGCGTTTACTCTGATTGAGCTGCTGGTGGTCATTGCCATTATCGCCATCCTGGCGGCGATGCTGCTCCCGGCTTTGGCGAATGCCAAGGGCAAGGCCCTCAGGGTGCAGTGTCTGTCGAACCTGAAGCAGCAAGCCATCGCCAATAACCTCTACTGGAGCGATAACGGCAACAAGTTCTTTTCTAATCCCACCAACGTCCTTGATGCGGTTTGGGCGTATGCCAACTATGGCGGCAAGCAGGGCACGGAGTATCCCGGGCAACTCCGGGTCATGAACCAGTATGTCAGTGTGTCCATCAACGTGGGCACCAACACCGGGGGCGCGGCGCTGGTGTTTCGCTGCCCCGCCGACAACGGGACCTTGCCAGGAGGTGCGTGGCCCGAGCGCAAACCGACAATTTTCGACCGTTTTGGCAGCAGCTACGTTTACAACAGCGACGCTAACAGCAACAACGGCAAGCTGGGCCTGGTCGGCAAGCAAGTTGATCAGGTGAAGAACCCCGCCAAAACCTTTCTGGTCGAAGATAACACCGCTGCCGCGTATTTTTGGGGTGACAACCCTTTCGAGGTATCCTATTGGCACGACAAGAAGCGGTTGGGCTTTTGCGGAGCGGCATTCGTGGACGGGCATGTGGCGTACCTCGGGGTGACCCGGGACAAGCCGGATTACCAACGCGGCAACGGGTGGACGTTTGTTTACAGCGACCCTTAACCCGGATTTCGGGCCCGATCGAACGTTTCTTTGATCACTCCGGCCAGGTCAGTGAGCAACCGGTCGCCCTGGCCAATGCAGGACGAGCCGTGCATGACGGCCAACGTTTGCGGTTTCAGGTCGGCCGGCGAGCGGAGGACCCCTTCGGTCTGTCGCGTGTAAACCATGCATTCAATAAACCACGTTATGAAAACCCCCGCAAAGCGCTGCCTGTTCTGGACCCCCAGGATCCTGTGCCTTCTCTTCGCTGCCTTCATCAGCCTGTTCGCGTTGGATGTGTTCGGCGAAAACCAGGGCTTCTGGAACACCACGCTCGCCCTGCTGATTCACCTCATCCCAACTGGCATCTTCCTGCTCATCCTGACTGTCGCCTGGCGGTGGGAATGGGTTGGCGCTCTTCTGTTCCCCGCATTAGGGGCATTCTACATCCTCGCCTTCTGGGGAAGGTTCGTTTGGTACACTTACGCGCTTCTTTCCGGGCCCCTGTTCCTCCTCGGGGCTCTGTTCCTGTTGGGCTGGAAATACCGGGCGGAACTCCGCGCCAAGACCTGATTGTCTCACAGCACCCTCAATTTCCGGCGGCAAATTGAGCAGGCCTTCGTCGCCACCAGCTACCGGAAAGCGTCGGCGGCATCATCCCCGCCGACGCCCTCCTCATCCGCATCCACCTTCAGCGCGTCCTCCGGCCGGTTCGGATCGTGCTGGAGCGCTGGGAGCGATTCAATCAGCCGCCCGCGCTTCCGGTGCCGCCAAACTAAAGGGAGTCCCCCCTGTCTAATCAATGGACAAGGAAAAACTGCTTGAGCGGCGGCGGTCAAGCCGTGAGACTGAACCCGAGCACTGGTTAGACTCATGCAATCACTACCAATGGTCCATAGCCTGACGCGGCCAGCCCGATTCCTTGTCAGCCGGCTGTTTACCGCGGCAGCCCTGCTGGCCTGCGCTTATCCCGCGACCGCCGCGGACCCGCCCGCGGACAGTGAGCGCTACACAGACGCCGTGCGCGCATTCGCGGATACCGTGCTGGAGCACGGGCGCGACACCTACGGCCCGCGGCGCACGCCGCTGTTTGTGGACGGCTTGCAGGTGGAAAGCCTCAAGCCGGTGCTCTGGAAGAAGGGCGGGCAGACCTGGGTCCTGTGCAACTTCGCCAGCCAGCAGTCGCTGCTGCGCACGCTGGACGGGTTGTCGGCGCTCACCGGCGACCACCGTTACCGCCAGGCGGCTGAGGACGCCACACGTTACGCCCTGGCACATTTGCGCTCGACCAACGGCTTGCTCTATTGGGGCGGACACATCGCCTGGGACCTCGACCAGGACCGCGCGGTGGGCGAATACGCCGATGTCCACGAGATGAAGAACCACCAGGCTTACGCCCCGCTGTTGTGGCGCGTGGATGCGCCGGACACGGAACGCTTGCTGGAGGCCATCTGGGGAGGCCATGTCCTCGACTGGTCGCTGCTGGACTACAACCGTCATGCCAAGACGGAGTCGCCCGCTCCGGCCAAGTGGGATCACCCGTTCCTGGAGAAGACGCCAGTGCCCTTCCCCAGTGTCGGCAACAACCTGTCGTTCGCCCTGGTCACCCCCTCCCTCGTCAATGCCGGCGTCAGCCTGGCACTGCTCGGCCACAACACCAACGCGCTGACCTGGACCCGCCGCCTGCTCTACCGCTGGCAGCAAGCCCGTGATCCCAAGACCGGCCTCTGCGGTGGCCAACTCAGCTACCGCAAGGACGACCGCGCCAAGGACACGCTGGGCCACATCTACCCCGGCATCAACGAAGCCAAAATTGTCGCCACCTATCATCGCAAGACCCGCTACCACCACCTGCCGCTGGCAGAAATGCAAGCCGCTGAAAAGCTCATTGCGGCCGGCGGCAAGTACGCCGGCGTCGGACGCGAGTTCATCCGGTGGGCTTCGGAGGATTTGAAAACCTACGGCCGCTACTGCTGGCAGCCGAAGACGCAGCGATTCATCTCGGTGCTGACGGACGGCACGCCCATCCCATGGGAGCAGGCGCGCCCGGGCTACTATGATTCCAGCTCCTTCGCGCCGGCTGGACCGGACGGCGCCATCCTGTGGAGCTATGCCATGGCCTATCGCCTGACCCGTGACGAGGCGCACTGGAAAATGGCCCGGGAACTGGCCCAGGCAGCGGGGCTGGGCGATATCGGCAAGCCCCGCACCGCCAAACGACAGCTCCGGTTCGATACGTCCGCCGAGGACTGGCACCACATCTACGCCCTCCTGGAACTCGTCCGGGCAACCAACGACCGCAACTTCCTGAAACTGGCCGGCCGGGTCGCTGACAACTGCCTCAAGCGTCAAACCAGGACAGGACTCTTTCCACGCTCCGACCGCGTCTATGCCCGGACGGGGGACGAGGTCCCCCTGGCGATTCTTCACCTGGCTGCGGCGCTCGACGGGCGCGAGTCTCTGCTGCCGCCAGCGATGCTCGACAACGCATTCTTCCACTGCCAGTTCGACGGCGCGCCCGGCTGGCAGGCGCCGGGCGTGAACGACAAACGAACCTACGACACCACCGTCTTTTATGGAGGAAAATAACCATGCGAACTGAACGCACTTCCCGATTGCCCCTGTTCTATACCCACCCGATTGGTTCGTTGCCCCGGCCGCAGGCCGTTCGCGACCTGCTGGCCCAGCGTTCCCAAATGCCGCCCGAACGGTTTGCGCCGGCGATGGACGACATGGTGCGCTTCGCCATCCGCTTTCAGGAGCAGGCTGGCCTGGACGTCGTCAGCGACGGCGAATGGCGGCGGGTGCAATACGTGGATGAGTTCCTCGACCGCATCGGCGGGTTTGAACCCATTGACCGCTATGAGCACCAGGGCGAAGTCAAATACCGCCGCGTGATTGTGCGCCGCCTGGAGTTGCGCGAGCCGGTGTTCGCGCGCGACGCGCAGTTCCTGCGCGCCAACACCACCCGCTGCACCAAGTTCGCGCTCCCCAGCCCATTCCTGATCGCCATTCGTTACTGGAAAGCCGAGCACAGCGCGGGGGCGTATCCGACCTACGAGCACTTCATGGAGCACCTGGCGGAGGCGCTCGCGCGCGAGGCGCAGGCGCTCGCCGCGGCCGGCATTGACATCGTGCAGCTTGATGACCCGGCGCTGACCTACTTCTGCGACCGCAAATTGATGGCAGGCGAAGGCAGCCATGACCAGCGGCTGCGGCTGAACTGGGACATCGAACGGCAGTTCCCGCTGGCCGTCGCCGCGATCAACCGCATCGTGGAAGGGCTCCCCGCCGAGGTTCACCTGCACTGCTGCCACAGCGTCTATAAGCGGCGCAGCGATGTCAGCGGCGACTACAAGCCCATCCTGCCGCGGCTCAAGGACGCCCGCATTGACCGGGTGAACCTCGAGTTCGCCTACCAGCAGACCGGCGACATCAGCGATCTCAAGCACCTGCCTGCGCACCTGGGCGTCGGCATGGGCGTCGTGGACGTGCGCACCGAATCGCCGCAGTCGGTCGAGCAGATCGAAGCCTTGGCGGCGGCGGGCGCTGAGGCGATTGGCCCCAACCGGATTGCTCTGAACCCCGACTGTGGCTTTGCGCCGAATTCCGCCGAGCCACCCACGATTGACGAGGCTTACGAGAAGCTCAAGCGTCTGGCCGAAGCCGCCGCGCGCCTCCGCCGCCGCTTCGGTGTGCCGGCATAACACCTCGCATGAAACGATTCGCGTCTGGGCTTATCCCTATCCGCGCAGGCGGCATAGAGCAATTGGCAACGGGCAATTGGCCATCGGCGATTCGGTGGCAGGGCTTGCTCGCCGGCCTGGCCCTCTCCCTAGGCGTCAGCACCAGCCTCGCCCAATGGTCCCCCATCTCCCCGGGGCTCGATTACCGCGAGTACAGCCTCCCCGGCCCCGTGCGGGTTTTCGTCACGCGCGCCGACCGCCGCACGAACACCTGGACCATTGATGCCATGAAAGGCCAGGGCCAAATGAAAGTTGGACGCGAGACCGTCCCCGAGATGGCCGCGCGCTACAACGATTCGATCACCTTCGACGGCCATCGCTACGCGGTAAGAGTCGCCATCAACGGCGATTACTACCACCCCACCACCGGCGTGCCCTTGGAAGGCCAGATCATGGCCGGCTGGTTCGTCAAGCGGTTCGTGGACAATGGCGGCATCAGCGGCTTCGTCTGGACGTCCGATCGCCGGCCGTTCCTGGGCGGCAGCGTGGAGAACGGCCCGGCGCTCCAGCACGTCGCCTTCGCCGACCAGGCGCGCATGCGAATCAACCACCTTAACGAACCGCGCGGCGCGAACTCGCTGGCGCTCTACACGCCGCACTACGCCGCGGACACCGGCACGACAGCCGACGGCGCCGAGGTTCTCGTCCGCATGAGCGCGCCTTTGTGTCTGCTGTCTCCGTCGCCTGGCGTGAAAGGCGAGATCATCCGGGTCAGGGAAAATGCCGGTGCCTCTCCCCTGCCCTTCAACCACGTCGTCCTCTCCGCCCATGGCAAAGCCGCCACTGAGCTGCTCCACCACGCGCGTCCCGGCCAGCCGGTCCACTTTCAGCTCGAACTCAAGGACCACGGCAGTGCCGGCACGGGCCTGGCTCCGCAAGACTGGCACAACGCCTGGGCGAGCATCGGCGGCCCCAAGCGCATCCTGATTAACCGCAACGTCCCGCGCGACTGGGAAGCCAAGGCCAAGAAGTATGCCGAGCAAGGCCAGAAACACGGCTCGGTCGTCCAGGATCCCCGCACCGCCATCGCCTTCGACGCGCGTTACATTTATTTTCTGGTCATTGACGGGCGCTCGAAGGAGAGCATCGGCATGACCTTCACCGAGGCCGGCTTCTTCTGTCGCGATGTGTTGCAGGCGACCGACGCCATCCTGCAGGACGGTGGCGGCTCCTCGACGCTCTGGGTGGATGGCAAGGTGAAGAACACCCCGTCCGGCAAAGGCAAGGACGAGAAGTATGGCGTGCTCCGGGCCGTGTCGAATGGCTACTTCATCGCCGAGGTCCTGCCGCCGAAGAAGTCCACCGCGTTTCAGGCCGGCCAGAAAGTCAGGCTCAACGGCGAACTCCGCTTAGGCCCCGGCCCGACGTTTGGTTCCGCGGGCAAGGCAACTGCCCCCGACGCCGGCACGATCCAGCCCGAACCCTTGAACGGCATCTTCGCCAAGGGTGCCTATTGGTGGTATTGCCGCTTTGGCGACGCCGACGGCTGGGCGTCCCTCGATCAACTCACAGCCGCTCACTAACAACTGCTACAGCCCTCACTTATGGATACCCACACCCACAGGACAGCATGTCTGAGCCTGGCCATCCTGCTCCTCGCCTCGCACGCTGCCTTCGCCGCCAAATCCCTGGGCGACCTCACCGGCCCCTGGCAACTGTTCCTCGACGATCACTTGGTCGCCTCCAAAGAAAACGCGGTCCGGCGCTACCATCCCTTCGAGAAATACACCAACAACCCCATCATGGTTGTGGATCAGCCCTGGGAGCACAACGTCATCAACTGCACCACCGTGCTCCCGGCCGAGGACCGCCAGGGCTACCGCATGTGGTATTACTGCTGGGGGCACCCGAACGACGGCAGCCACTCCCTCTACGCCACCAGCAAAGACGGCTTCCACTGGGAGAAGCCCAAGCTCGGCCTCGCACCCTGGAAGCGCGACGGCTCGACCAATAACAACTTCGTCGGCACCGGCGGCAACATCTCGCATACCCCCAACGACCCCGACCCGGCGCGCCGCTACAAAGCCGTCCACTCCGGCAAATACTTCTTCAGCTCCTCCCCCGACGGCCTCCGCTGGGAACGCCTGTCCAAGGGGGAGATCTTCAGTGCCGGCGACACCGGCCACGTCATCTGGGATCCGCTCACCGAGAAATACCGCGGCTACGCCAAGATCGGCGCCCATGTCTCCGGCCAGCGCCGCCGCGTCGTCGGCTACAGCGAGGGCACCGGCTTCGAGGAGTGGCCTTCCATGCGCCTGATCATGGCCCCGGACGACTTCGACGACCGCTGGGTCAAGCCCGGCTCGATCCAGCGCACACACTTCTACAATTGCCCGGTCTTCGCGTACCAGAACATGTATATCGGCTTCATGATGGTTTACCGCGCCGAGGACGACGAAGGCTACTTCCACGGTCCCATCCACGTCGAACTCATGACCAGCCGCGACGGCATCCACTGGCTCCGCGAAGAAGGCGACCGACCGCCTATCCTGGCGCCCAGCCCGGAGCGCTCGTGGGAACACGGCATGGTCACCGTCTCTTCGCTCCTGGTGGTCGGCGATCAAATGCGCCTCTACTACAGCGGCTACGACGGCATCCACGATTATCTCCCCTTCCACTCCGCCATCGGCCTGGCCACCCTCCGCAAAGACGGCTTCGCCTCCCTCGAGGGCGAGGATAACCCCGGCTTGGTCACCACCAAACGACTTACCGGCCTCACCGGCCAGCTCCACGTCAACTGCCAGGCCGGCGCCGGCCTGCTCCAGGTCGAAGTCCTCGATGCCAATGGCCGCGTTCTGCCGGGCTACCGCAAGCGGGACTGCAACGAACCCCGCGGCGACGGCATTGACCAGATCGTCACCTGGGAGGAGCACAGCGAACTGCCCGCCACCAAAGAGCCGCTGCGCCTGCGCTTCTCGCTCAAGAACGCTTCCCTCTACTCCTTCTATGCCGGCGACAACGTCAAGGTCATCGACGACCCCGCCCCGCCGCCTCTCGCAGCCCTGTTCACCTTCGAGGGCGACTCCGGCCGACGCGCTGCCAACAAACTGCCCTCCGAGGACAAACGCGAACACGAGCTGCGCTTTTTGGGCACCAGCAAGATTGATCGCGAAGCAAAGAACGCCGCCTTCGGTGAACAATCCGTCACCATCCCCTCTCAGTGGCGCCCGCGCAACACCCTCCAAATCACCGGCACCACCAACCTCGGCACCCGCTTCACCCTGGCCATCCTGGCCAAAAGCACTGACAACAAACACGGACGCTTGTTCAGCTCCTACAATGGTAATCGCCCCGTCGGCTCCTCCGAACTGGTCTTTGACTGCGACCCCTCAGGCAAGATCATCCCTGGCCTGCGCCTGTTCTGCAAAGGCATCCCCGTCCACTCCAAGTCGTTGACGTTCGACGACAAGAAATACCATCACCTCGCCGTCACCTACGACGACGGCCACGTGCGTTTCTACCTCGACGGCGCGGACGCCGGCGAAGCCTGGCTGCCCGGTGGCGCGCCCGTCACGATGCTGCGCGACCTGCTGGTCGGCGACGATGCCGAGCTAGGCGAAACCGACCGGCAGTTCAACGGCAACGTGGACGACATCCTCGTCCTCGGCCGCGTCCTCAGCGCGGACGACGTGAAGTCGCTGGCCGCCAACGGCGCCGAGGCGTTCTTCCGGGCGGCACCACCAGCGAAGAAGAAGAACAAGAGCAATGAATAGACAAGGCTGCTTTGAGTCGAATCACGGCCGTCTTTGTTCTTTTCCAGCCGCCGTCAGTAAATCAAGTTTGCCCCGAAGTCAGGAATCCTGCCCTCCTTGACCTGTTGGCTCCATTCGTCCAATCGTGCGTAGTTCCAGAACTTCCGGCACAGCGCGAAGTAGTCCAGGACCACCTGCCGCTCTCCCTTCTCCAGCAGGTCTTTCGCCAGGCTCAGGTTCGGGCCGTAATCCATCTGCCGTGCGCCGGGAGTGCGGACGGATTCGATCAAATGGCGTTTGGCGTCGTCCGTGCGTCCCTCGCGCACCGCAATTCGACCCAGCGTCAGATTGGCGTCATGCGCCGCATTACCGTATTCCCGGTCTTGTCGGAAGCTAGGCAGCAGGGCCATCAACTCCTGCGCGTACTTTCGGGCGTCCTCGACCTTCCCCGCCGCGAAGCTTTGTTTGGCGGCTTCACCCAGAGCGTAGAACCTCAGCTCGGGCGAATTCGCGGCGGCCAACTTGGCCAGCGCCGGTTGCAGGCGTGGGTGGGATGTCTCAGGACCTCCCTTTCCACAGCCGAACAAAAGGCTGCACAGCAAAAGTGTGGTGAGGCAGCGCATAGCCGTGTTGCCGTTGCCCCCCTCCACCTCAACGACCCTTAGCGACTTATCCTCCGCAGCAGGTCTGCGGACGCTGAAGCGGGGCGGTGAAGCGCCCGAGGCACTCCGGCCCCCGGCTTCATGGGATTCGGCGCGTGCAGTTGTCCTGCATCCAGGCCACATCGGGGTTGTTGGGGGTCGGTTTGAACTGGTAATCATAATTGCCCCCCTCCATCAGCGGCGGCATGGTCCGACTATCGCGCCATTTCTTCAATTCCGAATGGCCGTCGGCAAAGGAGAAACCGCCCGCCCCGCCGTGATAGGCGGCGGGATAGTCTATGATGCCGTAACTGCCCGGCGAGGGGGCCGCGCCAGGGGATGACGCCGCCCCTTCCATGGCAATGACGAACATGCCATCGTTGATGCTGTCCTGTCGCTCGTCGAGGAAGACAGCGGTCTTCGCCGGTCCGGGATCCACCATGCTTGAATACTTGCGGTAGATGCGGGCCTCGCCCGACTTATCTCCATAGGCCGTCTGAGACCAATTCATCGGGGCGAGTCCACCGGCCCCATTGCCCCGCCCGCCGACCCAATTGACCATGGACATGCTGCGCACGCGCGGATACACTGCTCCTCGGACGGGGACCGTGCTCCGGTCGCCGGGACACTTGAAGATGGCGGCGTTCTTTCCACAGTAAGGCCAGAGGATGCTCTGCTTGATATCATGCTCCACATCCCAATTGTCGGCCGCGCTGGTGTTATCCAGCCAGCCGTTCACCCAGGCACAAGGGTCAGCTTTGACGAAGGGCAGGATATCCCGGGAGTCGTCCACATACATTCTCCACGCCAGGCATAGCTGGCGGTGGTTGTTCAGGCACATGATGCCCTGCGCCTTGGACTTCGCTCTCGCCAGTGCTGGCAACAGCAAAGCGGCGAGGATCGCGATGATCGCGATGACCACCAGCAGTTCGATCAAGGTGAATCCTCTGGACAAGTACGGCCGATTCTTCATGGGCTTCTCTGCGCGCGCAGAGCCGGCGTCAGTGGACGCAGGCTCCGCCGTTAAGCATTCGTATTCGTTGACTGACAGTCGTCGCTGGGGGTCTCCCATTACGGGGTTAACGTCGGTGTGGCCAACACCCGATAAAATGCGCCGGCAGCCGGCGCGTTGGTGTCGGTGAACTGCCGCACGCTCAGATTGGTGGCAATGGTCTGGAAGCTCGCCGCGTTGGCCACGTCGAGGCCCCGCTGGACATTGTAGCTCGCTGCGCCAGCCGACGACCAGCTCAACTGGACCTGCTGGCCGCTGGACGAGCCGCCGGTGATGGCAAAGTCGTGACCCGCGAACTGCTCATTGTGGAAGATCAAGACCCGCCCGCCGCCGTTGATCATGCTGTTGTCGCTGAGTGCCAGGAAGCTGCCATCCGGGGCAAAGGCCATCCCCCCGCCCGGCGAATGCAACTGGATTTGCTGATCAGCCCGGTTCGCATTGGCCAGCGGGAAACTCAGTTCCACCCGGCAGTCGGTGCCGTCCGGCGCACAGGAGAAGACCTGCCGCCACAACTGATCGCCAATCCATAACCGCCCGGTGCTCGGGTCGGTGGCAATGCAAGTCGGCAGGATCGCCACGTAAGGATCCTGGTAAATCACGGGCCAGAAGGCACGGGTGACGACGCCATTGGCATTCACGGCCGTTACCTGTCCGTCCTGATTCAACGTGACGATCTCGCCCGACGCCGGCAGGGTGGTCATGCCGACCATAGTGATGGCCCCCAGCGTGGCGCTGGAGGGCGGGGATAAATACCAATCGTAATTGGACTGCGCCAGGTTGGTCGTGCTCGGATCAACCAAGTACAGCGTGTTGTCGCCGTTGAAGTCGGTGCCGCGGTCCAGTACCACCAAGTAGTTGGACGACACGGTGGTGGGCCAGGTTGACGAAGACGGCCAGGTCTGGCTGATGGTGCCGTTGAAGTTGGCGGGCGGGAAACGCAGTCGCACGGATCATCATCCAACCACGGGCCCACCGACGGATCGTTTGTCGGGCAGACGAAATCGGCAACGACCTGCTCGGCCACGTTGGTGGACCAGGGCCACCGCAGCCGCATCACGCTCTGCCCCCAGTCGTGGGTCCACCACAGGGTGCCGTTGGCCGGTTCGATGGCTACGCCTGAGGGATAATTCAGGCCGGTGACGATCGGGGTGGGGTCCGCCGACCAGTTGCCCGGCGCTACTTTGCTCGCCTGGTAAATGCCGCCGCCGCTGACCGCATCCGCGGCGAAGACGACGGTATTGCTGTCGCGCGGATCCACCGTAACCCCGCCAATCGGACCGCCTAGCTTCAACACCGTCGTATTGGTGAATCGGGTGGTGTTAAACTGGACCGTGTAGGGGGGCACCAAGGGCGTGCTATTGGAAAAGATCCCGGACGTGATTGTAATATCGTCAACATATACCGGCGGATGGTTGGTGCCATTGGAGGTGCTCCAGGCCGCCATGAACGTCGGCCCAAAGGGGGGTGACCCAACGAAGGGCGCGTGGTTCGCGATGACGATGGGATTGGCGCTGCTCGGGTTCTTCACCAGGTCGTAGGTTCCCAGGCTATTGGCGGTCGT
This sequence comes from uncultured Verrucomicrobiae bacterium, assembly GCA_963822005.1. GTDB lineage: Bacteria > Verrucomicrobiota > Verrucomicrobiia > Limisphaerales > UBA8199 > PALSA-1440. The sequence goes on along the minus strand of CAWGGD010000023.1, from coordinate 358,284 downwards.
CAATTGATACTCTTCCCAGGTGTCCGGCGTGTATTGCAGACCCGAGTCCTTCCAAGCCGTCGTGTAGTAGAGCAACGAGGTGGTCCCGCCGCAGTTCGTGCTGGATTGCAGGCGCGAGCCGTAGCCCAGCAAGGCGCTGTCACCCCAAACGGTGCCCGCGGTAAGGCTGGAAGCCTCCACGCCATAGAGCGACATGCGCAGGTAAACGGCATCCACGCCCGGGCTGTTCGTCACCTGCGGCACCTTCGCCCACCAGGTGATCTGGACATCCGTGAAGGGCGTTTGCCCCCACGCGACGCTCGCGCCGGCGCGCTGGCCCGCTTCCAGTTTCAAGCACTTGTTGCCCCAGTGGGCGGTAGAATCCACCACCTGCACTTTCGACGGAGCGGCCGGGCGACCCGCGGCGTCCGCGCCCGGTCCATCGGTTTCGATGGTGATCCAAGACCCCAGTGGATCCGCATCATCCGCGGTGCTCGTCCGTGCCGTATAGTTCTCGAATCCCTCAGTGAAGGGGGTCAGCAGGTTGATGGAATCCGTCACCGTGAGGCTGATGTCGTCAATGGCCCACCAGTTGTCATCCACGCTGTTGGCCTCGTTGATGATTCTCATTATCGTCGGCACCGCTACCTCGCTGCGCGCCAGGCGGCCCGTGGTGGTGATCGGGTTGACCATGTCGTCCAGATACACGCTCACCATCTGGGTCCGGGGGTCAATCACGAGCCGGTGGTGCTGCCATTGATAGGTCATCGCCTGAGCCGGGAGCGAAACCCATGCGGGTGTATTCCGGACACCATCATATAAACGCAGGGTGCAGTTGTTGACAGTCTGCACCGTTCCATAGGCGATGTAGTCATTCCCATTGTAATCCGCCCCCTCACCGCGCAGGGCAACGCGGAAACTGCGGTCACTGGCTGCATCGCGCGCAATATAGGCCCAGAAATCCAGCTGGTATTGGCTGCCGCTCTTGGCGTTCGTGAGATAAACATCAGCCGCAGTAAGGGATCGCACCAGCAGCGATTTGTTCCCTATCGTGCCAGTATGATTCGTCAGCCAGTTGATCACCTGCACCCCGGCTCCCGCAGTGGTCGGATCCAGGGCGGCGTCATCCACGATGCTCCATTCGCTGCCGGTCGGATTCGCGTTTGCAGTATCGGCCAGACTCGTCGCCACACTGGTGTAGCTCTCGAAGTTGTTGGTGTAAATAATGGAGGTGGCCGCCAACAATTGGCCCGCGGCACCGCAAGCCAGCGCCGCCAGCCAGAGCGGCCAATGGCCACAAAAGCCGGTGCGTTTTACAGTCGAAGTAAGTTGTGTTTTTGTTTTCATAGTTGTGTGTGTGGATTGTTAGCTAACGTATAGCGGACCTGGGCCCCACCTGCCTATCCCCCAAATGGCGTATTCTTCGATCCCATAAAGTCCTTTTGGCTGGCCAGTCCCTGCGCCCGCTCTCGGAAACGAGACCGGCGAACCGCTCTGTGTTCTTGCACACATAAAGACTCACCCGCTGCCTTAACGCGTTGACGCGTATCTCTTACCATGGGAGCCCCTGGCAAGTAAACAACTTTCGGTTCATCCGGAAAGTTCAGTGCTGTTGCTCGGCGCGGTAGTACTTGAGCGGCGACTGTGCAGCCGTCACATCACTCAGGATACTCGTACCCGTTGAGTTCGTGAGCAGGAGGAGAGAAGACCACTCCGTCAAGTTGGTGGACGTTTCGATCCAGTAGCGGCCGCCGGTTTCGGAATCGAACTGGAACTGAAATGCGCCCGCCGGATCGTGACCGAGCGGGGTCAGCTTCGACGGCTGGTGGACGATGCCCGCCAGGTCCGCCTGAAAGTCGGGCAAGGTCAGGGTCAAAGCGTAATTGGCAGCCGTCGCCCGGCTGTGACCGGCGAGGTTCGCCGTGGAAGGATCGTACCACTCCGCCAGGTAATCGCCAGCGGGCCAGTTGGTCAGGGTGATGGTCTGGCCCTGCTGCAGCGGCAGGGCGGCGTTGGTGGCGCTGCCGGGAAAAGCCGTGCCCGGCGCCACGACATACACCAATGCCTCCCGCGGACCGCCCAAGCCGATCGGCTCGCAAGGCGGCTGCCAGCCATTGGTGTAGGCCGCGGGCAACACTTGCTCCAGGCGCACCCAATCCAGGTAAAACCAGTCGGCGCCGAGATTGACGATCTCCACGAGCCGTCGCCCCGCTGGCACACTCACCGCGAGGTCCAGGTTGTATTCGTTGGTGACGGAGTAACCGCCGTCGAGGTTGGGCAGATTTGTCCGGTAGAGCTGGGTGCCATCCACTCGCACCGCCAGCGACGGAGTTCCACGAGACGGAGTTCAGGTGCATCACCAGGCGGGCGTTGTTCGTAAACCACGCGCTCAGGCGGAAGGGAATTCTCAGGTCCGCGTGCGAGGTGCCGTGGACAAAGCTGTTGAGCGCGCTGGCCGAGTAACTGGCCGCGGCCGCGTTCGGCACCGCCAGTTCGCCCGGCAGCATCGCTCCCCACCCCGTGGACAACGGCAGGGTGACGCTGAATGGCTGGCCGCCGGGGATCAGGTCACCGACCGTGCGCCGGCGGCGTCAAGCGAAGCGTTGAAGACCAGGTTCGTCCAGTCGCCGCGTCCCCAGCCGGTTCGATTCAGGATCGTCCCCAGCGCGGCGTAACGTTGGATAGGCATTCTCGCTGTGGATGTTCTCCCACCACCACGACATCGCCGTGCCGGCCGATCCGCCGAGCGCCCCGCCCCAAATGCCCTGCCGAAAACCGCGCAGGTACGGGTCCGCCGCCCGGTTCCAGCCCTGCCAACTGGTGCCGTATTCGTCAATGAGCACCGGCTTCCCATATTTCTGCCGCAGGTCTTGCGCCGTGGTGCTGAGCGTCGCTGCCGGCCGGGCCGGACCGTAAGAGTGCGCGCATACGTAATCCATCTGCGGCAGACTCCACATCTCGGGATGCGGCTCGGCGTAAGTGAAGCTCGTGGTGAGCAAATGGCCGAACGGATCGTTCGTCCGCATCCAGTTGCCCATCACTCCGTGCCACGCCGCGACGTCGTCGGCGCTGAGCAGCGAATAGACGTTGTCGATCTCGTTGAAGAATTGCCAGGCCAGCAGATTCGGGCTGTAGCCATACCGCGCCACTAGGTAGCGCAGCCGCTTCTGATAGATGGTTTTGGCGGTCGTGTTCGTGAAGAACGCGTTCGGGGTGGCGCACGGCCCGCCGTTGGTGATGCAATAGGGATTCTGCGGCCAGTAATTGTTGCCGCCCCAGTAGTCCGGTTCCACGGCGAACATGCCGTGATAATCCAGGCAGAGCTCCAGGTAAATGCCGCGCTGCTCCGCCAGTTGCAGGACGTAATCCAGTTGCCACGCCCGGTCGAGCCGATAACGGTTGAGCGAATTCGCGTCGGTTTCGACCCCGAACGCCCAGGGACACATCCAGAGCCGGGCATAGTTCTCCCCGGCGGCCTGCATGGCGCAGAACCAGTCGTCGTAATCGTACGTGCCCCGCGCCCCGTGCCAGCAGACGTTCTCGCCGGTCAACCGCAACGCCTGGCCATCGCCGGTCTCGAAATACTGTTTGCTGGCGTCTCATTCGCACATAGCCACTCCGGGCCGGCGCGCTGCCCGCCACCGTGAAGTTCGTGGCTGGCGGGCAATCCGCACGGCAGTCCATTAGTGAGGACGGTAACCGTCAGGGCGTAATCACCGCTCGCGGGCGGCGTGAACCGCAGCCGCCATTCCGCCGCGCCCACGGCACTCAGCGCCTCGCTTCCGCCGGAGAGCCGCCGCTGATAGCCTTGATACCAGAACGCCGGAACGGAACTGGTCTGACCCGTCGGCGAAACGAACGAACCGTCCACACGGAGCTGATCCGGGTCGAAGGGGTTGGTCACGGCCGGAACGCCTGTGATGCGGAACTCCAACCGTTGCCACGGCTGCGCGGCGGTCAACCGGACAACATCGTAGCCGGCATGGGCCCAGGCAGCAGACATCACTCCCAGCCCCGCCAAGAGTCCCCTGCCACATCGCTCAAACCTCGGATTCCTACCCATTGCCACCTGCTTTCAGATACTTCGTGACCGCTTCGGTCCGTCCCTGCACATGCAGCTTCTCGTAGATCCGCCCCAGATGGGTGCGCACGGTTTCCGCGCTGATGCCCAGCCGCACGGCGATTTCCTTGTTGGTGATTCCCTCGGAGAGCAGGCTCAGGATTTCGGTTTCCCGCCGGGAAAGCCCCTGCTCTTCCATGCCGCTCGCCGGCTTCGACTGAAATGATTGCACCACCAGGCGCGCGATTTCCCCCGTCATGGGCGCGCCTCCCGACTGCACCTCGGCAATGGCGCGCAACACTTCATCCGTTTGCGCCCGTTTCAGCAGATACCCGCTCGCCCCCGCCTTCAATGCCCGCAGAATCAGTTCCGTGTCCTTATAGACGGTGAGAATGATCACTTGCAGTTCCGGCATCTTGGCCTTCAAACGGGCCGTGCAGGAGATGCCCGATTCACCCGGCAGATGGATGTCCATCAACACCACCTCCGGCTTGAACCGCGGAACCTCCACCATCGCCTCCTTGGCGGTGGCGCAGGTGCAGACACACCGGTAACCGGGCGTCGCCTCGATGAGTTCGCCCAGGGTGTGTCGCACCGTCTGGTTGTCTTCTACAATGGCCACCGTAATCATAAGCACCTCATGCGGGTTGCGGGTCAGCCGGCAACGGCAGCGACAGCCGGACGGTCGCGCCCGCGCCCGGTTGCGCTTGAATCTCGCAGCGCCCGCCGATCCCCGCCACGCGCTGCCGCAAGTTGGCCAAGCCGTTGCCTTCCACGGGCGCGGACGGGTCGAAACCCTGCCCGTTGTCCGAAACCGTGATCTCCAGCACGCCCTCGCGCAGCGCAAACGTCACCAGCACCTCGCTGGCATGGGCGTGGCGGACAATGTTGTGCAGCACTTCCTTGACGGCCAGAAACAGGTTGTGACGCACGTCGGCGTTCAACCGCAGCGCCGGCATGTCCATCGGAATCTTTAGCCGGCAACCGATGCCCGACGCCCCCAGGTATTCCTCCGCGTAGCTGCCCAGGTAGCCCGCCAGGAACGGCAGGGCGTCCTTGCTTGGGTTCACCAGCCACACGATCACGTCCAAGGCTTGAACGAGCGCGCGGGCTTTGGCCGCAATCGCGCGGAACCGGCCGACGGCGCGCTCCGCCAAAGGCGGATTGCCCAACCCGGCATCCGCCAGGAGGCTGATCTCGGTCAGGCTCGATCCGAGATCGTCGTGCAAATCGCGCGCGATGCGCGAGCGCTCTCCCTCGACGGCGCGCAGCTTCTCCGCCCGCTCGCGCTCCTGAATCTCCACCCGCAGTTGGGCGGTCCGTTGCTCCACCTGCTTGCGCAGCAGCGTGATCCATACCAACGCCACCAGCAGCACCCCGGCCAGCACTCCGACGACGATGATCATCCGGCGCACGGTGGACCACACCGGGCGCGCCAGCAGGCGGACATCGGCGCCTGAGTTGAGCAGCACTTCAAAGGAGTCAACCGCTCGTCCCACGGCACGGTCTCCAGCACGCCCGGCAAATGTCCCGGTCAACTCCAGCTTGCTGCCCACGGGAAAGGAGAGTTCGGCCGCGTCGCTGGCCGGCATGCGCGCCACAAACACGTGCGGCCCCGCCTGCAGCCCGAACACCTGGTCTTGCTTATCCTTGCTCAGGTTCAGCAACAAAGCCTCCGTCCGCACCCGCGTCGCATCCAGCTCTCCTACCGGCCAGGAGCCCTCCGCCAGCTCCCGCGGCGGCGGCAATTCGGCGTGACCGGTCTGCTTCACCAGGGCCTCGCGGAGCACCGGCGACGGCCCGCCCAACTCGGGAAAACCCACCACCTCCACCTGGTCGCCCACGTCCAATCGCACCGCGGCGCGCGGCACAAACCGCAGCCCGTTGGTGCCGTCCATCAAGTAATACTCGCCCGCCCGCATGTGAACCACCTGGCCGGCGACCTTCACCTGCTTGAGCATCGCCGCCTGCGCGTCGAACAAGAGTAGCTCCCCCGCCCGCTTCAGCGGCGCGGCAAAGGGATAGGCCGGCGGCGGCTCGTCCACGTTGATCACCGCCGAGTGAATTTGCACTTCGCCAATCTTGAAGACATGCGTCACCTCATCCTTCACCGCCCACAAACATCCCCGGATGCGAATGAGCGCCCCTTCGTGCGGCTGGATTTCCTCGGGCGCGGTCTCCGGCAGTTGCGCCTGAATCTTGCCCCCGCTGGTCAGCAGCGTCACGCGGTTCGATTCCACGGCGGTGGCGATGCCCCGCAATTCCACGTAATGCGTGTCGAGACTGCCATTGATCAACTGATCCCACGTCGGCTGCACGGGCTCCGGCATCACCCCGCGGCCCAACTGGACCGCCCGCCGCGCGCGGACCATGGGCGAAAACTGCGCCACGGTCACGCCTTCCACTTCCCAGTACTCGCCCAGCCGCAGGTGGTAGCTGTCGTTTACCTCCACCTCGTCCACGAAAATCCCCGACGTCGTGTCCTGCAACACCACCGCCGTCCGGTCCGACCAGGTGATCACCCCGCGAATCCTCACCGGATAGCCGCGCATCGCTTCTTCGCGCTTCAGGTGCTTGATCTCGGCGACGGCAGTCAGCGTCGGCAGTTGGCCTGACTCCGTTTCTGTCCCGCCTGCGGGGGGCCGCGGCGCGCTGGCAAAACCTCGACCTGCTCCGAGTCCGGCACCCAGAACACCCCGGGGATTCTCTGTTCGTCCAGGGTCGAAGCGCTCCAGCAGACCCCTTCCAACCGCACTCGGCTGCCAGGCATGAGTTCCGGCGAAACACGCGCGCCCTCCGCAATCTCCACCCGCAGTCTTCCCGTTCCCGAACTCAGCGCCAGGCTCGCTCCGCCGGCCTCCCCTCGGCTGAGGAAGTCCACCCTGCCCTCAACCTCCGCCCAGAAGCCGGCCGGTTCCGAGGTCAGAATCTGTCCCAGCCTCACTCGTCGGGCGGCAGGCAGCGCCGCACTCCCAACCACCTTCAATTGCGGCAGGCCGACGAATAGTTGACTCCCGCCTGCGGATCCCGCGGTGAACGTGTAAACGCCGGCTTGAGGCACCTCCAGCCAGCCCTCAAAGCAAAGCGCCACAAACGCATCCCGGCTCCGCACGCCTAGATCGAAGTTGGCCGCTATTCCCTCCTGGCACGGACGCAGCCGATCGAAAGCCGGAACCTGCCACCACTTCCCCTCGTAGCTGCGCCACCGCACACCCGGAGACAGCGCGGGCGCCGCTTCGCCGGCACGCAACGCACTCTGGAACAAGACGGCGTCGGGAATCGGCTGTCGCGCAACACCGGGGCCCTCGTAGGACACCCGTAGGGCCTCCGTGTTGGTTCGGTTGAACCAGGCCACCCGGAAAGGATGCTTCCCCTGGTTCAGGAAAACCTCCCCCGACTTCTCCTGCCAGGGGTGGATGCGATCGTTGTTTACCACCAGGGTCTTCCCGATGCTGAAGCCTTCGCCGCCGCCGACGCCCGTGCACATCCCCTCCACCGTTACCACATCGCCGCCGCGCACGGCCGGACCTTGCGGGTCCGTTTCCACCACTGCCGCACCCGACTCGTCCTGCAACACGACCTGGTTTCTCCCGGGGCTGGCCCAGCAAAGGACTCCCCGCAATCGCACTGGCGACGTGACTCGCTGCTCCGCGGCCGCCAACAGGTGAAACTGATGCAGGTTAGTCACCACACCCCCTGCGGCCGGCGCCGTGGGTGGCAGCAGCGCCGCCGCCAGCATGAAGCTTGCGGCTGCCCTCAGAGGTGTGCGCCCGGCGGGCGACTTCCAACGCATGACCCGATTATAATGCATGCCTCCGCGCGCTTTCACGTCGAAAAAAGGGGTTCGACCCGGCGCGCAACCAGGTCCGCCACCCAGGTTCGGATTGGGGCCAGGCGCATCGGCTCGTGCGATGGCCCCGCGCTTAGTCAGTGCTCGTGCCTTCAGATGCTCACGGCGCCGGCTTCACCATGCGGAAGAAGCTCCTCGACGCCGATGGCAGGCTGCTTTCCGGGATCAACATTCGGTTGCCGAGCGTGGTGTTCACCAAGTTGGTCCATTGCGGATCCGTCACCCACGAGCCCGCCGCCAGCGTAGCACTGCCCTGGAGCGAGAAGCCCGTGTCCGGCAGTGTCCAGTTCACCCACCACCTGTGATCTGGGCGGACGATGAAAACGCAGCTCGGCACATCGCACAGCACCCGCCATTTCGCATTTAGCGGGTCCGGATTCAAGTCCGGCCCGGCGAAGGTCTCGTTAATCTCCGGCGATATCGTCACCCCGGTGACCCTGACCCGCGAGTAAGTCGAAGCCTGCCCGGCGTTCCCGGCGCCGTTCTGCTGGTTGCCGAAATACACGCTCAGGGGATTGTAGAATTCCATGGCCGCCGCGGCCGGCAACGCGAAATTGGTGCTCGCGCCGTTGGGCGCCGTGACCGTCACACTGGTGTCGTTGAGGAAAGTCATGCTCCAGGTCCCCAGGACGCCATTCGAGCAAACGAGGACCGCCGGCTGATAATCCGAAGCGTTGGCATACGCGTGGTTGGTCTTGTAGCGGAACGCCGCGGCCGCCAAGCCACCCGGCAGGTTGCGAATGTCCAGGGCCAGCACGGTGGCCGCCGTGTAATCTACCGAGGTGTCATTGCCGCCGTTGGGCACCAGGAAAATCTCCGATTGAAAGTAGTCGTAGCCCGTCGGGTAGCTGGCGATCGTCAGCGAGTAGGTGACCGGCGTAGCTCCCTGTCCCAGCCACGAGTAGTAGGGCGCGGCGTTCACCGGATCCAGCGTGCGAATCATCCCGCGCCGGTAGCCGTTGCCGCCGCCGGGTGCCACCACCATCAATCCGGGCGGCGTCTTGACCGGCGCCAGGGACACCCTCGGCGGCGGAAGGGTTGCCGCCCGCCGGTGCAGAATGACATTATCAAGCCAGAACAAGCTGGTGCCCGTGAGTGGCGCGCCTGTGCTGCTCTGCTGAATCTTGAACCCCATCTGCGTGACGGCGTTCAGTTTGGGATCGGTGGACGCGTCAAAGGGCATCTCCACGTGAACCCAACTGCTGTTCGTGGTGTAGAAGAACGCTGTCCCCAGCCCCCGGGACGGCCAGCCGTCTGACTGGGGCACCCAGTCCACTTCCACCCCGCCAAACCTGCCCGAGCCGTCCGTCGCCGAGGCCGGATCGAAGCGGATATCGAAACTGATGTTCGTGTAATCCACCAGGTTCAACACCGCGCTGTTGGGGAAACGATACGTCTCCATCACCTGGTCGTTGGGCGGATTGGCCGACCAGTCAATCGTCCACTGCACGGACCCAGACCCCGGAGTGTTAGGTCCCAGTGTGGTCGTTCGGTTCACCGCGCCATCCCAGGTGATGCTCGGATAAGCCGCGCCCCACGGCCAATATACGAATTGCCCGGTCGTGTCGGCATCGAATTGGGCCACGAGGAAGTTGGTGGTTTGCGCGTCGCTGACCGGGCTCAAGCCCGCGGTCAGCAAGCCCAGCAGAATGGCGGTGAGGTTTCCTGTCCGAGTGCGTGTCATAGCAGTTCCTTTCGATGGCGGTTGGTTGTGTTGGTTGCGAGTGTAAGCTGTTGGCCATCGTATAACGGACATGCCCCCCACCTGCCTATCCCCCAAATGGCGTATTCTTCGGTAAGTGGCTTGACAGACCCTGGCTCGGAGCCTTAGCCTCGCCCAGGTGTTTATGCGCTATGTGCTGTGTTTCCTGGTCGGTGGCATCCTGGTACAACCCTCGGCCCGCAGCGGTGTGCTCAGCATCGGCCACCGGGGAAACAGCCTGTTCGCCCCCGAAAACACCGTGGCCTCCTTCACGGCGGCGCGGGGCAAGGCCGACCTTATGGAGCTGGACGCTCAGGTGACCAGCGATGGCCAGTTCGTGGTGATGCACGACAGCACGGTGAACCGGACCACCGATGGCACCGGCGCCATCGCTACCAATACCCTGGCCAAGCTGAAGCTGCTGGATGCCGGTTCCTGGTTTGCGCCGCAGTTCGCCGGCGAGCGGATTCCGACGCTGGGGGAAGCAATGCAAGCCATCATTCCCTACGGCACGCCGCTCATCGAACAGAAGGCCGGCAGCGCCGCCGGCTACGTGGCGGAGCTGCAACGGCTGGGCGTGGTGACTAACGTCGTCCTGCAATCCTTCGACTGGGCCTTTCTGACCACCGTGCATGCCCTGGAGCCGAGCCTTCGCCTGTGCGCCCTGGGCAGCGGCACTCTTTCCGCCGCGACCCTCACCAGCATCCTCAATACGGGCGCACGCACGGTGGCCTGGGAACAATCCGCCATCACGAGCAATGAAGTCGCATCTGGTGCACAGCGCGGGCCTGTCGCTCTTTGTCTGGACGGTGGATGGGCCGGTGATACAGCGTTTCATTGACCTGGGCGTGGATGGAATCATCTCGAACGATCCCCAGATGGTCCGAGCGGTGCAGCAGCCGAGCACGAACAGCCGCGGCAGTTGGGCCAACCAGCTCGTCGCGTATTGGAAGATGGACGACGGCCTCACCAATTCTTTCGCCAGCACAGTCACCGACAGCAAAGGCACCAACGCGGCGACGCTCGTGCGCAATGACGGCGCGCTCTACATTGGTTTGGCAGCGGCACGGCCAAATTTGGCGGTTGCCTGAAGCTGGAGGGCGCCAACGCTTATGTAACGCTGCCCCAGACGGGGAGCATGGACATCAACACGAACGCAATCACATTCTCGGCCTGGCTGTGGCTGCCGGTCCTGCCGTCACAGTTGGCCACCAGCTACGGCTCTATCTACGACTCGACCAGCGATTGCTACGTGCTCTACCTGGACAAGGGCAACAAGGAGCTGCGCTTCAAGGTGACCGACGTCAACGCCAAAGCGGCCCGGCCCGGCATTCCGGAAGCTGTGCTGCAAACCAACCAGTGGCTCCATGTCGCGGCGACCTACTCCGGCCAGGTTGGCCCGGTGTCCGGGCAGGCAGTCATTTACATGAACGGGCAGGCCGTTGACGTGCATACCGGTGACGACAGCACTAGTCCGGTGGGCCTAACCAACAACGTCAAGACGGGCCAGGTGGCCGCGATGGGCCGTGAGGGCCCGACGGGCGGCAACTATTTCACCGGGTACGTGGACGACGTGGCGATCTGGAAACGCGCGCTGACGCCGTCAGAAGTCGCGCAGCTTTACCAGTCGGGTCTGGCGGGGGCGGCTCTGGCGGATCTGCTGCGGCAGCCGACGACGCTGATTCAGTTGCTTTCGGCTTGGAAAGCCCCGGCGGGGAATCAGCTCCAGATCACGTTCCGAAATCAAGGGCCCTGGCAGTCCTTCCGATTGCTCCACTCCGACAGCCTGAACGGACTGTTCCTGGCGGTGCCCGGCTTGACACCCGTCGCCTTGGGAAACGGCACCAACCGTTTTGACTATCCGCTGAGTGACAACGTCCGAGAATACTTCCGCGTTGAAGGTCAGTGAAGGGTCTCCTGCCGACCAGGTTGCTCATGTTATGAGGTTCAGCTCTCCCTGCCTGGCCATCCTGCTGCTGACCGCACACGCTGCCCTCGGGGCCAAGTCGGTGGGCGATCTCACCGGCCCTTGGCAACTGTTCGTGGACGATTACCTTGTCGCCTCCAAAGATAACGTCGTCCGCCGCTACCACCCCTTTGAGAAATACACGAATAATCCCATCGTGGTCGTGGACCAACCGTGGGAGTACACCGTGGTCTCCTGCGCCACCGTCCTGCCCGCCGAAGACGGCAAGAGCTACCGCATGTGGTACGACTCCTGGACGCGCAAGGGCGACCCGGAGCACGGGTTCAGCCTCTATGCCACCAGCACGGACGGCGTTCATTGGGATAAACCCAAACTCGGCCTGAACACCTGGCAGAAGACCGGCTCGAAGGACAACAACTTCGTCGGCGGCGGCGGCTCGATCATGCACACCCCCGGTGATCCCGACCCCACCCGCCGTTACAAGGCGGTGAGTAACGGCGATTACCTCTTCCGTTCCTCACCCGATGGCCTCCGGTGGGAACGCTTGTCTAAAGGGAAGATCTTCAGCGCCGGCGACACAGGCCATCTGATGTGGGACCCGCTCGCCGAGAAGTATCGCGGCTACGCCAAGATCAACGCCGACGTCAGTGGCCAGCGTCGGCGGGCGATCGGCTACAGCGAAGGCACCGGATTCGAGGAGTGGCCCCCCATGCTCCTCATCATGGCCCCGGACGACTTCGACGACCGCTGGGTCAAGCCCAACTCCATCCAGCGCACCCATTTCTACAACTGCCCCGTGACCGCTTACCAGAATCTGTACCTCGGGTTCCTGATGGTTTACCGCGCCGAGGATGACGAAGGCTACTTCCACGGCCCCATCTTCGTGGAGTTGGTCACCAGCCGCGACGGCGTCCACTGGCTGCGTGAGGAAGGCGACCGCCCGCCCCTGCTCGCCTGCGGCCCGCCGCGCACCTGGGACCACGGCATGGTCTTCGCCGCCTCGGTGCTGGTCGTTGGCGACCAAATGCGGCTCTACTACAGCGGCTACGATGGGCTGCATGATTATCTCCCCTTCCACGCCGCCATCGGTCTCGCCACGCTGCGCAAGGATGGCTTTGTCTCGCTCGACGGCGAGGACCATCCCGGCATCGTCACCACCAAACGTCTCACCGGCCTCACCGGCCAGCTCCGTATCAACTGCGAGGCCAAGGCCGGCCTGCTCCAGGTCGAAGTCCTCGACGCCAATGGCCGCGTCCTGCCCGGCTATCGCAAGATGGACTGTAACGAACCCCGCGACTGACGGCGTGAACCAAATCGTCACTTGGCAGGACCACACGGAACTGCCCACTACGAAAGAGCCCCTTCGCCTCCGCTTCCACCTCAAGAACGTCTCCCTTTACTCCTTTTACGCCGGTGACGACGTCAAGGTCGTCGCAGATCCTGCCCCCGAGCCGCTCGCCGCGCTATTCACCTTCGAGGGGGACTCCGGCCGACGCGCCGCCACCAAGCTTCCCTCGGAAGTCCCCCATGCCCTCCGTTTCCTCGGCACCAGCAAGATGGATCCGGAGCCGAAGAACGCAGCGTTTGGCAGCCAATCCGTTACCATCCCCTCGACCTGGCGCCCGCGCAACACCCTCCAGATCACCGGCACCACCAACCTCGGCACCCGCTTCACCCTGGCCATCATGGCTAAGAGTACCGACAACCGGCTCAGCCGGCTCTTCAGCTCCTACAACGGCAACCGCCCTGTCGGCACTTCCGAACTGGTCTTCGACTGTGACCCCTGCGGTAAAATCATTCCCGGCCTGCGGCTCATCTGCAAGGGCATCCCCGTCACCTCCAAACCGCTGACCTTCACCGACAAGAAATACCATCACCTCGCCGTCACGTACGACGACGGCCACGTCCGCTTCTACCTCGACGGCGCCGACGCTGGCGAAGCCTGGCTGCCCGGCGGCGCGCCCGTCACGATGCTCCGCGACCTGCTCGTCGGCGACGATGCCGAGTTAGGCGAGACCGACCGGCAGTTCAACGGCAACGTGGACGACATCCTCGTCCTCGGCCGCATCCTGCCACCCGAAGACCTCAAGGCCATCGCTGCCAAAGGCGCCGAGGCGTTCTTCAAGTGGGAGAAGCAAGGGAAGCAGTAATTGTAGCCTGGGTCATCCCCGTAACTGAACCGCCGATCCGAAGTCCACCCCCGGCACGCATATTCCCACTCCGCCTCCGTCGGCAGCCGATACACGCTGTTGGTCCCAATCCGCCTCCTCTACAGCCAAGCGGTCGCCAGCACCTGGCGCCCGCCGGCCCAATGCTTCCAGCCGCGCCACGGATCTGCCCATGCGCGGACGGCCGTTGTAGCGGAACAGCGTTTCGACCAGCTCTGGATGGATGCGCCCGCACCGCGCCGCGTATTGGATCGCCAGCCAGCGATAGTAGGTTTCCATGCTCTTCATGTTCTGACGGAAGACGATCCGGACCAGCTCCTTCAGCAACGCGTCCGCGCGGTCGTCGAAGAGGCGGCGGTGATCCGGCAACGGGCCGCCCAGCACGGGCAGATAGCGTTGCACGAACACATACGCGCCTGGCAACGAGCGCAGGAACCGGAACCGCGCCACGTCCTCGGCCAGCGTGGTGTTGAAGCCATACATGCACACAAACGCCACGTTGTCCTTCGGGCCCGTGTGCAAGAGGGCGTAGCGCTCCCTCATCAGCTCGAGATGGCGGGTGTCGTTCAGGCTGAAGTACAGGTTGCGCCGGGTAAACGTCGAATTGGCGCAGTGCATTCGCCGCAGCAACGCCGCCGCCTCGGGGGACAATAGCCGCAAGTCCAGTGTCTGGTTGAAGTTCACGGCCAGCCCGCGCCTTACCAACTCCTCCATTAGCCGCAGCGCGTCGGGATGTGCCAGCAGGTTGTCGTCGAGCAGGATCAGCTTCCGGCGGCCCTGCAGCAGGCCGTCCAAGTCACTCACCTGGCGGGGGGCGCCCTCCTTTACCGGCACCGCGCAGAACGGGCAATGAAACGGACAGCCGCGCGTCAGGAATCCCAAGGCCCAGTCGCCCAGCGCCGGGTAGAGGGAATAGTCGGGCGCCAGCGCCTCGATGCGCGGCTCCAGGCGCAGACGCAGGTCCACACCCGAACCACCGACCTGCAACGCCGACCCATAATGGCGCCGCAGAACCGCAAGGCGCCGCGCCGAAGCGGGCGTGTTGAAGACGCAACTGGCCAGCACGGTCTCGGCCGGCGGCAGCGACTTGACCCCGCGACGCAAGCCCACGACGCGGCCCTGCGCCTTGAAGTGACGGCTGAGCTTCATCAAGGCCAGGTTGGGAAGACGGCTGTCCAGGTCCACCAGCAGCACCGCTCCGCGGGGCAACCGTCGGTGCGCTCGACGGTCACTACCCCGCCCAGGGTGTCAAACTTGCAGCCGCCACTGTCTTCACGCGCGGGGTGAACCCTTTCCAACCGGGATGTCGTGTTCATCACCCCCGCGGCAACCGTTGCGCTTGCGCCCGGGCATGACCGTGCAGTATGCTGGATTGTCAAAGGCCTTGTTACCATGAAGACCGCTTACGAACTGGCAATGGAACGGCTGGGAAAAACCTCGCCGACGGTGAAGCTGAGCGACGAGCAGAAGCAGGAGATCGCCGAACTGGAATCCAAATACACCGCGAAGATCGCGGAACGGGAACTCTTCTTGAAAGGCGAGATCGTGAAGGCGATTGACCGCGGGGACGCGGAAGCGGTGGAGCAGTTGGAGAAGCAACTGCTGAGCGCCCGCAGATCGCTGCGGGCGGAGTGCGAGGAAAAGAAGGAGCAGGTGCGCAGTTCGGCCAAGTGAGGTTGCCCGGTCGCATGGGCGACAGGCCCACACTAAACAAGCAATCAAACAGGAGCTACCATGAGAAACAGAAATCAAGTTATGACGGCAGTGGCGGGTGTGCTGGCGGTAAGCGCAGCGTGCGCGCTCGCGCAAGATTGGCCGCAATGGCGCGGGCCGAACCGGGACGCCAAAGCGACCGGGTTCACCGCCCCAAAAACCTGGCCCAAGGACCTGACCCAGAAGTGGAAAGTCACGGTGGGGCTGGGTGATTCCACCCCGGCTGTCGTCGGCAACAGACTTTACGTTTTCGTGCGCCAGGATACGGATGAGGTCATCCGCTGCCTCGACGCCGCGAACGGCAAGGAGCTTTGGCAGGAGAAATACGACGCGGTGCAGGTGACCGGACCGGCCTCGCCGCACAGTGGGCCAAGAAGTTCGCCCACGGTGGCCGAGGGGAAAGTCGTCACGCTGGGCGTTGGGGGCATTGTGACGTGCGTGGATGCCGCGAAGGGGAAGCTGCTCTGGCGCAAAGACGATTTCTCGGGGGCCTGGCCGAGGTTCTACACGTCCTCTTCGCCGATCGTCACCGATGGTCTGTGCATCGCGCAGCTTGGCAGCGAGTCCGAGGGCGGCATCATTGCCTATGACCTGGCCACCGGCAACCAGAAGTGGAAGTGGACGGGCGACGGCACGGCCTACGCTTCGCCCGTGATCCTGACCGTGAGTGGAACGAAGATGGTCGTGACCCTGACGCCGAAGAAGATTGTCGGCATCGGCGTGGCGGACGGGAAGCTGCTGTGGGAAGCGCCATTCCCGGCCCAGGGCCGCGCCTATAACGCCGCCACACCCATCGTGGATGGCCAAACCGTCATCTACGCCGGGTCGGGCCGCGGCACCAAGGCGGTCAAAATCGAGAAGACGGCCGACGGCTTCGGCGCCAAGGAGCTTTGGAGCAACCCCGACAACGCCGTCCAGTTCGACAGCCCGGTGCTGAAAGGCGGCCAGATTTACGGCATCTCCCAAAACGGCGTCCTCTTCTGCCTGGATGCTCAAAGCGGCAAGACGCTCTGGACCACCGAACTGGGCGGACGGGGCTTCGGCTCTGTCGTGGATGCCGGCTCAGCCCTGCTCGCCCTGACTCCAAAAGGCGAACTCACCGTGTTCGAACCCAGCGACAAGGAATACAAGAAGCTGGCCACCTATAAAGTCGCGGACACGGACACCTACGCCTACCCGGTCCCCGCGGGCAAGGGCCTGTTCGTGAAGGAAAAAGACGCCTTGACGCTCTGGAGCGTTGACTAACTGACCGGTGCGGAAGTGTGGTGACGTAGCGCAGACCTTGCAGTCGGCGGGGCTCCGGACCGTTTTGCGGGTTCGGAGGCCCGCGAAACAGGAAACCTGGAAGTCTGCAGTGCGAGAGTGCCAGAAGGATAACTGGCGCACTCAACGGTGCTCGGCATGGACCACTTCCGCGGGATAAATGCCGCGCACAGAGTTGAGGAGGAAAACGCGCGGGCGGCGAAGGAGTTCGGCCACGGTGATGGGGCGCTCGACGAGTTCGCCATGCTGGAGCAGGTGCGCGCGCAGGGTGCCGGGCAGCAGGCCGCAGGAAACGGGCGGGGTGCAGAGTTTGCCGGCGATGTCCACGGCGACATTGGCGATGGTGGATTCGGTAATCTCGCCCTTCTTGTTGAAGAGCAGGACGTCGTCGTAGCCAGGGCAGGCGGCCCGAGCGGCTTCATAGACCGCGCGGTTAGTGGTCTTGTGGTAAAGGAACGGATCGGACGAATCCACCGGGGCGGGGGCGAGGGCGATGCGCTGTGGTTTCGGCACACGTCGGGACCAAGAACCAAACTGGCCAAAGAGTAGGGCAGGCGTCTCGCCCGCCCCCGCCACGACCTCCCAAGCCGGGAAAGGCAGGCGAGACGCGTGCCCTACTTTGAGGTTCATGGGGAGCGCTTTCGCTTCCAGGGTGATGCGGCCTTCCCTTGAGAGAAGGAGGCGGATTTTGCGGGGTTTCTGGCCAAGGCCGGTGGGCAGTCGTTCCAACTCCGAACGGAGGGCTGCCAGGTCGAAACGGAAGCCGAAGTAGAGGGCGGAGTCGTGGAGGCGTTCGAGGTGCCGTTCGAGCAGGGAGTAGCCCTCTGCGGGTGTCCAGCGGATGGTCTCCAGCAAGCAGAAATGGGATACCCGCGGCGCCAGAATCCGGGCCTTGGCGCGGCATTCCTGCCACTCGGCTTCCGGGTCCGAATCCCAGGTGATGCCGCTGCCGACACCGTATTCGGCGCGGCGGGTCGTGCGGTTCACGAGCAAGGTGCGGATGGCCACGTTGAACTGGGCGCTCCGCCCGGGCGCGAAGAACCCGATGGCGCCGGTGTAGAGACGACGCGGGAGGGGCTCCAGTTCGGCGATGATCTGCATCGTGCGCACTTTCGGCGCGCCGGTGACCGAGGCCGCCGGAAAAAGCGCCCGGAAGATTTCGCCCAGCCCGGCGTCGGTTTGCGCTTCGACGGTCGAGGTCATCTGCCAGATGGTGGGGTATTTCTCGACCTCGAACAGGCGAGTGACCTGCACGCTGCCGGTCCGCGCTACGCGGCCCAGGTCATGCCGGACCATGTCCACAATCATCACATTCTCCGCCCGTTCCTTGTCCGAAGACTGGAGTGCTTGGGCCTGGTCGAGGTCCTCAGCCTGAGTCCGGCCCCGGGCGGCGGTGCCTTTCATCGGGCGGCATTGGATGCGCTTGCCGTCGAGCCGGAAGAACAGCTCGGGCGAGGCACTGCAGATGACCCAGTCGCCGGTGTCCAGATAAGCGCCGTAGGGCGGGTCCTGCGCGGCCACCAGTCGCAGGAAGAAGCTCCAGGCGTTGCGCGCGAATGCTGTCCGCAGGCGGTAGGTGTAGTTCACCTGGTAAGTGTCGCCGCTGCGGATCAGGGCTTTGATGCGCGCGAGGTTACGATAGAACTCCTTCCGCTGAACCGATGGTTGCCAGTCCGGAGCGCCGACTTCCAGTCGGCTTTGGGTAGCCGGAAACCCAAGGGCTCCGCTTGTGCGGATGGATGCTCTAAGCCGACTGGAAGTCGGCGCTCCGGCGGCAGGCAGGTTGATTTCCTCAACGCCCTCATACAGCCCGAACCACAGCAGGGGAAAGTGGGGGTTGTCGTTGACCACCAGCGAGGTGTCGAAGGCGGGGGCCGCTTCGTAGGAGACGAATCCCGCCGCGTAAAGGCCCTCTCGGGTGACGGCTTCTTCCACCCGGTGGAGAGCCGCGGCGACGTCGGCCAGCGTCCGGGCCAGCACGAGCTGGCGCCGACGCGTGAACCGCAGCCAGCGGCCGCCGGCCGCGTCACGCATTATGACGCGCGACCGGGCGGAGTGCTGGATGACGGGCTTCTTCATTGCTCGCTCCGGGACAGTAATTGCCAAGCGGCGTGGAAAACAATCTTTGTGTGGCATTGGACGTCGTGGGTGGAATATACTGCGCGGCAACTGTTATGACTTTGGCTGAGAAAGTGAAGCAGGCCGGCGTGGTGGGCGCGGGCGGCGGAGGGTTCCCCACGCACGTCAAGATGGCGTCCAAAGCGGACACGGTGATCGCCAACGGCGCGGAGTGCGAGCCGCTGCTGCACAAGGACGCGGTCGTGATGGAGAAACAGGCGGCCGAGCTGGTCCGGGGCATGCAACTGGCGATGGCGGCTGTGGGCGCCAAGGCGGGCATCATCGGTATCAAGGGCAAGAAGAAGCTGGCGGTGGAGGCCGTCACCGCTGCGTGCAAGGGCACGGAGCTGCGGGTCCAGTTGCTGGGGGATTACTACCCGGCCGGCGACGAATACGACCTGGTGTATGAGGTCACCGGGCGCTTGATTCCGCCCGGGGGCA
Organism: uncultured Verrucomicrobiae bacterium; assembly: GCA_963822005.1. Lineage (GTDB taxonomy): Bacteria > Verrucomicrobiota > Verrucomicrobiia > Limisphaerales > UBA8199 > PALSA-1440. The sequence continues at coordinate 339,063 of CAWGGD010000023.1, read as the reverse complement.
TTCCGATCCAGGTCGGTGCGGTGGTCAACAACGTGGAGACGTTCGTGAACATCGCCGCCGCCGCCGAGGGCAAGGCCGTCACACACAAATGGCTGACGATCGCCGGGGCAGTGCGGGCGCCGGCGACGCTGCGCGTGCCGATCGGCACGACTTACCGCGATTGTCTCGAAGCGGTGGGCGGCCTGACCACGGACAATCCGGTGCTGTGCATCGGCGGCCTGATGATGGGCCAGACCACGGACGACCTCGACGCGCCGATCACCAAGACGGCTACAGGGGTGGTGATCCTGCCGCGGAACCATCACGTGATGGAACGCAAGCTCAAGCCGAACAAGGCGCAGGCCAAGATCGGCAAGTCCGCTTGCGACCAATGCCGGTATTGCACCGAGTATTGCCCGCGGTTCCTGCTCGGGTACGCGGTGGAGCCGCACCAGGTGATGCGCAGCCTCGCGTTCACCGCCACGGGTGCGGAATATTGGAACCAGTGGGCGGCGATGTGCTGCTCATGCGGGCTGTGCACGCTTTATGCCTGCCCGGAAGAGCTGTATCCGAAGGAAGCCTGCGACGATTCGAAGGCCGCCATGCGGCAGGCGAATGTGAAGTGGACGGGGACGATGACAGTAAAGCCGCACGCGATGCGGGATGGCCGCCATCTGCCGATCAAGACCCTCACCCGGAAACTCAGCGTCGAGCAATACGACCTGCCCGCGCCGTTCTGGACCGGCAAGTTCGAGCCGGGGCGGCTGGTGCTGCCGCTCAAGCAGAGCGCCGGCACACCCTGTCAGTCCAAAGTGAAGGCAGGCGACCGGGTCACGGCCGGCCAGCTCATCGGCGAGCCCGCCGCGAATGCGCTGGGCGCGAACCTGCACGCCCCGCTGGCGGGAAAGGTCCGGGAAGTCACCAGCCAGCACATCATTCTCGAAAGGTAATATCATGGAGAAATCAATTGGCTTGATCGAGCTGTCCAGTGTGGCCTCGGGCTTCGAGGTGGCCGACACGATGTTGAAGGCCGGCAACGTGCGGCTGCTGCTGTCGCGCTCGATTTGTTCGGGCAAATACATGGTGCTGATCGGGGGCGACACGGCGGCGGTGGAAGCGGCCGTGGCGGCCGGCGCGGAAATTGCCAATGGCTGCCTGATAGACCAGTTCGTCATTTCGAACGTGCATCCGGAGGTGTTCGTGGCGCTGGGCCGCACGCAACCTGTGCAACCGGACGGCGCGCTGGGCATCCTTGAGTCGTTCAACGTCGCCACGCTAATTCAAGCCGCCGATGCGGCCGCCAAGGCCGCCAGCGTCACGCTGCTCGAGGTGCGCCTCGCGATGGCGCTGGGGGGCAAGGCGTTCTGCACCATGACGGGCGACGTGGCGTCGGTGCAGGCGGCCGTGGCGGCGGGGCGGCAGGTCATCAGCGAGGCTGGCGTACTGGTGAATGCAGTGGTCATTTCCCGGCCGCACCCTGATGTCTATCGCGAAGTGGTCTGAGAGTGCGCCGGCTCAGCGCGCGCTTGAAGCGGCAGCGGGTGGCGATTGCGCGGGCGCTGACGCCGAAGCCGAGCGTGCTGCTGCGAGCTAACGATTCGCGCCCGGATGACCAAGAAGGATCTAGACGTTCATTTTCCTTCCAGACCTTTCAGATAGGCCAGGATGAGCTCCGGCAGGTCGGCGCTGTAGCCGCCTTCGAGCAGACTGAAGAGCGGCACGCCCAGGTTCCGCAGCGATTGGCCCAGCCAACAGAAGTCCTCCACCTCCAGCGCTCCCTGCGCCAGCGGGTCGCGCGCGTAGGCGTCGAATCCGGCGGAGACGGCGATCAGGCCCGGTTTGAAAGCCTGCAGTTGTTCGAGGGCGCTCGTAAGGATGTGCCGGTATTCGCCGCGCGGGGTTTGGGGCGGCACCGGGTAGTTAAAGCAGTTGCGGCCGAGGTTCCTTGTCCCCGTGCCGGGATAGCAGGGGAATTGATGGATGGAAAAAAGGGCGGCATCAGGGTTGTTGAGGAGGATGGACTCGGTGCCGTTGGCATGGTGCACGTCGAAATCAAAGACCGCGACGCGTTTGGCGCCGGTGGCGACGGCCTCGAGGGTAGCGATCGCGATGTTGTTCAGGTAACAAAAGCCCATCGCACGGTTGCGCGTGGCGTGATGCCCGGGCGGGCGCATCAGGCTGAAAACCGTTTCCCCGGCGCGCGCGGCCTTCAACGCGGCCAGCGCCGCACCGACGGAGGCCCGGGCGTAAGCCGCCAGGTCCGGATAGGAGGGAGTGTCCTCGTCGAAGTCCTCCAGCTCGCTCAATCGGGCGAGATGCTCGGCGGTGTGGGCGCGCAGGATGGCGGCATCATCACAAAGGCCGGGTTTGCTCCAGGTAATCGGCAGTTCGGTTTGGGCACGCAGCCTTTCCCAGGTCGCGAGGATGCGCTCGGCCCGTTCCGGGTGGCCGGGGTGCGAATAACCGGTGCAGCGTTCGTCAGTGATGATTATCACGGTGTGGCGGGACACCTAGACATACAGATAGACGTAAATGGCGAAGGCAATCGCCAACAAGCCTGCCGCAGCGGCGAGCGACCACAGCAGGTTCCGTTGCCGAGCCGCCATGGCCAGGGTGGAGATGATCACGCCGAGCTGCGCGCCCAGCATGCCAAAGAAGAAACGCTGGCTCCGATTGTGGTGACGTTCAGCCGAGATGTTGCTCTTGCGGACCTGCAGTTCGTAGAGGTTCGCAATGGCCTGGTTGAGCCGCGCCTCGACCTCATACCGCAGCGCTGCGTAGCGCAATCGCGCCGCAATGAAGTCGCGCGTGAGCGAAGCGCCCGATGAGGGCGACGACGGGATAGCCTGCCGGCAGGCCGCTTGCCGGGCCACCAGGTTCTCAATCTGCTCAATCGTATTGTTGACCGGCTTGGCGGCCGTATCAAGGGTCTGGACGTGGTCGCGGGCAGCGCGGAGAGCTTCGTCCAGGGCTTTGTTGCTCACCTGGGCCAGGAGCGGTTTGATCTCGGGATCCGGCTTCAGATTCTCGACGGCGTCCAGGGCGACCTTCACAACGGGGTCGGGCGCAGGCGCCGCACCCACCTGCGGTAACTCGCCCCGCTCCAGGCAGGACAGCGCTTGCTGGCCGGCTGGAGAATCCAACGCCGCCAGCATTTCGGTCCGCACTTTCGCGGCCTCGGGCTGGTTAGGTTGGGCGGGCAGTTGCTCGGCAGCGGTCTTGAGCGCCGCCGCAGTCAAGGGGTGCAGCTCGACCGTGCTTTGCAGCAGGTCAAGCGAGTTGCGCTGGAGGGCACCGCGCAGCCGTTTGGCTTGGAAGAAACTCCACTGGTCGCCCGCTTTGGACTGCTGCTGGGCGGCCAGGGCACGGTCGTATTGGGCGCGGGTCATTTCGCTCGAGGCCAGGCCGGCGAGCATGGTCGCAACCACCGCCATCACCACGGGGGTGGCCGTCAGCATCTTGCCCCATTTGGTTGGCGGGACATCGGCCTTCAGTTGGTCCGGTATTTCAACCTTCATAGTGCATGGTCTGTTGCGTTAGCCGCGCCACGATGGGAGGAACAACCTCGCGTGCGCATCCTTTCCACTTGCCACACGTGAGCGCCGTGGGCAAGTCGAAACGGCCCCGCCGGAGTTTCAGGCACGCTGGCAGCGCGGGCAATAGAAGGTGCTGCGGGCGGCTTGCACGCGTCGCCGGATCGGCGTGCCGCAGGCCGGGCAGGGCCGGCCTGCGCGATCGTAAACGCGCAGCCGCTCCTCGTAATAGTCCAGTGCGCCGGGGGCGCGGCCGAAGTAGAAAAGGCCGTCGCGGACGCCCGCGCCGGCGTAATTCAGCGGCACGGTGCTGCCGCAGGCAATGGCTTCCCGGAGCACGGCACGCACAGCCCGCCAGAGTCGCTGGACCTGTGGCGCCGTCAATCTGCGGGCCGGCAGGGTCGGCGAGATGCCCGCCCGGAACAACGCTTCGCTGGCGTAGATGTTTCCCACGCCCGCCAGCAGCGATTGGTCGAGCAACTTGACCTTGATGGCCTGGCGCGAACGAGCCAGTGCCTCCGTGAAACGCTTCACCGTAAAGTCCGCCCCGAGCGGCTCCGGCCCCAGTCTGTCGAACGCACTGGTATCGAACGTGAGCCGTCCGAAATAGCGCGTGTCCTCGAACACGAAGTTCTCCCGGCCCAGATTCAGGACCACGGCCGCGTGCTTGGGCAGGGGGACCTTTGCCGGCAAGAGGTACATCCGCCCGGTCATGCCGAGATGGCCCACCAGTGTGAGTGGCTCCGTTCGTCCCGGTTTGCGCAGCCTGAACACAAGGTGTTTCCCACGGCGCGCCAAGCCGCAAAACCTCCCTCCGCGCAAAGCCCGGGTGAAGCCGCGAGTCGAGGCGGGCCTCAGCACCTTCGCCCGATGGACGTGGACAGCGCGAACAGTCCGGTCTTGCAGCAGCGGACGGAGATAACGGACCAGCACTTCGACTTCGGGCAGTTCGGGCACGGCGGGAAGCTAGCCCGTCCTGGGACATTGCAAAAGCAAATCGGCGAGGGGAGGGAGGTGAAACGTGGTGCGTGGTGCGTAGTGGGCAAATCCGGGCCGCGGGCGCCAAACGGAACACGCAACACACAACATCTATCACGTTTCACGTTTCACGCATCACGCATCACGCTTCCCGCTCCCCTGCCCCTCCGCCTTCAGCACCTCCAGCACCTCTTCATCGGTGGTTTGGGAAAAGACCTCGTAATACCGGCCCACGGCATCGAAGGCCGGATCCACGCAGAGCACGCGCACTTCATCGGCGACCCGGGCGAGACGCTCAACGGCGTTGGTTGAGGCGACGGGTGCGGCCACCACGATGCTGGCAGCGTTCTGTTTCCGGGCCGACAACACGGCGGCTTCGGTGGTCGCGCCCGTCGCCAGCCCATCGTCCACGAGCAGCACGGCTTTGCCGTTCAGATTGGGTGCGCCCCGGGGATGGAACCTGGCCTGGTAGCTACGCAGGCGCGCTTTCTCCTCCTGGACAATCTCCTCCAACTCGGCACGGATCGCCGGGTTCGGTCCGACGACGGCCTCGTCGAGCACGACCACGTCCTGCTCGGCCAGGGCGCCGACGGCGAATTCGCGGTGCCGGGGATGTCCGATCTTGCGAACGATGAGCGTGTCCAGGGGCAGGCGCAACGCGCGCGCCACTCCCGCCGCGACGATGACCCCGCCGCGCGGCAGTCCCAGCACCAGGTCAGCTCGAACCTGCTGGTCTTGCAGGCAACGGCCCAGCTTCACTCCCGCGTCTTCGCGCGATGCGAACATCAAAATACGAATCGCCCCGCTGGCCCAATAAAGCAAATGAGACCGAAATCACAGCGTCACCAGCGTGCCTACTTTCTCGCCCATCACCACCCGCTTCAGATTGTGCGGCCGGAACAAGTCAAAGACGACAATCGGCGTCTTGTTGTCCATGCAGAGCGAGAAGGCGGTTGAGTCCATTACCTTAAGCTGCTTCTGCAGCGCTTCGGCATAACGGATCTGCGAATAGCGCTTCGCCTTCGCGTTCTGCTTGGGATCGCTGTCGTAGATGCCATCCACCTTGGTCGCCTTGAGCACGACCTCCGCCCCGATTTCGTTCGCGCGCAAGGCCGCGGCGGTGTCCGTCGAGAAGTAAGGGTTCCCGGTGCCGCCGCCGAAGATGACGACCCGGCCCTTTTCCAAATGGCGCACGGCGCGCCGGCGAATGAACGGCTCCGCCACCTGCGCCATGCTGATGGCGCTTTGCACGCGCGTCGGCACCCCAATCTTCTCGAGGGCGTCCTGCAGCGCCAGGCCGTTGATCACCGTCGCCAGCATGCCCATGTAATCGCCCGTGGCCCGTTCGATGCCGCGCTTGCTGCCGCTCAGGCCGCGGAAGATATTGCCGCCGCCCACCACCACAACCACTTGCACGCCCAGGTTGCGCACCTCGCGAATCTGCTCCGCCATGCCGGCCACGGCCTGCGGACAGATGTTCAGCCCGGTCGGGCCGCCGAGGGCTTCACCGCTGAGTTTGAGGAGAATCCGAGTGTACTTGGGGCGTTTGGCAGTCTTCATGGCACATGCATCCGAGTCGTGATCGTAATCCAGTGACGACGACTCTTAACACCCGCTGGCGGGAAGGTCAACCCAAAGCGCGGCTCAATTCGCGGCTCAATTCGCAGCCGGCCCCCTGGTGGAGGACATGGCGGCGCTCAGCGCTTTGAGATCGGCAACTGCCTGTGCCAGATCTGCCTGCAGCTTGCTGGTGGTGGTGTTGAAGTTGCCCACCAGCTCCTTGACGGCTTCGAGGCCGCCTGGGGTCAAATCGGTGCTGAGGGCCTTGCGAACGTCCTGCAGGTAACCCATCAAAGGCCGCAGCGCCTCCTGGGCCTGGAGGTAGCGTTTGTGGGCGGCATCAAACTGGTTGGCAACCTCGGTCTTGCGTGCCTCGCTGCGGCTGCGAACCTCGGCGTTGGTAATGGTTGTGAGCTGCTTATCCCAGGCGGCAATAAAGGCGGCGTTGCTCCGCACCAGATGGCTGCCGCTTAATTCGGTTTGCTTTGCGGCTGCCACCAGCACATCAACGGAGGAGCTGAACGACAGGAACTGCGGCTTGAGGTCAGCGGCGGGCTTATCCACCAGGTTATTCAAGGTCGCCTGCGCGCCCGCCAGTGCTTGGCTTTCGGTCTGAACCTGCATGGCAGCCGCCCATGCGGCATCGGCGGTTCGGTCACCCTGCCTGTAAACGGTGGTACTGCAGCCGACCAGCCAGGCCCCCGCCAACGCGATGACTGCGGCCACCAACACCTGCGCGGATGCTCCCGACCGTATTTGTTTCTGCGTGTCTATATTCTTAACCATAAGTTGCTTCTCTTGTTTGGGTGGTTTCACGTCTTTGCTCTCGTCAGGTAGAACCGGTGCTAATGTGCTGTCTTTGGGCAGATTTGCAACCCCGCGATTTTTTGCTGCTGTTTGTATTGCCAAACTCGGCCAGGCTCGTAAGTCTAGCGCACCGGCCAGAATACGCGCGGCCTTGGTGCCTCGGCTGGCGGGACAACCGACGACACAATAACGCATTCATGAAAGGCATACCTGTTCTACACGTTGAGGGTGACTGCATCGCTCGCGCCTGGGAGCTTTCGCTTGTCGAACTCCACCAGCGGGGCTGCGACGTCAAAACCGAATACGACAAGCCCGAAGACCCGCCCAGCAAGGACGCCACGATGATCATCACGATCACCGACCCGCTGCGCGAGCCGATGATTCACAAGGATTTCCCGGGCGGGCCGGCGGAGCTGCAGGAATACGTCATGGAGGTGTGCGAGGGCATCAAGGACCATTTGGTCCGCAACCCCGAAGACCCGAAAGACACGCGCTGGGAGTACACCTACCACCAGCGGCTCTTCCAATACGAGGTGCCCGGCCTCAAGCCCTTTGACCAGGTGGAGACTCTCTGCCAGAAGCTGGCCAAAACCTCGCACACCCGCCGCGCCCAGGCCATCACCTGGAAAGTGTGGGAAGACAACGACTGCTACGACCCCGCCTGCATGCAGAGCGTCTGGTGCCGGTTGCTGGAGGACGCCGGTGAGCGGGTCCTCAGCATGAACGTCCGCTTCCGGTCCAATGACGCCTACAAGGCTGCCTTCATGAACATTTTCGCGCTGGTCCAATTGCAGCAGCGCATCGCGGCCCGGATCGCCGAACTCAGCGGCCAGCCGGTCCGCGTGGGGCGGTACTGTCACATGGTGGACAGCTATCACATCTACGGCTCCTACTTCAAAGAGTTCGAGGGCCGCTTCCTGGGCATGCTGCAAAAGCGCTCGTTTGAACAGCGGACCTTGCGCTACGCAGACGTACGGGAAATGATGGAAGAGGCGCGGCCGACTATTCTGGAGAAAGCGCAGATGATGGGAAAGCAATGAGAGGTGCGGGCGCCAGTTCCTATCCTTGATCTTCGCCATGGGAACGGGTAAGTATCTGTCATGGCACAGCAACTCTCACGGCGCGGTTTCGTAAAATCCTCATTGGTTGCCGCCGCGGCGGTTCCGTTTGGCTTGCATGGCCAAGCCAACCCGACTGCTGAAACCCCCGCTCCGACCGGGACAGCGGCTGCCGGCCCCCGGGAGAAGATGCCGACGGGCAGAATTGGAGGGCAGGAATTCAGCCGCCTGATGCTGGGCGGTAACCTCATCGGCGGCTGGTCGCACTCGCGCGACCTGGCGTATGTGGGCACGCTCATGCGGCGTTACAACACGGACGCCAAAATCCGGGAAACGCTCGAGCTAGCCGAGGCCCACGGCATTACCGCCATTAACACCTGGGTCATGCAGGAGAATTCGCACCTGTTCAACCACTGGAAGCGCGGCGGCAAGATGAAATGGATTGCGCAGGTCCGGCTCGACGCCGACGGCGGCTATTCCCAAATCCACAAGGCGATTGATGAAGGAGCCACCGGCGTTCACATCACGGGGGATACGGCAGAATCGCTGCTCAAGCAGGGCAAGTTCGAGAAAGTCGGCGAGACCGTCCAGTTGATCAAAGCCAAGAAGAGGGTCGCGGGGGTTGCCGCCCACGACCTGCAGGTCATTGTGGAGTGTGAGAAGGCCAAGCTGAACGTGGACTTCTACCAGAAGACCTTTCACTCGCTCGACTACTACACGGCGCCCCGGCCCGATGAGAAGGACGCCATGGGCGCGCACGACAATTCCTGGTGCAACGACCCGCAGGCCGTCATTGACGTGATGGCGAAGGCCACGAAACCGTGGATTGCGTTCAAGATTCTCGCCGCTGGAGCCATACAGCCCCGTGCCGCATTCCCTTATGCCTTCAACAGCGGGGCGGACTTCATCCTGGTCGGCATGTTCGACTGGCAGATCGAGGAGGATGCCAAACTGGCCCGGCGGGTCGTCGCTGCCGTGACCAGCGCCGACTCGAAGCGCACCCGACCCTGGTACGGCTGAGCCCTGACCACTCAAGGGAACCACAGATGGACACGGATGGACACGGATTCTGCGTGCCAGGCTTCGCTTTTGCTCTGCCTTGCTCCGGGTCGCTGCCTAGTGAACGGGTTCTGACTGTGGGAAAGCGCGGTTCGGAATGCTTCGTATCTGTGTTTATCTGTCCATCTGTGGTTGCATTGGGTTGTTACGGCTTAGCCCGGCAGCCACGCCTCCCTTTCCCTTCCAGGTGCAATCGCAATTGATGAGCCGCAACCTGCTGTGGTCTCTGCTGTTGAGCGGCCTCGCCCTGGGGACCTTACAGCTCCCAGTCCAGGCGACCGACCAGCCGCAATGGGGGCAGGCGTGGTCGCGCAACCTGGTTTCGGAGGAACGGGGGCTGCCAGAGTCCTTCGACCCCCAGAGCGGCCGGAATATCCAGTGGTCTGTTGAGCTGGGCACGGAAACGCATTCCTCGCCCGTCGTTGCCCGGGGCCGCGTGTACATCGGCACGAACAACGGCCACCCGCGCGATCCGGCCCAGCGGGGCGATCGCGGTGTGCTGATGTGCCTCGAGGAAGCAAGCGGCCGTTTTCTCTGGCAACTGACGTTCCCGAAGCGCGACGAGGACATCTACTTCGACTGGCCGCACAGTGGAGTTTGCTCCCCGGTCACGGTCGAGGGCGACCGCGTCTATTTCGTCAACAACCGGGGTGTCGTGCTGTGCCTGGACGTGCAGCCCGTGACCGGGAAGTCCGAAGTCCGAAAAGTCCGAAGTCCGAGGTGAATGCCCAGCCCGGCGGTCCCGGCCCGAAGACTGTCTGGGAGTTCGACCTCGTGAGCGGCGCCGGCATCTGGTCGCACGATGCTGCCCACAGCTCGATCCTGATCCAGGGCGATTACCTTTACCTGAACACCGGCACCGGCGTGGACAACACCCACAGACGCATTCGGACGCCTGAGGCGCCGAGCCTGATCGTGCTGGACAAGCAGACGGGCCGGCTCGTGGCACGCGACGAGGAGCGCATCGCGCCAAACATCTTCCACAGCACCTGGTCGGCGCCGTCGCTAGCCCCCGTGAATGGCCGGCCGCTGGTGTTCTTTGCCGCGGGGAACGGGATGGTGTATGCGTTCGAGACGGTCCGGAAGGGAGTGATGGAGTATGGGAGTAATGGTGGGATGGGGAACGGCCAGTCAGCTCAGCACTCCAACACTCCAACACTCCATCTCCCCGTCGCCCTTCGGAAGGTTTGGCAATTCGACTTCGACCCCGGGGCGCCTAAGACGAACGTGCATCACTACAACAGCAACCGGCGCGAGAGCCCGAGTAACTTCTTCGGCATGCCGGTCTTCCATAACAACCGTATTTACGTGGCGGGTGGCGGCGACATCTGGTGGGGCAAGAACGAGGCGTGGCTGAAGGGCATTGACGCGACGCGGACAGGTGACATCACCACCAACGGCCTGGTATGGGCCTATCCGCTGCAGAAACACGTGCTGTCCACGCCGGCGATTTACAGCGGCCTGGCGTTCATCGCCGACTGCGGGCGGATGTTCCATTGTGTGGATGCCCAGACCGGCAACGCCTGCTGGACACACGAGATCAAAGGCGACGCGTGGGCCTCGCCGCTGGTGGCCGACGGCAAAGTCTATCTGGGCACGCGCAGCGGCACCTTTTACGTGTTCGCCGCCCGCAAGGAGAAGAAGCTGCTCAGCACCATTGACCTCGGCCGCCCCATCAGTTCAACCGCCACCGCTGCCAACGGCGTGCTGTACGTGGCGACGATGACGCATCTTTACGCGGTGCGGCAGGGAGCGGGAGCGCAGTAGCAGCTTCCATACTTGCCTGTCGTCCGGGTAAAGGTTGTAATTGCGGCATGAAACCAAAGATTCTTGTCGTCGGCGTCGGCAGCATCGGGGAGCGGCATTTGCGCTGTTTCCAGCGGACAGGACGGGCAGAGCTATTTGCCTGTGAAACCAACGCGGCATTGCTGAAGAAGATCACCCAGCAGTACCAGGTGAGCGGGTATCCGGACCTGACAGCGGCGCTCAAGGCAGAACGGTTTGAGGGGGTGGTGGTGTGCACGCCGGCGAACCTCCACATCAGCATGGCGCTGCAATGCCTGCGGGCGGGCACGGCGGTGCTCATCGAGAAGCCGCTGAGCACCGCTGTGGGGGAAGTGGAGGAGTTGAGGCAGGAGATGGCCGCCCGGCAGAAACAGTACGTCAGGGTAGCGTTCGTCTATCATTTCCAGCCGGGCATCAAGGCGGTGCGGGAGGATCTCCGCAAGGGTGCGCTGGGCCGTCCGCTCCAGGCGGCGGTGGTGGTCGGCCAGCATTTCCCGACGTTCCGGCCGGCTTATCGGCAGACTTACTACACGCGGCACGAGACCGGCGGCGGGGCGATCCAGGACATGCTGCCGCACCTGGTCAACTCGATGGAATGGCTGATTGGCCCGAGCACGCGGGTTTATTGCGAGGCGGGGCACCAGGCGCTGGAGGGCGTGACGGTGGAGGACACCGTGTGCGCCGCCGCCCGTAACGGCGATGTGCTGACTACCTACACGCTGACCCAGTTCCAGGCGCCCAACGAGGCGACCTTCCTGGTCCACTGCGAGCGCGGCAGCTACAAGGTGGAGCTGCACGAGCAGCGCTGGGGCGTTTATCCGCATGGCGCCGCCGGCTGGGACTATCGCCCAGCGCCGGTGAAAGAGCGGGACGACTTGTTCGTCGCTGAGGCCAACGCATTCCTGGACGGCATGGGGGGCGCGGAAACCGATCTGAGCACGGTGGACGAAGCGTTGCAGACGTTGAAGTTCAACCTCGCGGCGCTCGAATCCTGGCGCAGCGGCAAGCCGCTCAACATCGGGGTGGGAAGTTGAATGGGTTACATGGTTACATGAGTTACATGGGAGGCAGATGATGAAGATTGACAAACCTGAAATCCGGCTGGCGATGCTGGGCATGATCGAAGGCAACGGGCATCCATACTCGTGGTCGGCGATCGTCAATGGCTACAACCCGGAGGAGATGGCCAAATGCCCCTTCCCGGTCATTCCGCAATACCTGGCCGAAGTGCCGCTGAATACCATGCGCATTCCCGGCGCGCGCGTGACGCGGGTCTGGACCGATGACCCGGCGGATGCGCCGAAGATTGCGGCGGCCAGCCGGATCGAGAAAGTGGTGGCGCGGCCGGAAGACGTCATTGGCCAGGTGGACGCGGTGATCATCGGCACCGACGACGGGCACGAGCATGTCCGCCGCGCGCGGCCGTTCATCGAAGCGGGCTTGCCCATGTTCGTGGACAAGCCGCTGGCGATCAACGTGCCGGACCTGAACCAATTCATCCGCTGGCACAACGAGGGAAAGGTATTCCTCAGCAGCAGCAACATGCGCTACGCCCCGGAGACGAAGCAAATCCTGCGGCAGAAGGCGCAGTTGGGTGAATTGCGCTGGATCACGACCTGCACCAGCAAGACGTGGGAGCGCTATGCCATTCACGCGCTGGAGGCCATCTGGCCGGTGCTGGGCCCGGGCTTCCTTACCGTGCGCACGGAAAGCCGGTCCGGCTCGGACATCGCCTACCTCACGCACCGCAGCGGCGTGCAGGTCAACCTTGCGGCCATCTATGACGCGGTCGGCAGCTACGGCGCGCTGCATGTCTTCGGCACCAAGGGCAACCTGGCGGTGACGTGCTGGGACACCTACACGGCTTTCCGCAACCAGCTCTGCGCGTTTGTCGAAATGCTGCGCACGGGCGAGCGGCCCTACCCGCTGAGCGAGACCATCGAGCTGATGGCCGTGGTGATCGCCGGCCTGCGCAGCCGCGAGCGAAACGGCGCGATGGTTGACCTGAAGGAAATCTACGGCGAGCTGGAGCCGCCGTTCGGGAAGAAGTAGCCCCAGTGCAAGGGAGGGCGAGCGTCCTCGCGCGGCCCTGATTTCAAAGAGCCCTGCCGGTGCTCTGGCTCGGACGGAGGCTTGGCCTCCCAAACCCACCCGCCTCGAGACAACCTCAGAACTTCGGCGCTATGGCCAGTGCAGGCGATAAAAGCGCGCCGGCGCGTTGCTGTCGGCTTCGCCGTCGTAGAATTGGTAAACCGGGTTAGCAGGGCTGGGCAGGGTGGTCCAGTCCACTAGGTTGGTCGATGCCAGCACCGTAAAGTTCCAGCCGGTGGCGTTGGTTAGGGCAAACTGGAAGAAGCCCGCGCCCAAAACGGCCGGATTGATCATGTAAACCCACTGACTGCTGGCCCAGTAATTGGCGAGAACGGCGTCCAGTTCAACCTGGTCCACAATGCCGTCGCCGTTGAGGTCGCCCGCTGGCGCGTAGACGTTGGTGCCCGGGCAAGTGCCGGTGAAGGAGCTCGTCGCCATGCCGCCATAGATGCTCGAGCCGCTGGCGGTGACGGTGTCAACAAACGGCCCACAACTGCATGGCGGGACGCGATAGCTGCCGGCGAACTGGCCGCCAGCCCCGGGTGCGAGCGTTGCGGGACCGTACACCACTGTGTTTGGCGCCGGCTGGTCATTAACAACCAGGACACCGGTCAAGGTGACATTACCCGCGTTGGTAACGGTGCCAGTATAGGCCAGTGCCCCGCCGGGCGGCACCGGGTTAGGCGGACATTGTTTGGCGACCGCGATGACCGGGCAGTTTGAGCAGGTAACGGTGACAGTCTGGCTGCAGGTAGCAACGTTGGTGTTGCAGATACTTGTCACCACCCAAGTGCGGGCTAGGAATTGCGTGCAGGGGCCAAAGTTCGTGCTCATCGTGTTCAGCACCCAAACCGGTAGATTGGTGCCCGTGCATGGGTCGAAGGCGTTAGGAGAGTCAAAAGTCCAGTTTGTATCGCAATTGACGGTCTTATTGGAGGCACAGGTAATCACAGGTCCCGAGGTGTTCAGGACTGTGACCACCTGACTGCACGAGTTGCTGTTGCCACAGCCATCCGTGACCAACCACCACCGCGTGATCGCCTGCGGGCACACCCCGTTGGTAGTCGTCAGCGCCACAACGACGGTTACGTTTGAGCCGCCGCAGGCGTCGCCAGCCGCGGGCGGGTCGAAAGTCCAGGCACTGCCGCATTGGACGGTCTTGTTCGAGGCACAAGCCAACACCGGCGGCGTCGTGTCCCCCACCGTGACGACCTGGCTGCATGAGTTGCTGTTGCCGCAAGCGTCCGTGGCCGACCACCACCGCGTGATCACCTGCGGACACACCCCGTTGGTAGTCGTCAGCCCAACGACGACGGTGACGTTGGAGCCGCTGCAAGCATCGCTGGCCGTCGGCGGGTCGAAGGTCCAGGCACTGCCACACTGAACGGTCTTGTTCGAAGCACAACTCAGCACTGGCGGCGTGGTGTCCGCCACGGCGACCACTTGGCTACAGGTGGCATAGTTCGTGTCGCAGGAGTTTGTCGCAGCCCAGGTCCGGGTAATCAATTGAGAGCACTGCCCGTTGGTCACGGTCCTGAGGACATAGACCGATAAGCTGTTGGTCGTGCAGCCATCCACAGCGGTAGGCATGTCAAAGGACCAGGGGCTGCCGCATTCGACGGTCCTGTTGGTGACACAAGTAATGACGGGGGGTGGCGTAGGGCCGCTGTTCGTCGTGAGCGTCAAGCCCGAGAATCCCCCAACAATGAGAGAACGCGGGGGAGTAGGCGGGCTGCCCCAGGGATTGCCGGTCTCGTTGGTGATGACAGCAGATTGCCCGATGAGGACGCCAGCATGCAAAAGTGCCTCTTCGTAAGTGGCGTAGCCGCCCCCCCAAGCTCGCACCTGAAATCGACCGCTGCCGCCGCCCGGCGTCCCCGGGCCGGTCAGGCGCGTTCCGCCGGCAAACAGGCCGGCCAGCGGAACGCCCACGTTTACGGGTACCCCAACTTGGATCAGGGCATTTGAGCCTAAAGGGGCCCAATACAAAGCCGCCTGGACACTATCACCTTGAGCGACCGGAACACCCGTTGCCGCGTTCGTCACCTTGCACGAGCTGTTATTCGCAAGATTTATCGTCCCACCACTGGACTGCGCTTGGCTCAGACCTGCCAGGGAAAGGGAGAACACGACTGTCATCAAAGTGGCTGCTGCGCATTGTTTCATAGAGTCCTCCTGGTGGCTGTCAGGGTTGAATGAGCCGGAAATATCCCCGCGCGCCCGGCGGAACTGGACCCGCCCAGGTGCTGTTGGTCCGTCCCGCAGCCAGGACCAGCCAAACCAAGCCATCGCTTGACCATTCGACATTGTAACCACCGTTGGGCTTGTTGACCTCCAGCGTCGCCACGCCGCCGCGTACTCGGATCCGACTGATTCGCGGCGCGGGCGAATCGGCGGCGGCGAGCATGCCTTGCGGAAGGGTTGCCCCGCAATTTCCCATGTGCAGCCAGTTAGTGGCCTGGCCGCGATTCTGAACAAAGAAAGACTCCGCGATCCGAATGATCGGCCCATTCGTGTCCGCTGTCCCCGCCGGGTCGTACCACCCGTACGCGTCAAAGCAGGTGTGGGCGTCTGCATATCGCTGGGTCGCGGGGTCGAACCGGTAAACGTTCTCACCGTCAACCCAGGGAAACGTCGAAACGAAGAAGGGATCTGGCCACGCAAAACTCGCGAGATTCGTCGCCACCGGGAACGGCCGGGCGACGAGTGAAAACTTGTTGCTTTCAGCCACATAATCCCAGTTTGTGCCCCCGAAAAGCTGGCCGATAAAAGTGTTGGTCCACGCTATCGTGGAGGACACCACGAACGCTTTCCCGGGGGGCACCTCATAATCCGGGGCCCAGCCGGACGCCTCGCCCATGTACACCGCAGGCGGACTCCAGGTCTGGTTTGTGATGTCCCATAGGTGAATAGCGGTCCCGAGGGGCACCTCGGGCCAGCCATAGATGACGTGACTTAGCGTGTTGCTTCCGGGTTGGTCCAGCGGACTGGCCAAGAACGTGTAGCCGGCTGCGATAGGCGCATTAACATAGCCTACGATACACAGGGAATAGACTTGGCCGACAGCAGGCTGGGCGAATGCGCCAACCAGCAAGGCCACAGGAACTAATAGGTACTTGGCGATGATTTTCATTGGTCTCAGTTGTCCTTGTTCAAGTGGGGCCGGAGTACGGAAGTAACGGTTTGTGCAGGTATCATCCAACGGTCGCACTTGGCCGGACAGAGAAACGCGTTAACCAATTCTACGTTCATAAACTCACCCGACACCTGCTTAAATTGCTACTTCCTAAGATGGCCGAGACTAACCAGGTTTACGAACCAATGCAAGTCATTTCTGCATCTGTTTTTGCTACGAGACGCGCCCTGACATCCGCTCGCTCCCCATGCGCGAACGGGCGGGCGAGCGTCCTCGCGGGCCCAGAATTCTGCGGAGGATGAGGGAATCGGGGCTCGCGAGAACGCTCGCCCGCCCAGGCGACGGAGCGCCTCATTGCTGGAACTGAAACGCGTACAAGTCCGCGTCGCGCAGGGAGAACCTGAGCCGGATCGGCTGGCCCGCGAGTTTGCTCACATCCGTGTTGCCGCGCCAGCTCACGCCTCGATTGATCTCGTTGGCGGTGTGGATAAGGTCACACTGCTCCGGGGCAAACCCCGTGATGGCTGAACCCTTCTCGTCGAGAATGCCGACCCGCACCAGGCCAGCCGCCGACGTATTCACGTTCAGAAGGAGCCTCTTCCCACTGAACACGATGGCTGGCGTGGTGAACTCGCCGCCCGTGTAGGCGCCGCGCGCGGAGGTGAAGCCGTCGCGCCGCGAGATCAGCCGGCTGACGCAGGCGACATTCTGCGTCGCGCCCAGGCCATGCTCCATGAGAATGCGCTTGTTCTGCTCGTTGCGATCCCAGCCGTGCAGCCAGTCGCCGGCCCGGTAGAAGAGGTACATCTCGCGCCCGGTGGTATCCGGCACCAGCCCCCAGAAGGTGCGGGCACAGCCCCAGTCGAACTCGCCCCTCATTCCGAGCGGCACGAACGGGCGGCGGTCGTAGCGCTCCCAGGCGATGCCGTCCCGGCTCGCGGCGAACTGGGTATCGAGCGGGCCCGCGTTGGCCGGAGCATGCTTCGCAAACTCCGCCAGCCGCCCCGTGTAGTGATAGTAGGCCGTCGGAAACATGAAGTAGGCCCTATCCGCCCACGGATACTTGATGGCCGCGCTCACGTAGAAGTCCACCGCCGGCAACCCGTCCTCCTTGAGGTCCTGCTCGTCCGGTTGAAAGACGACCGGCATGTCCTGCACGACCGGGAAGCCGCCCAGCCGGTCGGACTCGCCGCGCGAGATGCTCCGCGCCCGCCCGCGCACTTCGGGGCGGTTGTATCGCACGTAAGCGACGTACTTCTTGAGCGCATCGTCCCAGAAGATCACATTTTGGGAGTCGAGGTGGCTGCGCTTCTCCTCGGGGCGGGCGGTGACGACCGAGGGATGCGTCAGCTTCCAGTGGACGCCGTCGCCCGACGACCAGACGCGCATCCCCGAACCCTCCGGCCCGAAACGGCAGACCATGCGAAACCGCTGATCCGCCGGCGCATTCGGGTCAAGGAACACCATCCCGCCGTCCTGGCCGAGGATCACACCATTGGCGCCGTGGCCGAACACGATGTTGTTGTTGCGGCTGCCGGCGTATTCGACCAGCCCAACCTCGGGCTTTGTCCACCGGATGCCGTCTTTCGAAGTGGCGTAGCAGATGCAGCCGTTGGTGTGCCCCGTGTCCCACTGCAGTGAATCCATGGCGTGGTACCACATGTGGTAGCTCAGGCCGTCAAAGAGGGCGCTGCTGTACGGCCCGATCCCGCCTTTCTCCCACGGCCCTTCCGGTTTGACCGTCATCTCCCCGCTTTTGCGCGGCGGGTGGACGACAATCTCCACACCCTTCGCGTCACCCAGGAAGGTCCGATCAATGAACAACTGCCGCCGGTCGCCGATCTGGATTGGCCCGGCGAAAGCGGTTGCCGCCAGCGCCGCACTGACTAAACCCGCGGGGATGAACCTATTCATGGAATGGCCTGTATTGGGCTGCGAGTGACGCTTACTGAACTCGAACACGATAAAAGCGCTGGCGGTCAGGCGGGTTCGGATCGGAGAAGCCGCTGATAGGGGGATACCCGGGGGCCGAGGTGATCGTGGTCCAGGCAACCGGCGGAGTGAGGTTGGTGGCGTATTCGAGGGAGTAGATGACGTTCGCGGCGGCGACGCTTGGAAAGCTGAAGGTGAGGCCGGCCGGCGAGGCAGCCGACACCGTCAACGGCGGCGGCACCGCCTGAATCCGGATGCGGTAGAAGCGCCGCGGGTCAGGCGGATTGTAGTCGGACAGGCTGGTCAAAGCTCCGGTGCCGGGCGCAGAGGCAATCGTGGTCCAGGTGGTTGGCCGAGCCAGGCCGGTCGTGTACTCCAGGTAGTACCCGTATATTAGGGTCGGCGAACGTCTGGAAGGTGAAGATGAGCACGTCGGGATAAGCGCCTGACATGGTCACTCGCGGCGCCGGCACAACCGGGGCGGTCGAGAGGGCGACCGTCATCACAAATGCGCGCAGGCCGGCGGGGGTGTTGGTGTCCAAACCCACCCCCGCAATCACCAGGTCTCCGGCGGCGTTTGTGCCGACGCTATACGCCCGAACCAAGCGGCTGAAGAGATCCGGGCTGCCGTTGGCCAGCGCCAGCTCCGTGAGGTCCACAACGGTCCAGTTGGTTGAGTTCGGGTCACGCGTATCCCAAAGCGCAGCCTTCTCCATGCCGCGGTAGCTCATTCCGACCGCGTACTTCCCGTCCACCGTGCAGCCGTAGGGCACCCCGGCGCTGCCGGCAGTGCCCGTCGTGTCAAGGAAACCGGGCAGCTCCCGGACGCTCTGTAACACGCCCGGACTGTTACTGGTCACCAGCGCCTTGTAGGGCCAGCTTCCCGCTCGGCCGCCGCTCACCGGCGACTGGCCGAAAATGATTGTCCCATTGGCGCTGACGGCCCAGGCTTCGCCCGCAGTCGTGCCATTCAGGCCGTTGAAGTACCAAGCCGTCGCCCTGCCGCTGCCGTTCCAATCGAGGACGTAATTGGCTTTGGTGCTGTTGGTGAAGCCGACGGCCCGCCCGGTGCTGGAAACGCCGTGCGCGGCGGCCGGGCCGGCGCTGACTCCGTTCGTGTCCCAAATGACCGTTCCGGCGGCCGGGCTCATTGGCCACGCGCCGAACATTTTGCCGACGTAGATCTGGTTGTTGTTGGCTTTGGCGTCCCACCAGGTTGAGTAGAAAATATCCGACGCGGTCCCGGCCAGACCGTTCGCCACGACCGCCGCCGGCGCCTTGCCCAGGTTCACATCCCGGCGCTTGCTGCCAAAGTCCGTGCCGTTGGTGGTCATGAAGTCCGCATGCCAGCCGGACGAAAGGCCCGCGATGACCACTTCGCGCTGGCCGTTCTCTGTGCGGGAGCCTACGCCGGTGACAATGCTGGAGCCCGCGCCATCCGGTGTAAACACATTGACCACATTCGTGGTGTTAACGGCGTGGAGGAAGCCGCGGGAACCGGAGAGGCCAACCACCCAGCGGCCATCGGGCGTAATGGCGCGAGCGTCATTGGTCGTATCGCCTGGTAACGGGGGTATGTTGGTAAGGGTAACCGATCCGAAGATATTCGTCGCCAGCGTGAGCGTCGCGGGGCTGCTCGTCGCGCTCCCGTAGGCATTGCTCACCACGCAGCGGTAGCTCCCCAGGTCGCTGCTGTCCACCCCGCTAATCGTCAGCGTCGGGGTAGCACATCCCGAGTAGTGCCCGCCGTTGGACAAGTTCAGTTGGCTCTTCTGCCAGCGGTAGCTCAGCGGACTGGTGCCGGAGGCGATGGTTATGAGGTTGGCAGTTCCGCCCTCGGCCACACTCAGGCTGGAGGGTTGCTGCGTGATGCGGGGGGGATTGTTCGTAAACAATTCCGACGCGAAGTTGCGGACGTGCGGTTCGACCTCCTGGGTGTATCGTTGCTGAATGGCGGTCCGCAATTGGGGGTCCGTGGTCAGCACGATCATCCGGGTCAGGTTCAGTGTGCCCAGGTTGACCTGCAACTGGTTCCCATTGAGCGCCGCGCTAACGTCGCTCAACCCGACGGCCGAGATCTCGAACGCGGTGGGCGAGGTCTGCATCCACGACGGCAGTGTGACGGTCACCGTCGCGTTGCCGACCGGGGCGTAATGGCAGCCCGCCTGGTCGTTGTAGTAGTTGTCGTTGACCACCAGCAGGATGATCCGGTCGGTGCCCGAGGCCAGCGCGTGCGCCCAGACATTGGCACTGGGCGCGATCGTCAGGTCCACCGGGGTGCTCGTAACGAGCAATGGCCGCGCAGTCTTGATCTCATTGCCGAGCAGTCCAATTTCTTTCCAAAGGTTGCGCGCGGCAGCGGTATCCTGGTCGGCGAGGCCGTTGGAGGGATAACCCGGCTTGAACCACCAATAGCCGAGCCCTTTGGAACCGCCGGCCAGGGAATAATACACCTCGATCCGCCTGGATTCCGGCGTCGCGAACGGCCACACCTCGCCATTATGGACGCCACAATCGGTGTAGGGGCATTTCCATTCGCACGAGTACAGGAGCTGGTTGGAGGGATTCGGCTCGGCCCCCGCGCACCCCACCCGCGCGTGCGCATAAACAAAGGTCGCCTTTCGGTAGAGGGGAATGAGCTGGGGAAAGCGCCAGTAGCTGTCCGACAGCCGCCTCTGGTAGTAATTGTCAAACTGCAGAATATCTACCGCCTGTCCCCAAGTGAAGTAGCTCTGGGGCTTGAGGGTGTTGTCCAGGTTCACCACCGTGGGGACATTCGGACGACGGGCTCGCAGGTCCTCGCCGTGCGCTATTTCCTTGAGGACCAGCGTCCCGGCATTATGGCCGCCGCCGCAGGGTATCCGATAGCCCGTGCCGCAATGAGTATTGGACTGATTGTCCTCCTCACCATCGGGTTCGTCGTTCAGGAACCACATGTCTGGGTCAATCGGGTTGAGCTTGGTGTAATCCATGATGGTATAGCCGTAGCCGTGCGCCCGCATCTCCGCTTGCCCGGCGCTCGTGCCCATGTAGCTGCCCATATCCCCCAGGGTCATCTGCACGTTATTGAGGCCGTGGTCCGTGGCCTCGGCGATCCAATCCGCGCCCGTGTAGTCAGCCGTGAAGACGAACGAGCTGTAGCTGGCGTAGATGAATTTGTTGGTCCACGCCCGCTGGGAGGCCGTCGCCGTCTTGCCGTCCGCATACACGCCCTGAAACACGTGGTAGGAGAAGAACGGCAGCGCGTTGGTCAGCGAGACGACCGAGGCCCCGAAATTGACGCTCGGGTCGCTCACCGTCGTCGTGAGTGAGGTCACGTTCGTGCCATCCAGCCAAACTGAGGTTGGCGCCGCCCCGCCGCTACGCCGCCAGTGGAGATATACCTTTCTCAGGTCATCCGAGTAGCCGATGCTGGCCAATTGGGGCGCGTGGGCATCAATCGTAATGTTCCGGAAGACCGTGCCGGCGGAAGTCGCCACGCCGACGGTGATGGTCGGTGTGGTGGGCACAGATCGCAACCGCACGGCCACTTGTGCCACCCCGCCCGCCGGAATCGTAGGCGGGTCGAACCGGTACCACACCGGCTCGCCCGCATCCAGGATGTCTTGCGGTGGATCGTCCCAGTAGAAGTAAATGCTGTTTTGCTCGTCGGGGTTCCACGAGGCAGTGGACTTCTTGATAACCGTCTTCAGGTAGTACCCAGCCAGCGTTGCGTCATCAATCGTCACCGGCGCTGTGTTGGTATTCTTCACGTACACGTGGACGGTGGCGCCTTGGACATTGGTCTGGCAAGAGGTCGGGTAGTTGCCGTCGTGCCAGAAACAGTCGTACTCCGGAAACATCTGGTCCGGCTGATACTGGGCGCCGAGGATCGTCACCGCGGCATTGGCCTGGCAGCACGCCAGGCCGAGGGGCAGTACCAGTGCCAGCACGGCTAAGCCGCCAGACGAAGATCGGATTGTCTCTTTCATATATTTCCCTCTCCGGATGGGGTCCAAAGCGGTTTTAATCTGTGATATGCCTGCCAAAGGCTAGGGCGACGTGGCGTTATAGAAGCGGCGCACGGCGTTGCTCGCGGAGGTGTCGGTAAACCGGACGGTGCCGTTAGTGGCCGCCAGGTTGGTCAACACCCCCCAATTCACCAGATCGCTAGACTGCTGAATCGTGACACTGGCATAGGGCGCGTTGCTCAACACCAGGCTCAACTGGTTGGGCGGCTGCGCGGCGACCGACTCAAACTGGAACGGCGGCACGTACGGGCAGCTCACCGTCACGACATCGAAGCACGCGGCCTTATACTGCGCCGCCGCCGTCGTCTCGCCATCCAGCCAGAGCGTCATATTCGTGCTGGCCGCCACGACTGTGCCGCTGAAGTTGGTCCAGGTGGCGGTGACGTAGGTTTGGGGCGGATTCAGGTCCATCGCCGTGGACCAGTTGGTCGAGGCGGTCGGGCTGACCCTCACCCTGCAAGTAAGCCGAGTGCCGGAGTTCCCCCGCAGCCAGCCGGAGACGATGTAGGTGGCGCCCGGCGTGCAGCCGGTGATGTCCTGGCGCACGCCAGCACCGCCGCCAAACGCGTTGGTCACCGCGATTTGCTGGTATTGCGTCAGGCCCCCAGGCGGGGGGGACGCGTTCTGGATGCTCCAGGCCACGATGGGCGGAATGGGCGCCCGCACATAGGCAGTCCAGTTGGTGCTGAGCCCTGGCGCGTTGGTGGGCCCCTCGAAATTGCCGTTGAGCAGCGTTGCCGGCGAGCACGTGAGAATCGTTGTGGCCGCCGCAATGGTCAAGGAGTTCCCGCTCGTCCCGTTGGTGTTGTAAGCCCGCACGCGGTAGTAGAACAGGGTGCCCGAGTTCAGCCCGCTCACGCTCCAACTCAGCACGTTGCCCACGTCCCGGTCCTGATACCCGGCCAGGTAACTGCTGAAGCCGCTGTTGGTGGACACATCCAGCCGGTAGCCCTCCGCGAAGGACGAGCTATGCCAGTTGGCCGTAAACGCGCTGAGGGCCTGGCCGGTGGCCGGCTTTGCGGTCGGCACCGGCGGGACACTGTTGGAAGGGGCGAATTTCATCACGATGACATCGGTCAGACCGGCGTTGGTGCCGCCCTCGAAGTCTCCCTCACTCCACCCGGTGACAAACACGCCGCCGTTCGTGTCCACCGCGATGGCGCGGGCCAAATCCAGGTTGGTGGTTCCGAGCTGCCTTAACCAGAGTTGGCTGCCGGTCGTGTTATACTTGGCCACGAAAACGTCGAGGCCCCCCGCCCACGGGTCGCTCCCCAGCGCGCCGCCCGCTTGCCCGGCGAGATAGACATTTCCCGCGGCATCCGCGGCCACTCCCCAGCCTTGGTCATGGTCCGCGGTGCCCATCTGCGTTGCCCACTGGTTGGTCCCCCCCGCGTCAAACTTGGCCAGGAACACGTCCCGGTTGCCCTGCTGGCCGCCATAGAGCGGCCCGGTGGTGTAGCCGGAAAGATAAATGTTCTTGGCCGCATCGGTGGCCAGCGCGTAGCCCGTGTCCTTGTTAAACGTGCCCCATTGCTTCAACCACAACCTCGCGCCATTGGAATCGTACTTAGCCATAATGTTGTCCCCGTTGGCCAGGTAGGGATTGCCTTCCACGCTGTCGTCAGCCCAGCCCGTCACGATCACGTTCCGGTCCGCGTCGCAGGTCAGGCCAAAAGCCTCGTCCGGTCCCAGTGAACCGAAGAGCACCGACCACTGCCGCGTGCCCGCCTGGTCGTACTTGCTGATGAACACATCCGACGAACCCACCCTCGTCAGACCGTGGAAGTTCCCCTTCACGTAACCGGCGATATAAATATTGCCGGCGGAATCGGTCGCCACGCCGCGCGCGGCATCGTCTCCGCTCGTGCCATCCTGCCGGGTCCACTGCCATGTCCCGTCGGGCCCGAACTTCACCAGGAAGGCGTCATACCCGCCCAGGCTGGCATTGCCATCCATGCTGCCCTTGGTCCGGCCCACCACATACACGTTGCCGAAAATGTCCGACGCCACTCCCCCGTGCAGTTCATCAAAACCATATTCGGTCTCCGTGCTGCCGCGCTGCGCGAGCCAGAGCAGGTTGCCCGAGGAATCACACTTGCCCGCAAACACGTCGAACAACCCGACCGACGCCCCTCCCAGCGAGCTTTGCGTCGGGCCGCCGAACACCACATTGCCCGACGGGTCCACCGCCACACCCTGGCCGTATTCGAAATTAGGGGCTCCGATCAGCTTGCTCCAGGCTTCCACCTCAGTTTGCGCATGGACACAGCAGGTGCTCAGCGCCAGGAATCCTGTCAGCGTTAGTTTCTTCATAATAAGTGTTCTGTAGTCTTGATGGTTGATGTGTTCTTGCATAAGGCGTAAGGGCTAAGGCGACGTGGCCTTGTAGAAGCGCCGCACAGCGTTGCTGGCAGAGGTGTCGGCAAACCGCACTGTGCCGTTGGTCGGGACGAGGTTGGTCAACACTGTCCAACTCACCAGATCGCTGGACTCGCTAACAGTGACATTGGGATAAGGCGCATTGCTCAAGACCAGGCTGTATTGGCCTGGTGGTAACCCGCCGAACGACTCGAACTTGAAGGAGGGCGGGCAGCTTACTGTTATCGAGTCAAAGCACTCCGCGTTGAATTGCCCGGTTCCGGTTGTCTGGCCGTCCAGCCAGAGCGTCATGCTGGTCCCGGTGGCCACCACCGTGCCGCTGAACGGAGTCCAGGTTGGGCCGCTGTAGGTCGCGGGGGGATTCAGGTGAATGGCTGTGCCCCAACTGGACGAGGCGCTGGGACTCACCTTCACCGTGCACGTGGCAAAGGCGGAGTTCCCACGCATCCAGCCCGAGATAGTGTAGCTGGCACCGATGGTGCACCCGGTTATGTCCTGCCGCATGCCGCCACCGCCCGTCGAACTGGAGTTTGCCACTTGCTGGTATTGCAAACCCCCTCCTGGCGGAGGTCCCGCGGTCTGTACCTTATAACTGGTCGTGGTTGGAATAGGCGGTCGCGTGTAGCCGATCCAGTTCACGCCGATCCCGTTTGCATTAGTCGGGCCCTCGAAACCGGCGTTGAGCAGACTGCCCGGGGTGCAGAACGGTATCAGCGTGCCCACGAGGACCGTGCTTGAGTTTCCACTGGTGCCAGTGCCGCCGTAGGCCCGCACGCGGTAGTAGTAGATCGTGCCCGGGCTCAACCCGCTCAGACTCCGGCTCAACACGTTGCCCACGTCCAGGTCCTGGTACCCCGCCAGGAAATTGCTGAAGGCGCTGTTGGTGGACACGTCCAGCCGATAACCCGTTGTCCAGTTGGCAGAACTCCAGTTGGCCGTGAACCCTATCGTAGTCACATTCGTCGCCACCTTGGCGGTCGGCGCGGGGGGCGGGCTATCCGGAGGGGCATACTTCGTCACAAATACGTCATTCTGACCTTGATTTGTGCACCCATCAAAGTCGCCCGTGCTCCATCCAGTAATATAAACACCACCGCCCGCATCAATGCCTACCCCGGTAGCCACGTCATTATTAAGCGTGCCTATCTGTGTCGTCCATAGGTTGGTCCCCCCGGAGTTGTACTTTGCCAAAAACGCATCTGCCGCACCCTGATACGGGTTGCCCTGGAGAGACCCCTCGGCTTGCCCAGAGACATAGACATTTCCGGAAGCATCGATGGCCAGCCCGTAGGCGTAATCGTTCTCGGTAGTGCCCATCTTCGTCCCCCAGAGAGGGGTTCCCGAAGCACCGTCGAACTTGGCTAGAAAGATGTCGGGCCCGCCAATCTTGGGGCCATAAAGCGTTCCCGTGGTGTAGCCGGCAACATAAACGTTCCCGGACGCATCGCACCGAACGGCATAGCCGGTATCCGCGTTCGCCGTGCCCCATTGTTTCAACCACTGCCTGTTTCCGTTGGAGTCGTACTTGGCTAGAATGGCATCCCCATTGCCCAGGTATGAATTACCTTCGACGCCGCCCTCGGTCCACCCGGTGACATAAACGTTGTTAGCAGCGTCACACGCTATCCCACACCCTTCATCAGGCTCGGTGGAGCCGAACAGTCTTGACCATAGCCAGTTGCCTGCCGAGTCATACTTGCTGATGAAGATATCCCCAACGCCCACCCTGGGAAGTCCGTGAAACTCGCCTTTGACATAACCTGTGATATAGACATTCCCGGCGGAATCCACGGCGATGGCATGAGCATCATCATCCATGCCCAAGCCATCCTGTTTCGTCCATAGCCAATTCCCGTACGGGTCTAATTTCATCAGGAACATATCCTTGTTCCCGGCGCTGGTGTTTCCATCCAGGCTGCCCCCGGTGTAGCCCGCAAGGTATATGTTTCCGGCCGCATCGGTAGCTACCCCCTCCGCGGATTCTTGTTCGGTGGTCCCTCTTTGCACCAACCACTGTTTGTTTCCCGACGCATCATACTTGGTAACAAACAGGTCATACCTGCCGGCCAAGACCGGGCCGAGCGTGCTGTGGGTCGTCCCTGAGAAAATGACATTGCGGGAGGCGTCTGTGGCCACCGCCAAGCCATAATCAAAGTCAATGTCGCCCACACATCTCGTCCAGACTTTGACCTCAGTTTGGGCACAGATGCAGCAAGTGCTGAGCGCCAGGAAGCCTGCCAATAGTAGTTCTCTCATGATGCGTGTCCTTTAGTTCTGATTGTTAGTGTTTGTTCTCTTGGGGATTTAAGGTCAGTGACATTTACTGAACGCGGATGCGATAAAAGCGTTGCCGGTCAGGCGGGTTGGGGTCGGAGAGGCCGGCCAGGGCGCCGGTGCCCGGCGTGGAGGCCGTCGCGGTCCAGACAACCGGCGGCGTCAGATTCGTCGTGTACTCCAGGTAATACATGACGTTCCCGTTGGGGACGGTGAGGAAACTGAAAGCAAAGCCAGTTGGGTATGAGCCCGAGATGGTCACGGTTGGCTGGGATATGACCGGAGTCGTCGGAGGCGAAACGGTCAGCAGGAAAGCGCGAGCGTTGGCAGGGCTATTGGTGTCGTAACCCACCCCGGCGATGACCAGTCTTCCAGCCGAGTTCGTGCCGATGCTGTAGGCGCGGGCGAGACGCGCAAAAATGCCTGGAGAGCCGCTCGCCACCGCCAAGTCCGTCAGGTCGGTGACCGTCCAATTGGTCGCGCTGGAGTTGCGCGTATCCCAGAGGACGGCCTTTTCGATGCCACTGCGGTAGTTGCTGCCGACTGCGTACTGGCCGTCCGCCGAGCAGCCGTAGGGAATCGCGAGGTTCGCCGAACCTGCGGTGTCGGGGAAGTTGGGCAACTGGTTGGTCCTCAGTTGGGTGGCCGGGCCCGGATAAGTCGCACTGAGCACCGCCTTGTGACCGTAGTTGTTGGTCGCCCCCCCAACCACGAGCGGCGACATGCCGAAGATGATGGTGCCGTCGGCGCTGACCGCAAGCGCCTGCCCTGCTGTAGTGCCGTCCAGACCGTAACAATTCCAGATTACCGGCCCACTACCGCTCTGCCAGTCGGTCACGTAGTTAACATAGGCGCCGGTGGCTCCGTTCCTCCGCCAGCCCACGGCTCTCCCGTTGCGAGGAAATGGCGTTTACCTGAAGAGTATCGGGCTTCGCGGCATCCTTTTGCGCCCACACAGGTGTCATCGGCCACGAGCCGGAACACTGACCGATCCGCAATCCCCAGTTGTCATTTGTCAAGGTGCCTTCGTCCGTCCACACGGAGTAGAAAACATCCGACGAGGTTCCTGCCAGCCCGTTCGCAACCGGAACGGTTGGCTTCCTGGGACCGCTGCCATACTGAACCATGCTGCTCCATGTTACCCCTCGGTCGGCAGTCATCCAGGCCGTGAAACGGCCATTGCTGGCCGCAAGGCCGGAGAGAATGAGTTGCGTCTGCGGGGGGGCTTGGCCGGAATCGGTACGGTAGGCTACGCCCGTCACGGTTCGGGCTGCGGCGCCATCGGAACTAACCGGCCGGACGACCCTGTTGCTGACCGAGTCATAGAAGAACCCGTTATTCGTTCCGGACAGGCCAACGACATATCTGGCGTCCGGGGTAACGGCGCGTCCTTCATTGCTCGAATCGCCCGCCAGAGTGGGGATAGGGATAAGGGTGACGGGGCCGAAGGCATTCGATACCACTGCCAGCGTTGCCGGGCTGCTGATTATGCTCCCGTAAGCATTGGTCACCACGCAGCGGTAGCTGGCCGCGTCGCTGCTGTCGGCATTGGCAATAGCCAGCGTTGCCGCCGTGCAACCCGAATAGTGCCCGCCGTTGGACAACCGGACTTGGTTTTTCTGCCATTGGTAGTTCAACGGACTGATGGCGGAGGCCACGACTGTGAGGCTGGCTGAACCGCCCGGAGCAACGAACTGGTTCGCGGGCTGCTGCGTGATGGTTGGCACATCCACGAGCGCGGCGGACTGCCCGGCCATGAACGAGTAGAGCGCCGCGTTCTGGAGGATGAACCGCAGGCTTATGGAGGGCGCGCCCGTCGGCAGCAGAGTGTGCGTGGCCCATGTCACCGCCTGGGTGACGCTGTCGCTGGTCAACGCGACGCAGTCGGCTTGGGAGTAGCCCGGGATTACGTTGTTGTTCGCATCCAGAACCTCCACTTTGAGCGAGCCGCCGACGGCCCGGTAGTTCACCTGCAACGTGCCGCTGGTGTTGGTCAAGGGTTTGGTCAGGATGGTTCCGTTCGTCGGCCCCGCGTCCAGGGACGCGAAGCCGTCCTTGCGCAATGTGGCCAGGCCGATCGCGCCGGTCGTCTTCGCCAGCGCGAAGCCGTGCACCTGGTCAAACCCGCCGTACCATACCTTGATCGTCCCGCCTTCCACGATAGGAGCCCGGGCGGTGAAGACCATGCCATCATCCCACGAACCGGAGGGGCCCAATGGGAGAAGCGGGGGCCGGGGGGCCTCCTCGCGGGTCCAGTGAACTCCATCATGGCTGCTGACCAGCTCGACAAAGCAGGGGCCTTCGAGGTACCCGGGCATGTCGCCGCCCAGCTCGGTCGCGCGAAAAATCCAGAGAAAGCCGATATACATGGACTCATAGGGGAAGGCCGACAGCCCGTAGAAGTGCGTTCGTTGGACCGAGCCCGGAATCACCCAGCGGTCGTCATACGTGTCCGGCCAGAGGATCAGCGATTCCCGCGGCCAGCTCGTGATGTTAGTGGTGGTGGTGAGCGCCACCGCCCGACGCTTAAGTCCGTTCCAGTCGTACCAGGCATTCTTCACGTACCCGCGGTAAAGTCGTGTGTGGGGGTCCCAGCAGAACTGGCCGACGTCGCTGCCGCCGGTAAAGACCGGGTTGTTGGGGGCGTCGGTCACGTGGATGCCGTCCGCCGACCAGGCACCGTAGAAGCCGCCGCTGTCATAGTTCATGAACTTGTAGAGTTGGGCCGGGGCCGGATCCCAGGGCGTCTGCATCACCGATGTCATCCCTCCTCCCGTCAGCCGGGTGTAGTACATGTTGTTGCTCGCCGAACCGCACGTCGAGCGCAGGTTCAGTGCCGGCTTGACCCAGTTGATGCCGTTGGAGCTGGTCGCGTAAAGTTCTGTGCTCCAACTCGGGCAAATGCTGTTGTTGGTGCGCAGGCAGTGATACCACATGCGGTAGCCGGTGCGAGTCTCGTTGGGCAGTACCGTGCCATACAGGTACACCATCCCTTGTTCCCAGGGTTGGTCGGCCACCAGGACAGGGTTGTCGGCGTGCTTCTGGAAGGCGTGATAGGTTCGCACGACGTTGGTCTTGGCCAGAACGGGGTAATCGTCCACCAGCAACTGCCACGGCCCGGTGAGATCGTCCACTGACGCAGCAGCCCCTGTCCGAGGACAAGCGTCGCCAAACAGAATACCGAAGGCCAGACCCGCCAGGCTCATGGTCCTCCATGAAACGCCCAGCAGCACCGCCGACGCCGCTCGCACGCGATAATAACATTCTTTGAAGATATAGCTCATCCGGTTTCTCTACTGACAGGGTTGCGACAAGATTTGGTGTATACGACGCTGGGCTAGGGTGACGTGGCGCGGTAGAACCGTTGCGCCGCGGTGCTGGGCGTTGGGTCGGTGAATTGCAGGATGCCGTTGGTGTTCACCAGGTTGGTCAGCACCACCCAGTCCACCCAATTGCTCGACTGCCGCACCGTCACACCCTTCCCAGGCTCCCCGCTCAACATCAGCCGTACCTGGTTCTCCGGCAATAGACTGGCTGACTCAAACCGCAGCGCCGGCGGCGCCCCCAGACACGTCACCGTCACCGCGTCGAAACACTCCGCTTTGTTCTGCCCCGTGCTCCCAGTCTGCCCGTCCAACCACAGCGTCATGCTCGGCCCGGTCGCCACCACCGTCCCGCTGAAGTTGGTCCAGTAGTCGCCCGTGAAGGTCTGCGGCGGATTCAGGTCAATGGCCGTGTTCCAATCCGTCGAGGCGCTCGGACTCACCTTCACCCTGCACGTCGCATACAATACCGAGTTCCCACGCATCCAGCCCGAGATCTGATAGGTGGCGCCGATAACACATCCGGTGATCTCCTGCCGCACTCCACCGCCCCCGCTCCCGCTGGTGTTGGCAATCTGCTGGTACTGCGTGCCCCCGCCCGTCGGTGGCGCGGTCGTCAGGACCTTCCACCCCGTCGTCGGATAGGGTGCTCGCTGGTAGCCCACCCAGTTGGTGCCCACCCCGAGGGCGTTGGTGGTGCCCTCAAAACTGGCATTGAGCAAAACCGGCGCACTGCACGGCGTGCCCAGAATCAACGTCGCCACACTACTGGTCACGCTCCCATACGCGTTGGTCACCACGCACCGGTAGCCGGCCACATCCGCGGTGTCCACCCCGCTCACCGTCAGCGTCGCGTTCGTGCAACCCGCGTAATGCCCCCCGTTGTTGAGTTTCACGGCATTCTTCTGCCACTGGTAACTCAGCGGGTTGCTGCCGGAAACCACTGTTGTGAAGTACACCGCCCCGCCCGGAGCAGCAAACTGGCTGACCGGCTGCATCGCGATGCTGGGCGGAGTGTTCATGCACAACTCCGGCGCGATCGCGCAGATGCCCGGCCGCACTTCCACATCGTAGCGTTGCTGGATCGTCGCCCGCAACCCCGGGTCCTTCGTCAGCACAATCAGGCGCGTAATCTTCAAAGTGCCGAGGTTCACCTGCAACTGGTTCGCGTTGACTTGCGTGCTCACGTCGCTCAAGCCGCCGGCCGAGACCTGGAAGGCGGACAGCGCCGTTTGCAGCCAGGACGGCAGGGTGACCGTCACGGTCGCATTGGCCACATCGGTGGAATGGAATCCGGCCTCGTCGTTGTAGTAGTTGTCATTCACTACCACCAGTATGATCGTGTCGGTGCCGACCGCGAGCGCCCGCGCCCAGACATTGGCGCTGGGGCTCAGGGGCAAATCCACGGGATGGCTGGCAACCAGCAGCGGCGACACGGTCTTGATCTCATTGCCATAGAGTCCCATTTCCTTCCAGACATCCCGGGCCGCCTGCGTGCTCTGGTCCTCCAGGCCGTTGGAGCAGTAGCCGGAACACTTCTTGAACCACCAGTAACTGATGCCTTTGGCGCCGGCGGCCAGGGCATAGTACGCCTCAATCCGCTTGCACTGCGGCGGCGCGAAGGGCCAGACCTTATCCACGCCGTTGACCGACTCTTTCGACTCGGTGGATTGCAGGATGACGTGAAAGGGATTCGGTTCAGCCGCGCGCGTGCAGGCTTTCGACACCGCATAGATATACGTCGCCTTGTTGTAGAGCGGAATCCATTCGGGATTGTGGTACCAGTAGGTGTCCTTCAGCCGTTTCTGATAGTACGGGTCTGCCTGCAGCACATCCACCGCCTGCCCGTAGGCGTAGTAGTTCTCCGGCTTGAACGTGCCGTCCATGTTGATGGTGGTCAGGGCGTTCGGGGACATGCGCCGGTAATCCTCGCCCGTGGCGATGGAACGGATGCCCAGAATTCCCATCGTGCTTGAGCCACAGGGAATCTTCTTGCCGGTGCCGCAGAAATTGGCCTCCAGGTTGTCTTCCTCGGCATCAACCTCATCGTCAATGAACGAAAGCAGCGTGTTTCTACTGGTGTTCCCATTCCACACAATGACCCCAAAACCGCGGGACAACATCCACGACCCCCCGGTGGGCGAGGCGAGGAAATCGCCGACGCCTCCGCCGTACTGGTTTTGAACGGCGTTGAAACCACGGTTGACACAATCCTCAAGCCAGGCCCGGCCAGCCACGGCATCGGGCATGTCAAAGACACCCCACGGAGCGTGAATAAACTCGTGCGACCAGGTGCGCAAGGACGCGGTTGCCTTCTTGCCGTCGGCATAGACGCCTTGGAAGACATGATACGACAGGTACGCAAGCGGAGTGGCCGGGGTTAGAACGGACTCGGCAAAATTGACGTTCGTGTCCCCCACCGTTGTCGTGTTCGCGGTCACGTCCACGCCGTCCATTAGGATGGTGGTTGGCGCGGCCCCGCCGCTGCGGCGCCAGTGCAAATACACCTTGGCCCGATCCTGCGAGAAGCCCACGCTGGCCAGTTGCGGGGCGTTGGTGCTAATCGTGATGTTGGTCGTGACTGACCCTCCCGTGGTTACTACTCCCACAGCAACAGTTGGTGTGGTCGGAGGGAATCGGAGCCGCACCACCGCCTGGCCCACCTCCCCCGCCGGGATGGTGGATGGATCACCTTTGAACCAGACCGGGATACCTGCGGCGATGATATCCGCCGGTACGCTCTGATTGTCCCAGTAAAAATAAATGCTGTTGGCGTTATGCGCCGCCGTGCTCACCGGCAGGATGGTCGTTAGACTGTATCCGGCCAGCGTCACGTCGCTGATTGTCACCGCCGTGCCGCCGGTGTTTTTCAGGTACACATGGACGTTGCCGCCCAGGTAGGTGCCGGAACAAGAGGTGGGGTAGTTCTTGTCGTGCCAGATGCAGTTGTACTCGGGGAACAGCTCATCCTGCTGATACTGGACGCCGAGTACGGTCACCGCGGCATTCGCGCCGCGGCAGGTCAGGCCGATTGCCAAGGCCAGCAGGAAAGCGCCTGCCCGAAAACGAGCGGGCGGTACCATCTGTTTCATAAGACTTCTCATATTATCATGTTCACAAGAGGACGCAGTTAGTGCAAGGAAATAGGCTAGGGCGACGTGGCGCGGTAGAACCGTTGCGCCGCGGTGTTCGCCGTCGGGTCGGTGAATTGCACAATGCCATTGGTGTTCACCAGGTTCGTCAGCATTACCCAATCCACCAAATTGCTCGACCGCCGCACCGTCACAGTCTTCCCAGGCTCCCCGCTCAACACCAGGCGCACCGGATCCTGCGACAGCAGGCCGGCCGACTCAAAACGAAGGGGGGGCGGCGCCGCCACGCACGTCACCGTCACCGCGTCGAAACATTCCGCCTTGTTCTGCCCCGTTCCCCCAGTCTGCCCATCCAGCCATAGCGTCATGCTCGGCCCGGTCGCCACCACCGTGCCGCTGAAATTGGTCCAGTAGTTGCCGGTGAAAGTCTGGGGCGGGTTCAGGTCCGCAGCGGTGGACCAGTCGGTCGAGGCCGTGGGACTGCACTTGACGGTGCAGGTTGAATAGGCAACCGAGTTGCCGCGCATCCAGCCTGAGATCTGATACGTCGCGCCAATGACACACCCGGTGATGTCCTGCCGCACCCCGCCCCCGCCCGTCCCACTGGTGTTCGCGATCTGCTGATACTGCGTGCCCCCTCCCGTCGGCGGCGAATTGGTCTGAATGGTCCAGGCCGTCACCGGGTTGGGCGGCCGCTGGTAGCCTGCCCAGTTGGTGCTGATCCCCGGGGCGTTGGTCGGACCTTCAAAATTGCCATTGAGCAACGTGGGCGTACTGCACGGCCCGCCCAAAACCAATGTCGCCACACTGCTGGTCACGCTCCCATACGCGTTGGTCACCACGCACCGGTAACCCGCCACATCCGTGCTATCCACGCTGCCGACCGTCACCGTCGCCGTCGTGGTGCCCGTGTAATGGCCCCCGTTGTTGAGTCTCACGGCATTCTTCTGCCACTGGTAACTGAGCGGATTGCTGCCGGAGACCACGACCGTGAAGTTGGCCGTCCCGCCCGGAGCGGCATACTGGCTGGCCGGCTGTTGCGCGACACTGGGCGGGGTGCTCGCGCACAGCTCCGGTGCCATGGCGCAGATGCCCGGCCGCACCTGCTGATCATACCGCTGCTGAATCGTCGCCCGCAATCCCGCGTTCTTGGTCACCACGATCATCCGCGTTAGATTCAATGTCCCCAGGTTCACCTGCAACTGGTTGCCGTTAAGCACAGCGCTCACATCGCTGAGTCCGCCCGCCGCGATCGCAAACGCGGTGGGCGCCGCCTGCATCCAGGAAGGCAGCGTGGCCGCGACCGTCGCATTGGCCACGGGCGTGTAATGACAACCCGCCTCGTCGTTGTAATAGTTGTCGTTCACCACAATCAGAATCACGGTGTCGGTGCCAACCGCCAGCGCCCGCACCCAGACATTCGTGCCCGGCGTGAGCAGCATATCCACCGGATGACTGGTGACCAGCAGCGGGGCGGCGGTCTTGATTTCGTTGCCGAGCAGTCCCAGCTCCTTCCAGAGCGCCCGGGCGGTTGCCTTGCCCTGGTCGGCGAGGCCGTTGGATGGATAGCCCTTCGGGAACCACCAGTAGCCCATGCCTTTGGCCCCGGCGGCCAGCGCGTAGTACACCTCGATCCGCTTCGCTTCCGTTGTCGGGAACGGCCAGACCTGGCCTACGTAGGCAGGGTCACAATTGTCGTCGGTGCATTTCCACTCGCACGAGTACAACAAGATGTTGGATGGGTTCGGCTCGGCGGCCGTCGTCACCGCTCGGGAAACCGCATAGATATAGGTGGCCTGCCGGTAGAGCGGAATGCGCTGCTGATCGCGCCAATAGACGTCCGACAGTCGCCGTTGGTAGTAGGGATCAACCTGCAGGATATCCACCGACTGCCCCCAGGCGTAATAGTTTTCCGGCCGGAACGTGCCGTTCAAATTGATGCTGGTCGGCGTCATCGGACGGAGCGATCGCAGCCCCTCGCCGTTGGCAATTTCGCGCATGACGAGGATGCCCATGGGGCTGTGGCCGCAAGGCAGCTTCAAGCCCGTGCCGCAGAAGGTATGCTCCATGTTGGCTTCCTCGGCGTCCGGCTCGTCGTTGAGGAAGAACATATCCGGATCAATGGGGTTAAACTTGGTCTTGTCGCCGGTCGTATAGCCATAGCCGCGCGCGCGGCAATCCGCCTCCCCGATACCGGTCCACATGTAGCTACCCACCTCGCCCATGTTCACCTGAACATTATTGAAGCCGTGGTTGCAGGCTTCCGCGACCCAGTCCGCGATCGTGTAGCTGGAGCTGGTCTCAAAATTGCCATAGCTGGCGTAGATGAACTTGTTGGTCCACGCCCGTTGCGAGGCCGAGGCGATCTTGCCGTCAGCATAGACGCCTTGGAACACGTGGTAGGACATGGGCCCAAGCGGTGCGGCGAGTTGGACCACCGAGGCGCCAAAATTGATGTTTGTATCGCCGACAGTAGCCGTGTTTGCCGTCACATCCACGCCGTCCATCCTGATGGCGGTCGGCGCCGCCCCGCCGCTGCGCCGCCAATGTAGATACACCTTGGTCAGGTCGGGGGAGTAGCCGATGCTGGCCAACTGGGGCGCGTTAGCGGCAATCGTTATGCTTGTGGTCACCGTGCCGCCGGTGGTCTCCACGCCCAAGCTGACCGGTTGCGTCACCGGCACCGAGCGCAGCCGCACCACGACTTGACCGACCCCGCCAGCCGGGATCACCGACGGGTCGGCCTTGTACCAGACCGGCTCGCCCGCATCCAGGATCGCCTGCGGCGGGTTGTCCCATTTGAAGTAAATGCTCCTGGCGTCGTGCACACCCGTATTGAGCACGAGTGAGTCCGCCAGACTGTAGCCGGCCAAGGTCACGTCGCTAACCGTCACCGACGAGCCGCCGGTGTTCTTCACGTACACATGGACATTGCAGCCCAGCGACCGGGGAGGACAGTTGGTCGGGTAGGTCTTGTCGTTCCAGATGCAGTTGAACTCCGGGTAAGGCTGATCCTGCTGATATTGGACGCCGAGCACGGTCACCCCTGCGTTCGCGCCACGGCAGGCCAGCACGATCACCAGTGCCAACGGCACCGGTGCGAAGCGAGCAGCAATACTTGTCATAATTGTCATGGGTCTCATATCTTTTCTCATTCACTGCATTGAGGATTTGCCGCCAAGTTCATTCCAGGACCAGTCGGTAGTAGCCGGCGTTGCCCGTCGGCGTAAGGGTGACACTCTTCTGTCCGCCGACAATGCTGACCTGATTGGTGGCCGTCACCCAACTCATCGGCGGCGTCAAACTCCCCGCACGCTCAAGTCGCGCGCTGGGAGGTTCCGGCCAGCGCAAGGTCAAGGCGTTGCCGTTGCGCTGCGCCAACAGTTGCGGCGCTGGCGTCGCCACCGGGGCCAGCGTGGCGCCGGTGCCCAGACTGGTCGGCTGCGGATAGGTGCTGCTGTAACGAGCTTGGACTTTGAACGTGTAAGGGGTGCCCGTGGCCAGGCCGGTGACCGTCCTGGTCCCCCACGCCGCCGCCGGCTGCCACACCACCGCGGTGCCCACCGTCCCGTTGGCCTGCACCCAGTGCGTGCCCAGCGTGTATGCCCCCCCACCTATGCTGATGGCATACTGCGCCGCCGTGTTGGCCTGGTTGCAGCCCGTCTTCACCCCCACATTGAGCGAGGTGCTGCTCGCACTGCTCACCAGCGGCGCCGGCGGCACGTAGGCCCGATAACTGACCACGTCGTCCCAATACGCACTGACGTCGATGCTACCGAATATTCGCCGGCTGTCCAGGAACAGCGTCACATGGGTCGCCGTGGCATTACCGGCGAGGTTCTGCAAGTGCGTCCACACTAGCCTGGCCCCGGTTGAGATTTCCCAAGTGCCGCTGTTCGTAACCGGATTCGCCGTGGAGCCGTCCCACATCACCACCATGGCCACCTGCTGATAGCTGGGTTGGGATGCGGGATAAACCCAGCCCTCAAACGTAAAGGCATCGCCCACGTTGGCATCAAAGGTCTGCCGGACGCCCAGCAGGCTGCCGGTTCCGCCGTTGATGTTCTTTGCTTTCTGCGCGGCCAAGCCGCCATGGATGATAGTGGCTTCCTTGGCCCAGGAGGCGACGCCATTCCCAGCGCTGTATGGCTGCCAGTCCGGGCAGACGGAATACCCGGTCGCGTCTTCCATGTCCCCGTGCCCCAGGAGAACACTGGGGATGCACGAATTGACGGTCAGCGTCGCGCTGGCGGAGTTGGTGCTCCCGTAGGCATTGGTCACCACGCAGCGGTAGCTGGCCCCATCGCTGTCGTTCGCATTGGTGATCGTCAGCGTCGCCGTCGTGCTCCCGGAGTAATGGCCGCCGTTGCTCAGGTTGGCGTTGTTCTTCTGCCACCGGTAGTTCAGCGGCTCGCTGCCCCCGGCCAAAACCGCGAAGCTGACCGTCCCGCCCGCAACGACCGTCTGGTCGGTCGGCTGTTGCGTGATCACCGGCGGGTAGTTCAGGTTGGTCACCGTCAGCGTGGCCGGGCTGCTGGTCACGCTCCCGTAGGCGTTGGTCACCACGCAGCGATAGTTCCCCGCGTCGTTGGTATCCGCCCCGGAGATCGTCAGGGTGACCGCCGTGCTCCCGGAGTAATGCCCACCGTCGCTCAGATTGACGTTGTTCTTCCGCCAGCGATAACTCAGGGGACTGGTGCCGCCGGGCACCACCGCGAAATGGGCGATGCTGCCCGGAGCGACGGTCAGATCCGACGGCTGTTGCGCGATGCTCGCCGGATAATTGAGGCACAGCTCCGGCGCAAAGTTGGTGACGCCCACCTTAACCACCGAATCATACCGCGCTTGAATCGTGGGCCGCAGCGCGGGGTCGGTGGTCACCACGATCATCTTCGCCAGGGTCAACGTGCCCAGGTTCAACTGGAACTGACTCCCATTGAGTGCCGTGATCACGTCTCTGAGCCCCCCCGCCGTAATCTCGAACGCGCTGGGCGAGGCCCGCATCCATGACGGCAGCGTGGCCGTCACGTTTGCATTGGCCACACTCGTGTAATGGCAACCGGCCTGGTCGTTGTAATAATTGTCGTTGACCACGAACAGGATGAGCGAGTTCGTGCCCGAGGCGAGCGCGCGCGCCCAGACGTTGGCGCCCGGCGCGAGCGCCAGGTCCACCGGCGTGCTCGTGACGAGCAAGGGCTGCGCGGTTTTGATCTCGTTGCCGAGCAGGCCCATTTCCTTCCAGAGGGCTCTCGCTGTCGCTTTGCCCTGGTCGGCCAGGCCGTTGGACGGATAGCCTTTCGGAAACCACCAATAGCCCAGTCCTTTGGAGCCGCCCGCCAGCGAGTAATACACTTCGATCCGCTTGGATTCCGGCGTCGGGAAAGGCCACACGTTGTCAAGATTGGCGCCGCAATCCTCGTAGGTGCACTTCCATTCGCAGGAGTACAGCAATTGGTTGGAGGGATTCGGCTCGGCCCCCGCGCAACCGATCCGCGCGTGCGCATAAACATACGTCGCTTTTCGGTAGAGGGGAATGAGCTGGGGGAAGCGCCAGTAGGCGTCCGACAACCGTCTTTGGTAATAGTTGTCAAATTGCAGAATATCCATCGCCGGTCCCCAGGTGAAATAACTCTCCGGCTTGAGCCCGTTGTCCAGGTTGACGCTCATCGGCACGAGGGGACGCAGCGCCCGGAGTTCGTTGTTCCCGCGCGCGATCTCTTTGATAACCAGGGTCCCGGCACTATGGCCGCCGCCGCAAGGTATCCTCAGGCCCGTGCCGCAATGGTTGTTCGATTGGTTGTCCTCCTCGCCATCAGGCTCGTCGTTGAGAAACCACATGTCCGGGTCTATGCCACGGACGTTGAGCTTGGTTTTATCCCCGATCGTATAACCAAAGCCGTGGGCCCGCGCATCCGCCGCCCCGGAAACCGTGTTCATGTAGCTCCCGATCTCCCCAAAGTTCACCTGGCAGTTATTGACGCCGTGATCCGTGGCTTCAGCGATCCAGTCCGCCGCCGAGTAAGTTTCGGTCAGCTCAAAATTGCCGTACGTGGCGTAAATGAATTTGTTGGTCCATGCCCGCTGCGACGCCGTCGCCGTCTTGCCGTCGGCGTAAACTCCCTGGAACACGTGGTAGGAAAAGAACGGCAGGGCGTTGGCCAGGGACACGACTGAGGCGGCAAAATTGACGTTCGGGTCGCCCACCGTCGTCGTGCTGGCCGTCACGTTGGTGCCATCCAGCCAAACCGACGCCGGCGCCGCCCCGCCGCTCCGCCGCCAGTGCAGATACACCTTCTTCAGATCCTCCGAGTAGCCAATGCTGGCCAACTGAGGCGCGCTGGCGTCCACCGTAATGTTCGCGGTCGCTGTCCCCGCCGAGGTCTCCACCCCCACGGTGACGGTCGGCGTGGTGGGAACATATCGCAACCGCACCGCCACTTGCGCCACCCCGCCCGCCGGGATCGTGGGCGGGTCAAACCGGTACCAGACCGGCTCCCCCGCATTGAGGATGTCCTGGGGCGGATTGTCCCAATAGAAGTAAATGCTGTTTTGCAGGTCCGGATTCCACCCGTCGGTGGACATCTTAATGACGGTCACCAGACTATACCCTTCCAGCGTCGCGTCGTTAATCGTCACCGCCGAGGCGCCGGTGTTCTTCACGTACACATGGACCGTGGCGCCAATGCCGTTAGTTTGGCAGGAGGTTGGGTAATTGGAATCGTGCCAGAAGCAATCGTACTCCGGGAACCTCTGGTCCGGCCGATACTGGGCGCCGAGTAAGGTCACCGCGGCGTTCGCGGCGGGGCCCGCCAAGCCGATCACCAGTGCCAACAGCACCTGCGCCCAACGGCGAGAGTGCTTCGTCACATTCGTCATGTGTTTGATATCCTTTTCCACCCATCACGTGGGTGGTTTGGCGGCAGGTTCACTGAATGCGGATGCGATAATACCTTTGCTGGCCAGGCGGGTTTGGGTCGGACAGGCTGGTCATGCCTCCGATGCCCGGTGTGGATGAGATCGGCGTCCAAGCCCAGGGTGGAGCGAGGTTGGTCGTGCAATCGAGATAATACATGATGCCCGGGTTGGCCAAACTCAGGAAACTGCACGTGAACCTGTCCGCGGACGGTCCGAACGCCGTCACGATTGGCGGGAATCCGATCGGGGCGATCGGCGGCGAGACTGTCATCAAGAAGGCTCGCGGGTTGGCGGGGGTGCTGGTGTCCAGACCCGCCCCCGCGATCACCAGGGCTCCAGCCGCATTCGTGCCGACGCTATACGCGCGGGACAGGCGGGCAAAACCGTTCAACGCGCCGTTGGCCCCGGCCACATCCGTCAGGTCAACCACGGTCCACTTGGCGGGGTCGGGGTTACTCGTGTCCCAGAGCATGGCCTTTTCGATGCCGCGGTAGCTCATCCCCACGGCGTACTTCCCGTCCGCAGTACAACCGTACGGAATCGCGAGGCTGGTCGAACCTGCAGTGTCGGGGAAATTGGGCAACTGCGCGATGCTCAGTCGCGTCGCAGCGCCGGGAAAAGTCGCGTTGAATACCGCCTTGTAACCATAGTTGGTTGACCCGGCGGCGACGCTCTTCGGCGAGATGCCGAAAATGACGGTGCCGTCGGCGCTGACCGAAAAGGCCTGCCCCGCCGTGGTGCCATCCAGGCCGTTAAAGTTCCAGATTGCCGGCGTGGCGACGCCTTGCCAGTCGGCCACGTAGTTGGCGTAAACGAGGGTGGTTCCGTTCCGCCGCCAACCCACGGCTCGCCCGTTGCCGGAAACACCGTTCACTTGTGTGGTATCCGGCTTGGGGACGCTCTTGGGTCCCCAAGCGACCGTGGCCGGCCACGAGTTGGAGAACCGGCCAACGTTCAAGCCCCAATTATCAGTACCGCCAGCGCCTTCGTCCGTCCACACGGAGTAGAACACATCCGACGCGGTCCCGGCCAGCCCGTTCGCCACAGGGACCGTTGGCTTTTTACCCGTGTTAGTCCCAGCAAGGAGGCCCCACGTGGCTCCACCGTCGGCCGTCATCCAAGCTCCAAACCAATTGCCGGACAGGCCGGACATAACGATTTGTCGCTGGCCGCTATTGGTACGGCAGCCCACGCCCGTCAGCAGGGTGGACTGTGCGCCGTCGGAGCTAACCACATTGAACACGTTCGGGGTGTTGACGGCATGGAGGAATCCACGCGAGCCGGAAGCGCCCACCACCCACCGCCCGTCGGGCGTAATGGCGCGAGCGGCATTAGTTGTATCACCTGATAACACCGGTATGCTGATGAGGGTAACCGATGCGAAAACATTCGTGGCCAGCGTCAGCATCGCGGGGCTGCTGGTCGCGCCCCCAGCCGCGTTGGTCACCACACACCGGTAGCTGGCCACGTCGTTGCTGTCCACATTGCCGATTGTCAGCGTCCCTGTCGTGCATCCGGAGTAGTGCCCGCCGTTGCCGAGTTTGACGGTGTTCTTCTGCCACTGATAGCTCAGGGGACTGGCGCCGGAGACCACGAGCGTGAAGTTGGCCGTCCCGCCCGGAGCGACAACCTGGTTCACCGGCTGTTGTGTGATGCCGGGCGGACTGTTTGTGCATAACTCCGGTGCAAAGTTGCAGACGTGCGGCTTAACTTGTGAATCATACCGCGCCTGGATCGTGGGCCTTAAAGTCGGATCGGCGGTCACGACGATCATCTTCGTCAGGGTCAACGTGCCCAGGTTCAACCGCAACTGGCTCCCGTTGAGCACCGCGCTCACGTCGCTCAGCCCACCCGCGGTGATCTCAAACGCGGTGGGCGCTGCCTGCAGCCACGACGGCAGCGTCGCCGTCACCGTCGCACTGCCGACCGCCGTGTAATGGCAGCCGGCTTGGTCGTTGTAGTAGTTGTCATTAACGACCAACAGGATGACCGTGTCGGTGCCGCAGGCCAACGCCCGCACCCATACATTCGTGCCCGGCGTGAGCGGCAGGTCCACCGGGGTGCTGGTGACGAGCAACGGCCGCGCGGTTTTGATTTCATTGCCCAGCAACCCAAGTTCTCTCCAGAGCGGGGCGCATTCGGTCGTCCGCACCAGACCGTAGGAGGGAGAGCCTCCTTTGAACCACCAATACCCCATGCCTTTGGAGCCGCCGGCCAGCGAGTAGTACGCTTCCATCCGCTTGGATGCAGGCGTCGGGAAGGGCCAGATTTCGTTGTAATGAATGCCGCAGTTATTGCTGTTGGCACACTTCCACTTGACCGAGTAGAGGAGGTGGTTGAAAGGATTCGGTTCCGCGCCCGCGGAGGCGATGCGGGCCACGGCATAGGAAACCTTGGGTTTATTGAAGAGCGGGATCCGATTGGGATAGAACCAATAACTGTCCCGCAAGCGCACTTCATAATAATTGTCCGACTGCAAAATATCCACGGCCGGTCCCCAAATGTAAAAGCTCTCGGGCTCGAGGCTGCCATCCAGATTGACCACCGTAGGCACGTTCGGCCGGAGAGCTCTGAGGTCTTGTCCATGCGCAATCTCCTTCAGGGCCAGAGTTCCCGCCCAGTGGCTGCTGTCGCAAGGGATTTTATAACCCGTGCCGCACAGATCACCCGATTCGCGGTCTTCATCGGCATCCGGCTCGTCAATGAGAAACCACATGTCCGGATCCAGGGGGGTGAGATTGCCGGGGTCAAGGATCGTATAACCATACCCGTGGGCCACCATGTCTGCCCGTCCGGGACCGGTGCCCACATAGCCCGAGATTTCCCCCAAATTATACTGGACGCTGTTGAAGCCGTGATCCGCGGCTTCATCCACCCAATCCGCGACCGTGTAACTGGCGTCCGCGACAAAGGTGCCGAAGCTCGCGTAGATGAATTTATTGGTCCACGCCCGTTGCGATGCGGACGCGATCTTGCCATCGGCATAAACCCCTTGAAATACGTGGTAGGAAAAAAACGGCAGTGCCGCGGGAAGGGATAGGACTGAAGCGGCAAAATTGACGTTGGAATCGCCAACCGTCGTGGTGAGCGCAGTCACGTTGGTCCCATCCAACCAGACCGAAGCCGGAGCCGCTCCGCCGCTGCGCCGCCAATGGAGGTAAACCTTCCGCAGATCTTCCGAGTACCCGATGCTGGTTAGCCGCGGGACCCCGGCGTCAACCGTGATGTTGGTCGTCACCGCCCCGGCGGAACTCACGACTCCCAAATTCACCCAGTTCGTCGGAACGTAGCGCAAGCGCACCGCGACCTGACCCACGCCACCGGCGGGAATCGCGGGCGGATCGAACCGGTACCAGATCGGCTCGCCCGCATCAATGATGTCGCGCGGCGGGTTGTCCCAGTAGAAGTAAATGCTGCTTTGCAGGTCGGGATTTGATGAGCCGGTGGGCATTTTGATGATCGTTTTCAGGCTGTAACCGGCCAGGGTCGCGTCACTAATCGTCACCGCCGTTGCGCCGGTGTTCTTCAAGTACACATGGACGGTAGCGCCCAGGTTGGGCGTTCGGCAGCGACCCGGATAAGCCGACGCGTTCCAATAGCAATCGAACTCCGGGAAAGTACTGGTCCGGCTGATACTGGACGCCGAGCACGGTCACCCCTGCGTTTGCGCCGCGGCAGGCCACACCAATCACCAGCACCAATAGCGCCGACGCGAACCGAAGATCGCTATTTGTCCTGATTGCCATGTGTCTCATATCGAACCGAAGCCGCTGCTGCGGTCGAATGGTTGTTAGGTGGTCCAATAGGCCGTTACTGAATGCGGATGCGATAATACCTTTGCTGGCCGGGCGGGTTTGGGTCGGACAGGCTGGTCACGCCTCCGATGCCCGGCGTGGCTGAAATCGGCGTCCAGGTCGAGGGTGGAGCGAGGTTGGTCGTGCTATCGAGGTAGTACGTGATGTCCGGGTTGGCCAGGCTCAGGAAACTGCACGTGAACCCCTCAGGGGCCAGCCCGAACGTCGTCACGATGGGCGGGAATGCGATCGGGGCGATCGGCGGCGAGACCGTCATCAAGAAGGCTCGCGTGTTGGCGGGGTTGCTGGTGTCCAGGCCAACGCCGGCAATCACCAGGGCTCCAGCCGCGTCCGTGCCGACGCTATACGCGCGGGACAGGCGCGC
This sequence comes from uncultured Verrucomicrobiae bacterium, assembly GCA_963822005.1. Lineage (GTDB taxonomy): Bacteria > Verrucomicrobiota > Verrucomicrobiia > Limisphaerales > UBA8199 > PALSA-1440. The sequence goes on along the minus strand of CAWGGD010000023.1, from coordinate 294,973 downwards.
AAAGCCATTCAAGAGGCCGTTGGCCGCGGCCACATCCGTCAGGTCAACCACAGTCCACTCGGCGGGGTTGGGATGACTGGTGTCCCACAGCACAGCCTTTTCAATGCCGCGGTAGCTCATCCCCACCGCGTATTGTCCGTCCGGCGTGCAGCCGTACGGAACGGCGAGGTTGGTAGAACCGGCAGTGTCTGGGAAATTGGGGAGCTGCGCGATGCTCAATTGCGTGGCGGCGCCAGGAAAAGTCGCATCGAACCCTGCCTTGTACGCATAGTTGGTTGACCCGGTGGCAGCACTCTTCGGCGATATGCCGAAGATGGTGGCGCCGTCAGCGCTCACTGAGAATGCCTGCCCCGCCGTGGTGCCATCCAGGCCGTTAAAGCTCCAGATTGCCGGCGTGGCGAAACCTTGCCAGTCAGCCACGTAGTTGGCGTAAACGAGGCTGGTCCCGTTCCGCCGCCAGCCCACGGCTCGCCCGCCGCCGGAAACGCCATTCAATTGTGTGGTATCCGGCTTGGCGACGCTCTTGGGTCCCCAGGCGACCGTGGCCGGCCACGAGTTCGAGAACCGGCCGACATTCAAGCCCCAGTTATCAGTACCGCCAGTTCCTTCGTCGGTCCACACGGAGTAGAAAACATCCGACGTACTCTCGGCCAAACCGTTGGCCGCCGGAACCGTGGGGTTCTTGCCACTGGCGCCCTGCACCTTGGCACCCCAGGTTGCACCGCCGTCGGCCGTCATCCAGGCAGTAAACAAACCGCCGGCCAGGCCGGACATGATGAGTTGCTGCTGGCCGCTATGGGTACGGTAGCCCACGCCCGTCAGCAGGGTGGCTTGCGCGCCGTCCGCGCTAACCGCATTGAAGACGTTCGTGGTGTTGACGGCATACAGGAATCCACGTGAGCCGGAAACGCCCACTACCCACCGACCGTCGGGCGTAATGGCGCGAGCGTCATTAGCCGTATCGCCGGGTAAAGTGGGTATGCTGCTGAGGGTGACTGAGCCGAGAGCATCCGTGGCCAGCGTGAGATCCGCCTCGCTCGAGGTTGCCGTGCCGCAAACCCCGGTTACCCGACAACGATAGCTCACCGCGTCGGCACTCCCCGCGTTGGTCACCGTCAAGATCGCCGTCGTGCAGCCGCCGTAGTGATTCCCATTGTTGATGTTCACACCGTTGGTCTGCCATTGATAGGTCAACGTGCCCTCGCCCGTCGCGGCGACACTGAACGTCGCGTCCGCCCCCGGACGCACGTTTTGCCTCGACGGCGGACCCGTGATAATCGTGGCCGCCTTCAACGTGAGCCCAGCTTCACTCGAGTTGGTGCTGCCGCCCGGGTTGCTCACCACGCAACGGTAATTGGCCGCATCATCGGCTGCCAAGGCGGATACAGTCAGAGTTGGGGTCGTTACTCCGGAATAATGCCCGTCATTGCTGAGATTGACGCTGTTCTTCTGCCATTGATAGGTGATGGTGCCCGAGCCGCTGGCGGCCACACTGAAAGCCGCTGTGTCATTCGGGCAGACGCTCTGCATGGACGGCTGCTGGGTGATCGCCGGGGGCAGAGACCCCACCGGCGTGCCCGTGGCGCCGGCTCCCAGGCTGGTTGCCTGAGGATAGGTGCTGCTGTAACGCGCTTGCACCTTGAACGTGTAAGCGGTGCCTGTCGCCAGGCCCGTCACTGTCTTGGTCGCCCACGTGGCGTCCGGCTGCCAGACGACCGTCGTGCCGACGTTACCATTGGCCTGCACCCAGTGGGTTCCCAGCGTATAAGCGCCGCCGCCGACGCTGATGGCGTACTGGGCCGCGCTGTTGGCCGCGTTGCAGCCGGGGACCACGTCCGCATTGAGCGACGTGCTGCTCGCCGTGGTGACCACAGGCGCCGGCGGCACGTAGGCGCGATAACTAACCACGTCGTCCCAATACGCCGTCAGGTCCTGGCTGCTCGATACCCGCCGGCTGTCCAGGAAGAGCGTCACATTGGTCGCAGTTGCATTACCGGCGAGGTTCTGCAAGTGCGTCCACACGTCCCTCAGCCCGGTGGAGATCAGCCAACTGCCGCTGCCAGTAGCCGGGTTTGCGATCGAGCCGTCCCACCTGACCACCATCGCCACCTGCTGGCCGGCGCCGGGGTTGGACACCGGATTGACCCAGCCCTCAAACGTAAAGGCATCGCCCACGTTGGCGTCAAACGTCTGGCGTACGCCCAGCAGGCTGCCCGCCCCGCCATTCGAGTTGCGGCACTTCTGCGAGGCTAACCCGCCATGAATGGTGGTGGCTTCCTTGGCCCAGGAGGCCGTGCCATTCCCCGCGCTGTAGGACTCCCAGTCCGGGCACACAGTATAACTGGTCGCGGCTTCCATGTCGCCGTGCCCCAAAAGAACACTGGGGATGCACCAATCGATGGTCAGCGCGGCGCTGGCGGAGTTGGTGCTGCCGTAGGCGTTGGTCACCACGCAGCGGTAGTTGGCCTCGTCGGTGTTGTCCGCACTCGTGATCGTCAGCGCGGGCGTCGCAGTCCCCGAATAATGTCCGCCGTCTCCGAGGTTGACGTTGTCCTTCTGCCACCGGTAGCTCAGCGGCTCGCTGCCGCCGGCCAAAACCGCGAAGCTGGCCGTCCCGCCCGCAACCACCGTCTGGTTGGACGGCTGCTGTGTGATCACCGGCGGGGAGTTCAGAAAGGCCACCGTTAGTGCCGCCGGGCTGCTGGTCACGCTCCCGTAAGCATTGGTCACCACGCACCGGTAGCTGGCCGCGTCATTGGTGTCGGCGCCGGAGATCGTCAGGGTGATCGTCCTGCTTCCGGAGTAATGTCCGCCGTCGCTGAGGTTGACGTTGTTCTCCCGCCATTGATAACCGAGGGGACTGGTGCCGCCCGGCACCACCGTGAAATTGGCGATGCCCCCCGGCGCCACCGTCTGATTCGCCGGCTGTTGCGCGATGCTCGGCGGATAATTGACGCACCGCTCCGGCGCAAAGTTGCAGACGTGCGCCTTAACCACCGAGTCATACCGCGCCTGAAGTGTTGGCCGCAACGTCGGGTCGGTGGTAACGACGATCATCTTCGTCAGGCTCAACGTGCCCAGGTTCAACTGCAACTGGCTCCCATTGAGCACCGCGCTCACGTCGCTCAGCCCGCTGGCCGAGATCTCGAACGCGCTCGGAGAAGCCTGCATCCACGAAGGTAATGTCGCTGTCACAACCGCGTTGGCTACGTTGGTGTAATGGCAGCCGGCGATGTCGCTGAAGTAGTTGTCGTTCACCACATAGAGCATGAGCGTGTCGGTGCCCGCAGCCAGTCCTCTCACCCAGATATTGGTGCTGTTCGGGGTGAGCGCAAGGTTCACCGGCGTGCTCTTGACGATCAAAGGCCGCGCCGCTCGAATCTCGTTTCCCACCAGGCCCATCTCCTTCCAGAGCGCTTGGGCCGCCGCTCCCGTCCGGCTTAGGCCCTCGGGCGGATTAAGCCACCAATAGCCCATCCCTTTCGAACCGCCCGCCAGTGAGTAATACGCCTCCATGCGCTTGGATTCCGGCGTCGGGTAGGGCCAGCCGGTATCATTATCCTTGTTCGCGTACAGCAGGTGATTGGAGGGATTCGGTTCCGCCCCGGCGCAGGCCGTGCGTGCCACCGCATAGCTAAACGTCGCCTTCTTGAAGAGCGGGATCCGGTTGGGATACGACAAGTAACTGTCCTTCAACCGCACCTCATAGTAATTGTCCGTCTGCAAGATATCCACCGCCGGGCCCCAGGTGAAAAAGCTCTCCGGCTCCAGGCCGCCGTCCAGGTTGACCGTGAACGGCACGTTCGGACGCTGCGCCCGGAGCTCCCCCTCGCCGTACGCCACGGTCTTGATGACCAGCGTTCCGGCATAATGCGCGCTGTCGCAGGGGATCTTATAGCCCGTGCCGCAATGGGTGTTGCTCTGGTTGTTCTCCTCGGCATCCGGCTCGTCGTTCAGAAACCACATGTCCGGATCCATCGGGTTCAGCTTGGTTTTGTCCAGGATGGTATAGCCATACCCGTGGGCCAGGCAATCCGCCCGCCCGGCACTGGTGCCCATGTAGCCCCCCATGATTCCCAGGTTCATCTGGACGTTGTTGAAGCCATGGTCCGAGGCATCCGCCACCCAATCCGCCTCGGTGTAGTTGGCGTCGGTGGCAAACGTGCTGTAGGTGGCGTAGATGAACTTGTTAGTCCACGCCCGCTGCGATGCCGCGGCGATCTTGCCGTCGGCATAAACCCCCTGGAACACGTGGTACGAAAAGAACGGCAGCGCGCTGGCCAGGGACACGACTGAGGCGCCGAAATCAACGGTCGGGTCGCCCACCGTGGTCGTGCTGGCGGTCACGTCCGTGCCATCGACCAGAACCGAGGTCGGTGCCGCCCCGCCGCTACGCCGCCAGTGCAGATACACCTTCTTCCGGTCGTCCGAGTAGCCGATGCTGGCCACTTGGGGCGCATTCGGGTTCACCGTAATGTTGGTGGTCACCGTGCCCGCCGAAGTCACGGCGCTCACCGTGACGGTCGGCGTGGTGGGAACATAACGCAGCCGCACCGCGACTTGACCCACCCCGCCCGCCGGGATCGTCGGCGGGTCAAACCTGTAATAGACCGGCTCGCCCGCATTCAGGATGTCCTGCGGCGGATTATCCCAATAGAAATAGATGCTGTTTTGCTGGTCGGGGTTATACGAGGCCGTGGACATCTTGATGACGGTCTTCAGGCTATACCCGGCCAGCGTCGCGTCAGTGATCGTCACTGCCGACGCGCCGGTATTCTTCACGTACACGTGCACCGTGGCGCCCCGGATCGGGGTGCGGCAGGGGCCCGGATAAGCCGAAGCGTTCCAGTAACAATCGAACTCCGGGAAATACTGGTCAGGCTGGTATTGGGCTCCAAGGATCGTTACCGCGGCATTCGCGCTGGTGCAAACCAAGCTTCCCGCCGTTACCCCCCATAGCACCCGCCGACACCGCCCGAGGGCATTGCTTATGTGTCTCATCTAAATGACTGCGCCGACATTAACATTTTACTATACTTTGCTTGGAAAGGAAAGCTGAAAAGGCCGCCCTTCACTCGCTGGGCGGCTGCTTGCGGACCGCAGTAGCAATAGAGGAACAATAGAGGAACAATAGAGGGCGGCACGCTCACGGGCCGCACGGCCCGCCATACGCTGTCCATCGCTTCCGGGCAGTGGGGGCGAAGGCGAGTTCCAACGCTCCGGGCGGGCCGGCCGGCGGCCCCCCCGGCCCCGGCATCCGGGATGAACCGGTCTTCGCGAGTCTTGCAGCAGCCACGGAGTCATGGATCAATCGAGGGGCGGCCAGTTCATGATTCCGGTGTTGCCTCCGCTACTGCCAGATCGAGAACCCGCCGTCCACCACCAGGTTGTGGCCCGTGACGTAGTCCGAGGCGCGCGAAGCCAGGAAGAGCACCGCGCCGCGCAGATCGGTTTCATCGCGGCCCATCCGGCCCAGCGGGGTGCGGTCGCTGTAATCCTTCACAAACCCCGCCGGGAGCTTGCCGCGGTCGAACCCGCCCGGCGAGAGGCTGTTCACATGCACCCCCAGGGGCGAGAGCAGCCCGGCCAGGTCGCGCGTCATGCCGATCACGCCGGCCTTGGCCGCCGCGTAATCAATCGGTTGCCCGCCCATGTTGTGGCGCTGGTACATCCGGCGGTCGCGGCCGCCCAGCCCGGCCACCGAGGCGACGTTGATGATCTTGCCGTGGCCCTGGTTGGCCATCAGCCGGCCAACCTCCTGGCAGCAGTAGAGCGAACCCAGCAGGTTGATCGCGATCAGTTCCGCGGCATCCTCGGGCGCACGCTCGAAGAGGTGCGCCTTGCCCTTGCCGGGCGGGGTGCCGCCGGCATTGTTGATGAGGATATCAATATGGCCCTTCCAGGCGGCCGCCTGCCGCACCACCTCGGCAATCTGCGGCTGCGAGGTCACGTCCAGTGCCAGCGGCAGCACCTCCCGCCGGTGTTTGGCGCGCAGCTTCTCGCCGGTTTGTTGCGCGCTGGCCAGGGTGCGCGAAGTGATCACCAGGTCGGCTCCGGCCTCGGCCAGCACGTCACCCATGTGCAAGCCGAAATCGCGCGCCCCGCCGATAATCACGGCCACCTTGCCGGTCAGATCAAACATTTCCGGAATCGTCATAACTCGCTGCTTCGCCGTCCGTTCAGGGTCGCGCAGCAAGCCCAGGCTGGCAGAATCCGGCGCCGACTTCAAACCCAGATTGTCATGTCTGCTCGATAGACAAGTGAAATCTGATGGAAACCCCTTTTCCTGTCTCGGGGATAGGATATGCTTAGGGCATGAATCTCCGTTCGAGTCGTATCCTGCGGGAACTGCGAGCCGGGAAACGGCCGACCTGCTTCAAACTCAATTTGGGCGATCCGCGAGTCATCGAGCTTTGCGGCCTGGCCGGCGTTTCCTCGGTCTGGATCTGCAACGAGCACGTCTCCAATGACTGGTTCAACCTCGAGAACCAGATCCGCGCCGCCAAACTCTACGACGTGGATACGATCGTCCGCGTCGAGAAAGGCAGCTACAGCGACTATGTCAAACCCTTCGAAGCGGACGCAACGGCGATCATGGTGCCGCACGTCAAGAGCGTCGAGGAGGCTCGGCACATCGTCGAGATGACCCGCTTCCGGCCCCTGGGCCGGCGGCCGCTGGACGGCGGCAACCCCGACGGGCGTTACTGCCAGGTCCCCATCGCCGATTACATGGCGCACAGCAACTCCGAGCGCCTGCTCATCTTCCAGATCGAAAGCCCCGAGGCGCTGGAAAATGTCGAGGCCATCGCCGCGGTGCCCGGCTACGAAATGCTGCTGTTCGGGCCCGGCGATTTCAGCCACCTCATCGGCAAGCCGGGCCGGGTTGACGCGCCGGAAGTCGTCGCCGCCCGCAAACGGGTCGGCGCCGCCGCGATCAAGCACGGCAAATACGCCATGGCCCCCTGCATGATGGCCCCGTGGTCAGTGATGGAAGAGGAAGGTTACGGGGTGTTTACGCTCGGAGCGGACGTGCTCGGCCTCGGCGAGTATTATCGGGACCAGATCGCCGCCTTCGAGGGCGCCTTCCGTTCCGAGCCGGCCACTGCCACCCGCGCGCGCTGAAGTGACACATTTTTCCTGGCTGGACTATAGCATCTTCGTGGCTTACCTGGTCGGGGCCGTGTCGGTGGGTTTGCTGTTCGTCAAAGAACAGCACACCATCAAGGATTATTTCCTGGCCTCGCGCAGCATGGGTTTCCTGCTCGTCGGGGTCTCCGTCCTGGCGGCCTTGTTTTCCGGCATCAGCTATCTGGGCGCGCCCAGCGAAGTCTATGCCCACCGATTCACTTTCATCCTGTTCGGGCTCAGCTTCATCATCGCCACGCCGGTTACCACGCAAATATTCGTCCCGCACTTTTTCCAGTCGCGCTTCTACACGGCTTACCAATACCTCGAAGAGCGCTTCTCGGTGCAGGTGCGGTTGCTGGCCTCCGCCCTGTTCATCCTGCGGGTGCTGCTGTGGCTGGCGCTGGTCACCTACGCGCCGGCCCTCGCTCTCGAGCAGGTCACCGGCCTGCCGCTCTGGTTCAGCATCATCTGCACCGGAACCCTCACCACCCTTTACACCACGCTGGGCGGCATGAAGGCCGTCATCTGGACCGACGTCGTCCAGTTCGTCGTCCTGTTCGGCGGCCAGGTCGTCATTCTCTGTGTCGCCATCGCGCGCATCCCGGACGGCCTGTCGGGCGCCTGGGAAATCGGGCGGGCAGCCGGAAAACTCGATCTGAGCCTCAGCCTCGATCCTTCCGTCCGCGTTACCCTGTGGGGCCTGCTGCTGGGCGGCACGGTGATCAACCTCGTCCAACTCGCCACTGACCAGGTCTCCGTTCAACGGTACCTGACCGCCACCAGCCTCAAGGAGGCGCAGCGGGCGCTGTGGCTGAAGTTTTGGCTGCTGATTCCGGTATTCATTGTGTTCTATCTGACCGGTCTGGTGCTTTATGCCTTTTACCAGATCCACGGCGACCCGCTGGCCGCCGGCCGCATCACCAAGGTTGATCAGATCCTCCCTTACTTCGTCATCACCCAATTGCCGGCGGGTTTGCCCGGCCTGCTGATTGCCGCCATCTACTCGGGCACCATGTCCGCCACGTCTTCGGGCCTCAACGCCCTGACCACCGCCACGCTCGTGGACTTCCGGCAGCGGCTCTCGCATAAGCCGTCCTCGGAACCGCAACAGCTCCGGCTCGCCCGCTATATCACCATCGGTTATGGCGCCCTGGTTATCATGCTGGCCTTTGGGGTGAGCAAACTGGGGGCGTTGATCGAGGCCAGCAACAAGGCCATCGGGCTGGTGGGCGGCCCGGTGCTCGGGCTGTTCCTGTTGGGCATGCTGGTCAAGCAAGCCACTCCCTGGGGCGCCGTCATCGGCTGGGCGGCGGGTGTCGCCGCCGTCATCCCGGTTTGCTTTTACAGCAACACCTCCTTCCTCTGGTACGGCGTTGTCGGCAGCGTCGTCACCGTCCTCGTGGGCTGGTTGGCCAGCCTGCTGATCTCCCTCCTGCGCCCCGCCGCCGTCCCCGCCTTAACCTCGCAACCGCCCCGGGAGGAAGTCATCGCCGACGACCGCTAGTCGCCGATGTTACAAACTCTCGCAGCCCTCCCGGCACTTGATCGGGCTTAATCTGCCGCTTGTTCGTTGGGCACGTCCAGCACCATGGGTTTACCAATTAAACTGATCTCGACTGACTTCGACGGAACGATCTTCACCGAGTTCGAGAATCCGCCGATTCCCGACTCAGTGCAGGAACTCATTGGCGACTTGCAGTCCCGCGGCGCCAAATGGGTCATCAACACCGGGCGCGACATGTCCAGCCTAATGGAAGCGCTGGCCCGCGCCCGCATCGCCGTCGAGCCTGATTACCTCGTCCTGGTCGAGCGGGAGATCTACTGCCACACCGACTCTCAATACCTCGGCCTCGAGCAATGGAATGCCGCCTGCGCCCGCGCCCACGCCGAGCTGTTTGCCCGCGTCCGCGCCGACCTGCCCCGCATCGTCGCCTGGATCAACGCCCGCTTCCATGCCCGGCTCTACGAAGATGCCTATTCGCCCTTCTGTCTCATCGCCGGCAATAATGGCGATGCCGATGTCATCCACGAATACCTCACTGATTATTGCCGCGGCGTCCCGCACCTCACCCTCGTGCGCAACGATGTGTATGCGCGCTTCAGCCATGAGGCATTCAACAAAGGCACCGCCCTGGCCGAAATCACCCGCCGGCTCGGCCTGAACCCGGAAGCCGTCTTTGCCGCCGGCGACCAGTTGAACGACCTGCCCATGCTCTCCCGCCGTTACGCCCGCTGGCTGGCTGCCCCGGCCAACGCCGTCGCGCCCGTCAAGCAGGCGGTCCGCGAGCAGGACGGCCACGTGAGCGAACTCTCCCACGGCAACGGCGTGGTGGAGGGACTCGAATTCTCTCTGGCGAGCGCAGCCCTCATTTAACCCATTTAGCCTATTTAACTCAGCTAACCCGTTGGTTGCGGCCCAAGCCGCGCCATGTCCACCTGTGGCTGCAATATTCCCAGCTCCGCGCGACTGACTTTCTCCACCGCCAGCAGCGTGTAGCACTCCTCCTCGTGTACCAATGGCGTTGCCAACACCCGCAGCTCCAATGAAACCTCCCGACCATTGCTCAGGCACGTCAGGTGGCACTCCTGGATATGCCGATGGCCAGCCAGTCCGGCCAGGATCACGCGCACCGCGCCGCAATGGCGGCAAAACTGGCTCGTGCCGCAACCGCTCTCGCATTCGTAAGCGTGGATGCAGCCCAGCGCCTCGCCCGGGCGCAAACCGATGATCTGGTTCATGGTCTTGCCGGGGACAAGCTCCAGCACGTTCGCGCTGGCCATCACGATCTGCCGCCGTTTATTCAACACAAACAAGTAGTTCAGCGCGCCATTAAGGAGGGTTTGGGCCAGAGGTGCTTGGCCCAGGCGGCCGGCTTGACGTTGCACCACCTCGATCGTCTCCCGCTTGGCCGGCGCGAAGAAAGTGATAGGAATGTTCATAGCCATATCAGGCCCCGCTTGTCGCTCTTCGCTTCAAGTGCTACCTGCCTCAACCTCCACCACGCAGACCCTCCTGGCAAATGGAAACTGGGCAGGACAGTTCGCTCACGCCTCGCGCCTTGCCAGCCCGGCTCTCCTCCCGCATCCTTCCGCCATGCACATAACCGGGAGCAGCTTTGATTTCGACCTCGCCGTCATCGGCGGCGGCAGCGGCGGGTATGCGGCCGCGCGGACCGCCGTGGCCGAGGGCCTGAAAACCGTCGTCGTTGAGGGCGGCGAGGAAATCGGCGGGCTTTGCATCCTGCGCGGCTGCATGCCCACCAAAGCCCTCCTCTACGCCGCCGAGGTCCTGCACCTGGCCAGCCACCCAGAACCGTGGGGCATCCGCACCGACGATGTCCGCTTCAACTTCGCCCAGGTGATGGCCCGCAAGAACGCCCTCATCCAGGACTTCGCCGACTACCGCCGCCAGCAGCTCGCTCGCCGGCAAGTTCAAGTTCCTCCGCGCCCGCGCCCGGTTCGCCGACTCCCACACGCTCGAACTGAGCACCGGCGAGCAGCTTACCGCCGCGCATTTCGTCATTGCCACCGGCTCGGTCGTTGCCCCCTCGCCCCTGCCCCAGCTCGAGGATCTGGGCTACCTGACCAGCGACACCGCCCTCCAGTTGAGCCGGCTCCCGAAATCGCTCATCGTGCTGGGCGGCGGCGCGGTCGCCGTCGAGTTTGCCCAGTTCTTCGCCCGCTTCGGCGTCCGCGTCACCCAGATCCAGCGCAGCCCCCACATCCTGCACAAGTTCGACGACGACGCCACCGCCGAGCTGGAGAAAGTCCTCCGCCGCGAAGGCATCAACCTCTACACCGGCACCCGGCTCCTCGATGCCCGCCGCGTCGGCGACGAGAAAGGAAATCACCTTCGAGCATCAGGGCCAGACTGTCCGCGCCCGTGCCGAAGAAGTGCTCTTTGCCCTCGGCCGCGTGCCGAACATCGCCTCCCTCGGCCTCGAAGACATCGGTGTCCAGGTCGAAGCCGGCCGCCTCGCGACCAACGCGCAGATGCAGACCAGCGTCCCGCACATCTACGCCGCGGGAGACTGCACCGGCCTGCACGAGATCGTCCACATCGCCATCCAGCAGGGCGAAGTCGCCGCGCACAACATCGCCCGTCCCGACCGGATGAAGCCGATGGACTATCGCCTGCTCACGGAAATCATCTTCACCGAGCCGCAGCTCGCCGCCGTCGGCCTCACCGAGAAGAGCGCCCGCGCGGCCAATCGCCCGTACCTGGCCGCCAGCTACCCCTTCAACGACCACGGCAAGTCGCTCATCATGGAAGCCAAAGACGGCTTCGTGAAGCTGCTGGCCGACCCGGCGACGGGCGAGATCATCGGCGGCTGTTGCGTCGGCCCCGTCGGCGGCGAGCTGATTCACGAGATCATCGCGGCCATGCACAAGCGCATGACCGTCCAAGAACTCGCCGCCATGCCGCATTATCACCCTACCCTGGCCGAGATTTGGACCTACCCCGCCGAAGAACTCGCCGCCAAGTGCGGCCGATAAGCAGCGCATTGGTCCCCACCCGCGCCGGTTTCTGCTGCCCGAGGCTCTCGATCCACCGCGCGCGCCTCAAGCCACGGCTGCGTAGAAATAGGGTTCTTCGCTGTTTCGGTGGAATACCTGTGGACCGGACGCCACCCGGAGGGACCCTCGTCAGGCTGCGGTTTGGATCCCTGATCAACCTCGTAAGGAGTATCTCACGGCTCTCCAGGCACTTAACTGGCTGCATCCATTCCTGCCTCTGACTCGGCAACCAGAGCACCCCGCTCCGCAGCCAGGCCCCACCTCCACCGGGCACTCCCCATAGTACCTCCCTAGTACCTCCCTAGCCGCAATATTTCACGGAGGGGTTGAACAAAGAAGCGGCGAGCGCGTCAGAAGGCTTGTAAACACTGAGCCCAATGAAACCGCGACTCACCGCTTCTTCGAGGACAGACTGTAACGCCCAGGCGATGCTCTTTCAAGACCTGGGATCACGGCAAGTGGTTGCCGGTTTTTCTGGCGGCACGCTTTCGAGTGACGGCGGCGCATTATTCCTGCGCCAAGTGGACAACAACTTGGGGCTGACGTTGGCGTTGGCGCGCTGTTTTGAGGACCGGCGGGATGCGCGGTTTGTGGATCACGCGCTGGCGCAGATGTTGGCCCAACGGATTTACAGCCAGAGTTTGGGCTACGAAGACCTCAACGATCAGGAGCGGTTGCGCTTGGACCCGCTGCTGGCGACGGCGTGTGGCAAGGACGATCCCTTGGGGTTGGATCGGTTGAACCCGGCGGACCGGGGCATCGCGCTGGCGGCGCCCTGTACGCTCAACCGGCTGGAGTTGTCCAACAACAAGCAGAGCCGCTGTCACAAGTTGCCGCATGACCCGCAAAAGATGGAAGCCTGTCTGCTGAAGATGGGGGTGCGCTGTTTGCCCAAGCACGCGGAGGAGGTGGTGGTGGATTTGGATGCGATGGGCCATTTGGTGTACGGGAAGCAGGAGGGGCGGCACTTTAACGCGTATTACGGTGATTATTGTTATCTGCCCTTGTATGCGTTTGTGGGGGACATTCCCTTGTGGGCACAACTGCGCACCAGCGATCACAGTGCGGCCGAGGGGGGCGTTGCGGCCTTGGAGAAGATCGTGGCGGCGATTCGGCAGCGGTGCCGGAAGGCCCGCATCCTTGTGCGGGGCGACAGTGGTTTTGGTCGCGAGGAGATTATGGCGTGGTGCGAGAGTCAGCAGCCGGTGGTCTATTACTGTTTGGGATTGGCCAAGAACAGCGTGTTAATCGAGAAGTTGGCCCCCGCCTTGGCCGATGCGCGGGCGCGCCGGTGTCTGAGTGGTGCGGCCAGTGTGCGGGTATTTAGCGAGTTTGAATATCGGACCCAAACCAGTTGGAGCCGTGGGCGTCGAGTGATCGGCAAGGCCGAAGTGATGGCGGCGGGAAACAATCCACGTTTCGTGGGGACGAACCTGCCCGCCGCTGGGTTCCCAGGCGAGGAGGACCGGGAGCGTTTTGTGCCCCAGCGATTGTATGAGGAGCTGTACTGCGCGCGGGGTGACATGGAGAACCAACTCAAGCAGCAGGTGCTGGACTTGCGGGCGGACCGGCTGAGCACGCATCACCTGGCCAGCAACCAACTGCGGTTGTGGCTGGCCACCTTTGCCTATCTGTTGCTGGAGCGAGTGCGGACGCTAGGTTTGGGGGGAACGGATCTGGCGCGAGCGACGGTGGGGAGCGTGCGTTTGAAGCTGCTCAAAGTAGCGGCCCAAGTGCGGGTGAGTGTGCGCCGGGTGTACGTGCAACTGAGCAGCGCTTATCCCCTTCAGGAACTCTTTCGCCTCTGTCATCGACGGCTGACGAGTCTGGCGCCCGCCAGTGGCTGAAGCGGAGCCGCCGAATAGCCCAATTGCATGGCGTACCAAGCGCCACGGGAGAAGTGTCTTCCAAAATGGCCGAAAACCAGGGGTTTTGCCCCGCTGAAAATGAAGTTCTCCGTGGCCCCCCTGCGAAGTGGAAGAAAATCGACCGAGCAACCCTGGTTTTCCTAGCTGACCACTAGAAAGCCGAAAATCAGAGCGCCGTGTGAAATATGACGGCTAGTACCTCCCAGTAACCTCCGTAGTACATCCCTATGATAAAGGGAGGTACTAGGGGGTTGCGCCGATTTGACGGACGCAGGTTAAGAAACACCGTTGAATACAAAGCATATGACCGAACCTGAAGTCCAAACCAAGAGAGTCCGTAGGAAGTTCGATGACGCCTTCAAACGCCAAGCCGTGGAGCTCTGGCTCAATAGCGGGCGGGCGGCCACGCAAGTGGCCGCCGAACTGGGGATCCGTGCCCAGCGTCTCAGTGCCTGGAGGGAGCGCTTCGCGCCGCCGCCCCCAGGGGGGAAGGGGGCGGCGGCGCGAAGCGCCGAGCCGAACAACTGGAGGCCGAAAACACCCGCCTGCGGCGCGAGAACCTCTATCTGCGCCAGCAGCGGGATATTTTAAAAAAAACTTTGGGCATCCTCTCCGAACCCCCAGCCAACGCTTCGAACGGATTGACGCCATGAAGACCCAACAGCCCATTCGCACGCTGTGTGCAGCCTTCGAGGTCTCCCCCAGCGGCTATTACGACTGGAGCCAGCGCCAAACCCAACCCGGTCCCCGCGCCCAAGACAACGCGCTGCTCTCGGAGCTGGTCTTCCAGATCCACCGGGACAGCCACAAGACCTATGGCAGCCCCCGCATTCAAGCCGAACTGGCCAAAGTCGGTCGCGCTCATGGTCGCAACCGCATTGCCCGCTTAATGCGCCAGCAAGACCTCTGTGGCCGCGCCAAAGACCGGTTCCGGGTCCGCACCACCGACAGCGACCACGACCAGCCCATTGCCCCCAATCGCTTGGCGCAACTACCTGCCCCCAACGCCCCCAACCAAATCTGGGTCGGCGACATCACCTACATCCCCACCGAAGAAGGTTGGCTCTATCTGGCCGGCGTCATGGACCGCTACAGCCGACGGATCGTCGGCTGGGCCATGGACCCAAACATCGACACCCAACTCATTCTGGCCGCCTGGAACATGGCCCAGACTCAGCGCCAGCCGGCGCCGGGCCTGGTCTTCCACTCCGACCGCGGCTGCCAATACGCCAGTGCGGCCTTCCGCCAAGCCCTGGCTCATACCCAAACCCTCCCCTCCATGAGCCGCAAAGCCTGCTGCTATGACAACGCCGCCATGGAATCCTTTTGGAGCACCCTCAAACACGAACTGGTTTATCGCCGCTCCTTCAAAACTCGCGCCCAGGCTCGCCAAGCCATCTTCGAATTCATCGAAGCCTTTTATAACCGCCGGCGCAGCCACAGTTCCTTAGGCTATCTCTGCCCCGTTGACTTTGAGAACCAAACAAACTAACCAATGACTCCGCTAGCCCTAGCGTCCGCTTTTTCGAAGCAAGCCCACTACGGAGGTACTACAAAGGTACTAAGGAGGTACTATCGGGGCACTATGGGCTTGCCTTGGGCACTTTCAAGAGAAGGTTCGGGTGGAGAATCAGCGCTTGATTTCATCGTAACCGCCGGGCTTGAGAGGCGCAGCCTCTTGCCTAGGCTTTGCAGGCGCTCGCCACGCGTGCCAGCGCAGAAATCCTGTCAGCGGCCCGTTTTTGTCAGTGTCGCCTTCTCTTTTCCCTTGCCTCCCCACCCGCTTTCTGCCATAGTCGGCCCCGCTTGGCTTGGAACTGTAAGACTTCCAGGGCGTTGGGGTGTCTGTTTTCAAGCACCCAACAGCGCCATCGAAAGCCTGGTTTCGACCCAGGAAATGTCAGGGAACACATAACCCTCGGGGATTGAATATGAGAAGTAATGCCCTCCTGCTGGCTGCCGGTCTTCTGTTACCACTCCCGCTTACCGTCACCGCGACGACGCTATATGTGGACGTGAACAACCCGGCGCCCGTTTCTCCATACACAAACTGGGTCACCGCCGCCACCAACATTCAGCACGCTATTGTTGTCGCGGTGGCGGGAGATGAAATCGTCGTAACCAACGGGGTGTATGCGACCGGAGCGACGGCGGTCTATGGGATGAGCAACCGCGTCGCCGTGACCAAGGCCGTCACGCTCCGGAGCGTCAACGGGCCCGCAGGTGACGAGCATCGTTGGTTATGGGCCGAACGGCCCTAATGCGGTGCGGTGTGTGTATTTGACCAACGGGGCGGTGTTGGCCGGCTTTACGCTTACCAATGGCGCAACGCAGACCTCTGGCGACGACTACATGAACCAATCGGGCGGGGGCGTCTGGTGCGAGTCGCTGAGTGGGGCTGTGTCGAATTGTGTGCTGACGGGCAATTCGGCTCATGCTGCCGGCGGCGGGGCCTGCCGGTGGCACGCTCAACAACTGCACGCTGAGGGGCAATTCGGCTGAGTACGGCGGCGGGGCGCTTGGTCCGATAATCTTCAACTACCGCACAAACTCTGGTACGCTCAACAACTGCACGCTGACGGGCAATTCGGCGACGGACTCCGGCGGCGGGGCATACTCGGGGGCACGCTGAACAACTGCACGCTGACGGGCAATTCGGCGACTGACTCTGGCGGCGGGGCATCCTATGGCACGCTCAACAACTGCATCGTCTATTACAACACCGCGCCGTCATACCCGAATTACTGACACAAACTGCACCTTGAACTACTGCTGCACGACGCCGCTGCCTGCGGCCGGCACGGGCAATTTCACCAATGCGCCGTTGTTTGTGGACCAGCCACGGGCGGAGCAACCTGCGCCTGCAAACCAACTCCCCCTGCATCAACGCCGGCAACAATGCCTACGCCCCTCGGCCCGACCGACCTGGACGGCAACCCGCGCATCTGCAGCGGTAGAGTGGATCTCGGCGCCTATGAGTTTCAGGTTCTCGGACCCCTTCCACGCCTGGCTTGCGGCCATACGGTCTCCCCACGGACGGCTCAGCCGATTACGTGGATTCGGATCATGACGGCCACAACAACTGGCAGGAGTGGGTGGCGGGAACCAACCCGACCAATGCCGCCTCGGTCCTGCGGTTGCAGCCGCCGCAGCTCACGGCTCCCAGTGTGCAGTTGCGCTGGAGCAGCGACACCAACCATGCCTATTTCGTCGAGCGGGCGGCCGCCTGAAGGCGCCAGTGACTTTCACGTTGCTCCGGGCCAATATTCCGGGCCTGCCGAACGTCACCGCTTATACCGACACGACTGCGCCGGCTTTGCCGGCCGCCTTTTACCGCGTCGGCACGGGTGCCAGCAACAGCGCCACCCCGCCGAGGCTGGAGTTGGCGGGATTTGTTCCCGCCAGCGTGACGCTCACCTGGTCGAGCGTCACCAACCGCGCCTACTACGTTGAGCGCGCCACCAACCTGGTGCCGCCGATGGTTTTCGCGGTGTTGCGATCCAACATCCAGGGCCTGCTCGGCACGACCAGTTTCACCGACAGCAGCCCGCCGGGCTCCGGCCCCGCTTTCTATCGTGTAGGTGTGCAGCCGTAGTGTGGGCGGGGCGCCAGGGATGCACCCGCTTTCAATAGGGTTGGGGGCTAATTGCGTTTCCCGCTAAACATGCTAAACATGCTAAAACAAAGGCTGAATTGAAGGTTCACGAGGGACTCTGGCTTCACCCGGCAGGTGAACGGTGACCGCAGCGAAGACAGGAGTTCGAGGCTGCGCTTCTTCGCGTGTTTAGCGTGTTTGGCGGGAGAGTTCTTACCAACGGACACAAGTCAACAGCGGCTTTTGGGTTCAACGCTTCGGCTTCTCCAGCGCGTGGCGGTATTTCCGTTTGAAGCTGTGGCACGAAGCGAAGTCGGTCTTGCCGTCGTCGTTTTCCCAGACCTCGTGGTAGCGGGCCTCGCGGGGCTGGCTGCGCAACCGATGCTCTTTGAGGACGGTGCCCTTCTCATCGCAGTCCACCTCGAGGTATAGCGGCTTCTGGAGTCGGTTCAGGCGGTTGGAGAGAATGACCAGTACTTTGCGCTTCATATTGGGCAGAGCGTAGGATGGACGACACCAAGCGACCCCTCACCCCGGCCCTCTCCCCTTCGGAAGGGGAGAGGGAGAAGCATCGTCAGGTTAGAGTTGTAGTGCATGTTACGGATTCCGCTGTAAAATCGTTACTTGCACCGCACCAGCACCCGCAGGCGCTTGGCCGCATACGAGCCGGCATTGGCGGCGAACGTCCAGTCGGGATTACCTGTAGGCTGGTTGCCGATACCCAGGTCGGCCCGGCTGCCCTCGGTCCAGTGGTTGAGGGCAAAGAGCGTCTGCTTCGCGGCGTGGTTATGGACCTGCATCGAGCCGTAGCCGTCGGCCCCGCCGGCCGGCTCGTCCCCGAAGTCCCACACCTGCCCCGAGGCGTTCGGCACGTTCGCGCTATTCGCCGGGCCGTAATTGTTCGGCCAGAACTCGAGGTTGCCGGCCTTGATGCCGTTGCGCGTCACGATGCCTTTCACATTTGAATACACGTTCATGTTCGCCACGTTCTGCTGGAACCGCGCGCCGGACTTGGCCGTCGGCACGCCGATCTTATCCAGCGAGTCCGTAAATGCGTCCATGGACACATACACGTACTGCGTGTTCCGGTCCGCGCCCTGCAATTCCAGGAAGTAGGCGACGCGGTCGAACGGCTTCTGAATCTTGCTGCGGTTGTCCACCTCATACTTGATGTCCGGGCCCAGCTTGCCCAGGTCGAGGTCATACACCAACTGGTAGTCCTTCACCTCGGGCACCTTCAATACCAGCAGGTCGCGCTTGGGCTCCGTGCCGGCGCGGAACGCGCCCGCCGGCAGGCCCTCGGCGTTCATCAGGTTCGGCTCCGCCAACATGCTCCAGGCAAACCGCATCGCCACGGGGTGCTTCACGCCGGGCGCGCTCAGCACTACCGCCGGACCGTCTATCTGCGCCTCCGCCTGAACGAAGCCCCCTTCGTCCGCGTCAATCACTTCAAACCAGTTCAGAGGCTTGCCGTCGCGGCTGGCCAGCCCGCCGCCGACATGATCGAACGTCAGGCGCAGCTTATCGCCTTCGATGGTCATCGCCTTGAAGACCGGGCCGGAATAAACCAGCTTCGCCTGCCCGTAGGTCTTGGCCAGCGCCCACAGCGCCAGCCGCCGCCCCACATCTTGTTTGTTCGTCGGATGAATGTCCTTGAGGTCGCTGATGTCGTTAATGACGGCCATGCCGACATTGGGGACTGCTTGCGCCGCCGCCTGCGCTTCCCAGAACTCTCCAATCACCTCCGGGCTGAAGCCGTAAGTGTAGGGCGCAATTTGCACGAAGTAGAACGGGAACTCACCTTCGCCCCACATCTGCCGCCAGCCGCCAATCAGCGCCTTCATCCGTTCGGCATACAACATGCCCTCGGTGGCATTGGACTCGCCTTGATACCAAATTGCACCGCGCAGAGCGAACGGAAGCAGCGGATGAATCATCCCGTTATAGAGGGCGGTCGCGTGCTGCACGTCATGCGGCGGCAGCAATTCCGCAGGGTAAGTCGGCATCGTCGGGACGAGCGCGCGGTCGGTCAGCGCCTGCCGGGCGGTGGCGAGCCAGCGTTCCGCCTCCTGCAACACCTGTTCCAGGCGCTGCTGATGAGCCGGAGTGCGCGGATCGCCCAGTTGCACCTTCTTGTATTCCTGCTGCAGCGCCGGCACCGCCGCAAAGCCCTCCGGCGGCGTCCAGGACTCGATCCGCGTGCCGCCCCAGCTTGAGTCAATCAGTCCGACCGCCACTCCCAGTTTCTTGTGTAACTCCCGGCCAAAGAAGTACGCGCAGGCGGAAAATCCGCCCCAGCCGCCTTCGGCGATGGTTTGCGGCGTGCATGCCTTCCAGGTTCCTTCGATGTCACTCTGCGGCATCGGCTTCCAGCTCTTGGTGACCTTCAGCAGCCGGATGCCCGGGTAATCGGCCGCGGCAATCTCCTTCTTCCCGTCCCGGCACACGCCGACACCCATCTCCATGTTGGATTGCCCCGAGCAGAGCCACACCTCGCCGATCATCACATCCTCGAACCGCACCGTGCTCGATCCGCTCACCGTCAGCGTGTGCGGGCCGCCGGCTTTCATGGCGGGAAGCACGACCTTCCATTCGCCCCGCTCATTGGCCTGGGCCTGCCGGCTGCCGGTGGCGAGTGCGACGGTGATCTTCTCATTCGGCTCCGCCCATCCCCAGATCACCAGCGGTTTCTCCCGCTGCAACACCATGTGGCTCGAGAATACTTTCGGCAGCCGCACTTCTGCCTTGGCAGTGTTGGCAAGCCCGGCCCACGCCGCCAGCGCCGCCGCTATCACTAAACACATTTTCCGACTGGTTCTAGCTCTTCGCATAATTGCTTCCTTCCAATACTGGTGTTTGACTCGCACGCCCGGTGAAGTCTTCCACCGGTTCCTGAAGTGATCGGAGTATTCTCAAACCAGGCGTTGGCGTCAATAACAGCCGGGCTTCACGCCGAGCAGTTCGACATCAATAACCACGGATTACACCGATTTCACGGATAAAGTATCCGCGAGCAAATGGGGAGCACACGCCTCTGGCGTGTCGTTTGCGGCGTCCCGCCGCAAACTCTCGTCCGCCAAATCCGAACCCCAGGTGGTGAAGAATGAGCGGGAATTGAGGCCAACGGCGGGACGCCGTTGGCAGCACGCGGGACGCGCGCGCTCCCCACTCCCGACACCATCGTTACGGCTTGGGGGCGCTGTTCTGGGATTGACAGGCGGGGATAGGCCCTCGTAAACAGGTGGTGTGACCATGTGTTGCGTAGGCGATGGCTCTGGCTTGGGCCCCTCTGCCCCAAGCCGCAGGTCCTTGGCTTCCAAGGACACCCGACTTCAACCCCCCGAAGCGAAATCACTTGTTGCCCCGCAGACCCTTACCTTACTGCACGTCGTTGTCGTGCTCGCAGGGTTGTTGTCCGGCACCAGGGCCTTTGCGGTTGGCGGCAGCGTCGTGGGTTGGGGAGCAAGTGACGATGGCGCGATCAATGTGCCCGCGGACGCCACGAACATTGTGGCCTTGGCGGCCGGGGTGGTGCATACGTTGGCGTTGACTGACAATCGACGTTTGGTGCAGTGGGGACACGCCGCCGAACTCCCACCTCCGGGAATCAGCAACCTGATCAGCATCGCCGCCGGTGGCCTCAACAGCATGGGAATTCGTTCCGACAGCAGTCTTTGGATTTGGAGCCAGCAAGCGTCAGTAATGAACTACCCAGCCGACGCAACCAACTTGATCAAGGTTTCCGTCGGTAACATCCATGTCATGGCCCTGCGCACGGACGGTCGCGTGTTTGCATGGGGGGACGATTTCTGGGGGATGACCGTAGTGCCGGACGAGGCGACCAACATCGTGGACATTGCCGCCGGCGGCACGTTCAGCGTCGGACTGCGGAGTGACGGGGCCGTGCTGGTGTGGGGGCTGCCGGGCCGGTTCACACTTGCGGTCAGCAACATCGTGGCGGTTGGCGCCTCGTATGACTCTGCCTTGGCCTTGCGGAGCGATGGGCGGCTGTTCGTCTGGGACACCGATTCGGGCTTGAATGACATCGTGGCGATGGACGGTGCGGCGGCCCATTGGATTGCCTTGCGCAAGGACGGCACTGTGGTGGTGGTTGGTTCGAATTCGCAAGGACAAGGCACGATTCCGCCGGGCTTGGGAAACGTTTCGGCCATCGCGGCTGAGGGTGAACATAACTTGGCGCTGTTCAACGTGCCAGGTTTGCAGATCCTAACCTCGCCGCGCAGTCAAACCGTCCTGGCGGGGGACGGTGTTCTGCTTTCGTGCAAGGCGCTCGGCACGATGCCGTTGAACTACTCGTGGAGTCGCGATGGAAACCTAGTCGCCCAAACCGACCTGCCCTGTCTCTGGCTGCGCAATGTCCAAGCGGGAGATCAAGGTGCGTATCGAACCACGGTTACGAATATCACTGGCTCGGTCACAAGCGCGCCCGCCCAGATCAATGTCATCTCCTCGCCGCCGCGCATCCTGCTCTCCGCCACAAACTTGGTAGACTTGCCGGGAGCTACTCTCTCGGTCACCGCAACCGTGCGGGGAACGGATCCCATCCCGCTCCAATGGCAAAAGGCAGGCGTGGACCTGTTAGGCGAAACAAATGCGACGCTCACGCTGACCAACCTCACGTGGGCGGATTCTGCCATCTATCGGATGGTGGCCACGAACACTCTGGGGGCGGTGACCTCTGGCCCGGTGCAAATCACGGCGGTCCAAGCGGCCGTCTGGGGAAGTAGCAGTCTCTCCCAATCGAACGTGCCCCCGGCGGCGACGAGCCTGACGGCACTTGCCGCCGGTGGCTATCACGTCGTGGCCTTACACGACGACGGTACCGTCATGGCGTGGGGCAACAATAGTTGGGGGCAAAGCACGCCGCCACCCGCCGCCACAAACATCGTGACCGTCACCGCTGGAGATACGTTCAGCGCGGCGCTCTCCGCGGGCGGCTGGCCCGTGGTCTGGGGGGACAACTATTACGGACAAACAAACGCTTCTTCGGCGGCGACCAACGTCATCGCCCTCAGCGCCGGGGCGACGCACGTTCTTGCCTTACGGCAAGACGGCACAGTTGTCGCGTGGGGCAACTCTTCCAATGGACGAACCAGTGTTCCTGGAACGGCCACGAATATCGTGGGCCTTTCGGCGGGCGGCAGCCACAGCTTGGCGTGGCGTGACGACGGAAGCGTCTTGGGCTGGGGGCTAAACAACTGGGGGCAGGCAACTGTTCCCACTTCAGCTACAAATAGTATCATGCTTGCGGCCGGGTTAAACCACAGCCTGGCACTCAGAGCCGACCGCGTGGTCTCGGCGTGGGGTGACAACACCTCGGGCCAATGCACGGTGCCAACTGACGCCTCGAACATCGTAGCTATCGCGGCCAGTGGTAATTTCTGCATGGCCCTGAGAAGTGACGGGCGCGTTATCGGTTGGGGTGACAACACGGAAGGTCGAACCGACACGCCGGCACTCGTAACTAACGTAGACGCCATTGCCGCAGGGCTCAGCCTGAGCGCAGCACTCGTTGATTGGGGAACGATTAAGCTCCTCAGTCCGCCGGCGGATCGGATTTCGCTCGCCGGTGAAAACTTGGTTCTGCTCGCTGAGGCTGTGGCGAGGCCTCCGCTATCCTATCAGTGGCTGTTCAACGGCGCCCCAATTGTGGGCGAGACAAATGCCTGGCTCGCATTGCACGACCCTCAACAGGCAGCCGCAGGAATCTACTCTATCGTGGTCAGGAACGACTCTCTGGTTCTGACTGGCGCTGTGGCGTCAGTAACAGTCATTGCCCGAGCTCCGGTGATCACAGAGGCGCCCTCCAGTCAATTGGCCACGCCCGGCGGTTCCGCCACTTTCACGGTTTCAGCCAAAGGTACCGAGCCCATGACTTACCAATGGCGGCTCAACGGCATCAACCTCGCGGGCGCAACCTCCACCGCCCTCGCCATCACCAACGTGCAGTGGCCTGACACGGGGCTTTACGATGTCGTGCTCAGCAACTCCGTCGGCACTGTCGTCAGCAGCGCCGCCACACTCACGTTCACGCCCACGGTGGATGCCTTCGACCTGGGCGCCAACAGCACCGTCTATGCCTTGGCGCCTCAGCCGGATGGGAAAGTCCTGTTGGGCGGCGCCTTTACTTCGCTCAGCAGCCAGGTCCGCAGCAACCTGGCACGGCTGAATGTTGACGGCACGCTGGATGCCGCCTTCAACCCGCCGGTGGGAGGCTCTTCCAGCCTGGTTCATGCGCTGGCGGTTCAGCCGGACCGCCGCATTCTTGTGGGTGGCCGGTTCACCACGCTCTGCGGGCAGTCGCGCACCAACCTGGCCCGGCTCAACCCTGACGGCACCCTTGATCCATCCTTCAACCCGCGGGCTGCAGGCACCTACGTGTACTGCCTCGCGTTACAGCCGGATGGCAAGATCCTGCTGGGCGGCGTCTTCACCAACGTCGTCGGCCTGCCGCGCACCAACATCGCCCGGCTCAACCCCGACGGCACGCTGGACACCGCGTTCAATCCCGGCGCCAACGGCAACGTGTACAGTCTGGCCGTGCAGCCCGATGGCAACATTCTCGTAGGGGGGGCCTTTACCACGCTGGCCGGACAGGCGCGCAGCCGGATCGGGCGGCTAGGGGCCGGCGGCATTTGCGACACCAACTTTAACCCGGGCACTCCTGGAACCATCTATTCGCTGCTGGTGGAGCCGGATGGCCGGATTCTGGTGGGGGGCGGATTCTCTTCCCTTGCGGGGCAGACCCGCAACTGTATTGCGCGACTCCAGGAGGACGGCACCCTGGATCTGACGTTCAACCCAGGCGCGGGCGCCATCGTGTATGCCTTGGGACTGCAGGCCGATGGCAAGATCCTTGCCGCAGGCTCTTTCACTACTCTCGGCGGCCAGTCGCGCAGCTACATTGGCCGCCTGAACGCGAATGGCACTTCGGACCCAACCTTCAATCCGGGTGCCAACAATATTGCATATGGCCTGGCCGTGCAGGCCGACGGCCGCATTCTGGCCGGGGGAAACTTCACGACCTTTGGCGGACAGCCCCGGACTCGCGTCGCCCGCATCGCCAACCCCGACCTGGCGTCCCAGAGCCTGCTCTTCACCGGCACAAACGTCACCTGGCTCCGCGCCGGCGCCAGCCCCGAAATCTGGCGGGCTGCGTTCGAGATCTCTACTAACCGCACCGACTGGCTGAGCCTCGGCGCAGGGACCTACGTGTCCGGCAGTTGGCAATTGAGCGGCCTAACCGCCCCGCCCGAAGCGACGATTCGCGCGCGTGGCTATGTGACCGCAGGCTACCAGAACGGCTCGTCGTGGTTTGTCGAGGACGGCGCCGGCCCGCTGGCGATCAGTATTCAGCCGGCAGGCCAGACCAACCTTTTTGGCTCGAACGCGACGTTCAGCGTCATGGCTGCGGGCACTCCGCCCTTCACCTATCAGTGGCTCAAAGACGGCGCAGTCTTGGATAACGCGGCGAACATCTATGGCGCGCGCACACCCACCCTGATGGTGTTAGCCGCGGCCGGCGCTGACCGCGGCGGCTACTCCGTGGTCATCAGCAACAGCTACGGCAGTATAACCAGCGCCGTCGCCGCTTTGTGGGTGGTAGAACCCTTGCTCACGCTCCAGCCCGTCAGCCAGGTCACCAACGCCGGGCAGACGGTCGTCTTCCGGGCCGGTGCAATTGGGACGACCCCCTTGAGCTATCAATGGCGCAAGGGCGGTGTGGCGTTGGCGGGCGCTACCCAGACTTCGCTGACCATAACCAACGTCCAGTGGGCGGATGCGGGGCTTTATGAGATGACCGTCAGCAACCTCTTTGGCAGCGCCACGACCACCGGCGCCGTGCTGGCTCTGCCGTCGGCGACCGACTCCTTCAACCCCGGCGCCAGTGGCGGATGGGGTTCTTACCCGGGTGTTTATGCCCTGGCGGTGCAAGGCGACGAGAAGGTTGTGGTGGCAGGTAACTTCACGCGGCTGGGTGGCCAGACCCGGACCTACGTCGGGCGCCTTAACGCCGATGGCACGCTGGACGCCACCTTCAACCCGGGGGGAGATAGTTGGACGTTTGCCCTGGCCATCCAGGCCGATGGCAAGATCCTGGTGGGCGGCTGGTCCCGCTACCTGGGAGGTCAGGCACGGAATTACCTGGGCCGGCTCAACCCTGACGGCTCGCTCGATCAAGCCTTCAATGCGGCTCTCGTGGGGCTTGGTGGTGATCTCGCAGGTGTGTACGCCCTGGCACTGCAGCCAGACGGAAAAATGGTCGCTGCCGGTGGTTTGGCCAGTGCGGGTGGGCAGTCGTGCACCAACATCGTCCGGCTGAACCCGGATGGAACTCCGGACTCGACGTTCAGCGCGAGTGCCAACGATCTGGTTTATTCCATCGCCCTGCAGCCTGACGGCAGGATGGTAATTGGAGGCGCATTCACCAGTGTGTGCGGCCAGACGCGCAACCGGATCGCCCGCCTGAATCCGGATGGCAGCCTCGACCCGGGCTTTAACCCTGGCGCCAATGACATTCCGCTTTCGCTCGTCGTGCAGCCGGACGGCAGGATTCTGGTGGGCGGACCCTTTACTTCGCTGGGCGGCCAGACGCGCAACCGCCTCGCCCGGCTCAATGCCGACGGGACCCTGGACGCCACTTTCAATGCCTCGGCCAATTCCATCGTGCGTTGCCTGGCTCTGCAAACCGACGGCGGGATTCTGGTGGGGGGAGAGTTTACTACGCTGGGCACACAGACGCGCAGCCGTATCGGCCGGCTTAATACCGATGGCACCCCCGATCTGACGTTCAATCCGGGAGCCGGCGGCACCGTTTACGGCCTGACCATCCAGCCGGACGGCCAGATTCTCGCGGGCGGAAGTTTCTCCACCCTGGGAGGGCAGAACCGCGCCGAGATCGGGCGGCTGAGCAACACGTATCCGCCGGTCCAAAGCCTGACTCTCGAGGGCACGACGCTGACCTGGCAGCGTAGCGGGACCAGTCCCGAGGTCTGGCGGGTGGACCTCGATGCTTCGACGAACGGCGCCAACTGGTTCAGCCTGGGACCGGGCACGCGCGTCGCGGGCGGGTGGCAGGCAACCAACGTTGTCGTGCCCGCCGGCGCTACTGTCCGTGCCCGCGGCACTGTTGCATCCGGACGCTACAACACGTCGGTCTGGTTTACCGATACCAGCATCGGTCCGCCGGCGATCAGCATCCCGCCGGCGAGCCGAACGAACCTCGCAGGTACGCTGGCGCCTTTCAGCGTGCTGGCCGCAGGCAGCCCGACGCTGGGTTACCAGTGGTACAAGGACGGCATAGCCCTGAATGAGAACGGGAATGTGTTCGGCGCCTACACCACAAGCCTGCTGCTGAGCAATGTCTCAGGCGGCGACGCGGGCGGGTATTCGGTGGTGGTTAGCAACGCCCTGGGCAGCGTCACCAGCCAGGTCGCCATGTTCAGCGTGCCGGACCCCTTCATCGCCAGCCAGCCCCCGAGCCGAACGAAAGATGCGGGCCAAACGACGGTCTTCAGCGTGACGGCGGTGGGCACGCCGCCGCTCAGCTATCAATGGCGGAAGAACGGTGCGGCGCTGGTTGCCGCCACGGCGGACTTCGCTCACTTTGACCAATGTGCGGTGCAGCGACGCAGGCAGCTACGAGGTGGTCGTGAGCAATACCTTTGGCAGTGTCACCAGCGCGGTCGCGGTGTTGACCGTCAACCCGCCGACGATCGTGGCGAACGACGGCGGCATGGGTTTTCGCACGAACCAGTTCGGGTTCAAGGTCAGCGCCGCGGTTGGCCAGGCCGTGGTAATTGAAGCCTCGACTAACCTGGTGCAATGGACGGCGATCCAAACCAACGTGGTGCCCAGCGGCGGTGTTATCTTCTTCACCGACCCGGAGTCAAGCGGTTTGCCGCGCCGCTTTTACCGTGTCCGGTATCACGAAGGGCCGTTGCCGCCACCGGCGATTGGCGCGATGGGCGGGGATTTTGGGTTCCAGACGAACCAGTTCGGGTTCAGTCTCACGGGTGTGGCGGGCCAGACGGTGGTAATTCAGGCCTCGACGAACCTGGCAGCTTGGACGTCGCTGGCCACCAACACGCTCGGCACCGGCCCACTCTACTTCGCCGACCCCGCCTCCACGAACCTCCCCCAGCGCTTCTACCGAGCCGTGGTGGTGCCGTAGCCCGGACATTTCCCACGTAGCCGCCGACGTCAGACACTGTGTCAAGACCCGAACCGGGGAGGGCGAGCGTCCTCGCGAGCCCTGATTTCCACCGTTTACCGGCCGCGGAAGAATCACTCCACAGGTGTTATGATTCCAACTCGCTCGCTTCACCGCGTCGCTCGTTTCCTTGACCGCGCCCCCGGCCTCGAACATTCTGCGCGGGCGAACTTTTATGTCACTCGGGCAAAATATCCTTTCCGACCTGCGCCAGCTTGTGGGCGCCGACAATGTCCTGACCGAAAAGGAAGACCTGATCCCCTACTCCTTCGACGGCACGGCCGCGCTGCAACAAATGCCGGGCTGCGTCGCGTTCGCCAAGACCGTCGAGCAGGTGGTCGGCGTGCTCAAACTGGCCAACCAGGCGAAGACCGCCATTGTCACCCGCGGCTCCGGCACCGGCCTGAGCGGCGGCAGCCTCCCGAGCCCTGATTGCGTCGTCCTGTGCCTGGCGAAGATGGACAAAGTCCTGGAACTGGACCGCGCCAACCTCACCCTGCTGGTCGAGGCGGGCGCTACCACGCAGGCCATTGCCGACGCTGCCGGTGCCGCCGGGCTGTTCTATCCGCCTGACCCCGGTTCCATGAAGATTTCCACCATCGGCGGCAATGTCGCCGAGAACTCCGGCGGCTTGCGCGGGCTCAAATACGGCATCACGCGCAATTACGTTATGGGGCTGGAGGTCGTTCTTCCGGACGGCGAGGTGCTCTGGACCGGCAACAAGTGCGTGAAGGATGTCGCGGGCTATTCCTTGCGCGATCTGTTCATAGGTTCGGAGGGCACGCTCGGCGTCATCACCAAAGTCCTGCTGAAGCTCATCCCCAAGCCCGCCGCCAAGAAGACGCTGGTCGCTACCTTCGCCCAGATGGACCAAGCCGCCCAGACCGTTTCCGACATCATTGCCGCGCAGGTTATACCCTGCACGCTGGAATTCCTCGATCGCACCACCATCCATTGCGTCGAGGACTTCGCCAAGGTCGGCCTGCCGCTGGATTGCGAGGCGCTGCTGCTGATGGAAACCGACGGCCATCCCGGCGCGCGTCGCCGATGAAGCCGCCAAGATGGAGAGCATCGCCCGGAAGAACGGCGCGGTTGAGGTGCGCGTCGCCAAGGACGAGGCCGAGGGCAACAAACTGGCCACCGCCCGCCGCAGCGCCTTCTCGGCCCTGGCGCGCGTCGCGCCCACGACCATTCTCGAAGACGCCACCGTGCCGCGCAGCGAGCTGGCGAAGATGATCCGCTTCGTCGCCGCCGTCGCCGCCAAGTACAAGCTGCGCATCGGCACGTTCGGCCACATGGGAGACGGCAATCTGCATCCGACCTTCCTCACCGACGAGCGCAACAAGGACGAGATGCACCGCGTCGAGGAGGCCTTCAAGGAGATCTTCACTGAGGCCATTCGTCTCGGCGGCACCATTACCGGCGAGCATGGTATCGGCGTGTCGAAGAAGTCGTTCCTGCCGAAGTTTGCCGGGGACGCGCAGATGCGGGTGATGCGGGAGCTGCGGCGGGCGCTGGACCCGGGCGGGATTCTGAACCCGGGGAAGATGTTCGATTGAGAATGCAGGCTATGGAACCGAACGCCCCTGTTGGTGTTGGGACGGCACCTGGAATACCGACCTACCATCGGTGGGTTGGCGTGCTGCTCTCCCTGCTGATTCCGGGCGCGGGCATCTTTCTGGCGGGCAACCGGAAGGCCGGCCTGCGCTGGTTCCTGGGGCTAACAGCGTTGTGGGTGGTGCTGGTGGCGCTTGCGCCGGTGCCCGTCATTCCCGGTTTGGCAGCCTTCGCGGTGTTGGCTGCCTGCTTGGCAGTTCTCACCCTGTGGATGTTGGTCCTGTCGTACAAGCCCGTTTCGAAGTTCGGCATCCGGGGCTGGCTCCTGTTCCTTGTGCTCGCTGGCCTGCTCAGAGGGTTTAAGGCCCCAGTTGTCCATCAATTCGCGTTGGTGTTCCAGGCGCGCCAAGGAAGCATGGAGCCAACGCTCCATTCGGGCGACCACCTGCTTGCGCAGACCTCAGCCTATTGGTTTGGCGCGCCACACCGAGGGGACATTGTTGTTTTACGCACGGACGCCTTGGATGCGTCGATGGTCCCCAAGGGGCAGTATTTTGGGAAGCGTGTTGCCGGCCTGCCGGGGGACAAAGTCCGAATCACCGGAGGGCGGCTCTTCATCAATGATAGACCTCTCGAAAACCCGGCGGTCTTGGCAGGCAGCAATTTCAGCATGCCATTCATTATTCATCCCCAAGGGGATACGAATGTCTATGTTGTGCCGGAGGGTCAGTACTTCGCTGTGGGAGACAACGCCACCAACAGCCTGGACAGCCGACATTTTGGGGCCGTCCCGCGTCGGAGCATCATCGGCAAGGCAACCAAGGTCTACTGGCCATGGGCGCGGGCGGGGGACATTCGATGAGTGCCGCCTTTTCCCATCTCAAGGGCCTGGACTACTCGGTGGTGCAGCAATGCATGCACTGTGGGCTGTGTCTGCCGACGTGCCCGACCTACGACGCGACGAAGGTGGAGCGGCACGGGCCGCGCGGTCGCATCTCGCTCATGCGGGCGATTGCCGATGGGCGGCTGGATGTCACGCAGACGTTTGCCGACGAGATGTATTTCTGCCTCGGGCTGCCTGGCGTGCATGACGGCGTGCCCGGCGGGGGTGAACTACGCGGAGCTGTTCGAGCACGCGCGGGCCGAGGCCGAGTCGAGCGGCGTGCTCAAGTCGCCGAAGCGCAACCTGATCCGCGCACTTCGCCATCCGGTGGCTGTTCATGGACCTGCGCCACCTGCGGCTGGTAGGCCGCGTCCTGCGGCTTTACCAGCAGCTTGGTCTGCAAACGCTCGTTCGGCGCAGCGGCGTGCTGAAGCTCCTGCCCAAGCGCCTGCGCGAGCTGGAAGCCTTCACGCCCGACATCCAGCCCAAGTTCTCGGCGCAGTTGATTGCCCCGGTGACCCCTGCCGTCGGCCGAAAGAAGTATCGCGTCGCCATGCTGACCGGCTGCGCCCAGGACCTGATCTTTAGCGACATCAACCGCGACACGGTCGAAGTGCTGGCGCGGAACGGGTGCGAGGTGGTCACGCCGCCCGAGCAACTTTGCTGCGGCTCGCTGCACGCCCACAACGGCGAATGGGGGATGGCCCAGGAGCTGGCCCGCAAGCAACTGGAGCAGTTCCCGCCGGACCAGTTCGACGCCATCATCAGCAACGCCGGCGGCTGCGGCTCCCACCTCAAGCACTACCACAAGCTGCTCGCCGATGACCCGGCTTATCGCGACCGCGCCGTGCTCTGGGACAAGAAGCTCAAGGACATCCACGAGTGGCTGATCGAGATCGGCGTGCAGCCGCCGGCCAACCACGCCCCGCCGCAAGTGGTGACCTATCACGAGTCCTGCCACCTGGCGCACGGGCAGAAGATCACCGCCCAGCCACGCCAGTTGCTGGGCCTGATTCCGAACCTGAAGCTGGTGGAGTTGCCGGAGAGCACGTGGTGCTGCGGCAGCGCGGGCATTTACAACATCGTGCAGCCGGAGATGGCCAACCAGCTCCTCGACCGCAAGCTCAAGCACATCCAATCAACGGGCGCCAGCATTGTGGCCAACGGCAACTCGGGCTGCCTGCTGCAGCTCATCAACGGCATGAAGCAGAAGGGCTTGAACGTGCGCGTGGTGCACCCCGTGACGTTGCTGGCGGAAGCCTATCGCCGATAGCCCCGCCGATCACCTGGCTACTTCCCGGCAGCCTTGGCCTTCTCGTATTCGGCGCGCGCTTTTGGCAGTTCGGCCTTGAGGGCCTGGATGCGCTGCGCGTCCAGCGGATGCGTACGCAGGAAAGACAGCCCCTGGCTGCCGCCGTGCTGGCGATTGTACTCGGCGAACCGCTCCCAAAACGCGACTGCTGCCGCCGGGTCGTAACCGGCACGCGCCATGTAGAGCATCCCGATGTAATCGGCCTCCGACTCCTGCTTGCGGCTGTAAGGAAGCAACACGCCGACCTCGCTGACCACGCCGTACGCCTGCCCGACCACGAGCTGGGTCGTCTGACTCTTGCCGGAAACCAGCGCGCCCGCGACGTTGCCGCCGAGCTGGGCCGCCATCTGCTGGCTCATCCGCTCGGCGCCGTGATGCGCGGTGGCATGAGCCACCTCATGACCGATCACCGTCGCCAGCCCCGCCTCGTCCTTGGTGATGGGCAGGATGCCCGTGTACACCCCGACCTTGCCGCCGGGCAGACACCACGCGTTGGCTTCTGCGCTCTCGAAAAGGACAAACTCCCACTGCGCGTCCTTCAAATTGGCGACGGCGGCGATGCGTTGGCCCGCTCGCTGCACATTCGCGGCGGTTTGCGCATCCTTGCTAATGGGCGTCTTCTGCTTGGTCTCCTCAAATGCAGTCATGCCCAGCTTCATTTCCTCTTGGGGCGAGACCAGGTTCAACTGGCTGCGACCGGTTTCGGTGACGGTCGCACACCCGGTGAGGAGCAGCGCACCCAGGGCGGCCAGAGCCGCGCCTGCGAAAGGTTGGAAAGCTAGCAATTTCATAGTATCACTTGCGTGACCAGTAGCAGATGCATCCTCTTCGCGGAAGAGCAAAAAACTCGGGTCCGGAAGCAGCGCCACGCCTCACGCCGCAACCTCCGCCCCGGCACCCGGCATTTCTGCGTTCTTCATTCTGCCCTTTGGCTCAGGCCGTTTGCCTGAAAGGCTCACACAATCCAGTTCACCGGAACGCCGGCTACCCGCCTCAGGAGCCTGGATAATCCAGCCCGGGTCAACACCGTATTCCGCCTGAAGGGCGCGCATCGTAAAGCCCAGGGCAACGCCCTGGGAAGACTATGCCCACCGATCTCGAGCCCTGAAAGGGGAATGGCGGCACAACCACCTCATCCTTCTTATCATCCACAGGCTCTTCAAAGACTGGCCGCAAGCCATCTGCAGGCTGGCGCGAATACTCCGGCCCCAAATTCGTCCATTCTTAATGCTGCAATTCGTGACTTCGCACTCGCGCCGGGATTTTCTGCGCCGACTGGCGGCGGCCGGCATCACGGTTTCCGCCCTGCCGCCAGGCCCTCGGCTGTTCGGGGCAGAGGCGCGCCAGCTTCCGGAGGCCGCACTGACTTTTCCCGGTCCGTGGCGGTTCAGCGTGCCCAAGGGCGGGATTATCCTCGTGAGCGACCAGCAATTGGAAGACCTGCAAGACCCCGACAAAGAGGTGGATCTGAGCCTCAGCAAGACGCCCCAACGTCACAACCCTGCGCAAGATTTGCGAAGGGGCCAAGGCGCAGGGAGCGCGCACAGTCATTCTGGCGTTCGACGAATTCTGGTCGCAGTACCGGAAGGGCCAGGGCGGGAAGCCGAGACAGTTGTTGCCAGATACGGAAGCCTACCTCCAGCGCCTCGCGAAGATCAGTCAGACCCTGAAGCAGTATGGGCTGGGACTGGAGCTGAGCCTGCTGAGTCCTCTGGAGATTGGCCGTGGCTACCAGCAGAAGACGGGCGAGTCGGGCCGCTGGGTGCAGTACCGCGAAGGCTACCGCGACCCCGCCACCGGGCGTTACACCGTTTCACTGTGGGAGCAACAGCGCTGGACTAACAACAAGGGAACCATCGAACTCCGCCGCGCGGATGTTCGGGTGTTCGCCTTTCGCGAGCATCGGATCAGCGGTTCCACCTTCTACCGGGTTGATCCGGCGGCAATAGTCGAGCTGAAGTCGAAACCTGAAATAGACGTGGATGAATCGGCCCAGCCCAGCACTCACGCCCGCCGGTTGACGGTGCAGGGTCAGGGAGAAACGCAGGTCGGCGCGCTGGATCGCGTTCTGGTCGTGGTGAGTTACGCTACGCCGGAAATGGACTACTTCAGTCCCAAAGCGCGCCCGTTCCTGGAGGGGCTGGTAGAACAGTATCACGCTGCTGGCGTGCCCCTAAACGGCCTTTATGCCGACGAGATGCACATCCAGCAAGATTGGGGTTACGGCAGCCATCATGACGAGGGACAGTTCACGTTCCGTTACCTCACGCCGCACCTGGCGGCCAAGTTCGCCGAGCTCTACGGTCAGGAGTTCAAGGACTTCGACAAGTACCTGGTCTATTTCGCCTACGGACAGCATGGCTTCCTGCCGAACCTTGAGGCGCGTCTGCCGGCGCAACATGTCCTGGGGGAGGGCGCGGACGGGATTCACCAGACCGCCCTGCTGCGGCGTCGCTACTTCGAGTTGCTGGACATGACCGTGGTGGACCTGTTCGCCGGCGCGAAAGAGTTCGCCGAGAAGAAGTACGGCCAGGAGTTGGAAGCGCGAGCCCACGCCACCTGGGCGCAGAGCCCGACCTGCGACTTCTGGGAGGCCGGCGGATTGCCTACGTCGCCGCGGAAGTACGAATACACGCCCGATTTCCTGTGGTCGAACACGGTGCAGCAGGCCGCGTCCGCCTGCGATGATTACTTCGCCTGGAATGACTTCCTCACCGGCGGCGGCAACGACCACGCCGAGGGCGGCTGGTCGGACCGGAATTACTACGGCATCGCGCTGGCCTGCTCGACGGGTATCCTGAATCGCACGCCCTATGCTTATGCGGCGGCTTGGGGCATGCCGCATGAGGTTCTGCGCCGGCATCAGGCCGTCTGCGACGCCTTTGGCGCCTCAGCCAGTCCCTGGTTCCAGGCGGTGCAGCATTCGCAGCACCGGGACACCGATGTGCTCATGCTGTATCCGCTGTCGCTGGTCGCCTGCGAGGAACGATTCGGCTCGTGGATGGTCCAATACGGCTACGCCAACTACGTCACGCCGCGCAAGCTGCTCCAACACGCGCGGGTGGGCGCGGACGGGCGGATCGAGATGGCCGGGCGCAAGTTCGGCACGCTGGCCGTCCTGTTTGAGCCGTTGCCGCCGCCCGAGCTGCTGGACTTCCTTGAGAAATTCACCGGCAACGGCGGCACGCTGATCTGGTCGGGCCCTCCGCCGCGCTTCGACCTCGCCGCCCAGCCCGTCTTGGGCCGGTGGCAGAAGCTGTTCGGCGTGAAAGCGCTTCAGTTTGGGATGGAAGGCCAGGTGGCCGATGGTCGGAGCATTCAGTTCTCCGGCGCGCTGGCCAAGGTGCCGCCGCAGACTATTCTCACCGACTTCCTGGTTGACCTGACCTATCCCGTCGAGCCGGACGCGGGGACTGAAGTTGTCGCCCAAGTCGGCAAGAGGGTCGTCGGGGTTCATCGGCCCCTGGGCAAGAACGGCAGCGCGACGTTCCTTGGCTTCCGCCCGCGCGACGACCAATCGGCCTCGCTCGGCGCCGAGGTGCGGACCTGGTTCGAAGCTCTGCTCGCCCTGGGGGCCTACCCTGGAAGCCAAGCCGGCTCCGGCAGCAGCGACAACCCCAGTGTCGTCTCCCGCACAACCCCTTACGTGGCTTGCCGTTTTCCCAATGGCACTACCAGTGTGGCAGCGCATTACCGAACCCACGAAGAAAGCTGGCCGGGCGGATTCCACCGCGACGCGGAGCAGGACCGGGAGATACTCGCGGGGAACCCGTTGCCTCCTGCCACGCTCACGCTGCGGGATTTCCAGGTCAACGGCCATCGTGTCAGCTACGAAGGCGAGTTGGCGATGGCGTTTCGGCTCGATGCGTCTGGTTCATTGGCTGCGTTCGCCGGCTACAATTGCAGGAACATTGCCATTGGTGGGCGGGAATTTGTGTTCGCCAGCCAGCCAGTCCCCCTGGTGGCGTGGGCTCCGGTGCTGCCGCAAAGGCAGGTACCCGGCGGAGCGGTGATGGAAGTCTGGGTCCACGGAGAGGCGGCGATGACCCTGCCGCTCCCCGCAGGCGTCAAGAGCGGTGAACTCTACTTCGAAGGAGCACGCCTGGGAACCTTCGGGGCAAGAGTAGCCTGCGAGTGTTCCGGCGGCGCTTTGCGCTTCAACGCCTTGAACGCCTGGGGGCAGAAGCACCTGTTCTTCGTCGCCGGGTGATACAGTACAGTGGAGGAAGATTCGGGTGTCCGAGACACCGCTAAGGTTTGGTGTGGCCAGCCCCGCCCAGCTCAGCGCCCGCGGTTGCCACCGTCCCCAAGTCCGTGTCGGCAATGGCCAGTTCCGCACACTGCCGTTGCCAATCAGCCGCTGAAATCCGGCCTGCCGCCAAGGCTTTCAGGACGTTGAACGGTTCAAATCGCCTGCCTTCCCAGACCACCCAGATCGGCTTGCCTGGCTCAGTATCCGCCTTGCCGCCTCTGCTCACCAGCAACATTGCCAGCGCAGCGCCGACGACGGCGCCCGCCATGCCTTCCGCGTCTTCTTCCTCCACCTTCTGTCCGCCGATATGAACACAACGCTGGCCCAGGGTCTTCAGATCGCCTGCCCATTTCGGTAGGGCTTCGGGCGTGAGGCCGCTCAGCGCTGCGGGGTTCGCCTTTACCAAGCTCGCCCACTGCGGCACATACACGCGTGTGCCAACGTCGCTCCAGCCGATGCGTTGGAGTTTGCCCGCTTGCTCTGCGCCGGCCAGCGTGGCCAGTAGTTGAGCCTCC
This sequence comes from uncultured Verrucomicrobiae bacterium, assembly GCA_963822005.1. Taxonomy (GTDB): domain Bacteria; phylum Verrucomicrobiota; class Verrucomicrobiia; order Limisphaerales; family UBA8199; genus PALSA-1440. Next base: position 259,111 of record CAWGGD010000023.1, on the reverse strand, counting down.
AGCGCAAGCACGTCTTCCAGCAGTGAGCTGGCCGGCGGGTCCGTGGCTGCGAGGTTGCCGGGTGCCAGGTTTGCCACCGCCGCAATTCGTTCCTTGAGCGGCGGGTGCGTGTCGTACGGGTCCGCTTTCCCTTCTTTCATCTCAACGTCGAGGGCCTTGGCGACGATCTCCGAGATAGTGCTCGACCGCACGAACTGTTCAAAGCCCTCAGTGAGCGGGGGCAGGAAACCCGCCCCGAGCACGGGGCTGCATTCGTTGGCCCAATAGGCCTGAAACGCCGGCCCGACGCCATGCACCGTGCGCAACCCGTCAATCAGCGGCTTGGATCCCACCGCCCGGGCCGCCAGTTCATCGGCCATGAACTCCTGTCGGCGCGACACGGCGTGGGTGATGCGCAGGAACATCTTTCCATACCATACAAACGGCCATTGCAGGATTGAGCCTTCGCCCTTCTCGCCCGCCAGCGACGACAGCGTCCGCCCGATGGCGCCGCGCGTTTTATAGATCCAGGGCCCGAGCTTCGTGTCACCCCCGTAATAGTGACCAAACTCATGGGCCACCACGGCGCGCATTTGTGATCGGGTCAGCACGCGCATCAGCGACAGCCCAAGCCCCATGACTCGCCGGCTGCCAAACCCCATCAACCCGCCCCGCTGGGTCACCCACGCATTCACGTCCGGCACCAGATAGACCTCCGCCGGCATGGCTTGGCCGACGGACTTGGCCACGCCTTCGATCTCGTCAAAGAGCCGCGGCTGTTTGGCCCGCGTCAGCTCCGGCCCGGGCGCCTCAAACCGGTCGAACCGCGGGAGCACGGACCATAATATCGCCAAGGCGCCGATCAGACAGCCCAAGGCGATCTTGGCATGAATACGATGAGCATAGACCAACTCCGCATAGGGAATGTAGAGCAGGCCGAGCGCGATCCCCAGCGCCAGCAAATAAAAGCCAATCATGAGCACCACCGCCAACATCGCGCGGCCCGCAATGGAAGAGGACTTGCCGGGAAGATTGATTGGAGATGGATTTTCCGGGGCTGCACCGTGGTTCGACGCCCCGTCGCTCGGAGAGGCGTGGTTTTCGGTCGCGCTCATGGTGGCCCGATGCTGCCGAACCGCGCCCGGGGCGTCAAGCGGCGAGCCTATAAGCCCGATCCGCACGTAAGTTTCTAAAAAGGAGAGGAAAACCGCTCCCAGGCGCATTTTTCCTGTTGATAAGACATAGACACTGTGTCTATATTATTTGCATGTCCGCGCGCATACCGACTCAGCATAAGACGCCCTTTGAAATTGACCCACGGCCGCTCGACGAGATGGCCAGCCCCCACGCCGGCCTCCTGGCGACCTCCCGCGCCTATCGGTCCTTGAGGATTCCCGATTTGGTCGCCGCCAACCTGAAGCTTAAGAAACGTCAACGCGGTTGCTCCGATGCCCAGTACATTGAAAGCGTGGTCCTGCTCCAAACGGCCGGTGGGGATTGCCCCGAGGACATGTCCCTGCTGGCGGGCGACGATTGCCTGGAGCGAGGTTTGGGCTTTGCCTTGCCCAAGACCAGCGCCGTGCGGGGCTTCCTCAATCGCTTCCATGATGAGAAGCTGGAGCTGGCACGGCCCGCCGCGAGAAGTGCAGAAGAGCTTCATCATGCCCAGCAGTGAGCCGGTCCAAGGTCTGCAGTCGGTGCTGGCCGGAGGCGTGCGCCGCACGGCTAAGCTCTACGCCGAGCAAGGACAGCCCCTGCGCATCGCCACGGTGGACCAGGACGCGACGATCATCGAGAGCCATAAAGAAAGCGCGCTACCCCACTATGAAGGGGGCCGGGGTTATCAGCCGATGGTGGCGGTGTGGGCCGAAGCGGACCTGGTGCTGGCCGATGAGTTCCGGGACGGCAATGTGCCGGCGCAGCAGGAACCCCTGAGCTGCGCCCGGCTGGCCTTTGCCGCGCTGCCGGACCATATCCAGCAACGCTACTTCCGGGGTGACTCCGCCTGCCACGAGAACGATCTGCTGGGCTGGCTCAAGCATCCCGACCGCGCCCAAGAACCGGGCGGGGCGCATTGGCTTTGCCGTCAGTGCTCGGATGAGCCCGGAGTTGGCCCAGGCCATTGCGCAGATCCCCAAGTCGAAGTGGAAGACTTTCGCCAGGAAGCCGACGGCACCTTGCGCCAGTGGGCGGAGGTGGATTTTGTGCCCGGTGAGGCGGGAGAAAAGAAAAACAGTCAACCCTTACGCTATGTCGGGCTGCGCCTGCTCAAACCTCAGGGGGTGCTCTTTAACGATGGCACCGACCGGCGCCATCATGCCGTGGTCACCAACCTGGATTGGGACGGGGCCAAGCTGCTCAACTGGCACCGGGAGAAGGCCGGCACGGTGGAGCATGTGCATGATGAGGTCAAAAACGCTTTAGCCGGCGGACACATGCCCAGCCAGCACTTTGCGGTCAATGCCGCTTGGTTCAAGCTGGCGCTGCTGGCTTACAATATTGCCAGCGCCGTCAAAGGACTGTGTTTCTCACCCCAAGAGCGCACGGCTCGCTTTAAGAAGTACCGCCTTCTGCTGGTCCATCTGGCCGGGCGCATGAGCCGCTTCCAATGCAAACTGCGTCTGCGCTTCCGCGCCAGCCAAGAAGCCATTGCTCGCGTGCAGAAAGTCTGGACCGTCTTTGCCTTGCCCACTCAGGCCACCGCGTTCACCTGAGGCCACCCGTAAAGTTATTCACAATTCCAACGGCCCAAAGTCCTTAAGGACGATTTTGGGCTTTTGTCTTATCGTCCCCCAATGGCGCAGCCGATCAAGCCTGGGCTCTCAAGAATACCCACCGCGGCTAGCCAAAACCCCTCCCGCCTTCGCGATAACCTCCGCTAAAGTCGCCCGGCTACCGATCCAACGCCCCAGAAAAACTCGGCAGCGTCGCCTGCCGAGTTCTTACGTGCGGATTTGGGCTATAAGCGGGGCGGGAAACCTCTGTTCTGGTTCTCGGAGGTGGAGGTACTGGTCGGCGACAGAGATTAGCACCTGGCCGAGGTCAACATCCACGCCGGGCGGACCACCACTCTGGCTCTGGGCGCCGCGGCTTAGAGTCAAGGGCAAGAGCAGGCTTCGAGGCCTGGATGATGCTGGCTTATTTCACGCCCACTTCGCGGGCTGCCTCGGGGTCAATGCTTTTGAAGGCATTGGTAACGTGTCCGAGAATCCATGGCTCTTTGTCCTGCTCCAACTCCTTGGTGAGCTGCGGGACTGCAGCCTTCGCGCGCGGACCCATCTCCCCGAGCGCGACGATCCAATCCCATTTGGAGTGTTCGCTCACTCCTGTCATTTCCCGCAGCAGCGCTGGCAACGCCGTGTCCACGTCCAAGCTGATTCGCCAGATGGCGACGGCGGCCTGGCCGCGGAGATAGGAATTCGGCGCCTGGAGCGTGGCTTTAAGCACGGGCAGCGCACTGGCCGCGGCTGGACCAACCTTGCCCAGGGCGACCGCGGCGACCGCCCGCAGATAAAAGTAAGAATTCGTCTGTGGCCCGACACCCGTGTCGGCCACAACCTTCGTGAGTGCTGGGACAGCATTGGAAGCCGCCGCTCCCATGTCCTTGAGAGACATTGCGGCGTAAAACCGCACCTGCCGATCCCGGTCCGTTAGCGCCTCAATTAAGGCGGGAATCGCCTGGTCGGCAGCGGCGGACTCCTTTCGGATCGCGCCCAAGCCCCAGGCAGCGGCTTGTCGGACCGTTGGACTCTTGTGTTTCAGGAGCGTGACAGCGTGTGGAATCGAGTTGGACCCCACATAGAAGAACACGTTTGCGCCATCGACCACCTTAAGGAGGGGTTTGGGTGTTGGAATAAGCCTTTGGAGCGGGCTTGGCAACCAGGCCTGCAGCCGGCAGTAGTTGCTGCGCCACCTGGAATCATTCAACGCGAGGTTCCGCACGGCATACGGGATAGCGTTCGTGCCGATGTGTTGAAGAACGGCGGGAATATCGTCTTGCCTGCCGGCGGCCCAATCGTTTTGCCACGCCGTGATCATCCTCCCCCGGTACCTCGGCTCGGCAGGCGGCAGCAGCAGTAACAGGACGACCACCCAGCCGAGAATCGCTACTGCGATGAGGATCTTTTTCATTTAACGCGGATCGACACGTGGTGCGCGCAGAAGGTGCGAGCGCGCGGGCTTGAGCCGCGGGAGCCTATTGGAAATCCAAGAATTCACTGCAGTGAGTCGTCCATAGGGGTTCTAATACGCCTCTCGGCTGGCGCGCTGCAAGCGAATTGGCCGGTGAGTCGCCGAGTTGGCAGGTTCGGCTCGTGAAGGGATCGACACCAGAGAGTTAGCGAGGGCAGCGGGGAACCCAGCGCATCGCCACGGCGGAAGGGCCACTCCCTCGCCAGTGGTCACTGGGGAGAGCACGGGTGAAGTGGACGGACGTTGCCAGAGTCAAGGGGGGACAATCCTTGTGGGTGAGGTCGCCCCAGAGCGCTCCTTGGGGCGGAGAGGCCAACGGACGCTGCGGCCTTCAGGCCTTGTCATTACCCACATCTTTTTTCTGTTGCGTTCAAGAGTTCTAATCCTTCGGCACATCCACATCAATCGGTGCCACCCACGCCAAATAGTCTGCCAGCCCGGCCTACCATCGTGCCGTGCGCGCCAGAAAGCCGCCCAGCCGCGCCACCGCGATCAGCATGCTCCGGTTGGTCCAGCCCCCCTGCCGGACAACCCAACTTCGCCGCCAACAGCTTCAGTGCCTGGGGCCCAAAGCATTGCGGCTTCCACAGGTTCGTCGGGCCGGCTCGGGCCAATAACTTGCGCATTCAACAAGCGCACCGCCACGATGGCCAACACCGCCAGCAAGTTTTCCAGCCGGTAGGCCTCCTCCAATTGGCTGTCTTCGACGCCCGTTCCGCGTCTTGAGCGCCTTGTGATACTCTTCTATCCACCACCGCGCCGCATAGCGCCCCACCACCCGCTTGCACTTCGGCCCACGTCGCTCACACGGCAGCGAGGTCAGCAACAACCAGTGCAGCGGCTCCACCCCGGGCGGCGGCGCCAGCTCGCGCACCTCCACCACGTTGAGATTCAACATCCGGTCGCTGCACCCCCAGCGGTCGCCCCGGCCCCTGCAGCTCGCACGGCCATCGCCCGCACCTCCACCATGCGCCACGCCGAGCCGGCTCGCCCAGGCCGAGCCCGCAACTCGATCGGTCATCCGTCCCAACACCGGCGCCTGCTCCACCGCTCGCCAGCAGATGCTCCTCGCTCCCTGGCCAGCTGCCCGATCCCGATAGCCCCGCATGACAAAATCGCTCCCCGTGCCGCTGACAGCGCTCGATCGGCTCGTAAAAATCTGCTTCCCGGTCCGCCACATAGATCCATTGGCAGCCCTCCGGCGGTGCCCCCCAACTTGTTCCAACACCTCCGCCCAGCGCTGCGACTCCCGCGGCCGGCTGACCCGCGCTGCCGCCACGTTTCTCGCCCGCGCTGGCCGCTCCCTGGCGCTGCCCAACACTTTTGCCCCAGCAACCCCACCACCGATCCCTTCCGGCCGCTGCTCCAGCATCCCACGCCTCCACCCGCACCGCCAGCCTGCTGTGCAGCAGCATCCCGCGGCCCCGCCCATTGCCAATCGAAACCCAACTCCTCGGTGGCCGAGTGACACGTGTAGTCCAGTTCGCGTAGTGTCTTCGATCAGCAGATACTCCCCAGGCTTGCAGCAAACCGCCAGGGTGCGTTGCCAATGAGCCGCTTGAATCTCGTCCCAGCCTCACCTTGCGGCTGGCTCAAAAATCGGTAGGCCGCCTTGAGTTCCTTCCATTCCGGAAACGCTTGCGGCAGCGTCCCCGCTGGAGTTCTGCGCCAGAGCGCGTGGCCATTTTCACCAAACGTCGTGTGCGCCGTCGGTCTCCCAGTGCGGCCGAGCGCAAATTCCGTTTGCGCCCACTGGGCGGGCGTCAACAAAGTGGTGCTCATGATCATGACCGGCGTCGGCGAGGAACCCACCACGAACTGCAACCGAGCCACAGTTCAACGCGTCAGCCCCATTATCAAATCAACTAACTGCACCCCGAGAAAAGATGTGGGTAATGACAAGGCCTTCAGGCGCCCAGGTCCAGCACGCCGATCGTGGCGTCCATCGTCTGCCCAAAGGGCGCATCTTGACAGTACCACCATAACCGGGGCCTAATGGGGGTGTGATCTGGTTCCTCATCCGAGACAGGAAACCATTAACCGATGAAAGGATCATGAACTCGGATACTCCAGAACTGCGCTCGTTACGTGAGCTAGAGATGGAAGTTTTAGCCGAAGGCCGCGAATGGATGCGCCAGCGGCTTCAACAGAAGCTACAACTTGAAGCGGACCGCCACGGCGGAGTTTTTCCCCCACAGCGGTCGCAAAGCGTGGCATCGACGAAGCCAGCCGATGCACCTGCGCACGGTCGTCGGCGTCATTGAGCTGAGCATCTGGCAGGGGCAGGATCCCCACGATGGGCATTGGGGCTGTCCGATTCGGGAGCGGTGGGGGTTGCTGGCGCACCAAGAGATGAGTCCGGCCTTGGAGGAGAAGTTAGCGTTTACGGCCACGCTGGCGGGTTCGTATGCCGACGCTGTCTTACTGGCCCAGAAGTGGGGTTGCACGGGGGACGATTCGGTCATCCACGCATTGGTGCAACGCTTGGGAGAGCGAGCGGAGGCCCAAACGCAGCAACGGCTTAAAGAACTACCCCAGGAGTGTTACCGGCAACGGCGAGCCTCGGAGTTGGCGGTGTTGATGATGGATGGTTGGCAGGCGCGCTTTCGCGGTCCAGGCTGGGGTAAGAAGAAAACCAAGCAAGCGCGCGTGGAATGGCACGAAGTGAAGACCGGGGTTTTCTACCTGCATGAGCAAGCCGCCCACACTGAGGGGGGGCGAGGGATTTTGGCCGAGAAGACGATGATACGCTGGCATGGTGAGCCCATGGAATTGGGGCGGCGATTGCACTGGGAAGCCTTGCGGGGGGGCCTGGGACGAGCCAAAGACAAGCTGGTGCTGGGTGACGGGAGCGCTTGGATTTGGAACGTGGCCGCCGACCGCTGGTCCGGGGCTAACGAGGTTTTGGATTTCTATCATGGCAGCGAGCACTTGTGGGAGATGAGCCGGGCTTTGTGTCCGGACGATGAAGTGCAAATCAGAGGCTGGGTAGAACCGCGACTGCATGAGCTGCGGCACGGCAAAGAACAGAAGGTGTTGAAGGAATTGGCCGCGCTCAGGGCGCCTGGCGGCCCTGCGGGTGAGACGGTGCGCAAACAACAGAACTATTTTGCCGGGCACGCGGGGCGAATGAACTACCAGGAGATCGCTGATCGCGGCTGGCCGATTGGCAGCGGAGCCGTCGAATCGGCCTGCCGCCAAAGCCAGTGCCGCTTCAAACGGTCGGGACAGTTCTGGACCGGGCGGGGCCTGCGCGCCTTGTGCGCGCTGGATGATGCCCGCCGCAACTTTCACTGGGACGACCTCTGGCCCAGTCCTTGATTGGTGGTGGTGTCCAGATGCGCCCCTGCCCAAAAATTCCTTCAGAAACCTGTTGCGCGGGGAAGCAGGTTTGCTATATTCCACGCTCCGTTGCCCGAAAAACGGGGGGCGGACAGTTTTATTTAAACCATTAACAGACAATTGTTCTTTGTATGGCTGGACAACGCATTCGTATCCGACTGAAGGCCTATGACCATCGGGTCATTGACCAATCCGCCCGCGACATTGCGGACACCGTCAAACGCACGGGAGCACGCGTCGCCGGGCCCATCCCGCTACCGACCCGCATCGAGCGGTTTACCGTCCTACGCTCGCCGCACTGCGGACAAGAAATCGCAGGAAACCTTCGAGCAACGCACCCACAAGCGGCTGATTGACATCATCGATCCGACGGCGAAGACGGTGGACGAGTTGAAGAAGCTCAACCTGCCCGCGGGCGTGGACATCACCATCAAAATCTAACTCTCTAATAACGTCATGCCACTAGGATTACTTGGAAAGAAACTGGGCCAGACGCGGGTTTATGACGCGAAAGGGGTGATCACCCCGGTGACCATCGTGCTGGCGGGTCCGAACCGCGTGCTGCAGTGCAAGACGCAGCAGAGCGACGGTTACAACGCCGTGCAGCTTGGTTTTGGCGAGCAGAAGGAGCAGCGGGTGACCAAGCCGCTGCTGGGCCACATCAAGAAGTTCAACGGCCTGCCGGTGAAGCGGATCCTGGAGTTCCGCGACTTCTCGAAGGAGGTGAAGCCGGGGGACGTGGTGGGACCGGCCCTCTTTGCTCCCGGCGACTACGTGGACGCCATCGGCTTCACCAAAGGGCGCGGGTTTGAGGGCGTCGTCAAGCGTCATCATTTCCGCGGGGGCGACAGCACGCACGGCGCGAAAGGGTGGCATCGCCGCTCCGGCGCCATCGGCCAGCGGTTGTTCCCGGGCACCGTGATGCGCGGGATGAAGATGCCCGGCCACATGGGTCAAGTGCGGCGCACTGCCCAGAACCTGCTGGTGGTTCAAGTCCGGGAAGCGGAGAACGTTTTGTTGATCAGGGGCGCCATTCCGGGTTCGAACGGCGATTATGTGGTCATTCGTGAAGCCAAGAAACGCCCCAAGGGCTGGTTGCCGCATGCGCAACGGCCAGAGAACATCAAGAAGAGCGAAGGCAAGAAGAAGAAGTAACGTGCCGCCATGAAGCTTACGATTAAAGACATCAAAGGAAACAGACCAGGGCGAACTGGAGGTGAAATTCCCGCTCATCGAGGACGGCAAGGGCACCCAGGCCGTGCACGACACGGTAGTCGCCTACCAGGCCGCCCAGCGCATGGGCACCGCTTGCACCAAGAATGTCGGCGAAGTCGCCGGCACCAACAAAAAGCCGTGGCGGCAGAAGGGCACCGGCCGCGCGCGCGCCGGCTCGTTTCAATCGCCCCTGTGGCGCGGCGGCGGCGTCGTGTTCGGCCCCAAGCCGCGCGATTTCAGCAAGAAGGTATCGCGCAAGACCAAACAGCTTGCGTTGCGCAAGGCCCTCTCCGAGCGGCTGCGCGCGGGCGACGTGGTGGTGGTGGATGACTTGAAACTCGGCTCCCACAAGACCAAGGAGTTCATCGGCGTGCTCAGCGCGCTGGAGTTGAAGGGCAGCGCGCTGATTGTGGCGCATGCGGCGGACAAGAACCTGACGCACGGCGTCGCGCAACGTGCCGAGCGTGGCGCTGACGACGAGCGATCTGCTGAATACCTACGACGTCCTGCGCCCGGACAAGCTCGTGTTCACCCGGAATGCCTTCGAGCAACTGGAGACGCGCCTAACCAAGGAATAGCATGAACTCTTTTGAAATCATCCGGACCGTGCGTTTGACCGAGAAGGGGACGCGCCAGGGCGAGAAGTACAACCAGTACACCCTGATGGCCGACCCGCGGGCCAACAAGATGCAAATCCGCGCGGCGGTGCAGGACCTTTTCAAGGTCAAAGTGGTGAAGGTGAACACGCTGAATGTGCGCGGCAAGTTCCGCCGCCAGCGCACCAAGCAGGCCGGCCAATCTTCGCATTGGAAGAAGGCCATCGTGACCTTGAAAGAGGGCGACAAGATTGTCCTGACCTAGCCCCCGGCTCCCTGGCGGCTTGGAGCAATCAATGAGAAGCATCCTGGCGGGTTTGTTGGCTCGCCAATCCGCGGTTGCCGATCGCACTCATCGGGGTTATAGAACCCTCATGAAGCGTGGGCCGAACCATCTGCGCTCCTCGCGCGAGAATTTCCACCGGCGCCGATTTGCTGAAGCGCGGATTCTCGCCGGCTTTTCGCTGATCGAGCTGCTGGCCGTGGCGGCCATCCTCCTCCTGCTTTTAGCGCTCTACTGGGGCCCTCGCACCAGCCAGAACCGCCAGCGCCAGGCTCGACAGGATTGCCAGACCCATCTGCAGAAGATTTACGTCGCTCTCAGCATCTACGCCGGTGAGCACGCCGACACATTCCCGGTCGCAGCCGGCGCGCGCACCTCGGCTGAAGCGCTCGACGCGCTGGTGCCCCGCTACACCTCGGATACCGCAGTGTTCCTCTGCCCCGGCAGCAAGGCTCCAGCTACGCCCTCCGACAAGCCGTTCCGGCAGCACCGGATCAGTTATGCCTATTACATGGGGCGTCGTGCGGCAGATTCGCAACAGGCGTTGATGAGCGATGAGCAGGTGAACACCCAATCCAAGAACGCCGGCGAGGAGGCCTTCTCCGGCACGGGCAAACCGCCGGGCAACAACCACGACAAGCTGGGAGGCAACCTTCTGTTCTGCGATGGCAGCTCCACAGCCCTTCCATCCCGCCTGCCCTTTTCGGTCACGCTCACCCAGGGTGTCGTCTTGCTCAACCCGACCCCGTAATGAAGATCCAGTGTTCCTGCGGCGCCAAGTACGCCTTCGACGTCTCGCCGGAGATGGTGCAAACGCCGGCGCGCTTCGTCTGCCCCGCGTGCGGCGTGGACTCGTCTGACCTGGTCAACCACCTGATCCGGCAGGAGCTGGGCGTGGCGACCCCAGTCCAACCAACGTCCCAGCCACCGCCTGTCTCCCGTGCGCGGATCCAAACCCCGGAGACTGACCCGGTACAAACGGCGCCCGCCGCCCCGCAACGCTGCTTCAAGCACCCCGACCAGTTTGTTACGGGCAAATGTTGCATCTGCTCGAAGCCAATTTGCCCGAGGTGCATGGACCTTTTCGGCTGCGTATGCTCACCCCTGTGCCGGGGCCGGGCCGAGGCACAAGGCATTGAGATCCCCGTCTATGCCGGCCAGCGCGCGGTGCGGGAAGCGCGGACGTGGCGCCGCACCGTCGCCGTCGCCGGCACGGTTTCCGGGCTGATCGTGGCGATGCTGGGAGTCTGGTTGTGGTATGAGGTTTATGGTTCCAGGCCCAGGACTGTTTGGTCGGTTCGGTTCGCCGAGCCGTCCTATTCCGGCCAGTCAGCCTTCTGCGGCAAGGACCAGGTTGTCTTCCTGCACGGGGATACCCTGGCGCGCTACAACGTGAGACTGAAGAAGGAAATCTGGTCGCGCCACCTGGTGGACCAGAAGGAGATCGAAGCCGCGATCGCCCGGGAAATGAAAGAGATGCAGGCCCTGATTGACAAGGCCAACAACGAGAACCCCGATCATGTGCCGAAGATGCCGGACCCCGAGAAACTCCGGAAGAGCCTGCGCCTGGCGGCAGAGCAGGCCCTGGACCTGCGCGTCCGCGGCGAGAACATCTGGGTCCTGTCGCCCGGCAAACTCACGCGTTACGACCACGACACCGGCAACCTGGCAAAGGAGATCCCCGTTCCGGCGGGCTATGGTGGTCTGATTTCATTCGGCAACGAATTGTTGAATGTGGACCTTGAAACCGGCAAGCCGATCGTCACCCGCATCAACCTGACCACTTGCGAGACGCGCACCGAGCAACTCAGCGGGACGTCCCCCGGCAAAGACACCGCCGCACAGACCGACCGCGCAGAACCGAAGCCCGCCGGCGGCGGCATCGGCCCCGGAAAACGCAGCTCCGGCAAGGCCGGCCTGCCCGTCGGCCTGCCGGGCAAAGACGCGGGCCAGGTCATGGACCCCAAGAAGGTGGCCGAGCAAGCCCAGCGCCTGTCCTACCCGGCCCAAATCGCCCTGCCGGCCGTGCTGGCCCACAACCTGAACCAGGAACGCACCCTTGCTGCCTACGATGACCAGCCAGCTAAAGGCAATTCCTCGGCGGGAGCCGGCCCCGAGTTCGCCTGGCGCGCTTCCCTCATCCCCACCAAAGAAGGATTGGTGCAGTTCTCGGTCAAGCTTCTCGAACACCGCATAGCCACGCGCGAAGCCATGAAGCCCGCCCCCGCCAAGTCGGCCCTCGATGGTAACCTGACCGTGGCGAAGACGGCCGACCTCGCCAACGATATGCTCAACGAGGCGCAACGTGCACGGGGCGGCCAGGTCGTGCAGGAGGATGAAAGCCGCTACCAGGTCACCCTCCGGCGGTCCGAGGGCCCCGGCGTCTGGAGCGGCGAGGTGATCGGGTTCCCGTCGTTGTTTCCGTTGGCCACCGTCAACGTGCTGGCGGCCAACAAGACGGTGCTGGTGTTCGACCAGGCCTGCAAGAAGCTGTGGGAAGCCACGCTGCGCTACAACGTCTCCGGCGGCCACGCCGCCCTGGATCCCGACCACGCGCCCTACGGTCTGCGGCCGTGCGTTGAACACAAGGATGCTCTTTATATTATGGACGAAGGCGTGTTGACGGCGTTTGACCGGGCCACCGGCAACGTGCGCTGGCGCTTGCCGTCGGTCGGTGCCACCGGCCTGTTCTTCGACGATGAGGGCATGATCTACCTGAACACCAGCACCGCCAGCCCGGAAACCATCCGCTACGCCAACCAGATTGACATTACCCGGAAGACCACTTCGGTCATCATGAAGCTCGACCCGCAGACCGGAAAGGTCCTCTGGATGACTAGTTCGGCCGGCTTGGTGAACTACGTTTCCGGCAAGTTCCTCTACGGCGTGCATTCTTACCAGGCCGACGACGACGAAGAGAGCGGCCCCTACACGATGGACTCCATGCTGGGCCGCGAGTCCTCTCTATCCATCAAACGTATCAATCCGAAGAATGGCCGGGTGCTGTGGGAGCACGTCCAGAAGCGCGCCCCGCTCGATGTCCAGTTCGACCGGAACACCATTCGCCTGGTGTTCCGGAAAGAGGCGCAGGTGCTGAAGTTTCTGGCGCTGTAGCGCTTGCGGTTCAAGCTTGAATGGGGTCGTTGCCCGCTGCATGATCCGGACGTTATGAACCTATTTGCTCTGTTAGCCCTTCTCATCAGCCTCGCGGTCGCGTCGCTCGACAGCCGCGCTGACGACACCAACGCGGTGCCGCCGACGATTGGATCGGCCCAGGCCACGAACTGGATCGGAAAGCAGGTGGTTGTGACCGGGGTCGTCGCTCAGGTCAGTTCCCGGCCCACCGTGACGTTCCTCAACTTCGATAAGCGCTATCCTGACAGCCCGTTCACGGCAATCATTCGGGCCAGGAACACTAACGAGTTTGACAACCTCTCCGCGCTCCGCGGCAAGGCCGTCTCGGTGAAAGGCGAGATCAAGGACTACCAGGGCAGGCCGGAGATGGAGCTCACCCGCAAATCCCAACTGAAGATTCTGGGCGACACCAAGTAGCCCGGCCCCGCCGTCCTCAGAGCGGAGTTACGATGGCGGATTCGGGGCGCCAAACAGATTGAGAAAGAGGGTGATGTTGGTGGCGTTCACGAAGTCAATGAGGAAGGCCCCAACGATCGGGACGACGAGAAACGCGCGCGGGGCCGGGCCGAAACGCTCGACGAGCGCTTTCATGTTGGCCACCGCGTTGGGCGTCGCGCCGAGGCCGAAGCCGCAGTGCCCGGCCGCCATCACCGCCGCGTCGAAGTCACCGCCCATCAAGCGGAAGGTCACGAACCAGGCGAACAGCGCCATCACGGCCACTTGCAGCGAAAGGATCACCAGCATCGGGCCGGCGGCGCTGGCGAGTTCGATCAGGTTCAGGCTCATCATCGCGATGGCCAGGAATACTCCAAGCGCCACGGACGCGAGCGTGTCAATGATCTCCGTTTTGATCCAACGCGCGCCGAGCAGACTCGAGGAGGTTGCGCGCCGCCACGCCCAGTAACATCGCACCCATGTAAACCGGAAAGGTGATGCGGGTCTGCTGGATGAAGAAGCTGACCCACGCGCCGACTTTGATGCAGGCCAACAGAAGCAGCAGGTGCGGGAGCAAGCTGTTTGCCGCAAACCACCAGCGCGCGCAGGTCCGGGAGGATTCCCGATTCGGCGGAGGCGCCGGATTCGAGATGCGTCCGGGCGGAGACGCTCGGCCGCAAACCGCGTCTTCGGATCAGCGCGCCGCCCACCGGCCCGCCGATCAGACCGCCGGTGACCAGGCCAAAGGTCGCTGCCGCGACACCCAAAACGGCTGCGCCCGGCAGGCCCGCCTTCTCCAAATCCGCCGCAAAGCCCAGCGCCGTGCCATGGCCGCCGGTCATCGTCACGCTGCCGCAGACCAGACCGAGCAGCGGCGAGACTCCAAGCACCCGGGCAAGCCCCACGCCGATAAGGTTCTGAATTACGGCCAGCATGCCGGCGAGGGCAAGGAAGCTCAGCACCTGCGTGCTGCCTTTCCTCACGAGCGTCCAACTCGCGTTCAGGCCGATGCAGGTGAAGAAGGCGACGAGGAAAGGCAGGTTTACATTCTTCGACGGCGCCTGGATCCAATCGGGTTCGGTGGTTACGAGCCACGTCCACCATTGGGCCGTGACGCTGGTCTGAAATGTTGCCGCGAACAGGCCGGACACATGGCCGCCCAGCACCAGCAGCGACAGCAGCAAGCCGCCCGCCACCGGCGCCGGAATGTTAAAGCGGGACAGGAGCCGGATGCGCCGGACAAAGAGTTCGCCCAGCAGCAGGACCGGAATCGCCAGCGCGACGGTGAACCAGGCGGAAATGGTCATGTTTTTTCGAGCCGGCAAGGCCGGAACGCGACGCACCTTACCAGCCGCCGGAGACCATTTCAATCGTGCTGGCCACGCGGGGGGCTGGCTTACTCCGCAGGCGGCTTTTCTTCTCGCCGCGCCAGTTGATCAGTTTAATGATCTCCGGCCAATAGCGAGAAGCACGCACACTATGAAACCATCAAACTTCCTGCCCTTACTGGCCTGGATAAGCCACACCGTCTCCGCCGGGGAGTTCCACGTCTCCGTCAAAGGCAACGACAATCACGACGGCTCAGCGGCGAAACCCTACCGAACCATCTCGGCCGCCGCGCGGATGGCGCACCCGGGCGATGTGATCACGGTGCATGAAGGAACCTACCGGGAACGGGTAACGCCGCCCCGGGGCGGTGAATCGGATTCCCGCAGGATCACCTACCAGGCAGCCGCGGGCGAGAAGGTTGTCATCAAGGGCTCGGAAGTCGTCCGCGACTGGAAGCCCTTTGTTGCCGGGGTGTGGAAGGCCACCCTGCCGAACTCGTTCTTTGGCCGCTACAATCCCTACAAGGATCTTATCGCCGGGGATTGGTTCACGGACCGGGGCCGGCCTCATCACACGGGCGAGGTGTACCTGAACGGCAAATCCCTTTACGAGAGCCACTTGCTGGAGCGGGTGCTGAACCCACAGCCATTCCCGGACAGCCGGGACCGTGCGGCGTCCACTTACACGTGGTTCTGCGAGGGCGATGACAAAAACACCTACCTATACGCCAACTTCCACAGCCAGAACCCCAACGAGCAACTGGTCGAAATCAACGTCCGCGACAGTTGCTTCTACCCCGACCAGCCGGGCCGCGACTACATCACCGTCCGCGGATTCCGCATGTGCCATGCGGCGACGCAATGGGCCGCCCCCACCGCCGAGCAGATTGGCCTCATCGGCACCCACTGGAGCAAAGGCTGGATCATCGAGAATAACGTGATCAGCGACTCGAAATGCACGGGCATCACATTGGGCAAGGATCGCGCTACCGGCCACAACGTGTGGACCAAAGAGCCGGGCAAGGACGGCGCGACGCATTACAATGAAGTTGTTGAGCGGGCGCTCAAGGCCGGCTGGTCGCGCGAGAAGATCGGCTCCCACATCGTCCGCAACAACACCATCTTCGACTGCGAGGAGGCGGGGATTTGCGGCAGCCTGGGCGCCGTCTTCAGCCAGATCATCAATAACCACATCTACGGCATCTGGGCCAAGCGGCAATTCGGCGGCGCGGAAATGGCAGGGATCAAGATCCATGCGGCCATTGATGTGCTGATCCAACACAACCGGCTCCACAATAGCGGGCGCGCGCTGTGGTTGGACTGGATGGCCCAGGGGACGCGCATCACCGGCAACCTCTGCTACGACAACACCCAGGATGATCTGTTCGTGGAGGTGAATCACGGGCCCTTCCTGGTGGACAATAACCTCTTCCTATCCACTGTCAGCCTGCGCGATGTGTCCGAAGGAGGAGCTTTTGCACATAACCTGGCCACGGGAAAATTCGTCTGGCGGTCGGAACAAACCCGCTCGACACCGTATCATGCGCCGCATTCGACGGCGCTGGCCGGCCTGAGCAAGACCCCGGGCGGCGACGACCGCTACTACAACAATGTTCTGGTGGCCCCTTCGCCGGAGGCCGCCCTTGCAGTAAAGGCGGCTCCCAATCCTCAGATGATTATCGGCTACGGGCTGTGGGTGTATGACGCCAAGGCGCTGCCGCTGCAGACGGGCGGCAATATGTATTACAGCGGCGCACAACCCTACGTGAATGAGCTGCATCCGGTAGTTGATGAGGGTTTCGACCCGGGGATCAGGGTGGAGGAAGAGGGTGACAGCGTGTATCTCCACTTTGTTTTGGGAGCAGCCGTCCAGAGGACAGCAGCTACGCTGGTTACCACCGAGCTGTTAGGGAAGGCGAAACGCACGGGGCTTGGCTATGAGAACCCCGATGGCTCGCTGCTGGTCATCTCGACCGACTACTTTGGCAAGACTCGCAGCAAGACCAAACCCACGCCCGGCCCCTTTGAGGATCCCGGCTCCGGCAAGCTCCGGCTCAAGGTGTGGTGAGATGCTCGTTGCGCCTACTCGTCCTGGCTCCTCCCCTTCTTCTGCTTCTTGGCGGCCTGCCGCTCCACCCCTGGACGCGGTTGAGGCTCGGGCATCGTGGCGAGAACTTGGGCAAAGCGCGCGCGGGCGGCTTTGACCTCCGGATCAGTCGAGCGGGTCACGGCCTTGTAGCCGGTGCCGTCGCGGCTCTCGCCGCAGTCGTAGAACCGTTCGCCCTTGCCCGCCTTTTCGATCTCCAGCAGCCAGCGCGGGTCGCGCAGGATGCGGCCGTCGTCGAGGTGGCTGTAGATCCAGGCGCGGTGTTGGGCCTTCTCACCGCGCAAAACCGGCCCCAGGCTGTGGCCGTCGAACACCGTGTCCTTAGGCGGCGTCGCCCCGGAGAAATCCGCCAGCGTGGCCATGATGTCGGTCAGGTCGGCGACAGCCCGCGACACGACTCCGCGCTTCACGCCGGGGCCGCGAATGATGCAGGGGACACGCGCGCCGGCCTCCGTAACCTCGTTCTTGCCCTCCCCGGCGGTGCCGTTGTCGCCGATGAAAATGACCAGTGTGTTCTCGTCCAGGCCCTCCCCCTTGAGCCCCGCGAACAGTCTGCCCATAAGATGATCGAGGTATTCGAGGTTCGACTTCAGGCCGGCGGGCCAAAACGCGCCGGGCTTGGTGGGATCGGGCGTTTCCACCCGCGGCCCATGGGTGAGCACGGAGGTGTAATAGACAAAGAACGGCTGATCCTTGTGCCGGCGGGCGAAATCAATAACGAACTCGTTGAAGAGATCAGGGCCGAAGTCCTCCGGCGTGGTCGGCCGATACTTGCCGTTCTGGAGCAGGCACGGCTTCCAGTAGCGGGTGTCGTTGTTGCCCCGCGGGTAGGCCGGATGCTTGATCCCGGGCGGCAGGTTGTAGGCGTAGGCCCACATGAGGTACTCGTCAAAGCCCGCATCATAGATCAGCGTCGGAAGTCTGCCGGATAGCTGCCACTTGCCCGAGAGCGCCGTTGCATACCCGCACGACTTGAGCAGGTCGGCATGGGTGAAATGGTTGCCGATGGTGGCCTGCGGCGAGTCGGGCGCGGGCTTGAACGCCGGGTCCTGCATGCCAAGGAAGCCGTTGCGGAAACCGTATTGCCCCGTCATTAACGCCACGCGCGTGGGCGTGCAGAGCGGGGTGGCGAAGAAAGTCTCGAAACGCACGCCCTCGGTGGCCATGCGGTCGAGGTTCGGCGTCCGGTACTGCTTGCTGCCATAGCAGGAAAGCTCCTTGGCGCCGAGATCGTCGGCGAGGATCAGAATGATGTTCGGGCGCGACCCGGCCGCCGGGCATGGACAGCAAAGGACGGCCAGGAAGCTGACAAGGACGGAGTAGAACGTTTTCATAGTGTGCTTTCGATCGGGGGTGAATGTTGGTGCGAGTTGAATCATTGCGGGGCGAAGCCGGCACGGATGTTGCCGTCCTGGTGGATGAGCGGCTGAGCCTTGTCAACCCGGCCGAGCGGCCGGCAACCGGGGCCGATCCCGTCGAGGCCGAGATCACCCTTCATCCCTTCGGCCAGCGATTGCAGTCTCTTCACGACGTCGGGGTTCTCCTGGGCGACGTTGCTGGACTCGCCGATGTCGGTGTCGAGGTTGTAAAGCTGGCTCTGGGCCAGGTGCAGTTTCCAGGGACCGCTGCGGACCGCTTCAAGTTTCAGGCCGCGGAAATAATAGAAGACCTCCCGGGCCGTTTGCTGGGGCGCGCCGGAGAGCAGCGGCCAGAGGTCTTGGCCATCGAGTTTCCGGTTCGGGGGCAGTTGACCTCCAGCCAGACGCACGAACGTGGGCAACACATCCATCATGCCGGTGATAGCGTCAGTTCTTGCGCCGGCGGGGACTTTGCCGGGCCACCAGGCGATGGCCGGCACGCGCATGCCGCCTTCCCACGTGCTGCCCTTGTGGCCGCGCAAGGGCGCGTTCACGGCGCGCGAGGTGCCTCCGTTGTCGGAGGTGAACAGCACCATCGTCCGCGCCGCCAGCCCCAGCGCGCGCACCGTGTCGAGCACCTGGCCGACACTCCAGTCCACTTCCTCGACCCAATCGCCGTAGAGGCCGTTGTTGGACTTGCTCTGGAAGGCAGCTCCGGGATAGAGCGGGAAATGCACGGCCGTGTGCGGCAGGTAGAGAAAAAACGGCTTCTCCCGGTTTGCGCGGATGAACTTCACCGCCGCCGCCGTGTAACGCTCTACTATGCCCGCCTGCTCCTTCTGGCGAACGCGCGCGAGGACCTTCTCGTTCTCCAGCAACGGCAGCGGCGGCTGGCGGGAGCCCAACAGGCCGAGCTCGTCGTCGCGAGCATTGCCCGGGGTTGTTTTTGGCGCAGGAATGGGATCACCGAGGCTGCTCTTCGCGCCTTCCGCCGCCGGCCCCATGTCATTCGAGTAGGGAATGCCAAGGTAGTAGTCGAATCCCTGCCGCGTCGGCAGGAACGGCGGCTGGTCGCCGAGATGCCACTTGCCGATGCAGCCGGTCGCGTAGCCCGCGTCCTTGAGCAACTCCGCCAGGGTGCGTTCCTCTGGATTCAAGCCCACGGCCGCCGCAGGAAAGAGCACACCCGGGATCGGCAGCACACGCTTCGGATAACAGCCAGTCATCAGCGCCGCGCGTGAGGGCGAGCAGACCGGCGCGGCGTAGTGGCTGGTGAGCCTCATCCCCTCGCGTGCCATCCGGTCGAGCTGCGGGGTGCGGTTCAGCTTCGAACCGAACGGCCCGATGTCCGCGTAGCCGAGGTCGTCAATGTTGATGATGATGAAGTTCGGCCGCTGGGCAGCCACGGGTTCAGACGCGACGCCGGTGAAGGCTGCGGTGAGCGCGAGGAGTAGCAGAGCAACAATTCTCATTAGTTCGATAGAGCGAGCCGCCCTCTCTGGTCATGATGGTTTGCCCGCCGTTCCCTTGGACGGTGCCGGGCTGGCGCCGGCGGGAAATCCGTCTTTGCGAATCCGCTCGCCGATCTCGCGGAGCACCTTCGCGTGTTGGGGAGGAATGGACCCGTCCGGCATCGGGCCGGTGTTCAGTAGCAGATTGGCGCTGGCAGCACGGGCGGCGGCGAGCTTCGCCCAGGCTTCGTCGGTCGTCAGATGGCGCTTCTGCTGGTTATAGCCCCAGCTTCCTTCCTGCAGCGTCGAGCAGATCTCCATCGGCCGGTCGCCGCCAACAGCGATCGCCTTGTGCTCGGGCGCGAAGAAATCCTCCGAGCCCAGCAGACCTTGCTTGTAGGAGATCATCACCTGTGGCTGCAGGCGATGTATAAGATCGTAGAGTTCGCGGCAGCGAAACTCCGGCGCATTGTCCGGCTGGCGCGGCGGCTTCGGACAGGGCTGCTTGGTCTTGTCCGACAGGGGGGTCGCGATGCCGTCGAGCCAAATGGCGGCGATAGGGCCGTAGTTGGTCAGCAACTCGGAGATCTGGGCCGTCATGAAGTCCACATACTTCTGCAAGTCATGATCCTTGCCGGTGACGTACGTGGGTTCGGGCGGGTCGTAATCCGGCCGGGCACTGCCGCCCCAGAGGTCGTTGTTCGGCGCGTGCGGATGCCGCCAGTCGCGGCCATGCGAGTAGTAAAGGCAGAGTCCAAGACCCTTCTTGCGACACGCTTCCGCCAGTTCATGGACGAGGTCGCGCCGGGCGGGGCTATTCATGCTGTTGAAATCGGTCTGCTTCGTGGCGAATAGGCAGAAGCTGTCGTGGTGGCGGGTGGTGATATTCACATACCGCATACCGGCTGCGAGCGCCAGGTCGGTGATGGCATCGGCGTCGAACTTCGCCGCCGTAAACCGGTCCTTAAGTTTGGCGTATTGGGCGACGGGGATCTTCTCGCGGAATTGCAGCCATTCGTGCCGGCCCTCCAGCGAGTAGAGGCCGTAATGAAGAAACAGGCCGAACTTCGCCTCGCGAAACCATTGGCGGGCGGCGGCGCGCGGGTCGGTGCGGTAGAGCTTCTCGAAACCTTTAAGGTAGGAGGGTATGGATGACTGCGGCCGCGCCTCTGCGGCGAGCAATCGCGCCGGTAGATTGACCGCGGCGGCAGCGGTGGCGCTGGCCGAAGTGATGAGGAAAGAGCGGCGGGTGCAGGGGTTCATGGTCGGGTGGAAGCAGGGCCGCATGTGCTGGCGGGGTCACGACTCGCCAGACTCCAGCGGGTTGGGCCACGGTGGCTGCAGTTGCACATGCGCAGAGTCATTCTGAGCGCAGCCGCCCGGTAAAAGCAAGCATGGCGAATCCCGTTGCAATCCGCTCAGGGACGGCAATCATCCATCCATGCGCCGGATTACCCGCAGAGCTTTCGTCCGCTCCAGTGTGGCGGCCGGCTTCGGGATTGCCTTCCTGGAGCGCCCGGCCCGGGCAGCAGATTCCGCCGAAGGCCCGCCCCGGCTTGATCTGCCGATCACCGATTCGCACGTCCACTTCTGGGACCCGGCACTCCTCGAATACGCCTGGCTGCGCAACTCACCGATTGGCAGTCCGCACCGGCCCGCGGATTACTGGAAGGCGACCAGCGGACTCAAAGTCGAGAAAGTGGTATTCGTCGAGGCCGCCTGCCGGCGGGACCAGGCGCGCGACGAGGCGGCGTGGGTGGAGAAGCTCGCCCGGCATGAACCGCGCATCGCGGGCATCGTGGCCTTCGCGCCGATGGACGAGGAGAAAGCCCTCGCGTCTGCGCGCGGGGATTTTGCACAGCGGCCGCTCGTTAAAGGCATCCGGCACCTGGTTCAGTCCGAGAAGGAAGTGGAGTTTTGCCTGCGGCCGGCCTTCGTCGCGGGGGTAAGCCGGTTGGCTGGGTCGAGGCTGGTGTTCGACGTGGGGGCGCGTGACGAACAGCTTCCGGCGGTGGCCAGGCTCGTCGAGCAATGCCCGCAGGTTTCGTTTGTGCTCAACCATCTGGGCGGGCCGGACATCAAGCAGGGCGCTTTCAAGCCCTGGGACCAAAACCTCCGGAGATTGGCGGCGCTGCCGAACATCTGGTGCAAGGTTTCAGGCGCGGCAACCAGAGCGGACTGGAAATCCTGGCAGCCGGAGCAACTCAAACCTTATGTCGCACACGCGCTGGAAGCATTCGGCTTTGATCGAGTCATGTTCGGCAGCGATTGGCCGGTGTGCACCCTGGCTTGCAGCTTCCACCGGTGGGTGGAGGTTCTGGACGGATTCACCAAGGGCTGCACGCGAGATGAACGGGAAAGGCTCTTTTCCAGGAACGCCCGGAAGGTCTATCGCCTCGGCCAATGAAGATGCTGGCCGAGCGCAGAGGGGTTACAGGGTGGGCAACTTGGGCGCGCTGGGTGTGCGCCGCGGTCTTGCTGTGCACCTATGCTGCTGCCGCGCACACGCTGCCGGTCAGCTACCTTCGCCTCGTGCCGGAGGCGGATTACCTGCACCTGGAGCTGGTGTTCAACCCATTTGAGCTGAGCTTTGTGGCAGAAGTGGACGACAACAAGGACAACGAACTGGACCCGGGCGAATTGGCGGCGCACGGGCAGGTGGTAGCGGAGCGCGTGGTGGGCGCGCTCAAGATCAGCCTAGGGGGACACGAGGTGCGCGCTGAAACGGCCGGCATGGACCCCGACCTGAGCGGGCATCACGTCAGGCTCCGGGCGCATTACCCGGTGGACGCACGCCAGCAGCCTTTAACGCTAGAGTCGGACCTGACCTCGCTGATGAGCGCGTCGCACCTGACGCAGGTGACTTACGCGAACGGCGAGCAGGCGCAGCCGCAACTGGCGCAACTGGACTCTCAGTCGCGCAAGGTCACGTTCCAGCCGCCGGCGGGCGGGAAGCCGGCTGCGTCGGAAGTTGCGCCGAGCCAGCGGGTGAGTTTGGGATGGGTGCTGGCAGCGGCGGCTTTTGCCATTGTCATCAGCGGGGGGTGGATCATGCTCGGGCGTAGGCAGCGGCGGCAGTGACCCGGAAGCCGCGCTGAAATGAAACGACCGGGCCGAGTTCTTGTTTGAGGACTGCGCGGCAAGAGTCGGCTCGCTGCACCCGCCCTAATGGGCGCGCCCTTTGCTACGTGCCACAAAAAAACCGGTGGCGCCGTCTGGGTGCCGCCGGTTCGCCGATGGGTCGCCTTTGCTGTGGGATCTGAACTCGCGCCGTGGCGTGCTCGTTATCTGCGGTTGGCCCGCCGCCGCCACGCGATCGCCAGCAACGCGCCGCCCGAGCCCAGCAACGCCGCCGTGCCCGGTTCGGGGGTCGTGATGACGAAAGCCATGTCCAAGGACTGGCCGGTCAACGGGTCCCGCAGTTCCTGCCACGTGCCGGTCTGGAAATCCCACCAAACCGCGTCGTCATTGAAGTGGTTCAGCGAGGTTTTCCAGCCAGCATCGCCCCAGAGCGGCTCGAAGTTGACCCCCAGCCAATAGTTTGACCCCATTTGCTGCACGAAGGGCACAATCGCTGGATTGAGGGTGAGATTCAACTGCCAGATCATGAAATGATCGGCCGGCGCCACAATGCGATTGTTCGGGTCAAGCCATCCCTGGTCGCCTGAGCCGTAGGGACGAATCGTATAGTCGGCAGGGCCGAAGACGTTGTTCCACAACAGTGTTCCCGGCCGGCTGTAATTGGTGCCCGCTGCTGGAATGTCGCTCCAGATCGTGAACGCCATGAGCGAGGGAATGGGGGTTGCATCCGCTCGCATCGAAAACCAGATGTGGATGTCCGACACCGGCCCGGTCTCGGTGCATCGCCAATCGTCAGCCACGGCCGCCGGCGGTGGCGGACTAACGGTGTTAACGGCGACATCCCAGCCGAACGGGTCTGGCAACTGTGGGAAGTGCATCTTGTAGGAATCACCAGGATTCCAATCCGCCCGGGCGGTGGCGACAAGCAACGCGGATACCGCGAGCACTCCCGCGAAGGAGCTGAGCTTTTGTGTTTTCATACTTAACCTTTCTGTTTGTTTCTGTTTCCTGATCCTCAGGGCAAAAGCCACAAACCTTTGCGGAACTGTGCCTCTGATTGATTATTAACACCATAACAACCGAAATCCTCGGGAATGTCAATAACGACTTATTCACCACTTATTCACCAAGGAATCACTGACAGCGCCTTATTGACGCCCCGTGGTTCACGGAGAATTGCTTTTCCATCTCGAGTTCATTTTGCGGCATTTCAGGTGGGTGCGCAGGCCAGTCAGGTGATTTCTTTGGGCCTTTCCCGGGCGGGTTCTGGCCCCGTTCGCCGCGGCGGAGACTCCACGGGGCCCGTTTCCGGGGAAACCCCTGCCCGGAGCTGCCGCGTCGGCGCACACCCCGCCTAGTCGGTGACCCCTGCTATAATGACCTGCGCCAACGGCGAGCAGGCGCAACCACAGTCGGCGCAACTGGACTTTCAGTCGCGCAAGGTCACATTCCCGCCGCCCCCCGGCCGGCAGCCGCCTGCGCCGGGGGTTGCGCCGAAACAACGCGCAGTGTTGGGATGGCTGCTGGGGGCCGCGATTTTTGCCATTGTCACCAGCGGAGGGTGGGTGATACTCGGGCGCAGGCAGCGGCGGCAGTAACCTGGAAGTCCTGCCGAAGCGAGCAATTGGAATCCAGAGCACAATTATGAAGACACATCAGCGAATCAGACTGCAGGAACTTCTGGCTTTGGCCGGTACCCTGCTTGGTGCGGCGGCCCTGGCGGCCAGCGATGAACCACCCTCGCTCTGGACAATCGGCACGCCCAACGGCGCGGCGGCCGAATTCGCGCCGGGCGCGCGGCAGGAATTGAGTTTCACCGTCGGGCAAAGTGTCGTGAGCAAGGATTTCGCCGGCCATCAGGAAGGTTCGGTGGCCTGGGATGGGAAGGTGAAGGAGAAGCCCTACACGATTGTCTTCGACCTCGCGGAGGCGCCGTCGGGGGATTACGAACTGGTCCTGGACCTGATTTACTCCACCGGCGCGCCCGCGCAGATCAAGATCGGCGCCAACGGCGCGCCGGGCATTTTCCCGGTGCAACCCGTGCCCAAGCGCAGCACTTGGGGCGAAGAGGGCAACGAGATGCTGATGGCGAAGCAGCGCCTGGTCGTGCCGCTCGCGGGCGGGCTTCTACGTTCCAAGGGGAATCAGCTCAGCATCATCCCGCTTGGCTTGGGCAGCATGGGTTACGACGCCATCAGCTTTCGCCGCGCGGCGGGCGCAGCCGCGAGTTCGCCGCGGCTGGAGCCGACGATCTTCTTCCGCAAGCGGGGTGGGAAACTGGTCGAGGTTTGCGACCTGCTCCTGCCGTTCACGAAGCGGTTCGACCGCGCCACGGCGACCGTGCGGCTCGGCAAGGAGAGCTTCAGCGCCACGCTTACCAACGGGCTCTACGATTTCGGCGTGTGGCGCGAGCCGGTGGAGATTCCCGCCGCGAGCGTGAGTGGCGAGGCCGGCCTCGAGGTGAAGTTGGGCGGCGAGACGCGTTCGGCTTCCAACGCAGTGAGACCGGCCAAGCAATGGAAGGTCTTCGTCTGTCCGAAGGTGCACAACGACGTCGGCTACACCGACCTGCAGCCGCACGTGAACGAGCTGGACAACCGCAACACGGACACGGTGCTCGACATCCTGGGCAAGTATCCTTTCTACAAGTTCAACTTCGAGACGTCCTGGCTGGTGGACAATTACCTGGACTGTCGCACGGCCCCGTTCCGCGAGCGGTTTCTCAGCTATGCGCGGCGGAATCGGATCGGCCTCAACGCGCTGTATCTGAACCTGATGACGGGCCTGTGCACCGGCGAGGAGCTTTACCGCGCGATGTATTACACGCACCGGCTGCACCGGGAGCGGGGCAGCAACTTCGATTTCGCCTGCGTCACCGACGCGCCGTCCCACAGTTGGTTTCTGCCGACGCTGTTCCAGGACGCGGGGATCAAGGCGTTCTCGAACGGCGCCAATCAGACGCGCGCGCCCATCCTGCATTACAGCGAGCTCAACGAAGACTCGCCGTATTACTGGGAGGGGATGAATGGCGAGCGCATCTTCATGTGGTACTCGCGAACCTACGTGCAGCTTCAGCGGCTGGCCGGCCCTGGCCGGGGCCGCGCTGTCGCCAGCATCGAGTACCTGAAACGCAGCGTGCCGCAGTTCCTGGTCCGCTACGTCCGCGACAGCTACGTGCCCGACGCCGTGATGATTTACGGCGCCTATGTAGATAACGCCGCCATCCCGCCGCATGGCGAGGCGCCCGCCATCGAGGCGTGGAACCGGGAATTCGAGTTTCCGAAACTGGTGGTGGCCACGGACGCCGACTACTTCAGCTACGTGGAGAAGCACTTCGCCGGCCGGCTGCCGGTGTATCGCGGGGATTGCGGGGCGTATTGGGAGGACGGCGTGGGCTCGACCATGCACGCGACGACTCTCAATCGCCAGACGCAGCAGGTCCTGCCGGCGGCGGAAACGGCGGCGGCGCTCGCGACGCTCTTCGAGCCGCGCGACCGCTATCCGGCGGAGGATTTCCGCGGCGCGTGGAACAACGTGATGTTCTACAACGAGCACACCTGGGGCGCGCACAATAGCATCTCGCAGCCAGGCCGGCAGTTCGTCGAGCGCCAGTGGGAAATCAAGGAGAGCTACGCCGCGCGCGCCAACCTCGACGCCCGCAACCTGCTCGCCCGCGGCTGCAACCGCCTGGCGCAGCAGATCGCCGTGGACGGCAGCAGCATCCTGGCGTTCAACTGGCAGAACCGGCCGCGCACCGCGCCGCTGGCGGTCGAGATCGGCACCCAGGACCAGCTCGTGGACCTGGCGGACAACAAACCGGTGCCGATGGACATTTACTTCGAGCAGGACGGCTGGCGCAAGGTGCGGTTCCTGGCGCACGACGTGCCGGCGATGGGTTACAAGGCCTACGCCATCCGCGGCATTGATCCCAAAGCGCACAAGCCCAACGAGAAGCTCGAAGGCGACACGATCGAGAACCAGTTCTATCGCCTGGTGGTGGATGCGCAGACCGGCGGGCTCAAGAGCCTGTTCGACAAGACCGCGAACCGCGAGTTGCTCGATCCGCAGGCGCCCTACAAGCTCAACGAGTATCTCTACGTCGCGGGAGGCGAAGGCTCGCTGATCCTCAACTTCACCTTCGGCACGCCGCCGGCCAACCTCACCATCCACCAGCCGGAGCCAGCCGCCATCACCAAGGTGCGCAAGACGCCGCTCGGCCAGCGGCTGCTCGTGGAAACCAAGTCCAAGAATACGCCCAAGGTCGTCAGCGAATACCTGCTTTACGACAACCTCAAGCGCGTGGACATCGTGAACACGGTGGACAAGGAGGAGATTCGCGCGAAGGAGGCAGTTTATTTCGCATTCCCGTTCGCCACGCAGAGGCCAGGCGTGGAATACCAGATTCAGAACGGCTGGGTCCGGCCCAATGACGATCAGATGCCGGGCGCCTGCCGCGAATGGTTTGCGGTGCAGAACGTCGTGCATGTGAGCGACGGCGATTTCTCGGTGGCCTGGGCGACGCCTGACGCGCCGTTGGTGACGCTGACCGACATCAACCGTGGCAAGTGGCTGGCGCACCTGCCGATCCGGAACGGCCACGTCTATTCCTACGCTCTGAACAACTACTGGTTCACCAACTACCGCGCGCAACAGGGCGGCCGGTTTGTCTTCCGCTACGCCATCACCAGCGGGCGCGGGCTGGACCGCGAGGCCCTCGCTGCTTTCGATCAGGACACGCGCGTGCCGGTGATTGCCTACCCGTTCCTGTCGTCGTTCTCGGCGGCAATTTCGCAAATGGGCCGGCCCCTGCCGGCGAGCGGCGGGTCGCTGTTCGGCTGGGACGCCTCGAACCTGGAGATGGTCACGCTGAAGGAAGCGGAGGACGGCGAGGGGTTCATCTTGCGCCTGCGGGAAATCGCCGGGCGCAGCGGGGAGGCGGAAATCAAAGCGCCGGTGTTGAAGATCCGCGAAGCGGAACTGTGCAATGGCGTGGAGGTTCCCCAGCGCAAGTTGGTCGTGAAGGAACACTCGGTGGTGGTGCCCTACAAACCGAACCAGTATCTGACCGTGCGGTTGGAGGCAGAGAGCGACCTCAGGAAGCCGGGTGCGTCCGCCGCGAAACGGTAACCACGACCTGTTCTCAGCCGACCTGTCGGGCCAGGGTTCGAGCGCTCTGACGGGCTACAGCCTGGAGCTTGCGTTGGTGCCCAAGCCGGTCCACACGGCGCTGGCGGTCTCCGGGGGCGCTGGCGTTGGGCATTAGCCCGGAAGCGGCCTGAGGACGAGCGCGTTGGGCGGGCGAGCGTCCGCGCGAGCCCAAACTTGATGTCTGACAATCATGGCCCGTGCGGACTCTCGCCCTCCCGAGGTTGGATTTGCAGCCAGCTCGTCCCAGTCGCCGAAGGACATGCCCCCGCTTCCATTTGCGCTTCCATTTGCGGCTTGATGCCGCAAGCCGATGGAGGACACTCTCCGCATGAATATCCCTCACAGACCGTCCCCCGCCCCGCACGAGGCTTCTGCCGGCAGTAGCCCGGACGGAAGCAAGCCGTACGGCGGCCCGGCGACCGAAGCCGGTCACGGTGACGGGAAGTCCCGGAGACAGTTCCTCATTGCGATGGGCGCCAGCGCGGTCACGCTCTCGACGGCCCGCTCACTGGCAGCGCCGGACAGCACGCCCGCGGGCCCGCGGTCTGCGTCCCGCCAGGTGCGGATCGGCGTTGTGGGCGGCGGGTTCGGCGCGGCGTTTCAGTGGCATTTGCATCCTCAGTGCAAGGTCACCGCCGTCTGCGACTTACGCGAAGACCGCGTGCAGAAGCTCAAGCGGGTTTACAAGGCCAACGACGGCTACAAGGATTACCATGCGTTTCTCAAGCACCCCGAACTTGATGCCGTTGCGCTGTTCACGCCCGCCCCGTTCCACGTCCAGATGGCCGTCGAGGCCCTCAAGGCGGGGAAGCACGTCTGCAGCGCCGTGCCGGCCGCGATGTCCGTCGCCGAGCTCGAGGAGTTGCTAAGCGTGGTGAAACAGACCGGGCTGAAATACATGATGGCCGAGACCAGCCGCTACCGGCAGGAAATCCTCACCTGCATTGACTGGGCCCGTGCCGGCCGCTTCGGCGACATCTTCTACTCCGAATCCGAGTATCACCACACCGGCCTTGCGCCGTACGCCTACGGCAGCACCTTCGACTGTCAGACGTGCGACTTCATTCGCTCGATTGACCAGGTCAATCGGGATGCCAAGCCCGTGGGTGAACTCGTCCCCACCTGGGCCCACGGCTATCCTCCCATGCTGTATCCTACCCATTGCACCGGCATGATCATTCCCGTCACAGGGCAACGGCTGACAGAGGTGACCGCGCACGGCTGGGGTAATGACCACGAGATGCTCAGGAAGAATTACTACAACGACAACCCGTTCTTTCACACCGTGGCGCTGTTCAAGACTTCCAAGGGCCGGTGCGCCCGAGTCTCGATCGGGTGGCATATTGCTGCCAGCGGCACCGAACGCGCCGTCTTCTACGGCGACAAGCTGTCCTACATCATGGGCCGACCCGAAGGCTCCCCCAACACGGTGGTGGAGCAGAAGCCCGACCCGAAGAGCCCGTTCGGCCTTTACGCCGGCCTGACCGAAAGCCGCGCGTATGAACAACCCAATCACTTTGAGCGCCTGCCCGAGCCGCTCCGCATCCGCAGCGGCCACGGCAGCTCTCATCCTTTCATCACGCACGAATTCATCAGCGCCATCCTGGAGGATCGGCAGCCGGAGGTGAACGTTTGGGAGGCCATCGCCTACACCCTGCCCGGCATCATCGCCCACCGGTCAGCGCTCGAAGGGGGCACGTGCCTGAAGATCCCCGACTACGGCACAGCGCCGGCTTGACCCCGTTGGCAATCCCCCATTCTTGACCCTCCTTATGCAAGCCAATTACGAATCCTTGATCCGCGGCTTCGGCTCGCCGAGGCGGCTTTTGCTAGCTCTGGCGCTGAGCGCCCTGTGGACGGCGCCTGTTTGGGAAGCTACCGCCGCGAAGCCTTACGCGGGCGACTGGGACCGGGTCACGGAACATGCGCCGTTCGCGCCGCGCGACACTTCCGAGGGAGTCGTTTTTGCGGGCAAGATGTGGTTGAGCAACGGCTGGCTGGGAGAAAACAAGCTGGCACGAGACCTTTGGTCCTCCACCGATGGCGTCACCTGGACGCTGGTCAGCACCAACACGCCTTACGATGGCTACTCGGAGATGGTGGTGTATCGTGGCAAAATCTGGGCCGTTCAGGGCAGCGTGTGGAATTCGGCCGACGGCGTGCGGTGGAAGCAGGTCGTGGAGAAAGCGCCTTTCGCCCCGCACGGCTACGGCGAACTCCTCGTGCACAAGGGCTGGATGTGGCAGCTCGGCAGCGGGCAGGATGTGTGGAAGACCAAGGACGGTGTGCACTGGGACTGCCTCACGACCAACGCCGCCTATGGCGCACGCTTCGCCACCGCCGCTGCTTCCTTCAAGGGCCGGCTTTGGGTCATGGGCGGTGCCATCGAAAAGACCAACACGCCCCCCGAGAGGGTCTACAAGAAGTTTACTACGTTCAACGACGTCTGGTGCTCAGCGACCGGCGCCGATTGGACTCGCGCCGTCGAGCACGCGCCCTGGGGGCCGAGAATGTGGTTCATCCCCATCGTCTATGCCGACCGGCTTTGGATCATCGGCGGCTTCGACAATGTCCACCGGGCGAACTTCGATGATGTGTGGTGGACGCAGGATGGCGTTGCGTGGCACCGCCTGGAGACCAAGACGAAGTTCTCGCCCCGGCATGAAGCCACGGTCTATGTTTATGACAAGAGTTTGTGGGTCGTGGCCGGCAACTCATGGCCGCTCCAGAACGATGTCTGGCGGCTCGATCCGCCCCTCGGCCGAAGTCCCCTCCCCATCGGGAACTGACCCTGCCGGCGCCGCGCAGCGCTCGCGTTCGAACCACACGTAGAGCACGGGCAGCAGCACGAGCGTCAGGAAGGTCGAGCTGAGAATGCCGCCGATCACTACTGTCGCCAGCGGGCGCTGGACTTCGGCGCCGGGACCGGTGGCCAGGGCCATCGGCACGAAGCCGAGGCTGGCCACGAAGGCGGTCATCAGCACAGGCCGGAGCCGCGTCATGGCGCCTTCGAACACCGCCTGGCACATGCGCCGCCCCTGCTGGCGCAGCTCGTTGAAATAGCTGATCATCACCACGCCGTTGAGCACCGCCACGCCGCTCAGCGCGATGAACCCC
The DNA here is from genome assembly GCA_963822005.1 of uncultured Verrucomicrobiae bacterium. Taxonomy (GTDB): domain Bacteria; phylum Verrucomicrobiota; class Verrucomicrobiia; order Limisphaerales; family UBA8199; genus PALSA-1440. The sequence goes on along the minus strand of CAWGGD010000023.1, from coordinate 228,345 downwards.
ACCGCCGCCGTGATGCTGAACGGCATGCCGCGCAGGTACAGCGCCAGGACGCCCCCGGTGATGGCCAGCGGGATGCCGGTGTAGATCAGGAACGCCTGCCGCAGGTTGCCGAAGGCGATGAAGATGAGCAGAAAGATCATCACCAGCGCCGCGGGCACCACGATCAGCAGGCGCAGGCGCGCCTCCTGCAGGTTCTTGAACTGCCCGCCAAACTCGTAGGTGTAGCCCTCGGGAAACTGGATCTGCGCCCGGATTCGCGCTTCGGCGTCCTTCACGAAACCCTCCACATCGCGGCCCCGCAGGTTGATCATCAGCGCCACGCGCCGATGCCCGTCCTCGTGCACGATCGGGTCCACGCTCGCAACGGTCCGGAACTCCGCCAGCTTCTCCAGCGGCACCAGCCCGTGCTCGCCGACCCGCACCGGCAGCGCGCGGATTTCCTCGAGGCGCTCCCGCAGCTTCCCTGCCAGGCGGACGACGACCTCGTGCCGCCGGTTGCCCTCGTAGATCAGGCCGACGGTCTGTCCAGCCAGCGCCGTGCCGATGGTCCGGTTCACGTCGGCGGCGTGGAGGTTGTAGCGCCGCAAGGCCTCGCGATTGAGGATAATCTCGAGCACCGGCGCGCGGCCCTGCGCCTCGAATTCGACTTCGCCCGCGCCGGGCACCTGGTCCAGGATTGCCTTGGCCTGCGCCGCCAGCTTCTCCATCACGTCGTAGTCCGGGCCGATGATTTTGAGGGCCAGGTCAGACCGGACGCCTTCGAGTAACTCGTTGAAACGCATCTCGATGGGCTGCGCGAAGAGGAAGCTCTGGTCCGGCAGTGCTTGCGTGATTTGCTGCTCGATGAGCGCGGCGAGGGCGGATTTGGCGATGGGCCGGCCGTCCACCCGGCGCCACCGGTCGCGCGGCTTGTAGAAGATGTAAAGATCGTTCTGGCTGGGCGGCATTGGGTCGGTCGCGACCTCGCTCGTTCCCAGGCGGCAGAAGACCCGCTCCACCTCCGGGATCTTAAGGAGCAGCTTCTCGGTGGCCATCTCCATTGCCAGCGAAGCATCGAGGTTCATGCTGTTGGTGCGATAGACCATGACCGTGTGCGAGCCCTCGTCGAGCTTGGGCACGAATTCCGCCCCGAGTTTCAGGAAGGCGAGCACGGACAGAGTGGTCCAGATCAGCGTGCTCAGCGCGATGAGCCAGGGCTTGGCGAGCACCAGCCGCAGGGAAGGCGCGTAGGCAAGCTTGATCAAGCGCACCAGGCGATTGTCCTCCTCGCTCACCTTGCCGCCCAGCAGGTAGGAGCACAGCACCGGCATCAGCGTCAGCGCCAGCACCAGCGCGCCCGCCAGCGCCAGCATGACGGTGATGGCCATCGGATGGAACATCTTTCCCTCGACACCTGTGAGCGCGAGGATGGGCACATAGACGATCGTGATGATGAGCACGCCGAAGAACATCGGGTTGGCGACCTGCTTGCTGGCGACGCCTACCGCCTCCAAACGTTCGGCCGGTGTCAGCACCCGGCCCATTTCCTTCTGCCGATCGCCCAGCCGCCGGACGATGTTCTCCACCATCACCACCGCGCCATCTATGATGAGGCCGAAATCCACCGCCCCCAGACTCATCAGGTTGCCCGACACCTTGAGCCGCACCATGCCGGTGAGCGCGAACAGGAACGACAGCGGGATCGCCGCCGACACGATGAGCGCGGCGCGCCAGTTTCCCAGCATCAGCAACAGCACCACCACCACGAGGATAGCGCCCTCGAAAAGGTTCTTCTTCACGGTGGCCACCGTGCGGTCCACCAGGTCGGCGCGGTCGTATTGCGTGCGGATCTCCACGCCCGGCGGGAGGCGGGACGCAATTTCCCGCAGGCGCTCGCCGAAGCGTTTCGCGACGACGCGGCTGTTCTCGCCGGCCAGCATCATCGCCGTCCCGAGGATCGTCTCCTCGCCGTTCTCGGTCGCCGCTCCGGTTCGGAAGCGGGAGCCGATGGCGACCTCTGCCACATCTCCGACAAGGATCGGCTTGACGGCGCCGGCGAATTTAACGGGCAGGCCGGCGATCTCCTCGACGTTGCGCACCCGGCCCACCGTCCGGACGGTAAGCTGGTTCACGCCGCTGTTGATGACGCCGCCCCCGGTGTTCTCGACGTTCTCGCCCACGACCATCGCCAAGTCGTCGAACGTCAGCCCCGCCTGTTCCAGGTCGCGCGGCCGCGGCTGGATCACGAGCTGCTTTTCGTAGCCGCCGCTGGCGTTGATTTCGGCGAGGCCCGGCGTGGTGCGCAGCATGGGTTTGATGGTGAACTCGTGCAGCTCGCGCAGTTCGCGCAACTGTTCGAGGCGGTCAGCCGGCCGGTTGGTGGCGTCGGCGCGCCAGGCCACCGTGTAATAATAGATCTCCCCCAGGCCGGTGCTGATCGGAGCAAGCTTTGGCGTCAGGCCCGGCGGCAGGCGATCGGCCACCGCCTGCAGGCGCTCGGCGACCAGTTGCCGCGCGCGGTAGATGTCCATGCCGTCCCGGAAGATGAGGGTGACCTGCGAGAGGCCGAACTTGGTCAGCGACCGCATTTCCTCGACGCCCTGGATGCCGGACAGCTCCATTTCGAGCGGCACCGTGACCGCCTTCTCGGTTTCCTCGGGCGCGAGCGCGGGCACCTCGGTGTTGACCTGGACCTGCGGGCTGGTGATGTCTGGGACGGCGTCAATGGGTAGGCGGTAAGCCGACCAGAAGCCAATGCCGAGCGAGACGGTCGCCACCAGCAGCAGAAACGGCCGCTGCCGCAGCGAAGCATCAATCAGACGGTGCAGCATGGTGATGCTCTCAGCGGGAGACCAGGGAATCCAGGGGTTTCCCGAGCAGCACCTCCAACTGCTGCCGCTGGTCAAGGGCTTCCTGGCGTGTGGCCAGCAGTGCCTCCAGCGCGTCCAGATACTTCAGTTGCATCTCGACGTAGATCGTCACCGGCACAGCCCCGAGCCGAAAATGCCGGTCGGCCAGCTCGGCCGCTTCGCGGAATTGAGCCTGCGCGTCGGGACGCCACTGCGCCATCTCCGCGAGCTGGGTGTCCAGCGCCAGTCGCATGGTCCGTCACCCGCCGCTCGACGTCCCGCTGTGTCGCGCGCAGCGACGCTTCCGCCTGCTGCTCGCGCGCTCGGGCCGCCTCGATGTTGCCACCGTTGCGATTCCACAATGGCAGCGGCAGGCTCACACCTACCCCCACGATCCGTTGCTCGTCGTTGGCCGTTTCCGAGGCGTAAAATGGCGCGAGTGTCACCTTCGGGTAGCGCTCGTTCTGGGCCAGCTGCACTTTAAATCCCTGCTGGGCCAGCTCGGCCTGCCGCATCCGCAAATCGAAGCTGTTCGTCGCCGCCAACTCCAGCAGTACCGGCAGCGCCGGCGTATTGGTGGGCACCTCCAGACTGCCTGTGAGCCGAAGCGGCGCGCCGGCCGGAGCGCCACGCAACTGGTTCAGCTCCAACAGCGCCCCCTGGAGTTCGCGCCCGGCCTGAGCGGCACGTCGCTGCAGTGTGACCGAAGTTGCCTCGATAATCCGCCGATCGAGCAGCGGCGTCACCCCCGCCGGGTCGCGCTGCACCAGCACGTCGAGCAGCGAGCGGAACCTCTGCGCCACCTCGTGCACGGCGTCGGCCTTCTGCTGCGCGGCGAGCGCCACCTGCGCTTTCGCCCGCGCTCGCGCGGACAGCGACGCCTTGAACTGCGCCAGCCCCAACTCGGCCAGCTCCACCTGCCGGTTGGCAATCGCCTTGCGCAGCGCAATGCGGCCCGGGTACTCGAAGGTTTGCGACACCGACACTGACCACGCCGCCCCGTCGCCCAATACGGGACCGCCTCGGTCCCACACCCGCTTGCTGCCCAGGTCGGCCGATAATTCCGGGTTCTGCCACTGTGCTGCTGTCCGACGGCCCGCTTTGGCCGCGGCGATTTCCGCGCGGTAGAACTCAAGCTCGGGATTGTGCCGCACGACCGCCTCCACGACGGCGTCCGCGGTCAGCGTGTTGGAAGCCCCGTTGGACGGGGCGGTCGGGGCGTCAGCCCCGGAGGCATGAGGAACGGAGCACGCCAGGCAAGCCAATAAACACAATGCGAAGCGGTTCCAGTCTGGGAGCGGTTTCATAATGGTCTGATTTGCATTAGAAAGCACGGTCCGAGTGTCCGGTGTTCACGAGAACTTGAGGCGGTAGAATCGCGTGCCGATTGGCGCTGACACAAGGACCTGGTTGCGTCCATTGACGACGGCCGGCGTGGTTGTGACATCCGCCCAGGTGGTTGGGTTGAAAGAGCTGTTCTGCTGCAGGTTGAAGCCGGTCGAGGGCGCCGGCCAGGAGATCACGACCGTATTGGCGGAGGTGAGTTGAATGTCCAGGCGCGGGGAGGCCGGCACGTTGACGTTGAACACCGCTTGCACGCTCTGACCGTTAGTAAGATTGCCCCCCGGCCAATTCAGAGTGACCACCGCCCCCGCCAACGAACCGCTCAGGCCACCATTGGGGAAGCTGTCCGAAGCCGCCGAGAGGTTGGTGAAGGCCGAATCGGTGAAGACCATCTGCATTGGGTTGAATTGGCCAGTGAGCAGCGGGTGATCAGTGACAATCAATTGGGTGCCCGTGAAGTCAGCCGTGATCGTAACGCTTGCATCGGCGTAGCCAAATTCCACGGCATTGGTTGAGATGATGACTGTCGTTCCCGCAACGTTCAGGTATCCGGCGGGGACACCACCATTCGCCGGATCGAAGTAGTTCCGCATGTACCCGATGAAATCCAGCCCTCCTGTGACCTGAGTGCCGACCAGGGTCGCGGCCCGGACCGGCCCGCTGGTTACGAACAGGATCGCCGCTGCCATGAGGACTGAAGCTCTGCTGGTTGTCATAAACGTTCTGCCACGGCTACTTTATACCTGGCTCCCTTGAACGCGCCATGACAATCCTTTCTTGAGTTCCAAGGATTTTCACCTTGCCATCGCGGCGACCACCGAATGAAATCCCAGGATGCATCTCGATGTCTCAAGCTACATGCGCCGGGGGCCTCTCGGCGCGTGGGTTCTAGCCGTTGTTACTTCGGCGCTGGGCGCTCAGGCGGGGCAAGCTTCCACCAATTATGCGCTGACTGTGAGCACGGAACGCGCGGGCGCGATTTATCGGAAGGGGGAGGAGGTGGCGTTCAAGATCCGGCTGTTCCTCGATCAGCAGCCCTTGGACAACGCCGAGGTGCAATGGACCATCTCCAAAGACGGAGTGCCGCCCGCCAGCACGGGGATATTGAAGCTGGCCGACGGCAGCGGCACGATCTTCGGCAGACTTGCCGAGCCGGGCTTCCTGCTATGCTCGGTGACGTTCCACACGCCAGCCGGGACCGCGCTCAATGCGCTGGCCGGCGCGGGCGTCGATCCCCTCCAGATCCGGCCCAGCCTGCCTGTGCCGGGCGACTTTGACGCCTTCTGGTCAACTCAGAAGCAGAAACTGGCCCGTGTTCCGGTCAACGCCAGGCTCACGCCAGTGAAATCGCCGCAGCGAGAGGTCGAATGCTTCGACATCCAGGCTGATTGCGTGGGAGCGCCTGTCTCGGGCTACTTCGCCCGACCGAAGGCAGCCAAGGCCAAAAGCCTGCCTGTCATCCTTACCGTTCAAGGAGCGGGCGTGCGAAGTTCCAATCTGGGCGGAACCGCGGGCTGGGCCAGGGACGGCTTCCTCGCGCTCGACATCAACGCGCATGGCATTCCCAATGGCAAACCGGACCGGTTCTACGAGGACCTGGCCAACGGCGATTTGAAGGAATACCGCACCCAGGGGAACGAGTCGCGCGACAAGATCTATTTCCTGGGTATGTTTCTGCGCGTGGTGCGGGCGATCGATTTTCTCACCACGCAGCCCGAGTGGGATGGACGCACGCTCGTCGTTTACGGCGGCAGCCAGGGCGGCGCTCAAGGCTTCGCCGCGGCTGGGCTCGACGCGCGCGTGACCTTCTTCGCCGCCGGAGTGCCCGCGATGTGCGATCACACCGGTGCCGCGGCCGGTCGCATCAGTGGGTGGCCCAGGCTGGTGCCCAACGGCCCCGATGGCAAACCGGATGCGAAGGCGCTCGAAGCCGCGCGCTATTATGATGCGGTCAATTTCGCCAGCCGGGCCAAGGCAGCGGGCATCGTGACCGTGGGTTTCATTGACACTACCTGTCCACCCACCACCGTCTATGCAGCGTACAACGCGCTTCGAGGCAAGAAGGAGATCTTCAATGACCCGCCCAGCACGCACAAGCTTTCGGTCGGCGCAACCGACGCGATGCGCCAGGCTATCCTGCGGCATGTGGAGACGATGAACGCTGCAAAGGGCGCCTCTGAGAAGTAGCCGCTGACGTTAGTTGGCGCTGATGTCCCGGCCACTCCATCAGAATGGCGCCGACTGACGTCGGCGACTGCTGGAAGAAAGATGCGGGCCATGCCGGTCGTTTCCTGCTTCGCGTCGGCTCTCCAGCGCTTCGGTCTCGCGGGGTCATGCCGCGGGCTACTCATCCTCATCCGCTCCGAGTGAGCGCATGAAACGTGCGTAGAGGACCTTGAACGCCAGGCCGGTTGCGACGGCGAGGAGGCTGAAAAGCGCCAGCGCAAACCAGGACCCAATATACCCACAGGAGAAGGCTATGGTGCCCGCGGCAACCATGATCGCGCCGAGCAGCGCGATGCCCAGTCCACCGACAATTGGCCGCAGGCCGCGGGGCGGTGAGTGGGGCGTCAGGGCCGTGCCGCCTTCGCGCTCCTCGGCCAGAACCTTCGCGGCGATGGGACCCCACCAGCCCAGGGGCCGGGAGCGCCGGTAGAACTCGAGCAGCTTGGCCTCAGGTTCCGGCCGGGTGAACAGCGCCACCAGGACCCAGAGCACGAAGGTCGCGGCCATGGACGAGAGCACAACCACATAGCCGACATCACCTTTGAGAGGCACTACATACTGGAAGAGGACGTATTTGTTGAACAGGAAGATCAGCGGGCCGCCAAACGACGCTGCCAGCCGGGCGGCGCCGTTGAACCGCCACCACCACCATTGGCCCCAGTTGGCGGTGATCTCTGCCGACGACAACCCGAGCATGAAGACCGAGACATCAATCAAGTTCTCCGCCTTGGTCGCCACTAGCAACGCCAGGCCCATAATCACGAACATCACCACGCGCCCGACATTCATGTAATGGCCGACCGATGCGTGCGGGACCAGCGACCGGCGATACACATCGCTGAGAAAAACCTGGGCGCCGAAGTTGAGATTCGAGCTGACGGTGGACATGATCGAGGCGGCCAGCCCGCTGACCGCCAGCCCCAGCAAGCCGGTCGGCAGGTAATGCGCCAGCAGCATGCCATAGGCGAGTTCCTTGTTGATCGTCCCATTGTTCAGCCCCGGCCACTTGCACATCGCGCCCAGGGCCGGCAGGGTGGTAACGAGCAACAGGAAGAACAGCACCACCTGCGTCCAGATGTACATCTTCGAGGCCTCACGCGCGTTGCGGCACGAGAGCAACCGCTGGCCTTCCATGGCGCCGGCCATCGGCGCGACATCCCCGCCGTAGCCGATGGCGGTGCCGACCGTCCAAGCAATGATGCCCACCAAGCCCAGGTACTCGTGGCTGGTGGGTGGGTGCCAGTTCACTACGCTCGGTCCGAATTGCTGGACCAGCGCGGCGCCCACGCCCGCAGGGCCGCCGAAGTCAATCCACACCGCCCCCATCAGGACAAACGCCGCCGCAATCATCACCCAGGTCTGGATGAAGTCGGTGATCACGACCCCCACGTAGCCCGAGAGCAGCACGTAAAGCAGCAGCACCGGGATGACCACCGCATAGGTCTGCCACCTTTCCCAGCCGAGCATCGGATTGAGCAGTTTGTGGATGCCGAGCAGGCCGGACCCGGTCCACGCCACCACGGCGATGAAGGCGCTTCGCAAAGACACCCAGGAACGCATTGTCAGCGCCGGTGTGCCCGAGAAGCGGAACTCGTAAAACTCGGGCGAGGTGAAGATCTTGAGCCGCCGCCAGAAAACCGCGAACAGCAAAGCCCCGATCATCAGGGCCAGCCCAAACCGGCTGATGTACCACCAGCAGATGCAAATCCCGGAGATGACGGTCATCCCGCAGTAGGCGGCAATCGCATCGGTGTTCATGCAAGTGGCCGCGTAGGAAAACCCGGTCAGCCAGCCGGACATCTTGCGATCGGCCAGGAAGTAGCTCTCCAAGTCCTTCTGGGCGCTCTTGCGGTAGTAAAAGCCGACCGCTACCAGGCTGGCCATGTAGGCGGCCAGAACCAGGTAATCCAGGGGCTGAAACGCCGTGACGGCGAGGAAGGGCTGCATCTTAGTGCTTCGGCGCGGCCTGGGACTTCAACCGCATGCGCTCGAACTCGCGGGCGCACAAATAGAGCGAGCGAGGCACGTGGTAGCAGCCCTTCCACTTGCCGCCCTTCAAGTCAAACAGCCGTTCGCCGCGGCGGTTGAGATAGCCGAACCATTCGCCATACTGCGGATCGGGATAACGGGCCCAGGTCCACTCATGCACCTTGCCGAACCACTCTTTACAGTCCTGCCGCCCGGTCATGGACCACGCCATCGCCAGGGCGACCAGCGTCTCGACATGCACCCACCAGAGCTTCTGGTCCCATTGCAGTTGCTCGGGCGGATGGCCCTGGGCATCGAGGTAATAGAGAATGCCGCCGTATTCCGGGTCCCAGCCGTACTGAAGCAGGTTCATGATCGCCTGAACTGCCTTCTCAAAGATCTCCGGGCGGCACCGGCGGCGGCGTTCGGCTTCCATCATGAACCACATGGCCTCGATGCCGTGGCCCGGGAGAATCACCCGCCCTTCGTAGCAGTCGGGGTGCGAGCCATCGTGAGCCACGTTGTCCCAGGTCATCCGCCGCTCGTGATCGTAGAAATGCGCCATGATCTCGCGGATTGCATCCTCGGCCACCTGGTCCAGCTCGGCCTGCGCGACGACGCCCTCCATTTCCAGCGCCACATTGATGAGAATCATCGGCATGGCCAGCGACTTGAGCGGCCGGGTGCCGGGCACGGCCTTGGTGTACTTGCCCTTGGGGTTGTCGCGGCGCTGCAGGATGTTTCGCCACGTCTGCAGCGCGATGTCCCGGGCTTCGGCGTCGCCGGCGGCGAGGGCGTATTGGGCGAAGCCCATCGCCGCAAAGCAGTCGGTGAACCAGTTGTAAGGCTGGATGAGCGGCTGGCCTTGCCGGGTCAGTGAGAAATACCAGTTGCCCTCGCTGTCCCGGCCATGCCGTTTCAGGAACTCGGCTCCGTGCCGAGCAATCTCGAGCCACCCAGTCCGCGGCTCCACCTGGCGGTAGAGCATGGAGAACGTCCACACCTGCCGGCCTTGCAGCCACAGAAACTTGTCGGTGTCGAACACTTCCCCTGCCCGATCCAGGCAACTGAAATAGCCGCCACATTCGCGGTCCAGCGAATGCCGTTCCCAGAACGGGATCACATCGTGCAGCAGGTTGTTCCGATACAGCCTTTCCAACGCGTGGAGGTCTGCCAGATTGGGCTGAGTCATAAGGTTAACCCTCGCCCCAGCCTACTGGCCGGCTTTCACCCACAATTCGTGGATTCGCTTTTGCTCTCGGTTATCCGCCTTCCCATAGGAGGTCACAACGGCTTCCAGGCCATCACAGAGCTTCTTCGCGGACTCCAGGTAGGCGCGGTCTGCCGCCGCCTCGCGGGCATCCGGCAAGGGTCTGACTTTGCCCTGCGCGATCAGGTGCCGGCGCGCACCGACCGCCGCGACGCAGTCCGCCGCCAGCCGGGCATGGGCGGCTTCGTAGCTGGTCCCCAAACCCTTGGCCGCCAGGCGCTGCGCAAAACCGCGCATTTTGGCGGCCCGCTGCTCCAGCGCGGCGAGGTCCGTAGTTTGGGAGGGCGAGCGTCCCCGCGAGCCCTGATTGCCTGACAGATCTGGAGATGCTTGGGGTCGCGATGACGCTCGCCCTCCGGGCTTCCCATCACCGAGAACGATTTGCACCTTCGCCAGCTCCGGCGTCTTGCCGTAGGGCAGGAACACTGTTGACCGGTCGAACTGCTTCCACTTGCGGCCGTTGACCTTGACGGCTGCAATCGGCCCGGTGCCGATGGTGGACAGCAGAACGCGCTTGTTGCCGAATCGCACCGGGTCGAGCTGCTCGAGCTCCGTAATGGTGGGCGGCACGTGGGGCACCAGGGTGAGGCCGTCCGCCCGGTAGAGGTATTCGAACAGGCCGCGCATGAGCGCTGCCGCCGGCCCGAAGCTGTCGTAGCAGAGGTTGATGGGCTGATTGGGCTGATAGACGTCGCTGCCGCACTTGGTCAGCGGATTATCCATCCGGAACCTGTCGGCGAAGGTGAGCAACTGGCGCATGGATTGACGCGCATCCTCGAACTTTCCCAGCCGGTAATAGGCCAGCACCATCCGCGCCTCGCAAGTGGACCAATGCCCGCCGTTGACCCAGGTGCCGTAGCCCCACAGCCCTTCCGGCTTTTCATACATGTCGTCGTAGGACGGGTAGTTGGGGAGGATAAAATGATGCGGTCGCAGCTCGGGGATTGACGCCATCTTCCGGTAAATGCGGTCGGCCTGGGCGTCGTCGGCCACGCGGAAGGCGATGGCATCGTGGTTGGGGGACGCCTCGAAGTAGCCATGCCGCTCAGCACCGAAAACGCCGTGCTTGACGCCGTCCGGGTCCAACGACCGGATGAAGTAGCCCTCGTCCGTGGTAAGCAGCGGCAGACCGCGTCGCGCCAAGTCGCGACGCTGGGTGTAGAGGGCCGCCTGCTCCTTGCGTCCGGCCAGCTTCTCCAGCTCGATCAGCCGGTCCAGCGCCGCAATGTAGGTAACCGACAGCCCAGCCAGGTAAGCCTTGTCGTAGGTGCCGTCGGGCCGCTTCCAACCGGCGTAACTCGGTGCCAGCAGGTTCCCGGCCGGCCCGGCCAGGAAGAGGTTGTTGGTGGGGTCACGGCGGGTCTCGATGAAATTGGCGCTCCGCTCCAGCACCGGCAGGTAATGCGCTATCGCTTTGGCGTCCCGGCCGATCAACAGCAGTTCCGATTGCAACACCACGCCCGCCGCCGTGAACTCCATACCCCAGTCATGGATCGCGACGCGTCCATCGCCCTGCTTATAGACGATCCAGCCCGGGCGCGCGGCGTCGCACAGGCAGCCATCGGGAGCCACCCAGTCGAACGGTGCCTTGGCGCCGACGCGTTTGCCGTCGCCCATCTGGTTGAACCAAAGGTCCTGTGCATTCTGCAGGAAAGTAACGAACGGCTCCCGCAGGAGGGGAAGAATGGAGTACGTTGTGCCGTAGGAATTCTGAATCCACCACGCGTCCCAGGTCGGCCCTTCGACCAGGCCGTTCCAGCCCGGCTCGTAGAGCATCGAGAGGTTTTGCAGTTCGGGGTTGGGCTCAAACATCCGCCGCGCCGTCTCGAGCAAACGCAGGTATTCCACATCCCCCCGCCCCCGATAATGTTCCCCGTCGAAGCCGGTGTCACCGCCGCCCGCGGCCAACGCTGTGCTGCCTGACATCGCCGTCAGCCACACGAGGGTGAGGACCGCGACGACGAAATGCACTGCGCGGCCGGGGAGGAAGCTGCTTGGGTTGTAGTGCCGAGTCATGTCTCAGGCTGTTTTGGAAAGCACTCCGGGTCAAGGCGCCAATTGGGCCTACCCCTGTGTCGAAAGAGCCGGTTTGGGAGGGCGAGCGTCCCCGCGAGCCCAGACTGCTTGGGAAAGCTGCAGAAGTCAGGGCTCGCGAGGACGCTCGCCCTCCCGGGCCTTACGTGCCTGCCGCTTACCGGCTTGCGGTCGCGGTTTCGCGCTTGCCGCTCTCGGCGAGGAACTTGGCGGGCATCAGCTCGTGGACCGCCGAGACAATCAACTCCTCGGTTCCCTCTTGCAGCCGGGTCGGGCGGTCATAATAAATCATGGCGTCACCGCCTTCGTAGCCGCCTTCCTGCCAGACGCGTTTGGAAGGAATATAGCAGGGCACGTCGTTGGCGTAGGCGTTGACCCAGAGGCGAGCGGGGTCGTATTCCTTCTTGAGGCGGAGGGAGTAATCCACGACGACCTCACCCGGCAGGAAAACCAGGCCAAGCTGGTCGCCGAAGTTCCAGGTCTGCACCAGGTAAGGCAGCTCAGTCGGCAGCTTCTCCCCGCGATCCAACCGGGCCAAGTTTTGCTTGGCGTGATAAGCCAGCCAGTGGTTGGGCGACGCGGCTCGGACGTTCCATTCCTCGCGGGTGGGCAGCTTGTCGAACTGCAAGGCGATTGACTTGACGCGGCATTCCAGCTTCCCGCCTACGGGCGTGAGCGGCTGCTGCAGAAGTGTGTTCACGGCGGAGCTGATGGCGTTGCCGTTCTGCTTGGCGAATTCCAGGCCGGTGCGCGGCTTCGGGTCGGCATCGGCGCCACAGCCGATGGTGAGGATCGCAAGAGCGCCGGGGTGATCGCGTTCGAGGTATTCCCGGGCGAACCCGGCCCAGTCGCCGCAGATGTGGTTGGGCGTGTCGGCCATCGTGGTGCAGTGGCAGGCGTAGCTGGCCCAGATGGCGCGGATGTTCCCAGATTTGTCCCGCGCCACCAGCACCGGCAAGTCGTGGTCCACCGGGCCGTTCTGGGGCCGGCGGTTCCAGGCAAAGCCGGCCTTGGTCTGTCCGCGGGACAGGGTGGCAGGTTTACGGGCCTTGAGCGCGGCGAGGGCAACCTGCTCGAGCTTATCGGTCAGCTCGCGGCTGTAGCGGTCAATTCTCGCCTGCTCTTCGGCGGGAATATCGGCGCCGAAGATGAAGGGGCAAGCGCCCTTCAACATGGGGGCGGTGTGAGTGTGGGTGGAGCAGAGCGTGAACCGCTCGTTGCGCACGCGGGTCTGCCTCGCCAGCCGGGCCGCCAAGTCCTCGCGGATGTAGGCCGGGACGGCGACGTTGTCCACGGCCAAAACCAACGCCGGGCCTTCACGGTCGGTGCCGATGGCCAGGGCCTGAGCAAAGATGCGCTGGTCAATGCCCTCGGATTCCTTCAGCCGGGCGCCGTAGCCGCTCAGGCGGATGGGGTAATCCGGGGTGATGTCAATGCTTGCGGCGCCGACGCTGTAGTAAGTCGGTTTAGCGCCGCCGCAGGGCAAGACGCAGCAAGTCAAGAGCAGGAGCACCAGAAAAGAATAAGGCCAGAGATTGTTCATGGCAGGAAGTTGGTTAACGGACGCCGTGCCGTCAAGACTCTCAGGCTTCAGGACCTGTCACTCGCCAAAGGCGCTGAACAGGGCGCGCAGTTCCTCATCCACCTGGGCGGGGTCGGCCAGGGTGTTGATTTCTTTCCTAAAGGTTCATGCCTTCTTCAGAAGCAAAACCGCAGAAATGTTACCGGAGAATTGACTCAGTTGGATATGTCCAAAGGAGGTAAGGGGGGTGGGAGGGAACCGGCGAACCGGCAGAAATTTGTTCTTCCCTTTCTCCCGCGGTTCCCTAAAGTTCGAGTGGGCGAAGCGCTTGGGGTTGCGGGAATGAGAATCCCGGAACAGACAGCCCAGGCGTGCTGGCAATCAGGCGTGAACACAACTATTGACGACAACCCGGAATTGGCCCGAGTCACCGCCGCGCAGCAATTGCTCTTCCCGGCCAACCCGCGCGCGGTGTGTGAGCAGATGGGGCTCAACTGGTGGGCTGCGCTCAAGCTCCACGAAGATGGCTGGCTAAGCTTCTCACCAGCCAACGTGCCGCGGCTGGAAGAGGCGCAGGAAGCGGAGCTGCGTTTTGTCGGCTCGTTGGTTGTGGCGGGCTGCGATCGCGGGATGCTGGCGATCCTGTTGCGGGTGTTGTCCAAGCCCTACGCCTACGAGGCCGCCCGGCTTTATTACGACTGGTCCGCACAACGCTGGCGGTTGCTGCCCGACCCCCACGCGCACCCGGAGGCGATCTTCACGGATTGGCTGGAGAAGCTGGTCGCCCGCGGCGAGGTTAGCTCACTGACCGGCATACTGGAACTCGGCCAGGATGCGCTGTCGCGGGTCCACGCGGAGACGTCACAGCCTGAGCTGAGCCAGCGGGTGTGAGTCGAGCGTGCGGTCGTTTCTCGGCTGGCGAAGGAGGGTGAGCAGATGAAGAAGTTGGGGAGGCTAGACGTCCAAAGGCAAAGGAAAAACGATGAGCAGATTCATTGCCATATGTGTTGCGGTGGCCGCCGGGTCGCTGCTAGCAGGCTCAGCGGCCGCCCAGGAAACCAACCCTTGTCCGCTCTTGCCAGCGACCAAGCTGGAGGCCTTCGAGACCAACGTGGACACCGTTATTATCAAAGCCACCGCCCCAATCGGCACCGTGGCGGGGCACGGCGGGTCGGTGTCCGTACGGTGCCGGGAGATCACCGATGCGGGCACCGGTCAGCGGGCGAGCGGCGTCATCGTTGATATCGCATCCAGCGGACCGGTGGAGGACACGACGCTGATTGACTACGACGAGCTGGATTCATTGCTGGATGGCATCGAATACATCGGCAAGCTTGACTGGACGGTGACGTCGCTGCCGAGCTTCAACGCGGTCTATACTACCAAAGGGGGGTTCCGGGCCGTCGCCTTCGGCAGCCGGCGAACGGGAAACATCGAGTTCGCGGTGCGGAGCACCCGGGTAATCCGTCAGCCGCTGTTGCTTTCGCGCGACCAGTTGGGCCAGTTGCGGAGCCTGGTGGAGCAGGGCAAGGCCAAACTCGATTCTCTGCGCAAAGAGAAGTAGCCCGCCATTCGCCTCTTCCTTTCGTTGAGAGGCGCGCACGGCTTCCGCCGGGAGCTTCCCTTGGAACCAGGGGCCGATGAGCTCTGACCACCCAAGCCCTGGAAATGGCCTGCCTTGGTTGCGGGCTGGGGGCGCCCGACCTCGTGCCCTTCAGCGTTGGCTGAAGAAGGTCTCCAGCAGCGCGCCGCGCTCGGTGCGAACCACCGTGCCCGCGGCAACGTTGTGGCGCCGGAACCAGCCCTGGTTGGTTTCGAGCACGAACTGCACGCGCTCGGAGAACGCCACGACTGAATTTGTGTTGTGGGGCTGCAAGTCGTGAATCTCCAAAATGACGCCCTCCGGGTCAATGTAGGCGGCGGACAGGGGCAACGGGCAGTTCTTCATCCAAAAGGACGCGCGGTGCGGCATAGGGAAGACAAACAGCATCCCGGCGTTCTCCCCCAGGTTGGTGCGAAACATCATGCCGGTGCGCTGCTGTTCCGCGGTCAAGGCCACTTCGGCGACCATCTCTTCGGCTCCCAGCCACAGTTTCATAGTCTGTAATTTCGACTGCGCCGCGGCAGGAAGACTCGGGCCCGGCTCCGGTCCGGGCGTCGGCGACGCCGTTTTCTGGCAGCCGCCGGTGCAGCCACCGCACAGAGCGATCGCCAGGAGCAGCGTCAGCATGCGCCATCGGTTCATGGCTCCAGACTGAACGAACGCCGCAGCGGTTTCAACTCCGATCGGGAACGGGAGCACGCGGAGCGCCCGGCGCGGCGCTCCGCAAAGGCTTGATAATGTCCGGAGCCTTGATCACCCTGCCGGCATGAACGACTGCAATGCTTCTCCTCACCCCGGGAATCAGAATACGCTCGACTCCCTGTCACCAACGTGGTCACGCCGCCAGTTTTTGCGCACGGCAACCTTGGCCGGCGTTGCCGCGCCGTTCTTGCTTTCGTGCAGCAGCCTGAAGCCCGGACGAAAACCCATCGCGGCCGGCAGCAAACTGAACCACGCCTGTATCGGGGTGGGCGGCATGGGCGGGGTGGACCTGCAGAACTTCCTGCAGCACCAGAAAGTCCAGGTCGTGGCGCTGTGCGACGTGGATGCTCACACCCTTGAGAAAGCCGCGAAAGCCGTGCCTGGCGCCCGCACCTACGCCGACTGGCGCGAGCTGCTGCAGAAGGAGGGCGACCGGATTGACTCGGTGAACGTGGCGGTGCCGGACCACACGCATTTCTCGGCCGCCTACAGCGCGATTCAGAAAGGCAAACATGTCTATTGCCAGAAGCCGCTGTGCCACGACGTGGCCGAGGTGCGCGCGCTCACCCAGGCAGCCATCAAGAGGGGCGTGGTGACCCAGCTCGGCACGCAGATGGCCTCGAGCATTCACGACCGCACGGCGGTCCAGTGGCTGAAGGAAGGCCGGATTGGCAAAATCACGCACGCCTATCTCTGCTCGAACCGGCCCGGAGCCATTGAAGCCTACCGCCTTCCGGGGCCGCGTCCCGCCGCCCGCCAGGAGCCGCCCGCGTCCCTGAATTGGGATCTGTGGCTCGGCACCGCCCCGGTGCGGCCCTACGCGCCGGAAATCTACCACCCGGCCAAATGGCGCGCGTGGCAGGACTTCGGCACGGGCTGGTCGGGCGACATCGGCTGCCACATCTTCGACGCGGTCTGGAAGGGGCTTGGCCTGAAGGCGCCGCTGACAGTCTGGGCCGAGGTGCAGGAATCGTGGAAGAACTCGCCGGCCCGCCGCGCGGACACCTGGCCACAGGGCGACCACATCATCTGGACCTTCCCGGGCAATGACAAGGTCGCCGGCGGCGAGCTCGTGCTGGAATGGTTCGACGGCGAATACTATCCGCCGGAGCACATCCGCAAGCTCTATTCAACCGACCTGAAGGAATACCCGCCGGAGTCTGCGATGCTGGTCGGCACGGAAGGCTCGCTGCTGATTGCGCATGGCACCCCGCCGCAGTTGCTCCCCGAGGAGAAGTTCAGCAACGTCCAGCGGCCCAAGTTCCCCGCGCGCAATCATTACCATCATTTCGTGGACGCGTGCCTGGGCGGGGAGAAGACCGAGTCCCACTTCGCGCAGACGGGCCCGATGACCGAGGCGATTCTGCTGGGCACGGTGGCGATCCGGGTGCCGGGGCAAAAGCTGGCCTGGGACAGCGCCCGCTTGAAAGCCACCAACTCGCCCGAGGCCAACCGCTATTTGCAGCGCAAGTACCGCGACGGCTGGCGGCTGGCGCGCTTCTAATTGAAGCCGAACGGTCCCGAAGACGCTCGCGCGGACTGCGGCCGGTTTGGGCTGCCTGGCGGCGAGGCTCAGGGCAATGAAACATCGGGCAAACACCTGTTGGCAGCAGGGCGCCGGCTTGGTTAGACCTATTGCCGCGGGCTTGTGCTTCGCGTGGAAAAGTTGACGAAATACCTCGTGCCCGCAGTCCTTTTGGCGGCGGTGGCATACAGCGGGTATGTGGGCGCCTGGGCGTGGCGGAACGTTGTGGCCGATTACCCGATGGAGTACCGGGAGAACGCGGTGCTGTTCACCTGCGGTCTGCAGTTGGAAGGGAAGAATCCCTATTCGCTGGCGTACCGCCCGGTCTATTTTGGAATGTATGGGATCGGCTATTACTGGGTGAGCTACCCGTTTGCACGTTGGTTTGGGAACAGCTATCAGACATTGCGAACCGTATCGGTGGCCTTCGTACTGATCAGTTGTGGGCTCTTGGTCTGGGGGCTGCGGACCGACAGGTGCCCCTGGTGGGCCGCGTTTTCCGGGGCGGCGCTGCTGTTCACCCAACTCGGCCAAGGATTGAGCGTGACCGCGCGGCCCGACAGTCTCGGCCTGTGCTTGCTGCTGGGGAGCCTGATCGTCCCCTACCGCTTCCGCTTCAGCCCCGGCAGCCTGGCCATCAGCGCGGCCCTTTCCATTTTGGGTTACCTGACCAAGCCGTATTTCGTGCTAGGCTTCCCGCTGGTCGCGTTGCACCTGTTCCTGTTCGAGAACAAGCTCAAGGGGCTGGTGTTCGGCCTGGCCGGCGCCGGACTTCTGCTGCTGAGTCTGCTAGCAGTCAACGCAGGGTATGAATGCTACCTGACGGATACCTTCGTGGCCCAACGCAACAACGTCCTGCGCAGTTGGGAGCATCTGGCACAAGTGGGGGGGCAATTTCTCCGAGACAACCTTGGTTTCCTCGCCATCTTTGCCGGTGGACTGGCATCCTGGACGGGATGCCAACAGGGTGCAAACCTGCTCGCGCGCGGTGGGGGCTATTTCGGGCTTGGGCGGCTGAGGGACCCATTGCTGTCGGTCAAGGTCCCCTTCCCGGCATTGATTCTGGCCTGCAATGCCGCGCTGATTGTGGTGGCGCTGGGTTTGCACCCAGGCAACGACGTGCTGTATTACCACCAACTCATCAGCCCGTTCTTGTTGTGGCTGGCGATGCTGCTGGCCACCCGGAAAGGCCGCTGGCAGTGGGCTTGCCTGCTCCTGGTCCTGGCCAACACCGTCTGGTTGGGCCTGCACCGCGCCCCGTGGCCTAAAGACCACTCCGTGGCCTGGCAAGACCTGGACCGGCTGATTGCCTCGCAGCGCCACGTGTTTACGGCGCCACATCTGTCGCATCTCCTCGCGCGGCACGGTTTGCCGGTCTATGACTCGGGGCAGACCGAGTATGCGTTGTTTGCTCTTCACCAGAACCCAACGCGTGTGGTGGAGAAATACCTGCAAGCGACCCAGGCATTTCTCAAGGATATCCATGACCGGATCACCAATGAGCAATTTGATGTGATGCTGATCTGCCGTGGTTGGTCGCCCTTGGTGCTCTGGGAAGACGTTCAAGCCCACTACGTTTGCCAAGGCCAACTCCAGGCACCGATGACCTTTGGCTACTGGATGGATCCCTTCCCGCTGGAAATGTGGGTTCCCGTTTCTCGACTTGGGGCTTCGGGCGGCCCCGCGCCGAATGCCCCTCCGAAGTGAGCCCTCAGCCGGTGCCGACTGTCGGCTTGACGCTGGCGGGAGGAGATGTTTCTTTCGCGCCATGGTGTCAGGTGGACGATTGCGGGTGCGGTGGGAGGACCTCATGGTCGTGGTGGCAACAGGGCTGTTTGCCGCGGGCATGTGCTTCGCCGGGACCAAGCTGCTGGAGACGTTTGATTACGTGCAGTATTGGAGGCCGAGCGCGCAGTTCCTGGCCGACGCGGTTCGGGAAGGGCGGGCTCCGCTATGGAATCCGTATATCGGCCTGGGCCGGCCACACTTGGCGGACATGCAGAGTGCGGTCTTCTATCCGCCGCTCTACCTGGTTTGCCTAGGCCACGGATTCGGGAGTTTTCTGCTGGTCTGGCTGCATTGCGCGCTCGGAGTCTTCGGCATGCGGGCTTTGGCCGGGCGGCTTCAGGTGGGGCGGTGGCAGAGCTATTTCATGGCCGGTTGTTATCTGGGGTCGGGGGCATTGACGGCCCGGTGGATGACGGGACAGGTGCATTATTGCTGGGCGCTCTGTTATGTGCCCGTGCTTCTCTATTGCGCGCTGCGCACGGAGGAGCCTTGGCAGACCCGGCGGATCGGGCAATACGCGCTCTGGCTGGCATTGCAGTTCTTGTGCGGCCACCCGCAAGTGTTCTGGTTTACGGGCATTGGCCAGGCGGCGCTCATCGTGGGGCGGGCTCTGCGTTGGCCCTTGCGGCAAGCGCTGCTCGACGCTGGCAAGGGCCTCAGCCAACTGGGCGCGGCGCTTGCTTGGTGCCTGGTGCTAGTCGCCGTGTTATTGCTGCCGTTCCTCGAGCTCGTCCAAGAGGGCAACCGCGGGGCGGCTTCGCCGGCGTTTGCCAACTACTTCAAATTGGGTGGGCCACACCTCTTAAGCCTGATTCATCCTCCGAAACAGTGGCGACTCGCGGAAGGGATTACCTGGGAAACGGACCTTTTCGTAGGCCCGATCGCTTTGCTGCTGGGGCTGGCGGGATTGTGCCGGGTGCGCGAGCGCGACGTGCGTGGCCTGCTGGCGGTGCTGCTCGTCGCCTTGCTAATTGCCGTAGGTGACAGCACGCCGTTCTTCTGGCTGTTTTACAAGTGGCTGCCGGGTTACAGCGGCTTCCGGTGCCACGTGCGTGAGGGTGTGCTGGTTGTGCTGGTATTGGTTTGTGCCGCCGGGATTTGCCTGAGCCGGCCGCACCCTCGCCTCAGAGCGATCTGGGCCAACAATTCTGGCATTGCGGTTCGGCGTGTCATGATTGCGCTGGTTTTGTTGCAGGGGCTGCACCTGGCTTACGGCACGTGGCTTGTCAAGCGGGCCTGCGATTATTCCGTCCTGTTCAAGGTGCCGCCCGATTACCCGATTCAGCGGGGGCTCGCGGCGCTACTGCGCAAGGCAGGCTTGCTCGAGCCATCGAAGCCGCCTCCTCGTGTGTGCCTGCCCTGGACAATCCTCCCGGCAAACTATGGGATGATTCATCATTACAGTAACTTCGATGCCGACTGCTCGCTCTTTTTGCGTCGCCCCTGGGATTACCTCCACGCCATGCTCGGGATTCAGCCGCCGCCTTTCCTGAATAACTCGCTCTCTCTGGATATTTATTATCATGGCCCGTTTCCCTTTCCTGACCTGGCGTTGGCGGCGGGCTTTGACCCGTCCACAGGTATGCTGTACACCGCCACCAATCCGGCGCCGCGGGCTTTTCTGGTCTATGCTGCTGAAGTGGTGGGGGACTACGGCGCGGTTGTGAAGCGCCTGGTGCAGGGCCATCCAATCCATCAAAGCGCCTTGCTCGAAAAGCCTCTGCCAGTGTCATTGCCTCGCGAGAGAGCCTTGGCCGGGACGGCGGCGAACATCCGCCGCTTTGAGCCCAACGGGCTGCTCGTTGAGGTGGACGCCAAAGCGAACGCCTTGCTGGTGCTGGCCGAAGCCTGGTACCCGGGCTGGCGGGCCGAGGTTGATGGCCGCGCTTGCGCCTGCGTGCCGGCGAACCTCTGGATGAGGGCCATTCCCGTGCCAGCCGGCCGGCACCTGGTTCGGGTGTATTTCCACCAGGACTATCTGCTCCCGGGGCTGCTGATCTCGCTGGCGAGCGCCGGTGGTCTGCTGTTGGTCTTGGCGTGGCCAACTAACAGTTCAGCCCGCAGACTCCCAGCTTGACGCTGCCAGAGGAGCCTGCTTCTTTCCGCGCATGTTGGCTGGACAATTTCGGGCCCGGCGGGAAGACCTCATCGTCGTCGTGGCTACGGGGTTATTTGCCGCAGGCCTGTGCTTTCCCGAACCCAAACTGCTGGAGAGTGTAGACTACGTGCAGTTTTGGCGGCCGAGTTTGCAGTTCCTGACCGATGCGGTGCGGGAAGGGCGGGTCCCGTTATGGAATCCGTATATCGGCCTGGGCCGGCCCCACTTGGCGGACATGCAGAGTGCCGTGTTCTATCCTCCAGTATATCTGACTTTGCTGGGCCAGGGGATCGGGAGTTTCCTCCTCGTCTGGTTCCATTGTGCGCTGGGGGTTTTCGGCATGCGGCTTCTGGCAGGAGCGTTGGCGGTGGGGCGGTGGCAAGGCTATTTCATGGCCGCTTGTTACCTGGCGTCCGGTTCGTTGACGGCGCGCTGGATGACCGGGCAGACGCACTACTGCTGGGGGCTCTGCTATGTGCCCGCGCTGTTCTATTATGCGCTGCGCACGGAGGAACCCTGGGAGAGCCGGCGGATCGGGCGATACGCGCTCTTGCTGGCGTTGCAGTTTCTGTGCGGCCACCCGCAAGTCTTCTGGTTTACAGGGATTGGCCAGGCGGCGCTCATCACCGGCCGGGCTTTGCGTTGCCCGTTGCGGCAATCGCTGCGCGAGGCCGGCCGTGGCCTTTGCCAATTGGGTACGGCGGGTGTCTGGGGCTTAGGGCTGGCAGCGGTAGCACTGCTGCCGTTCCTGGAGCTGGTGAAGCAGGGCAACCGGGCCGCAGCTTCGCCGGCTTTCACAACGGCCGGGAAGTTGCAGTGGCTGCACCTCCCCAGCCTGGTTAGCCCGATGGCCACCTGGGAACCCTGCCGCTGGATCAGTTGGGAAATGAACCTTTTCGTCGGCCCGGTTCTCTTGCTAGCGGGACTGGCAGGCTTGAGCCGGGTGCGCGAGCGCAACGTGCGCGGCCTGCTGGCCGTGCTTGTGGTCGCCTTGCTGATGGCGGTAGGGGACACGACACCGTTCTTCTGGCTGTTTTACAAATGGCTGCCCGGCTATGGCGGGTTCAGGTCCCACGCGCGCGAGGCTCTGCTGGCGGTGCTGGTATTGGTTTGCGCCGCCGGGATTTGGCTGAGCCGGCCACATCCTAAGCTCCGGACGATGTGGGGGCAGGTTCTGGGCGCCCCGGTTCGGCCCGTCGTGATCGGGCTGGTGTTGTTTCAAGGGCTCAGCCTGCTCTACGGCACTTGGGTTATCAAAAGCACGTACACTTATTTCTCCATTGTCCAAATCTCGCCGGACCACCCGTATCAGCGGACCGTGGTGGCGCAACTGCGGCAGGCGGGCCTGATGGACCCCGCGCAGCCACCCCCTCGCGTCTGCGTGCGCTCGACGCTGGTGCCGGCCAACTACGGAATGATTCATCGCTACAGTAATTTCGATGCTGACTGCTCCCTCTTTTTGCGGCGACCCTGGGATTGTCTGCACGCGAGGCTCGGGATTGAACCGCCGATGTTCCTGAACAACTCGCTGGCGCTGGAGGTGTATGATCACGGGCCGTTTCCTTTTGCTGATTTGGCGTTAGCAGTGGGGTTCGACCCGAGCAACGAGACTCTGCACCTGGCCACCAATCCCACGCCGCGGGCCTTTCTGGTCTATGCTGCGGAAGTGGTGGACGATTACGGCACCGTCTTGAAGCGAATGGCCCAGGGCCATGACATCCATCGAAGCGCCTTGCTCGAAGAGCCTCTGGCAGAATCTTTGCCCTACGAGAACGCCTTGCCCAGCGGGGCGGCGACCATCCGCCGCTTCGAGCCCAATTGGCTGCTCGTTGACGTGGACGCCAAAGCGAACGCCTTGCTGGTGCTGGCCGAAGCCTGGTATCCGGGATGGCGAGCAGAGATTGACGGGCGGGTCTGCGCTTGCGTGCCGGCGAACCTCTGGATGAGGGCTGTCCCGGTGCCGGCCGGCAGGCACCAGGTTCGGGTGTACTTTCACCAGAACTACTTGCTGCCGGGGTTGTTCGTCTCGCTGGTGAGCGCCTGTGGTCTGCTATGGGTCTTGGCGTGGCCAAGGCGTTGAGCGAGTGAAGGGTATGCCGAGGCCCTCTTTGAGTCGCTCTCGTCGGCCGAAAAGGTTGATCTACTTCCGGTAGCTCGCCACCACCCAGTCGCTCAGAACCTTGTCTGGCGCCTGGACGGCGTCCGCATCAATGACGAATTCCTGCTGGCCGGAGTTCTGGGCGATGAGCTTCAAGCCGAACTGAAAGTCCTTGAACCGATTCGCGCACAGGTCCCGTACCGGCTGCCCCTGCTCCAGCGCCTCCTTCACCAGCAGGTCGGCGGCGGCCTCGGTGAACCGAATTTGCATCCCATGGGCTTCCCGAAACCGTCGCGCATACTCGTCCACCAGTTGCCGCGTCACAATCCGTTCCTCCTGTTCCGGCTCAGCCAGGATCTTCCGCAGCTCCGCCGCCGGATCATCCACCAGCTCGCGCGTGACCACAAATCGCCGCACCTTGGTGGACGGCAGCTCGAACTTGATGTCCCGAAACACCCGCTCGCACACCGTCATCAGCCCCCGCGCGCCGGTCTGCTCGTCCCCCGCCCGCTCGGCGATCCGCCGCAGACCTTCATCGGCAAACAGCACCTCGATCCCGTAGGCCGCAAAGTCCTGCTCATACTGCCGGATGATGCTGCCTTCCGAGTTCTTCAGAATCAGAAACAGGTCGTCCACCTTCAGCGAATGGCACACCACCCGCACCGGCAGCCGACCGATGAACTCCGGCTCGAAACCGAACTCGATGAAGTCCCGCGTCTGACTGTGGCCCAGCATCTCCTCCGGCGTCTCCAGCGGACGCTCCTTCGCCCCGAAGCCGATCGTCGCCTCCCGCTGCCGCCGCTGCACGATCTTGTCCAGCCCCCCAAACGCGCCGCTGACAATGAACAGGATGTGCTTGGTGTTGATCGTGCTCGGCGCTTTCCGCCCCCGCTGCGTGAACTCCATCATCGCCTGGATTTGCCCCGCGATGTCGTTGGGCGAGCGCGCCGGCACTTCGGTCTCCTCCATCAACTTCAGCAGGTTGGTCTGCACCCCGCGTCCGCTGACGTCCCGCCCTACCGTGTTGCTCGCGGCAGCAATCTTGTCAATCTCGTCAATGTAAATGATGCCGTACTGGGCGCGGGTGACGTCACCGTCGGCTAGGCGCAACAGGTCACGCACCATGTCTTCAACGTCGCCCCCCACATAGCCGGTTTCGGAGAACTTGGTCGCATCGGCCTTGGCAAACGGCACACCGATCAGGTCCGCCGCGCAGCGAATCAGGAACGTCTTCCCCACGCCGGTCGGACCGATCAGGATGATGTTCTGCTTGGCGTAATTCGGCGATTCCTTCCCTGCCAGCGCCAGCCGCACATGATGATAATGGTCGCACAGGGCGACGCTCAGCACCTTCTTCGCCTCGTCCTGCTTGATCACGAACCGGTCGAGGTAATCCTTCACCTCGCGCGGCTTGTAGTTGAACTCGAACTGCTCCGCCTGCCCCGGCCGCCCCGCGCTCTCCGGCACGCCGGCCTCCGCGGGCTGCGCGCCCGCCTGCCCGCCCGCGCGCTGGAACTGCTGCCGCATAAACTCCGAGAGCTGCCGCTGAAACTCTTCCGGCGGCGGCGGCCCATTAAACACTGGTCTGCTCATAATTCACTCCACTGCCTGTCCTCACTCAGCCATTAACTCATTTAACCCCTTTAACGCTTCAACCCGTTAACCTTTCAACCCTTTCGCCCCCCCGTCAACTTTTTGCGAGACATCCCGCCCCCTTTTGCGCATGATAGCCAGACAACATTATCATGAAGCTTAGCTTGAATATCCCCAAGAGTGGGGCGCTGGATTTCCTGTCCCTCGGCGCCCTGGTCCATCGTCTCGACCCCGGCATCATCCCCTTCCGCAAGGCCACGGAATGCCAAATCCACGTCAGCGGCGGCGAATTCAACGTCGCCGCCAACCTCGCCGACTGCTTCCGCCTGCAGACCGGCATCGCCACCGCCATGGTGGATTACCCCATCGGCGACCTGATCGCCGAGCGCGTGCGGGCCATGGGCGTCAAACCCTTCTACAAGCGCTTCAAGCACGACGGCGTCCACGGCCCCAACATGGCCACCGTCTATAGCGACCGCGGCCAGGGCGTGCGCGCCCCCGTCGTCTTCTACAACCGCTGCAACGAAGCCGGCGCCCTGCTCAAGCCGGGCGACTTCGACTGGAAGGCCATCTTCGCCGGCGGCGTCCGCTGGTTCCACAGCGGCGGCATCTTTGCCGCCCTGTCCCCGACCACCGCCGAGGTCATCATCGAAGGCATGACAGGCCGCCAAGAAAGCCGGCGCCGTCGTCTCCTTCGACCTCAACTACCGCGCCAAGCTCTGGAACATCTCCGGCGGCCACGACCGCGCCGTCGCCGTCCTCGACCGCATCGTCAAGAACGTGGACGTCCTGGTCGGCAACGAGGAAGACCTCCAGTTGGGCCTCGGCATCCCCGGCCCCGAAGTCGCCGCCAAGTACAAGCTCGACCCCAGCGCCTTCATCGGGATGATTGACAAGGTCATCAAGAAGCATCCGCAGATCAAGATCGTCGCCACCACCCTGCGCGAGGTCCACTCCACCAACCGCCACAGCTGGGGCGCCGTCGCCTGGATCGAACGGCCAGACCTACGTCGCCCCGACCTGCGAGCTGGACGTCCTCGACCGCGTCGGCGGCGGCGACGGCTACGCCGCCGGCTTCTTCTACGGCCTGCTCACCGGCGAAGAACCCGGCCGAAGCCGTCAAGCTCGGCTGGGCCCACGGCGCGCTCCTCACCACCTTCCCCGGCGACACCACCATGGCCACCCTGGAGCAGGTCCGCGCCTTCGCCAAAGGCGGCTCGGCCCGCATTCAGCGCTAGTCAACGAGCTTGCCGCTGGTGCCGGGCACGCCGGGCAAAAGCCTCCGCCTGGCGCCGCGCCTGCCAGTCGCAGATTTCCTCCAGGTTGCTGACCGGTACCTGGGTGAAAGGCATTGTGTGCTGATACTGCGGCGGTCCAAACTCAGGCGTGAGCGTGGACACCCGGAAGCCGCGTCTTTCCTGCGCCTGCCAAGTCAGGCGCCACCAGGACTCATGCGTTTCCAAGTGCCGCCGGTATTCCGGCGCGCGCGGGTCCGGCACCTGCGGCCCCTGCTCGTAGCCCACGCGCGCATGCACGTGCAGACAGTGCTCGGCGCATTGGCGGATGATAGCGATCTGATCGGCGATGAGCCGCTCGCAAACGCAGACCCAGTGGCTGAAATCGCAGCACAGTCTCAGGTCCGGAAAGCGCCGCAGCAGCCGGCTGGTGATCCAGGGATTAAAGAGGACCCGGCCCCGGTGCGTTTCGTGGGCGATGGAAACGCCACACTTGGCTTCGAGTCGTAGCGCACCCTCGAAAAGGCGAATGCTTTGGTCCTCGGAAAAGGCGTCCTGCCCGCTGTGAGCATTGATAAAGCGAGGGGCGAAACTCCTGGCGGCGGCCATTTGTTCCCCGAGCGATTCCAAGTGGTCCGCGACCGTCTTGCCGTGGGAGAAGATTTGCGCGATGAACCCCAGATCGTGCTCTTGGAGCAGGGCGCGAAACCGCTTCCGATCGTTGGGCGGTGGCATCGGGCTCTCGATTCCCCGGTAGCCGGCCTGCTTGAACCTGGGGAAGAGGTCTTCCCACTCGCCGGCCGCGCCCCAAAGATGGCGAAAAAGTATCAGCTTCATGCGCCTCTCTACCTCGCCCATCTTTCCCCGAATGCAAGCGGAAGGCCCGAACAGAGGCTTGACCACATTTGCTCACTCGTAGGTCGCCGCTCCGGTCAACCCGACCGGGTTGACAGAAGGTGGCCGGTCGGCTGGGGCGAAAGGGGCCGACCGCCGGCATGTCGCACGAATGGCAAAGCACCCCGGCGGGGTGCCAGATGCGGCCCCGGGCCATTCACCATGGCCGACCCGTCAACAGACCGCCCAGGAAAGAGCCACAGCCCAGTACGCAATCGCAGTGCGGATAGTAATACATGCTCTGCTTCCAGCAGCGACAATCCCCGCACCAAAAAGGCGCAGCCGGTGAAGACTGCGCCCTTGATAGCTACAATCCGGTCTATTTGCGGCGACGCCAGATAACTAGCGCGGCAGCACCCGCACCGACCAGCGCGACCGTGGCCGGTTCCGGGATGCCGGTGATGACGAAGGCCATGTCCAGCGATTGACCAGTCTGGGGATCAATCAGTTCCTGCCAGGTGCCGGTTTGGGCATCCCACCAGACCGCATCATCCAGGAAATGATTGGTCGAGGTCTTCCAGCCTGCCCAGTAGCCAGCGCCCGCGAAGCTTATATCCGCCCGCACGTCGAGCCAGTAGTTTGAGCCAACGTGCTGGATGAATGGAGCCTGGATGTTCGTGATGTTAATCTGCCAGGTCTCGGAGTGGTTATAGGGCCAGGCCCCGCCGCCGGTGCCGGGGATGTAGTAGCCCTGCGTGGGATTCAGCGGGTCGCCCGGATCATACAACCGTTCGGTGAATTGCCCCGGTTTGAAGTCCCCCTGCCACAACAGCGAGCCCGGATGACTGTAGGGATTGATCGCGTCCTGCGGGACATCGTCGTGAATACTGATGTGGATATTCGTGATCACCGCGTGCAGGTCGCTGTAGTACCAGTTCCACAGGTGAACGTCGGAAACCGGCCCCGTCTGGGTGCAACGCCAGTCATCCGCCAGGGTCAGCGTCGTGAACTGCACGTCCCAGCCGTTCGGGTCCGGCAACTGGGGAAAATGCATCTTGTAGGGATCACCAGGATTCCAGTCTGCTTTCGCGCCAGGCGCGAAACCGATCAGTCCCAGCCCAACGGCGGCGAGAACTGCGAGTGTGAGTCTGCGGTTGGATGATTGTTTCATCATATTACCTTTCTTTGCTTCCATGCCTTGTTTTGTTTCTAACGGCTGCCAGCATCATCTCCCCACGCCAGCATCAGGCTGGATACGAACCGGCATCATTATTGCCGCCAAGGTTACCACCTGCCCTGGGGACCGGGTATCCGGCTTTTGGCTGATTCTATCTCAGCAAAAACCTGAGGGTGGGTAAGGGTGCTGGGCGGCAAGACTGATTGGGCTCGGGAAAGTTGAAGCTGGCGGAGAGAGGGGGATTCGAACCCCCGATACGCCTTTAGAGCGTATAACGGTTTAGCAAACCGCCGCCTTCAGCCACTCGGCCATCTCTCCAAACCAGTGCTGGGCCCACACGCCCACGCCCAATGTTTATACCCGCGTTGACCGCGGCGGTCAAGCAGGCTGAAGCGTGCGTCTGGCGTTGGCCCATACTGCGGGTCCTGCCAAGCGTGAACCCGGGCGTAGGCAGGGCGTGCAGTCCCCCGCGCGCCGCCAGACCAAAGTTGCTCGCGGGACGGCGCACAACGCCGCTCAGACAGCCAAACCCTCCAGGCATAAGAAACGGCCATAAGGAGCCTCGCCTGAATGAACCCGCGACACCGCGGGGCGTGAGGCCGGTAAAGTCAAGATTGTGCGCGGGCTCTGGAATGAAGCAGCGTTGCGTTTCGCCAGGATGGCGCAGTGTGAACTGGAAGCATTGCTTGGTTTCCATACAGTCTATTCGTGGCCGCCGTGCTGGCGCAGCAATTCCGCCACGTCCTCGTGTCCCCCAGCCACCGCCTTGCGCAAAGGCGTCGCGCCGCCGTTGTCCTTGGCGTTGACCTCGGCTTGGTTGGCCAGCAGCAATTCTGCCACATCCTTGTAGCCCCAAGCCGCCGCCATGGCCAAAGGCGTCGCGCCCTTCTTATTCTTGGCATTGACCTCGGCTTGGTTGGCCAGCAGCAATTCCGCCACGGCCTTTTGTCCCATAAGTGCCGTCATGTGCAAGGGCGTCTGTCCGTCGTTGGCCTTGGCATTGACCTCGGCCTTGCTGGCCAGCAACAATTCCACCACATCCTTGTATCCCCCACCCGCCGCAAAGCGTAAAGGCGTCACGCCGCAATTGTCCTTGGCATTGACCTCGGCTTGGTTGGCGAGCAGCAATTCCACCACGTCCTTATAGCCAAATTCCGCCGCCTTGTGCAAAGGCGTCAATCCGTATTTATCGTTGGCATTGACCTCGGCCTTGCTGGCCAGCAACAATTCCGCCACGGCCTGGTGGCCCCTGGACGCCGCAAAGTGCAAAGGCGTCCAGTCGTTGTTGTCCTTGGCGTTGACGTCGGCTTCGCTGGTCAGCAGCAATTCCACTACGTCCTTATAGCCAAATTCCGCCGCCTTGTGCAAAGGCGTCAATCCGTATTTATCGTTGGCGTTGACTTCGGCCTTGCTGGCCAGCAGCAATTCCGCCACCTCCTTGTCACCCCCGGACGCGGCCAGGTGCAAAGGGGTCTTCCCGCTGTTGTCCTTGGCATTGACCTCGGCCTGGCTGGCCAGCAGCAATTCCGCCACGGCCTGGCCGCCATAAAACGCCGCCCAGTGCAAAGGGGTCTTCCCGTGGTTGTCCTTGGTGTTGACTTCGGCTTCGCTGGCCAGCAGCAATTCCACCACGGCCTTGCCGCCATGAAACGCCGCCCAGTGCAAAGGGGTCTTCCCGTGGTTGTCCTTGGCGTTGACCTCGGCTTTGCTGGCCAGCAGCAATTCTGCCACGGCCTTGTCACCCCTGGACGCCGCCCAGTGTAAAGGCGTCCAGTCGTTGTTGTCCTTGGCGTTGGCTTCGGCTTTGCTGGTCAGCAGCAATTCCGCCACGGCCTTGTCACCCCCAAACGCGGCCCAGTGCAGAGCTGTCTTCCCGTGGTTGTCCTTGGCGTTGACTTCGGCTTTGCTGGCCAGCAGTAATTCCGCCACCTCCTTGTCACCCCCAAACGCGGCCCAGTGTAGTGGCGTCTGGCCTTCGTTGTCCTTGGCATTGACCTCCGCCTTGATGGCCAGCAGCAATTCCGCCACGTCCCGGTGTCCCCATAACGCCGCTTGGTGCAAAGGCGTCTCGCCGTATTTGTCTTTGCTGAAAACCAAATAAGGATTGCCTTTGAGCAGCGCCTTGACCTTTCCCAAGTCGCCCGCCTGGGCCGCGTCATGCATCTCGCCGCCGAAAGCGAGGCGGCTCCAAGCCAGCGCGACCAGCATGACGGCGGTGCGGCGGGGAATTGGGGCGTGGCGGAGTCGGCGGAGGAAAGAGTGCATGTTCATGCTTGCCTCATCGCCAGCAGATAGAGGGGTAGCGTCGCAAGCCGGGGCGGTTCCGTGCCACCGTGGTAGCGCAACACGATAAACAGCCCAGATAGGGGAGACGGCTCTGGATTGCCTTCCGGGTCTTGACGACGCTCCCCCGGCTCAAAGTCCCAGAGGCACTTTGCCGATTCAACCCGCTCGCGGCTCTTTAAAGCCTGTTTGCTCATTATCGCAGAACGCAGACGCGCTTTTGGGAGCAATCTGCGGGCCAGAAAGGTGGCTCGCTCAGGCAGATTACAAGGCCATCTCCCCACCACCTGGCCCTCGGTATCCCATTCCGGCGTGATGGCCAACCAAGCCTAACCTGCGCCGGGTTCGAGATCAGAAGATCGCGGAGCGAAAGAGCCTGCGGTTGCGCAAGTTGGCCCCGCAGGCAGACCCCCGGAGAATTGCTGTTCTCGACGGCCCCGCCGCGTTACCCTGCCAGCCATGAACTTCCCCCAATTCCGGGCAAAGGGTGCGCATCAAGGATTCACCTGCTGGCCATGGTCAGAGTCCAGTCTGGCCGAGGCCGTCGCTCTGGCGCGAGAAGGCGCTCGCCGCATGGCGGAGCCGTTCGCAGCGGGAGACAAGCCGGGACGCGGTTACCCCTGCCGTCATCCCCGGCTGCTTCAACTTGGCCGGAGCCAACCAGTAGGTCACCGGGAGATGTGCCGTGGCGAGAACACTTTTTGAAGCGATTGGCTACACGCTCGGCCAGAAAGCCGCGCAGGCCAAAAACGCTTTCGACCTCGTGGGCGGAACGGAGGAAGACTCCTTGCGGGCCGAAATACGTCTGGGCCGCGACCTGGCGGCGGCCTTGCTGGAGCGAGTTCCCCTGGTCCAGGAGAATGAGGCCACCAGATTTGCGGCCCACATTGGGCGCTGGCTGGCGGGGAACGTGAAGGAGAAGAAGCTCCCCTTCATTGTCCGGGTCACGGCGGAGCGGGAGCCGAATGCGCTGGCCCTCCCGGGCGGGCCTGTTTTCGTGAGTTGGCCGTTGTTGGCAATGTGCCAGGGGCAGCGGGACGAGATCGCCTTCGTGCTCGGCCATGAGATGGCGCATATCGTGCGGCGGCACA
Source organism: uncultured Verrucomicrobiae bacterium (assembly GCA_963822005.1). Lineage (GTDB taxonomy): Bacteria > Verrucomicrobiota > Verrucomicrobiia > Limisphaerales > UBA8199 > PALSA-1440. The sequence continues at coordinate 197,126 of CAWGGD010000023.1, read as the reverse complement.
CCCTCAATCGGATCGTCAAAGACGCCGCGCTTTCTCTGCTGCTGCGCCGATTCTCCGGCAGGCACGCCGCCAGCGCCTGGCTGAGCAAGGCGGGGCGGCAACTACTGGGCCGTGCCTACTCCAGGGACGACGAATTGGAGGCGGATGTCTTCGCCGTGGCTCTGGTCGGAACCGCTGGCGGGGACGCATTGGCAGGGGAGCGCCTGCTGGAGAAACTCGCTCAAGGGACCTCTGGGCAGAGCGTCGGCATCGCGGGAGATTACTTGGCCACCCACCCACCGCTCATAGAGCGAGTCGCCAATCTGCGTGCCAGGCGGTCGGGTTGATCCGCCCCATCCTCGGCGTTTCTGCGGCTCAAGCGAACGATGAAAGCCCTGCCACCGCCCGACCGCCTCCATCTAGTAGATGATGGTCTGCTTCGCTTATGGCTCGATGCCGGAAACATCACCGAAGAACTGGCAAGGCTGGATGCAGGTCGGGAACGGCTCTTTCACAATCATCAAAGAAAAGAGCGGCTCAGTTTCCTGAACCGCTCCCAACCCAACCATGAACTGCAACCAAACACCGAAAAGCTGCCAGAACTTTACTCCAGCAACATCTCAGGCACACCTCCTATCAATACGGATGCGAAGCATCGGGTCTTTGACGGAAGGAGCCGATGCGGGTCAGTGCGGCTGCATCTTGGCCCTTCGATACTCGGCTCGCTTCCGCGCCCGTTCACGAGCCTCAAACTCCGGCGAACTCACCCGTGCCCGATACCCTGGGGTCTGACGCCGCGCCCGCAGATACGCCCGCCGCCGCGCCCGATATTCCGGGGGCGGCTGCTCACTGCTGCGCCGTCTGCCACGAGGGGACGCAGTGACTGCGTGGGAACTTACGCCAACGCCGGACCATTTTCCGGTTGCTGCTCCAATATTTTGGTCCGATGATCGGAAGCATGATGCCCATGATCTTACAGAGGGCCCTGACAAGCCGTGAACCCCAACCTCATTAAGACGGTCGCCGCCGCGATTTCAGTGGCGACCTGGGCGGGCGCTGAGCCATTGCTCACCCACACCGATGTCTTCATCTCGGGACAGAGTGGCTACCATACCTATCGCATCCCGGCAGTGGAGGCGGCGCCAGATGGTTCATTGATCGCCTTTGCCGAGGCCCGAAAGTACAACGCGGCGGACCCTGGATTCGGCAAGCAGGAGATCGACCTGGTTTACAAACGCAGCACGAACAATGGAGCCACGTGGTCGCCCATGACGGTGCTGGAACACGCGGGTGAACTCTGGTCCGCGGCTAACCCGGCGACCGTTGTGGATCGGAGCAATGGTCGGCTCTGGGTCCTCTATCTGCGGTCGCGCCCGGGTTGCAGCACCGACACCTCGCGGCCCGGAACCGATGATATGCAGACCATCGGCCGCTGGAGTGACACCAGCGGCCAGACGTGGTCGGAGCCGCTCGACTTGACTGGCGTGGGGCGCGACCTGAACGACAAAGGCTGGCGTGCCAGCGTGCCCGGCCCGGGCGGTGCCATTCAGACTCGCAAGGGGCGCCTCATCGTGCCGATGTGGAAGATGCCCTCAGCGAACTTCGCCATCTTCTCAGACGATCACGGGCGCACCTGGCAACGCAGCCAACTCGTCCCGGGGAAACAGGGCGGCGATGAGAACCAAATCGTCGAACTGGCCGACGGGCGCCTGCTCATGGACATCCGGCAGAACTCCGGTTCGCACCGTTGGCTGGCCGAGAGCACCGACGGCGGCCAGACCTGGGCCGAGCCGCGGCCTGGACTCACCGTGACGCCCGTCATGTGCGCGATCGAACGCTTCACACTCAAAGCTGCCGGCGACGACCGGAACTGCATCCTTTGGACCGGCCCGAAGGGTCCCGAACGCCGCCGGCTCGTGATCCGCTGGAGCGACGACGAAGGCAAAACCTTTGCGAACGAGCGGCTGATTTCGGATGACTACGCCGCCTACTCCGATCTCACGATTCTCAAGGACAAGACAATCGGCGTCCTGTGGGAACGCGGTGTGGAACGCGGCTACCAGTTCCTCACCTTCACTCGGCTCAACCGGGGGTGGCTTGAACAGGGGAGCCACCACCTGGTCATCTCGCGGGGCGAGGCAGCGGGCACCTACCAGGCATTCACCGACATCTGCCGGCTCACGAACGGCGACCTGTTTTGCGTCTTCTATGCGGGTTACGGCCACGTTTCGCTGCCACGGAATGACTGGCCGAAGGGCGGGCGCATCTGCAGCGTTCGGTCCCGGGATGAGGGCCGCACGTGGAGCGCGCCCCGTGTCCTTTTTGACGGCCCGTTTGATGACCGCGATCCGCACGTGGCTCAAATGCGCGACGGCACCGTGGTCTGCAGTTTCTTCACCTACCGTCCCCAGCCGGACGGCAAGGTGTTCTGCGACACGTGTTTGGTCACCTCTCGCGACGGCGGCAAAACGTGGCAGGCGGAGCCGCAGGTGGTAGCCCCTGGATGGCCAAGCTCGGCGCCGGTACGTGAGTTGCCCGATGGGACACGCATCCTCGGCGTGTACCGAGAGGAAGGTGCGATGGCCTACGGCGGCGTGATCCGCTCGACGGACGGTGGCAAGACCTGGTGCGCGCCCATCCCCATCGGCAAGAGCAGCGGCGTGCGCCTCGACGCCGAGACTGACCTGGTGCGACTTAAGGACGGCACTCTCTATGCCGCCCTCCGCGGCGACCGCGTGAACATGCACTTCGCCACTAGCCCCGATGGCGGCTTCACGTGGTCGCCGGTAAAAGACATCGGTTTCCCGGGGCACTGTCCGCACTTCACTCGCCTGCGCAGCGGTGAGATTCTCCTCACCCATCGTCTTCCGCTCACCGCGCTGCACGTCAGCCGCGACGAGGGCAAGACCTGGCAAGGACCGTATCAAATCGACACCACGCCCGGTGCCTACGCTTCAACCGTCGAGCTCAAGGACGGGTCCGTGCTGGTGGTGTACTACGAGGAAGGCACGGGGAGCGCAGTCCGCGCCCGACGCTTCAGGTTGAAGGACGAGGGCGTTGAGTTCCTGCAACTCGGGTCTTAAACCTGCTTCAATGACTGTCCCTGTCGCCGTCGGCTGATATGCGAATCTGCCGCTGGATTTGAAGGGGGGCGTGCAAGCCCATTTGAAGATCCGCCGCGGCGACAGGCCAAAAAGGGCGCAGCCGGTGAGGACTGCGCCAGTTTGAAAATTGCTATTTGATACACCGCGAGCAGATATGAACTTCAACTGGTCCGTTACGGAGTAACGCTGTGCCTAGTGTTGAACTGACCGGTGATAAAGCCGCATGGAAACCGAGGAACCGCGATTGTTTCGCTCTCGTTAGCTTACTGCGTCGAAGTGCGATAGTAACGCCTTGAGTAATTACCCGCCTCCGAATCGAGGAACTGAAAATAATGGTCCTCCCCTGCGATGTTTGTGCTAATGCTCTGCCACATTCCTCCAATCATATTCGTAGTGGCGTGAACCGTATACCTCTGGCCTGCCGTTCCAAACACCCTGATCAAAACGGCACCGTTGGTGGCCTCGACCGTCTCAATGCTGTGGGCAAGCAGGTCGAGTCGGAATACGCTGCCTCCGACGTTCGCAATTCCGCTGCCACTAAGCGTCGTCCCGTATAAACAGCCGTCGGAGCCTAGGACCAACGCCTCTTCAGCTTCGTTTAAGCCGTAATCAGCGAAATCGATCAGCGTCGTCAACCCCCCGTTTGTGGTAACTCTAAATACCGTCCCAGCGCCGAAAGTTCCACCGACCTGTGTCGTTCCGTAGAAGTTTCCATCTCTTCCCACGACTAGCCCCGCAAAGGGCGCTCCACTTGCTCCGACGAACGACACAATTGTGTCTAGAACGCCATTGGTTGTGATTTTGAATACGGTTCCTTCGCCATCGGTGCCACCGCCGCACGTCGTTCCGTAGAAGGATCCGTCGCTGCCTTCTACCAGGGCGCCAGGGGTAAGCGCCATTCGTCTCCCAGAACGATGCCAGCGTAGTGAGCAAACCGTCAGTCGAAACCTTGAACACCGTTCCCGAGGCATCGTCGCCGCCCACCACTGTCGTGCCGTAAAGATTGCCGTCGCGACCCTGCACCAGCTCCGCCTCTGGGGAACCACCATCAGGGCCACCGCTGAAAGACGCCAGCGAAGTAAGATCTCCATTTGCTGTCAGTCTGAACACAGTCCCGAAGCCATTGGTTCCGCCGCCTTCTGTCGTGCCATAGAAGAACCCGTCACGCCCCTGCACCAGACCCGCTGCCGGCGATATCCGCGGTCACCTGTAAACGAGACCAGTATCGTGAGGCTCCCATTGGTTGAAACTCGGAATGCCGTTCCACTCATAAAAGCGCCACCGCTATAAGTTGTTCCGTACAAGAATCCGTCGCTGCCTTCCATGACTCCCCCTTTCGGACTCGACCCGTTGGTACCGTCAAAGGTCACCAGTATGGCCGGGCGCCCGTCGGGCAGGCGGTTCTTGGGCTTTGTGGGGCCCGTTCACTTTCTGTCGGGTGGTGCGTCCGGGCGGGGTGGCCGGTGGGTTGGGGCAGGGTCTATCTTCGTGCCCGGTTCGTCTCGCGCGGCGTGGGCCGTCGGCACGCGCCGTCGGGCCGACCTTGGTGTCGGCGGACTCGACATAGGCCACCGGGCAGCGCGGGCGGGCGCGGCAGGCGCTGTCCTGCTTGGCGGCCGGCTGTTCCGGGGTCAGCACAGTTCGCGGGGTCTCGTGGGCGTGCGGGGTCGCGCGTCGATGTGTGGGTCGGCGGTTCGTCTCGTTTGTTCGCTGGCGTGCCGGGCCGCCCCTGCCAGTCGGGTTCGCGCTCGTTTGCCCTTGGCTCGGGGGTTGGGGCACGGGCTGTGTCGTGACTTGGGCCCAGCCGGTTGGGTCGCGCGTCGGGTTCTTGGTGTAGTGGCGTGTTGACATAGATTTGGAGCGTCGGCGCAGATCAGGGCGGCGGGGGGAATCGGATGGGAGGAGGAGTTCTCGGCCATAGAGTTTGGAGCCGACGAGACGCGGCTACATCGTCGGCAGTTGAGCATAGGAAAGTCCAGCAAGCTCGAGGGACCAGCAGGGCGGCGTCCAATGCCAGAGTCGCCGATCTGGGAGCGCTGCCAGCGTCGGACTGGCGGGCGGGCGTTGGGCGGGTCGCTGCGCTACCATTTTCAATCCCAGCGGCGGACCTGGGCGCGGTCCAGCCTGGGCGGCAGTCGCCGCATCAGGGCGGCGAGCTGTAGGGCAAGGCGGGAGCAGCCAACGCTTTTGGGGGTCGACCGGCTCGGGCCAAGTGGTGGGTGTCACCGCCCGAGCTTCTCGGATCCAGGCTGCGTGTCTTTCGCGCGCAGGCGCGGGTATCGGAGGGAGAGCGGCTGGGAGAGGCCGAGCTGTTGGGCGGCTTCGGCGGCCCTCAGGGGGCTGCCGGAGGAGCCAGCACATGCCGGATGGGGGTTGCGTGGCGATTGGATCATGTGGGCACTTTTCAAGAGCGTAAGCTCTGCCAATCGCATCCCCCCATCCTCGCGGCCTCCGCTACGCTCCGGCCTCCTCGGCTGGCGGGGTCCGCCACCTTCTTCACTTCCTGCTTTGCTAACTACATAACTGTCCGGTTTGCTCGCCCCGCACAGTGTACATAAAAGTGTCACCCAAATGACACTTGCTCGGCCTCGACGTTGAAAGTGCGAATGGCGCTCTTTGGGTGTCAATCACGAGGTTGGGCATCTCCGTTGCTATCCCTCAACCCTTGCCGCAGCACTTCTTGTATTTCTTGCCGCTGCCGCAGGGGCATGGGTCGTTGCGGCCAATCTTCGGCTTGCTGACGTAGGGCTTCGGAGCCACGTAACTGGCGGGCGCGGGAGCAGGCGGCGGCAGGGGGATTTCCGGCTCAAGTGGCTCGGTTGGCCCAGAATCCTCTGGGTGGAAACAAGCCCAATGCTCCATTTCGCTGATGACATCAGTGACCAGGCCGTGTCCCTCCCGCCGCCCCGGTTTGGGCGCAGCCAAGTCCTGCTCGATGCCTTCAAGGTCCGCGACACTCTCATCAACCAAACCTTCGGCGTACGCCTTCCGCACTTCATCCAGCAACTCCGGCGCGGGCAGGTCGGCGACCGCGCAAGCTAACCCGTTCCAAGCAAAGGAGTGCGTGCGCTGGAGTCTCCCACCGAAAAGGCTGCGGAAATATTCAACCGCCTCGGCGCGGGGCATCTGGCCCGTCCGTTCCAGCACCAGAATCGCGTTGATGGCAGCATCCCGAACGTATTCGTTGGCTTCTTCGTTTTCAATCAGGCCGTGTAACGGAGCGGGATTACCGTCGTACACCGAAGCAAAAATCGTTTTCAGCCCTTCGGTCACTGTGTCGCCCACTAAATCGTATGAAGTTTCGCCGGGGGCGCTGAACATTTTCACAATGGCCGGGTAGGCCCGTCGCTCACGGAACTGAGCCAGCAGGTAGAGCGCGAAAACTGGCAGCATGTAATCATCCCGTTTCGCGGTTTCAATGGGATTTGCGGCAATGGCTTCCACCACCCGCAGCAACTCCGGCGTGATAGCCTCGCGCTGCTCAATGGCAGACTTCATGGCCTCCATCGGGAAGCGCCCCGTGTAAGGCTCCAGTTCGCTGAGGATTTCGGGAATCGTCATCATTCGCACCCTATTATGGGCAGCCCTCACGGGCAGGACTGACAGAGACGATACAACGTCGCCTTCTTCAGCGTTTCCGGTCCCGTTTTGGTTTATCCACATCAACTGCCAACCGGACGGTCGGGCCTTGTTTCCGCGAGATCACCGGCCTGTGGCTTTTCCCACGCCGCCGCCGTTCCCGCGTCTCGGCGCTGAAGTGACCGCGCAGCAAGAACAAGAGCACACCGAGCGCGGGGACGCCGATGATCCAAAGAATTGGATTTCCTATGTCGTACATAGTCAGACTTTCAATCGGTATTTTGCCAATTCTTGCACGTTCAACCCGGATGGCAAGAGCTTGATGCAGCCCTGCCACAGAGCTTTATAGAAGCGCTGTCACGGCATCATTAGCGGCAGCCCCAATTCCTTTGCAGCTTCCCTGATCACTGCCACCTGGTTTGCCGCCTACAAAAGTTGATGGTCCTTGTAATTGAACAGTCTGGGCCGCACCGGTAGTTTCAAACTGATATGAAAACCTCAGAATTGGTCTTCGTGGGTATCGGAAAGTCGGTCGTCGCGCTGAATCGCATGAGCGGTGAGCAAGTCTGGGCGACGCGACTCAAGGGCTACGATTTCGTCAACGTCGTCTTGGATGGAGAGAGAATTCTCGCCACTTGTTGCGGCGAAATCTTCTGCCTCGATCCGCTCACCGGGGACGTGCTGTGGCATAATCGGCTCAAAGGGTTTGGCACTGGGCTGGCCACCATTGCCACTGAGAGAGGGGCAGGAAGCGGATGGTCGGCAGTGCTGGCTGAGAAACACCGCCGGGGTCAGGCGGCTGCCTCGACGGTAGTCACGACGGCAGCCACATAGCCCGCGCTTGCTGCGCCACTAGTGGCCGCCGATAACGGCATAACCGGCGTGGCGCGGGTCTTCAGCCAAATCCATTTCCATCTGCGCCGCCGCTCCAAAAGGCTTCGGGTGAACGTTGTTGAGCCATACGCCTGCGCTTCGTAGGGTAATCATCAACCATGTTCGAGAAACACAGCGATAGAGAATACCGTCCGGTCTTGGACGGGATCGAGCGGAAGACACTGGTTTACGGCAAGAAAACGCTGATGACCGAGTTTCGGCTACGCAAAGGGGCTGTACTACCTCGCCATTCCCATCCGCACGAGCAAACCGGCTACTTGGTCAAAGGCCGCATCCGGCTTTTCGTCGGCACCGATGAATACGAGGCACAGGCTGGCGACAGTTGGTGTATCCCCGGCGGGGTGGAGCACGGCGCAGACATTCTGGCGGACGCGGTGGCAGTTGAAGTGTTCTCGCCGGTTCGGGATGATTATGTGCCCGGACGGGTATCAGGTTGACGGCAGCGGCGGCAGGCGTACCAGACCATCAACGTGAACGGCGGCTGGCACATGAGCTAGGCTGCGGAACAGGCAGCGGCCTCAACGGCGACCACGTAGCCCACTCTGCGATTCTCCAGGGGCACCCGCTGCGTCACCCATCACGACAACAGACCCGCACCGGTCAAACGCCGCGCGGCACGCCGGACCACCACCGGGTTGTCTGCCGTGCAAACCCCCGAAACAATCGGGAGCCACCCCTCCGCATTCTCTTAGAATCATCTGCCGGCGGTTCAGTCCCGGTCCCGCCCGCAACCCAAGCCACCTGAACCTGCTTTATTATACTCTTCGGCTGGAGCCTCATGACCAAGGGCCGCTTGAGTTCGGCAAATTGATACCAATGCCGACAAACACTATCCCAGACCGGCGTGGTATCGTGAACCTGCCCATCATAGTAAAGATCGAGCACCTTGCTAAAGGTTATTGGTCCTTTAATCCCCCTCAATCGCACCAGAAAGAAACTCTGCGGCATGGGCTTTTACAACTAGTTCAACAGATTATCCCTCATGAACCGAGTGATGTCAAATGAGCGGAGCAAATGATCGGCGGCTGGCGATTCGCGATGCTTATCACGTGAAATCAATGCCCGCCCGTGACCGTGTAACCGGCCCGGCGCAAATCTTCTGCCAAGTCCTGCTCCATCTGGACCGCAGCCTCGTAGGGCATGGGGTTCAGGTGGGCGTAGAATTCAGGCAGGAGGCCGATGCCGTAGCGCTTGACCAGTGAGGCATCCTTGATTCCGGCTTTGTGATTGGCAAAGCGTTCCTCCGGTGTCAGCCCAGTCATGCCGACGTACAGGCAGGGCTTCTTGCGATCACGCTGCGGGTTGCCAGCACCAACCTTCCGCATCTTGCTGACTGCGGGATCGAGCAGCACGACGTAGACGTTGTGGTGCTGTTCAGGCTGTTGCTTGGGGCGGAGCCGTTGGAGCGTCCGGCGTTTCATCAAATATGCCCATCAGAATGACCGCCCCCCAGCTTCACACCCACCAGCTCGATGCCTTCTCCCGTCCCGAGATTCCGCGAGTATTTCTGCTCCTGCGGGTTGTTCCAGTGCTCGTGGACGCCCAGGCTGGGTAGCCGCCGGGTCGCCGTGGCATGGTCCGGGTCGTAAAACGTCCCGGAAGGCGGATCGCTCGCCAGTGCCGCCTCGTGCAGGTAATCGTCCACCCCGCCTTTGCCCGTGATCTCCGGCCACTCGGTCGAAAGGAAGTCGAACCCGACCGAGTCAATGGCGAGCGGGTCCTGCGACGCCAGCAGACTGCACGACCATTGGCCCTGGAAAGGGGACAACCGCATCCTCTGCGGGACGGGGTCACGGGGATGCACGCCCGAGAACAGGCCGTCCACCAGGTAGAGCACCGTCTTGCCGCCCAACTGGGAGTGCCCGATCAAGTCCACCAGCGGACGGTAAATCGCCGTGTCCTTGGAAAAGCAGTTGGGGTGGATGTCGTAGTAGCCCTGCTGGACCGGCCAGCGTATCAGCGAGCCGTAGTGATTCTTGGCGCAGAGCGTCACGCCACCGCCGGTGTGGGCCTTGAGATTGGCGACGTTGATCAGGTATTGGGCCTCCGCAAAGCAAGCGGGCAAATAGTCCGGGGCCTTCCCCTGCGGGCGGCTGCTCCAATGCAGCGGCTGGCTGGAGGGCCGCACCTTGATGCGCTCGAACTTGCCCGCGTAGTCCTCGTAACGCACCGCCGCAAACGCCCCGTGGAGAAGGTCATAATACTCGTGGACCAGGCAGGCGAGCGTGTCGCAAACCGTGATGTTTTGCGGCGGCACCCCTACGCTGGCAAGCTGGCTGATCAAGGCGAGGATCATCTGCGGCGCGGTGTTCATGTAATCGTGCCGCCGGATGAATCCGTAGGTGTCCAGGTTGACGTGGCCCTCGCGGAAAATCATCCCCACCCAGTTAGGCTTGATGGCGATCTGCTCACCCGCGCTGTAGCCCACGTCACCCTTGCCCCGCGCTCGGTTCAAATGCCGAAAAAGCCCCGCCCACGCCTTGGCCACGGTCGCCTCGCCGGTTAAGTCGCAGACCGTCCGCGCCAGCATGGCGTCCACCCGCTCCTGTTTCACCCGCTGGCCCTCCCACCAGTGGCCGTCGTCGGGGCCTTTCCAAGTCGTCACCTCGGGATCGTGGGCCCAAACGACACGCCCCGGATGGATGCCCTGGGCAACGCCCAGTGGCTTGGGCCGGGCCTGGTCGAGGCCAGCGGTGACGGCGGGCAGACAAACCACCAAACCGCCGGCGCCGGCCAGCGATTGGCGGAGGAAGGCGCGACGGGTCAGTGTCCGAGAGTGGATCGCCTGGGTGGCGGAATCAGCCCTGAAGAATAAGGACCGCTTTGCTTTCATGGGCCAATTGGACCAGAAACGCCGTTGGCGTTCAAGCGCGCAACAACGGGAGCATGAATCTAAAAGCACCTCACACAATGAACACCAGAGGGGTCCCTCGCTCCGCCCCGCCTGCTCCGGGCAGCTCAGCTTGCTGCTCTTGTCATGGATGCCTGGCGTGAGGACATTCGACCGCAATGTCCGGCCCGAACTCCAAGCGAACCGACGTCTGCGCGATTCTGCGCCTCTGCCACGGGATTGCAAGCCTGACTTAAAGCCCGCCGCGTGCGTTTCAACCAAAAGCTGCGGCCGGCGAAGACTGCGCCCGCCAGGAATTTGCTTTTTCGCGCGCCCGCATGTACCGAGCGCTGCGCGGGCTGAATCCCTTCCCAGGTGATTAAACCAGCGAAGCAGCCAAAGAATCAGGAGATGGAATAGCCAAGCTGCAGAATAGCCCCATTTCAAAGGCAGAACTAAGGTACTTTTGTGCTTGCCAATTTGGGCAGGAGAAGTAAAAGGCAACAGATGGAGAAAGAGCTACTGGGGCTTTCTCCGTGAAGTAAGAAAGTGATATGGAAACGCACTTCAAAGAGAACTAATCCTCGTTATGAAAAGGAATGTACTTCGCCCGTGGCTTTCCTTACCGCTGTTGCAGATCGAACCCAATTCTTCTTCACCGCGCAGCGCGCAGTGCATACACAATGATTAATATCAGCGCCTCTGCCCACAAACAGAACATTTACAGTCAAAAACACGTAACTGAAAGAGTCACCATGAAAGCATCCGCACCGCAAACTGCACCACCACCATCAACCCAACTCCGAACACTCGTTTCCAGAGGGTCCTGTGTCGTTACACAACTATTCGCTTCTCTCGTCGTTGGCCTCTCAGCGGCAATCGTTTTCTGCGACAACGCATCGCTTTCTCAGGAGCCCGCTTCAGTGTCCGCGCCCATTGTAGCCACGTCTGAAGTCCCATCTAATGAGATTAAGCAACTGGTCAAAGACCTAGAATATCCTGATGAAGTAGCTCGGGACTTTGTTCAGATGGTCAGTCGTTGGAAAGATACAGAAGGAAGAGCGGTTCTCGCCGTGTTAAAACAACAGATCAACCACGCAACACAAGACGCCAACCAAGGCAAGATATCAAAAGACCAACTTGCTCGCGTAGAAGAAGACGTGGCAAGGCGACTCGCCCAGAGGATACAACAAGAGATTAAGCAGGAGAAACGCTTTGACTTGCCCGATGTTCTCAAACACAAACAGGCCAACTGCCTTGGTTACACTCACCTATTCTACATATTGGGTAATTCTGCTTCCTTATCAGTTACCCCGATTCAAGTGGTAAGTTATTACAGCATAAACAATCCTGCTGGTTTGTCCGTATCCGAGACAGTAGGTCACGTGGCCTGTTTGGTTTGCTTGGCCAATGATAAGAAGGTAATGGTAGATTTAGCACAAGCACCGACTCCAATGCTAAGTACACCATTTGATCTAGAAACAGCATTTAAGAAGGTGGGGTATTATTGGGAACTCAAAGACAGAGGTAATCCCTTAAGAATCCATGGCAAGATGCAGTTAATAGATAGGGCAGGGCTTATTGCTTTCACATATAGCAACCGGGGAACTACCTGCGACAGTGCGGGTAAGTACACCGAAGCTCTAGCTGCCTACACCAAAGCCATTGAACTTAATCCAACATGTGCTGTAGCATATTTCAATCGAGGCAATGCCTGCGACAGCTTGGGCAAGCACCGCGACGCTCTTGCTGCCTACACCAAAGCCATCGAACTCAATCCTACATTTGTTATAGCATATTGCAATCGAGGAAACGCTTGCGCGAACCTGCGCAAGCACACCGAAGCTCTTGCTGCCTACACCAAAGCCATCGAACTCAATCCGCAACTGACTGAGGCATATAATAACCGAGCCATTGTCTACCGCAGATTGGGCAAGAACCACGAGGCTATTACGGACTGCAGCAAAGCTATCGCCCTCAATCCAAACAAAGCAACTTTATATTGCACCCGAGGAAACGCTTACGACAGCTTGGGCGAGTACACCGAAGCACTAGCTGACTATAGCAGAGCCATTCGACTTAATCCAAAGGACGCTGACCTGTATGGCAATCGAGGGGATGTCTACATGAGTTTGCACAACAGCAATCAAGCTCTTAATGACTACAACAAAGCCGTCAAACTTAATCCAATGTCTGCCGTGGCATATTTAAGACGAGGAGTGTTTTATGCCACCACTAAAGCACCCACAAGGGCAAAGAAGGATTTGCGCAAGGCGGTCGAGTTGGATCAGGCCCTTGAGCCTCGCGTTAAGACAACATCCGACAAGTATGATTTACATCTTTACGAAAGTAAAACATCTGCCGGTAAACCTACGAGCGGGCGCTCGACTGCTGTCAATGCCAGGGACCGAGAGGCAGAGCTACTTAAAGATATTGCGAAAATACTTCGCGCGAAAGTGATCACCAATGCCAACGGGGAACTGGATCTTAGGTGAAGGTCAATTGTAGTTGAACGTTAGGCGGCGGGTGCTGACAGAACTGACAGGAATGTGCTTTTTGCGCGCCGTCATGTACTCAGCGCTGCGCGGGTGATTACACGCCTGGCCACTCACGCCTTCCGGACGGCGCGCCGGTTGAGGTGCTGCTGCCTGACCCGTTTACGACTTAAAGGGGTCACCAGTTAATGAGAGCGTCATGTTTGCTCTGCCCTTCTCTTGACGGCTGAGCAGGAGTGCGCGTAAGCCGGGGCCTGGCGCGAAAGGTGCGCATTGAATAACCAGGGCGATTTGTCAGGTGACGAATCCGCGCGCCCGCGGCGCGGTGAGCTGTGGAGACCCGATGCTGCTGGGGTGGATTGCGGAGAGGCGACAGATGGGTGTGCGAGGGCATCTGGCATGGCTGCTGCAACAGCGTGGAGCAGGTCGGCTCGCCGCGCCCACCGACCAGGGGCTCCTGAGAATATGACAATCTCATTAACTGACCCGCGGCCCAAGCCCCGTTGCGAGGCAGTAGAATATGCCACTGATTAGGAATGTCTCAAGGCCCCTGAAGCCGATAGAATCTCTGCTGAGCGCTAACGGCATTCGTTTGCACCCAGAAGTCACCCTTTGGCACGGGACTACCCGACGCCCCTCCCCAGCCGCCCGTTAGTCTATCTGACGCGTTTAATACCAAATTGCTGAATGCCAGCGGCCAGCTCAATACCACGTTGGTGTTAGCTTTTTGAATCGTCAACGGTACCGTCACAGAGATGAACTGAATACACGGTACTCCAGCCAGACCCTTGTAGCTTAGTGATCACAAGCCGGTCGAGGTTCCGATCGGGCGTTAGAATGACTAGATTTTCATATAGATTACCCCAAGTCCCCGAAGTCAAAGTCGCCGCCGCCGGGTCCCACACGGGCCATGACCAATTCGTCGGACTTCCTGTCGTTCCTGAGAAACCTTGGGAAACCCATCCAGTGAGACTAAGCGAATTGTATGACGAACCTTCGAGCACAAAGGCTTGCAGCACATACTGTTCATCGCCATCTATGTCCACCAAAAGAATGCGATCTCGATGACTTAAAGCCGCAAGAAAGTCACACTGCAAGGATCCGGTGGCGGCCCACGTCATGCCCAAGCCCTGAACGTTTCCCATCACTCCATCACCGGTGCCATTGTTGGTGGAGCCCACAAACTGCGTTACATACCACGGATTGTCTGCTGAGTAAGCCCCGCCGAAAGAATCCACATAAAGGTACAGATCCGCAGAAGCATTACTAAGCGGAGTCACTTCCAAGTCGTGATGCGTTTTGAAACTTGTTACAAAAACACCTCCAGTATTTAGGACGGAAGACGCGTCATGGCCGGCGTCGTTGACCCAATGAACCGCAGGCAAATTTTGAGCGAAGGCATTGCTTGAGAAGCACAATGCTAGCAAAAACTCCGAGGTCGCCATGCCTTTCAAGGGTTGCTTGGCAGGTGATAAAAACTTCCTTTTGAAAGGTCCCCGTCCACCCAATTGACGTATCGAGATTGAAGAGGATTGGCTTTCGGCAATGCTCATGAAGGCGATCTTATGCCTGAGTGCAAGGATGTCAATCGCAAAATAATGCGGAAGAATTAGCCGTCCTCCTCGCCTTTCTGTTTTCGGGCACCCTGGGGGTGTCCTGATATTCAGCTCGCCTTCATTGTCCACGCTGCCCCAAGCGCGAGACGCTGACCCGTGGCGGGCTTTCGAGGCCAGGGCGAGGTTTGCTACAAGTCGAGTTTCCTGCCACCGCCTTGCGGCTCGGGATGCCCCAGGACGCGCCACAAACCGAGCGCCTTGAGGCAAACCCACAGCTCGCGCCCGCCACTGGCCAAAAGGCCGAGTACTGGACATTTGACCAGTACTCGCGCCAGGATGCGTTTTAAGGCGTCTTGCCGTCCATCCGCATCATTGTGCGCCCTCGCCAGATCAAAACGCTCCAGGGGCGTCAAAGCGCCAGAACGGCAGCGGCATCCCGGGGAAGGTCAGACCCGCAAGGAAGCGCGAGCCTTTTCAGAGCGGCAAAGCCGGAGTTTTCGGACGGCAGCCAAAGGCGTGCAACACAGTGCAACACCGCTTGTGCATCTTGGCCGGCTTCGGCAGGTCGGTCGTTGCGCTGAATCGCACCAACGATAAGCAAGTCTGGGCGACGCGACTCAAGGGCTACGATTTTGTCAACGTCGTCTTGGATGGAGAGAGAATTCTCGCCACTTGTTGCGGCGAAATCTTCTGCCTCGATCCGCTCGCCGAGGGGACGTGCTGTGGCATATTCGGCTCAAAGGGTTCGGCACTGGGCTGTGTGCGTCGCTCACTTACCCGCCGGTTCCTTGATCGCTTCAGCGTTGATTTCAATTGCGACTTCCTCACCCACAAGCAACCCGCCAGTTTCCATAACGGCATTGAATTGGATTCCGTAGTCTTTGCGATTCAGAGTCGTTCGGCCTTCCAGCCCAATCCGGGTGTTCCCCTGCGGGTCTTTGACCGGGCCGCTCAACTGGACCGGCAATCGCAGGTCTTTGGTGACGCCCCGCATGGTGAACTCCGCGATCAGGAGCGTCTGCCCGGCGCTCTTTTCCACCCGCTTGGTTTTGAACGTAATCACCGGGTATCGGGCAGCGTCGAAGAAGTCCGCGGACCGCAGGTGACTATCCCGCCTCTCCATTCCAGTGTTCACGCTCTTGACTTGAATCGTGCCGCCCGCCTCTTTGATGCTGCCGTTGTCCAGCACCAGCGAGCCGGCAAAGGCGTCGAAATGCCCTTTGACGTTGCTGACCCCCATGTGGCGGACGGAAAAGCCGACGCTGGTGTGCGCCGGGTCAATCTTGTAGTTGTCAGCCGCCTGAGCACGTGGCAGGAGCAGGCAGGCGGCGGCGGTTAATCCCAACATTATTTTGATCTGCATAGTAGTGTTTTGATGTGTTTGGTTCGTTGTTGTGCTATTTGAGGTCGAAGAGGATCGCTTCGGTTGGCTCAGTGGCGGTCAGCGTCAGGGTTCCGGGCGCTTCGGTGCTCGCGCCGTCGCCGGTGGTCAGCGCGACACCCTTGAGGACCAACGCGCCTTCCGCAATGTGCAGCCATGCGCCTCGGCCCGGCCTGAGTTTGTGCGTGACCGTCTGTCCGGGCTGGAGCCGGACACGATAGATGTCCGCGTCTTGATGAATAGTCGCTGACCCGCCGCGACCGTCCGGCGAAATGACGAGCACCTTGGCGGCGTCGGCCTGTTCGGGCTTCGGATGCCACTCGGTGTAGCTCGGCGTCAGGCCGCGTTCGCGTGGTTGAATCCAGATTTGCAGGAAATGAAGCGGTTCACTGCGCGATGGATTGAATTCACTGTGCGTGATGCCCCGGCCCGCGCTCATCAATTGAATCTGGCCCGGCTTGAGTTGCCGCCCGTTGCCCATGCTGTCCTTGTGTTCCAGCGTGCCTTCCAGCACGTAGCTGAAAATCTCCATGTCGCGGTGCGGATGCGTCCCAAAGCCCTGCCCCGGCGCAATGCGGTCGTCGTTGATGACGCGCAGGCAGCGAAAGCCCATGTGCGCCGGATCGTAATAATCGGCGAAGGAAAAGGTATGATGCGAATCGAGCCAGCCGTGGTCCGCATGGCCACGTTCACCCGCCCGTCGGATGTTCAGTTCGGTCATTGTCGTCTTCATGCCAGCACCTTCGCCGCGTTTGGCAGGGGCCGCTCATGCCAAGTTGTTGGCCTGAGCCTGCCTTTCCGGTATGCTGCCCGGCATGGAACTGCGACAACTGCGCCACTTCGTGGCGGTGGCCGAAGAAGGCAACATCAGCCGCGCCGCGAAGAAGATTTTCCTGACGCAGCCTGCCTTGAGCCGACAGATCAAAGCGCTGGAGGACGAGATCGGCCAGTGCCTGCTCGAACGGCAGGCCCACTCGATTCGGCTCACGCCGGTCGGTCAAGCCCTGCTGGGCGAGGCCCGCCAGCTTCTCCAGCACGCCCAACAGGTGCTCGAACGCGCGCGTGCGGCCGGGCGCGGAGTGCGCTTGCGCGTCGGTTACGCGCCCTCGCTGGCCGCCGGGATGTTGTCCGCCGCCGTGGAGAATTTCACTCAGACGCATCCGAACGCCCAAGTGGAGTTGTTCGACCTTTCAACCGCGGAAATGCTGGCAGGACTGGAGGCTGACCGGCTGGAGGTCGCGCTGAGCGTCGGGCAGCAGCGCGAAACGCGGGGATTAAAATGGACGCCGCTCGTACGGGCGCCTTGGCAGCTTGCGGTGCACCGGAATCATCCGCTCGCCCGGCGGCCCCAGGTGACGCCGGCCGAAGTTGCCGGCGAACCCTTGCTCGTCTTTTGCCAGCACGACTATCCGGAGTATTGGGACATCGTCACCGGCTGGCTGCGCGACCACCGGCAGCGGCCCAGGATCGCCGGCGAATACGACGGCGTGGATAGCCTGATGGCCGCCGTGGAGTCGGGGCTCGGAGTGGCCCTGGTCACCACCCGAACGGCGCATCGCGTGCCGGAGCGCGTCCGGTTGAAGAAGCTGTCGGCTGCTCCTGAGCCGTTGTGTATCGCTGTAGGCCACCGCGCCAATCGAGCGGGTGACAAGGCGCTCGCTGTCTTCGTCGAAGAACTGCGCAAAACCGCCCCGGCCTTCGCGTAAGCCTCCGCTCCCGGTGGTTCATGGTGAGGGGGCGCACGTCAATTCCTCGGCTCATCCCGGGCCCAGCGTGCGGCTCAGCAGTTCTGAGTCTCCGGCACGTCCCCAAACCGAAACGCTACCGGTTCCCCGCCCGCTTCAGCGGGTCCCAATGCCTGGAGTTAATCAGGCCCTGCGCATCGCCAAAAGCCGGATCGCGCGGCGGGTTAATCTGCTTCCCTTTCCGCGCTTCGGAGTGGCCGTCGGTGAAAACGACCACGCCGGTGTTGCGGTGCCGAAGCTGATCTATGCCCTCGTACCCGCCAAACTGGGTGTTCGCCGGGTCCATGCAGGACCACGGCCACCAGCAACTGCTGCTCCATTGGCCGTCCACCTTGGGCATCGAGTCCCCGATCATGAAATTGTCCGCCGGACTCACCACGGACGTGCGCTTGAACCAGGGCCGCGTGTCAAACCGAATCACCCCCAACCACCATGCTGCCCGAGCCATACGGCCAGTAGCTCAAAAACCAACTGTTCATCCCGTAGCCGACCTTGTGGCAATCAAACACCCAATCCCAGGCCACCCCGTTATCGAGGCGCTTGCCCGCGATGGCCGGACACCGGAATATGTTGCTCTGGTTTCGGGCGTAGCCGACGATGGCCGTGCCCCACCAATTGGTCAGGGCCGTGGTGGCATTATCCGGCTCGTTCTGATTGCGATGGGCCGGGAAGATGTCCTTGTTCTCGTCGGTGTAGAACTGCATGAATAACCCAATCTGCTTGAGGTCGTTCAAGCAAGCGATCCGCAGCGCTTTGTCTCTCGCCCGGACCAGGGCCGGCAACAGCAGCGCGGCCAGAATCGCAATAATGGCAATCACCACCAGCAGCTCGATCAGCGTAAACGCCCTCGCCCTGTCTCGCCGGGAAGAAGCCCGGCTGGAAGCCGTCTCCACTCCCGCAGCGGCGCGAGCGACAACCGAATGGCAACGCATGCGGCTCATTGTGCACCAACATCCTCGCAAGCCCCACCCACCGTGTCAATTCGGGAAATTCTCTCCCAGCGCGTGACCCAACCATTAGCCCCGACCTTGTTGCCCACACGGCAAAAAAAGCGAAGGGAATGACAATCCGCGGGTAGCAGCCCGCCCTCAGTGGTGAGCACCCTTCCCGGTACCTAATTGCGTGCCTTGCGGGTTGGCAACCGCGCGGAGGAGGCCACCTGACTCGGCGCCAGAATGATCAGGAAACACCTTTTGCACCCTGGACTATGACCCAGAATCCGGTTCCCAATGTCCGCTGGTCGCGCGGCGAGCAAATCCTGCGTGACCCGTCTCAAAACAAAGACGTCGCCTTCACCCGCGCCGAACGCCGGAAACTCGGCGTCGAAGGCCTCCTGCCGCCCGCCGTCCTCACCATTCAGCAGCAGGTCGCCATGGAGCTCGAGCACATCTTCTCCAAGCACGAGCCGCTGGAACAGTACATCGGCCTCATCGCCCTCCTCGACCGCAACGAGGTCCTCTTCTACCGCCTGCTGGTCGAGAACCTCGAACGCCTCACCCCCATCATCTACACGCCGACCGTCGGCCTCGCCTGCCAGCGCTACAGCCATATCTACCGCCGACCCCGCGGCCTGTTTCTTTGCCCTGACGATCGCGGCCAAATCGCCCAGCGCCTCCGCAATTTCCTCCAGCACGACGTCCGCCTCATCGTCGTCACCGACAATGAGCGCATCCTCGGCCTCGGCGACCAGGGCGCGGGTGGCATGGCCATTCCCATCGGCAAGCTCGTCCTTTACTCCGCCGGCGCCGGCATCCCTCCCTCCCTTACCCTCCCCATCAGCCTGGACGTCGGCACCGACAACAGCGCCCTGCTCGAAGACCCCTTCTATCTTGGCTACCGCGGGCGCCGATTGCGCGGAACCGAATATGACGCCTTCATTGAGGAATTCGTCCATGCGGTGAAGAACGTCTTCCCGCGCGCCCTGCTGCAATGGGAGGATTTCAAGAAGGCCAACGCTTTCCGCCTACTCAGCCGATATGCCGGCCGCCTGCCCAGCTTCAACGACGACATCCAGGGCACCTCGGCCGTCACTCTCGCCGGCATCCTCTCCGGTCTGCGCATCATCGGCCAGCCCCTCCGCGAGCAACGCTTCCTGTTGGCCGGCTGCGGCGCTGCGGGCGTCGGCATCGGCCGCCTCCTCCGCACCGCCCTGCTCGCCGAGGGGCTCACGGAGGACGAAGTCCGCCAGCGCCAAATTTTCGTTGACTCCGCCGGCCTGGTCTGGGAAGGCCGCGCCGATTTGGAAGACCACAAACGCGAAGTCGCCCTGCGCAAAGAGGATCTGGGCGCCGTGGGCCTGCCCACGCCCCCGCCCCGGTCGCTCGAAGAAGTGATCCTTGCTATCCATCCCACCATCCTCATCGGCACCACCGGCCAACCGGGCGATTTCACCCCGGCCGCCATTCGTGCCCTGGCCAAACACTGCCAGCGGCCTATCATCTTCCCGCTCAGCAACCCCACCAGCAAAGCCGAGTGCACCCCCACCGAGGCCCTCCAGAACTCCGACGGCCGGGCTTTGGTCGCCACCGGTTCTCCCTTCGACCCGGTGGTCTTCCAGGGCCAGAAACACGTCATCGGCCAGTGTAATAATGCTTTCGTCTTCCCGGGCGTGGGCCTGGGCGTCCTCATCAGCGAAGCCAGCCGCGTCACCGATTCCATGTTTCTGGCCGCCGCCCGTGCCCTCGCCGAGTTCACCCCGGCACATGCCCCCAGCGAAACCTCCCTCTATCCCAGTCTCCAGGAACTCCGCGCCGCCAGCCGTCTCATCGCCTTCAAAGTCGCCCAAACCGCCCGCGACGAAGGCTTCGGCCAAAGCCTCGACGACAAGGCCCTGCAAGCTGCCATTGACAGCTTCTGCTGGTCCCCCGACTACCCCGCTGCCGCCCCCGCTCCGGCCACCCGCGCCAAACGCGCCCCCACAGCCCAAAGCACCGGCTGATCACACCTCATGCCAAGTCTGAGCTGACGGAGGTCGCAGGGCGCATCTCAGTTTCTTGCCGCAGCGCCGAGCCAGAGATCCCTCCGCTGCCAGCAGCCCCACACCCATCACTGCGTCAGGTTGTCCATTTTTGAGACACATTACCCCAGTCCGATTTGCTAGCCGCACGTTCCATCCCTCACAGCAAACAACCGGGCGAAAGCTTAGATAGACGTCAATTCCAGGCATCCCCACCCCTACAAGGGCATGGCCCGAGACACCCAAACGCCGTGTACAAGGGGTGTACAAGGGATGCTCACCGGATGCACAAGGGAAAACCCCTTGTGCATCCGGTGTACATCCGGTGAGCACCCCTTGTACACGACGTGGGGTGCCGGAGAAATACCTTGGCTCAAGGCGATGAAGCCCTGCGTTAGCTAGAGACGTTCGGGCGCAATAATCGCCAGCACCTGCTCTTCCCCACACTAATTGACCCTGCAAGAAGTTGAGATGCGCCGCGCTACGAGTCGGGGAGCAGCCGCCGCGCCTGTAACAGCGTCCGAATCCGGTTCTCGTCCCGCAGCGGCGACTCCGGGTCCAGGCTGCTGATCCGCACCCGTCCGGAGGAGTGGATGAAGAGTTTGTCCCCTAGGTAGATCCCGACATGCACCACGCGCTCCGGTCGGCCGAAGCGCGCGGGTCGCCCGAAAAACAGCAGGTCCCCTTTCTTCAATTGGCCTAGATCCTGGTCCAGGGACACCGCAACGCCCTGCGCGGCCTGCCGGCTTGAATCCCGCTGCAAGTCAATGCCATTGAGAAAAAAGGCCATCTTGGTCAGCCCCGAGCAGTCAAAGCCTTTGGGCGAGTTGCCGCCCCACAGGTAGGGGCGCCCGATGAACATCCGGGCCGCCCGCTCGATGTTCTCCGGCGTGGCGTGCCGCCCCCGCTTCCACTCGCTGTAATCCTCCGCCGCCCGCTTTGGCAAGAACCCCGCACGCTGGTCCGGCAGCTCCACCTTGTACCAGTCGCCTGCCTCGCTTGTCCTGCGCACCAGATCGCACATGACGACATCCGATACCGGCTGCGCGTCAGGCCGCGGTTCCTCCAGGATGCGCTCCTCAAAGGCAGTCACGATCAGCAGCGGCTCGCGCTTCCACGCCTCTGCCTGCTCCCGTGTGCAACGAACGAACGTGCCCCGTTGCAGCCAGGACAGGTAGCCGTCCGCTGACTGTGCCAAATACCACGCATAGGCTCTGCTGGAAGATCGTTTCCACAGGCGCACAACCTCACCCATCAGCACCTGCGTCCCCATTTCCTCCTTGTGTTCCGGCTGGAGCCGGCCACTCACGACGCTCAAACCGGCAATGCCCCACACCTGGTCCCCCAGCTCCTCGTCCGGCAACACCCGGATGCGGTCAACAACCCTCGCGCCGGTATGCTGCACGGCCTGGACGCACTCAATCCTCGCCTCCGCCCGGTCCACCTCGCCCGTCAGCACCAGCTCGCGGCCCCAATGCTCGACGCCGACCGCGAAGATGGCCAGTTGGCTGTAAGGCGCATGCTTCTGCTTCACGCCCTGAATCGCTCTCGCCACCGCGAGGCGCTGATCCGGCCCGATCTCACCCCCTCGCCCCCCCAAGTGTGAACAGCCGCACGGCATGGCCGCCAGCGCGACGGCCACCAACACGCATCCCCAGATTGGTTTCACTGTGTTCACAGATAGAGAGCTTTCCGCCGCAGGAAACAGCGGATACCGAAGAAAAGCGAGCATAATTGAACCTCCAGCATAATTGAACCTCCCCAGAGCCCTGCCTGTGTATTCCATGTGGATCGGAACCACATGGGCGCGAATGGCGAGTACATGGCTAGCAAAGCCGTGGGGGGCAAAAGGGCGGCGGCTCAGTGCGGATTGGGAGCGAGCCTACCAGCATGCGGTGTTGGTGGCGGAGAGCTTTGTGGACCGGGAACAGTATCTGGGCACCTCTTACAAGGTCAGCGGCTGGACGTTGCTGGGTCAGACCGAAGGCTGCCAGCGTTCGCGGCAGGATTTTTACCAGGCCCATGACCGGCCCAAGGAGCTTTGGGTGCGCGAGCTTTGCCCTGGGGCGCGGACGATTCTGCGGGGGCGCAATCTGCCGGCGGCCTGTCAGTCCTGCGAGCAAAGTCATCCGCCCGAGTGCCCTCAGTCACCCACCGAACTGCGGCAAATGAGGCTCTTTTTCGAAGGGTTGGGCGATTGGCGCAAGCGCCGGTGCCGGTTTCGGCTCAGCAGCCTGGTGGCGGTGGCCGTCTGTGCCCTGCTATCCAAGGTCTGCCTGGGGCAGCGGGATTTGGCCGCCTTTGCCGCCAATCTCACCCGGCAACAGATGCAAGCCTTGGGCTTCCCGCGGGACTGGACCCGCCGGATCCATCGCTACCTTCCCCCCAGCGAATCGACGTTTGCCCGGATGCTCGCGCACTTGAACCATCAGAAGCTCCAGCAGGCGTTATTGGCCTGGCAGGACCAGGTGCTGGGCCCGCGGGATTCCCAAGAGGATCAGGTTGCCTTCGACGGCAAGGAGTTGCTCAACAGTCAGGGCTTGGAGGTGGTCAGTGCCTATTCGGTCCGCGACGGTCGCTGGCTGGGGTCAGAGCCGGTGGCCAAGGCGTCGAAACCGAATACCTGGTCTGTTCCCGCCCTGCCGCCCAACTGAGTGCCCAGCAGATGCTTGGAGCCGACCGCCGGTATTGGGGCATCGAAACGGGCCTCCACCTCCGCTTGGACGTTATCGCCGGAGAAGACCGCAGCCGTGTTCGCCACCGCACTGCCGCCCTCAATTTGGCGGTCATTCGCCGTGCGGTCGTCAGCCTGGCCGTTCATTGGAGCAAACACTGCCGCAAACGACGCCAAGCCACCCTGAGCGGCTTCTACGATTTCATGTCCGCCAACAACAGCAAAAAGGCCTTCGCCCTCGTAACTGACTCCAAATCCTCATGGTTGCCTCCATGACGAAGCACCGCTATCACCAGGCCGGTTAGCCAGCCCGGTCTTGGCAAATCACCGGCGAGTGGCTATCTTGGCTACCGTATGAACATCATGCAGATGACAAAGCGCGTTTTCCTTCTGGTAATGGTGAACATCCTGGTGATGACCACCATCACGCTGGTTCTGGCCCTGCTTGGGGCGGGACATTATTTGCCCCAGGGCCGCCTGGCGGGGCTGGCGGTCTTCTGCCTGGTTTGGGGCTTTGGCGGCGCGTTTATTTCGTTGGGGCTTTCGCGGCTCATGGCCAAGTGGATGATGGGCGTACAGGTGATCCCGCCGAACACCACGGACCCCACCTTGCAGGGGTTGGTGGAAACCGTTCACGGGCTGGCCCGCAGCGCCGGCCTGCCCAAACTACCTGAGGTCGGCCTCTACGAATCTGATGACGTCAACGCCTTCGCGACCGGCCCGACCAAATCGCGGGCGCTGGTGGCGGTCTCGACCGGGCTGCTGAACCGCATGGGCGATCGCGAAGTCGCCGGCGTCCTCGGCCACGAAGTCGCCCACATCGCCAACGGGGACATGGTCACCATGACCCTCATCCAGGGCGTCATCAACGCCTTTGTGATGTTCCTGTCGCGCGTGCTGGCGTTCGTCGTCAGCCAGGCCCTGCGCTCCCGCGACGACCGTGACAGCGGAGGTGGTTGGCTGCAATACCTGCTGATCATGTTGTTTCAAATCGTCTTTTCCATCCTGGGATCAATTGTCGTGTGCTGGTTCTCCCGCTGGCGTGAATTCCGCGCCGATGCGGGCGGGGCGCGGCTCGCGGGGCGTGAGAATATGATTAACGCCTTGCGCGCGTTGGGCCGTCTCCACAACCCGGAAGTCGCTGCGGCTGAGGCCCAACGTGGCCAGGCTTTCCAGTCTCTAAAAATCTCCGGCCGGCGCGGCGGCTTTCTGAGCTTGTTTGCCACCCACCCGCCCATCGAACAGCGCATCGCCCGCCTCGAACAGGGTAATGTCTGAGGCTCGGCGAAGCGGCAACCCGGGGTCTGCCTGATCGTGCGACCATCTGGGGTTGGGGCGCCTTTGGACTCCCAGCCGAAGCCAATTTCGGCCTGAGTTCGTTCATGGGTGTGACACAGTTCGTTTCACGGGATGAAACGAAGGTTTCACCTGCGCCATAGCTCAGATAGACAGTGTCTGGGTCTTCTTATAGCCTGGCGGGGTGAACGGCAGCACGTCAGTCACTGAGTCCGGTTTCACGCCGAAGAACTTCATTGCCCCGGACGGGAAAGCTGGCCTGGTCAGCAATGCCTCAGAACCGGCAGTCAAGATCGCGTTGTTTCGATCCTTGTTCCGGGGGAGGGAAGATGTGTATCCGGTCCGCTTTGAGAGCCGCCGAACCGGCCGCGGCGGTTACGCGCCGGCGTGTGCCAACGAGTGGGTGCGCGGAACTTGTGACAAGCCGCGGATCAGGTGCGCGGATTGCCCCACACGCCGATTGCTGCCGGTAACGGACGAGGTCGTTCGATGGCACTTGTCCGGAAAGGACGATCGGGGGCGGGACTTCGTGATGGGGGTTTATCCGATGCTCCCGGACGAGTCTTGCTTCTTTCTGGCCGTGGATTTCGACGGGCAGGATTGGCAAGAGGACGCGACCGCAGTTCTGCAAGCCTGCCGGAATTGGTCGCTGCCAGCCGTCCTGGAACGTTCGCGGTCGGGGAGTGGCGCCCACCTTTGGCTGTTCTTTGCCGAGGCCCTGCCCGCCCGCCTGGCACGCAATCTGGGGTCATTCCTGTTGACCGAGGCGATGGAGCGGCGGCCAGACGTTGGTTTGGATTCCTACGATCGTCTCTTCCCCAACCAGGACACTCTGCCGAAAGGCGGATTCGGGAACCTGATTGCGTTGCCGCTGCAGAGACAGCCCAGAACGTGCGGCAACAGTGTGTTTCTCGACGACCAACTCAAGCCGCACGCAGACCAATGGGCGTTCCTGGCCTCGGCCCGCCGCATCAGCAAGGCGCAGTGCGAGGTTGTGGTGCGCGAGGCGGACAGCAAGGGACGCATTCTCGGTGTTCGCGCTGCCCTGACGCTGGAGGCTGACGAGGACGCCCCGTGGACGCTGCCGCCGTCGCGCCGACATAAGGAGCCGCCGATTTCGGGGCCTTTGCCGGACAGCCTGGAATTGGTATTGAGCGACCAGATTTACCTGAGCAAAGAGCCATTGCCGCCTGCGTTGCGGAACCGGTTGGTGCGACTCGCGGCGTTCCAGAACCCGGAGTTCTACCGCGCTCAAGCCATGCGGCTGCCGGTCTTATGACAAGCCGCGGATTGTCCATTGTGCGGAGGATCTTCCTCATCACCTCGGTTTGCCCCGCGGCTGTTTGGGCGAGGTTGAAGCGTTGCTCAGAAGTCTGAAGATCAAGCCGGTGCTGCGCGACGAACGATTTGGCGGCAGACCGATCACCGTTTCATTCCAAGGCGAGTTGCGCCCCGAACAGATGGTGGCGGCGAGAGCGATGTTGGCGCACGACACCGGGGTGCTCGCGGCGACCACCGCCTTCGGGAAGACCGTGCTGGCGGCCTGGTTGATCGCACAGCGGAGCGTCAACACGCTGGTTCTGGTCCACCGGCAGCAATTGCTCGAGCAATGGGTGGAGCGCCTGTCCGCTTTTCTGGGATGGCCCGCAAAGGAGATCGGCCGGTTTGGAGGCGGACGCAAGAAGATGCACCGGGGCCATTGACGTGGCGATCATGCAGAGCCTGGTGCGCAAGGGCGTCGTGAACGACCTAGTCGCAAATTACGGCCATTTGGTCGTGGATGAGTGTCACCATTTGTCCGCGCATAGTTTCGAACTCGTGGCGCGCCGCGCCAAGGCGCGCTATGTCGTCGGCCTATCGGCAACGGTCACGCGCAAGGATGGGCATCATCCGATCATCTTCATGCAATGCGGCCCGGTTCGCCATCGCGTGGATGCCAAGCAGCAAGCGGCCGCGCGGCCATTCACCCATGCGGTGGTGGTGCGGCCGACCGACTTTCGGATGATCGAGCCGCCGGAGGAGAACCCGCGCCTCGAGTTTGCAGCGCTCTACCGCTCCCTGGCAAACGATTCTGCGCGGAACCGATTGATTTGCCAGGATGTGTTGGACGTCGTGCGCGAGGGGCGAAAGCCCCTGCTATTGACCGAGCGAACGGAGCACCTGGGCCAATTGGCCGAACTCATCGGATGCGAAATCCCTCAGGTGATCATCCTGCAAGGCGGAATGAGCAGGAAGGAACTGCAGGACGCTCTGAACCGGGTGAACGCGCTGCCGGAGGACGCGCCAGCCGTTCTTCTTGCCACCGGGAAGTTCATCGGTGAAGGCTTTGACGACCCGCGGCTCGATACTTTGTTCCTCGCGCTGCCTGTGTCGTGGCGGGGAACCATCGCTCAATATGTGGGCCGCTTGCACCGGTTGCGCCCGGGCAAGCGGGAAGTGCGCGTTTATGATTATGCCGATCTGAATGTGCCGATGCTGGCCAGAATGTTCGACCGACGTTGTCAGGGATACGAGGCCGTTGGGTATTTGATCCAGTTGCCCGGCAGCGCGGTGCCTGGGTGGCCATCGGAGGTGCCGCTGCCGATTGACCCGACCTGGAAGCGGGATTACGCGGCCAGCGTCCGCCGTCTGGTGCGGGACGGTGTGGACGTTCCCCTGGCGGATCTCTTCGTTCACGCGGCGCGGCGCTTTTCCCCGACCGCCGAGGGAGTCGCAGGCGCGCGGAGCGCCACGGAAGCCTTCTTGTATCGCCGATTGGAGACGCTGCCGGAGACGGCGGGCCGCTTCCGGTTAAACGCCAAGTTGCCCATCCCGTTTGATGACCGAGGGGAGATGGAGGTTGACCTGCTCAATGAGGACGGGCATTTGGCCGTCGAACTGGATGGTCCACAGCACTTGACGGATCCTGACGCCTACCGCCGCGACCGCCGTAAGGACGCGCTCCTGCAAGAACACGGTTACTTTGTCCTGCGGTTCTTGGCGGAGGACGTGGGCAAGCAGTTGGACCGCGTGCTGGACGCGGTCTTGCACATCATGCTGCGCCGCGCGCGAGGGTAAGAGGGAATTGGCTCCAGAGGTAGGGCTCGAACCTACAACCCGCCGGTTAACAGCCGGCTGCTCTACCATTGAGCTACTCTGGATGCCAGGAGGGCCGCAATCTACAAAGGGGGTTCGGCTGCGTCAAGCGGTTTCCGGACTTCCGGTCTTCCGCCTACGCCCGCTCCATGTACTTGCCGGTGCGGGTATCCACCTTGATCTTCTCACCGGTCTTGATGAACAGCGGCGCCTGGACGGTAATGCCTGTCTCCAGCATGACCGGCTTCTGCACGTTATTCGCCGAATCGCCGCGAATGCCTTCCGGCGCATCGCTCACCATCAACACCACGCTCGATGGCAACTCGATCGTCACCGCCTTGTCCTCGACGAACGTCACCGTCACCGGCGCGTTCTCCACGAGGTAATTCTTCGCATCGCCGACAAGTTCAGGTGGCAGCGTCACTGTCTCGTAGGTTTCGGGGTCCGAGAAGACGTAATCCTCGCCGTCCTTGTAGCTGAAATCCATCTTGCGCGTCATCATGGGCACAACGTCGATCTTCTCCGTCGAGCTGAAACGCACGTCGGAGGATCGGCCGCTGCGAATGCTGCGCAGGGTGGCCTGGACGAAGGCGCGGAGGTTGCCGGGCGTGCGGTGCTGGGTGTCCAGCACTACAGAGACGTCCCCATTATAGTTGATCGCCATGCCGCGGCGAAGATCGTTTGCTGATGCCATATCTATCTAAATCAAATGGTTGCCGCCCGGGTTCCGGGACGGGAGCGGTGGAAGGTACCCGCCCCCGGTCCGAATGCAAGCCCGGTTTTTGGGCGGTTTTCGGAGAGTTTGCTTTGGCAGGAATACCTCCGGCCGATCACTTTCCGCGTGCGTTCCCGCGCGGCGGGGCGTAGCTTCCGCCTCGCTCATGGCCAGCATCAAGCCCTTCGCCGCGTTGCGCCCGGACCCGGGTGGGGCGGCGCGCATTTGCGAGCTGCCCTACGATGTGATGTCCTCCGCAGAGGCGCGCCAGGTAGCCGCCGGCAATCCCTTGAGCTTCCTACACGTCAGCAAACCGGAGATTGATTTGCCACCCGCGATGGACCTTTACGCGGCGGAGGTCTATGTCAAAGGCCGGGAGAATTTCCAGCGGCTGATCGCCGAAGGCGCGCTGCGGCAGGACGCGCAGCCGCATTTCTATCTCTACCGCCAGGTCATGGGCGCGCACAGCCAGACCGGCCTGGTCGCCGCCGCGAGTTGCGAGGATTACCTCAAGGGCATCATCAAGAAGCATGAGCTGACCCGGCCCGACAAGGAGGACGACCGCGTCCGCCACATCGAGGCGCTCGAGTCTCAAACCGGTCCCGTGTTTCTCGTCTATCGGGCGAGCCCAGCCATTGATGCCCTCGTCGCGAAGCAGACTGCCGGGCCGCCCAGTATTGACTTCACCGCGACCGACGGCGTGCGCCACACCGCCTGGGTGATCGCGGAGCCCGCCCAGATTCGAGTCATCGAGGCCGAGTTCGCGCAGATGCCCTGTCTTTACATTGCCGACGGCCACCACCGCAGCGCTGCCGCCGCGCGCGTGTATCAAAGTCGGAAGGGCACGGGCCGGAGCGCGTACTTCCTCAGCGTCATCTTCCCGCACAACCAAATGCAGATCCTCCCCTACAACCGCGTGCTCAAAGACTTGAACGGTCTCTCGCCTGCTCAGTTGGTGGATAAACTCGCCGCTGTATTCGCCATCCGCTGCCCCGGCGCCGCTACCCCTACCCGCAAGCACGAGCTGGGCCTTTACCTCGCTGGGGAGTGCCGCGGGAGCGCCGACTTCCAGTCGGCTTTGGGCGACCAGTCATCCGCGGGGCCCGCCAGTGCCTACGAGCAGCTTGAGCCGACTGGAAGTCGGCGCTCCGGCCAGTGGCATACCCTGAATTTCCTCCCGGGCTTCACGGCGGCGACTGACCCAATTGAGCGGCTCGACGTCACGCTCCTCCAAAAGCACGTCCTCGAACCGGTGTTTGGCATCAGCGACCCTCGCACCAGTAAACGCCTCAACTTTGTGGGCGGCATCCGCGGCACCGCCGAGCTGGAGAAGCTGGTCAACAGCGGCGAGTATGCCTGCGCCTTCTCAATGTTCCCGACCAGCATAGAGGACCTCATGAGCATCGCCGACGCCAACGGCATCATGCCCCCCAAGAGCACCTGGTTCGAACCCAAGCTCCGCGACGCCATGTTCTGTCACATGATTTGAGGGCGGGAAAGGATGGAGTGGTGGAGTGATGCAGAGAAAACCTCCTGAAGCTTTCGACGCCCTGTTTGCGGGGCCCATGCCGGTCCTTGCCCTTGCGCCGATGCAGGGCGTCACGGATCTGCCGTTCCTGAAGCTGATTGCCTCCTACGGCGGGGCGGATGTCTACTTCACGGAGTACTTCCGCGTTTACGCCACTTCGCGCCTGGACAAGCATGTCCTCAAGTCCATCACGGAGAACCCCACCGGCCGGCCGGTCATCCCGCAGATGATCGGCAATGACATCCCGGCGCTGGTGCGCACGGCGCGCGAGCTGCAGCACTACCCGGTGGCGGCGGTGGATTTCAACCTGGGCTGCCCCGCACCCATCGTCTGCCGCAAGGACGCCGGCGGCGCTCTGCTCCGCCACCCCGCGCGCGTGGATGCCATTCTCGGCGCCCTGCGCGATGCCGTGGAAATCCCCTTCACCGTCAAGACCCGCATCGGTTACGACTCGCCGGAAGTCTTCGCTGACCTGCTGCCGATCTTCGCGAAGCACTCGCTTGACCTGCTCACGGTGCACGCCCGGACGGTGAAGGAAATGTATCGCAGCAAGGTCCACTACGAGTTCATTGCCCGCGCCGTCGCGGAACTGCCTTGCCCCGTGTTGGCGAACGGCAACGTCTATTCCGCGCAAAAAGCGGCCGAGGTGCTGAAACTCACACGCGCGCGGGGAGTGATGATTGGCCGCGGCGCCATCCGCAATCCCTGGCTTTTCCGCCAAATCCGCGAGCAACAGCGCGGGGAGGCCAGCTTTGTGCCGCGCGGGATCGATGTGCTGGCCTATGTGCGCGCCCTTTATGAAGCGGTTTGTTCGCCCGCCGCACGCGAGTCCGCGCAGGTGCAGAAGATGAAGAAATACCTCAACTACCTCGGCGTCGGCGTAGAGCCTACCGGCCAGTTCCTGCACCGGGTCCGCCGGGTCACGAATACCACCGACCTGTTCCGCGTGTGCGAGGAGTTCCTGGGCCACGACCGCCCCATGCCGCTGGAGCCGCTGCCATTGGCACTCAAGGATGGCGACCTCATGGCCGGCGAGCAGTGGTAAGCATTCTTCTGCTCATCCGTACCGGTATGGCCGCTCCATCGCGAAGGTGTTGGGCAGGTGCCGCACCTCGTGCACCGCGCCGTCCCGGAGCAGCACCTCCACAATGTCGAAGCGAAGTTTGACCTGCGGGTTCTTTAACAGGCGCAGGTAATCCAGCGCGGCCCGTGTCAGCCGCCCGCGCCGCTCCTTGTCCACCGCCGCGGCCGGGCGTGTCCATTGCTCGGAAGAGCGGGTCTTCACTTCGACAAACACCAAGCAATCCCCGTCCCGGAAGATCAGGTCAATCTCGCCGCGCGGCGACCGGAAGTTAGCGACCAGAAACTTCAGGCCCTGGCGCTTGAGGTGTTTCCTGGCCGCGCGCTCTCCCAGCTCGCCGTGGCGTAAATGGAGCGGCTTTTCGCCCCTGCTCCACCACGACTTGATACGCACAGAGAGATTCATGCGATACGGTAAAGGATTTCTTTGATTGCAGCCCGGCCCCTTCTATAACTGCCGGGTGCGGAAGACAATCGAAATTGGCGCTGGTTTCGCAACGGCCACGCTTCTCCTGGTTGATCCGGCAAGGGTGGGCCTGGGATGCCGTTCGATGGACCGCCCGGGAGGTTGGAGTTCCCGTTTGCCCCCACCCCCTGGAGCATACCGGCGAGGTAGCAGGGGATGCTCTCACTGCGAGCGGTTTGTCCTCTATTGTTCCTCTATTGTTCCTCTATTGTTCCTCTATTGCTGGCTCTTCGGATGAAGCCGAATTCGCCCACAAGATCCCGACCCTGCCCGGTGTGCGGGCAACAGGAGGCCGAGGCCTATCTGCAGAAGGGCGAGCTCCGGCTGATGCGCTGCTGTCAGTGCACGATGATTTACGCCAATCCGGTGCCGGGTGAGTTTGCCTCGGGCGAGTACTATGATCGGGCGGGGACGGACTATTATCTTTCCCCGGCCAAGCTGGAGAGCGATTACGCCGCGGTGCGGTTCGAGCGGGAGCTGCGGCTGTTCCGCAAGCACTGCCCGGGCGGTGCCGTGCTGGATGTCGGGTGCTCGTCAGGCGCGTTTCTGTTCCAGTTGAACCAGCGCTTCCCGGGCCGCTACCAAGTTCTGGGGACAGACGTGAGCGGCCCGCCGCTGGATTATGCGGAGAGCCGCGGTGTTGCGGTGGTTCGCGGCAGTTTCCTGGATCAGGATTTTGGCGGCAGGAAGTTTGAGGCGGTGACCTTTTGGGCGGTTCTGGAGCATTTGGCCGCACCGCAGCAGTTTCTCGCGAAGGCCGGGTCGGTGCTCAAGGCGGACGGTTGCTGCTTCGTGCTGGTGCCCAATATGAAGTCGTTGGCAGCGCGGTTCCTGGGCATGCGCTATCGCTACGTTTACCCCCAGCACTTGAATTATTTCACCAAGGCAACGTTGACTAGGTTGGTGGCGGCTCAGTTTTCGATTGTTGAGTTCGGCTCCACGCATTTCAATCCGGTTGTGATCTGGCAGGACTGGCGTAGCGGCGGCAAGGAAGTCTCGAACCACGAGCGCGCCCAACTCCTGCAGCGGACTACAGCCTATAAGCAGAATCCTTTACTCGTGCCGGTGAAGATGCTCTATGCGCTCGCCGAAAGAGCGCTCGGCGCGTTGAACCTCGCCGACAACCTGGTGGTGGTGGTGCGGAAGAAGGCCTGAGATCAGGAAGGAAACAGCTTCAGTTCCGTTGCCACCGGACGGAAGGGAGCGAAGCTGCGGCGGTGGATCGGGCAGGGGCCCAGGGTCTGAATGGCGACCAGGTGTTGCGGAGTGCCGTAGCCTTTGTGTTCGGCAAAACCGTAGCCCGGATAAAGCCGGTCCAGCTCGCGCATGAGGCGATCACGCGTCACCTTGGCCAGCACGCTGGCGCCGGCAATCGAGTAGCTGCGCGCATCGCCCTTCACCAGCGCCGTGTGCGGGAAGCGCATGGATTTGACCGGACCGCCGTCCACCAACACGTGCTCCGGCGGCGGTTGCAGTTGGGCGAGCGCCTGGTTCATCGCGCGATGCGTCGCCTGGAGAATGTTGATGCGGTCAATGACCTCCACCTCCACACCCGCGACCGCAAAGCGGATTTCCGGGTGCGAGGTCAGCACCGAGTAATAATCCTCGCGCTGAGCTTCGGTGAGCTGCTTGGAGTC
Source organism: uncultured Verrucomicrobiae bacterium (assembly GCA_963822005.1). Classification (GTDB taxonomy): domain Bacteria; phylum Verrucomicrobiota; class Verrucomicrobiia; order Limisphaerales; family UBA8199; genus PALSA-1440. Next base: position 164,136 of record CAWGGD010000023.1, on the reverse strand, counting down.
GTTGAGCCCGCGAAGGCGGCCATCCAGACCCGTCTCCGACCAACCGCGGGGAAGCACCACCGCAGCGGCGACCACCGGTCCGGCGAGCGGACCGCGGCCCGCTTCATCCACGCCCGCGACGACGGTCAGGCCCTTTTGCCACAGGTCGCGCTCGTGGCCGAGCCGGTTCCAGAACTTCGCGCTCAATGCATCTCGACGTCGCAGGTGCCGATGCCCTTGCGGTAGTAGTTGAACTGCACGTTGGGGTGATCGGCGAGCAGCGACATCGGCACGGCGGCATCAGGCAGCCGCTTGGCGATCATCAGGCAGGTCAGGCGCTGGCCAAAGGGATTGTCGTGGTTGCCGGCCTGCCAGATGGAGACTTTCTCCGCCTTCCACGTTTCGACCGGCCCGACCGAGATGGCCTGGGTGGGCACGAGGGAGATGTTGCCGCCGCCGGACGTGCGCGCGTTCTGGGCGATGGTCAGCGGGTGCAAATCCACCACGCGCGTGGCCAGCTTGCGGTACTCGGCCGGCGAGGGCGGTTGGTCCTTGTACTTGCCCGCGCGCCGCGGCGGATCGTTGAAGGCCCAATGTTTCACGTCGCCCTGGCCGCCCTGCATGACCGCGCAGCGGACGCCGGCGTCCCAGGTCTTGCGGTAGGCGGCGGTGTCGGCTTTCGGGAAAGTGCAGGTTCGCATCCGGCATCACCAGGTCCTTGCGGATGCGGCTGAAGCACAGCTCGCGGTCGGCCTTCTCGAAGGAAAGCGGGTGAGTGGCCGGCGCCTCTTTGCCGTCGAGGAACCATTCGTCCATGCCCCAGAAATGCGCGGACCGGACGTTCAGGTTCAGATCGTTCACCAGGCGCGCCACCAGCGGCAGTTGCTCGGTGGGGCCGATGGGACCGCAGATGCCGACCGGGTTGTCGGGGGTGGATTGTTTCCAGGCGGTGATGTATTCGAGCGCCTCGGCCAGGTAGAACTCCTCGAGCGTGTCATACATCACGACCTTGAAGCCGGGCCGGGACAGCTTGACCATTTTCTCCGGGCGTCAACGCGGCGGCATCACGGATGATGTCGGCGTCGAGCGTGGTGTAATCCCACCAATCGGGGGCGATGGAGCTGAGTTTGCGTGGCATAAGTTAGTGCAGTGTTAAGTGGGGTTGGCAGAATTCAATCTCAAAAGCCCTTGTCGAGCATTCGCTCGTAGGCCTGGTTGACCCGGTAATTCTTCCCCAAAGCCTTGGCCAGCGGGTCGGTGTCCTGGCCGCTGAAGCCGTAGTGTAAATGCCGCCGCCAGCCTTCCGCATACTTGAACTTCTTCGAGAGGCGCCCGACCGCCCGCGACAAGTCTTCGGCCGCCAGGAGAAAGGAATTCAGGCCCTGGCTGACATCGAGCCAATTCTGCTGGCTTTTGTGCGCCGCGAGCGCCTGGAGCTGCGTTTTGTGCACCGAAGTGGTGTTCACGAAGGCGCCCGGAATGATGCGCCGCCGCAGGGGATCGCGCAGGCCGTTGACCATCGCGTGATAGATGGTCACGTCGTAATCCGCCGTCGGGCGAGGTGGCGCGGTCTTGAAATTGGGCATCCCGCGCGCGAAAGCCGCCGTGACGGCCAACCGGGCGGTGTTCATGTGGTCCTCCATGTAATCCTGCGGCGAGTGAGTCAGCACGATGCCGGGTTTGACCTCGCGGATAATGGCGGCCAGGGCGCGGAGCAGCTCGAGGTTGTAGAGAATCTCCAGGTCATTGGTCAGGCTCGGGTGGAACTGGGCGCCCAGGATTTTGGCGGCGGCGCGGGCCTCGCTGGCGCGGATGGAGCGAAGCATCGTGGCATTGTATTGCACGCTGCCGCAGTTGCCGTTGGCCACGGTCAGGTAGTGGATCTCGTAGCCGGCCCGCTTGAGCATGAGCAGAGTCCCGGCCATGTAAAACTCGATGTCGTCCGGGTGCGCCCCGATGGCGACGGCAGCTTTATTTCGCATACTTGTTCAGTTCAGACCATTCTTTTCAGTTCAGACATTTTCACTGGCCGCCCCAGCTCGGCGGAGCGGTCGGCGGCAAAAACCGCGGTGACCTGGCCGAGGGGGCTGGCGTTGATCGCGGGGATGTGCGCGGTAGCCACCCAGCCGTAACCGACGATGCCGACGTTATACTTCTTCATGGCGCTGGACCCGGATTCAGTTGTGCCGTGACGATGCGCGAAATGCCACTACCTTTCTTCGCTTTTGTCAAGGGATTGGTGAGGCCGGTGAAGGGCGGGGCTTGGATACAGTTGAACTACGCGGCAGAGTGATTTACCCGACGCCCACGTGGACGACCGCCCGGAGCATACGGCATGGGGGGCCAACCAAGCGGACCAGTTGGTCCAGTATCATGACCGTTGCACCGTCGAAACACGCCGCTGTCGTCCCGGAGAGAAGGAGGCTCAAACGGTAGTGGTGTCCAGGTATCGGTGCATAGCTCCATCCGCTCAATCCTGAGAGGATTGGTGCAGCCGCCGGCAGATCATTCTTGCGCGATGGAAGGGCGGACAGGGCAGACAAGCCGGGGCGACAAGCCGGGGCGTTCGTTTGACAGGCGGCGGCTGCGTCTGCCATGCTGACCAAGACGCAATGAAAAGCCAACCTTTCACCCGCCGTGAATTCCTCAAGTCTGCCGCTGTCACCGGCGCGGCGCTCTCAATTCCCACCCTCGTGCCTTCTACCGTCCTGGGTCGGAATGCGCCGAGCGACCGCATTACCATGGGGTTGATCGGGATGGGGCTGATGATGGGGTCGCACCAGCACATCATGCTCGGCCGGGACGGGGTGCAGGTGCTGGCGGTGTGCGACGTTGACCGCGGGCGGCGGGAGCGGGCGCGGGAGCAAGTCGAGAAGGCGTATGGCGCGAAGCAGGCCAGCGGCACTTACAAGGGGTGCGAGGCGTATAACGAGTATGAGCGCATCATCGAGCGCAAGGACATTGATGCGGTGATCGTGGTGACGCCGGATCACTGGCACGCGATGATTTCGCTGGCAGCGATGAAGAGCGGCAAGGATGTGTATGTGCAGAAGCCGATGACGCTGACGGTCCGCGAGGGGCGGCTAATGAGCGATGTGGCGAGGCAATACGGCGCGATCCTGCAGGTGGGCTCGCAGCAGCGCTCGGAGCGGGCGTTTCGCAAGGCGTGCGAGATCGTCCGCAACGGCTGGATCGGCAAGGTGCATACCATTTACACGCACCTGGGCGAATTCCCGCCGTCCCAGACGCTGCCGGAGGAACCCATTCCCGAGGGCTTTGATTACGACCGGTGGCTGGGCCCGACGCCTTGGTATCCGTACAACAAGAAGCGGGTCGAGGGCAACTACGGCGGCGGGTGGCGCTGTTTCTGGGAGTATGGGTCGCGCAAGAACGGCGATTGGGGGGCGCATCACTTTGACATCATCCAGTGGGCGCTGGGGATGGATGATTCCGGGCCGGTCGAATTCATTCCCAAAGGTTACCAGGGGGCGGAGTATCAATCGCATGTCTATGCCGATGGCACGAAGGTCTGGAAGAATCACCCGGTCAAGAACGGCCAGATGATCCAGTTCATCGGTGAATCGGGCGAGGTGCTCGTCAGCCGCGGCGACCGTCTTGAGACGACGCCTGCCGGGCTAAAGGACCGACCGCTGGCGCCGGGCGACATTCACCTATACGAGTCGCACGACCACGAGGGTAATTGGCTCGAGTGCATCAAGACGCGCAAGCCGCCGATCTGCACCGCGGAAATCGGCCATCGCACGGCCACCATCTGCCACCTGAACGGCATCGCCGAGCGGCTCGGCCGCCCGATCAAGTGGGACCCGGTGAAGGAAGAGATCATTGGCGATGCCGCCGCCAGCCGCTGGCTGGATCGCCCGCGCCGCACGCCGTATGTGATTTGAGGGGTGAAACGTGAAACGTGATGCGTGAGAGGAGAGGAACGATGAAAGCGTGCTATTTGCTGTTTCCAATAACGAAGAGAACCCTACTCGCCTTGCTCGTTTGCTGCGGCTTGGCTCAAGCGGCTTCCGCCGGCGTCGAGCAAACCGTCAACGACCTGCTGCCTAAACTCGCTGCGGCGAAGGTTGAAGACCGCTACGCTCCGCAAATGGAGTTGCAGGCTCTCGCCCTGAATGCTGCACGCCCGGGGGCGGAAGCGGAGCGCGCCGAACTGGCGAAGGTTCTGGCCGCCAAGGCTACCGACCCGGCGGTGCCGCAGCCGGCGCGGGTTTGGGTCGTGCGCCAGCTCGAATACATCGGCGGGGCGGAATCGGTAGCGGCCCTGATCGCTTTGCTTAATGGCCAGGATCCGGAGTTGAAGGAATGCGCCCGGCGCGCCTTGGAGAAGAACCCCGCCCCGGCGGCAACCGAAAGCCTGCGGGCCGCCCTCAAGCAAGGCGGAGACGCCGCGTGGAGAATCGGGCTCATTCAGTCGCTCGGGCAGCGCGGCGATGCCTTGTCCGTCGAACTGATCCGCCGTGAACTGGACAACAAGGAAACCGCGCCGGCCGCCGCCACCGCGCTGGGCAAGATCGCGCGCCCTAACGCCGTGAACGCTTTGTGGGAAGCGTATGACAAGCGCAGCGCGGCAGCCGCCGACGCGCTGGTAATTGCGGGCAATCGCCTGCTGTCGATTAACACCAAGGCCGAGGCTGGGGCCCTCTTCAAGCAGCTCTATCTGGCAGGCTCCTCCGAATCAGGCGCGGCAGCTCAGGCAACGAAGCGCCCCCTTGCCCCGATCCAGATCCGTTCCGCGGCGTTGATCGGCTGGGCTACGGCTGACACCGAGTCGTGTCGGCCGCTGATGCAGGACGCGCTGCAACAGCCGCAGCCTGAACTCCAGTTCGCGGCGGTGACTGCGGCGATAGTTGCTTACGGAAAGGACGGCGTCAGCGCTGCCCTAGCTGCTCTCCTGCCGAAACTGCCGCCGACCGCCAAGGTTTATGTGTTGCGAGTGCTCGACGCCCCGGAAGAGACGCCGGTGATCGCCGCCGCGGGTGACACGGACGACATGGTGCGGGTGGCAGCCCTGGAACGGCTCGGGCAAATCGGCAGCGCCGCCGCCATCCCCGTGCTGTTCCAGTCCGCCATGAGCGGGCCAGCCGGGACGCAGAAAGCGGCGACCGCCGCACTGGCCCGGATCTCCGGCCGCAACGCCGGGGCCGCCATCGCCAAACTGGCCGGCACGGGCGATGGCAAGTCGCGCGCGGTGGCAATCAACGCTTTGGCAGGGCGCGGCGACCAGTCGGTTGCGCCGGTGCTGCTCAAGTATGCCGGCGAATCCGACCCTGAGGTGAGCGCTGCCGCCTGCGCGGCCCTGGCAAGAATCGGAACCGACAACGAACTGGATGGGCTGATCCAGCTCATGCTGGGGGGCAAGACCCCCTGCGCTGCTGCCGCCTTGCAGGCCGTTGCCGGCCGCGCTACCGATAAGTCGGCGGCAGCCCAAAAGGTGATTGCGCGAACACAGACGGCAACGCCTGAACAAATGGCCCCGCTCTTCGAGGTCCTGGCCATGCTGGGCGGGAAAGAGGCGCTGGTGGCGGTTTCAAGTGCCGCGGCCAGCAACAAGGAAGAGGTCAAAGACGCCGCGATTCGGGCCCTGGCTAACTGGCCGGATTTCCTCGCCACCAGGTCCTTGCTGGTGGTTGCCAACGATCCCAACGTCAAACGCGTCCACAGCGTGCTCGCCGTTCAGGGCATTGCCCGGCTGGTGAAATCTTCAGATAAGGAGCCCGCCGCCGCGCGCGTGGATGCCGCGCTGGCCGCGATGAAAGCGGCCACCCGCGACGAAGAGAAGAAGCTCCTGCTGTCCGCCCTGGCGTCGGTGCCGGACCGGAAGGCAGCCGCAGCCATCAAACCCTATATGATTCATCCCAAGTTCCAAAAGGAGGCCGGGCTGGCCGCCATGAACCTGGCTGAATCGCTGCGGAAAGCGGACCGGCCGCTCGCCAAGGAACTGGCGCAGGCCGTAAAGGACGCCGCGCTGTCGGAAGACCTCACGCGGAGGGCCGACGCTATCCTCAAGAAGAACTGAGCCCCCGCGCTTACTTCCTTACCAGCAGTCGCGGCTGGATGACCGCTTCACGCGCGGTCACGGAGAGCGTGCCGCGGGCGGAAACCGGCGGGTTGTCCCCCTCGGGCTTCAGTTTGGCCTCGACCTTGTATTTGCCGACCGGCAGTTGCCGCTTGAATTCCAGATCCTGCCCAAAGAGGAGGACTGCCCCATCCTCGCGCTCGACGCGCCAATGCTGAACGTGCAGCGGGGCGGTGGTATTGGCGGTCCAGCGGACTCTCATGCGCACTTCGACCAGGTCCTTGGCTTGGGGTCGTGTAGTCCGGGCCACCTCAATGGCCAGTGGGCCAGTCCAGCTCGTCGTGGAGGCGGAGTATGCGGTTTCCAATGGAGTTTCCTGGGGCTCGACGACTTCCTTGGGCGCTGGGGCCACCGCTGCCGCGCGGGTCGCCACATCAATAGGGATAACATTGGTCACCGGCTGAGTGATCCAGTTGGTCTTCCACAGGACCACCGTCTCCCAGTTGGTGAGGACGAGCGTGCTCCAGTTCGTGTGATATCGCTCCACGAAGTTGGTCCGCACGAGGTTCACCGCCACCCGGTTGGTTACGTTCCGCGGAATCCAGTTGGTATGGTAGGCGGTCACCTGGTTGGTCCAGGTCGCCGTCACCTCGACCTGGTTGGTCACCGTGCGCATGGACCAATTGGTGGCATAAACGTCCACGATATTGGTGCGCAATTCGGCAACCCAGTTCGTGTGGTATTCGTTGACGAAGCGGTTGACCGGCATCCGCACGTCAATCACGTTGGTGATCCAGCGTTCGACCGAGTTTGTCCGGGTAATGGTGACTTCGGCGCCTGTCAGAAGGGGGCCCGACGCGCAGAGCACGAGGCTGACCGCCAAAACGCGAGCCAGCCCAAATAGAGCGGTGGTGCCATTCATAGCTTGCTCTCTGAACGAGCAGTCCAGGTGCCAAGCCAGCGCGTTCATAAGTGTAATTCCATCAGGCACTTACACCAAACAGCCGAGACAGAACTTCCAGCGGGCTCATTGAAAGGCATTCTGGGGAACTGCCCGTTGGGTTGGGCGACTGAGGAGAATTCTAAAGGGAGGGCGAGCCTCGCGAGCCCAAACATCTGGGCGGATCATAGGAAATCAGGGCTCGCGGGGACGCCTCGCCCTTCCTAAGAAACGTTTCGCTGCCAGAGGTCAAAGAAGTAGAGGGCGACGACGACGAGGGAATGCTGGATCTTGCCCGTCGCTACCAGTTGCGGCAGGTCCGCAACGGGCACCAGCCGGGTGACCAGGTCCTCGCCGTGGTCGAATTGGACCGGGTGCAAGCAGCGGCAATTCTCCAGCATGATCGTGGAGCAGACGTTGCTCATGATGGCCGGATTCGGGAAGACCCGGCCGATGAGGCGCGGGTGCTCGCCTTCGTAGCCCGTCTCCTCACGCAGCTCGCGCACGCCCGCCGCGACGGACGAGGTGTCCTGGGCGTCCATCATGCCGCCGGGGATTTCCAGCTCGACGGTCGTGGAGCCGTGCCGGTATTGCTCGATCATCACCAGGTGCTGGTCCGGCGTCACGGCGATGACATTGACCCAGTTGGCGCAATCAATCACATAAACTTCCTGCTCCTGCTGCGTGCGGGGGGAGATGACCCGGTCGGAGCGGATCGAGAAGATACGGAAGTTGCCGGCGGGCTGAGAGCCGAGTTTCTGCCAGGGCTTAATGTCCATGGCCTCAGAGCCTACCGACTATAATACATTGCAGAAGCAAAAACTGTATCGCACGTGAAGCCGCAAATGGAAGTGGCGCGGGGCAGGTACGTGAGTAGAATCTGCGGGCCGTTGTTTGGGCCGTCGGCGCAGCGGCGCTTTCGGCGAAAGCGCCCTACCTGGGTAGTTTATGTCGCCAGGCATAGAAAGCGCGCGAGCCCGTCTGCACGGCATTTGCCCTTGGCACTTTAGAATGGATACGAAGACTGGATGAACTATGACATCAATCGCACAACTGCTCGGCGACAAGGCCGATTTTCTGCTCAACTTCAAGAACCCGAAGATTGCGAAGGACCGGCTGCACCTCCCCGGGCCGGACGTGGTGGACCGGCTGTATGCGGTCTCTGACCGCAACAATCGCGTGCTCGGCAACCTGCAACGCATCGTGAATCATGGCCGGCTGGGCGGCACCGGGTATCTTTCCATCCTGCCGGTTGACCAGGGGATCGAGCATTCGGGCGGGGCGAGCTTCGCCAAGAACCCGGATTACTTCGACGCCGAGAACATCGTCCGGCTGGCGATTGAAGGCGGCTGCAATGCTGTGGCTTCTACTTACGGGGTGCTCGGCGCGGTCGCGCGCAAATACGCGCACAAGATTCCGTTCCTGGTGAAGATCAACCACAACGAGCTGATGACGTATCCGAACAAGTTCGACCAGATCATGTTCGGCACGGTGAAGCAGGCATCGGACATGGGCGCGGCGGCGGTGGGGGCCACCATCTATTTCGGGTCGGATCAGAGCGCGCGGCAGATTGTGGAAGTGGCGCAGGCCTTCGCGCACGCGCACGAGATGGGCATGGCGACCGTGCTCTGGTGCTACCTGCGCAATAGTGCGTTCAAGAAGGACAAGGATTATCACACCGCGGCGGACCTGACCGGCCAGGCCAATCACCTGGGCGTGACGATCCAGGCGGATATCATCAAGCAGAAGCTGCCCGAGAACAATGGCGGCTTCAAAGCGCTGAACACCGGCGGTGTCAGCTACGGCAAATCGGACGAACGCATGTACACCGAGCTGACCAGCGACCACCCGATTGACCTGTGCCGCTACCAGGTGGCGAACTGTTACATGGGCCGCGCCGGCCTGATCAACAGCGGTGGCGAATCCAAGGGGGCGGGCGACCTGGCGAATGCGGTCACCACGGCGGTCATCAACAAACGCGCCGGCGGCATGGGGCTGATTTCCGGCCGGAAGGCGTTCCAGCGCCCGATGAAAGAAGGCGCCGCCCTGCTCAACGCCATCCAGGATGTCTATCTGAGCAAGGAAATCACCGTGGCGTGAGCTGAGTCACTAACTGAAACAGGCGCGAGCCGCGGCGCGTCGGCGGAGATCGGGCTATGAGCATGTTCGACACGGTGGGCCAGGCCGAGCTGGGCATGCACAAGGCCAACACCTACGACTACATCGTGAAGCTTGTCCGCCAATACGGGCAATACCCGATTCAAATCGGCGAATACGAAGAGCAGACGTGAAATCGGCAGCTGAACCATCAGTCCAGGCGGGTGCCTTCAGAATTGCAGCCAGGGCGCAGGTCGCCGCAGTCCTGCTCGGAGCTGGATGCCTTCCGCCAGCGAGTGCCTTGGAATACCCGGGAATGCTGCCTGGCCCGGCACAGGTCGCGGCCGCAAACGGCGCCATCAGCTTCAGCAACCGGGTTCTTTCGGCAACGTGGACATTCACGGACGGGGGTGTCGAGCGGTGTGCCTTTCGCGATGAGCAGAGCGGAAGCACGCTGGTGCTCACCGGGGAGGCGTTTCAAATCGTGCTCGCCGACGGCACCCGTTACCGAGCGTCGGCGCTGCGCAGGCAGGCCGCTCCTGCCATCCAGGACTTGCCAGCCCGCCCGGACGCCGCGCGGTTGGCTGAGCGTCTCGGCGGACACAAGGTCGAGATTCCGCTGACCTCCACCGATAACCGTCTCCGCGTGGCCTGGCGCGTATTCGCCCACGATGGCGCCAACTACGTCCGGCAGGAAATCGAGATTACGCCCCTCCAGGCGGACCTTCGCCTGAACGAAGTCCTGTGGTTGAATCAGCCGATTCCGGGAGCCACATCCGCTGGCAGCGTGGATGGGTCGCCGGTAATCGCCGGTCCATTCTTCCTGGGCTGCGAGGATCCGATGGCATGGAACAAGGTGATTGCGCCTGAGCAGGAAGCCGGAACGTGGTCGCCGGCTGACCTGGCGGCGGGCCAGCGCCGTCTCAAACGGTGGCCCCTGAGTGCGGCGTTGCTCCACCGCGGCACCAATTCCTTCGCCTTCCGGTACCAACGCGGCCCGCATCGGCTGGACATCTGGCGCGTGGCGATGCTCGAAGACGGGCGCGAAATCGCCAGTGATGCCCACCATGGTTTTACCGGCGTGCCGGACTTGGACAACACCTACCTCCTCGAGATTCGCCAGTTGAAGCCATCCGCGAAATACGAACTGGCGGCGCAACTCAGCACAGATCCCGGCTTCAAACTCCCCGCCGGATGCGCCGTGGAGTCGTGGGGACGCATATGCCTCCAAGGCGCGGGTGGGGAGGTCGTTTGCCGGTTGCCGAGAAACGCCGCGCTGCGGCAGGGCCAGTCGCTTACCCAGAGCTTCGTGGTGGGTGTCGCGCCCACGGGCCAACGGCGGCGGGCCTTTCTTCACTACCTGGAACGCGAGCGCGCCCATCCGTACCGGCCTTTCCTGCACTACAACTCGTGGTACGACATCGCGTGGGCCCCATTCGCCTTGAACGAAACCAACTGCCTGGAGGCCATCCGGCTCTTCGGCGAACGATTCATCCGGCCCTACGGCGTGGTGATGGACGCGATGGTGTTCGACGATGGCTGGGACGATCCCCGAACGCTGTGGCAATTCCACAGCGGGTTTCCAAAAGGATTCACACCCCTGACCGAGGCGTGCGCCCGATACCACACGCGGCTGGGCGTCTGGCTTTCCCCCTTTGGAGGCTACGGCAAGCCCAGAGAGCAACGGCTCAAGTTTGGCCGCGAGCAAGGCTACGAGACCAACGCCAGCGGGTTCTCGCTCTCAGGTCCGAAGTACTACGCGGCATTCCGACAGGCATGCCGCGAGATGATCCGCAAGTACGGGGTCAATCACTTCAAGTTCGACGGCATCGCCGCCGGCGTGTCCGCGAGCGGCGGCGGCGGCTACGTGCTCGACACCGAGGCCATGCGGCGGCTCATGCTCGAATTGCGGCAGGACGAGCCGAACCTTTATATCAATCTCACCACGGGCTCGTGGCCTTCGCCATTCTGGTTGCGGTACGCGGACTCGGTGTGGCGGCAGGGCGGCGACATGGGTTTCGCCGGCAAAGGTCCCAAACAACAACAATGGCTGACCTATCGCGACCAGGAGACGTTCTGCAACATCGTCCGCCGAGGCCCGCTGTATCCGCTGAACTCACTGATGACCCAGGGCGTCGCCTACTCGCGCCAGGGCATGGCCGGCGATCCAACGTTCACCGGCGCGGGGTTCAAGGACGACGTGCGCGCCTTTTTCGGCAGCGGCACCGGTCTGCAGGAGCTTTACCTTCAGCCCGGCAAGCTCACGGTGGAGGATTGGAAGGTGCTCGCCGAAGCCGCCCAATGGTCGCGCAGCAACGCCGATGTGCTGGTGGACACGCACTGGATTGGCGGCGATCCCGCGAAATTGGAAGTGTACGGTTACGCCTCATGGTCGCCACGCAAGGGCATCGTCATGCTGCGTAATCCGGATGATCAGCCACACGGGTTCGCGTTCGAGCCGGGTGCGGCTTTTGAGTTGCCGCCCGGCGCCCCGCCGAAATACTCCCTGCGCAGCCCTTGGGCGGAAGACGCGCCCAAACCTGCGCTTGCTGCCGAGATCGGGAAGCCGCTGCGGTGGGTGCTCCAGCCGTTTGAGGTTATCATCCTGGAGGCGAACCCAGCCCGGTGATGCAAACCATGTGGTGAATGGCGCCGATTTCGCCGCGGACATGGCAACCATGGCTGCCGACCCGACGACCCAACGGTGGTGGTCATGCTGCAAGCCCTGCCAGAAGCCGATCGCGAACCGCGCGCCCGAGGAATGGTGGGCCAACATGGAAGAGGTCTTCCATTGCGATTGACCGCGTCGAACTGCTGCTTAGTTGCCTCGGTCAACCTGGTGGCGGCGGATTGCCATCAGCCTCCAGATACTCTTCCTCCAGCGCGGCGTACCAGACCGAATTCGTCCACTCCCCGTGCCGCCACCGATTCTTGACGAATTCGCCTTCGCGCCGCCAGCCGACCTTCTCCAGGAGCCGGCAACCCGCTATGTTTCGGCTGTCGCACCAACCGGCGACCCGGTGCAGCTTCAAGCCCTCGAAGCAAAAGCCGAGCAGGGCTTCCACCGCTTCGGTGGCGTATCCCTGCCGGTGAAAACCCCGATTGAGGCCGATGCTGAACGTGACCTGGAGCCGTTGGGGGTCGGTGAACGTCAGGCTGAGATAGCCGATGAGCTTGCCGCCGTCCTGAACCTCGATCCCCAGGTGGAACGTCTGCTCCGGCGTGGTGAGCTTGACGTGCGCGTCGCTCTCCAGCCAGTGCAACACGCCGTCTTCGTCCAGCGGCACGCCGTCCTGGTAGCGGAAGAACTCCTCGTCCGACATCAGTTCGAGCAGATCCTTCCAGTCGCGCCCAGCCAGCCGCCGCAGGATAAGCCGGGGCGTCTTTATGGGGAGCGGAATAGCCTGCCCGACCTCGCTGCCATCCTCAGGCACGATCAGGCTTTCGGTGCAATTGGGACAAGCCTGGACAAAGCCGGCGTTTTCCCTGGGGAAGGAAACCATCTCCTGGCAATAGGGGCACTTGAAGTCAATGAAGTTCTCTTCGGTGATCATGCAACTCTCCTGTGAGCGTAATCCTGGCGCACCGCGCGCGCGGTTGGCGGCTGTTCCCCCAACCCTGTGGGGCGATTAGTCCTTCAGCGCATCCATGTCACCCAACGGGCGCTTGAACGTGGCGTTGGCGGGCTTGACCACCAGCGTGTTGGCTGCTTGCTTGACGCTCTTCGAGAGCGCGGCCCACGGCAGCGCGACCAGGAAGACGGCCGAACCGACCGCGGTCGCAACCAGGCACGCCGGGCGAACGACGAGGGCATCGGCCGCTGTCTCCATCGGCCCGCCACTTTGGGCCGCACAGATCGAAGGGAAGCCGCCGAGGCCAACGGCCAGCACACAGAGGGTAACTAAGAGTTTGGCTCTCATGTTCTTTACCTTCAGCGAGACGGCCCCCCTTGTCGAACACATTTTAGGAATTTCACATCCCCATGATCTGGTAGCCGCAATCCACGTAAAGCACCTGACCGGTGATGGCGGCGGCGCCGTCGCTGGCGAGAAACAAGCCGGTGGCGCCGAGTTCCTCGGGCAGGACGTTGCGCTTGAGCGGCGCGCGGGTTTCGTAGTGCTTGAGCATATCGTTGAAGCCGCCAATGCCGCGGGCCGCCAGCGTGTTCACCGGGCCGGCGCTGATGCAGTTGACGCGGATCTTCTTCGGGCCGAGGTCGTAGGCGAGGTAACGCGTGCTGGCTTCGAGGGAGGCCTTGGCCACGCCCATGACGTTATAGTGCGGGACGACCTTTTCCGCGCCGTAGTAGCTCATGCCGATGATGCTGCCCCCCTCGGTCATCAGCGGCGCGGCGGCGCGCGCCAGCGCCACCAGCGAGTAGGCGCTGACATCGTGCGCAATCCGGAACGCCTCGCGGCTGGTGTTCACAAACTCGCCTTCGAGCGCGTCTTTCGGCGCGAACGCCACCGAGTGCAGCAGCAGGTGCAGCTTGCCGAACTTGTCACCCACGGCCTTGAACACGCCGGCGATCTCGTCGTCTCGGGTCACGTCGCAGGGCAGGATCAGAGTGTCGGCGCCAAACGTGCCTGCCAGTTCCTCGACGTTGTCCTTGAGCCGCTCGCCCTGATAAGTGAACGCGAGTCTTGCGCCCGCGCGGTGCCAGGCCTGCGCGATCGCCCACGCGATCGAGCGCTTGTTCGCCACGCCGAAGACAATTCCTAGTTTGCCGGCCAGTAATGACATGTGTTGGTTAAGTGAGTTAAAAGGTTAAAGGGTTAAACCCCAAACTCGGTGGGGAAACCAGTAAGCTAACCCGCGCCCGCTGGCAAGGGGTTTTGAGCTGGGCAACCTACGTCCCCTTTCGCCAAATGGCCAGCAAGCCGCCCAGGCCGAGGAGCAGCAGACCGCTGACGGCGAAGGCACCGCTGTTGGTGTATTGCGGCAGAAAATGGAGGGAAGCCGCGCCTACAGCCGGGCCGGCAAAGTTGCCCAGGCCGATCGCGGCCTCGTGGATGCCGCCATGCTCGCCCTTGGTATCACCGACGTCCATTGAGTAGAACAGCGAGGAGTAGTAGATCAGGCCGGCCACAGTGCCAAAGACGACTTGCGCCAGGACCAGCACCGCCAGGTTGGGGGCCATCAGGATGGCGGCAAAGGTGCCGACCAGCGCCACGTAGGCAGCCAGCAGCCAGCGGAAGCGGTAATGCCAGCCCTCCCAATGCCACAACACGAAGAACGCGGCCAGGCGCGCGAAGCACCAAAGCGAACAACAAAACCCGGCCAGCATCGTCGAGAGTTCCAGCCGGTGGGCCACCCCAGGCATTACCGCGATGAGAGTGTTGATGGCGATATAGGCGAACGGATTAGCCAGCCAGGCCAGCCGCAGGAAGACTTTGGTCCGGGCTGCGGGATGCGGATGCGGTTCTGGCGCTGGAGCGGGGGAGTCGGCGCGCAGTGGCGGGCGCCGCCCGGCGGGCCTGGGATTCGAGCCACAACGTCAAGCCAAGCTGACCGAGCTGGATCGCCAGGGGGACGTAGAACAGGCTTTTCGGGCCAAGCTTCTCCAGCATCGCGCCCCCGGTGAAGTAGGCCACGGCGCCTGTGCCAGCCCACACCATGTTATAGATCCCCACCATGCGCTGCACCCCTGCAAATCCTTCTCCTTCACTAACGAGCGCCTCGAGGGTTGGCCAGGTGAAACACATGCCGACCACCGTCACGGCCATGACGACGATGTGCCCGCTCGGCGGTGTGGAGCTGGCTGCCGACGGCCAGCGCCGCGATCATGATGGTGAAGCCGACTTTGAGCGCAGTGAAATAGCCGAAGCGCTGGGCAAATTTCCCACCCTGCCAGGCCATGACCGCATAGACCGCCCCGTTCAGCGCCGCCAGCAGCAGGTTGGCCTGGTTGCCATAGCCAAACTCCGTCTGCATGAAGAAGTAGAAGTAGTAGAAGTAGTAAACCGTGGCGAAGGAGTTCAGGCCTTCGAGGATGAAGCAGCCGGGCTTGAGTCTGCGGGGCAGCATGGGGGGGCGTGAAACGTGAAACGTGAAACGTGAGGGCGGCTGGGATTGCTCGGTCCCGTAACCCTCGACTCTCAGTTGCCGACCTCCCTCAGGGCGGCGCGGCAATACCATTTTACGGCGGCGGTCATCGGCGGTTCCAGGTGGTCCAGGTCCGCGGCCGAACACCAGCGGATGTCGTGATGCTCGGAGGCGGAGAGGGTCAGGGTGCCGTTCTTGGGCCGCGCCCAGTAAATCAGGCCGATGTGCTCGTGGGTGTCGGTGATGCGATGGATGTCCAGGAAGCGCGGCGCAATCAGCGCGCGCGTGCCCGGCTCGGTCGTCGGCGGGCGTTCGCCCAGCAGTTCGACCTCCAGCCCGCTCTCCTCCTTGGCCTCGCGCAGCGCCGCAGCCTCCGGGTCCTCGTCCAGCTCGATGTGTCCGCCCAGCGGCAGCCACCGGTTCAGGTTGCGGTGATGAATGAGCAGAATCTTGCCCGCGTGGACGACAAAAATCGCCACCGTGAAATCAATCTTCTCATGGATGTGGGCCATGCAACCAATCAATAGTCATACAGCCCGCTGTCGTGCGTGTAGCCGCCGGGGCCGCCCATCCCACCCATGCCGCCTTCCTCGTCCTCCCCACCCATGAAGTCGCCGAGGACATCCCCCATGTCCTGCTCGATCTTCTCCGGGTCTTCCCCTGCTTCGAGGCGCTTGATGGCGACATCGAGTTCCTTGGGCATGGTGCCCGGCGGCATGAGGTCTTTCATCTTGCGCATCATGTGGGCCATGTGTTTGGGGTTGTTCTCATCCAGATGCTCCATGTCGCGCTCCATTTCCATCATGGCGCGTTCCATGCGCGGATCATCGAAATCAGGCATCGGCGGTTCACCGCCTTCCGGTTCGGTCTTGGCGGCCGGTTCCTTGAGGCCGCGGGACGTGGCGAACCGGCTCATCTGTTTGGCCATCTTCTTGTTCCCGCACTTCGGGCAGACCGGCAAGCGGTCGGGCTTGATCCGCTTCGAGAGGAAGTTGAAGATCACCCGGCATTTCGGGCAGGCATACTCGTAAATTGGCATAGCGTCCTAATAAGTTCGTGCAGAAGAGACTAGCCGAAACCGGGTCCGTCGGAAAGTGCGAACTGGAGGGGACAGTGGGTGCTTGTTGCGTGGGGCAGGAATGAAAAGCCCCGGCGTTGGCCGGGCATCTGTCTAGCGCGTCTTTGCCGCTGCTGCGTAGCGCAGATTTGTAATCTGCCGTATCGCCGATTTGTAATCGGCAGGGCGCCCGGCGGATTCGAGCCGGTGCGGATGGCGGAAGCTCAGCAGGTTGCAAACCTGCGGTACAGCAGATTACAAATCTGCGCTACGCCAAACAGATCCTTGGCCGGGGCGCTGCCAGTCTCAATCCGCCGCTTACTTCATCGCATCAAAGCTCTTCTGCAGGACTTGCCAATCCTTCAGGCCCTTGAACTTCGCGCTCGCCCGCTCGTTGAGCCCGGCTTCCTTCGCGTTCTTGGTGGGCTTGTTGACCTTGAGGAAGAGGCCGAAGTAGCCCGGAAACGGCTCGTCGGCGAGCTTGTAGGCGGCCGCCTCGTTGGTCACATCGTGGTCCGCCGGCACGGCATTGAAGACGCCGCCCTTGCGCGGGTTGGCGGCGTCAAACGCGCCCTCATAGAACTCCACGCATTCGCTCAAGCACTCGATGAAACTGAAGCCGTCGTGGTCCATGGCGGCTTCCATCATCTGGAGCAGGTGATTGGGGTTGGTGCTGGTGGTCCGGGCGACGAACGTGGCGCCGGCGGCAATGGCCTGTTTCACGGGGTTGATGGGGTAATCCACCGCACCCCAAACGTCGGTCTTGCTCTTATAGCCGAGCGGGGAGGTCGGCGAGGTCTGTTTCTTGGTCAGGCCGTAGACCCAGTTGTCCATCGCCACACAGGTCAGCTTGATGTTCTTGCGGGCGGTGTGGGTGAAATGGTTGCCGCCAATGGAGAAGAGGTCGCCATCGCCGCCGAACACGAACACGTGCAGGTCGGGCCGCGACAGGGAGACCCCGCTGGCGAAGGGCAGCGAGCGGCCATGAATGTAGTGTGCGCCGTAAGCTTGCACGAAATACGGGAACCGGCTGGAACAGCCAATCCCGGACACGGTGGCAAGCTTCTCCTGCCAGAACTTGCGCTTCTCGATCAGCTTGAAGAAGAGCGCCAGCACCGAGAAGTCGCCACAACCCGGACACCACGTGGGATGATCGGCGGCGATTTCTTTCTTGGTCAGCGGCTTGCGTTCGGTGGCAGGCCGAGCGACGATTACACTGCTGCCGGCAGCAGACGGTTCGGTTACGGGGACAGTCATATTCAGCAAAGGGTTAGGGGTGGCTAGCAACGGGTTGCTTTCGGCTCAGGCCGGCGGCGAGCTCGGCCCGGGCGCGGTCGAGGATTTCTTTCACTTTCCAGGTCAGGCCGTCAGTCTTGTTGATGCCGCGGATTTTCGGTTCGCAATAGCGGGCGCGCAGCAGCCCCGCGAGCTGGCCGTAGCCGTAAAGGCCCTCGTCGTTCATTTCCACCACGCGGATGGTGTTAAAGCCGGAAAAGATGTTCTCCAGTCCCGGTGGGAGGGGATGGAGATACTTGATGTGCAAAGCCGAAACGCTGTCGCCCCCCGCCCGGGCGCGGTCCACCGCTTCCCGGATCGGACCCTCGGTCGAGCCCCAGCCCACCAGCAGCAGCTTGCCCTCGGGCGGACCATACACCTTGGGGGTCGGCAACGTCGCCGCGAAGGCCTGTAGTTTCTTCCGCCGCCGGGCCGCCATCGCCAGGTGCAGCTTGGGCGACCCCGACGGATGGCCGAACTCGTCATGTTCGAGCCCCGGGGCCACCGGATAGCGGCCGCTCAAAATCCGCGTGCCGGGCACCACCCGCGGGGTCACACCGTCCGGGGAAGACAGGTCGTAAGGTTTGTAGTCCGCCACCGGGGTCAGGTCTGGCGTGATGTCCTGGCAAACCTTCTCCAGGTTCGGCTCGGCAAAGGCCTCGATGCGCGAGGCGATCGCCTGGTCGCTGAGCACGAAGACCGGCACATTATACTTGCGCGCGAAGTTCACCGCCTCGATTGCCAGGTAGAAGCACTCCTCCACATTGGCCGGGGCGAGCACAATCCGCGGCGCATCCCCGTGGCTGCCCAGAGCGGCCAGGTAGAGGTCGGACTGCTCCACTTGCGTCGGCAGCCCGGTCGAGGGGCCGCCCCGCTGAATGTTGACCACCACCAGCGGTATTTCCGCCATGACCGCCCAACCGAGCGATTCCATCTTGAGCGAGATGCCCGGCCCGCTGGAGCCGGTGACCGCCACGCGGCCGGCGAAACTGGCGCCGTTGGCCATCGAGATGGCTGCGATTTCGTCCTCACATTGCACGAACGTGCCCCCGTACTTGGGCAGCTCGCGCCGCAGAATCTCCATCACGTCCGACCACGGTGTAATGGGATAGGCGGCGCCGAAGCGCACGCCTGCGGCTATCAGCCCGTAGGCGATGGCCTCGTTGCCGTTCATCACCACCTGGCGGCGCTCCTTCCGCTGGCTTTCCACGAATCGGAAGGTCTCCAGCACGTCGCCCAGGGAGTAGCCGTAGCCGGCCTGGAAGGCGGCCAGCGCGTTCTTGAGCACGCTCGCATCCCGGCCCGCGAACCGCTCGCCGATGAGCGCCTCGAGCTTCGGCACATCCAGCTCAAAGATCCGGGCCACCAGCCCGAGCGCGAAAATGTTCTTCCCCTTGTCCTTGGCCGTACCGCCAATCGCCTCGATCGTCAAATTCGAGATCGGCACGCCCACGTGGTGATACTCGGCCTGCCACTCCGGCTTGGCTTCCACGTGGTCCGAGTCATACAACACAATCCCGCCCTTCTTCAATGAGCCGATGTGCTCCTCGTAGGAATGCTGGTAAAACGCCAGCAGCACGTCCGCCTCGTCCCCCACGCTCAACACTTCGCCCGAGCCGATGCGCACCTGGAAGATGGACGGCCCGCCGGAGATGGTCGAAGGAATGGTCATGAAGGTGATGACCTCCTGCGCGCTGCGGCCGGCCAGCCGCGCCAGAAATCCACCAATGGCCTGGATCCCGTCCTGGGAATTGCCCGCAATCCGGATCACCGCCTCCGCGATGCTGGAAACCTTCGGCGCCCCGTTCCCGCCCAGGCTCTGCGCTGCTGAATTGCTCATAAAACCTATTAATTAATGTCTGGCTGCATACCGCAGGGTTAGAGAACCGAAGCCAAATCAGCACCCATAACCAACGATATAAAATACTATCATCCTTCCCCAGCCTGTCAAACCCTAACCTGTGCCCTGCCCTGTGCCCTGGACACGGCTGCATCAAACTCGCGATTTCAGCCCAAACCAGGGCGGGCGAGCGTCCCCGCGAGCACTGATTTCTTGCGATTTCCGAAGAAGTTTGGGCTCGCGGGGACGCTCGCCCTCCCGAACCGGCGCATCGCATATCGAGCTTGATGCAGCCCGGCCCCCTGGACGCCTTCACCGTAATGCCGCCAGCGCGTCCACAAAATCCTCCGGCCGCGGCGCCTCGAAACTCAGGCGTTTGCCCGTTCGGGGGTGGATGAACGCCAATCGTCCGGCGTGCAACATCTGGCGCGGCGCCGTGTAGCCGGTCAGGTCGGTCAGGCGCTGGTTCTGCCGGTTGCCGTAGGTCGCATCCCCCACCAGCGGGAAACCGAGGAACTGGAAGTGCACCCGGATCTGGTGCGTGCGGCCGGTGTGCAGCACCGCCTCCACCAGCGTCGCCCCGCGCAGCCGCTCCAGCACCCGGTAGCCGGTCCGCGCTTCGCGCCCCACCCCGTCGTCCACCGCCATGCGCTTCCGATGCGAGGGATGCCGCGCGATCGCGGCGCGGATTTCGCCCTGGTCCCGCGGCAGCTCGCCGCAGAGAATCGCCTGGTAAACCTTCTCGACCTTGCGCGTCGCGAACTGGGCCGATAACGCCAGGTGCGTCTCGTCGCACTTCGCGACCACCAGGCAGCCGCTGGTCTCCTTGTCCAGCCGGTGGACGATGCCCGGGCGCGCCACGCCGCCGATGCCGCTCAACTGTCCGGCGCAATGGTGCAGCAGGGCGTTGACCAGCGTGTGCTCCTCGTGCCCCACCGCCGGATGCACCACCAGCCCCGGCGGCTTGTTCAGCACCAGCAAGGCCTCGTCCTCGTACAAGATATCCAGAGGCATCTCCTCCGGCTGGGCCACCGCGGGCCGCGCCTCCGGCCAGTGCACTTCCACCTGTTCCCCCCGCCGGGGCGTATGCGTCGGCTTCACCTTCTGCCCGTTCACCCGGATATGGCCCTCCTCGATCAGCCGCTGGATCATGCCGCGCGAGACCACCGGGAACTTGCCGCGCAGGTACGTATCCAACCGTTCCGACGGCAGCGAGCGCTCAATCGTCAGAACCTCAGTGCGGCAAGACATTGTCGGAAGCCCGGTCCCGGGACAGGCCCTGCGAAAGGCTTTGTCCCCCTGAACCCCTCACCCGCCCTGAAGGGCACCCTCTCCCCCTTCAAGGGGGAGAGGGACGGGGTGAGGGGGCTGTTTATCGAGCCGAGGTTCATCGGGAGGTTTCACTTCGACGGCGCCGGTTCGGCAGGCTTGGCTTTGCGGTCGCTCCGCCACGTGATCAGAAAGACCAGCCCCACGCCGGTGCAAATCGCGCTGTCGGCGACATTGAAAGCGGGAAACCCGATTTCCCTTCCCTCACCCCGCTCCAGGAAGAAATAGATGAAATCAATCACATGCCCTGCCCACAGCCGGTCAATGAGGTTCCCCACGATCCCTCCGAAAATCAGGCCGAAGGCAATCTGGCTGAAAAGCGTGCGCGAGTCAAAATGATGCCGGCTCAGGACCAACACCAACAGCGCCGCAATCGCGACTCCCGCCAGCAGCTCGTTGTTACCGCGGAACAGGCTCCAGGCCGCGCCTGTGTTCCCCCAATGCACAAACTTGAAAAAGCCCTCGATCACCACCTTCTCCTGCGCGTAGCCGAGGAACTGCAGCACGATCTGCTTGGTGACCTGATCCAGGACGATCACCACCAGCCCGATCAGCGCAATGCGGCGATTGGGCGTCCGGAGCAGCGAATGCAATGGGTTCATTCCAGCGATCGGCACCGGTTTAACCGGAGACGCCGCCGCAGACAACCCCAAACCGCTCCAGGTTCTGCAAGCCCGGCTGCCCACGTTGCGCGTATGCAAACCCAGAATGTCTCAACACATCGCTCCGTTTTGCACGGTTGACGGCGGCTCCGGATTGGCGTAAACCCCCTGCAAATGGAAACCAGCACAAGCGTTAGCTATCGTACGTGGGGAGCCGACAACATTGCCTATGGGCCGGTGGAGCTGCCCGGGCTCGTGACTTGGATCAAGCAGGGCAAGGTGACGGCCAATTCCTGGGTGTTCAAGGAACAGGACGGCACCTGGTCACGGGCGTCGGACCTGACCGAACTCAAAGTCCTGTTCAAGTCCAAGCTGCCGCCGACCGTGGCCGCCTCGGCTGAGGCGCTCGGCATCCAACCCGGCTCGCTGCGTCGGATCAAGATGCTGGCCGACGTTGATGAGCGGTTGCTAGCGTCCCTGCTGACCTACCTCGAGGTGGTTAAGGTGCCACCCTTCGGGACCGTGGTGAACAAAGGCGAACATGGCGACGCCTTGTTCATGGTGCTGGAAGGGGAGGTGCGCGCGCGGGTGATGATTGGTGGGCAGGAAACGACGCTGGCGACTCTGGGGGTGGGCGAGTGCTTCGGCGAGTTGGCGATCGTGGATCAAGGGCCGCGCTCCGCTGATGTCATTGCCAATCAGCCGACGGTCCTGATCAAGGTGTCCGATGGGGCATTGCGAAAGATGTTCACGGAAGCCCCGGCGCTGGCCGCTCCGTTCATATTGGCGCTGACCCGGGTGATTACCCAGCGGGTGAGGGTGCTGACGAAGCGATACGAGGACTCGATCCACTTTTCGCGCACGGCCGGAGCCGCCGGAGGGTAGGCTCAGAACTCCTGAGCCGTAACGATTCAATACAACCACAGATGGACACAGATAAACACAGATAGAACTACTCCGAACCGCACTTCTCCATGCCGAGAATGCGTTCACCGGACAGTGACCCAAGGCAACGTGAGGTCAAACCGATGCTCGGCCTTGGGAATCTGCGTTCATCTGTATCCATCTGTGGTTTTCTTCTGCACTCTGTGGTCGGCTTTCCCAGGGTAGGACCGCCCGCCCCTTTTCCCCGGCGGTCCAACCCTGGGCTCAAGGACGCAATCCCTTCGGGATTGGCCGAAACTGCACGCCAAGATGTGGGTAATGCTCAGCGCTCGGCGGGGGAGAGGGTGCCCTTCGGGGCGGGTGAGGGGCAATCAGCAGACGCACCCCATTTCCACGGATCAGGATGTGTGAGGTTGAGCTTCCCCCGAAAGAGCGGGGAGCTGCTGCGGTGTTTGGTTCTTGAGGGCAGCCTCAGCTTTTGACCAGCGCCACCCAGACCGCGATACAGACAATGTGCAGGGTCTGGTCGAGCCAGATCGCGATCGAGGTCACCTCCGGCGCCTGGCCGCATTTCTTAAAGAGACGCATCCACCAGGCCACCGGCAAGCGGGTATCAATCAACAGGTGGATGAATCCCAGCACCAGCCCGGCCTGCCAACCGAGGGCGAGGCCCAGGCACAGCCCCTGGATCGCGGCGTGAGTCCAGGCCGCCGGATGCCGCAGGCTCGTCTTGTTCCGCGCCATCCAATCGTTCTGCAAGACCCAGTCCGCCACCAGGTGCGCCACCAGGCCTCGTTCAAAAGGCGTCAGGGCCATTGGGGAATCAGAACCGGACGAACTGCCGGGAATGCCGTGACCGCGCCTGTTCCTCCTCACGGTGCCGGGCGTTGAGGATGGCCTGGGCGGCCTGGCGGGCGACGCCGCGAACCAGGTTGAGCGCGTTCAGATCGAACTGGTCGCGCTCATTCCCGCCCAGCACGATCAAACCCAGCAACTGGCCTTCGACGGTGATCGGGGACAACAGGAGCGAGGCGGTCTCGAAGCCCAGTCGCGCGCAGGACTTGAAGGGCTCCTGCTCGTCGAAGCTCGGCACCAGTTGGTCCTGTGGGTTCTGGAGCGCCGGGCCGAGGAAGCCGTGGCCGTTACTGAGCGCTTCACGTTGCGTCGCTGTCAGGGCCAAATTCGCCTGGCTGCGAAGGTCAAGACGGTCGGAGAACTGGGAGCGCAACAGCAACAAACCCCAGTCGGCGAACGTGGCTGCGGCAAGCTGCTGCAGGATGACATCCAGGAGTGTCTGGAGTTCGCGCGCTTCCCCGATGGCCTTGCCGACCTCATCGTAAACGACCACCTGCGCGCTCAAGCGGCGAATGCGCTCGCTGGAGGTGCGGATCATGGCGAAGAGCACGCCCATGGCCGCCGCCCCGCTGGTGACTTGCATCTGGTCGAATGCGGCCTTGGAGAGACGGAGGATTCTGGCGCCTCCCATCGCCACCGCGGAGGCTGACCGCGGTTTCTGGTCCAGCAGGGCCATCTCGCCGAAGTAATCGCCGGTTTCGAGCACCGCGAGGGTCTTACTTCCCGCACCGGCAGCCTGCGCACGTTTCTCGATGCGAATGCAACCTTGGAGAATGAAGTACATGCTGTCGCCGGGGTCGCCTTCGGCAAAAACGGTCCGGCCATCGGCATAGTCCTTTTGTTCCAGCGCCGCAGCGAGACGGGCGAGGGCGTCGTCGTCCATCGCCTGGAGCACCGCGATGTGTTTGAGTTCCTCGGGATTCATTGGGCCTCCCTTGCTTCGCAGGTCATCGAATCTTGTACTCCTTGCGCTGGGCGATCAACGGCCGGAGCTCGAGCGGATGATTCGCCTTGCTCATGGCATCGTCCTCAGTGACCAATCCCGCCTGGTGGAGTTCGGCCAGGGACTTTTCCATCGTGCACATGCCATGGCTGGCTCCGGTCTGGATGGCGGAGTAAATCTGGTGCGTCTTACCTTCGCGAATGAGCGCGGAGATTGCGGGCGTCACCATCAGGATCTCGCGGGCGGCCACCCGCCCCTGGCGGTCCGTCCTGGGCAGCAGCACCTGCGACACCACGCCTTTCAAAGTTGCGGCCAGCATCACCCGGATCTGCTCCTGCTGATAGGGGGGGAAAACGTCGATGATGCGATCCACCGTCTGGGCGGCGTTCTGGGTGTGGAGCGTCGAGAGCACCAGGTGGCCGGTCTCGGCCAGCGTCAACGCAGCGGCGATGGTTTCCAGGTCGCGCATTTCCCCAACCAGGATCACGTTGGGATCCTCGCGCAGAACGGCCTTCAAGGCGCGGGGAAACGAATAGGTATCGGAACCCAGTTCGCGCTGGTTGATGGTCGAGCGGATGTGCGGATGCAGGAATTCGATGGGATCCTCGATGGTGATGATGTGTCCATCCTTCTCCTGGTTCACCAAGTTGATCATCGCCGCGAGGGTCGTGGACTTGCCGCAGCCGGTGGGCCCGGTCACCAGCACGAGCCCGCGCGGCAGCATTGCGAGCTGCTTGACGGTGTCGTTCAGCCCCAGCTCTTCGCAGGATGGAATGTTCTCCCCAATGGTCCGGAACACCCCGGAGACGCAGCCGCGTTGCATAAACACATTCACCCGGAAGCGGGAGAGTCCAGGGATGCCTATGGAGAAGTCCAATTCGTGATCCTCCTCGAATTTGGCCTTCTGGTCGTCCGTGAGAATGCTGTAAATGAGGGCCTTGGTGTCGTCGGGCCCAAGCTCGGTGTCGAATCCACTCGGGATGAGCTGGCCGTTGACACGAACCATCGGTGGACGCATGGCGGTCAGGTGCAAATCCGAAGCGCCGTGCTCAGCGGCGTGTTTGAGAAGTTCAGCGAGGTCCATAGTAGTAGGTGTTGGTTTGTTATTCGGTTAATAAACAGTCATGGCGAAACGCCGGATTCGGCGGGAACGTGTCGGTCGCAAGACTGGCTGGGCTGCGCTCATGCCATGGCCGACGTGCCCGAATAGATCCCTTTGAGATTCATCTTCAACTCGTCGGGTTTGGGTGAGAAGCGCAAAGCCTCCGCCTCTTCCACTTTGCCGCCCTTCACCAAATCCACCAAAGACTGGTTGAATGTCTGCATCCCGTCCGACCGCGACGATTGGATTGCCGCGGGGATTTTCGTGGTGTCGCCTTCCAGGATGAGCTTCTTGATGCGTGGGCTGTTGATCAGAATCTCCAGGGCGGCTGTCCGTCCGCCACCTGCCCGTGGCAAAAGCTTCTGACAGATGATCGCGCGCAGGCCAAGGGAAAGCTGCATGCGGACTTGAGCAATGCGGTCGGTGGGGAAAAGATTGATGAGGCGTTCCAGCGACTCCGGCGCGTCCTGGGTGTGCAAGGTACCAAATACCAGGTGGCCGGTCTCCGCCGCCGTGAGCGCCACCGACGCCGATTCCGAGTCGCGCAGTTCGCCGATCAGGATCACGTCGGGATCCTGCCGGAGCACATGTTTCAGCGCGGAGGCAAAGGTGGACGAGTCAACAGAGATCTCCCGCTGGTTGATAAGGGCCAGCCTGTTCTCGTGCACGAACTCGATGGGGTCCTCCAAGGTCATGATGTGGCAGGCCTGGGTTGCGTTGATGTGGTCAATGAGCGCGGCCAGCGTCGTGGACTTGCCGCTGCCGGTGGCGCCGGTCACGAGCACGAGCCCGTCGTTCGCGGCGGCGATGGTCTTCAGCACTTCGGGCAATTCGAGTTGCTCGATCGTGGGAATCTTCGTGCCAATTGTCCGCAGCACCAGGCCCGGCCGGTTGCGCTGGTAGAAGAGATTGACGCGGAACCGCCCAAGATTGGGGATGGCGATGGCCGCATCACAGTCCTTGGCCGCCTGGAACTCCTGCATCTTCTCGTCGCTGCCCAGCGCCTCGCGGGCCAGGTGCAGCACGTCGCTTTCCGTCAAAGGGGGCATTTCAAATCGGCCCAGGTCGCCATTGATGCGACCCATGGGCACTTCCCCGGACTGAACGTGCAGGTCCGACCCTTTGTTTTCGAGGAGCACGCCGAGCAGATCGGCCAACGTGGGCGGTGGTTTGGTTTCTTGCACAAAGTCAGTCTTATCCGTGCTGCTCGAATTTGTCGAGATTGTTTGCGGTTAGAGTCTCAGGCCGTCACCGCTTGCGTTGATCCGAGCCGAGCCGCCGTCTGCTGCACCCAAACCTTCAGTTCGGGAGACAGGGAGGTGAACCGGATGCGGGTCTGGCCGGACGCGCCGGCCACGGCGCCGATCACTTTGGCGTAGATTTCACCGCCCGGATTGGCTCCCGCCACCGGCTTGAGTTCGATCTTGAGGTTGCTGAGAGGCACGAGCGACAGCTCGGATTCGACGCCGGCCTCGGATTCTGACAGCGCCGCCAGCCGCCCTTCATGAACCGTTCGCCCGAGGAATTTCTCCTCCAGGACGGTGAAACAGATGGGCAACGGCTGGGGCAGCGGACAGAGGGCCTCGGACCTGGAGGGCAGCGAGAGGTTGAACGGTTCGCCGATGCCGCTGACTTCATGCAACTGCAGGCTGCGGCTCGCCCCTTTGGGCTCGACCTGAAACTGGCCGGCAATCCGCAGCGGGGATTTGATCTTCTCGCGGGTGCTCTCGGAAATGAGAAGCTGGCCGCCGGTGGTGAAGGACTCGATGCGCCCGGCCAGGTTGACGTTCGAGCCGACCGCGGCGTATTTCGTGCGGCGCAACGAGCCGATGTTGCCGACGATCACCCTTCCAGTATGGATGCCGATCCCCATCTCGAGTGCGGCAGCGCCCTTGGCGGTGAGACGCTGGTTGACTTCGGTCATCGCCAGTTGCATCGCCAAACCGCACGCCACCGCTTTGGCGGCATGATCGTCGACAGGCCAGCGGTGCGCCAAAGATCACCAGGATGGCGTCACCGATGATCTCATCAATGGTGCCTTCGTATCGGCTGATGACGTCCACCATGGCCTCCAGGTAGAGGTTCAGGAACTCAATCACCTCGTGCGGGCTCAAGCGTGCCGCCAGGGCCGTGAAGCCGCGCAGGTCGGACATCAGGATCGTGACTTCGCGCTCCTCGCCGCCCAGTTCGAGGCCCTCGGGCGACTGCAGAATGCTCGCGGCCACCTCCTCGGACACGTACCGGCCAAAGGCGCGCCGGACCAGTTCGTGAGCGCGGCCCAACTCCACCAACCGCAGCCGGTCCAAATCGCGCAGCCGCTTCTTTTCCAGAGAGGTGGTGACGCGGGCGCGCAGCAGGGTGGGATTAAAGGGCTTGGGCAGAAAATCCTCAGCGCCCGACTCGATGCATTTCACGGCGTTCTCCATTTGATCGGCGCCGGAAATGACGATGACCGGCAGCCCGCTCAAGTCCCGATTGGCTTTGAGAGCAACGAGCACTTCCATGCCGTTCATCTCGGGCATTTCCATGTCGAGCAACATCAGGTCGAAGGGCTTCGTGAGCACCAGTTCGAGCGCCTGTCGGCCGTTGGCCGCCTCGGTGATGTTGCGGAACCCGAGGGAGTTCAGAGCACGGATCAGCGCGAGCCGCATGGTGCGGCTGTCGTCCACCACCAGCACAGCCGCCTGCTGCAACGGGCCTCCACCGAGAACAGCGGCGGAATCCTCGGGCGGCGCCGGATTAACGGCCAGTTTGGGATTCAGGTTCTCCTCGTTCATAGCAGGATCGTTGGCGCGGTGGGCCGGGCGACCTTTACCGCGCGGCAAACCGGCGGAGTGATTCCACACACAAACTCATGAAATCGAACAAGCCACCTCAGGCAAATGGCCATTCGCCAGAATCATAAAGCGGTTGTCCATCGCCTGGAGGTTGGCCGGCGTGTCGTCCACAACTAGAATAGGCCTGGTCATTTGCACACAACTCCGCCGGTGCGGTGACCGGCCCGGCGCGATCCGCCGCTACTGATTCTCCAGATGCGATCGTTGCTGCACCGCCAGTAGGATCCAGTTCGGCCATATCCTTGAACACGGCCACCCCCGGCAGCGACTTCATGATCTCGAAAACTTCCTGAATTTGCGGCTGCATGTGGATGAAGGAAGCCTGCCCGCCGCGTTCCTTCAGGGTTTTGCGCGTGGACGAAAAAATCCGCAGGCCGGCGCCACTGATGAATTTCAGATGTTCCAGGTCGAACACGACGTCTTTGACCGCCGGCGGTCAGCGCCGGCGCGAGCTGGCGCTCCAATTCGGGGGCGGTGGCCGTGTCGAGGCTGCCGGTGAGTTTCACGGTGATCGCGCCGGTGTCGTGGCCGCTGATGCTTTTTTGGATTTGAATTTCGAGTGGCATATTAGTGCTTTGACGGATTGTTTACCATTGTTTGGGCTGAGGAAAGCTTTACCTGAAATCCAAATCTCCTTCCGCGCGCAAGCGGCTTCATTCGTCGCCCCCGGTTGTCAGGATGCGGAAATCCTGTTCGCTGCGCGTCTGGGAGGAAACCGTTAGGTCAGTGAGGATGAGCGTCGCTCCGGGGACGATGCAGGGGCGCACCTTCGCGAGCCAAGTCGCGTCGATTGTTGTGTGTGCGGCCAATGCTTTCAGATCCGGCGACTTGCTCCCGCCGATGCTGGTGGTCGCAAGCCAGGCGCGACGCTTTTTGGCATCCACCCGGTCGAGCGCGGAATAAACGTGGCTTCCGCGAATCCCGGCCTTTCGCTTCGAATCCAGCGAGAAAGTGCCTCGCCCGATCTGCACCCCATCGCGAAAAACCAGGATGGTGGAGTCCGGCAAACTGAAAATGATGGACACGGGGCCGCGGGACGAAGTGCCGGGTTGCCACTCGTAGCCGCTGGCAGGCAAACGATCTGCAGCCACCGTCCTGGTCTTGCCGCTGAAGAACAGTCCAGGGTTGGCGGTCTGCCCCGGACCCCCTTTCTGATCCGTCACGATGACGGTCGTGCCGCTGGTGGTCGCCGAGTAAAGTTTCGCGGCGAAATCCTCGGGCAGCCGCACGCAACCGTGCGAGGCGGGATAACCGGGAAGTGCCCGGCGTGCATGGCAATGCCGTCCCATGTGAGCCGCTGCATGTGGGCATCTTTGCCCCTTTGTAGATTGAGGATTCGTGATCCACTTTCTTTTGGAGAATGGTGAAGACGCCGGTCGGGGTCTCGTGGCCCTTGGCCCCCGTGCTTACAGCTGAGCGCCCGATCCGCACTCCGTTGCGATAGACCATCGAGTTCCTGCTGCGGAATGCTAACGATGATCACCACCGGCCCGGCGGGCGAAACCTCCGGCTTCCAGACAAAGTCGCCCGGCTTGAATTCCCGCGAGCGGGGTGCAATTTCCCGGCCCTTGGTGAAGCTGGCAGCCGAGGCCATAGGGGCGGTGAGTCCGAGACACAAGCTGACGACCCAGCAGATTGGCATTTTCGGATCGGGCGCGACGCGGCTCATCGTGACCCTCTTAGGCTAATGCTCCGGCGTCCTGCCCGGTAGCAATCTGTTTAGTCAGGCGCAGGATGTTTTCTCCGGCTTCGCGCCGGTAAAGGATTTCATCCACTTGACGACGGACAAGCTCGATGCCCCAGCCGCCCGGCAGATCATCGTCGTTTGCCCACGCTTTCCGTCCAGCCGCTGCGGTGGGATCAAATTGCGGCCCGCGATCGCGCAGCTCGAGAACGATTGTGTTGTCGCCCTGGTGCAGCGCCACCTGGAACTTCTGTTGCGGGTCGCGGCGTAGGGCGTGATTGACGATGTTGCTGCCGCACTCCTCCAGCGCCAGCGCCAGACCGAAGGTGATTTTCTCGGGCACTCCCCGCGCCAGCGAAAACTCCTGCAAGGCCTCGACCGCGCGCATGACTTCCTCCGGCGTGGCTTGCAGTTCCAGCGGCATGCTCCTCGCCTTTTCCCGGATTGGGTTCGCCTCGCCGATACGCAGGTCAGGATCGCGATGTCGGCGGACTGCGGCGCGCCGGGAAAGCGCGGACTTGTCGGGAGTAAACCGGAGGTGATGGACGGCGGCGACTGTCCGGACAACCGCCCGCGTCAGCGAGGAGCCGCTGGTGCCGTAGCATTCCGCCTGGGGATTAAACGCTTCGCTCACGCCGTCGGTGTAGAAAATCAGGGTGTCGCCCGGCCAGCAGATTCAACTCGGTGCGCTCGAAATCGAGCCCGGGTTCAAAGCCCAGCGCGGTGCCCAAATTCCTGACCGCCCAGCCCGGTGGTTCGCCGGGGCGCAGCAGCACCGGACGGCAATGGCCGGCATTCGCCAGCGTGAGCCGTCCGGAGCCCGGATCAAACATCGCGCACAGAAAGGTCACGAACATGCCGGAGGGATTGTCGGTCGCGAGTTCGTCGTTCAGCCGCGCGAGGATGCGTTCCGGTTCGGCGATCTCGCGCGCCAGCAGCCGGGCGAGGCTGATCGCCCGCACCATGAACATCGAGGCGGGGATGCCCTTGCCCGAAACGTCGCCGAGGAAAATCACCAATCGTTCCGGCCCGGCAGCGCACACACCATAAAGGTCACCGCCCACTTCGCGCGCCGGTTCGAGCATCGCTCCGAAGCTCGACGCCGTAGGCCTGCTCGATCGGCGCAAAGTCTTGCGGCAACATGCCCATCTGGATTTCGCGGGCCACGCGCAGTTCGCTGGCAATCTGTTCCTTCACCGCATCGGTGTAGCGCCTTGGCCTTGAGCAGGGAGCGCACGCGGGCTTTCACCTCCAGCATGTCGAACGGCTTGGTGAGATAATCGTTCGCACCCACCTCAAAGCCGCGCGTCTTGTTTTGCACCTCTTCGAGCGACGACAAGAACATGATCAGCACTTCCGCCGTCTCCGGCTTCAGTCGCAACTGGCGACACACCTCGTAACCATCCAGCCCCGGCATCACGATGTCGAGCAACACCAGGTCCGGCGGCGTCCGCGCTGCGACCTCCAATGCCATCTCGCCGTTGGCCGCCTCGGTGATGTTGCGAAACCCAAGCCCATTGAGCGCCCGGATCAGCGCGATTCGCATGGTGCGACTGTCGTCCACCACCAGCAAGGCCGCATCCTTTGACGGGTCGGCAGCCATTATCAGCCGCGGAATCGCCTGGCATGCGCCAGGTTCGGGCTGGTTGGGGATTTGCGATCTGGTTCGTTCATCAACTGTGGCCCTCGATTCGGCGCGCGGAATCAACGGGATGATTCGGCCGACTTTCGCCAGCAGTTCTTCCTCGCGAAAAGGCTTGATCACGTAGTCCCGCACTCCCAAGCGGGCTGCGGTGGCGATATATTCCGGGCCTGACTCCGTGGTCAGCATGATGACCGGGGTCCGTTTCAACGCGGGGTTTTCGCGCATTCTGCGCACCATGGTAATGCCGTCCATGACCGGCATTTTCCAATCCGAGAGGATGAGGTCAGGTTTGTCCTGGAGGCGGCGGCCAAGCCTTCCTCTCCGTTGACAGCCTCGCGCCACTCGCAGGCAAACCGTGCAAAAAGGCGGGCCAGCGACAACCGGATCGTCTTGCTGTCGTCCACGTTGAGGATTCTTGGAGTCATGCGCGAACCGGTTGGGCGAGTGCCTGGAGAATCGCCTGCGGCATTTTCGGGAGAGGCACGACCTCTTCAGCCGCCCCAAGTTTGATCGCGGCTTGGGGCATGCCGTATACCACGCAGCTTTCTTCGTGCTCGACAAGTGTGCGCGCCCCGGCGGCCCGAAGCGCCTGAAGGCCGCGAGCGCCGTCCACACCCATCCCTGTGAGCAGGACGGCCACCGCCTGCGCCCCGGCGTGCTCGGCGGCGGAACGGAACAACACGTCCACCGCCGGGCGGCAGTGATGCACCGGTGGTGACTGCGTCAGACGGGCCCGGTAGCCGCGTCCGCAGGGAACCAGCGCCAGATGAAAATCACCGGGCGCCACCAGGCAAAGACCGCGGCGCAGTTCGTCCCCCTCCCTCGCTTCGCGGACTTCAAAGGGGCACAATTCGTTCAGGCGCTCGGCCATGAGCCGCGAAAAATTAGCTGGAATATGTTGCACGACGGCGATGGGCGGCAAGCCGTCCGGCAGGCGTGGTAAAAGGAACCGCAGCGCCTCCACACCACCGGTCGAAGCTCCGATCAGGATCACCCGCCGTGGGGAGAATTCACCAGCCGGGGCGGTTTTCGCAACCGGCGGCAAAGCCGTGGTGATGGCTTCCGGGCCGCGTGGTCGGTGCCGGGCGCGGGCAGCCGCCTTGACGTGATAGGCGAGATGAAGGGCCACTTCCCCCAGGGTCTGGCTGCCATTGGGCTTGGCGAGCACATCCAGCGCGCCGGCGTCCATTGCCTCCATAGCCTTGACTGATCCCTGCGGGGTCAGGGAACTGATCACGACCACCGGCACCGGGTGGTGTTCGTTGAGAATCCGCAGAAAGGTCAACCCGTCCATGCGCGGCATTTCCAGGTCCAGCGTAATGACATCCGGATTGAGCTTGAGAATCTTCTCCCGCGCCACGTACGCGTCGCAGGCAACGTCCACGACTTCGATCTCAGGATCGTGAGCCAGGGCATCACGGATGGCCCGGCGGGCGACGGCGGAGTCGTCCACGATCAGAACCCGGATTTTGTGCTTGGCATTCAAGGCTTGCGGAACACGCTTTGTCGCACGGATTCCAAATCGTGCCGGATCCCCATCAGACTTTCCGAATGTCCGATCACCAGGAAGCCGCCGCGAGCCAGTTGCCGGGTGAGTTTCTGAACCAAGGTCGCGCGCGACGGGGGATCGAAGTAGATCATCACATTGCGGCAGAAGATCACGTGCTGTTGCCGTGGCACCCCGTATTCGGCCTGGAACAGGTTGATGTGCTGAAACCGCACGTGCTTTCGCAGTTCGGCCTTCACCCGGCAGTTCCCGGCGTGGGCGTCAACTCCCCGCTGGAAGTAACGCCGCAAAAGCTCCGGCGACAACGCGTGCTTGGCGTCCAGCTTGTAAACCGCGCGCTGAGCCTGTTCGAGCATGCGGTGCGAGATATCTGAAGCCTCCACCAGCCAGTCAACGGAAACCTGCTGGCGAAAATACTCCGCGAGCACGATTGCGATCGTGTAAGGCTCCTCACCGGACGATGCGGCGGCGGACCACACCCGCAGCGGCGAGCCTTCGGCGGCGAGACGCGGAGCCAACTCGGGCAGAATCCGCCCCGTGAGAAACTTGAAATGCTCCGGCTCGCGGAAGAACCGCGTGTGGTTGGTGGAAATGAGATCCACCAAATGCTCCATTTCATCCGGGCCTTGTCCGGATCGCAGCACGGCGCAGTAATCGTCATAGGAAACAAGCCCCAGCGCCCGCAGGCGCTTTCGGAGCCGGTTGGCCAGCATCGGCTGCTTGTCCGGACCGAGGTGGATCCGGCTGTGCTGGTAAACCAAATCCACCAGCGTCCGGTAGGCCCCGGCGGAAAGCGTGGCCGTGAACGACGCATGCATTCGCGGGAACCCGATCCCACCCACCGCCGGCTCAGAAGTTCTTGAAGTGGTCGTCATCTACGCCAACTTCCGGGTTGGCATCGCCAGGCATGGGAATGGCCTTGCGCTGGCCCGTGCCAAGGGTCTTTTGAGGCTGAGGACGAGGCCGCGGCCGCGGCCGCGCGGCAGGCTGACTGATGGATACGGCAACATGCGAGGCGCGCACCAGGGAGGGAGGCGGAGTCGCCGCCGTAACAGTGACCGCGCCACCAACGAGTTGGCGGAGCTGCCCGACCATGTCCTTGAGCGCCGCCGCCTGCGCATCGAGTTCCTCGGCGGCGCTGGCGCTTTCCTCGGCGCTGGCCGAAGTGCTCTGAGTCACCTGATCCATCTGGGTGATGGCGGTGTTGATCTGTTCGATGCCCTGGGCCTGTTCGCGGGCGGCCGTCGCAATTTCGCCGACCAACGAGTCCGTGGACGACACCTTGGCGGCGATCTGCGTGAGCGATTCCCCAACCTTGGCGCAACTCAACGAACCTTTTCGACTGCTGGCAATCGCCGCCTCGATCTTGTCCGCCGTTTCCTTCGCGGCGGCGGCGCTGCGCTGGGCCAGGGAGCGAACTTCGTCCGCGACCACCGCGAAGCCGGCGCCCGCCTCACCGGCGCGCGCCGCTTCCACCGCGGCGTTCAAGGCCAGGATGTTCGTCTGGAAGGCGATCTCGTCAATGTTTTTGACGATCTTGGCGACCTCGGCACTGGAGGTGTCAATGGCTGCCATCGCCTGGTTCATTTCTATCATGGTTCGGGAACCGGCCTGGGCCACGGCATGGGCTTCGCCCGCCAGCGTCTTGGCCTTCTCCGCGTTGTCGGCGGTTGAACGGATCATGCTCGAAATCTCCTCCAATGAGGCGCTGGTCTCCTCCACGGACGCCGCTTGTTCGCTGGCGCCCGAAGAAAGATTCTGGCTGGCGGACGCGACTTGGCCTGCGGCGGAGGCGGTTTGGGTGGCGCCCTGGTCGAGGTTGCCCGCGAGATCCCGGAGAACCCGGGTGGTCGAGCGCACGATCTTCCAGGACAAGAGGCCGGCCACCACCAACGCCACCGCGAGCAAGAGGCCAATGAGCCGGACACCGGATTGAGCGTCCGCCCTCCCGGTCTTGGCTGCGGTCGTTCCCTGGTTCTTCTTGTGATCAAAGAGGGCACTTACCGCGTCGACGGCCGCTTGGTAGGCCGGGATGACCTTCTCCGCCAGCATTTTCTTGTGCTCTTCCGCCTTGCCCTCCCGAACCAACTCGAGATACGGGGTGCGGGCGGCGATGAAGGCCGCGCGGGTCTTTTTCACTTCCTCAAAGAGCCGGCGACCTTCGGCATCCAAAATCAGCGGTTCGTACTGTTTGTACAACTCGTCAATGCGTGCCCGGTTCTCGGCAATGCGTTGCTCGATTTCCTTGCGCTGGTCAGCCGATTCCGCCTGGCTGTATTGCAGAATGACGAAGATGTTGTCGCGCGTTCTCCCGGCGCATTCGCGCAGGGTCAGGACGGCGGGCAGAGTGTTGTCCGCCAACCGGGCGATGGATTGGCTGACGCCGTCCAACCGCCACAAGGCGATGCCGCCAAGCGTGGCCGAGATCAGCAGCATGACGGCAAAGCCGACGATGATCCGACGAGAGATGGTCCAGGAGTTCATATAGCTTGATTCTGTGAATTCGGTGTTTGGGATGGAACAAGAGTGAGCAGGCCTTCCTTGAGGAAAACCTTGTCGAGGTCCAGCAGCGTCTTGACGCCGCCGTGGATGGTGGCCATGCCGAGGATGTAGTCCGTGTCCGGCGAACCGCCAAAATCCGGCGTGGGTTCCAGTTCCGCCTCGGCCAGTTGGACCACCTCCTCGACCGCGTCCACGATCGCACCCATCAGCATTATGCTCGCGGGGGGGGCGCCAACCTGGACGACGATGATGCAGGCGCGTTCGCCGTAGCCCTCGCTCGAGAGCTGGAACTTAGCCCGGAGGTCGAGAATCGGAATGACTTTGCCCCGGAGATTGATGACGCCTTTGATGTACTTCGGCATCCGGGGGACCGGCGTAATCGGGCACAGGCGGATGATCTCGCGGACGCCCAGGACCGGCAACCCGTAGGACTCCCGGCCCAACTTAAACGTCAGATAGCGCCCCGGTTTGGCCGCGACGGTTACAGGGGCTGAGGAGTCCGGCTTCATGAATTCAGGGCGAGGGAAACGCCGTTGGTGGGATTGCCCGGTTCCACGGAAGCCAATTCCTCGCCCAGTTGCGCCTGAATTTCAGTCGCACGGGCCAGAACCAGACTGCTCTGTTCGGCAAACGCCACATGGCCGGATAACACAACAGGGAGCCTGGCGGCAAGAGCGAAGCCGTTCGGCGGGGTTGGGGTAATCGCGTCCGACCCAAATGACAGGCGGCGACGCGGAGAACGCGGAGCTTCATAACAACAGGCCACTGGAGACAGCGGATTGTCCTTTTGCATGCGTATTCTTTGCCACCTCTGTTCAGGAAGTGCTTCCGGGAGCCGGCGGAGAGTCGCAATGGCCGGCGAGCAACGCTTCGGCATCCAGCAGGAAGACGATTCCTTTGTCGTTTGCCCTGTGCGCAACCTTCCTGAGGAGGTCAGATTTCACGCTGCCCATCGCGGGTGTGGCGTTTTCTATCGTGTCCTCGGCAATCGCCTCAACCGACGCAACACTGTCAACGGTTAGTGACAAGTGCTTTCTGCCATCGGTCAACACAATGGCAACTTCCTTCTGCGATTCCCGAAAAGCAGTCCGCGCCTCCGCAAACAGGTTGACCACCGTGTGCAAATCGCCTTTCTCAGTCCGCAGGATGATCTCCCGGGCTTTGTCGTGCTCGCCCTGTTCGGCGTGCTTCAGAACGGCATTGGCTATGTTGTGGATGCGGCGGTGCGGCACCTCGAGTCGATACATCACCGAAGCAAACCCAATGTCTTCCGGTTTGTAGCTGTAGTACCACTTCCCAAAGGCACATTCGGTGGGATCCTGCGCCAAGGTGAAAGGGCGGCCCTCGGTGACAGCTCCCAGAAGCTCCTTCAGCCAGAGAATGTGGTCCTGCTCTCGGGCCACCAGCATGGCGATCATCTGCTCGACATCTTCCAGGGCCGATGGCAAGCCCATGCGCAACCGCAAATCCACCAGTGGGAGCACTTTCCCGCGCAGGTTGATCACACCGCGGATGTGACGGGGGGTGTTCGGAACCAGATGCCATCGCGGCGTTCGTACGATTTCCTGCACATACGCTGCGGACACCCCGAGCTGCAGACCCTTCACACCTGCAATCACGTAGGGGAGACTGCCGGCAGCTTTCATAGGCGAGGCGTCTTGCCCAGCGCAAGAAATCCTCCGGCTGATCCGCGCACAAAGTTCATGAAGAGCGATCGCCGTTGGCGGGGTTATTGGTTCGCTGGCATTTCACCAAGGTATCGACGTCGAGGATTAGCCCGACCCGGCCATCGCCCAAGATCGCGGCGCCGGCCAGCAAGTCCTGCTTTCGAAAGGTTTCGCCGAGATTCTTGATAACGACCTCCTGCTTGCCAAGCAGTTCATCCACGAGGAGCCCTCGCGCGGCGTCGCCCGACTCGACGACTACGATGATCCCCTCGGTCGGGTCAACCGCCCGGCACGGGGTGCCAAGGTGCTGTCCCAAACGCAGGAGCGGCGTCAACCGCCCGCGCACGCTGACCACTTCGCCGCGTTCATGCACGGTGGAAACCATGCCGGGTCGTGGGCGGAATGATTCGCGCACCGACAACGTCGGGATGATGTAGCGGTCCTCGCCCACCCCGACGAGCATTCCGTCAATGATGGCGAGGGTCAGCGGCAGGACGATGGTGAAGGTGGACCCCTGGCCAGCGACCGACTGAATCTCGACCTTGCCGCGCAGCCGCTCGATGTTGCGCCGGACGACGTCCATGCCCACACCTCGGCCGGAGACATCCGTGACTTTTTCGGCGGTGGAAAAGCCGGGCGTGAAGATGAGGGCGAACGTTTCCTCCTCGGTCAGGGTGCCGTCCGGCTTAATCAGGCCGCGTTCACGCGCCTTGGCCAGGATGCGGTCGCGGTCCAGACCTTTGCCGTCATCCCGGATCGTGATGACGATGCCGCCGCGCTGATGGGAGGCGGAAAGACGAATCGTCCCGAGCGCGGTTTTTCCCCGGGCTACGCGTTCCGCGGGCAATTCGATGCCGTGGTCAACCGAGTTGCGAATCATGTGGACGAGCGGGTCGCTCAACTCCTCTACGATGTTGCGATCCAGTTCCGTCTCTTCGCCCTCCACGAGAAGCTGCACCTGCTTTTCCTGCTGCGCGGCAAGATCGCGGACGAGGCGACTCATTTTCAGGAAAGTCCGGCCGATCGGGATCATGCGCAATGACATGGCGGTCCGCTGCAGTTCGGTGGTGATCCGGCCGAGTTGACGCAGGCACCGCGCCAGATGACGACTCGCCAACCTTTGCACGTCGGGGTCTTGGACGACCATGGATTGGGCAATGACCAGTTCCCCCACCAGGTCCACCAAGCTGTCCAGCTTCCGGGTATCCAGCTTTACGAATCCCGTGGCGCTTTCTGCCTTCGGTGAGGACTCGCTGCGCACTTTGACGGGATCGGCGGACGCTGCTGACGGCACAGCGGGGCCCGATCCGCGTGTCGCTGCTTCATGCGCCGCGCTTTCGGGCACTTTCAACTCCGGCACCTTCGGGGTCGAGGAGACCGGTGGCGTCGGTTGCCTGGGACTGGTTGTGGGCGAGGGATCTCCATTCAGGGCGGCTCGCACGCGCTGCCTGAGTGGCCGGGTAGGGACAACGATGGGATCGCCGGGATTCACGCCCTGGAGTTGGGCGCCAATCTCGTGGGTGAAGTGCTTTAGCGTGTCCCCGCCGGCGAGAATGAGGTCAATGATGTCCGAGGTGATACTCAGCTCTGAGCGGCGCGCCGCATCGAGGAGCGACTCCAGGTCGTGCGCCAGCTCCCGCAGGGCGTCCAGGTGAAGAAGACCAGCGCTACCCTTGAAGGTGTGGAAGGCACGAAAAATGGAGTTGATCGTCCCGGCCTCGGTTGGATTCTCCTCCAGCAGGAGCACCCCCTGCTCGATAGCTTGTAACAGTTCGAGGGATTCGCTGTGGAATTCGCGAAGCAGTTCGGAATCTTCCGCCAGGTTCAACTGGATCGCCGGTTCACCCGCGTCCGGTTGCGGGGCTGGCGACTGGGATGGAGCCCCTCCCATGTTCGCTACCGGAGCCGTTATGGCGCTCCCGGTAGGCGGATTCCAGGCTGGCGGAGCCGGTGGCATTTCCCCGCCTCGCTCCCACGCTGTTTGCACGGCATTCATCCATGAATGCCAATCATTCAAATACCGGATGGATTCGTCTGTAAATTTCCCTGGCCCATCCAGAATCTGGTCCAGCAGCGCTCGGATAGCAGCCAAACCTGTTGCAAGGACTGCCGGCGCGCCTTCGCGGGGGAGTTCCTCAAAGTCCATGAGCAAGCTGTTGATCGGCAATAACCCCGTGTCCTTGCCCGCCTCGACGAAAGCTAGTTCCTCACCCACCTGCGCCAGAATCTCGGTCGCACGGACCAAGACGGGGACCTTTTGTTGGGGTGTTGTCACCCAGGCCTTTTACATGTCTTAAAGGGCGCTGGCAAGCCCCCTGTTCAGACCGTTGGGGGGTTAAGATCAAGCATCAGTCGGCACCTCCTCGTTGATGTCGGTGGCCAGAATCGTGGCCGGCGGATCGTCGCGCCGGAACACCTCGATCAACGCCATCGCAAGCGAGTAAGGTTCTTCCCCGGTCGCTGCTGCGGCGGATCTCAAGCGCGCCCGACCGCGGCGATGCCCCGCCCAGAGTGCGTGCTCGGCGACGACCTAGAATTGGCGCGGGTGGCGGAAGA
Source organism: uncultured Verrucomicrobiae bacterium (assembly GCA_963822005.1). Classification (GTDB taxonomy): domain Bacteria; phylum Verrucomicrobiota; class Verrucomicrobiia; order Limisphaerales; family UBA8199; genus PALSA-1440. Next base: position 124,749 of record CAWGGD010000023.1, on the reverse strand, counting down.
ACCCGGTGAACTTGGTCGTCAGCAGACACAGGAGCCTCTGGCTGGCTGCCGTTTCGCCCCCCTCGACCGCGTCGAGCAGCGCATCCATTCCTGCGCTGTCGAGAATCCCAATCCGCCGGCTGCGGCGGTCCAGGAGTTCGCGGTGACGGTCCACCAGTTCGATGCCCGCCAGGTTCAAGGCCAGTCTTCGTGTCCGATCAAACTGTTGGTTCGAGAGCATCGCAGGTAATCTGCCAGGGCTTCGATTCGTTCAGGCGGCAGGATCAACACGAAAGGTCCTGATGGCAACGCTCATCTCCAGCCCTCGCCGGCGCGAGGTGCATCTCGCCACTGCCACCAAGGATCGAGAGCCCCCAATGATGACGGACTACGAGCCGTCCCCGGCTCGCAGCGCGTTCGAGCCCGTTGGGAGCGCGCAGGAGACTTGAGCCCCGTTTCGCGTTGGCGGCCGCTGCGAGCCGGGGACGGCTCGCGGTCCGGTGGCAGTGTCTTGGCGCTAAGCCTGGACGCACGGAGGATGGGGGGCGAGTGTTGGGGGGGGCTGGGTCCAGGTGTTCAATGGGCCAGCCAAGCATGCACGCGGCGCAGGGTGCGTTCGGACCGGGTGAGACCTTCATATACACGCACGCGGCGCAACGCCTCCCCGGGGTCATTCGTGATCAGGTCGTCCACGCCGAGATCAATCATCCGGTCCATGTCAGCCGGGGCGTCCACGGTCCAGACGTGCACGCGCTGACCGCGCTGGTGCGCCGCCTGAACAAAAGCGCCCGTCACCCGGCCCAACTCGGTGCTGAGGAAGTCCACCTTCAGGCGGGCCGGGCGTTTCGCGTTCACGGACATCAAGTAACCGACCGGGATACCCGGGGCGAGCCGGCGGACCTCCAACAGGGGTTCGTATTCGAGGCACTGGATAATCACCTGATTGATCATTTGGCGAGTCTGGAGCACTTCCACCACCCGCTCCGCTAGCCGGGGTTGGTGATCGCCGTAGTGCTTCAACTCGATGTTTAGCCGGATCCGGTTGCGGGCGATGGCCAGGACTTCGTCGAAGGTGGGTGCGGGCTCGTCGCGGAAATCCGGTGCGGCCTTCGCGCCGAGCGGAATCGCGCGGATCTCGGCATACGTTAGGTCCCAGACCTTCTTCGCCACCCCAGCCAACCGGGAGAAATCGCTGTCATGGGTCACTACCAGAACGCCGTCCTTCGAGAGCTGGACGTCGATCTCGGCATAATCTGCTCCCGCAGCGATCGCTTCACGGATCGCGGCGGCGGTGTTTTCGGGAGCTTGCCGGTGGGCACCCCGATGAGCGGTCACGGTAATCGGCCCCTTGTGCCCGAGCGCGTCCACGGCGAAGGCCACACTCACTCCCGCCACGGCGAGAAGCCCCAGCACGATCGAGACGGCTAAGCCCTGCGCCCATCCGGACAGCGAGGGGCGGGACGTCACCTCCTGCTCGAGGAGCGTCAGTGCGGGTTCGCCTCCCAGCGCGCGGCGACGCGACCGGTAGAACGCCGTGAACGCAACGGCGTCCGCGCAGGCGCCGAGGGAGGTCACGGCTGCGCCAATCACGGTGCGCAACAGAACCAGGACCCCGAACGACACCGCCAAGGAAAGTTGGCCCAGGCCGGCGACGCGCAGCACCAGCCAGACGGCGAGTTGCTGCAAAGCCGCTGCGGCGAGCAGCAATAGGAACAGGAACCCCAGCACCGCCAGGCAGCGCCCGGCCAATGGTGCCCAGACACCGCGACTCAGGGCGGCGGCCTCGCGAAAGGCGGCTTTGCCGTCACGGCGATCAAAGACGCAAACCTGCACCACCAGCCGCCACCGGACCAAGAGCCAGGCTCCCACGGCAAGCGTGGCCACGGCCACGGCGCCAATCACGACGGCAGTGCCGACAAACTCGGACGGGCGATTTGCGAGGTAATAGTTGATGTCATGTTTCGCGAGGAGCCGGCGGGCGAACACTCCCGCCACCCCCAGCAGCGGCGCCGCGAGCACCAGACCCCATCCGACGATCCGGGCGCCAATGGCCGCGAGCCGCGGCAGCTCCGTCAGCAACCAGCGGAACGCCGCCAAGGCCCGGAAGGTCTTTCCCTCCAACGCGCCAAGGACCATCGCGGACAAACCGGCGTGTTCGACCAGGCGGATCGTCAGGGAAATTGTCGCCCCGAGGAAGAGCACGAGAAATCCCCGGGGCGAGAGGAGGAATTGAACCAAGGCCGTGCTGTCCACTACCGGCCGACCTTGCAGCAGCCTGCCGATCAGACCCAGTGCGGGAGTGAACAGGAGATTCTCGAGTAGTTGGAACGACAGCGCGAACGCGAGCAACGGCCATCGCCGCTTCCAGAGTTGAGTCAGCATGCGGTCTAGATTCTCCGAGCCATCCGACGCGCTGCCTCGGCGACACTGAGCGAGCCGGTGAAGGTGAGGACCATGATCAGGCCAAAGAGCACCTCGGAGATGCGCTCGTTAGGTTCGAGCACGCGTTTGGAGGATTTGATGGATTCGTCAGACATAGGGGTCGTGAATTTGGTTGTTAGCTGCGTTGGATTGGACTGGCATTTCACTGCGCTCGGGGCGGCAACAGGTAAAGCGTCATGGCAAAGATCAGGTAAACCATTAGCAGGAGCACCCCGACAAACCACGCCGATCGCCCGCTGTTCGTCACCAGCGACGCGGTCATCGTGGCGATGAGCATCATCACCACCGCACCTGGCCAGAATTGCAGGTCCATCGGTTGCGGCCCGATAAAATAGCTCACGAGGACCAGCACGGGCGCGACGAAGAGCGCGATCTGGGACGCGCTGCCCAAGGCGATGCCCACGCTCAGATCCAAGCGGTTTTTGCGCGCGCCCGAAAACGCCGAGGCCATTTCCGCCGCGCCGCCGACCAGCGCCACGACGATGAAACCGACGAAAGCGGGAGTCATCCCGAAGGCCTCCGCCGCTTTCTGCACCGACTCCACAAACACCTCGCTCACCAGCGCCACCAGCACCGTGACGCCGGCCAGCGTGGCCAGGGCCAGACCGATTGGCCACGGCGCTTCGCCGGCCTCCCCGGACTCCGCGCTGGCGAACACCTCGCGGTGCGTTTTGAGCGAGAACAGCATGCCCAGTCCGTAGGTAACGATGAGGAGCACCGCCAGACCCACGCTCAGCTTCTGGGTGAACGCCGCCCCAGGCGCGGAGTCGGCTTGCGAGACCGCCGAGGGAATCAACAGCGCGACGGTAGCCAGAAAGAGCATGGCGGCTTGCACGCGGGCGCTGACCCGGTTGTATTCCTGCACGTGGTGCTTAAGTCCGCCGAGCAGAAACGACGCGCCCAACATGAACAGAATGTTGGTGACAATCGCGCCGGCGATGGACGCCTTCACGAGCATGTATTGCCCGGCGCGCAAGGCCGTAAGGGCAATCACCAGTTCCGTCAGGTTGCCCAGCGTGGCGTTGAGCAAGCCTCCGACCGCATCGCCGGTTTTCGCTGCCACGGATTCGGTGGCGTGACTCAACAGCGCCGCCAGGGGTACGATGGCCAGGACCGACAGCACGAAGAGCAGCGTATGCGCTTCGGGCTTGAGCTTCTGCGCTGCGAACACCACGGGCACGAAGGCCAGCAGCCAGAGCAGTGGATTGTGACGGATTTCTTTGAGGAGTGTTTTCATGGTCTCATTCGTGCTTTGGTTCGAAACGTGACGCGTAGATTCTGCTCACTACCGCGAAGAAAAGGCCGGCGGACAATCCGCACATGAGAATGCCGGTCAAGCCCTCGACCGGGCCGAGCATCCGCCACGGCTTCGGCAACACCAGATCACCGTACCCAATTGTCGCATAAGTGACTCCGGAAAAGTAGAACGCCGACTCGGCATCGGGCAGGCATCCTCCCCACAGATAGAACAACGCCCAGACCGTGATCTCGGCCACATGGATCAGGATCAGCAACCACGTCACGCGGATGAGCAGCCAGGCGATGGGCCAGGCTTGCGTCGGCAGCACGGTGCGCGATTTCATCAGAGACCGCAGCATCAGGGCAAACCCGGCGGCATGCACGGCCACAGTAACCGCCACGAGAACAGCACAGATGAGCAAGGCAGAGAGCACAGTCAGGCTGCCAGCGTCAGGCGTTCGCGGACAGGCGTTGAAGGCGAGCTTTCACTGCCCGAGGCAGGCATTGGGGCCGTTTCACTTCAACTCCTTCTTCACCTTGTTCAGCAGCGACTGGTAAGGCAGGCTGCGGAGGTTGGCCAGGGGCACCTCCTCCTGCAAGACGGAATCACCGGCGTTCCTCACCACGAACGCCTTGCACTCGAGCCGGTATCCGGTTTCGCCCACCGCCGCGATCTCCACCTTGACGCGGTTGATCGTTTGCGCGCCGTAATGGGTGTCCACCAGGCCTTCGCGGGAGAGAGTGGTCGCGCGGGACGCACCCTTATCGAAGACCATCTTGCTCGCGCCACTCATGCCGCCCCGGTAGCCATCGGCAGCGAACACTTTGGCGGTAGCGCCCGCGATTTCTGCCAGGGAGCGGTTTTCGATGGTTACCGAGGCGAAGCTGGCGGAGGCCGGTCCCCCGAGCGAACCGCAGCCCACGCCCCCCAAGGCGAGCCACAGGCAAACGGAGCCTGCAATGGGAGCGATGCGACGAATGGAACACATAGGCCAGGAGTCCGGATTTCTGGTTTTCATATTGCGTGCGCAGGTTGAAGGTCTTGAACTGGCAGGTCCAGTCGGGAATTGATTTGGGTAAGAGTGCCTGCGTGCCTCCGGAGCATAAGTCCTGCACCGCGTTGGCGACCAAAGTGAGGTGGCTCATCCTTCCCGGGAGGGTATCCACACCTTCTGTCCGCAACCGGCCGCGCACTAACGTTCGTACTGCTACCGCGACCTCGCCATGTTCCTGGCTTGTCGCGCCGGCCTGAGCCGTATAAGCCTTTGCCCCATCGTGAGCCGGATTCAAGTCGTAATCCAGATCCTGACCTGCAGCGCCCTGGCGGGACTGCTGGGCGCCGTGGGCTTGCGGCTCACTTGGCAGGAGGTGAAAACCGCGCTGAACCAGTGCCGGTTTCTGGTCATTTTGGTGGCCAATTTCATCGTAATTCCCGCAATCACCGTGGCTGCGGCTACCTGGCTCGGCCTGCAACACCACGTCGCCGTCGCGATGATTCTGCTCGCCGCAGCCCCGTTTGCGCCCGTGGTGCCCGTCTTCGCGCGCATGGCCCGCGCGGATCTCGCGCTGGCGGCGGGGCTCACGGCGGCCTATCCCCTGATCTCCGTGCTGCTGACACCGCTAGCCGCCCAAGGGGCTTTGTGGATGCTCGCCAACGCCGGCACCGTGCGGTTGAACATGCTGGCCAGCCTGGGGATGCTCGCGGCCACCATCAGCCTCCCGCTGGCGGCGGGGGTGTTCGTCCGGCATCGCGCGCCGGACCTCGCGCGACGCCTGCTGCGGCCGGTGGAAATCGTTTCGGAGGCGGCGGGCGCGGCGTCGCTGGCGTTTGTGACCGCGACGGAGTTCGGCTCGATCGTGAGCCTCGGGTGGCGGGCCTGGATTGCCATGGCCATCATCTTCGAGCTTTCGCTGCTGCTGGGCTGGAAGCTGGGCGGCCCGGCGCGCGACGCCCGGCGGGTCGTGGCGCTGGGCACCAGCAATCGGAATATTGCCCTGGCGCTGCTGGTGGCGCTCCAAAGCTTTGGCGGCACGCCGGTGGTCTCGGCCGTGGTGGGCAACGGGCTGCTGCTCATCGCGCTGGGGCTGCTGCACGTGGGGTGGTGGCGCCTGTCCGGTACAGAACGGCCTGCCGTGCGAGGCCCGGCTGCTCGTTGACCCGTCAGCGATAACACCGGCGGCGGATCTTGTGCTGCCAAGGCAGCCCGAGGACTTGCGGCGGTTCACCGCGCCCGGCTGGTCAGCACCATCTTGCCGATGTCCGATACCACGTCCCAGGCCGGGCCGGGGAATTTGTGCATCTGCACCAGCACGTCCTCGAACGCCGTCAGGAACCACTGCACGTCCTCCTCGCTGATGACCAGCGGCGGGATGAGCTTGATGACATCGATGTGGTGCCCGGCGACCTGGGTGATGATGTGATGCTTGTCCAGCAGCGGAATGATGGCGGCCTGGGGAAACAGGCTCTTGTCCATCTTGTGCATCAGCGTCCAGGCGGTTTTCAAGCCGAGCGACTTGGGCGGGCCGAACTCGATGCCCACCATCAGGCCGCGCCCGCGAATCTCCTTGAGGAACTCAAAGCGCGGCACCATCGCGCGCAAGCCTTCGGCCGAGCAGGTCGCCCATCTTCTCCGCGCGCTGGATGAGCTGGTGGCGGTCGAGCACGTCGAGCGCCGCCAGGCCGGCCACCATGGCGAAGCTGCCCTGGCTGAAGGTCGAGCTGTGCACGACCGAGCGGTTCATGCTGGAAAACACCTTCTCGTGAATCCACTTCTTGCACAGCACGGCGCCCACGGGCACGAAGCCGCCGGACAGCGTCTTGGCCAGCACCACGATGTCCGGGTCCACGTCGCCGTCGTGCTCGATGGCGAGGAAGCGGCCCGTGCGGCCCATGCCGGCCTGCACCTCGTCGTCCACGAACAGCGCGCCGTGCTTGCGGCACAGAGCTGGCGGCCTCGCGCAGGTAGCCGGGCGACGGGAATGTTCACGCCCTTGCCCTGGATGGGCTCGACGACGAAGGCGGCCACGTCGCCCCGGCTGCAGTTCCCGTTCCAGCGCCTCGAGGTCGTTGAACGGAATCTTGCGGCAGTCCGGCAGGAACGGCGCGAAGCCCTCGCGGAAGCTCTCGTCGCCGTTGAGCGAGAGCGCGCCGTAGGTCAGGCCGTGAAAGGCCTTTTCGCAGTGCAGGATGGCCGGGCCGGCGCGTGGCGCAGCGGGCGTACTTGATGGCCGTCTCGATGCCTTCGGCGCCGGAGTTGGTGAAGAACACCATGTCGAGCTGGTTGGGCATGCGCTTCTTCAACTCCTCGGCGAGCAGGCCGGAGAGCAGCGGCGCCTCCATCTTCACCAGGCTCGGATATTCGAGCGTCGAGGAACTCCGTGAGCACCCGGCGGACTTCCGGATGGTTCCGGCCCAGGCCGAACACGCCGTAGCCGGAGAGCATGTCGAGGTACTTCGTGCCCTGGACGTCCCAGAGGTAGGGTCCCTCGGCGCGGACGTAGCAGCGATCGAAGCCGATGGTCTTGAGCGTGCGGACGTTGGCCGGGTTGACGTGCGCGGCGTGCAGCTCGTAGTTGCGGCCCTCGTGCTGCTTGAGCAGGGCGCGGATGTCGAGCGGCGCGCGGCCTTCCGTCGGATCGGCGTTGGCATTCATCATCGTGTCACTCGGGAGCCGGAATCATCGCGGCAGCGCGTAATGGTCCAGCACGTCTCCCAAGCTCTGCCTGAATCCACTCCTTGGACAAGCCGAATTCCTCCAGCGTGTATTCGTGCTTGCTCTTGAAATCACGCTGTCGCCGGGTCGCGACTGCCAGCTTCTCGCGAAAGGCCTCGCTCATCGTCCAGCCGAAGTGGTCGTAAAGCTTCTCCAGGGCCGCCTTCGGATCACGGGTCAGATCGCGGTAATCCATGCAGTAATACTGCTTCGGATTCACCTTCCGGCGGAATTCGAACAGGTGCTTGAACCACTGCACGGCCAGGCGGGCGTAGGCTTTCGACACCGGGCCGTCCTTTTTCAGCTCCGGCGAGTGGGCCTGCCAGACCGGCCAGAACACGCTGACGTGCGAGGCGCACGGATTCGTAGGGATGCCGGATGATGGTGATGAACTTCCCGTCCGGAAACGCTTCGAGCAGCGATTCCACCGCGCCGGAGGACTGGGTGGCCTTGGTCAGGATGGTTTTGCCGGGGCCGCTGGCGTAGAGGCGGCGCTGGAGGCAGCTCCGGTAAAAGCCCATCACCTTGCGCCGCTTCGCCGGCGGCAGCGCGTCCTGGAACCCCGCCTCCCACAATTCCTCCACGTGCAGGAACAGCAGGAAGATCGCCTCGGTCACGAAGGTGTAAACAAAGAACCCGTCATCCTCCTCCGGCTGGTTGAAGCGCATCTTGTGCATGTCGTCCCAGCCGCCGAACCATTTCTTCTCCGCCCAACCGACTGATTCGTTCCAAGGGGCGGCCGCAGCTTGCCGATCGAGCCAGACCAGGGCGTCGAAGCACCGCTGGAAGGAGACCGCCGGAAAGATGGTCTGGTAGAGCGCGTTGTAAACGAACCGCTCCTCATCGAGGCTCAGGAGCTTCTGGGTCAGCGTCGTCCCGCTGCGCGGCGGCGCCACGATGAACACCGGCTCGCGCACCGGCTGGCGCTTGAAGCCGGGGAAGAAGACGTGGTCGAGCGCCCGCCCGAGGGCCACGATAATCCACATCACCCCATATAGCGCAGTGAAGAACAGGACGTAAGCCCAGCGCCGCAGGCTGAAGCGCGTCTTGAAGAGCGTCAGATACTGCGCCCGGGCGAACAAATCGAGATTGATATACATGCTGTTAAGGCGGAGCCACAGTGGGCATCTTCATGCCCTTTGCCTACCCCGGTCTCAGCCTTCACTCATGGTCAGCAAGATTCCGTTTTCGCGCTTGTCTGACAAGGCGCAACTGGTCGCCGCGGTAGCCTCATTCGCCCCTTGACAACGGGGCCCGCAGAGCAATAGTACTCTCAGCCGCCAATATGCCGGCAGTTGTTATGAAGATGGCGAATCAAAGCGAAACCGCAAGACGTCGCCTCAGGGCGCTGTGGCTGATGCCGTGTGCGCTGTTGTTGGGCGCGTGCCTCCCGTCAAGCGCGATTAATTCCGTGGCCCCGTCTGCCGCTGCGGTGACACAGGAGGCCCCGAGTACTCCAAGCGCTCCGCCAGCTACGTTTTCAGCCGGCGTCGCCGATATCCTCAAGATGGTGGACGCAAGAGTTGATCTGGAAGTCATCCAGACCTACGTCAGAAACTCTCCGACGGCCTACAATCCCACCGCGACGGAGATCATTGCTCTGAAGAATCGTGGCATCGGACCTGAGATCCTCACGGCCATGTTGCAGCGTGGCGGGGAATTGAGGGCGCAGGCAGCGCGGGCTTCCGCGGCGGTTGCCAGCCCCGCAGCGCCGGCTCCCGCTCAGGGTGTGGTCAATCCCTATGCTCCGGTTTACGACTACAGCGCCCAACCGGCGTATCCGGTTTACACGTACAGTTACCCCGCTGCCTCGTATGGGTACCCCTCCTACTCGTACGCCTATCCTGATTACTACTACGGCGGCTACAACTGTGGCTATTCCTGGCCGTGGTACTGGCCGTCGTTCTATTTCGGCTGTTACCCGTATCGCGGCTACTGTGGATACTCGCATTGTTCTTCCGGCTACCACTATCCCTACTATTACGGCGGTCACCATGGTGGGCCCTACTACGGGAGCGGGAGCTACCACGGCGGCAGCGCCTACTATGGCAGGAGTGGGTACTACGGCGGAAGCGCCTACCATGGCAATGGCGGTTACTATGGCGGTGCCGGCCACTACCGCGGCCAGGGCTACTCTGGCACCGGCGCGCGGCCGGCTCCCTATACTGGTCAACGGGCGGGCTTCCACTCTTCCAGCGGCGGCGGGAGGCCGACCACCTTCGCGGGTGCCGGCGGCGGCTATCGCGCGAGCGGAGGAGCCAGTGGACGCTCAGTTTCCTTCGGCGGCATGAGTGGCGGGTCCCGGGGCGGGGGCGGTTTCGGCGGCCACTCCATGGGCCGGGGGCGCTGACAAGCCCGCGCCGGAGATGACTATTTCAAAGTGGGGGTCGGCAGCCGGCGTGATCGTGCTGCAGTGCTTATTCCTGTCTTCAGGAGAGGCAAACGCCAGGGCGGAGATGTCCATTCAGAACGGCTCCTGTGCGGTCACCTTCGACCCGGTCACCCTGGCGGTAACTCTCCAGAGCGGCTGCCATCCGCCAATCCTGGTGTCGGCGGCCCAAACCAACCTCGGGACGGTTGCCGGCCTGGAACGGCAGCCCAGCAAGGCAAAGTGGTCTCTGCCCGACCGGAAGGTTTCCCTGAACCTGGAACTAGAAGGCCAGCGTTTGTTGACCCATATCCAGGCCTCTGATCCGAGTGCCTTCACCTTCCCAGTCCTCCCCGAAACCGCCGCGGTCAAGGGCTGGATCCTGCCGTTCTTTGAAGGCGTTCATGCCCCCTGCGGCGATCACCGGTGGGAATCATTCCTCACCAACCGCGGCGAGCTGAACACCACCGCCGATCTGACGATGCCATTTCTGGGGCTGGATTGCGGCAGCTTCACGCTGACGTGCATTTTGACCAACCCCTTCAACAATCAACTGGAGTTCCGTCGCCTGCCCGGCAAGGCCCTAGAGGCACGGTTGACGCACCAGTTCACACGTAATCATCCCGTGAAGGAGTACGGAGTGGTGTTCGAAGTGAGCACCAACTCGCTGGTCGAACCCGCGCGGCTCTACCGGCAATGGCTGGTCCAGCGCGGCCAGTTTGTCAGCTTCAAGGACAAGATCCGTCAGACCCCCGAGGCCGAGAAGCTGCTGGGCGCGGCGCACGTTTACCTGTGGGGGAGCGAAGTGCTGAACCTGGGCGATGTGACCGATTGGAGGAAGTTCGCCGCGGAACTCAAATCCCGGGCGGAGTCGCCTTCCGCCTCACCCGGTAAACGGATTTGGTCTTTGATGAAACCCGAGGGCAGGGATTTTGTCACCAAGGTCATCCAGGCCCAATGGCCGGACCGATACATGAAATCCCAGGTCGCTGACGAACTAAACCGTCTGCTGCAGCGGCGCGACCTCTATGACGAACCGGCTTGGCGCGGTGTGACATTGGACCCGGCAGTGGCCGCCTTGCTGAAACACGACCCCAGCCAGTTGAGCCCGGCAGAGCTATGCCGCTTAAACTCACATCTACTGGCCGCCGCGTTCCCGGACCTCCTGGCCAAACCTAACGCTTGGGGCAATGGCTTATCGCCTAAGATGATCCAGCAGCTTGCTGCCGCGGGCTTCGACCGCCTCTGGCTCGGCAGCGAGGGCTGGGAGGGTTTCCTGGCTTGCCCCGAGACCGTGGCCGCGGCGAAGCAGGCCGGGTTCCTTATCGGCCCTTACGATTCCTATCACAGCATTCATCGGCCGGGCGAGCCTGACACGTGGCCGACCGCGCAGTTCGACGCGGCGCTCTTCGAAACCGGAGCCATCGTCAATGCCGACGGCAGCAAGCGGCGTGGATTCAAGAAAAAGGGCTTCCTGCTGAGCCCCGACGCGGCCCGGCCCTACGTGGAGAAGCGTGTCTCGGGCTTGATGGCTGTCTTCCACGCCAACTCGTGGTTTATAGACTGCGATGGGTTCGGCGAGTTCTTTGATGATTACTCGCCCGGGCACCCCGCCACCCAGCAAACCGATATGCAGGCGCGCATCTCCCGGATGGCTTGGATTCGCGACGCCTTCGGCGCGGTCATCGGCACCGAGGGCTGCTCGGCCGGCGCGGCCGGGACCGTTCACTTTGCCCATGGGGTCATGACGCCCGTCATCGGCTGGGGCGATCCCGACCTGAGCAGCAAGCAGTCGGAGTATTATCTTGGGGCCTACTACCCGCCGGAGGAGCCCCAGGTCTTTTTCAAGCCTGTGCAGGTCAAGGATGAATACCGCTACCTTTACTTCGAGCCGCGGTTCAGGCTGCCCCTTTTTCAGACGGCGTTCCATGACTCGGTAATCGCCACGCATCATTGGTCCTTCGCCAGCTTCAAGGCCCAAGACCAAGCCAAAACCGTGGAGTTGCTGGAGCTGCTTTACCAGGTTCCGCCGCTGTATCACCTGAACGTGAGGGAGTTGCAGAAGCGCCAAGCACAGATCAAACGGCACTACGACTTCTTCTCACCCTTGCACCGGGAAACCGCGCTGCTGCCGCTGACGGGTTTCCAATGGCTGACTCCCGACGGCACGGTTCAGCGCACGGTTTTCGGCGGCAGAATTGAACTGCTTGCCAACTTCGGGACGGCGGATTTCAAGCACGGCCATGCGACGCTTGGCCGGGGAAGCATCCTGGTCAAGCGCCAGGACGGCGGCAGCGCGCCAGCGTATGTCCCGTAATCCGGCGGTGTGGGTTTGGACGCGGATCAAACACGCTCCGCTCGCTCGGACTGAAAGCGAGAGCTTCCATTACCCGGCCGTGTATGGTGATTTCCTTCTGGCATGAGCACTGTGATATTGAAGTGCTCGGGAAGGGCCAAGGGGCCGGTTGGGTGCGCCCCCACGAGACGGGCTTTGTCAGCCTCTGATCATTATGCAGCCGCGAAAGCGGAATATCCGAAAGATTCTTGCCAGCGTGGCAGGCTAAAAATCGGATGCAGATCCGCATTGCCAAACCCGGAGTCCCTGCTACACTTCAACTGACCGTGTGTATTCGGGCGCACCCTGTTTGGTGCGCCTTTTTTGCAGTCAATCACCGATGAGGAATTTGCATGGGCCGATCCTATTGGTTTGAGTGTCCCAAGTGCGGTTACCGGACCAAAGTGTCGGGCCGCGCCGACCGGGGACTGAGCTTCTTCGTCCAGACCATCCTCTGCCGCGATTGCAAGGAACTCTACGACGCCGTCACGCGGCTAAGGGTTCCGGATGAATCAGGCGGGTTGCGAAGTTTAGGGGGGTTCGACAAGGCCAGGTTCATGAAAGCGCCTCCGGTCATGACTGCGCCCCCCGGCTTTCAAGCCGTGCTGAACCGGCTGCCCCCGAAGGGAGTGAATCGCTTCAAATGGCTCACGTTCAAGCTTCAGTGTCCTGTCTCGGCCATGCACCGGGTCCGGAGCTGGCGCGATCCGGACCAATGCCCCAAGTGCGGCATCTTCCTGGAAAAGAGCGCGCTGCCGTATCGGCTGTGGGACTGAAGCTTCTCCGCCAAGCGTCGCCATTGGACCGGCGAAGTCGGCTTTCAGCGCTGCGCGTAATACACGACCGCGGGAGGGATGTTGAGCAACACCGGCACAGTGCGGAGAATTCTGAACCGCGAGCGGATGCGCTTGCGGTCCATCAACGAGTATTGGAATTGGATGTACATTCCGCCTGGGCGCAGCGCCCGGCTGATGGCATCAATGAGCGCGAGGGCTCGCTCCCCAGGGAGGTTGCCCAATGGAATGCCCGAAAGGACATAATCCGTCTTTTCCACGCCCCGGCGGCGCATTTCCGAGAGCAGGTGCTCAGCGGCATCGGAGATCACTTCCACCCGGCCGTTGATGCCCGCCCGGTCCAGATTATCCCGGGTCTTGCGAGCCAGCACCGGGTTGATCTCACAGGCCAGGATTCGCGCTTGGGGACATTGAGCGGCCAGTCGCAGGGTGAGGGCCCCGTTGCCGGCGCCAAGCTCGATGATCCGACCCTCATAGGTCTCCGGAATTGGGGCGATCATCCTGGTAATGAGGAACCTCTGCGAAGGCACAATCGCCCCGGTCTGCCTGAACTTGACCAGGGCCGCGCCCATGAAGTGCAGGTAACTTGCAACAGCGTTACTCATAGCGATTCAGTCGTGATCTGTTCATGGTTGGGACATCGTGACCCAGGCCTCGATGTTCCCAAAATGGCCGCTTCTTCCCGCTGGTTGTCGCGGCAGGCATCGGCCAGGTCCTGTCTCTCATTTCGCCCACTGGGGCGCCAACAGACAAAACCTAGCACGCCGGCCGGGAGGATTCCAAGCCCCAATTTGCGATAAAGTGTGGCGCCGCCGCTAAGGCTTCCAGGCGAAGGCGAGCCGGTTGGAGTCGTTCACCGCCCAGAGATTCAGCGGCCAAACCGTGGTCCCGTACCGCATGGAACGGGTACTGCCATCCACATAAGCAAAGTCAGATCTGCCGGAGTACTTGCCCTTCTGTGACACGGAATGACAACCCTGCTCAATCTGGTCCAGGTCATTGCCCACCCCCTCGTTCAGGTCCATGAAATAGTGCGGCGAGCTATTCTTCTTCTCACCGAAGACGAGTGTCTCCGAGGGATATATCACGGCCGTTTCCTTCATCGAGCGGGCGGCGGTGAGGGCGTCGTTGAAGTAGTCGTTCCACCCGTTGATCATGAAACTGCGGTTGGCGCGGTCGGGTATTGTACCGGAACTGGTATCCGTCTGGGGTGGCCCACGCTGCGCGTCGGTCGGGCAAACCAGCAGGTTGGTGGTGCGGTAATACTCCAGCAACTGCGTGGGCCACCGCCACGTGTTGGTTCGCGGGGGATACGCCCCATCGCTGTCGTCGGCATACATCTTGATCGCCAACCCCAACTGCTTGAGGTTGTTGGTGCACTTGATGCGGTTAGCCGCCTCCTTGGCCCGGCCCAAAGCCGGCAGGAGCATGCTGGCCAAAATGGCGATGATCGCGATGACGACCAGCAGCTCGATCAGCGTAAAGGCCGCCGAGGCTTCCGCCCGGGTGCTTTGGCCGCTTAACCGCGACCGTTGAATAATCCTGTTCATACTCTTGCTGCGATTCATCTTATAGGCTTAAACTGGCGCCCGGCGGAGTTCCGCGCGCGCCGTTCACCGGCGCGTGCGCTGCTCCGGCCGGCCTATCCCATGCCACACTCGAATATCTCCGGCCCGGCCGGCGTCAATCCCTGACGCTTATGACGAGGAAACTTTGGTCGCTCATCGCCCTGGCCGTCGCCCTCGGCGGCCTGTCATTGTATCTCAACAAAGACTGGTTTGCCAGCGAGGATATTCAAATCCAGCATCGCTCGCGTCCGGCGCGCACGGGCGTCTTCCGCCGCACCAAGTCCCAAGCCAAATCCGCCACCGATCCGATCTTCTTTGCCTTCGACCGCAAGCTCAAGCTCACTTCCCTCAAAGTCATCCCCGTCAGCGAAATCGAGACCAACAAGTATCCGCACCCCATTTGGCACCTGGTTTCCGATTCCAATTCCGTGCCCGTCGAGGAGTGGTCTTACGCCCTGCCGATTCGCGGCATGCGGCCGGCGGTCAAGGGCGCCACCCCCGATCCGCTCCAGCCCGGCGTCAAATACCGGCTCGTGCTCGAAACCGGCAAACGCAAAACCGAGCACGACTTCGTCCCCGTGCCCCGGACGCCGTGAGCCCCGGCAGCGGGCTCCAGCCCGCGCGGCCCAGGCAACACTTCTCGTGCCAGCCACCATTGCTGGAGGCATCATCCAGACTCAGACGCATGGGCGGTCAGTTTGGTTACAGGCAGGTGCGGTGTGGGGACTTATCTTTGAAACGACAGTTACCCGCCAAGCCCGCCAAACAAGCGAAAGAGGCGCAAGCAGACGTGCTGGAGGAGATACTCACTCCAACGGTGGATCGGAGAAATACTCGGGATCTGCTTTTCTTTAGCGTCATTTCGCGAGGGTATGAGTTTTGTCAGCGGGGCGCCCTGGAACACTCAGGACGCAGCAGTTGCAGAACGGACGGAAGCGGTGGCACCTTAAGGACCTGTTGGTCAGCTAACCCGCAGGTGGGCTTTCGGGAGATGCTCGATAAATACGCTAGGAGTCACTCTCCGCTTTCGTGAATGAGCACCGGCGCAAAGCACCTACATGGGGACCGCCCCGCATACCTGAGTGCATGTCAGCGCCTGACCCGTTTCCGTCCGTCTGCCTAACCGTAAGGAACAAGATGAACGAAGAATCAAAAGTTGTCGAGCGGGTGATCGGCTTGGACGCTCACCCGGACAGCTTCACCGCCGCGATCCTGCGCGGCCCTACGCCCGCAGCGGCCGTCGTGGAAAAGGTCTATAATAAAGTGCCGATAGCTCAGCTCCCGAGCTGGGCCCAGAAGCACACCACCGCCCGGGATCTGATCGTCCTGGAAGCCTCGGGCAACAGCTTCCAAGTGGTGCGCACGCTGGCCGCCGCCGGGCGCCAGGCCAAGGTCCTGGAGAGCTGCCAGATGGGCAAGCTGAAGGAGGCACACGCTAACAATGACAAGATCAGCGCGGTGCGCATCGGCAAAGCCTACCTGGCCGGCACGGCCAAAGAGGTCTGGGTGCCCGACCCCAAAACCCAGGAATGGCGTGATTGGTTCCACGCCTACAGCAAGGCCACCAAACGCACCACGCAGATGCAGGCGCGGCTGCGCTCTTACCTCAGTGACAATGGCGTGCGGCTCAAACCGGGCACTCGCCTGACCCAAGCCGGGGAGGTCCAACCGCAGATTCGCCAGGCGCGGGAGTGGTCCCCGCGTCAGTGGCAAGTGATCGAAATCCTCTTGGCGGAACTGCACCACGCCGACCAGCATCGCCAGCACTGGCGCAGCCTTATCGCTCAAGAGGTGCTGGCCGAGCCGGAGCTGCTTTCCATCGTGCGCCTGTGCGGCGTCCGGGAAGTCGTCGCCTTCGCCCTGGGCGCTTTTGTCGGCGACATCAAGCGCTTCGCCAACCCCAAGAAGCTCGTCAAGTACGTCGGTCTCAACCCGGCCTTTGATGACAGCGGCCAGTCGGAGTGGAGCGGCGGCATCGGCGGGCACGGCCATAAGCTCCTGCGCAGTCTGCTCATCGAGGGCGCCCAGGCCATCTTGCGCTGCGGCAAAAGTCCCCTGGCTCGCTGGGGTAAGAAGCTGCTGGCCTCCAAGGGCAGCGTCAACCTGGCGGTAGCCGCCATCGCCCGCAAGCTCACCGTAGCCGTCTGGTATCTGATGATGGGCCGTTGGACCGCGCTGGCGGAAATCGATGAGCGCCTGCTCCGCAAGGTCACCAAGATGATCGGGTCGGTAGGCCAACAGGGGCTTCAATCGCTGGGCAAAACCCGCAAGACTTATCGCGAGGAGATTTGCCAGCGGCTCAAGACGGGCCGTGAATATGTCCTGGACCCGAACAAAAAGTTCGGCTCGCAGCCCGCTGCCAGCCCAGCCTAACAAATATGGTCAACGATGAGTTTATCGCTTTAGACCGTGGCTTGCTCAAGCATCCCGCTGAGGTCATCTCCTGGCGCTGCCTGACGGCAGCGCCAGGCGCGGATGCTTCCGCAATCCACGGACGACTGGGCGCTCAGGTTGCACTCCTGCAGAGCCCTATCCTCCCAGCCGCGCGTTCACTCTACCCAGAAAAAGAGCTTTTTCGCAACCTTCCCGTTGACAAACCACATACCTGTGATTGGCGGGTTCAACTGCTCGTTCGCGGCTAATCCGCGAGCCAAATCGGGCTTTACCGGTTGGCCGAGTGGCTACTACATTCGCGGCCCAGAATGACCAGCGGCCACTGATAATCAGAATCACTCCCCATGTCTGAGCAGAAGAACGCGCCCACGAGTTTTCTCAGCAAGTTCACCGTGCTCTTCGGCGCTGTGCGCGAACTCTGGGTCGTATTCGCCCTGGTCATCCTCACCAACCTGGCTTACCGGTTGGTGAACTTCACCTTGTCGCTTTGGCTCACCTCCGATCTGGGTTACAGCGACGAGCAGACGGGCCTGGCGGTCATGATCTGGTCAGCGGGGCTGACGCTCTCCATCGTGCTGGTGGGCTCGTTGACCGATGCGCTGGGCTTGCGCAAGACCTTCCTGCTCGGGTTTGCGCTGTGCATTATCTCGCGCGTCTTCCTGACCTTTACCACCGTCAAGTGGCTCGCGCTGGGCGGCGGCATGGCCCTGCTGGCCCTCGGCGAAGGAATGGGCGCGCCCGTCACCATCGCCGCCCTGCGGCGGTACACCACCACTGCCCAGCGTTCCATCGCCTACTCCCTCTTCTACGCCATCATGAACGGCGGCTTCTTCATTGCCCTCTATATCTCCGACGCCTTGCGCGCGGGCATGGGCGAATATGGCCGGTTCGTTGTGCCCGGGCTGGGAATGGAGCTGAGCACTTACCGCACGATCTTTCTTGCCAGCCTGGCCCTGGCGGTTCCCAGCTATGTGATCGCCTACTTCTGGGTGCGCGAGGGGGTCGAGGTGACCGACCAGGGCGTGGTCATCACTCCCGAGCAGCCCAAGTACCCCGGCCTGAACCTGTTTCAAGCTCTGGGATCAACCATCCGCGACACGCTGCGCGAGACGGGCCGGATTTTCCTCGGCCTGTGGCAGCAGCCCGGCTTTTACAAGTTCATTGCCTTCCTCTCCTTTGCCGCGTTCATCAAGATGATCTTCCTGCACATGGATTACACCTATCCCAAGTTCGGCATTCGCGAACTGGGCGAGGGCGCTCCCATCGGCCACCTCTACGCGCTGAACAGCATCCTGATTGTCTTTCTCGCCCCGCTCGTCGGCGTCATGACCCAGCGGATTCCGGCTTACCGCATGGTCATTTTCGGCAGCTTCGTTGCGGCCTCGTCGGTCTTCATCATGACGCTGCCTCCCCAGCGTTTCCAACGGCTGGCCGACGGCAAGGTGGGGCACGCCATCGCCAATGCCTGGCTGGGAGGCTACTCGCAGTTTTCACCCGACGACTTCCGCGATCTGCCGGCTTTCGCCAACCAGCTCGCTGGCACCTCGAACGCCGTCAGCCTGTTTCTCAGCGATTCCTTCGCCCCGATCACCCGCGCCTTGCTGACCAGGCAGATCGCCGGCGGCTTCCGCGACCAAGGCGCGTGTCCGCAGCCCACCACCGCTCTGTTTTCGCCTGCGGATCTCAAAGACGCGCCCGCTTTCCTAAACAGGCTGCAATCCGACTCCAACCCCGCTACCCAGCCGGTCTCGCAACAGCTTTGGAATCAGTTCTCTGCCAGCAGCAGGTCTTTGTTCGGCGACCCAAACCCGGACGCCAGGAGCCGCTGGCCGGCAACGCTGGCCCGTGAGCTGAACCGCGTCCTCCAAGCTGGTCCCTTATACGACGAGAATCACAAGGCCCGCTTCGCCGGCGTGGCCTTGTCCCAGGCCACTCGCCTGGTAGCCGAAGCCGACCCCACCAGCGCCAACGCCAGCCGCGTCACGCAATCCCAACTCCTCAACCGGCTGCTGTTGGAGGATACCTATCTCGAGTTCACCACGAAGAGCGACTGCCCTTTGCGTGTCGCCCTGGCTGGAGAGTTGACCACGGTTATGAAGGGCCGCTCTCTCTTTAACACGGAGCGCTTCGCCGGGGTGACCTTGTCAGCCGAGACGCAACAACTGCTGGCGGCGGGCGCCCAAGCCGCGGAGCCCGTGCGCTTGAACCGCTGCCTCCTCGAGGATGCTTTCCCTTCCGAGCTGTCGAAGAACCGGGTCGGCGTGCCGGGCAGCGTGAACCCGTGGTACGTCATGATCTTACTCTTCGTTGTCCTCCTCTCTGTAGGCGAGGCGTTTTATTCGCCGCGCCTCTACGAATACACCGCCGCCATCGCCCCCAAGGGCCAGGAAGCCTCCTACATGGCGATGTCCTCGCTGCCGTTCTTCCTCGCCAAGCTGGGCGTCGCCCCGTTCTCCGGCGTGCTCCTGGCCCATTTCTGCCCCGACACCGGCCTGCGCCACTCCGGGACGCTGTGGCTGATCATCGGCCTGAGCACGATGATTGCTCCGGTGGGCCTGTTCGTCTTCCAGCGCTTCATCCGCGTCCACGAGGCCGGCCGCGATGACTGAGTTAATGCTTGCCAGCCAAGGCCGGCCGGGCCAGCGTCAAGCGCACATAGCTGGGACGGCCGCAGCCATGACCGAAAGCGATCCGGGTGTTGAGAGTGAAACAGCCTCCCACAACACCCACGGGTTGACCGGGACAGCGCCACGAGGCGGGCAAGGCGTTTGGCTGTTCAGTCCGATGTAGGCGAGCTTTGCTTCGTTTTGGGCGCGCGTTCGTAGCCGAGAAGCTGTCCCAGCGCTCATATACTCGTTGGCACGCTGGGTGCCATGCTTGGCGTGTGAGGTTCAAATTTCACCCGACAGCAAGAATGAGCACCATACCGCAAATTATGCACGAGAACCTCATGCGTTCACTTGCAGCAGGGGTTCGGCATCGTGAAGTCGATCTCTTGGTGAATGTTCCCACCGCATGAGACGTCCTCGCGGCTGTGGATTGGCCACACTTGCCATGTGGGAAGATCCAACTCGGGGATTCCTAAGCAGATTTTCACGGGCCTTTGACCTTCTTGAACTCAACGGCATTTTCGACATCTCGCTTTCTTGTATGCTTCAAGGGCTTGCTCAATTCCGTGTGATTGTTTGAAGGATTCGGTTAGTCGGTCCCCGTCCTTGCAAAACCATTTGCGGTTTGGAAGTGCATCGTTGCGAGGCTACGGAGACCCTCGCCCCAGCGCGTATGCCCGAAGCCTGCTTGATCTTGCCCAACACCTGTGCAGTTCCTCCTATATCAATCCATTAAACCTCCGTTCTCGCTCCATTCTACATCCGATAGATTGTAGGATGTAGAACGGAGATAGAACGGAGGTCTAACGGAGGAAGGACGGAGGTATAAAGTCCGAAAGGCAGTGGAGGAATGAGGCACAAGAGCACTCAAGATGGAAGGTTGGAGGCTCCAGGATGGATCCGGCAGACTCCGAGAGACTCGAAACGGGCACCGAGCACCTCGCCATTCGGGTGCCAGGGCCAATTTCAGGCGGCGGGAGCCTTACGGACGTAAAGGATCCCCTTCCGGCGGGAGCCCAAGTCGGCTCCGGCACCGGTTCGTAGGAGAAGAAAGTGGGTCCGGGGGTTTAGGCGCCGGGGACGATCGCGCTGGTCACCTTCGGCACGTCCATCCACCCGTCCAACTGCTGCCGCGTCCGAATGAAGATCGCCATCCCCACCGTCGGCTTACCGTAGCGCGCCTCATACAGCACCGTAATGTCGCTCCACCCATCCTCCGCCGCCGGCAGCAACCCCAAATACCGATAGTGCGACGCACACCGTACGCCCGCGCTC
This sequence comes from uncultured Verrucomicrobiae bacterium, assembly GCA_963822005.1. Classification (GTDB taxonomy): domain Bacteria; phylum Verrucomicrobiota; class Verrucomicrobiia; order Limisphaerales; family UBA8199; genus PALSA-1440. The sequence continues at coordinate 104,033 of CAWGGD010000023.1, read as the reverse complement.
ACCGGCCCTGACCCCTCCACCAGCGTGCACTCCCCAGCCGGACTGGGCACCCGCAGCTTGACCCTGATCCGGCCGCCGGTGTTGGTCACCACCACCTCCCCCACCGGGTTGGGACCCAGACTCGGCACCGGCCGCGGCGGCAGGTCAAACCGGCTCAAGCCCAGATGCGCCCGCGTGGCGTTGATTTTGACAAAGTAGTTATACCCATTGAGCCCCGTCCGGTCTTGGAGCGCGGCCAGGTGCCAGGCACTGCGCTGCTCGGGCATCAGGACACGCCACCGGCGGGACACCGCCCCGAACTCGCTGCGGTTGTTCTGCTGGGCAGGCGTGCGTGGGTTGGTGGGCGGGACGTATTGGCGGACCAGGGGGCCGTAGCGGGCGCTGTTGACATAGACCACCGCACCGACACGACCGGATTGGGGAGGACCGATGATTTTGCTCATAACGACTGCGTGGCTTGGCCGGTTGGCCGTCACTCACCCCGCCCGCGGGTGGACGGGTGTTGAACCACGACCGCACCGGATCGGCTTGCATTATAAACTGTAGGGTCGAGGGCGAGCGTGGGCAAGTTCAAAGCCGAAGGCCGATAGCCGAAGGCCGTTTTGGAGGTCAGGGGGTATGCCTGAAGCCTCTCGGGAAGGCAGGGACGCGTCCCTCCCGGTCGTGCAGCAGGCTTCAGGCAGACGCGCTGCCCTCTCCCCGGCCCTCTCCTCTTCCGAAGGGGAGAGGGGGAATTATCGGCAGCGGGTGCTGCAACCCGAAGTGGCACCCGGCAGGAGCAGACGGCCGCGAATTGTGCTGCGGCGCGCGATCAAAGCCGGGCGATCCCGATTTATTCGCGTGACAGTTCCGGAGGACCGGCTATATTCACTCTCCCTTGGACGACCCTATCGTCTAGCGGTTAGGACACCGCCCTTTCACGGCGGCGGCACGGGTTCGATTCCCGTTAGGGTCGCCATCCGCAACGCATGCGGCATGACCTATCCCGATGCTTTCAGCGTTGGGTTTCCTTCCCGAGCCACATCGATCGGAGTTCGGTGACCTCCAGGGAATCGAAGCGGACCGTGGCCCCGTTCGCCGTGAGCGCGAGGGTGTGGTCCTCGGCGCCGAATTTTGCGGCCATGGGCATGTAGAGCAGGCCGTCGTTGCCGAAGATTTCGAGCGAGGTCCGATCTACCAGCAACTGCAGCCGGACCTTGCCATTCACCGGGGGGAGCGGATTACGGCGGTCACCGCAGACCAGTTCGTGTTTCGCGGCATCATAGATGACCGGCATGCCTCGGATTACCAATCGGACCTCGCCGGTGGGACCGGCCGTGAACTGCGCCCGCAGGTCAAACAGGTCGCCCCGGATGTCTGCCAGCGGATTCGTGCTGGGCCCAACGACCAGCCCTGCGCCAGCCATGACGGGCGGTGTGAAGCCGCTCAAGTTCCTTCACCGGCTGGAAACAAAGCCGCGGGCCGTCGGTGCGTCGAGCGCAACTTCAGTTCGCAAGGGAAAGTCATCATCTGGTTGAACGGCATGCCGGGAGTGGCAATTTGACCCCAGCCGATCTGGATGCGCCGCCCATCCCGGGCGGGGATGTCGCTGTAGGTCTGGGCCGCGTAGAAGGCGTTGCCGCGATGGCCGGGCAGCATGGGGGTCCGGGGCATGAACTGCCGGCCGTCGAACGTCCCGAGCCGGTATTCACTGCTGGCGGCGGTAAGCACCCAAAGCTTCTCCGCCGGCTTGTCGTCCACCGGCAGCTCAAACAGGTCCGGGCATTCGTAAAAGCCCTCGATGCGGCTTTCGAACCTCCATTGCTTGAGGTCGGCCGAAGTGTGGAACGCGATCCAGCGTTTGCCGTCCAGCTCATCATAGACGGCCATGACCCAGCGTTTGGTCGGGCTGTGCCAGAGCAGGCGGGGGTCGCGTCCCTGATGCCGGACGACGGGGTTGCCGCTGAACTCGGTCCAGGTGCGTCCGCGGTCGTTGCTGAAGGCAATGCATTCCCCGCGGCCGGTGCTCGTGAAGGCGGCTACCAGCGGCGCTGCCCGGCCGGTTTGGAAGCCCGCCGTGTTGGCCTGGTCCACGACGGCGCTGCCGGAGAAGACCCAGTCGCCGAACTGGCGCGGGTAAAGCGCGATGGGCAGTTCCTGCCAGTGCACCAAATCGGTGCTTACGGCATGGCCCCAGTGCATGTTGCCCCACTCCCAGCCATAGGGATTGTGCTGATAAAACAGGTGATACTCGCCCTGGGAAAACACCAGTCCGTTGGGATCGTTGTTCCAGCCGCGGCGCGACGAGAAGTGAAACTGCGGGCGCAACGCCTCGTGGTAAAGATGCTCGCCCCCCTTGATCTGATCCGCCTGTTCGATGGCCGCGAGCGCGGTGGAATCCGCGGGCAACGAGTCCGCCTCGATAATAGCCCGTTTGCCTTGGAAAGGTGTCAAATCAAGAAACACCCAGAAGTCGGCTTCTCCCTCGGCCAATTCGATCTCGAATTCGCGCGCCACCTGGCCGTCCACCAGCAGCTTCACCTGCCGTTTGGGGGCCTTATTCTTCACCGGCAGGTTCAGGAAACGTTTATCCAGAGTGAGCTCGCGGACGGCAGGCTTGGGAGCGGCCCGCAACCCGAAAACACTCAGCGAAGTACAAAGGAAAAGGAGGATTAGTTTCTTCATGGACCACATAGAGAATTCCCCGAACTGGAGGCTCGCGCTCTGTCCCCCTGGACCCCTCTCCCGCCCTGAAGGGCACCTTCTCCCTCTCCGAGGGGTGAGGGGGCAGGCGAGACGCCTGCCCTACTCTGAAGTTCATGCAAAGCGGCACGAATCTTGATTGCTGACTGGCTATGCTCGAAACTGATTCATGTTGATTTCCCAGGGCAGGCGGGTGCCCGGGTCGAAACGCACGTGCACCCGGAGGATGTTCTCTTCCGTTATCTTGAGCGTGTAACCCGGGAAATCATAGAACATAAAGGGATCCTGCTGCTGCCAGGGGTGCTTCTCCGGGAGGTAAACATAAACGTTATGGTCGGTCCCCGGCGCGCCGAGCGAGACGCCGCTGATCTTCTGCGCGGCGGCGTCCCACGCCACGGTCTCAAGTTCCAGGCCGCCTTGGGAGAGATGGCGGTCGGTGGAAATCAGTTGCGGCACCCCTCGCTTCTCGTGGATCGCCAAAACCAGCACCGACGCCGGCTCAAGACGGACGGAGACAGAGTCGCGCAGTTCACCGAAGAACTTCTGCTTCCAGAAGTCAAAGGCGACGTAGGTCTTTCCGGGAGCAAGTCCGAGGCGCTTGAGGGCGATTGTCTTTTCCGCCGCCGCCTTTTCATTCGCGTTGAAGACGCCCAAAACCGTCCATTGCGCGAAGGGTCTGTTGACCGTCAGTGCAAAGATCTCCGGCTTATCGCTCTCGAAAAGATCAACGGGCCGGGCCGCTTCGCCATAGGAGGGAAAGACCTTCTTCAGAATCTCAAGGCGCGTCTGGTCCAGATCGGGCAGGCGGTCGCCGGCGATCATGTTCCCGCCGGAAAGGCTGACGATGCTTGCGGCGGCCTGGGCCTGGGTTGGCGTCAGATTGGCCAGGACGACGTGGTCATCGTCATTGATCCAGGTGCGCTTGTGAAAGTAATAGCGTTTCGCCGCCGCCGGGGCGCTGCTGGCGGAATGCAGGAAATATTGCTGCCAGGTGACTGGTGGCTGGTCCAGCTCGATGCGCATGCTGTCAATGAGCCCAACGCTCACATTGCCCGGCCCGCAATCCAGCAAATGCCGCTTGGGCCCCATCGCCTGCCGCATGATCTCTGCGCCGCGCCGGTAAACCGCCGCTTTGGTCACCGTCGGATCGTAAAACCGGTCGGCCATCAGCATGCTCCACTCGACAAAATCAATCTTGATGAAGTCATACCCCCAGTCGTTCGCCACGGTGTCGAAAAGCCGGTGCAACCATGCCGCTGCTCCGGGATGGGTAATATCCAGGCTATAAAGCTTGGGCTTCTGCCGTTCCGCCTCGGGACTGCCTGCGGCGATCCCTCCGGGGGCAATTTGCTGCAAGCGCCCGTCCGCATCGTGCAGGAGCCATTCGGGATGCTCTTGATGGACCTCGGTTCCTTCGGCGATGACGTAGGGTGCCAGCCAGATTCCCGGGGTGAGTCCCGCCCGCCGTATTTCCTGCGCCAGCCATTTCATCCCATGCGGGAACCGGTCATTTCCCTCCCAATCCCCAAACGCGCGGTAGAAGCCGTCATCAACCTGGATGCAATCAAATCCAAAAGGCTTAAGCACGCGTGCCGCAAACGCCGCGTGGCGCAGGACTTCCTGCTCGGTGATCGCGCCAAAAGATGAGAACCAACTGCACCAGCCGTTGATGGGCGGGTTCAGCTTCACCTGGTGAACGTCGGCAATGGACTGGGCATAACTTTCCAGCGCGAGGAACGGGGTCTCCGCAATGTGAAACAGGACACGGTCGGAGGAAACTTCGCGTCCCGGGGGCAACACGAAATCGCGCTCGAAGCGAGATTCCACGACGAGCTGCAAGGCGTCCGCCGAATTGAGTTTCCCGGATTGCGTATAGATGAGTCCGCGGGAAGACTTGTTCTCCACATACCCGATGACGACTCCCTCGGCGGACTCTTCCCGGCAGAGAGCGATATTCCACCAGCTCTTAGATTTCTCGCCGGGCACGATCTTCCTGACCCGGCCTGGGTCGTAGTAGATGGCGCCATTGGTCAGTAGCGTTCTCGCTCCTGGCCAGATGAGCGCGGCTTGATCTTCCAGGCGGGCCTGGACGGGACAGAGGGTGTGAAGCAGCAGCTCCTTTTGCGAGACGTTGCGTCCGATGACCTCGATTTGCACGGTTTGGCGATTGTCAAAGAGCGCGAGCCGGACTTCGAAGTCGAACTGGCGCCTGCGGTCACGGCACAGGGCGGTTAACTGCCGGCCGGAGCCGAGCTGGGTTTGAAACGAGGAGACCCTCGTCTCACGGGCGTAGCGAAGGTCGGCTGTGCTGCACGGCATGTCGCGGACAGCGGCGATTGAGGCGGCATTGACCAGCAGGGCGGAACCGCCTTTGCGCCAGACGCTGAACCGGCCGGTGGCCGGGTCGAAGTGAACCGAGAAGTATTGGTTTTCGACCTGCGGTGAAGGCCGGTGTGGCGGATCGGCGGCAGACAGATTGCGGGAGGAGACGGGAATGGCCGCCCCCGCCAGGGCCATCGTCTTCAGGAAAGTTCGTCGCCGCCAGACATACATACTCATCCGATAGCAAATGTTCATAACCGGGAGTTCACCGGCAATCAACCTTTATGGGCGCAAAGCTTCAGGGCTGGACCCACGGTGCTTTGCCGGGCAGGCAGCAATACCGTAGTGACATAGGGGTGCCCCGAGGCGAGCGTCCCCGCGAGCCCAAACTGCTCGGGAGATCTGCGGCAAGTCAGGGCTCGCGGAGACGCTCAACCTGCGGCCTTGCATGCCCCTCCCGCTTAATGCGCTCCGCTGGATCTTCTGCATCCGAAATATCACCGCCCGCTTTTCCGTACTATCCGGTGTTGCTGCCCCAGAGGCCGGACCTTAGGTTTGCGCAGCCATGTTGCCGGTGGAGAATTTGCCGCAGCCACGAAGGCTGACGGACGGCGGGCGAGCGCGCGACAGAGTCGTTTGTAGCGGGCAGGTTCGCGCTGCCCGCAGCGCCGGGGCATGGCTGCCGCCTTGAGTCGTTGGCTGAAACCAGTATCTCGAATATGAACCGCAATTGTTTTCGCCGTTGGATCGCCTGCCTCTTGCTCCTCGCCCCGGGCGCCGGTTTCTTGCCGGCCGCAGAAAGCGGCTCCCCGGTCGGCGCCACCAACCTTTCTCTCTCCGTCACCGCCCCGAACAAGCGCGCCGCCTGGCAACAGCGCCTGACGCTCGGTCCGGGGGATTCGCTCAACCTACAGTTGTTTGATGTGCCGGACTCGGCGCGGACGGAGGTGCCCATCGGCCCGGACGGGCGCATCAGCTTCCTGCAGGCGCGCGACATCCTGGCCACGGGGCTGACCATTGACGAGCTGCGGGCGAAAATTGACAAGGCGCTGGCGGAGTATTACCAGAACCCGCGCTCGATCATTACACCGGCGGCGTTCCACAGCAAGAAGTACATCGTGCTTGGCGCGGTGGCGAACAAGGGCGTTTTCACTTTCGACCGGCCTTTGACGGTGATCGAAGCCATCGCGCGCGCCGGCGGGCTCGAGACGGGCTTGTACGCGACGCGGACGGTTGAGTTGGCGGATTTACAGCGGAGCTTTCTGATGCGCGACGGTCAGCGGGTCCCGGTGGACTTCGAGCGGCTGTTTCAGCGGGGCGACCTGTCACAGAACATTCCACTGCAGCCGGATGATTACCTCTACTTTGCCCTGGCCAGCGCGAACGAAATCTACGTGCTGGGCGAAGTGTTGGTCCCTGGCCTGCAGGTTTTCGCCGCCAACCCCAGTGCCATCAGTGCCATCACCTCCCGGGGTGGGTTCACCTACCGGGCCTTCAAGAGCCGGGTCCTCGTGGTGCGCGGCTCGCTGGATCAGCCGCAGACCTTTGTGGTGGATACCGCGGCGATTCTCGCGGGCAAGGCGCCGGACTTCAAACTCCAGCCCCGGGACATTGTTTACGTCGGCCGCAACCCTTGGGTGGCGGCGGCCGAAGTGGTTGACATGGCGGCCAAGGCATTTGTCCAGTCGGCGCTCGTCACAGCGACGACCCTCCACGTAGGCTCCCATCGATAAATAGCTGTAATATGAAACGAACCGTTCTTCATCTGTTCCGCCGGCTTGCTGCTGGCTTTGCTTGTCGGATGCAAGAGCACGGAGCCGCGTTTCGCGTCGCCCGATCCTTTTGCCCCGGTCGCCACCAATGTTACGACGGTGACGTTGACCAACCAGGTCCCCCCGGAACTGTTGCGACCGGCGGCTGAAATGTTCACGCTCGGCCCGGGGGACTCGGTGGAAATCGAGATTCTGGGCGCGCCCACCTCCCGAACCGTGACCCCGGTCGGGCCGGACGGCAAGATTTACTATCATCTGCTGCCGGGGCTGGACGTTTGGGGCTTGACCCTCAAGCAGACGCGCGAACTGGTGGAAAAGCAACTTGCCAAGTATCTCACCGACCCGCAGGTGTCGCTGACGTTGCGCACGGTGGGCAGCAAGTACGTCTGGCTGCTGGGCCGCCTGAACAAGCCGGGAGTTTACCCGCTGGCCGCTCCCACCACCCTCCTGGAATCGGTCGCCACGGCGGGCGGCACCTCACGTTCCGCTCTCGCAAGTCGAGTCGGAGGAGCTGGCGGACCTGCGCCACAGCTTCGTTGTCCGGCAGGGCCAATTCGTTCCGGTGGATTTCCAGCGTTTGCTGCGCGAAGGCGACATGTCGCAGAACCTTTTCCTGCAGCCGGACGACTTTGTTTATGTGGCCTCCGTCCTGGCGCAGGAAGTCTATGTGTTGGGCGCCGTTAAGCTCCCGCGCGCCTTGCCCTACACGGAGCGGACGACGCTGGTCTCGGCTATCGCGGCGGGGAGCGGGGTGGAAAGATACGAATGGGTATCCGTCGGCAGCTATGACCCCGGGCCGTTCACCAAGGACGCCTATTTGTCGCATGTGGCGATTGTGCGGGGCTCTCTATCCACCCCCCAGATCACGGTGGTGGATTACAACGCCATCATCAAAGGCAGAGCCCGCGATATCCGGCTCGAACCGGGCGACATCGTTTACGTTCCCAATTCCCCATTCACCACCTTCAAGCGCTATTTCAACATCATCCTGAACACTTTTGCGGCCACGGTGGCGGCCAACGAAGGCATTCGCGTGGCCGGTGGAAGCGCTAACGTAGGCGTTGCCGTGCCGGTCGGTGGAAGATAGTAGCGTCCATAGACAAGATAACCTGGACACCCCTCGGTCGGGCCTCGCGCAGCCGTGGCGGTGTTCCTGGAACCGCATCCGCGTGCGAACCAGTTGCCGCTCGCCTGTTAGGTGGCACGGTGCCGCTGTTCATGAAAGAGACAAATTCTCTCAGAATTCTCTCTTCAACTTGACTCCCCGCTGCTCTCCTTCCATATTGGAAGCTCAATTTCCGTCCCTGGATGATTTTGAGTTGTAGCACTATGGCCAGATTGAAGGTGAACGGGGCTCCGCCGAAGCCTCCCGCCCCCGCCCCCGGGTCCACCGGCCGTTCTCGCCGCCGCAAGTCATCGGAAAGGCACCCCCGCCTTTCGGCCAGAGCTTCAACCCTCACCAAGGCCCAGGAGCCTGCCGCCGAACAACTGTCCGCCCTTGAAATCCCACAAAAGATCAAGGAACTTGTCCGCCTCGCCCAGGAACAAGGCTACCTGACCTACAGCGACATCAACGACGCCCTGCCCGACAGCCTCATCGGCCCGGAGGAACTGGACGATATCTACGTCAAGCTCCGCAACCTCGAAGTCGAGATCGTGGACCAGGCCGAAGTGGATCGGATCAAACAGCCCGAGCCCGACGACGAGGACGAGAAAGCGCGGCTCGACATCCTGGACGACCCCGTCCGCATGTACCTCAAGCAGATGGGCCAGGTGCCCCTGCTTACGCGCGAACAGGAGGTCGAGATTTCCAAACGCATCGAGGCTGCCGAAACTGAAGCTAAGCGCCTGATCTACAGCTTCGGCTTCGCCGCCAAAGAGCACATCGCGCTCGCGGAAAAGCTGGTTTCCGAACCGCCCAAAGAGCGGTTTGACCGCGTGGTGCTGGACAAGGAAGTGGCCAGCCGCCCGAAGCATCTCAAAGCCCTCCGCAAGCTGATCGGGACGGTTCGTGCCGCCGATCAAACGGCGGATGAGGCCTACCTCGAGTGGCAAAACGGAGCCGCCCGGGCCAAACGCGATCGGCTCCACACCCGCTTCCGCAAGCTCGACCACCGGCTCCAGACCACCCTTCCCCAGTTCTTTTACAAGCAGAAGGTGATCGAGGAAATGGCGCTGGTCGCGGAGAACATCCACGACAAGATCCAGTTCAGCCTCGCGCTGATCCGCGAGCACGAGGAGCAGGCCAAGTCGCCCGCCGCGCAGGCCGTAATCCAGTCCGAGCGGCGCAAGATCCAGGCCCTCGAGGAGTTCGTGCGGGCGCCCTGGCCGGACTTCCTCAAGGCTTACGCCCAGTTGAAGCAGTTCGCCGCGCGCGCCCTCGAGGCCAAGACCGAAATGGTCGAGGCCAACCTCCGGCTCGTCATCTCCATCGCCAAGAAATACACCAACCGCGGCCTCTCCTTCCTGGATTTGATTCAGGAAGGCAACATGGGGCTCATGAAGGCGGTCGAGAAGTTCGAATACCGGCGCGGCTATAAATTCTCCACCTATGCCACCTGGTGGATTCGCCAGGCCATTACCCGTTCCATTGCCGACCAGGCCCGCACCATCCGCATCCCGGTGCACATGATTGACACGATCAACAAGCTCATGCGCACCCAGAAACGGCTGCTGCAGGAGTTCGGCCGCGAACCCACTCCGGAAGAAGCTGCCGATGACCTCGATCTTCCTGTCGAACGCGTTCGCGCCCTCCTCAAAATGGCGCAGCAGCCCATCTCCCTGCAGTCGCCCATCGGCGACGGCGACGAAACCAGCTTCGGCGACTTCATCGAGGACAAGACCAGCGAAAGCCCGGTCGAGAAGACCAGCTTCAGCTTCTTGCGAGGCAAATTGAGCGACGTCCTCGCCAGTCTGTCCGACCGCGAGCAGAAAGTCCTCGAACTGCGCTTCGGCCTCGGCGACGGCTACCCCCGCACGCTCGAGGAGGTCGGACGCCAGTTCCAGGTCACCCGCGAACGCATCCGCCAGATCGAGGCCAAGGCCCTCCGCAAAATGCGCCACCCCACCCGCATCCGCCAACTCCACGGCTTCCTCGAAGCCCGCCCCGCCCAATAAGCCCCCGCCGCAGCCGTTTCCCTCGAGTTTTGTCTTGCAGTGGGCAGGACGAACTGGCAGGTTGTCCTAGTCACAAGTCAATTGTGCGTATGTCAAGAGCCACAATAAGAGCCCGAACACGAATCCTGGCTTTCACGCTTATCGAGCTGCTCGTCGTCATTGCCATCATCGCCATCCTGGCCGCCCTCCTCCTGCCCGCCCTGGCCAAGGCCAAACAGAAGGCGAATCGAATTCTTTGTACCAGTAACCTCAAGCAGTTCGGCTACGCCATCCACATGTACACCGAGGATAACCGTGAAAAATACCCCGGCCCGCTGTGGATAGGTTTGTACTACTTCTACACCGACGACCCTCAACTCATGCCTTTCTATCTCTACAACTATTTGGGCTTGCCTGCCCCCCACCCGAATATCGTGCGCACGGCCAAGGTTTGCATGTGCCCGGCAACCCTTGCCACCGCGCCTAAGCTAGCCCCGATACCTGGCACTTTGAAACAACCTTTGAGTTACATTCAGGCCGAGTGGGTGACGAATAACCTCTCGCCCCTGGACCGTTTCCCCTTTCCGTTCGGCCGCCCGGCAGGTTTTGCCAATTCGTGTGATGTGAAGAAGACCACCGATGTGAGACGCCCCTCCTCTTCCTATGCGATCAATGAGGCGGACAAGATCAGCATGCCTTACGAAGCAGAATACTCGCCCTACCTTCCCGCTCAACCCGCTCACGGAAATCGCCTCAGGAATCAACTCTTTTTCGACTGGCACGTTCAGGCGGTCAGAGGACCCTAACGTGACTGCGGCTCAGGGTGCGCAGCCGCCAGCTCCGGCCGCGCTCTCGTCCTTACGGTCGTGCCAGAACAACCCGGTAGTACCGCTGGGCTGCACTTCCAACGGCGTCAACCATCGCGGCCGTCGCGCCCTTGGCCGTCACCTCCGGCCCTACGTCATACCAGCTCGTCTCGCGCAGGCTCTCCTTGGTACTGCAACCGATAGCCCTGATTCAGAACCGAACTCCAGACAACCGTCACGACTCCGTTCGTCATGCTGATTGACCGGATCAGCGGCCTCTCCCCCGCCGGCGCCAGCGTCACCCGATAGAATCGTTGCGTCGCGCTCCCAACGGCATTGGTCAGCGTCGTTGTCGAACCCGTCGCCAGCACGTCCGGCAGCGCGTCCTGCCAGCCGTTGTCAGTCATGCGGTCCTTGTACTGCACCCGATAAACCTGGCCCGCTATCGAGTTCCAGGTAATCAAGGCGACGCCGTTGGTGACGCGCAGGGACGTGATCACAAACGGTGGGGCCACTGTCGGCGCCGCGATGACCCGGTAGTATCTCTGTGTCGCGCCGCCGAGCGCGTTCGTCACGGTCGTCGTCGGCCCCGTGGCAACGACGTCGGGCGGCACGTCATACCAATTGGTTCCGCTGAGGCTGTTCTTATACTGCAGCCGGTACCTCTGCCCCGCCACCGAGTTCCACGTGATCAGCGCGCTGCCCTGGACCACGCGGACGGACGTGACAATGAGAGGCGGCGCTGCCGGCGGCGCCAGGATGACCTGGTAGAACCTTTGCGTCGCGCTGCCCAGCGCGTTCGTCGCGGTCGTCCTCGGCCCCGTGGCGATGATGTCCGGGAATAAGTTATGCCAGTTCGTGTCGCCAAGACCGTCCCGGTACTGCAGCCGGTACGCCTGCCCCGCCACCGAACTCCAAGTGATCACGGCGATGCCGTTGGTGAAGCGAACCGACTCAATGACCGGTTCAGGCACCAGCGCGAGCCGCGCCGTCCGGCTGGTAACGCTGCCGTAGGCATTGCTGACCACCACACTGTAACCGGCCACGTCCGGTGCGGACACAGCAGCGAGGATCAGGGTGGCGTTAGTCGCCCCGTTGATCGCCACCGCCGCCCTTGAACCATTGGTAGCCCGGGCTCGTGCCAGAGACTCCCACGCTGAACCGCGCCGTAGTCCCCGCCGCGTTGGTCTGGTCCACCGGTTGGCTGGTAATGACCGGATCAATCACCGTCAGCACCGCCGGCGGGCTGCTGATCACGCTGCCCAGGGCGTTGGTGACCACCAAGGTGTAGCTCCCCGCCTCTCCTCCCAGCACGTTGCTGATCGTCAAGGTCGCGCTGTGCGCGCCACTCACCCTGCCTGCGTCCCCCAGACCGTTGGTCCCGTTCCAGAACCACTGGTAGCTCAGCGGCAGCGTCCCCAGGGCGACGGCGCTGAACGTCGCCGCCGTCCCCGCGTTGTTGGTCCGGCTCACCGGCGGGCTCACCACAAACGGGTCAATCACCGTCAGCAGCGCCGGCGGACTGCTGGTCACACTCCCATACGCATTGCTGACCACCACACTGTAACCGCCCATATCCCCGGCGAAAACCGCGGCCAAGGTCAGGGTCGCGTTGCTCGCCCCGTTGATCGGCACCCCACCCTTGAACCACTGGTAGCGGAGGTTTGTGCCAGAGGCCACCGTGCTGAACGTCGCCGCCGTCCCCGCATTGTTGGTCCGGCTCACCGGCGGGCTGACAATTACCGGGTCAATCACCGTCAGCACCGCCGGCGGACTGCTGGTCACGCTCCCATACGCATTGCTGACCATAACACTGTAACCGCCCCTATCCCCGGCGAAGACTGCGGCCAAGGTCAGGGTCGCGTTGGTCGCCCCGTTGATCGCCACCGCCCCCTTGAACCACTGGTAGCGCAGGCTCGTGCCAGAGGCTCCCACGCTGAACCGCGCCGTGGTCCCCGCCGCGTTGGTCTGGTCCACCGGTTGGCTGGTAATGACCGGATCAATCACCGTCAGCACCGCCGGCGGGCTGCTGATCACGCTGCCCAGGGCGTTGGTGACCACCAGGGTGTAGCTCCCCGCCTCTCCTCCCAGCACGTTGCTGATCGTCAAAGTCGCACTGTGCGCGCCACTCACCTTGCCTGCGTCCCCCAGGCCGTTGGTCCCGTTCCAAAACCACTGGTAGCTTAGCGGCAGGCTCCCCAAGACCACCGCGCTGAACGTCGCTGTCGTCCCCGCATTGTTGGTCCGGCTCACCGGCGGGCTCACCACAAACGGGTCAATCACCGTCAGCAGCGCCGGCGGACTGCTGGTCACACTCCCATACGCGTTGCTGACCACCACACTATAACCGCCCCTATCCCCGGCGAAAACCGCGGCCAAGGTCAGGGTCGCGTTGGTCGCCCCGTTGATGGGCGCCCCGTTCTTGAACCACTGGTAGCGCAGGCTCGTGCCAGAGGCTCCCACGCTGAACCGCGCCGTGGTCCCCGCCGCGTTGGTCTGGTCCACCGGTTGGCTGGTAATGACCGGATCAATCACCGTCAGCAGCGCCGGCGGACTGCTGGTCACGCTCCCATACGCATTGCTGACCACCACACTGTAACCGCCCATATCCCCGGCGAAAACCGCGGCCAAGGTCAGGGTCGCGTTGGTCGCCCCGTTGATGGGCGCCCCGTTCTTGAACCACTGGTAGCGGAGGTTTGTGCCAGAGGCCACCGTGCTGAACGTCGCCGCCGTCCCCGCATTGTTGGTCCGGCTCACCGGCGGGCTGACAATTACCGGGTCAATCACCGTCAGCACCGCCGGCGGACTGCTGGTCACGCTGCCCAGGGCGTTAGTGACCACCAAGGTGTAGCTCCCCGCCTCTCCTCCCAGCACGTTGCTGATCGTCAGGCTGGCGCTGTGCGCGCCACTCACCCTGCCTGCGTCCTCCAGGCCGTTGGTCCCGTTCCAAAACCACTGGTAGCTTAGCGGTAGGCTCCCCAAGACCACGGCGCTGAAGGTCGCCGCCGTCCCCGCGTTGTTGGTCCGGCTCACCGGCGGGCTCACCACAACCGGGTCAATCACCGTCAGCAGCGCCGGCGGGGCGCTCGTCACACTACCCACCGCATTGCTGACCACCACCACGTAGCTACCCGCGTCCCCACCCAATACATTGCTGATCGTCAACGTCGCACTGTGCGCGCCGCTGACCTTGCCGGCGTCATCCAAACGGTTAGTCTCGTTCCAGAACCACTGATAGCTCAAAGGCAACGTCCCCAGCGCTGCTGCATTGAACACCGTCGTGGTCCCCACGTAGTTGGTTCGGCTCCTCGGCGCCTGGATGATCACAGGGACATCGGGCATAACCGTGATCGTCACCGTTGCCGTGCCCAAACTGGTCGAGCCTTGGTTGGCCTGGTAACTGAAGCTATCCGTTCCATAGAAGTTCGTCGCCGGGCTATACGTAAGTTCTCCATTCGTGCTCAAGTCCAACGTGCCGTTGGTCGGCCCGCTCAGCAGCACCGCCACCAGGTTTGTCGCATAAACGCCCGTATCGTTTCCCAGAACGCCGGGCGCGGGAACCGTCAGCGTTCTGTTCCTGGTCACGCTATAGCTGTCATCGGCCACCAAAGGCCGCACCACCACATCACCCACGGACATCGTGTAGGGCAACAAATACGTCCACACATCCGCACTGATCCCCCCGCTCCCATAGGGCACCGCCTCAACATCCGGGACACTCAGCACCTGATTCCCGTCGTAAAACACCGCAATCTGATTCTCGCGGAACGCCAGCTTCAGACTGTGCCAGTTCGTGCCCACCGCCGCCAAGCTCGCCTCCGCCATCGCCGCCCCGATCGAGCCGCTGTAACCGAAGCTCGTCCAGCTCTGGAATTTAATCAGCCTGAGCACATTCGATCCCCCCGGGGAGCCTTCCGGGTAAACCCAGGCTGCGTAATGTGCGCCGGTTGCGGGATTGAGCCGGCCGCCCAGGCCCCCACCCCAGGCATTCGGGGTCGAGAACTGGATTCGCCCTTCCACCGAGTAGTTGGTCCAGCTATTGGTAAGGTAAGCGTATCCATAGTTCAGGAGCGCACTCGTCTCGGCTTTGAAAGCCCCTCCCGTCACCGCCCAATTCCCCGACTGCACCACCCACGGCGACAACGGGCCGGGATCCGTCAATCGGCTGAAACCATCGGCGAACCAGATTCCGGTGGCCGCGGTGGCAATCGTCACCGTTGCAACGCCCGAATTGGTCGGTCCGTTGACCGCCTGGTAGGTAAAGCTATCTGGGCCGACGTGGTTGGTTAACGGCGTGTAGGTGAATCCCCCGCTGGTGTTCAGGTTCAACGTCCCGTGAATCGGCCCGGTCACCAGCCTCGCGGTGAGATTATTCCAGCCCGTGACCGTATCGTTCCCCAACACGCCGGGAGCCGCTACCGCGAGCGTTGTCCCCGCCGTTGCCCCGTAGCTGTCGTCATTAGCGGCCGGCGCAGGGTAGAAGACCACGAGTGTCGCGCTGCTGCTGATGATGCTCCCATAGACGTTGCTCACCGCGACGCTGTAGCTGCCGGCATCGCCGTCGTTCACATTGGGGAGATTGAGCGTCGTGCCGGTCGCCCCGCTAATCGCCACCCCATTCTTAAGCCACTGATAGCTTGGAGCGGTGCCGGCGGTCGCAACGCTGAATGCGGCCGTCGCTCCCGCCACACTGTTCTGGCTGACCGGTTGGCCGATTATGACCGGGTCAATTACCGTAAGCACTGCCGGCGGCGCGCTGGTCACGCTCCCGTACGCATTGCTGACCACCACCACGTAGCTACCCGCGTCCCCACCCAATACATTGCTGATCGTCAGCGTCGCACTGTGCGCGCCGCTGACCTTGCCGGCGTCATCCAAACGGTTAGTCTCGTTCCAGAACCACTGATAGCTCAAAGGCAACGTCCCCAGCGCTGCTGCATTGAACACCGTCGTGGTCCCCGCGTTGTTGGTTCGGCTCGTCGGCGCCTGGATGATCACAGGGACGTCGGGCATGACCGTGATCGTCACCGTTGCCGCGCCCAAACTGGTCGAGCCTTGGTTGGCCTGGTAACTGAAGCTATCCGTTCCATAGAAGTTGGTCGCCGGGCTATAGACGAGCCCCCCATACGTGCTCAACTTCAACGTGCCGTTGGTCGGCCCGCTCAGCAGCACCGCCACCAGGTTTGTCGCATAAACGCCCGTATCGTTTCCCAGAACGCCGGGCGCGGGAACCGTCAGCGTTCTGTTCCTGGTCACGCTATAGCTGTCATCGGCCACCAAAGGCCGCACCACCACATCACCCACGGACATCGTGTAGGGCAACAAATACGTCCACACATCCGCACTGATCCCCCCGCTCCCATAGGGCACCGCCTCAACATCCGGGACACTCAGCACCTGATTCCCGTCGTAAAACACCGCAATCTGATTCTCGCGGAACGCCAGCTTCAGACTGTGCCAGTTCGTGCCCACCGCCGCCAAGCTCGCCTCCGCCATCGCCGCCCCGATCGAGCCGCTGTAACCGAAGCTCGTCCAGCTCTGGAATTTAATCAGCCTGAGCACATTCGATCCCCCCGGGGAGCCTTCCGGGTAAACCCAGGCTGCGTAATGTGCGCCGGTTGCGGGATTGAGCCGGCCGCCCAGGCCCCCACCCCAGGCATTCGGGGTCGAGAACTGGATTCGCCCTTCCACCGAGTAGTTGGTCCAGCTATTGGTAAGGTAAGCGTATCCATAGTTCAGGAGCGCACTCGTCTCGGCTTTGAAAGCCCCTCCCGTCACCGCCCAATTCCCCGACTGCACCACCCACGGCGACAACGGGCCGGGATCCGTCAATCGGCTGAAACCATCGGCGAACCAGATTCCGGTGGCCGCGGTGGCAATCGTCACCGTTGCAACGCCCGAATTGGTCGGTCCGTTGACCGCCTGGTAGGTAAAGCTATCTGGGCCGACGTGGTTGGTTAACGGCGTGTAGGTGAATCCCCCGCTGGTGTTCAGGTTCAACGTCCCGTGAATCGGCCCGGTCACCAGCCTCGCGGTGAGATTATTCCAGCCCGTGACCGTATCGTTCCCCAACACGCCGGGAGCCGCTACCGCGAGCGTTGTCCCCGCCGTTGCCCCGTAGCTGTCGTCATTAGCGGCCGGCGCATGGAACACCGCCAGTGTGGCATTGCTGCTGACCACGCGCATATAGACGTTGCTCACGGCGACGCTGTAGCTGCCGGCATCGCCGTCGTTTACATTGGTGAGATTTAGCGTCGTGCCGGTCGCCCCGCTAATCGCCTCCCCATTTTTAAGCCACTGATAGCTTGAAGCGGTGCCGGCGGTCCCAACGCTGAATGCTGCCGTTCCTCCGATCACACTGTTCTGGCTCACCGGTTGGCTGATTATGGCCGGGTCAAGTACCGTAAGCACTGCCGGCGGCGCGCTGGTCAGACTGCCTGCCGCATTGGTAATGACCACGCGGTAACTTCCTGCGTCTCCGCCCAACAGGTTGCTGATCGTCAAGGTTGGACTATCCGCACCGCTCACCTGGCCGCCGTTGGTCAATACGTTCGTCTCATTTCGGTACCAACGGTAACCCAGTGGCCATGTCCCGGCCGCTCCTACAGTGAACACGGCCGTGGTGACCGCATCGTTCGTCCGGCTGGCTGGGGCATTGATGATCCTGAGCGGACCGGCCTCAACCGACTGGTTGGTGAGCGACATCGGAAACGCTGGCACGTTGCCGAAGGTCGAAGTGATGGCGTTGTCGGCCCCAACGAAGACATAAACCCCGGTATCCAGGTCGGTCTTTCCGGAGAAGGTTGCCGTCACTTGCCCCGAACCCGGGTCAAATGCGCTGCTTACCAGGCGCGAAGTCCGCGTCGCCCGCACATACTGGCTCGCGTAGTCCAGCGTGACGTAAGTGGGATCGTGGGACGCGAGGCTGTTCGTGATCCCCTGCAGAATCGCCTGCCAGTTCGCCGTCGAAATGGGCGAGATAGACCCTTCATGACTAAAGATGGTGGCCATCACCATGCTGTCCAACGCCCGTTTGGCCATCTGCGTGGCGCGACTGATGCTGCCCGCCACATTGTTGTCCGGGCACCATTCGCCACAACTGGCCAAATCCCGCACCTCGGAGTAGATATTGAAGAACTGCCCGTCGAATTCGGGATGGCCGGGCACCGTGAGCCAGTCCGCATAGTAAGTCGGCCAGTTAACCTGGCCGGGCTGCGGGACTTCATAAAGCCGGTAAGGTCCGTTTACCACCCACGGCGCGCCGGGTGTGGCGTACTCGACCGTTCCCGGCACAACTTCGATCGGCACGTACTCCACGCCCCAGGCTTTCAATCCGGCAAACGCATTCACCCCGATTTCCGAATAGTGCGTGGCGCAGATCTTGGAGAGGGTGATGCCGTGATTGGTCAGCCACTGGGTCCCGATATAGAAGTTATTGGACTGCACATTGTCCGGCCAGGCTTGCCCAGCCTGATGGTTGAAGTAGAAAAATGTGTTGGCGGTATCGAACGAGTGGATGCCGGCAGTCGCTTGGCCATCGGAAATGAGGGTCCGGAGATCGGCGGCGCTGGTCTCGACGACGTTGGAGATGAACAGTGCCACGAACGGCTTGAACCCCGCCGCATTGGCCGCATGCACCCAGCCAAACGGGCCGTAGGCGTCGTCTATGCGCATGGTCACGAAGTTGGGCAGCCCCCGCATCACAAACGGCTTGCGCGCCGCCCACACCACCCCGCGCCACAGCACATCGTCCAACCCATCCACCGGGCCCAGCACCGTCGAGACCATCCAACCATAGCTGCCCCACTGCACCGCCCGACCCTGACCATACTTGCTGACCACGACCAGCGGCTGACCACCAACGCTCGCCAGCGCCGTCGCTGTCGCCGGAACCGTAATGCCCGGCAGGGTCAGGCTGGAGCTGGGGCGGAATGGCACCACATCGTTCGTCGGGTGCAGTGCCGTGATGTAGTGCATCTGCGAGGATGGTTCAGTCGGCGGCAGGCTCACGCCGGATCCCGACGCGCCCGAACCGTAACTGAACCCGAATATATCCTGCACGAACTGGTAGCGCGGGCCGCTTCCCGAGTCGAGGTCGTTGTCGAAATTGACCAGCCCGGTTCCGTTGGCGACCGCCAGCGAGAGGTTAGTCTGAACCGTTTCGCTCAGGTAAGCGAGATTGGTGTCCAACTGGCTGTGGCCGATAATAATTACCGCGTAGTTGCTGATGCTCTGACTGGGGATGTTGGTGGCGATGTCCTGCACGGTGTAGGGGAAGCCAAAGTTGTCCAGGTAAGGCTGAATGAAATGCTGGAAATCCAGGTACCGGGCGCTTTGGGAATTAACCAGCACGACCGCATCGGCCTGCACGGAAGCCGCTTGGATCGTGCGTGCGAGGGCCTCCGCGAGCAAGAACCCTGCCACCGCTGCGGCAACAAACAGCGAGCTTGCCTTCGCCCGCCCTGAATGCAGGATAATACCTCTGCGCCCCCGACCGAAATGACTCTGACTGAGATCCACGATTCAAGTGCGCTACAACACCAAAGTTGGATGTCAGCATAGAATACCAAAGAACCGCCCTTTGTCCACTATAAATATGCTTGCCTGGCTTGATGATGCGGGCAAGATTCTCCCCGGACTTAATGGAGCGGGCCCATAGCTCAGTGGTTAGAGCAGGCGACTCATAATCGCTTGGTCGGGGGTTCAAATCCCTCTGGGCCCACCATACTTACGCAAACTGGTAAGACCTCCTGGGCCAAGTTTGGGCCAATACTTCAGGGGCACCGGGGAGATTTGGGTCCGAGGCGGGTGGCTGAAAGTGGATTTTGGCACCGGGATAGTCTATTATTGCCCGGCTGCATTCAATAATAGTGCAGCCTGAGACGTCTAAGCAAACGCAGTCACACATAAACGAAAACAGAGACATGAGAAAAACAATGATAATCAGCGTGGCGCTGCTGGTGGCGGGGGCCGTATCGGCCCGCGCGGCGGATGCCAAAGAGAACTGGGACGCGAAATGCAAAGTCTGCCACGGGGCGGATGGCAAAGGCAAGACCAAGATGGGCGAGAAGGCCGGGGTCAAAGACTATACGGATGCCAAGGTCCAGGAAGGCATGAAGGACGCCGCGATGACCAAGGCCATTAAGGAGGGGGTGAAAGAGGGGGAGAAGACCAAGATGAAAGCCTTCGGCGAGACACTCAGCGACGATGAGATTAAGGCGCTGGTGAAGTACATCCGCGACTTCAAGAAGTAGCGCCTGACTGACGACAAATCAGGGGAGCCCTTGCCGGCTCCCCATTTTTATTAATCTGAAGGACAATAGAAGGTGATAATTCAGCAAGGGAGGGAAAGCGGGGGCGGGAGGAGGACCTAAATTCACTTGCCCAATATCGTGTAGAAGATGATCATCGCTGCCGCCATGAAGAGATAGTCAGGCCCATGCGTCGCTTTTTCCAAATGCCGCCGCAGTTGTTCCGGATCTTCCTGCTCGTGGTTGGGATTGTGGTGGTTTATTCGATCGCGCGCTACTTCCTGACTCCGCCCTCGTTCGGGGAGTATGGGTGGTATCGGGGCGCGGCGCTGGTGGAGCTGGCGACGCGCGACCGGGTGTATGCGGGCAAGCAGGCCTGCGAGCAATGCCATTCGGAAGAATATGAGAAGGTGGCCAAGCACGAGCACAAGAGCCTGGCCTGCGAGTCGTGCCATGGTCCGGGCGAAGCGCACGCGAACGATCCCCGGCCGGATAACATCGAGAAGAGCAACTTTGCGACCTGTGTGCGGTGCCACGAGGCCAATCCTTCGCGGCCCAAGTGGCACAAGCAGGTGGTGATCAAAGATCACTACGCCGGAACCAAGTGCACGGAATGCCACGTGCCGCACAGCCCATTGGAGGTTCCATGAACAAGCCCGTTTCGCGACGCAGTATTATTGCCCGGCTCAGCGCGGCGCTAGCCGGCCTGCTGGCGGCCCCGGCGGCCAAGGCGGCCAAGGCCGTGGCGCAGAAGGTGCTGGTTTCCACGCCCGCGCCAAAGGGTTATGACCCAACCCAGCATAAGTGGGTCATGGCCATTGATGCAAACCGGTGCATTGGCTGCGGTTTATGCGTCGAGGCGTGCAAGAAGGAGAACCACGTCCCCGAGGGGCCTTATTTCCGCACCTGGGTCGAGCGCTACATCATTGCCAAACCCAAGCCGGGCTCCGGGGCGGCGCGGGGGGAAACGCTGGTGGATTGTCCGAACGGCGGGATGCACGGTTATCCCGAGCCGGCGGTGCCGAAGGTGGAGATCCAACATTCGTTCTTCGTCCCCAAACTCTGCAATCTCTGCAAGCATTCCCCGTGCGTCCAGGTCTGCCCGGTGGGAGCTACTTTTGACGCGCCGGACGGGGCGGTGCTGGTGGACCCAAATTACTGCATCGGCTGCGGTTTCTGCATCCAGGCCTGTCCGTACGGCTGCCGGTTTCTCAGCCCGGCAACGAAGACCGCCGAGAAGTGCACGCTCTGCTACCACCGCATCACCCGGGGGCTCAAGCCCGCCTGCGTGGAGGTCTGCCCGACGCAGGCGCGCATCTTCGGCGATCTCAAGCATCCCCTGCCCGATGACCCGCTCCAGCGGTTCTACCAGAACAACCTGGTGGTGACCCTGAAACCGCACCTCGGAACCGAGCCGCGCCTGTTCTACGCGGGCATTGACAAGGAGGTCATGTGAGATGACCAACGAACTGACCAACTTCATCCCGGTGGTGGTCCCCCATTTCGAGGGCTATGTGTATCCGAACGAGGCAACGCATCAGCCGCTGTGGAGCGTTCTGATCGTGCTCTATCCTTACGTGACTGGCCTGGTGGCGGGGGCCTTCATCATGGCGTCGCTGGTGCGGGTGTTCAATGTCAAGGCGCTCGAGCCGGTGTACCGGCTGTCGCTGCTGACGGCCTTTGCGTTCCTGCTGTGCGCGCCCCTGCCGCTGTTGTTTCACCTCGGGCATCCGGAACGCTGCTACGAGGTGATGATGACGCCGCATCTCACGTCCCCCATGGCGATCTTTGGCTTTGTGTATGCCTGGTACCTGATGGCGGTGCTGTTGCTGGAATTGTGGTTCGACTACCGGCGGGACTTCGTCGCGTGGTCGGAGACCACACCCGGGCTGAAAGGCGTGCTGTATCGCCTCTTCACCGTGGGCGTGACGGACGTGTCCGAGTCGGCGGTGCAGCTCGACCACAAGATTGGGCATGTTCTGTCCATCGTCGGCATCCCCTCGGCCTTTCTGCTGCACGGCTACGTGGGTTTCATCTTCGGATCGGTCAAGGCCAATCCCTGGTGGGGCAACGTGCTGATGCCGATCATCTTCATCATGTCGGCGATGGTGTCCGGCATCGCGCTGTGCGTGTTCAACTACATGGTGTTGAGCTGGGTCCGCCGCAAGCCGGTGGATATGAAATGCCTGGATGTGATGGGCATGTTCCTGTTCTACGCCCTGGTGGTGGATGCGGCGATCGAAGCGCTGGACTGGATCCACCGCATTTACTCCGCGGAGGAAGGTTTTCAGGTGATGCAGTACATGGCGCGGGAGAAACTGTTTTACACCCTGAGCCTGGGTCAGGTGATGTTTGGCACGCTGGTGCCGCTGGTTCTGCTGGGTGTGCTGCAGTTGATCCGGCGGCGGGTGCCGGAGCTGGCGCGGCGGCGGCTGTATTTCGCCAGCGCGGCGTTGATCATGGTCGGCGTGCTGGCCATGCGGTGGAACGTGGTGATCGGCGGACAGCTTTTCTCCAAGAGCCTGAGGGGCGTGATGAGCTACAAGATGGAATTTGCCGGGCTCGAAGGCTGGTTCATGGGGGCCCTGCTGCTGTGCCTGCCGTTCGCCACTCTGATGATGCTGATCAAGCTGTTCCTGTCGGAGAAGCTGCCAAGCGCCGCCGCCCTGGAGACGCAAGGTGCGCCGGCGACGTAGCAAGTGATTTTCTGGCTTGGAAGCCGCGGCGGTGAATTCGCTTTCCCGCCGGTTCAAGCTCAAGCCAGGAAGAGAACAACGCGTTGAACCAACAATAGACCAATAGAAGTATGAAGAAAACAGTATCACTGGTGATCGCCCTGCTGGCGATTCCGGCCTTGTCCGTTTGTGCAGCCGATGCCAAGGCTACCTACGAAAAGGACTGCGCCAAGTGCCACGGGGCCGATGGCAAGGGCCAAACCAAGATGGGCAAAAAATGGGGCGCCAAGGACTACACCGATGCCAAGGTGCAGGCCGAACTGAAGGATGAGGCGGCCTTCAAGGCTATCAAGGAAGGCTACAAGGACAAAGACGGCAAAGAGGTCATGAAGCCCGTCGAAGGCCTGTCGGACGACGAGATCAAAGGCCTCGTCGCCTATATGCGGAAGTTCAAGAAGTAGTTTTCGGCCTCGCCGGCGCACGGGCGCCGCGCGCCGGCAACGATCCTTCACCTATGGCCCCTCCCTCCGTTGGACGGGGGGAGGGAATCCTTTGACTCAACCACTGCGGGCTCATAAGATTCCCTGCGGACGAACATTGATGAACGAAACCCGACCATGAGTTCCGATACCACCCCCGCACCGGCACCCCCGCGGCGCACCTCTGTATTCCGGAACTGGCTCAGCCTGTCCGGTCTGGTGGTGGTGGTGGGCAGTTTATTTTCCTTTTTCCTGCTGCTGGTGCTGGATGCACTGTCCCATTCCGCCAACCCCTACATTGGGATTCTGACTTACCTAGTGGCGCCAGCCTTTCTGGTGATGGGCCTGTTCTTGGCCCTCCTGGGAGCTGTCCTGCGCCATCGCCAGATCGTCAAGACCTCCGGCCCGCTGCCGCCGCTGCGCATTGATCTCACCCGCCCGCGCGACCGGCGGTTGTTCGGCCTCTTCCTGGCCAGCAGCGTCCTGTTCCTGCTGATTTCCGCCCTCGGCTCCTACCAGACCTACCATTTCACCGAGTCAGTCGGTTTCTGTGGCCAGGCTTGCCACGGGGTGATGAAGCCTGAGTACGTCACCTACCGCAACGGGCCCCATGCCCGGGTCGCTTGCGCCGAGTGTCATATCGGCAAGGGCGCCAGTTGGTACGTTCGCTCCAAGCTCTCCGGCACCTACCAGGTTTATGCCACCATGGCGGACAAATACCCCCGCCCTATCCCCACCCCCGTCAAAAACCTGCGCCCGGCCCAGGAAACCTGCGAGGAATGCCACTGGCCACAGAAATTTGTCGGCAACCTGGAACACACTTACCACTACTTCCTGGCCGACCAAACCAACACGCCTTTCACCGTCCGCCTCCTCATGCATGTGGGCGGCGGCGACCCGACGCACGGCCCCGTCGGCGGCATTCACTGGCATATGAACGTCGGCAACAAAGTCGAATACCTCGCCACCGACGAAGCGCGCCAGAAGATCCCCTATGTCCGCGTGACCGAATTGTCGCAGGGCGTGGTGACCGAATTCCGCACCCCGAAATTCACCAACACGGTGGATGAGGCTTCCCTGCGGCAGATGGACTGCATGGATTGCCACAACCGCCCGGCCCACCGCTATCAGACCCCCAACAGCGCCGTCAACCTCGCCCTCGCCCTGGACAAGATTGATCGCGGGCTGCCCTTCATTAAATCCAACGCACTCTACGTGCTAACCCAGACCTACACCAACGAGACACAGGCGCTGCAGAGCATCGCCACAATGTTGTCGCAGCTCTATCCGAGCGACGCGCGCATCCGGCCGGCGATTGACGCCGTGCAGCAGATCTACAAGGACAATTTCTTTCCCGAGATGAAAGCCAGTTGGAAGGTCTATCCGGACAACATCGGCCACAAGGACTGGCCGGGCTGTTTCCGCTGCCACGATGGCTTGCACAAGACCGCCGATGGCAAGCGTTCCATCAAAGCCAATGACTGTAGTGCCTGTCACACCATCCTGGCACAGGGCAGCGGTGCCGAATTGGACCAACTCACACCCAAGGGGCAGAAATTCAAACACCCGGGCGACGAAGTCGAAGGAGGCTGCAATGATTGCCACACCGGCGGACTGTAGAACTCGAATGAACCGACCGACGGCCACGCTCATCACTCTGCTCTTACTGGCCTGGTGTTCGCTCGGTTTGCAGCCCGCCCTGGCTGCCGAAAAAAGCCCCAACAGCGCCTGTCTGGAGTGCCATTCAGACAAGACGCTCACCAAGACCAACGCCGCCGGCAAAGAGATCTCCCTGTTCGTTGATGAAGCCAGGCTCAAGGCTACCGTCCACAAGACGAATACCTGCGCGGATTGCCACGCGGATATTTCCTCCAAGCACCCGGACGACGATGTGCCGGCGCAGCCGCCCAGTTGCGTCAAGTGCCACGAGAAGGAGACCAAAGACTACGCCGCCAGCATGCATGGCGGGAGCCACAAGATGGGCGCTTCCGGCGCCGCCAGTTGTTGGGATTGCCACGGGTCCCACGACATGCTCTCTGCCAAAAACCCCGAGTCGCCTGTCTTCAAGCTGAACCTGCCCGGGACCTGCGCCAAATGCCACAGCAATCCCAGGCTGACCGAGGAATACAAGATGAAGTATCCGCAGGCGGCGGCGCAGTACATGGACAGCATCCACGGGCGCGCCCTGCTCAAGATGGGTCTCATCGTTGCCCCCTCCTGCAACGACTGCCATGGGGTCCATGACATCAAGCGCGCGGTGGACCGCGACTCACCGATTAACCACGCCAATGTCGCCAAGACCTGCGGCAAATGCCACGTTGGCATCGAAGAGACCTACGCGAAGAGCGTCCATGGCCAGCTCCTCGCCAAGGGCGACAAGGGTGGACCGGTCTGCACCGATTGCCATACCGCGCACGAGGTCGAGACCCCCCAGAACGGCCACTTCAAGATGGCCAGTGACCAGCGCTGCGGCAAATGCCACCAGGACCGCCTGACCCACTACCGCGACACCTACCACGGCAAAGCCATGGCCCTCGGCAAGCCGAACGTCGCTTCCGATGTCGCTGCCTGCTACGACTGCCACGGCCATCACGACGTGCTGCCGCCCTCAAACCCGGCCTCACGGCTCTCCCAGACCAACATCCTGGCGACGTGTCAGCAATGTCATCCCACAGCGAGGAAGGCGTTCACCGAATACAAACCCCACGCCAACCCGCTCGACGGCAAGAATTATCCGCTGCTCCACGCGGTCTTTCTCGGCATGACCGGCCTGCTGATCGGCGTCTTCACCTTCTTCGGTTTGCACACCCTCATCTGGCTCGTGCGAGCGTTCTACCTTTACCTGCACGACTCGAAGAAATTCCGCGAGGCCAAAGTCAAGACCCAGACCGACGATGAATGGTTCACCCGCTTCCTGCCGTTCGAGCGCCTCCTCCACTTCCTGGTGGTCACCAGCTTCCTGCTGCTGGTCATCACCGGCATGCCGCTCAAGTTCTATTATACCGACTGGGCCAAGGTGCTCTTCCGCGTCATCGGCGGCGCGGAAACCGCCCGCGCCTTGCACCGCCTTGGCGCGATTGTGACGTTCCTCTATTTCGGCCTGCATGTGGCCTCGCTGGTGGGCCGATCCTGGCGCGGCCGAGCGAAGATTCGCGATCCGCAAACGGGCAGGCTGAGCCTCCAACGGCTCTGGCAGGTGCTGTTTGGCGCCGGACTCGATGATTCCCACCTGGCAGGATTGGCGCGATTTCGTGGCGCACAACAAGTGGTTCTTTGGCAAGGGCCCGAAGCCACAGTTCGACCGCTGGACCTATTGGGAGAAGTTTGATTACTTCGCCGTGTTCTGGGGCGTCGCCATCATCGGGGCTTCCGGCCTGGTCATGTGGTTCCCCACGTTCTTTACCCGCTTCCTGCCCGGCTGGATTATCAATATTGCCTTGATCGTTCACTCGGATGAAGCCCTGCTGGCCGCCGGCTTCATCTTCTCCATCCATTTCTTCAATACGCATTTCCGCATCGAGAAGTTCCCGATGGACACGGTCATCTTCTCCGGGCGCGTTTCGAAGAACGAGCTGCTGCACGAACGCCACCGCTGGTACGACCGCCTGGTGGCCGAGGGCCGGCTCGAGGAACATCGCGTGCGCGACGAGTGGCTCCGCTGGAAGAGCATTGCCCGATCCTTCGGCTACTTCTTCTTTGGCCTGGGCGTGATCCTGCTCCTGCTGATCATCTACGCCATGATCACCCGCCTGGCGCACGGCGGGTAGGCCAAGGAATGCGAAGCGAACGCCAACCAATGCAAAGCTGTCTTGGTCGCCAGGCGCAATCCTGACACCCAATGGCTGTTCAGCGATACTGTGGCTGGCCTCTTGGCTGCAACCTTTCTTGCCCTTAACGGGCCACCGGCGGCCGCCGCCGCCGCCGAACCGATCAAGAACAGCGCCTGCCTGGACTGCCACGGCGACAAGACGCTCACCAAGACCAACGCCGCCGGCAAAGAGGTCTCCCTGTTCGTTGATGTGGCCAAACTCGCGGCCTCGGTCCACAAGACCAACACCTGCGCGAGCTGCCACGCGGACATCACCGCCAAGCACCCCGACGACGAAGTCGCCGGCGCAGCCGGTCAACTGCAAGCAGTGCCACGAGAAGCAATCCGAGAGCTACGGCGCCAGCGTCCATGGCTTGGCCCTGGCCAAAGGGCAGAAAGGCTCCGCCACGTGCAGCGACTGCCACGACGGCCACAGCATCCTGCCGCCCACCTCGCCGGAGTCGCCGCTCCACTTCTCCCGTCTGGCCGAGACCTGCGGCGGCTGCCACGACCAGGCGGCCAAGGACGTGGAGGAAAGCGTGCATGGCAAGGCCCTCGCCGCCGGGCACCGCGACGCGCCCACCTGCACCGATTGCCACTCGGAGCACAAGATCGAGGCGCTCAAGACCAGCTCCCCGCTGAAGATCTCGGTTCGAAGTCTGCAGCCGCTGCCACGCTTCGGAGCGGCTGAACACCAAATACAACCTGCCGCCCGGACCGGGTGAAGACCTTCTTCGAGAGCTACCACGGGCTGGCGGCGCAATACGGCTCCACCCTGGCCGCCAACTGCGCCAGCTGCCACGGCGTCCACAGGATCCTCCCCTCGACCGACCCGCGCTCGAGCATCTATAAAACCAACCTGGTGGCAACCTGCGGCAAGTGCCATCCCGGGCGCGACCGACAACTTCGCCCAGAGCAAAGTGCACGTGGACGTCGCTGCCACGAGTGCCGGCGCCGACATTGGCGAGCAGATCAACCGCTGGGTGCGGCGGATCTACCTGGTGCTGATCGTCGGCACGATCGGCTTCATGCTGGCGCACAACCTCCTGCTGTTCGCGAAGAAGGTCCGCGCCCGTTACCGCGCCGCCAACCTCACCGTGGTGCGCATGACCCTCTCCCAGCGGATGCAGCATGTCATCCTGGCGGTCAGCTTCATCGCGCTGGCCGTCACCGGCTTCGCCCTCAAGTTCCCGGATTCCTGGATCGGCAAGGCCATGGGCTCCAACGAAATGTTCCGCCGCTGGAGCCATCGCATCGCCGGCGTCGTGCTCCTGGTCGCCGGAGCCTATCACCTCATCTACCTGTTGCGCACGCGGGAGGGGCGGCAGCTCGTCAAGGACTTTCTGCCCGTCAAGAAGGACCTGACGGACCTGACGGACAACGCGCGCTATCTGACCGGCCTGAGCACAGCCAAGCCAAGAATCGGCCGCTTCGGTTACGCGGAGAAGATGGAATACTGGGCCGTGGTGTGGGGCACGATCATCATGGGGGTGACCGGCCTGATGATCTGGTTCAAGATGGATGTCACGCAGTTCCTGCCGCGCTGGGCGGTGGACGTCGCCGCTGACGATCCACTACTACGAGGCCATCCTCGCCTGCCTGGCGATTGTCGTCTGGCACTTCTACCACGTCATCTTCGACCCGGACGTCTATCCGCTCAACTGGGCCTGCTGGAATGGCAAAGTCTCGAAGCACTGGCAGGAGGAAGAGCATCCGCTCGACCAGACGCCGGAAGGCAAGTGCGACGGTTCTCAAGTCCCGGCGGCAGCCGCGCCCGGGAAGACCCCAGCGGACGGATCCCTGCCGACTCATTAACCGGTTTCCCGCCTTTATCCGGAAAAGGGAAAGGGCGGCCCGGCTGTTACACCGGGCCGCCCCCAACCCAACCATGAAAAGAGGAGGGCGGCACCTGTTGGTCCCGGCACCGCCCCACTCAGGAGGATGTAGGCAAGGAACCTACGGTTCCTGCAATCGCAAGAACCATGCCACGCAGGATTGAGAACTCTCGATCCCGCAAGTCGGCAACCTCCAGACCGGATTCTTGGTAGTCTCCTGCGATGTGCGAGCTATGTACTACGGCTTTGTTACGGCTTCATTGCCTATGCGCTGCCCTGTGGATTCGGATCCACATAGGAGCACATGGTCTGCAAAGCCGAGAACCAAGATTGGGGTGGTCTTTCGGCTTCAGCACACCTGCGGTCTTTGTCTATTAACTGGACTGTGACTTGCCGGGGTAGGCAGGATGGGACAGGAAGCTATACCGTTTTCGGAAGGCCCATGTTGACTGGGGGACAGCGAACAGGAGCCACCTTGCCCGCGAGCCGGTCGCCGGAAGATTCATGTCACGGGCATGGCCTCCCGGAGCCCCGCCGCGCCGCACTGCTGGAGGCGCTCACCCCGCGCTGAGCCCCGGTCGAAGGCTGCTCAATCCCCTGCCAGCCTTCGGGACATGGCCGGAGCGCGGCTGTCCCCAGCCGCAGCGCGTCCGCCAGGGGGTGGGTCTTGGAACATTCGGGCAGCGTTAGGTGGTCGGTGTTGCTGCGGCTGGGGAAAGCCGCGCTTTGGAGGCAGTGTCGAGATGCGGCCCAGGCACACAGGGCTGCATGAAGCTCGCCATTTCAATCCAAACCCGGGAGGGCGAGCGTCCCCGCGAGCCCTGATTCCTTGGGATTTCCGCAGAAGTTCGGGCTCGCGCGGACGCTCGCCCTCCCTGGACTAGCCTCTGAGACAGGCTGGAGACCCTCTCTTACTTCTTCTTCTCGCGCAATTCCGTGGCGAGCGCTTTGATCTCGGTCAGGTCGCGCTGCATCTCGCTCCAACCGTACCAGAGCGCGTAATCCGGGTTCGCATGGAACGTGCCCTGGAAGGTCCTCATGCGATGTTCCAGGTACATCACGAAGAGCTTTTGCTCAATCACCGTCGGCGCGTCGTGGAACGTCAGCAGGTCGGGAAAGGCATACGCATAGCTCTTCGGCTTCGGCACCACACCGTCCTTGTATAGACCGGCGACGATGCGGATGGCCTCGGCCATCAGACGATCCGCTTCTTGAATCATGCGGTCGCCCTGCTCGAGTTGCTGTTTGGCGAAGTTGCTCGAGTGACATTGGGCGCAGGTCTGCAGCATCTTGTCGCGCTGCTTCTGCCAGTCTTCCTGGGTCAGCTTGGCGACGTTGGCCGCCTTCACGACGTCCAGGCGAGCCGTCGGCTTGCCATCCGGGTCGAGCACCCCGAGCGCCTGCAAAATTGTGGCGCGGTCAGCCGCCCACTGTTTGTCTTCCGGCATCGGCAGGCGCACTGCGAGGAAGCCCCAAGACGTATCAACACCATGGTCGCCCTTCTGCATGTGGCAGGTCTGACAGGTCGGCGCAGGTGTTTCCTTCGGCAACGTGCCGGTCTGCTTGAGCAACGCCCGCACGCCGTGCTTGGAGGCGGAATACATCTCCCACTGGGGATGATCGAACCCCATGTGGCAGGTCTGGCACGCCTGCGGCTGCTGGGCCTCTTTCTTCGAGAACGTGTGCCGGGTGTGGCAGGCGTCGCACGATGCCACGCCAAACCCGCCGCTGCCCTGTTTCAAGTCCTTGATCTCCTGGGGCGTTTTGAGCCCGATCTTGTGGCAGGCGCCGCAGCCTTTCATACCTTCGGTCAGCGCCATTGGCTGCCAGTGGATGGTGGGCATAGCCTTCATGGCCGCCCAGGCGGCTGCGTGCTTGCCGCCTTTGAACTGCTTGACCTGCGTCTCGTGGCACTCGCCGCAGGTGTCGGGCGTCGGGATCTGCACTTTGGCGACGTCGTTGGTGGATTGGTGCCCGGCGCCGTGGCAATCCGCACACCCAACCTCCACCTCGCTATGCCGGCTCAGCTTCCAGTCCGCGACGATATTGGGATTGGTCTTCTGATGGCACTCGATGCAGGCGCTCGAAGAGGGCGCGGCTGCCCGGGCCGGGGCCGTGTCGGCCAACGCTGCCGCCACGACGCCACAGAACAGGAGGTAGGTTACGCTTCCAGGATTCATATTGAGTCTCATGCTGCTCATTTGTTACGGAGTTCGCTGCTGCCTGCGCTTACGCGGACCCTGGGGCACAGGTTTACCTTGCGGAGCCCAGTCCGCCCGCACGCGCATCAGTCAAAGCCTTTTGACCCGGGACGTCAAGCCGGGCCAACACCCTGTTTGATCTAAGTCAAATGGTTGGAGGATTGCCGCCTGTACAAACAGAAAGGCCGGGCTTTTTACCCGGCCTTGCTGCCACATTCTACATTTGAGAACAGCTCAAAATTCTATCCGATGCCACACACTTGCATCGCTAACACGCCATAACCTTACCAGACCCCCTGTCCCCCGCCAGTCACCAGTTCTGGGGACAGGCCGATGGTTGCGAGGACGAGCGGAGTGGCTAAGTGCCCACGGACGGAAATACGCTGACGTAGCGCAGATTTTCAATCTGCCGTATCGCCGATTTGCAATCGGCAGAGCGTCCGCGCTAGAAAGCCTGCCAGCACTGATGGGAAGCCGGCAGGTTACAAACCTGCGATACAGCAGATTGAAAATCTGCGCTACACCATATCGGTTCAGAATACGTCACCGAACTTATGCCCCAGAGCACTAAGGCACTGGAGCCTGGAGGCTGGCCGGGCCACGTTGCGGACGCCATGGCATTCTCCGCGGCGGTTGCCCGCTTACGGCTGTTCTTTGGGCTGCAAGAACAGAATTTCCCAACGCGACTGCCCGCGCACGAACAGGCGGGCGACCCGGCCGGCGAGCTTGTCCGTCTCGCGTCTAGTCCCGTCGAGGCCAATGACTTGCGGGTACCAGCGGTCCCGGCCGGGAGCATCGAGGATCTTCTGCGGTGGCGACCACCCCGCCGGATTGGCCGGGTCCCGGTTGAAACTGACGTAGATGCCTTCCTGCGTCCAATCGCCGTCCCTGGCACGGTTGAGGAGCATGACGTATTGGCGCAGGTGCGTATTCCAATGAATGGAGGGTCCCCAAGAGGCGTCGGCATCCGCGCGATGCCAGTCAATTCTGGCCGCCATGATCGGCGTAACATGTCCACCCAGACCTGGCTCGCCCCACCGACGGTTATGCCATTTCCAGACCCTGCCGACCGGCTGATCGCGCTCGGCCCACCGCATCCGGGCCACCGCCACCCCCTGTTCGGCGACCTCGCCCGCGTAGGTGCTGATGAAGAAATAAAGGAACTCCTTCCGGCCATCGAGCATGACCGAGAAATCGCCATTCCCGCCGGCGAAGTAGAAATTCTTCGTATCGCACCGCAGCACCGGCAGCGACTCAAGCACGATGCCCAGGTCGTGCCACGTCGCGCCGTTGTCGGTCGAATTCGCCGCCCCGATCCGTGGCGCGGTCAGGTGCGCTTTCGGCGAATTGGTCAGCCCGCCGGCGCAGACCCCTCGCGGTTCCAGGTGATACCAGCCGTACAACACACCGTTGTCGGCTTTCCAGGTGCATTCAATCCAACGCCCGCCGTTGGCCTGGTTGTCGTACTCGCACCGCCGGTAGTCCTGGTTCAACTGGAGGAGGTCTGACCCGGAGCTGCGCCAGGGATGGCCGGCGGAGTTGAACAGGTAAAGCCTATCGCCGTCCCAATGAGCCGGGCTGTTGCAGTCACAGTCCCCGGGCTTATCCGGACTCGCACTCCCAGCGCCGCGGAACTGGACCAGCGACGCCTCCCGCAACCGCACGACAGGTGCTTCCGCGCGTCCGCCGGCCGGCGGCCCCGATTGACAGCCCAGGAGCAGGACCAAAACGGCCCCGAAACAGAATGCTGGCAGCCCAAACTCGGAGGAGCACGATTTCTGCATGGCCTTGTTCTAGAGGCCAGGCTGAGTTTGCGCAACTCGGCTTTGCTGGGCGTTTGCGGAGGAATTCGGCCTGGGGAAGTCAGCGGCCCAGGCTGCCGCGCGTACAAACAAACAGAAAGGCCGGGTTTTTTACCCGGCCTTTCTGCCACATTCTACATTTGAGAACAGCTCAAAATCTTTTCCGATGCCACACACTAGCATCGTTAACACGCCCTAACCTTACCAGACCCCCTGTTCCCCGCCAGTCACCAGTTCTGGGGACAAGGCGGCGCGCAACGTGATCACCCGGAGACTCTCCAAAGCCGGTGAGGCGCGCCTTAAATCCGAATTCCGAAAGCCAAAATCCGAAACAGAACCGAAATCCGAAACCCGAGTCGACTCACGCTATTACAAAGCAGCAGTCCATCGGTTCCTGCCTTTTTCGGATTTCGGATTTCGGCCTTCCTTCGGCCTTCGGGTTTCGGGTTTCGGTTCTCAGGCCTGTGTGCCTGGTTCTCGCTTCGACCGACTGCCTCAGAGGAACCTCGTGTCCACCCGTTTTCTCTTCCCCCTTACCTTGCCCTGCGCTAGGGTCGCCTGACGTCGGACGGTTGACATTACGATGGACCAGACCGCCAAACCACCCTCCCGGCCCCCCGGCCCTGGAGACGCAGCACCTGCTCACCTTCCGCCTTCCGCCCTACTGCGCTACCTGCCCGGCCTGGCCCTCTTCCGCGACTACCACCGCGAGTGGCTCCGCGCCGACCTCATAGCGGGTGTCAGTGTGTGCGTGGTCATGATTCCGTCCGTCATCGCGTATGCCGGCCTGATGGGTTTGCCCCCGCAACACGGACTCTACGCCGCCCTCGTACCCCTCCTGGTTTACCCGTTCTTCGGCAGCTCGCGCCAGGTCATCGTGGGGCCGGACATTGCGATTTCGCTGCTTATTGCCAGCGCCATCGCCCCGCTGGCTGCCGGCGACCCCGCCCGCGCCGCCACGCTCGCTGCCACGGTGGCTGTGCTCAGCGGGCTGCTCCTGCTGCTGGGCGCCGCCGCCAAGATCGGCGCCATCGCCGACTTCCTCTCCAAACCCGTCCTTGTCGGCTACATGACCGGCGCCGCCCTGATCCTGGTCGCCTCGCAGCTCGACAAGCTCTTCGGCATTCGCCTCGACCACAACGACTTCTTCCCCCGGCTCGCCGAACTCACCGGCAAGCTCCGCCACGCGCACGGGCCGACCTTGCTCTTCGGCCTGAGCGTGCTGGCGGTCATCGTTGCCTTGCGCCGCCTCGCCCCAAGAATCCCGCCTGCGCTGGTCGTCGTCGCCGCGGCGATTGCCGCCTCGCTGTCGCTCCGCCTCGAAAACCGCGGCGTGGCAGTCGTCGGCGCGTTCCCCCGCGGCCTGCCCGGCTTCGGCCTGCCGGCCGCCGACTGGCGTGACATCCACACCCTGCTTCCGGCCGCCATCGGCATCGCATTGCTGACCTACACCGAGGGCATCCTCCTGGCGCGCGCCTTCGCCGCCAGGAACGGCTACGAAGTCAACCCCAACCAGGAACTCTCCGCCCTCGGCGTTGCGGACCTCTTCACCGGGCTGTTCCAGGGATTCTCGGTCACCGGCAGCCAATCCCGCACCACCATCAACGATTCGGCGGGCGGCAAGACCCAACTGGCCAGCCTCGTCGCTGCCGCCACCTTGATCCTGGTCCTGCAGTTCCTCACGCCGCTGATTGCGCGGCTGCCCGTCGCAGCGCTCGCCGCGCTACTCATCTACGGTGGCTCCACGCTCGTCGAGTTCGACGTTATGGTCCGCATCTACCGGTTCTACCCGCGCAGCGCCCTGCTGGCGGCCCTCACCACCCTCAGCGTCCTCGCTGTCGGCGTCGTGCCTGGCATCCTCGTCGGCGTCGCCCTCTCCCTGCTGTCCCTCATTGACCGCATCTCCAACCCGCCCGACGCCGTCCTGCGCATCGTGCCCGGCGACGGCTTCCACGACCTCGGCGAAGAATCGAAAGGGCAGACCATTCCCGGCTTCATCGCCTACCGCTTCTACGCCCCGCTGCTCTTTTCCAACGCCGGCCATTTCGTCGCGCGCGTGCGCGAGGTGGTCGCCGCCAGCCCGGTCCCGGTGCGCTGGTTCCTGGTGGACGCCCAGGCCATCACCGACATTGACATCACCGCTTCGGAAGCCCTCCGCGCCCTCAACAAGGAACTCACCCAGCAAGGCATCGCGCTCAAGTTCGCCCATGCGAATCGTCCGCTCCGCAAAGTCCTCGAGCGCATCGGCTTCACCAGCGAAATCGGCCGCGAAAGCATCTTCCACGCCGTCCACGAGGCCGCCGAAGCCTTCCAGGCCGGGCAATCTACCGGCTGAAAGGCCACACCATCGGCGTCACCAGCGACACGATCAGCCAGGTCAACAGCGCCATCAGCCCGCCCACCTGCAGGTAGTGCCTAAACCGGTATCGCCCGGGCCCCATCACCAGGATCGTGCTCTCGTGCGCCACCGGCGTGCAGAACGCCGCCGAGACGCAGATCGCCAGTCCCACCAGGAACGGCTTGGGATCAGCTCCCGTCTCCTTCGCCATCTGATAGGCCACGGGCGCGAGGATGATCGCCACCGCGGCGTTCTCGATTAGTTGCGTCAACGCCACCGCCACCGCCAGCATCGCCGCCATCACCGCCATCGGGCCGAATCCCTCCAGCGCCCTCACCGTTGCCTGGGCCAACTCCGCCGCCGCGCCTGTCTTTTCCAGCGCCAGCCCGAACGGGATCATCCCCGCCACAGTTACCACCGCCTGCCAGTCCACGGCTGTATAGGCATGCTTGACCTTCACGCAGCCGAGCAGCAGCGCCAGCATCGCGGCCAGCGGAATAGAAATCGCCGGGGTTAGGATGCCGGTAACGGCGGTAACGACGACTCCCAACAACAGCAGCAGCGTCATGGCCGCCTTCTTCCTCCCCAACCCGGCAAAGGGCCGGTGGCCGACCAGGAACAAATTCAGGTTCCGCTCCAACCGCTCAATGCGCGCTACGTGACCCAGGAGCAGCAACGAATCGCCATACTGCAGCGGCGTGGCCATCGGCCGCTCGCGAATCGTTCTGCCGTGGCGGGAGATGCCCATCACCGTGAACCCGTACTCGTGGCTGAAATCCATCTGTTCCAGCGTGTTGCCCAGGTAATCGGAGTGTGGCGCCAGCAAGGCCTCCACCGTCACCAGGTCCACGCTGCGCAGGGTTTGATGGTCCAGCTTGACCTCTTCCTTCAGTTGGAAGTCGGAGGATTTGAGCAGGTCGCCGATGGTTGGGACCGGCCCTTGCATGATCAACACATCGCCCGGCAGCAGCTTCAGCCAGTTCGCGGCCGGGATGCGCTCCTGGCCCCGGATCAATGCCACCACCGTCAGGTCGCTCCGCCTCGACCATGCCAGTTGATCCAGCGACTTGCCCACGATCGCCGACTGCGGCGTCACCAGCACCTCCGTCAGATACTCGCGCGCCAGCGTCTCTTCGGCCGACTCCACCTGCCCGGCTTTGGGCAGGAATCTCCTCCCCCACAGCACGAAATACACCAGCGCTGCGGCGAAGACAACCATCGCGACGAGAGTGAAATCGAAGAAGCCAATGCCCGCATCCGTGCGCTGCCGCATGTAATCGCTGATGATGATGTTGCTGCGGGTGCCGATCAGCGTCCACTGCCCCCCGAGCAGCGAACCATACGCCACGCACAGCAGATACCGCGACGGCGACAAATTTTGCTCCTTGCACAGCGCCATGACGATCGGCAGAAACACCAGCACCACCGTCGTGTCGTTCACCACCGTCGAGCAAAGCGTCGTCACGGTCAGCACCGCCACTTGGAGCAGGAGTTCGTTGTGTGCGCAGGCGCGAAACAGTTTCCCGCCCAGCCGTTCGGCCGCGCCCGTGCGCACCATCGCCGTCCCCAGCACAAACATCGCCGCCACCATAATCACCGCCGCGCTCCCAAAACCCGAGAACCCCTCCTGATACGTCAGAATGCCCCGCCACTGCCCGCCCGGGTGTGGCCAGGGCATGATCAACGCCAGCATCACCAGCAGCGCCGTCACGTCCGTCCGCTGCTTCTGCGTCCAAAAAAGATAAAGTGCCGCGGCCAGGATGATTCCCAAAGCCGCGTATTCCACATTCATCGCCGCCAGCTTAACCCCCCATTGCCCCTGTGACCAGCCTCTCCCGCATGCCCCAAGCCATCCGGGCGTATCTGGTGAGTGCCACTACTGCCACCACTTCCGACCTGCCAGGACGCCAGAGGTGCTCCAGCGCGGTCGAGCGTTTCCCCCTCCCCATGAACTTTCCCTGCGTAGCGGCGTCTCGGCAGAGCGCCGCAAACTTCAGCCATCACAGACAGTAGTGCGGTAACGACCAATCCCCAAGAGTATGAAGCCAACATCCTTGAAATCCCTTCGGTGCCTTCTTGTGTTCAGTGCTCGGCTTTGATATGGATTTCGTTTACAGGGGAGGATCCGTTCCTCTGCCCGCATCGATCTTCTTGATGAGGCGGTTCTGTTCATCGCGGAATTCGAAACGAAACCTGGCGTCCGGCGGAAATTCCATTTGCCCCTTGGTCACCCGGATCGTGAACGCGATATGCTTTCCCCAAAGATCCTTGGGGTCTCCTCCGGCAAACCCTTTCTCCCAGTCGGATCGGATTCCCTGTCCCGCGGGCAACAAGTGCGGTTTGTCGCTTTGGTAGTATGTCTTTCCCTCTCCATCCTGGACCAGGAAACCGAGTTTCGCGCCTTCGTCGGTCTTGGGCGCCTGCCAGAAGAAAGTCCAGGAAACAAAACCTTCGGGAGCCTTTTCCGCGGTCCGGAAGGTGATTGCCTGGGAAACCTTGCGATCGTCCGCTTCCTCCTGCAGCCGACGGTCGGCCATGTCTTTCTTCCACCGGGCCACATCGGCCGCGGTCCCCTTCGGCAGGTTCTTCATGAAATCCCGCAGGGCGGGGAAGAACGCCTCCGGCTCATCGGCAAACGGGCTATGGGCGGAACGCTCGAACCGCACGAGCTTCGCGCCGGGAAAACACTGCTGGAATTTCTCCAGTTTATCCGTGTTCCACGTGAGATCCATGGCCCCCTCCAGGATCAGAATGGGAAGCGGACAATTCTTGTACGCGCTGCGCAGATTCACGTTCCCCATGTCGCCGCAGATCTGGTTTCGAAAGACCGGATCGTGTTTCCATTCGTAACGCGCCATGCGCGCCAGTTCTTCGGGCGAGGGACGGTAAAAGGCCTGCCGTTTCCAATCGCCGTTCAGATGGGCGTTGTAGACGAGTTTCTCGATCGACAGTTGGGGGGTTCGTTGAATTTCGCCAATTCGCTTCAACTCTTCTTTCGACAGAAAGTCATATTGGCGGGTTCGGTTCAGCGACAGCGGCATGGCGGGTGAAGCGCACAGCAACACCAGGCCCGCCACCCGCTCCGGATACTTCACGCAATAACACTGAGCCAGTAATCCTCCGTACGACCAGCCCAGGACCACCCACCGGTCGATTTTCAAGGCGGCGCGCAGTGCGTCCAGGTCGTCTACCGCCTGGTCCACCCGATAGCCGCTGCCCGCCTTGTACTCCGATACGCCGCAACCGCGCTGGTCGTAATACACGACCTGTGCAAATTGCGCCGCGCGTGAGAAATGCGGGTGGAAGCCGTGGTGAGTCGCGCCGGGGCCACCGTTGATCAGGACCAACGGCAAGCCCTGGCCCTCCGTCTCGCAGTACAGTTCGCAGTCGCCCACGTTGATCCGGCGCTTCTCGCCCTTGAACGAATCGCACAACGGGGGAACCGCCGGAACCTCCTGCAGTTCCTTCTCAAGGTGAACCACCCGGTCCAGGACTGTCTCCCGGCTTTTTGCGCCGGTTTCCTCGATGCCGTACAGGCGTGGTGACCCACTCAACAAGAGTACGCCGATGACGAGAAGGCCCGCGGGCAAGGGGGAGGGACGATCGCTGCTGATGGATGGTGGCAAGCGCATGCCACCCATCTTGAACGCTAACTGAATGAACGCAAACTGAAATCAGATCAATCCCCGCCGGTGGAATTGAGGCAGGAGCGCGCGGAATTCCTCGAAGAATTCCCAGGCGATTATGTAAGAGGACGCGCTCCCGGCGTCGAGTGGAGGGGTTCGGCTTGTCATTGTGGGGGCTCTGCTGCCTTTGCTGTGAGCTCCGCATGTCCGTCCCGATAGCCGATGATGTGCAGCGGAGGGGTCCTGTCTGCCAGCTCAACATCAAGCACCGGAATATCCGGCCTAATCGGTTTGGGCCTGAATCCGAGAAAACGAACCCGATGAGCTGCAACAAAAGAAACGCTCTTGGGCGAAAGCGCCCCCGCGGCAATCAACGCCTGCAGGTTTTTTCCCAATGCGTCGTCCACAGCGTGTTTGCTCCCATAGATGTGGAGGTCGAGCAGCAGCTCTAGGACCGCCTTCGATATCTCCATGGCCTGTTGGTCATCTGGGAAGTTCAAGTTCATAAGAATGTTGCTGCCGAACGCAGAGGTGAGCGATGGCTGGCCCTCCACTGACTCTCGAACTCGCCAACGGCTTGGCGGGCCAGCCATTCGCTCAACCGATTGGGTTGAACTCAGTCATCGTATGCAAAGCCATGGGGCTCGAAGCCGTAGAAAGTTACATGCCAGAGCCGGATGTCGTCACCAGGGTAATGGAAGTAAATCATGCTCGCATTCGGCTTATCCCTCCACAGGATGTTTACTGACTCGACCTCGAATTTGTCTGGGTCCGGCAGGTTAGGCTCGTCGGCCCACTTGCGAAGCTCGGTGCGGATGTATTCGATTATCCTCGGAAGCTCTGAAGGCCACCCACTCACCCACGACCTCGCGGTCTGTAGCATCTCGTCCGAGGGGGCCTCCCCGTCCGAACCGAGCACTAACTCGGCCTCTCGTCCTCCCATGACGACGTGCTTCTTCCATCCCAGGTCCCGGTTCAACGCGAACTCGCCGAGTGCTTGGTCCACAAACGGCTCCTTGGGGGCTTGCTGCTTACGAAATGCTTTAGCCAATGCGCGAAACATACGAAGTCGTCGAACGCAAAGCTCACCGTGCCGGGAGCAGCCCCTAGGACGTCGCCACTTGGAGCCCGGCTGAACCGGCTGCTCCCGGTCCAGCGCAGCGCAAAGTTAGGGCCTCGAACTTCATGGTCATCAGCCTCCCTGTGCACTGAGCTCAAGGCAAGCATGGATGTCCTCCCGAGTCAGCTTGGCGTAGCTCGCGAGCACCTCATCCACCGTCTTGCCGGACGCCAGGCCTCAAGGATCTCTCGCACGGTAATCGGCATGCCCCGAACACAAGGCTGGCCGTTCCGCACCTTCGGGTTCGTCGTGATGATCTTTCGGTAATCCATATCTCGCTGCCGCTCGGCCCTAACGCTGCGGATCACCGACCCCGCGCCAAGGGTATCCAGCATGAAATCCGCGCGTTATCGCGGGGTTCGGTGGATCCGCTTGTTGGGCCCGACTGTTAGTGCTTTCCATGCTCCTTGAGATATGCAAACAGCTTATCACGCGTCGCTCTCACCGCTGCCTCTGTTTTAATCGGGTCGCGTTTTGGGTCACGGACAAATGCGACAAGTTCGTGAGCCGAATCCACGAGCCACTTGGGTGGAAGGTCCGCCCGAGGTGACCAAATGGAGCCGTGCATAACACCCAGTCCGCGGACAAAACTGGAAAACGTGTAATTCGCGCCGTCGTATCCTCTATAACTCTTCCGGTCGTAGCGCACCTCCAAGAGTGCATTCACCCATGTCTGATATATGACCTCGGCAAGTGAAACCGGAATCTCCAATTCGGTCTCCGGCTTGGGCTTGTCCTTCGGGCGACTGTCTGCTGGGATGGTGCGAGTTGGAGGACGTATTTGCCGTTTTCGGCTTTGGCCAAGGCCAAGTAGGTGCCCTTCGCGAACGATGGTGACTCAATGAACTGAGCAATGTAATCGCCTTGTGGGACACGGTCTCTCACAGGCTCCAGGTGGTCGATGTCATCGGTGGCTTCCGCGAAAGCCTCTTGCTTTATGTCAACTTGATAGGGCTCGGACGGGCGCGCGACGCAAATGGTCAGGACTAAGACAAAGAGTGGAAGTAACGTTCGCATATGGTCAGGCCCAACTGTGATTCTGCGACGGCCAGTCGCTGATCCAATCCGGGAGTCCTACCCGTGCTTCTGGTTGTAAAACCCTGGTATGGCGGCAGATACAGGTTGGAGCCTTGGGGGCTGGTTCGTTTATTTCTTGCCGG
The DNA here is from genome assembly GCA_963822005.1 of uncultured Verrucomicrobiae bacterium. Lineage (GTDB taxonomy): Bacteria > Verrucomicrobiota > Verrucomicrobiia > Limisphaerales > UBA8199 > PALSA-1440. The sequence continues at coordinate 63,060 of CAWGGD010000023.1, read as the reverse complement.
AACCTCTGCCCCTCTTCTCTACGTAAGCTGCTCATAATCAGCCGCATCTGAGCTGAGGGTACCACCGCTGGTTCGGTTATTACAAGCCGGAGCTGTTCCTTTTTTCCGGGTAGCCTTGGACCGTATTTGTCCTACACCCCCTGCTACGCTGTCCCCATTTAGCGATGAATACCTCACAGGCAATCATGCAAACAGAGTGTGTGCTCTCGTGGCAGCCTTCAACTTTGGGGACGCTGGTTTCATGCTGCGCGGTCAGAAGGGCAACGCCCCGGCCCGCAGAAGTCGCCGGTCGAAGTACCCGAACGGATCGCAGGGCCGGGAGATGGGCACGCGCTCAAACTCAAACGGCGCGCCGCGTCCGCCGATTTGCTCGTATGCTCCGCTCAGGGCGTCAACGCAATCGTCATGCTTGCCCGCCGGGAAGTTTTCCAGCTCGCGCAGGAACTCGTCATTCCAGAGCCCGCGCACAATCTTGACGTTGCCCGCTTCTGCCTGTGCGCTCACCGGCTTGGCCCGTGTTTCCTTGTCGCCGGTAGCCGGTGCGAAACGCACGTTGAAGCCGTCCAGAGCGCGAGCGGTTGCTTGCGCCCCTCCATCACGTTTGCGAGACTGGGTACATGGTGTTGCCGGTGTGATGGAATGGCAGACATACAGGACTTAAAATCCTGGGCCCTTCAAAAGGCGTGTGGGTTCGAGTCCCACCACCGGCACCAAACTCAATTGTATCCAATAAAACCAAGGTTGACCGGACGCCACCCGGAGGGACCCTCGTTAAGCTGCGGTTTGTATCCCTGATCAACCTCGTAAGGAGTATCTCACGGCTCTCCAAGCCTTTAACGGCTGCATCCATCTCTGCCTCTGACTTGGCAACCAGAGCACCCCGCCCAGCAGCCAGGACGACCTCCGCCAGCCACTCCAGATACTACCTCCCTAGTACCTCCCTAGTACCTCCGTAGTACGTCCGTTGTACCTCCCCATAAAAAAGGGAGGTACTAGGGAGGTACTACGGAGGTATAACGGAGGTGCTACGGAGGTACCATGGGGGCACTGGGGGCACTCTGGCGAGAAGGTTCGGGTGGAGAATCGGCGCTTGGGGCCTTGAGCCCCCACGGCGTCAATCCCGGCAGGAAGGGCTGGCGGCACTGATCTGCTGCCTGAACTGGACCCTGTTCCGCCGAAAACAGCGAAGAACCGAAGTTGTTTCCGCCATACAAAGACGAAGGTGAGGTGGTTGCGTCATGGGGCCAGGCTCAACTGATTAGATACCTGGACGGGAAAACAGAACTGCGTGGTGGTTCGAAAGAGGACCGTTGGGCGGCTCACGAATGGAGCTCCCTGTTCTGGCATGAGGCGGAGGTGGCCAACCCGCGGACCTCCCGTTACTGAAGTTTCCCTCGGCCTTCTATGGGCCAGTGGTCGGTCACCAAGCCAGCTCGGTGAACGATGAATTCTGAATACAGGTTGCTTGTGGTACAGCCGTGGGAGGGGACGATCTCGATGCGGTCCCCGATCTTGATCATCGAATCCTGCGGTACCGCAATTTTCATGTGCTCCTCTGATCCATAACTTACCACCTGACTTCCCGGCAGATTCTTAACCCGTGGCGCTCCCCATTCCGCGCCAAATCCCTTGCGGCCCACATCAACGACCACCCGACTGCGATCGGGCCGACTGATGACGGTGGCCAGAACGCTCATGGCCTGCTTGAATTCCGGACGAATGTCGCCGTACCACCAATCCATCGCGGCATAAGAGCCTGCCTGCACCTCGTCCACTCCTTCAAAGTCCCCAGTAATGGTGTAAGTTCCAGTTCCGCCGCCACTGACCCGGTTGACCCGCAGCCCGGAGCCTTCGATCAGGCGACGCGTTTCCACCAGCAATTTCAGCGATTGGCGCGTCTTCTCGACACGCTCGTTTTCATTACGAAGGTCAACGCAGTGTCCCTCATAACCCTGCAAGCCTTCAAACCGCAACCCTGCCGACGAGGCCACCAAGCGCGCCAGTGCCAGCGCGGGTTGTCCTGGGGCCACTCCGCAACGCCCCATGCCGATATCCACTTCCACCAACACCCCAAGGCTGACGCCAGCAGCCACGGCGCTCTCGGAAAGCATTCTTATGTTGTCGGCCGAATCAACCGCCACCATCGGATCCACTCGGCGGCATAAGTCAATCAGACGACGAATCTTGAGCGGACCGACAATCTGATTGGCAATCAGGATGTTGCGGATGCCGGTGTCGGCCACGACCTCCGCTTCACCCAGTTTGGCGCAAGTGATGCCCACGGCGCCTGCTTTCATCTGTAGTCGGGCAATGGTAGTGCATTTGTGGCTCTTGAAATGGGGCCGAAGCTTGCAATGCCGGTGAGCGAAAAAGGAGGCCATCGTCTGCAGGTTGGCCTCCAAGGCGCCCGCATCCAAAAGCAAAGCAGGGGTGTCAATCTCAATGAAGGGCGTCATGATCTTGTGTCACTCGCTATTGGTGCTGCTCCCTTAAGAATCTCCTTCGGGTCGGCGATGCCAACCCCCGGGCCTTTGGGCACGGTCAACGCACCGTCAATGACGCGCAGCGGCGGATCAAACCACTGGCCGTAGGTCTCGACGCCCTTCTTGTATTCCTGCCAGGGACCGATCCTGGAGGTGCAGGAGGCGAAGTGGAGCGAATAGACGAAACCGAAGCCGCCCGAGAGGTGGACGGTGGTAGCCAGGTCACAGACCTCGGCCATGCGCGCAACACGCCGAGAGCGAACCAGGCCGCCGTAATAGAAGAGGTCCGGTTGGACGATGTCGGCGACCCGGTTGCGGATCATCCATTGGAAGCGCCACTGGCTGAATTCCTGCTCGCCGAGCGCGACCGGAATCGAGAGGGTGTCGGCGACTTGTTTGGTCGCCTCAAAGTTATCGAACGGGCACGGTTCCTCGAAGTAGATGGCTTGAATGTCCTCCAGCATGCGGCCAATCCGGATGGCTTGGGGCGGGTCGTAGGAGCTGTTGGCGTCAGCGTGGATGGCAATGTTGTCTCCGAGGGCCTTGCGGGAGAGCGGAATGAGCTTCTCGGTGCGGCCCGGCATCGCATCCTGGTTGCGGCTCATGCGTCCGCCAAGACGGTATTTGACGGCCTTGGCACCGGTTTGCTCGATGAGACTCTGGAGATAATTAACCTCTTGCTCGGGCGTGGTGTCGCGCCGGCCGCTGGCCACATAAAAGGGAACACGGTTGCGGATGACGCCGCCGAGCAACTCACCCAGCGATTGGCCAGTGAGCCGGCCCAGCAGGTCGAGGACGGCAAATTCCACCAGCGCCACCGGCGACCAGAGAGCCAGGCCCTGCAGCTTGTAGTTGTCCCCATGACGATAGACTCCGAACAAATGCTCCTCCCAATCGCGGGCGTCCTTGCCAATGAAATAGGGTATCACCAAGCGGTTCAGGATGGGGTGCAGCACATCCATTCGGCCATTGTCAACGGAAATGCCCTCAGCCCCGTCCTTGGAGCGGACGCGGAGGAAGTGCTCACGGCCCTTGCGGAGCAGTTCGATGGATTCGATGATCACAGGCGCGTTCAGGCCCTTGAGCCGGAGAACCGTCTTGGCGGCGGCTTCTTGGAGGGCAAGGCCCTGTGGGTCGAGAGACGATGGCCGAGAAGCGAGGGGGTGTTGGGCTGTAAGGGTCGGGGGCACGGCGGAGAGCGCACCGGCCCCGGCAGCGGTAGTAAGAAAGCGGCGACGGCTGAAGTTCATACGCAAACGCGAGGCATTGTCCGCCTGGTCTGCCGCAAGAGCAATTGAATTGAGCGGTTGACCCAACCTGCCGGGCCTTGACATTGGGGGGTGGGGAGGACATTCCTTCTCGGTGCAAACAGCCGAACCTCTTTGCCAAGCGGTTTAGCCTACAGCAAATGTATGAAAGCGATTGCCATCAACGGAAGTCCGCGCAAAGGCGGCAACACAGAAACACTGCTCCGAAAGGTGCTGGAGCCGTTGGCCAAAGCTGGCTGGGACACGGAGTTCATCCAGTTGGGGGGCAAGCCGATCCGCGGGTGTCGGGCCTGCTACCAATGCTTCAAGGCGAAGAACTCCCGCTGCGGGCAAAAGGATGACGCCTTTGACGGCTGCCTCGAGAAGATGATCCGGGCCGACGCCATCATCCTCGGTTCGCCAACGTATTTTACCGACGTGAGCGCAGAAATGAAGGCGCTGTTGGACCGTGCCGGGCTGGTGGCGGTTGCCAATGGAGGGTTGTTCCGGAGAAAGATCGGGGCAGCAGTTATCGCGGTGAGACGAGGGGGCGGCACGCACGCCTTTGACACCATCAATCACATGTTTCTCATGTCGGGGGCAATTATCCCGGGCTCGACTTACTGGAACCTGGGGTTTGGGCTGGACAAAGGTGAAGTCGAGAAGGACGAGGAGGGCCTGCGGAATATGGCCGACCTCGGCCAGACCATTGCGTGGCTGGGAAAGGCAATCCAGCAGAGCCCGGACCGAATTTCAGGGCCCGTTTATGCTGAACCTTCTCCTTGAGCCAAGAGCTTCCCGACCACCCGAAATCCATTTCGCAACTCGCTGAACACTGCCCGTCTGTGTAACCTGCTACTATGCGCCCGATCTGGAGCTTCCCTCTCGGCGTGTTCTGCGCCTGGTTGCTCGCCGCCAACGCAGTGTTCGCCGATGACTGGCCGCAATGGCTCGGCCCACAGCGTGATGCCGTCTGGCGCGAATCCGGCATCGTCGAGGAATTCCCCACCAACGGTCCGCCGCTCCGCTGGCGGGCGAAGATCGGCGGAGGTTATGCCGGGCCGAGCGTCGCCAATGGCCGGGTCTATGTCGCCGACCGCCAGCTTGCCCAGGACGCCAGCAATCCATCCAATCCCTTCGAGCGCGGCCTGGTCCGCGGCCTCGAACGGGTGCTGTGCCTGAGCGAGGCTGACGGCCAGGTTCTGTGGAAACACGAATACGAGTGCCCTTATACCATCAGCTACGCCGCCGGACCGCGCATTACGCCGCTGGTCAGCGGGGGGAAAGCCTATACGCTGGGCGCCGAGGGCAACCTCTTCTGCCTCGATGCGATACACGGCCAGGTCCTTTGGTCGCGGGACTTCAAGAAGGAGTTTGGCATCAAAGCCCCGATGTGGGGTTTCGCCGGGCATCCGCTCCTGGAGGGGAACCGTCTGATTTGCCTGGTCGGTGGCCCGGGCACCACGGCAGTCGCCTTCGACAAGGACACCGGCAAAGAACTCTGGCGCGCGTTGACCGCCGCGGAGCCAGGCTACAGCTCGCCCATCCTCTGCGAAGCCGGCGGCAAACGGCAGCTCATCCTGTGGCATCCGGAAGCGGCCAACTCGCTCGACCCGGAAACCGGCGAGGTCTATTGGTCCGTGCCCTTCAAGTCGCGCTCCGCCGTAACCATCGCCACGCCGCGCAAGCTGGGCGACTGGCTCTTCTTCACCTCCTTCTACAGCGGTTCACTCATGCTGCGGCTGGATTCCGCCAAACCCGCTGTGGCCACCGCCTGGCGCACGCTGAAGGTGAGCGAGAAGGACACCACACACTTGAACGCCGTCATGTGCACGCCTTTCCTGGAGGAGGGCCACATTTACGGCGTCTGCAGCTACGGCCAGTTGCGCTGCTTGAAGCTGGAAACGGGCGACCGGGTTTGGGAGACGTTTCAAGCCACAACTGCCGGCGAACCCGTTCGCTGGGCCAACACGTTCATTGTGAAAAACGGCGACCGCTTCTTTCTCTTCAATGAACAGGGCGACTTGATCATCGCGAAACTCAGCCCCCGCGGTTACAGGGAAATCAGCCGCGCCCGCCTGCTCCAGCCCACGAACAGAGATTGCGGGCGGCTGGTGGTCTGGTCGCATCCGGCCTTCGCCAACCGCTGCTGCTATGCGCGCAACGACGAGGAGATTATTTGCGTGGACCTGGCGCAGAAAAGGTGAACGGGAACTACTGTGGTCCCGGCTTCAGAGCCTCGCTCCGCCACTATCCCCAACCACCGCTTCATGCCAGAACAGGGATATCCACTCTCTCGCTTCCGCCCGGTCCTGATCTGAGCCACCACGCAACTCCATTTTCCCATCCAGGTACTTGATCAATTGGGCCTGGCCCCAGGCAGCAATCACTTCGCCTTCGTCTTTGTAGGGCGGAAGGAATTTCAGTTTCATGCGCTCAGGTTAAAGGGGAGGGGTGGACAAATACGGTCCAAGGCTAAAGAAGTGCAGTTAACTTACGGTGCAAATGCCGTTGCAAGTTTCGGTGACTCAATGATAACCATAGGGCCGAATGGAAAGAGAAGCACATTATGAGCAATGACAACAATAATACGCTCTCGCGGCGCCGGTTCCTGAAGCGGGGGGCGATGGCGGCGAGTGTAGTGGCGCTGCCGTACCATATTCCGGCCTCTGTGCTGGGGCGTGACGGAGCCGTTGCTCCCAGCGAACGCATCGTGATGGGCGGAATCGGCATCGGCGGCCGCGGTTCGTATGATTTGAGCGCCATGTTGAACGAGCGGGAGGTGCAATGGGTCGCCGTCTGTGATGTCCTGAAAAGCCGGAGACAAGCGGCCAAGAACTTGGTGGACAGTAAACACGGCAATAAAGACTGTGCGGTGTATGGCGATATGCGCCAGTTCCTGGCCGAGCGGACCGATGTGGACGCCTTGCTCATTGCCACCGGCGACCGCTGGCACGCGCTGGCCTCGATCCTGGCGATGCGGGCGGGCAAGGATGTCTATTGTGAGAAGCCGGCCTGTCTCACAATGGCGCAGGGGGAGATGGTTGTGGAGACCGCCCGGCGCTATGGCCGGGTTTACCAAACCGGCGCCCAGCGGCTCAGCGAGCCGAATCATGTGTTTGCCATCGAGATGGCTCGCTCCGGCCGGCTGGGCCAGATTCATACCGTTTACGCTGACTGTCGTTGGCGCGATGGGTCGCGTCACGACTGGTTGCCGGCGCAACCGGAACCGCCCAAGGATGAACTGGACTGGGATGTCTGGCTGGGTCCATCTCCCTGGAGGCCTTACAACAGCGCCTATGTCAGTGGCGGAGGCTGGTATCACTATTATGATTTCGCCACCGATGTGGCGATGTGGGGCGCGCACAGCGTTGCCCAGGCCCTCGCCGGACTCGATATGACAAACGTGTGCTTCATCGAGTTGGAGTATGGGGGGCAGGATGCGACGATGGTGACGCGCTTGTCCAACGGGGTAAAACTGATTCTATTCCGGGTCGCTGGGTCGGTTTGGCAACCGTGCAAGTTCTGGCATGGCGCTTGTGGCGAGCGGTTCGATGGTCCCGAAGGATGGGTGGCGGCCGCCGACGGTTATTCCGGACCCGATGTTTCATCCCCGGCGCTGTTGCGTGAATACAACAAAACCCTGTCGGACTACACGAGCCGTACGCAACGGCCCCTGAACCACGTGCGGGATTTCTTCGACTGCATTCGGTCGCGCCGGCTCACGGTGGCGAATCCTGGCGTTATGTATCGGTCCATGAGCATCTGCTTGGCCGCCGACATCTGCGAGCAGCTAAAGCGCAACCTGAAGTTCGATCTGCGCGAGTCTGAGTTTGTCGGCGATCCCGAAGCCAACCGCATGCGGTCCCGCGCGATGCGAGCCCCGTATACGAGCTGACTGAACCACGGAGAAACGGGCGAGAGATCGCAAGCGCACTTGCGCGTGCTGAGGCAAACTCCCGCAGGAGCAGAATCTCACGCGGGAGAAGACAGGTCGGGGAAGAAAGGACGAGGACCGAAATTGCGCTCCTGGAAATTGCGCCAAAACCGCTCGGCACAAACGCGGGGGTGGTTTACGTAAGTGGTTGATACAGATGGAGCGAGCGAAGGGATTCGAACCCTCGACACTCACGTTGGCAACGTGATGCTCTACCAGGCTGAGCTACGCTCGCTTCCAGTTAGGCAGGGGAAAAACTACGGGAATCCCGCCGGAATGCAAGTCCTCTTTCAAAGAAATCCCCTGGCCTTCGATTACCCGTCATTTCGCGACGGGCTCGGCTGCGGGCAGGATGCCGGCCGGCGCGGGTTCAGCCAGATCAAGGTCGCGGGCAATGGCTCCAAGTTCCTCGCCGGCATGCTGTTTGGCGATCAGCACGTAGAGGGAAGGTATCACCAGTAGCGTGAACAGGGTGCCCAGCGCCATGCCGGCAACGATGGTAATGCCGATTGAATTCCGCGCCGCCGCGCCGGCGCCGCTGACCAGCGTGAGCGGGAAGTGGCCGCATATGGTGGCCGCGCTGGTCATCAGCACGGGGCGCAGGCGAATCAAGGCGGCCTCGCGCACAGCCCGCAGTTTGGGCAGGCCGCCACGCTGCAGCTCGTTGGCAAACTGGACGATGAGAATCCCGTTCTTTGAAACCAGGCCGATCAGTGTAACCAAGCCGACCTGCGAATAGATGTTCAGCGTGGTCGTCCAGCCATTGGTGAAAAACGGGGCGTTGGCGCCCGGCATCTTGAGAAAGCTGAAGACCAGCGCGCCGAACATGGCCAGCGGCACCGATCCCAGCAGGATGATCAGCGGATCGCGGAAGCTGTTGAACTGGGCGGCCAGCACGAGGAATATGAGAATCAGGGCCAGCGTGAAAGCGGGCAGGAACCTGCTGCTTTCGACGCGCAGTTGGCGCGATTCGCCGGTGTAGTCAATCTTGTAGCCTCGGGGCAGGATCTTCGCGGCTTCCTTTTCCAGAAAGCGCAGCGTTTCATCGAGGGGGCGAATGGCGACGCCGCTGATCTTGACGGCGTTAAATTGCTGGAAGCGGTTGAGCGAGCGCGGCCCGGTTTTCTTTTGGAGTATGGCGAAAGTGCTCAGCGGCACCAACTGGCCGTTCGGCCCCTTGACGTAGGTGCTTTCAAGCTGGTCGGCATTGAGGCGATCCATGCGCTTCACCTGGGGGATCACCTTGTAGCTGCGCCCGTCGAGATTGAAGCGGTTGACGAAGTTGCCACCCACCAGCGTCGCCAAGTCCGCGCCGACGGTCGCCATGTTCAAGCCGAGCGCGGCCACCTTGTCGCGGTCCATCACCAACTCGATTTCGGGCTGATCAATCTTGGTGTCAATGATCGGCGGGAAGGCGAACATGCCGCTGGCGGCAGCGTTGGTCTGCAACATCTCGGCGTACTTCAGGATCGTCTCCGGCTCAGCCGTGGCGCCGATGACAAACTCCACCGGGAACTGGCCACCGCCCGGCAGCGCGGGCGGGGTGGCGGCAAACGTCCGGATGCCCGGGATGCTGCTGATCTTGGCTTGCACTTCCGGCATGACCTCAAAGACGGTCCGTTCGCGTTCCCCCCATGGTTTGAGCACCAGGCCGGAGAATCCGTTGTCCGGGAACGTGATCTGGAACGTCTGCGCCGCCTCCGGCACGCTCAACAACGCGCGGTTGACGGCTTCAGTATAATAGGTGGTTTGGTCAATCGTCGCATCCGCCGCCGCCTCGACGATGCCCATCACAAAGCCCTGGTCTTCGACCGGGCGCGAGTTCCTTGGGCGCCAGAATGAACAGCGGGACTGGTCAGCAGGCTCAGCACCAGCCAGACGATGTAAACCGCCGGCCGGGCGGAGAGCGTCGCGTCCAGCACCCGGCCGTAGGCCCGGCGGAGGCGGTCGAAGTCGCGGTTGATGCGGCCGGTGAGACCGTGCTCCTCGCGCCCGGCGTCAAGCAGCTTCGAGGACATGACCGGGGAAAGCGTGAGCGCGACGACACCGGAGATAAACACCGCCCCCGCCAGGGTAAAGGCGAACTCGCGGAACAACGCCCCGGTCAGACCGCCCTGGAGGCCAATCGGTGCATAGACCGCCGCGAGTGTGATCGTCATCGCAATGACCGGGCTGACCAGTTCGCGCGCCCCCAGCAGGGCCGCCTGCAGGGGCGGCTGGCCTTCGCGCACGTGGCGCTCCACGTTCTCGACGATCACGATGGCATCGTCCACCACCAGGCCCACCGACAGCACGATGGCCAGCAGCGTCAGCAGGTTCAGCGTAAACCCGAACACCTGCATCAGGAACACCGCCGCCAATCAACGAGATCGGGATGGCGACCAGCGGCACCAGCACCGAACGCAGCGACCCGAGAAACAGGAAGATGACGATCGCCACGATCAGCAGCGTCTCGCTCAAAGTCTTCAGCACCTCGCGGATGGCATCCTCGATGTATTTCGTGGCGTCGTAGGCGATCCCGCCGGTCAGGCCGGTGGGCAGCTCCTTCTGGATGAGCGCCATCTCGGCGCGCACCCGCTTCATGACGTCCAGCGAGTTCGCGTTCGGCAGCGGCCAAACGCCCATGAACACGGCTCGGGCGCCGCCGAACCTCACCTCCGATTCGTAATCCTCCGCGCCCAGCACCACATCGGCGATGTCGCGCAGCCGCACCAGGTTGTCGCCGGACTGGCGGACGACGAGGTCGCGGAACTCCTCGATCGAGCGCAGGTCGGTGTTGGCGCTGAGGTTCACCTGAACCAGCGAACCCTTGGTCCGGCCGACGGCGGAGAGGAAGTTATTGGCGGCCAGCGCCTCGCGGACCTGCGCGGGGTTGATGTTCAGCGCCGCCATTCGGTCGGGCTTGAGCCAGATGCGCATCGCAAAGGTGCGGCCGCCCAGGATGTCCGCGCGCTGCACCCCTTCCAGCGCCGCCAGCCGGGGCTGGACCACCCGGACCAGGTAATCCGTGATCTGGTTCGCCTCCAGCACATCCGAGGAGAACCTGAGATACGCGGCGGCGAACTGGGAATCGGCGGAAGTTACGTTGATGATTGGCACTTCGGCCTCCGGGCGGGAGGTCATTGCGGACCTGGTCCACCTTCGAGCTGATCTCGGCGAGCGCCTTGTTCGGATCGTAGTTAAGCTTGAGGCGGATGGTGATCGTGGACAGGCCGAGCTTGCTGGACGATTCGATGTAATCAATGCCGTCGGCGGCGGCAATCGCCCGCTCCAGCGGCGTGGTGATGAACCCCCGCACCAGGTCCGCGCTCGCGCCCACGTATACCGTCGTCACGCTCACCGCCGCATTGTCGCTCCGCGGGTATTGCCGCACCACCAGCGTGCGGATCGCCTGGAACCCGGCGATCAGAATGATCAGGTTCACCACCAGCGCCAGCACGGGGCGCCGGATAAATAGATCGGTAAACGACGACTTCATCGGCCTGGCACGCGAATCAACTGTCCGCTGGCCGCGGGGCCACCTCCGCCTTGGGTACCAGCTCGTTATTCTCCGTCACGGCCATCCCGTTGCGCAGCTTGAAGATCCCCGGCGCTGACCACACGCTCGCCGGCCTTCAGGCCGGATTCCACGCTGACAAAGTCGCCGCGCGCAGGCCCCACCCGGATGAACTGCTGTCGCACCACCAAGCCCGCCTTCCCGTTGTCCGGGCCCGGCTTGGGCTCGATCACATAGACCGAGTCGCCGTAGGTGGCGCTCAACACCGACGGCGCCGGTATCACCAGCACCGGCTGTTCCTCCGGAAGCAGCACCTCCACCCGGGCGAACATCCCGGGCCGGAGTAATTGCTCGGGGTTGGCGAACGTCGCCTGCAACCCCACGCTGCGCGTCTGCTGGTTGAGATCGGGATTGATGGCCGTCAGCATCCCCTCGAACTGCCGTCCGGGATACGCGTCAGTCGTGACCCGCACGCTCATGCCGGTCTTGAGCCGGGCCAGTTCCTGCTGCGGCAGCGAGAAATCGGCATAAACGGGCGTCAGCGACTGGAGTGAGACAATCGGCTTGCCGGTGTCAAGATACTGCCCGAGGTTCACCAACCGAATGCCCAGCCGCCCGGCGAACGGTGCGCGGATGGTCTTCTTCTGGATCGTGGCGCGGATGTTGTCGGCATTGCCCTGAGTCTGCTTGAGCGTCGCTTCGGCGGCGTCCAGTTCCGCCTGCGACACCATGTTCTGGTTCCGGAGGCTGCGCTCGCGCGCGAGGTTGAGGCGCGCCAGTTCCTCCTGGGCCTCCAGCGCCCGCAGTTGCGCCTCCTCCGACGAGGTGTCCAGCCGCACCAGCAGGTCGCCCTTGGTCACCACCGCGCCCGATTCAAAGGCGATCTCGTGGATGAGGCCGGCGATTTCCGGGGTAACGGTCACGCCCTGCACCGCCGTGATTGAGCCGATGGCGCTCAGCACGCCCTGCCATTTGTCCTCCCGCACCACGACCGCAGAAACGCACTCGGGCGGAGGCACAAAACTCTTGCCGTCGGCGATCAGCTTCTTGATCTGGAGCGTCTTCACCCCGGCCAGAGCACCGGCTACCAGCAGCACTAGGACAATCGCGAGGGAAATCTTGCGTATCATGAGCGGGAATGGGAACGAGGGTTGGACGAAGTGACGCGTGCCTTGCCATTGGCCTTGTGCTGGCGGCGGGCGGCCCCCTCCAGGAAGAGGCGCACAATCTGCCGCGCGGTCCGCCGGTCCAGCGGGCACTCGGGCGCCAGCAGGCGGACCATGACGTAGGTGTTCAACTGCCCGTAGATGCCCATGGCCAGATCGTCCGCTCCAAAGCGCCGGTCCAGCTCCCCGGTGGCCTGGCCCTGCTTGATCAAGGAGCGGATAAACTCATAATTGCGGCGGCCCTTTTCCAGGCACTTCCCGCGGCTTGGAGCCTCGCCCGCAGCGGCGAAGGCCGTGGCGAACGCCAGCCGCATCAACTCACGGTTGCGCAGGCAGAACTCGAAGACCGCCGCAATGATCTGCTCCAGCTTCTCCGCGACGGTCCGCCCGCGCTCCGCCGCGGCCTGCATGAGCGCATAACGCTCCTCATGCGCCTGGTCCACCAGCGCCTCAAACAGCCGGGCCTTGTCCGCGAAATAGTAGTAGAGCGCCGGCTTGGAAACCCGGGCATCGGCGACGATCTGCCGGACCGAAGTCGCCGCATAGCCGCACCGGGCAAAGCTCTTGAGCGCCGCGTGCAGAATGTGCTCGCGGGTCATCGAATGGTTCGCGCTCTTGACCATGTACCTACCGAACGGTAGGTGAGGGGCGGCCCCGGGTCAAATGGGAAAACCAGCCGCTTCGGCTGGAGCCGCCGGTGGGGATTCCGGATGGCGGGGATGTGTCACCTGGGCAGCCTCCGGCGGGGACCACACGGACCGCGCCCGTCGCTGCCCCGGTAGCGCCAGCGCTTCAAACCGTATGACTACCGTAGGAGTTCTCTCCTTATCCCCGGGGATTCCAGGCGAATTCAGCAAGTCGCTGCTGAACCGATGCCGTGTCTGGATCGCACTGTTGTGGGCCCGCCTCCACCGCAGTCAATTCCTCGAATTGCCTTTAACCAGCCGGGCTTCGTTCTGCCGCAGGTAATTCTCCATCGTCTCGATCGTGCTGGTCTGGGTTCGCCGCGACTGCCCCAGTTGCCGCATCATCCGGTAATCAATCAACCGCTTCCCTAGCTCGACGATCTGAATGTAGGCAACGTCGGTCTTCCACAACTGTCCGTTGGCTAGGGCGGGCAAGGACTTCTTCCGATTCGCTCTTATTTTCACGGCTATTAGACGCTTAAACGCCCGGTTTTGTTCATTCTCCGGCCCGCGGTGGAAGGCGGAAGGGCGAAATCCGGATTGAAATCTTCCGCCGCCCGTTCAATGTGAGGCCGGATGAATGCGACCGACTCGACCCGGCGCCCGGTGTGTTGGGGCACCCAGGGCTGGCTGGGATTGCTGCTCCTGGCCGTTTGCTGGCCGCTGAACTGGAGCCTCCCGGGCAATCGCACGGCCTATTTGTTCTTCCCCCTCTGGCTCGGCTACATCCTGATCGTGGATGCCCTGGTCCTGAGCCGGACGGGCACCTCGCTTTGGACACGCTCCCGCCGGGGCTTCATTCTGCTCTTCGGTGCCTCCGTGCCGGCTTGGTGGGTCTTTGAAGCTATTAACCACCGGACCGCCAACTGGGAATACCTTGGCAGCAACGCTTTCACCGATTTCGAGTACTACCTGCTCTGCACAGTCTCCTTCTCGACCGTCATGCCCGCGGTGTTTGGGACGGCAGAGTTGGCGCGCAGTTTTCGCTGGATGGACCGTCTGGCCGCCGGTCCCGCGGCTGCAGCCGACTCCTGCCCTCAATCTCGGCATGTTCCTCGCCGGCGCCGCCATGCTGGCGCTGACGCTCCTCTGGCCGAAAGTATGCTACCCGTTTGTCTGGACTTCGCTGGTGTTCATCCTGGAACCGCTCAACTGCTGGCTTGGCCGCCGCCACTTCTTGCAGGATTTGCAGCGGGGCGACTGGCGACTGGTAGCCTCGCTCGCGCTGGGGGCGGTTATCTGCGGCTTCTTCTGGGAGATGTGGAACTACTACTCCTGGCCCAAATGGGTCTATCACACGCCGGGTGCGCAATTCCTGCATGTCTTTGAGATGCCGCTGCTCGGTTACGGTGGCTATGTCCCGTTCGCACTGGAGTTGTGGGCGCTCAAGAACCTCCTCTGGCCCCGTGCACCTACGGAATCGCGGTTCCCTTAGCTCCTTCGCTCTGGTAGGTTTCGCGCATGGCGTTCGATTCATTCCGGGATTTTCTGGCACGGCTGGAGACGGCCGGTGAGTTGCGGCGCGTCACCCAACCAATCGCCACCGAGCTGGAGATTACCGAGCTCGCCGACCGCGAAATGAAGCAGCCCGGCGGCGGCCAGGCGCTGCTCGTGGAGAAGCCCACGGTGAATGGCCAGGTTTCGCCCTTTCCGCTCGCCATCAACACGCTCGGCTCGGATCGGCGCATGGCGATCAGCCTGGGCGCCAGTTCCATTGACGAAGCGGCCGCCGAGCTGGGGTCGCTCCTCAAAGCGAAACCGCCGGCCAGTTTCAGCGAGGTCATCAAACTGCTCGGCACCGCCCTCGACCTGCGCCATGCCAAGCCCCGGCGGGTGAAGGATGGTCCGTGCAAGGAGGTCGTCCACAAGTTCGACGCCCCGCCCACACATGTCGAGCCCTGGCCCAAGGCGCCCGACTGGCGTAATCCCCCGCCCCTCGCCCCTCGCCCCTCGACCCTCCTCAACCTTCCCATTCAACAATGCTGGCCGCTGGATGGCGGGCGGTTCATCACCCTGCCCTGCGTGGTGACGCGCGACCCGGACACCGGCGAGCGCAATGTCGGCATGTACCGAATGCAGGTCTATGACGACCGCACCACCGGGATGCATTGGCAGTTGCAGAAGGTCGGCGCCCGGCATGGCCGGCGCTATTACGAGACCGGGGCGCGCATGCCGGTCGCCGTGTTCCTCGGGGGCGATCCGGTCTTCACCTTCTGCGCCACGGCGCCGTTGCCCGACGGCCTGGACGAATTCCTGCTTGCCGGTTACCTCCGCAAGAAATCCGTCGAGCTGGTCCGGTGCGAAACCAGCGACCTGGAAGTGCCGGCCAACGCGGACTTCGTCATCGAAGGCTACGTTGATCCGAAAGAGCCGCTGCGCGAGGAAGGGCCCTTTGGCGATCACACCGGTTACTATTCGCTGCCGGAGCCCTACCCGGTCTTTCATGTCACCGCCATCACGCATCGCAAAGACGCGGTCTATCCCGCAACGATCGTGGGCCGGCCGCCCATGGAGGATTTCTACATCGGCACCGCCTCGGTGAAGCTGTTCCTGCCGATCTTGAAGATGACCTTCCCCGAGCTGGTGGACCTGGCGCTGCCGGCCGAAGGCGTGTTCCACAACCTGGTGTTCGTGAGCATCAGGAAGACCTACCCGATGCAGGCGTTTAAGATCATGCACGGCCTCTGGGGCATGGGCCAGATGATGTTCACCAAATACATCGTGGTGGTGGACGAAGACGTGGACGTCCACAACACCAGCGAAGTGCTCTTCCGCCTCTGCGCGAACACCGACCCGCAGCGCGACGCGATCTTCACCAAAGGCCCCGCCGACGTCCTCGACCACGCCACGACCGAGCTGGCTGTCGGCACCAAGCTGGGCATGGACGCCACCCACAAGCTGCCGGGCGAAGGCTTCAAACGCCCCTGGCCGCCGCTGATCAGGATGGAAAAGGGGGTTCAAGAGAGAATTGACTCGTTGCTCGGAGGAAAGTCATGAAGACCACAAGCTCACTCGTCGCGCCGAAGCCAATGCGAGGGCGGGTCAGAATGGATGCCGCGGTGAAGGCGGAGGTCGAAGCACTTTTCAACCCGTAGCAGCCGACGTGAGGAGGCTCAAACTGAATGATGGATTACCGGCTAGATGAGCTTGGTTGGTTCGAGTTCGAGCAACTCGTTCAAACCCTCGCGAAAGTACGGCTTGGTTTCGGGGTTGAGGCCTGGGGGGGACGCGGCGATTGGGGACGCGACGCATATTTTGAAGGGAGGCTTCGTTACCCTGCCAATGAAGAAACCAACGGACCATTCGTGTTTCAATCCAAGTTCGTTGAAAACGCGAATGCAGCTGGAGCTAAGCCGGAGAAACTCCTTGTGGCAGCACTTCAGAAAGAAGCGACTAAAATCCGGGAGAATCTGGCAAATGGAAAGTGGAGTGAGGAGCCGAGCTGTTACGGCTTGTTCACTAACACGTCGTGTCCGGCGACACTTCGCGACTCGATTCGCTCTTTGCTCCGCGAGGCTCTCCCTCACGCGCATATTGCCATCCACGATGGCGGTGACATCTGCCAGTGGTTGCGACTCAGTTCGGACATTGTGCGCAGTTTCCCGCAACTTCTCTCATTGCGCGACCTGCAGGAGCTTCTTCGAGACGCTGTTCATTCCGACATCATCGTTCGGAGTCAAACTGCGATAGCTTTGGCCCAGGCCCACGCGCGAGTCTTTGTGCCGACGGCCGCCTACGGCTCAGCACGAGACAAGCTTGCCGCATACGGCTTTGTGGTGCTGGAAGGGCCGCCAGAAATGGGAAAGACAACCATCGGGCGCATCATTGCTCTGAGCCAAATCGTTTGCGGATGGGAGGCCATTGAGTGTCGTTCCCCTACCGATGTGCTGAAGATGTATCGTCAAGATAGACGGCAGGTGTTCGTCGCCGATGACTTCTTTGGGCGCACGGAGTATGAACCAATGCGGGTGAGCGAATGGCAATCTGAGCTTGCACATATTCTGCCCCTGCTTGGTCGGGCACACTGGCTGATTCTGACTTGTCGGGCTCATTTGCTTGAGATGGCGAAGGCAAACCTCGACATCGCTGGCCAGAACAATCGGTTTCCAGAGCTTGGCGAGGTTGTGGTGAACGCGGGAAATCTCAAGCCCGGAGAGAAAGCTCGCATCCTGTATCGGCACGCCAAGGCGTTCGGCCTGACGCATACAGGCAAGGAGATTGTGCGCTCCCATGCCGCCTCCATCGTCATGCATCCCCATTTTACACCGGAACGCATTCGGCGATTGATCGAAGGGCTCGTGCCAACGCTCGCTGTGAAAGTTGTGACGGAGGAAGCAGTGAAGCACCAAATCGCAGAAGCTCTGGCCAATCCAACGAAGCAGATGCGGGTGACGTTCCGGAAGCTTCCTATTTGCCACCGTTGGCTACTCTTTGCCTTGCTCGAAGCGGACCACATGGGAGCGGTGACCAGAGCACTTGGTGGCTCGGCACAAAGTCTGCAGAAACGTTACGAAGCTCTTTGCCCGTCCGACGACCAGCAGCCGTTCAACAAAGTGTTGAGCGAACTCACCGAGGCATTCGTAAAGAAATCGCCGAGCTTGTTTACTGCCGAAATTGGCTGGATTCATCCGAGTTGCCGGGATTTGGCAATTGAGGAACTGGCTCAGTCCCGGCGAGACAGGCAAAGATTCCTCGCGCATTGCTCGGAGGCCGGATTGTTACTGGCATCTTCGCTGGCGGGAGGAGCCACAGGTGCGCGCCAGTTGCCGTTGCTTCAAAGCGACGAAGACTGGGCGGGCTTTGCATCGCGGGCCAAACAGCTCATCGCCGAACAGGCGAGTGTTCTCCCGGTGGTGTGGTTCAACTACGAACAGATGGTAAAGCAGGCTACGGAAGATTCAGAGCCTCGGCAACCGGCACAGCGGTTGAAAACAATCGTCGAAGACGCATTGATTCACGTTGCAGCTCAACACCTCCGCTCTTTCTCTTATTCGGATGCCAAATCATTCAGGACATTCTTCGAGATTTGCCACGTATTGCGAATCACTCCAACCATTGACCTATCGGAAGCCTGGGATGAGTGCATTGAGCACGCCCAGCGGTGGCTCAACGACCGCTGGGTGATTTGGCAAGATGATACTGTGCCGCGTCTGACGGCGGATTTCGTCCGCACGATTCATGAGTTCTATCCGTCTGAATTAAAGCGGCCCAGATACGACAGAAGCTACAACGGGTAATCAGCGTCCTCCTTCAAAGAGCCGGCGAGGAAAACAACTTCGATTACGATGATCCGAAAGGAGAGGACGAAGTACAGCAACGCGCAGATGCTTTCGAGACAGTCGGCAAAGCCTTCAAGAAACTCAGTGAACTTCCTCTTTTGGGAGAAACCAGAGCAACAGTCTTTGGCGGAAACGGCAAACCATTTCGCATACAAGGCGACAGCTTGCGGGAGGAATTGCCTGGCGAGCCGGATTCGGACGACGATTCCAATTATCAACGACCGACGGGCGAGGACATGGATATTGGTGAGTTATTTCGTGACCTCTAAATGCCGCGGTTGCGCCTGACAACCTTTTGTTGCATAGGCGACGAGCGAGGCTCGCAGCTCGAGCCGGCTTCAAACCAGCCCCGCCCGCTCTATCATCGCCGCGATCGTCTCCAGCGCATTGCCCTCGAAGCGGTTGTTCACATAAATGAATCCCCTGGTCGCCCCGCCGCTGCGGCGAGCTTCCTGAATCAGGCGGGCACCCGCCGCGCGGCCTTCCGGGTAGGGATCTTTAATGCGGTCGTAGGGACCGAACAGCTTCACGGCCTCCTCGTACTTGCGGCCCGGCCGCAGCAGGAGGCGGGCGCCGAAGAAATCCGGGCTGGTGCGGCTGCCGGGCAGGGCGAGTTGTTCGCCCAGCGGACGGCATGTCCTGCCAACTGTTGAAGACGTGGGCGGCGCCGTGGCGGGCCAGCGCCGCGAAGTAATCCGGGTGCAGAAACGACCGATTCCGAATCTCCACCCCGTAGCGCCAGCCCGGCGGGAGTTTCCCCAGGAACTCTTGCAGCGCTTCGACAAACTCCCGTCCCCGCTCGAAGTCGCGCGGGGAGAAGTGGGAGAACTCAAAGATCAACAGGCCGATGTTGGCCTGGAATTCGCGGCAGGGACCCAGAAACGCCGATGCAAACAGCGCGGCATTCAAGAAATCCTCGTTGGCGGTGCCGGCGCGCAGGCCGAACCGCGGCAGGTTGGCAAAGCGTTTGATCGTGATCCGGTCCGTCACCTTGAGCGCGAAGAGGAAATCCGCCGGCACCTGTGACACAAGCTGTTCCAGAAACCGGTGGTCGGGGAACTTGTAGTAAGCCGCGTCCACGCACACCGTCTTGAACACTTCCGCATATTCCGCCAGGCACAGCCGCTCGAAGCGCGCCTCGGAGAACTTCCCGTGCCAGACGTAGCGGTCCTCGTGGTAAAGCTGGCCGCGCCAGCCGGGATACTTCCAGGAGGAGGTGCCGAGCAAGACCCCTTCCCCGGCCAACGCGTTGGCCGCCGCTTTCATCTGGTCGCGGTCAAAAGGCATGCGCTCGACACAATGTGGCGGCCCTGCCGCCGGTTTTCAACCCGGCTTCTCGCAAAGTGCGGTTGTCTCTGACCTAGGAGGGCGCGCCTCCCCGCGAGCCCTCATGTCTTGGGATTCCGGCAGAAGTTTGGGCTCGCGGGGACGCTCGCCCTCCCAAACGCCGGTGTCGCCCCATTCTCTGCCACCCGCTGCTACAGCCGTTTGCAGCCACATCGCCACCCCCGCCGACGCGTGTCAGATGCGGACAGGAACCACCATTATCTGTGGCCTCGGCGAGGGTGTGCCCTCAGACGCACAGTTCCCGGAATTGGCCGGGGGGTGTAAGAAGCAGCGATAGATAAACAGATCGGTTCACCCCCGCTTGTTCTTGGATTAGACAAGTGGGGCGGCCTTGTAATCGTTTCGGGGCGCAGTACGATCAATTGATGGGTAGATAACACCCAGATAAGGAAGACGTATGAGAGCAAAGTCGGTCGGGAGCAAAGAGAGACTCATAAAGGCCGGTCGCGGGGGCCGGCGGTTTTTAGCGCTGCTCACGCTCGTGGCCGTCCTCACCTTCCCGGCGGTGGCCCAGCCGATCCGAATGGTGTCGGTGGCCGATCCCGCCCAGGGACCGGCGGCTGGGGGCGGCGGTGATTCCATGGCGCCCATTCTCAGCGCCGATGGAGCTTACGTGCTCTTCACCAGCGCGGCCAACAACCTGGCCCTCACCACCAGCAACACGCCTTTTAGCACCGCGTACCCGCCCCGGCTGAACGCGTTTGTGCGCGAGCCGACGCGGACCGCGCTGGTCAGTGTCAACCTCGCGGGCACCGGCGGCGGCAACGGGGATTCGATCGCCACCGACCTCTCCGCGGATGGCCGGTACGCGCTCTTCGAGAGCAGCGCCAGCGACCTGGTGGCCGGGGACACCAACAACTGCGGCGACGTGTTCTGGCGCGACCTGGACACCGACACGACGCGGCTGGTGAGCGCGGGCCGCAACGGCGCCGCGGCCAACGGCGCCTCACGGGAATCGGTGATGACCGCCGACGGACGCTACGTGGCGTTCGTCTCCGAGGCCAACAACCTGGTGCCCGACGACACCAACGGCATCGCGGACGTGTTTGTCGCAGATTTGCTGTCCAACACGGTGAGCCTGGTGAGCGTGGGCGCGATGTCCACGAACGCGGCCGCAGCCAGCGGCGGCTCCAGCGCCCCGGACATCACACCGGACGGGCGCTATGTAGTCTTTTGCAGCACGGCGACGAACCTAGTGCCCGGGGTGCGGTTGGGGGGCGACATCTACCTGCGGGATTTGCTGGCCGAAACCACCTACTGGGTCAGCGAGTACGCACGGACGCAACTGCGGGTGGTAATGGGCATCAGCAACACCACGGACGCCGTATTGTGCAACCCGATGATCAGCGACGACGGACGGTACGTGGTGTACCGGGCGAGCCCGGGCGTCAGCTCCTCCAAGATGACGTCCGGGCTCATCCTGCGCTACAGCCTGGAAACCGCTTCCTCCGAGGTCCTGTACGCGAACGCCAATGTGGTGCCGGCGTGCGCGGCGGATGAGGCGCGCAGCCTGGACATGACGCCGGATGGCCGCTTCGTCGCCTTTGTGGCCAACACGAACGGCTCGACCAGCGGCACCACTTGCATCTGTGTCTGCGACGCGCTGACCGGCCGGATCACGCTGGCCAGCGGCGACCAGGCCAACCAGGTGCCGCGGGATTCGATCTGCGGCTGGCCGAGCATAGACCCGACGGGCCGGTACGTGGCGTTCATGAGCCCGCTGACCAACCAATACGGCAGCCCGGTATTTGTCACGAATACGCTGCGCACTGGGATACCACATCTACGTGAGAGACCTGTACGCGGGCCGCACCAAATTGGTGAATGCAGCCACTAACGGCATCGGCTGGGGCGTCCAGGCCACCGCCCTGTCGCGCTTGGTGGCCGGCGGGCGATACCTCGCGTTTCAGGCGCCTGACGGCAACCTGGCGCCGGGCGACTCGAATCGCGCGGACGATGTGTTCCTGCGCGACCTGGTGAGTGGAACGAACCTGCTGGTCTCCGCGCGAGCACCGAGCCTGCCTGCGCTGAGCCCAAACGGCTCGGCCACGGGCTGGCCCTTGAGTGCCAGTGCGGACGGCCGTTATGTCGCCTTCACCAGCGACGCCGACAACCTGGTGCCCAACGACACGAACAAGTGCCAGGACGTCTTCGTCCGGGACCTGGCAGCAGGCGTCACCTACCTGGTGAGTGCCCGCACGAACACCTGGACGCCGGGCGAGAACTCCTCCGTGGAACCCTCCATCAGCGCCGATGGGCGTTACGTGGCTTTCACCAGCTACGCCACCAACCTGGTTGCCGGCGACGCCAACAAGGCGCGGGACGTCTTCGTGCGCGACCTGCTGACCGGCGCGACGACCCTCGTCAGCGTGAACACGAACCGAACTGGCCCGGGAACCGGTGACTCCTACACCCCCATCCTCAGCGCCGACGGCCGGCGGGTCCTGTTTCGCAGCACGGCCAAGGACCTCGCCCCCGGCCTCTACGCCTCCCAGAGCGAGAACCTGTTTTGTCGGGACCTGCAGTCCGGCATCACCCGGGCCTTGACCGGCTACGGCGTCCGTTCGGCGGCTATGACTCCTGATGGGCGTTGGGTGGCATTTATCGGAGCCTTAAGCACCTCGATCACGAACGTTTACGTGTGGGATTCCCTGTCGGCCACGCGGGTTTACACCAATACCGGCTCGGGTCTCCTGCTGGTGACCATCAGTGGCGACGGGAGCCGGCTGGCTTACGCCTCGGCCGCGCAATTATATGCCACGGATTGGAGAACGCAGACTGCCTGGCTGGTCGGCCCGATGGTCACCCTCCTCCCGCGCGGGCATGGCTTTCAGTGCCGATGGCCGTTTCCTGGCTTACGCCAGCACCAACGCGCAGATGCTGGCGGATACGAACAATACTTACGACGTCTACCTCTACGACCTGGAAACGCGCACCAAGACCCTTGTCAGTCAGCGATACGGCTTCCCGGAAGCCGCCAATGACGCTTCGGATTGCCCGGTCATCAGCCCCGATGGCCGGTTGGTCGCCTACCGCAGCGCCGCCAGCAACCTTGTCCCCGGTGATGCCAACAACGCTGGGGATGTGTTTGTCTTTGACCGGGGCGCAGGCACGACGACGCTGCTGAGCCTGCGGCGGGGCGGAGGCGGCCCCGGGGACTACTGGAGTTTTCGGCCGCTGTTCACCGCCGAAGGCCGCCAGGTCCTCTTCCAAAGCTGGGCCTCCGACCTGGTGGGCTTCGACTTCAACCAGGGCGGCGATGTATTCGCGTATGCGATGTTCTACGCCCAAATCGTGCCTGGCGCTTCACCCACACAAGGCGCCACGCTGAGTTGGCCGGTTGTGCCCGGGAAGACTTACCGCGTGCAGTTTCGCAATTCTGTGAGACCTGCCGCGTGGCAAGAAGCCGGGGGTACCGTGACGATCGTGGAGGACACGGCGTATTTCACCGACCCGGCTCCCGGCGCGGGGCAGCGATTCTACCGGGTGGTAGGCAACTGAAGAAAGGGGAGATTCAGTGCAACCACAGATGAACGCAGATGAACACAGATCGGTGACGGCCTTCACCTTCACCGAACTGCTCGTGGTGATTGGCCTTCTCGCTCTCCTGGTGGCCACGCAGGTGCCCGTGCTGTGCCGGACCAAGACGCCCGTCCAGCTTACCCAGTGCCTGAGCAACTGCCGGCAGATCGGCGTGGCCACCTTGGCTTACCGGGAGGACAACAACGACGCCTACCCGTACGGCAACCGCGTTTCCTCCGGGTGGCAGGTGGCTGACCCGACTGGCTGGCCGATACAGTTGCTGCGGTACCTCGGTGGTTACAGGAATGTCCAGCCCCAGGTTTACCTCTGCCCGAGTGAGAAAGAAACTGCCAGTGGCTGGGTGTTCCAGCTCCATTATCAAGCCAACCGCTATGCTGGTGAGCGATATGGATGATCGGGACACGCCGATTCGCGGCGCCCAGGTGCGGAACCCGGCCATCTACTGGATGTTCATGGAGAAGGGGCCTTGGGATTTTGCCAACGTCAGGCCGGGTGGTTTGAGCATAGTCCTGATGTCATGGAACTCTCCGCCCGGCTCGCCGCAGTACCGGCGGCACAGTGGGGGGCTGACCGCCACCGCCGCTGACGGTCATGCCGAGTGGCTCCGAGTGCCCCCGTATGAACCCGGCAGGCCCGCACCGCAGAACTTCATGGAGTTGGGAGATTGCAGCAACGGCGGGTATGTCTCCAGTTCCTGGAACGACAACACCCCGCCCGCCCGGCGCATCAAATTGTACTGCCGCGAGAGCCAGGCCGGTTGGCAGTAGGACTCGGCAACCCTCGTGAAAAGGCACCTAATTGCACTGTGGAAGACCCGTGAGCGGCATCGTTGCCGAAGGCGGACCATGACGGCGTTCACGCTCACCGAACTGCTCGTGGTGATTGGCATTCTCGCGCTGCTGGTGGCGATACGCTTACCCGTGCTGTGCCGAACCAAGACGCCGGTCCAGCTTACCCAATGCCTGAGCAACTGCCGGCAGATCGGCGTGGCGACCATGCTTTACCGGAACGACAACGGCGACGCCTACCCGCACGGCACTCGGGTTCTCTATGGATATCAGGTGACGGACCCGACGGGCTGGCCGATGCAGTTGCTGCGGTATATGGGCGGCTACAAGAACGTCCAGCCGAAGGTTTACCTGTGCCCGAGCGAAAGCACGATCGCCAGCAGTTGGGCCTTCCAATTGCATTATCAAGTCAGCCGCGTGTTCGTGAGTGACAGCAATGATCGGGACACGCCGATTCGTGGCGCCCAAGTGCGGAATCCTGCGATTTACTGGGTGTTTATGGAGAAGGGCCCTTACGATTTTGCCAATGTAAGACCAGGGGGTCTGGCCAATCCGGTCCTGGTATCGTGGAACATCCCGCCGGGCGCGCCGGGTTACCGGCGGCACAGCGGTGGGCTAACCGCCACGGCCGCGGATGGTCACGTCGAGTGGCTCCGTATGCCACCCTATGAACCTGGCCGGCCCGCACCGGAGGGTTTCCTGGAGTTGGGCGACTGCGCCAACGGCCAGAACCCAGTCAGCACCTGGCGCGATACCAGTTCCTATATCAAGCTCTACTCGCGCTATAGCCAACAGGGCTTCTGAGCGAGGTTTCTCGCTGGCCGACAGGCTCCTGGCTCAGCCGCGGCCACGGAAGTGGTCCATGAGTCGAAGCACACCTTCGCGGATTTCGAACAACTCCTTGCGCGCTGCCGCAATCATTGCCTCCGGCAGGAGTTTCTTCGGGGCCACGGCTTCCAAGCCGGCTTGAGACTTGTGTAAGTGACCCAGCGCGCGCTTCAGATACGCGACCGTGAAGGCAGCTTCGGGAAAACCCTCGCCCCGGGCGATGCCATCCAGCGCCCCGGCGAGCTTGACGCCGGTAGTCTGAAATTCAAATAGGAACTGGTCCAGATCCTTGTCCTGAAGCTTGTCCAGTCCCAGTTCCTCGGCCTGGTCCGAGAACCTGAGCGCGCTTTCGAAGCAGCGGTGTTGCAGCGGGTGGCGCAGGTCGCCGTCCTCGGTGCGAATCCAGTCAATGCCTTCGCGGTGCGGCTCCGGCTCGGGCGGCGGCTCGTTCAGCGCCTCCTCGCAGGCGGCGTTGATTTCCTCAATGCGCCGGCGGTCTTCCTCGGCTTCTTCCTCCGTCAGCTCCTGCGCCCAGCCCATTTCTTTGGCGATCTTCTCCTCGGCTTCGTCGGAATCGCCGTATTTGTCCAGCAGTTCCATGTATTTGTCGGTGCGGGCGTCGGCCTCCTTCAGGAACTTCTCGTAATCGTGCTCGTCCCACTCCTCCTCGGGATCTTTCTGTCCGCGCTGCTGCTGCTCGATCGCCTCGGTGAGCTTGCCCATGAAATCGGTCATCCCGGCGGCGGCCTGGCGGGCGCGCTCCGCGTCTTCCTCCGGTGTCAGCCGCCATTCGGGGGCGGAGATCTTCAGTTCGTAATCCGCGCTTTCGACCACCACGCGCCCGTTGGCTTCGCTGAACCATTCGAGGTAAAGGCAGTTGGCCATGTGCTCCGGCGGCTTTTCCTTGCGGCGAAGGCGCTCGAGCGCCTCCGGCAGCGGCACGTCAAACACCCGCACCTTGCGCGATGCCGTGAGGTCGCCGATGCTGCCGCGCTGGAGGGGGTGGAGCGAATCGAGGTGCGCATGGGCGACGCGCGGCTGCGGGTTGATGAATGTCAGCAGGCAACCGGCCAGGTCCGGCCAGGCGTTGCCCTCGAGTTCGAGCACCACCGGCTCGGCGCGGCCCTCGAGCCAGATGTGGCCGCGCACAGTCCCCTTCACGCGGTTGTCAATCTCGCCGCGGACCACGCTGTCGTGAATGCGAAAAGCCATGCGCCCACAACCATGCCAGATTCCGCTTGAACGACAAGATTTCCAGAAGGGGCAGAGCCGCGTCTCGACCGCGGGTTCGGGGTGAAACTACTGCCGACCGGGCTGAAATCTTTGTCTGGGGGGACCACTTCTTCCTTGCTCTTGGGCGGCGGACCTGCTTTGATAGCTGGTGTCGAATCAGGGAAAAGATGATTCCCTTTTTGGCGAATGTGAAAACGATCCGAGAGCATGGCAGGAGGGTAATGAGCCTGAGAGTCGCGCTGGTCCTGTTGCCGGCAGCATTATGTCTTTGGGGCAGCGGGACCCTTCGCGCGGTGACCGTGGATAACTTCGTGGCCAGGTGGTACACGAACGCGCAGGGTGTCCTGCCTTATCGGCTGTTCATTCCAACTAACTACAGTGCGAGCACACGCTATCCCCTGACGCTGTTCCTGCATGGGGCGGGGGAGCGGGGGTCCGATAATCGGCTGCAATTGACGGGGCAGACCGGGTGCCTGGTGTTCGCTTCCGAGACGAACCAGCTTAGGAATCCCTCCTTCATGGTGGCGCCGCAGTGCCCTTCGGGTGGTGCCTGGGCGGACGCGACACGGCGTGCGCAAGTCCTTGGCCTGATGAACTCGCTTACGGCTGAGTTCAGCATTGATACCAACCGGCTCTACATTACCGGGCTGTCCATGGGCGGCATGGGGACGTGGGACTATATCGGGCAGTATCCGAATATGTACGCGGCGGCCATCCCGATGTCCGGCAGCGGCACCACCTCGCTGGCGCCCAGGATGACCCAGATCCCGATTTGGAACTTCCACGCGGCGAATGACGGCACAGTGAATGTCAGCGGTTCACGCACCATGATTGACGCGGTGCGCCGAGCCGGGGGCAACGCCGCTTACACCGAATACGCCAGTGGGGGACACGGCATCTGGACGCCCGCCTACAACACGCCGATCCTGATGAACTGGGTTTACGCGCAACGGCGTGGGACCAATTCTGCTGCGCGTCCGCTGCTGAGCGTTAATGTGCCCACGGACCTACCGACCTATGCCTCCAGCGCCACCAACCTGGCTTTGGGCGGGACCGCGTCCGACGGCGGCACCGGCCCCACCTCGGTCACCTGGACCAACTACGAGACAACCGTCACCCGCGGGGTTGCGACCGGAAACACCGCTTGGACGATTACTAACGTGGTCCTCCGGAGCACTGTGACCAACCTAATCCTCGTTACTGGGTCAGGAGCCAGTTGGTATCCAAGCTTTGGGGGAAACACCACGTTCAACGACACGCTGACCGTAATCTTCCCGCCGTTCCTCAGCCTCCAGCCGCAGAGCCGGGCGGTCAACGAAGGGGATGCCGTCACGTTTACCGTGGCGGTGAACCGGGAGGCTCCGCTGCCCCGCTATCAATGGCGCTTGAACGGAACCAATATCGCTGGGGCGACCGCAGCCGCGCTCGCGCTGACCAACGTGCAATTTAGCGCGGCGGGCGCATACTCGGTCCGCATCACGAACCAGTTCGGCGCGGTAACCAGCTCCAACGCCCTGTTGGCCGTCAACCGGTTCCCAATCGCCCAGTGTGCGGATGTCACCGTGTCGGCCGACGGGCACTGCCGGGCACAGGCCTCAGTTGACCGGGGCAGCTACGACCCGGATGGAGATCCGGTCACCCTCAGCCAGTTGCCTCCGGGCCCGTACGCCTTGGGAACCAACGCCGTAATGCTCACGGTGACTGACAGCAAGGGTGCTTCGAACACCTGCGCTGCGTCGGTCATCGTGCGGGACATGACTCCGCCAGTCATCATCTGCCCGGCGGACAATGTCGTGACCAATGCGCACGACCAGTGGACTTCGACTGTCACTTTCAACCCGGCGGTCATGGACAATTGTGCCGGCGCAGGCCTGCCCGTCTGCAATCCGCCTTCGGGTTCGGCGTTTGGGCTAGGCACGCACCTGGTGACCTGCGCGGCCATGGACGCCGCGGGCAACTCCAGCCAGTGCACCTTCAGGGTGACGATCCGGCCAGGCAACCTGCCGCCCGTCCCGATTATTCAGGTTTCACCCCTGGCCAGGTTTCCCGGGTACACCAACCTGATTGTGATTGCCCCCGACAATGCCAAGGCCGCCGTGGTATTTGACGGCTCCAGGTCCTACGACCTGGACGACGCCCATTTCAACTACTTCTGGTATCAGAGCACGAACCTGCTCTCGACCAATGTGGTCGCCACGAACCTGCTCAGTCTTGGCACCCACGAGATTGTGCTCAAAGTGGATGACACCTACCCGCTGGGCACCAACACCGCGAAAGTGACCGTGGAGGTCATTACGCCTGCCGAGGCGGTCGTGATCGTCATTGGGCTGTTAGACGATTCCAATCTGCCCCGCAACCGGCGGCAGCCTTTACTGGCCAGCCTGGGCGCGGCGGCCGCCTCGTTCGAGCGGGGCCACTTCACCGCCGGCGCCAATCAGCTTGAGGCCTTCCAGCACAAGGTGCGCGCGCAAGTGGCTCCGTTTGCTCCCAAACTCGCAGAAGAACTCATCCGCGCCGCCCAAACCATCCTCGATGCCCTGGCGAAGCCCAAGTAGCCCGGCGTTTTGGAAACCCGCTTACGTGTGGGCTGCGACCCCGCGGACAGATTTCAGCTCACGACTTCAACTTGCCAAGCTGCTCAGAATCAGCCATAAAGGCGTGGCATGGACGGTGCGTCCAAAGGCAAATGCGCGGCTTATCTCGCCGGGCTGTTCTGCAGCCTAAGTGTGGGGATTTATGCCCTTGATGTCAGCTACTTCGGCGCGGTCAAATCCGCCCGCTATGCGCAGACGACCAGCTCCGCGCCCGCGCTGCTAGCGACCAATGCCTTCGCATTCACGGCGTTCGCCATCTCGACGAACGGCATGTTGACCAACGCGACCGTCAAGCCGCCCAACACCACACCCGCGCGCACGCTGACCTCGGACACCAACCGCATGAACTGGCAGTACGAGGAGTTCTTCAACAGCCAGACCGCGCTCGATGCCGCGTATCCTTCCGCGAACCCTTTGAACCCGCTCCAGACCTTCGCCTACACCTTCACCCTGGACACGCTCGATGACGGCACGCGAACGGCCAGCCCTTATTACTGGGGCCTGCTCGGGAACCCGACCACGCCGCAGATCACCAACCTCCTCTCCGCCCAGGCGGTGGACACGACGTGCGATCTTACGCTGCGGTGGCCGCCCAGCGGCGGCACGCTCGACATCGTGCAACTGTCGGTGCTCGATGCCGGCAGCAACGTCGTGTTCACTTCGCCGCTGCCGTTCTCGGCCGGGGCGCTGTCTGGCAGCTCCAGCGCCTGCACCGTGCCTGCCAACACGCTGCCGCCCGGCACGAATCTCACCGGGCACCTTACCTTCGGCAAACCGCACGTCCCGGACACCAACAGCTACCCGGGCGCGATGGGCATCGTGGCGCTGGCGCGTGACACGGCGTTTCCGATCGTCACCCGGCCCGCGCCGGTTCGACCGGTGCTCACGCCCAAGATGCTGACCGGTGACGCGTGCCAACTGGCCTTCACCGGCGAGTCGAACCGCTTCTACCACCTCCAGGCCACGACGAACTGGCTGAACTGGCTCGAGCTGTTCACGACCAACCTGCCCGGCACCCAAGGCAGCTTCACCGACACCCAGGCCGCTGGTTTCAAGAGCCGCTATTACCGAATCCAGGTCGGACCATAAAGAGGGAAGAACTGCTAAGAAACTGGCAGGCTGGGTGTCGTATGGGGTGTGAGCAAGACATGCTTCTTTGTTATCTCCTGTTGAACCGCCTGGACCGGATTGGAAATCGCGGGCCAAAGCAGGATTCCCCGTTACGTCCGGCGGCAGTTCCTTAAGAAAGAGGTGAGAATATGAAGATAAGAGATGTGAAGATTAACTGGCTATTTCCCTTCGTGGGGATTGCGGCGGTCGTCGGCGCTGTGGTGGCAGCGACAGCCTATTTCGACTTCGAACGGCAGGCGGATGCCGGCCAGGCTTTCGCGGCGACGCTGGATCGGCTATTCCACGATCAGCAGCTCAGTATGGCGCTAGAGCAAATCGAGCAGGGGGAGGTAGCCGCGGCCGCGCGGCGTCTCGATCTCATGCTGTGCGGAGATGTCGTCCGGGCCGATTTAGAGCTGGCGTCCGCGGACGCCCTGACGCGGGCAGCGGTGGAGGATACTTTCCGGCGGATCGCCCTGATCCGGCCAAAGACTGCGGCAGGAACGTCCGCTGGTTCGGCTCAGGGGCCCGGCGACGACCAGATTGAGGCGGAAAGGATTCTTACGCTGGCACTGGGGGCGGCCGCCCACGCCGCTCAGGCGAAGTAGCTGAGCTGGGAGAGTGGTCGTTCTGAAGCCGGTGCGGTCAATCTGCTTCTCTTGGCTGCCCGAACTGTGCCGCCGAAGAACTTTGTTACTGCAACCGAAGACCTTCTCGGGTAAACACATGCCCCAAGGCCTATGGCACAGCAGCGGCACAGTTCGATTAAGCGTTACCCCGTTCCCGCTCCCGACAGCGACGACTGTGTGAAGTGATGAAATTGCCTCACGCTGACAAGGCACTGGTTGAACGCGAGAAGACTGTGAACTACCTGCTCAATCTCGGGCATCGCTATGGCGCGAGCAAGGCTCGTTTCTTTTCCGGATGCGGGTTCCGGCTCGCAGAGTGGGAACGGTTGGCCGAGGCACTACGCGAGCACGGCCGCACGCACGAGGTGGCGCGAGAGCGGGAGACCGGCTTTGGTCCGCGGTACGTGGTGGAAGGACCGTTGACCACGCCCAGTGGCCGCCGCCCAGGTGTGCGCACCGTCTGGCAATTCGATGCAGGCGCGGTTGCACCCCGTTTGATAAGCGCGTATCCTCTGGAAGCGAACTTATGATCAAAGAGCACGATTGTATTGTGTTGACCTCGGACCTCCCGGATGAGGGCCTGGAAGCAGGCGACATCGGCACGGTTGTGCACATCCACAATAGCGGGGAAGGCTATGAAGTGGAGTTCATGACGTTGACCGGCGAGACCGTCGCCATTGTCACCCTGCTCGCGGGCCAGGTGCGCCCGCTCAACCGCCGCGACCTTGCCCACACGCGCGAACTGGCACCGGCGTAAACGCCCCCGGCTTTCCCCTATCCCCTCCCTTCCACGCGCAGCAGCCTACTCCCCCGCTCTTGGCTGGCTGAACACCGGGACTGGAGCCGCCGCCGCGCTGAGCGCATCCCACAACTTCGACGCCCGGTTCTCATCCGCCCTGCCCCCGGCATGGATGAAGAGGCGGTAGCGCAGGACCAGCGGTTGGTCGCGCTGCAAGGCGTAGCGGATCCCCGTGGCGGGAAATGTCGGCTGGCACCACGACAGGTTCGGATACTGCACCCACTCGCCCGGGTAATCCGGGTTCTGATGGCATTGCAGCACGGTCAGCCCGGACGGTGCGCCTGCCCCGCCGAACACGCCGCTCAAATCCGACCACGCCCGCCGGGGCACGGCGTTTGAGGCGTCCGTGTGAACGAAAATGTCCTGCGCTGCGGGCGTGGCCATGCGGATGTTGAGTCCTCCGTAATGCGCCATGCCGCGCCGGGCGAGTGTGACGCCGTCCTCAAGCGCGACGAACCTGAATGCGAGGTCCACCACCCTGCCTTGCGCCGTGGCACGATAGGCGCGGATGATCGCCTGTTCCCGCACGATGGGGTCGCGGTCTTCCCACAGCCAGAGGTTCTCGGCCTCGATCTCCGCGAACACGGGGCCGTCCTGCAGCCGCACCTTGCCGGCAGGCCGGGCGAATACCTTTTGCAGCGCGTGCAGGTCGCCGCGGTTCGTGCCGTAATCCACCTCCGGCCACGCCCAGTAGATGCCGCGGTGATGCGGATGGTCCACCGACCAATCCCGCGTCAGCACTTCGCCTTCGAGGCCGTAGAGCGGGTGGATGTAATCACTGCGGGCGCGCGCGTAGATCCGGTTGCCCGGGGACACCTTGTCCAGCACGAGACCCGGCTCCACCAGCTTGTAGTTGTAGCGCAAGACCGGCTTGCCGCCATCGGTAAGGTCAAGCTGCCCGCTGGCCACGTCGCGCCGGGCCTGCATGACCGCCGCGAAGGCCGTTTTGCTCTCGCGCCACTCGAACTGGCGCGGCGCGGCTGCCCCCGACGGCATCAACCAGATCGCGCGCAGCTCCGTCGAGGTGTCACCTTGTGCCCATTGGACCGGGACCATCGTCTGGGAAAGGCTCTTGCCTGAACGTTCGGCGAGGCCCAACCGGCCAGCGCGCGCCGCTGCGGCCTGGCTCTTGCTCAACTGCGCGACGCTCGTAACGGGCGCCTCGGTCTGCCCCAGGACCCCTTCGGCATCGTCAATCGTCCACTGCCCCGCCACTGCCGAACTCGCGAATCCCCAGAGTACGAGCAGCATGCGGGCCGCTGTTGTCTTCATAAGCTCTTGTCTAACGGCGTCCATCGGTTTCTATCTGTGGTTAAGCCGCCCGCTCAGTACCGCCCGAATTCGAGGCCGGCATCAATGAGTGCCTTGTAGTTCGCCTCGGTCCTCGGGGAAAGCGGGACGTTGATGGGCCCGGCGGTGGGGATCAGCACGAAGCCGCCGCCGTCTTTGGCCTGATCCATGATCTTACGAACCTCGGCGCGCACCTGCGCCGGCGTGCCCTGCTCCAGCAGCTTCAGCTCCATGTTGCCCCACACCGACACGCCGCGCGCCTGGCAGCGGCGCTTGACTTCGTCCAGCTCGACGTCCCCATCCGGCGGCGGCTCGCAGGGGTCAATCCCATCGCAGCCCGTTTCGAGGATCATGTCGAGCACCTGGCCCATCTTCCCGTGGCAATGCAGGCGCACCTTGGCGCCGCGGGCGTGAATCAGCCGCGTCATCTCCGTCACGTGCGGCACGACGAACCGCCGGAACATCGCGGGTGGCAGATACGGCGGCGTGAAATACTCCGGCCCGACAATGCGATAGAGATCGAGCACGCAGCAATCAAGCTGGCGCCGCAGGTTCTCCATGACGCGCTCAGCGATGACGGCCACGGTGCGGGCGAAGTGGTCGGTCTCCTCAAAGGCCCACATCAGGTAATCCTGGAAGGACATGAGATCGGCGGCGAGGTATGCCGGGTCGCCGACAGACGCGATGATCAGCCCCTCCTCGCCCAGTTCGGCGCGGACCCGTCCGAGGTCCGAGGCGTCGTAGCGCGCCGGCTCGTAAGGCACGCTCAGGGCTTTGTCCACGTCGGTGGTGCTCTTGCACCAATGTTCGACCTGCCAGGTCGTGTGAACATCGGCGGTCTTCTGTGCCACGTGCTGCAAATCTCCCTTGGGCGTATGACAGATGCGCGTGGTGCGCTCGAACTGCCCGGCGATCTCCGTGCGGCTTTCGATCTCCACCGGGTAATCGGAACAGAGAAACCGCTCCTCGCAGGTGTAACGGTCGGTGGCGGGGCGCGGGTTCCAATTGGTCATGCAATCGCTGTGCGCGCGGATGTAATCCATAAGGCCACGGTAGCTGGGTTGCTGGTTGCACCAGTCGAGGCTGTTGCGCCCGGCGAGTTCGTAGGTGTTGACCGGCACCCGGTCTGGAATACCCCCCGAAAGTGCCGTCAGCAGCCGGCGGCGGCTGTTCCAGTGGTCGGTGGCAGAGGTGGCACACATAGGGCTTATCTTATGGGACGCGACACGGCGGCCCGATCTTCGCGAGTACCTGCGCCTGGCGGCAAATCAAAAATGCTGCTCCTCACAGCTGCGGACCCCGGGATGATGGCTGGACGCCAAACCCCATGCGCGGAACGGCAGCGAAACGGTCAAACTCCATCAGGCCCCCGATGTTCCAGTTCGGCGACGACGCGGAAGCCCACGTTGTAAACCCCGTGCCAGGTCGGATAGCTGAGCCTACTGCTCTTCCCCCTTCGGAACAGGGGTTAGAATGAAAGCCCCATGCCAGCGGGGTTATTGTGCGTGTGATATGTTGTCTCTAATAGTTGGATAATCATGTTGCACCCTTCGCTTTCCGCTCCTATGCTCCAAACATCGTGTTCATCAAACGCAATCACACCGTCCTGGCCGGCAAAGACTACCAGTCCATCCTCCTGGTGCAGGGTAAACGCGTCCCGGCCAAGCGCCCGCCCGGGCGTCCGGCGGCGGGAGCGCCCGCTCCCAAGTCGGTGGTGGTCCATGAAACGCTGGCCAACCTTTCCAAACTTTCGCCCGATCTGATCGAGCTCATCGAGCGGCACTGCCAGCATCAGCCACCACCTCTGGAGAGCGCCTGCCCGCCGGTCAGTGGCTTGGAGGCTTCGACGGCCATCCACTTAGGGCCCTGCTACGGCGTGCTGGCCGCTCTGGATGGTCTGGCTCGGGAGATGGGGCTGGTCCAAGCCGTGGGAGAGCAAAGCCGCTCCCAGCGCCTGGCCCTGTTCCTGATCTACGCTCGGTTGGCCCACCAAGGCAGCCGTTTGTCCTCGGCTCGCTGGAGTGAAGACCACGCGGTCAAGGGAATCCTTCAGGTGGGCCGTTTCGACGAGGACGATCTCTACACCGCGCTGGAGGACCTGGCCTTACGGCAGGCCAGTATCGAAACGGCCCTGGCCCCCAAGGCGGCAGCACCCCAAGCGCGAGCCATCTATCTGTATGATGTGACCAGTGTGTATTTCGAGGGCCTGGAAAACGAGCTGGCCGACTTTGGATATAATCGGGACGGCAAGAAGGGCAAGAAACAGTTAGTGGCCGGGCTGTTGACCGACGGGAAGGGGGAACCGATTTCGATTCAACTCTACCGCGGCAACACCGGCGATCCGCCGACCTTTTTGGACGCGGTGCAGAAGCTCAAGGTGCGCTTTGGAGCCGAACAAGTGGCTTTAGTGGGAGACCGGGGCATGATCAAGCGTGCGGGTAAGGCGGCGCTGGGTGAATCCAAGTTCTGTTATGTGACGGCTCTGACCGATCCGCAAATTCGAGCGCTGCTGGCCAAGAAGCGGCTGCAACTGGAACTCTTTGAGGATAAACCGGCGGAGGTGGAGTTGGCGGGCAAGCGCTACGTGCTGCGGTGCAATCCCCAGACCCAGGCCCGGGAACGAGCCCGCCGCGCTGACCAGTGGGCGCGCGTGCAAGCCAAGATCACGGCACGCAACCTGGAGGTGGAGCAAAAGCCCCGCTGTGAGCCCGACACTTCGTTGAAGCAAGCCCAAGCGTTGCTCGCCCAATATCGGCTCCACGGATGGGTAAAGGTGCAATTAGCTGGACGCAAAGTGGTGTGGACCGAAGATCATGCGGCGCGTCAGCAGCAGGCCGAACTGGATGGGTGCTATGTGATCGAAAGCGATTTGCCCAAGGAAGTGGCCAGCACTCAGCAGGTACATGACCGCTATCTGGATCTGACGCAAGTGGAGCGGGACTTTCGCACGCTCAAGACGGGGCTATTGGAACTGCGGCCGATTTTTCTGCGCAAGGAGGGGCGCACGCGCGGGCACGCCTTGGTGTGTTTGCTGGCGCTCAAGCTGGCACGGGAGTTGGACCGGCGGTTGGCACCGCTGGGCTTAACGGTCCAGGATGGACTGGAGCGGCTCAAGGGGGTCCGGTTGGTACGGCTAGGCGATAGTGAACTGAACCTGTGGCGATTGCCCACCAGCTATCCGGCGGCGCAGACGGAAGTGCTGGAGGCGCTGCCCAAATTGAAACCGCCAATGTTGTCTCTAGCAAAAGCCAACGCTCGACGGCTTACTAATCCACGCAAGGGACGCGGGTAGAAGGATTTGCGCAAACAAATCCCGTCCGACCTCTCATGCCCAAATGGAGGAAGATCAGCCTGAAGCCCGAGGCGCAGCGTTTGGGGCGGTCGTACCACGAGCCGCCCCGGACCACCTTCCGACCGTCCGCGCTAGGCGCGTCTCGCCCATCCTCCGCGTCATAGGGGTAGGGCCGGTAGGTGGTCGGTGTCCACTCCGCCGCGTTGCCGTGCAGATCGTGCAGGCCCCAGGGATTCGGCAAGTAACACCCCACGTTGGCTGTCACGAGCACGTTGTCCAGGGAACGATTGTCCCGGAGCACCCAATCCGGGTTGTCGCTGTAGAGCATCTTGCCGGGAACGCGGCGCGCCAGCTCTTGGAGCTTCCGGTCCGCCATGTTGGCGAACGAATTAAAAGCGGAACAATGCTCTCCACGAGAGATATTTTGTTGAGTTTTGAGGTGGTTGGCACAGAACCTGACGCTGCTTCTGCGGAGGATAGGGCTCTGCGGGGACGCAACCTGAGCGCCGTCAGAAGTCTGGCAAACGGCAGGTCGGGCCGCCTTGGCGGCCCGGCGTGCCCCTGCCGGAGCCAGTCCAAAGCGATAATTCCACGTTCAATCAAGTATGTTTGGCGCTCGTCTCCCTGATCCGACCAGACCCGAAGTGTCGCTTTCGATCGCACACAAAATTCCGGCTTTGAATGTTACACGACATCTCCGATACAAAGACTTGCGTACGCGATCGACGAAGCATTTAATTCCACATGAATTTCCCCAAACCACTCCCTATGAACTGCCGTAGAGTCATTCTGCGAAAGCTGACAGGTTGGGTGATCTGCCTGGTCCTGTGCTTTCTGGTCTTCGAGGTTTCATCACAACTGGCCTTTCGCATTCAGAGGGGGGGGTGGTATTGGAAACTGAGACGTGCATCGAGCGCCAGCCTGATCCAACCTCATCCCTACTTTGCGGCTTTTCGGGTCCCCAATCGTTTCGTCGAACATAACGGCATTCGCATCACAATTAACTCCTTTGGATGCCGCGGCCCGGAATTCAAACGTCCCAAGCCTCCAGGGCTGACCCGGATTGTGGCCCTGGGCGGGTCCACGACTTTTTGTGTGGGGGTTTCAGACAACGAAACCTGGGAGTTTGTTCTTAACGAGCGGCTGGGGCCCGGGTACGAGGTGATTAATATGGGGGGCGCCGGGAGCACAAGCCTCGAGGCATCCCTCCAGACCGCGTTGCTCTTCTCCGATGTCCAGCCTGATGTCGCCCTTTACTATCTCGGCTGGAATGATGCGAGAGTACAGCACGTCAAAGGGCTCCGGCCAGACTGGTCGGACTCCCACGGCCAGTGGGTCATGGCCTATGCTCGGGATGCGCGCGCCCTGAACGAGCGCTTCGCCGGCTCTTATCTCCTGAAACGGGTGGCCTACCACTACTTCTTTCCGGGGTTGGATTATAACGTTCTTTGGAGCCGCCTCCAAGGCGACGAGGATAAGCTGACGGATAAGATCGACCAGAGAGCACTCCAACTTTATGAACGAAACCTCCGCAACATCGTCGCCCTCTGTCAAAAGCAGGGCGTCAAAGTGGTTTTCATCCCACAAATCCTCAATTACAAGGTTCTGACCTCAGACAAGCCTTACGGCTTTCTGCCGTTCGTTCGCGACAGGGACTTGCGCCACTACATGGACGCTTACAACGAAACGCTAGCCAAGACTGCCACGGATGAGCGTGTCGGCTTTGCTGAGCAAGGTACTAAAGGTTGACTTCCAGCAATCGGACTTCATTGACAACGGCCACTTTTCTCCCAAGGGCAACCGAAAATTTGCGGCAGCGTTGGAGGCGAGTTTGAATTCGGTGCTTCATGTTAGCAGGAGCCAATAGGAGAGACCATCTCTTCCTCGCATTGTGTCGCGTTTCAACGGTGGCGGTGCTCGTGTTCGCGAAAGGCTTGCGGATTAGGCTGTCGTGGTGCGATCAAAAGCGGAAAGGTCTGTGCGGTCAAAAGCGTAATAATGCTCTCCGCGAGAGATATTTTGTTGAGTTTTGAAGTGGTTGGCACAGAACCTGACCCTGCTTCTGCGGAGGATAGGGCTCTGCGGGGACGCAGCCTGAGCGCCGTCAGAAGTCTGGCAAACGCCAGGTCGGGCCGCCTTGGCGGCCCGGCATGCCCCTGCCGGAGCCAGTTCAAAGCGATAAATCCACGTTCAAGCATCTTTGGCGCTCGTTTCCCTGGTCCGACCAGGCCCGAAGTGTCCGCTTTTGAATGTTACACGACATACCTTTGGGCTTTCCTTGCCATCGTGCGGTCCCGGGGGTAGAAGGGCGGCGACGGAAAACGCTAATCAGCCATTCTTGGACATAACGCAATGACTCTCCCGTTCTTCGGACTCGCCGCTGGCCTCGCGATTCTACCCCTGACCACGCTGCCCGCAGCAGCTCCCGCCGGTGCCAGGCCGAACATCGTCTTCATCCTCGCCGATGACCTCGGCTACGGGGACGTGCGTTGCTACAACTCGCAGTCGAAGATTCCCACCCCGAACCTGGACCGCCTCGCCGCCGAAGGGATGCGCTTCACCGATGCCCACGCGCCGGACGCCGTCTGCACGCCCACACGTTATGGCCTGCTGACGGGCCGTTACGCCTTCCGCTCGCGCCTTAAGTCCGGCGTGCTGCCGCCCTGGGGTGAGCCGCTGATCGAAGAGGGCCGGCTGACGCTGCCCGCGATGCTGCGCGAGCACGGTTACGCCACCGCCTGCATCGGCAAATGGCACCTGGGCTGGACTTGGCCGACCAAAGACGACCAGCCCCCCTCCAGCACGAACGGCGTCGGCAATGTGGACTTCAGCAAGCCCATCACCAGCGGCCCGACGTCGCGGGGTTTCGAGTACTACTTCGGTACCGACGTGCCCAACTACCCTCCCTATTGCTTCATCGAGAACGACCGCACCGTCGGCCTGCCCTCTTTGCCCGCGCCGCTTCAAAAAGGCGCCATCAACCGGCCCGGCCCCATGCTCCCCGGCTGGAGCCTCACTAATATCATGCCTGAACTCACCCGCCGTGCCGTGCGCTACGTCGAGCAAGCCGCGCAAGGCAACCGGCCCTTCTTCCTCTATTTCCCACTCACCGCACCGCATTATCCCGTCGTGCCCACCGCGGAGTTCAAAGGCCGCAGCCAGGCGGGCGACTACGGCGATTTCGTCGCGCAGGTGGACGGGACCGTGGGCGAGGTGCTCTCCGCGCTTGCCCACACCGGCCTCGCGACCAACACGCTCGTCGTCTTCACCAGCGACAACGGGCCGGAGGTGGTGGAGATTGACCCCGGAGCCTACGAGCGCATCCGCCGTTACGGCCACTGGAGCATGGACGGCCTGCGCGGCGTCAAACGCGACATCTGGGAAGGCGGTCACCGTGTGCCGTTCCTGGCGCGTTGGCCGGGCCACATCCCCGCCGGGCGCGACCAGCGCCGAGACCATCTGCCATGTGGACCTGCTGGCCACCTGCGCGGCGCTCCTCGGGGCGAAGCTGCCGCCCAACGCCGGCGAGGACAGTTACAACATCCTCCCCGCCTTGCTGGGCAAGAAACTCAAACACCCCATTCGCGAAGCTACCGTGCTCCACGCCTACAATGGGAGCTTCGCCATTCGGCAGGGTGACTGGGTGCTCATTGACGCGCGCAGCGGTGACAGGAACGGCGGCAGAAATCGCTCCGGCGAGCCCGACTGGTTCAAGCAGGAGCGCGGCTACACGAAAAACGAGTTCCCCGGCGAACTCTACAACCTTCGTGACGACCTCTCTGAGCGCCGCAACCTCTATGGCGAGAAGCCCGAAGTAGTCCGCCGCCTCAAAGCCCTGCTCGAAAAATACAAGAGCCGGCAAGGGCCGCAGCACACCGCCGGGCCGCCGCTTGCAAGAACACCCCCGCCCTCGGAATGAGCGGCAGCCCTGATGACGTGGCTGTCACTCTCTGACGCGAACGCGTCATTTCAGGCAGCAGCGGCTCCGTCGATTTCGGATTTCGGATTTCCTTCGGATTTCGGCCTTCGGTTTCGGATTTCTTCCTCTTCGCCCTCCTCGCCGTCCTGCCACTCGTCACTCGCGCCGCACCCGCAGTCCGCCCCAACGTCGTGCTCTTCCTCGCCGACGACCTCGGCTACGGCGACCTCGCCTGTCACGGCAATCCGCACCTCAAAACGCCTCAACTCGACACCTTCGCCCGCCAGGCCGTCGAGTTCACGCAGTTCCACGTCAGCCCGGTCTGCGCCCCGACGCGCGCCTCGCTCATGACCGGCCGCTACAACTTCCGCACCGGCATTGCGGATGTCTTCGGCCAGGCCGCCAACATGGACCCGAAGGAAATCACCGTCGCCCAGGTCCTGCGCCAGGCGGGCTATGCCACCGGCTTGTTCGGCAAATGGCATCTCGGCGAGGCCGGCACGGGGCCCAAGCACCATGGCTTCGACGAGTCGCTGACCTTCCAGGGCGCGGTCCTTCGCGGCGGATACTTCGATCCGTCACTGATCCACAACGGCCAGCCGGAGAAACGGCAGGGGTATTGCATGGACATCTTCACGGATGCCGCCATTGCGTTCATCAAGCAGCACCGCGATCACCCCTTCTTCGTCTATCTGCCGGCCAACCTGATTCATACGCCCCTCCAGGTGCCGTCGGAGTTGGCCGCGGCTTACGACAACCTCGACCTCGGCACCAATACCGCCAAAGCCTATGGCATGATCCGCAGCGTGGATAACAACTTCGGCCGGTTGCGCGCGACGCTCAAAGACCTCAGCCTCGAAGACAACACGCTCCTGATCTTCACTTCCGATAACGGCCCGTGCTCCGGCTCCAAGCCGGCGGAGAACCGGTTCCTGGCCGGCTTGCACGGCCTCAAGGGCACGGTGTACGAAGGCGGCATCCGCGTGCCGTGTTTTATGCGCTGGCCGGCCGGCTTCAAGAGCCCGGCCAGGGTGGATCGTTTGACGGCACATGTGGACATGATGCCCTTGATCCTCGCAGCCTGCGGTGTGCCGGCTCCGCCGGGCCTCAAGCTCGACGGCCTCAGTTTGCTGCCGCTCTTGCGCGATCCCTCCACCACTTGGCCTGACCGCACTCTGTTCTTCCAATGGGACAGCGGGCAGGTGCCCCGACGCGGCCAGGCCTTTGCCGTCCTCACCGAGAGATGGAAGCTCGTTCAGCCTTGCGGCATGGACCTCCCGCAGCAGAAACATATCCGGGACACCTACGCCACCTTGTGCCGGCTCCAGGGCCGGGGCGAGCGCACCATCGAGGGCCCGCCGCGCTTCGAGCTGTATGACATTGCCCGCGACCCGG
Organism: uncultured Verrucomicrobiae bacterium; assembly: GCA_963822005.1. Taxonomy (GTDB): domain Bacteria; phylum Verrucomicrobiota; class Verrucomicrobiia; order Limisphaerales; family UBA8199; genus PALSA-1440. Next base: position 21,999 of record CAWGGD010000023.1, on the reverse strand, counting down.
GTGAATCCGCGGATGTCGCCGTCGCGCATCCGCAGGTCGTGAAGCAGATGAAACAGCAATACGACGCCTGGTTCAGCGACGTCGCCGCCCGCTGGCTACAGCGACCATAGAAAGGCCTAAGACTCTCAGTGAAAATCACCAAACCTCTCACAATGACTTCTGCGCATAATTGGCTCATACCTCTTGACCCACCCGCTTGCTTTGGAGTCGGCCAGGTATTTGACGCGAGCCCCCTCACCCCCACCCTCTCCCCCTCCGCGGGGAAGAGGGTGCCCTTCAGGGCGGGTGAGGGGAAAGCGGAAGTCTCATCCGGTTTCCACGGCTCCGGAAGTCTGGGGTTGCTCACCTTATTGTTGATTCTGCCCTTCCTGGCCTTACCCGCGCCAGCCGCGGCCGCCGGCGCCAAACCCAACCTCGTCGTCATCCTCGCCGACGACCAGGGCTGGGGCGACCTGAGCGTCAACGGCAACTCTAATCTCTCTACCCCCAGGATTGATTCACTGGCCAAGGACGGCGCCCTCCTCGAACGCTTCTACGTCTGCGCCGTCTGCTCGCCGACCCGCGCCGAGTTTCTCACTGGGCGCTACCATCCGCGCGGCGGCGTTCACAGCACCTCCACGGGCGGCGAGCGGCTCAACCTCGACGAGAAGACCATCGGCGACAGCTTCAAAGCCGCCGGCTACGCCACGGGCGCCTTCGGCAAGTGGCACAACGGGACACAGTATCCTTACCATCCCAACGCCCGCGGCTTCGACGAGTATTACGGTTTCTGCTCGGGCCACTGGGGGACTTACTTCAACCCGCCCCTGGAGCACAACGGCAAACTGGTCCAGGGCAAGGGCTTCATCATTGATGACTTGACCGACCACGCGCTGAAGTTCATTGCGGACAACAGGAAGCGTCCGTTCTTCTGCTACGTGCCGTTCAACACGCCCCACTCGCCCATGCAGGTGCCCGACCGCTTCTATCGGAAGTTCGCCGACGCCGACCTGAAGCTGCGCGCCCGCAACCCGGCGCAGGAGGATGTCGCCTTCACGCGCGCCGCGCTGGCGATGTGCGAGAACATTGACTGGAACGTGGGCCGCATCCTGGACCGGCTGGAGGAATTGAAGCTGGCGGATCGGACCATCGTGCTCTACTTCAGCGACAACGGCCCTAACAGTTGGCGCTGGAACGGCGGCATGAAAGGGCGCAAAGGCACGACCGACGAAGGCGGCGTGCGCTCGCCGTTCATGGTCCGCTGGCCCGGCCATATTCCTGCGGGCGCCCGCATTCCGCAGATTGCCGGCGCCATTGACCTACTGCCCACCCTCGCCGGCCTGGCGGACATTCCGATCGCAAGCACCAAACCGCTGGACGGCATCAGTCTCAAGCCGCTCCTGCTGGGCACCGCCAAAGACTGGCCCGACCGGATGGTCTTCTCACACTGGGGCGGGAAGGTCAGCGTGCGCACCCAGCGCTATCGCCTCGACGACAACAACCGCCTGTTCGACATGGAAGCCGACCCCGGCCAAGACCGCGATGTCGCGGCTGCCGAAACGGAAGTCAGCGCCCGCTTGTCCGAGGCCCGGGCGAAGTGGAAGGCAGACCTGTTGCCCGGTCTGAACGATGACACCCGCCCCTTCCCGGTGGGCTATCCCCAGTTCCCCATTACTCAATTGCCCGCCCGCGACGGTGTGCCGCACGGCAACATCAAACGCAGCGCCAACGCCCCCAACTGCTCCTTCTTCAAAAACTGGGTCAGCACCAACGACAGCATTACCTGGGATGTGGAAGTCGCCACAGCCGGCAAGTATGAAGCGGTCATTTACTACACCTGCCCGGCAGCCGACACCGGCTCGACCCTCGAGCTGAGCTTTCTGGGCAGCCGGCTGGAGGGGAAAGTCTCGAAGGCGAACGATCCTCCCTTGCGCGGCACCGAGAACGACCGCGTCCCCCGCCAGGGCGAGTCCTACGTGAAAGACTTCAAACCGCTGCACCTCGGCACCCTCGAGCTGAGCAAAGGCCGCGGCTTGCTCACCCTGCGCGCGTTGTCCGTCCCCGGCCGGCAGGTCATGGACGTGCGGTCGGTGGTGCTGACGCTGAAGAATTAGTCTCGATGTCTTATCCGGGAGGGTCATACTCGGACACGCAAGATATGAAGAAACTTCTACGTTGCGGCTTTGCCCTGCTGGCTGGCGCCGCCTTTCTGTCCGTCTCGTCGGCGGCAGAAACCCGCCCCAACTTCCTCGTCATCCTCGCCGACGACCTCGGCTACGCGGACGTCGGCTTCACCGGCGGCAAGGAGATCAAGACGCCGAACCTGGATACCCTCGCCGCAGCCGGCGCGCGGCTCGATCAGTTCTACGTGCAGCCGCTTTGTTCGCCCACCCGCGCGTCCTTAATGACAGGCCGTTACCCGATGCGTTACGGCCTCCAGGTCGGCGTGCTCCGACCCTGGGAGAAGCGGGGCCTGCCCCTGGAGGAACGGATGTTGCCGAAGGTGCTGAAAGAGGCGGGCTACACCACGGCCATCGTCGGCAAATGGCATCTGGGCCAAGCCGAGCGTGCCTACCTGCCGACCTCGCGCGGCTTCGATCACCAATACGGCCACTACAGCGGCGCCATTGATTACTTCACGCATGACCGCGACGGCGGTTTCGACTGGCATCGCGACGACCGGGTTTGCCGCGACGAAGGCTACAGCACGCACCTGATTGCCCGCGAAGCCGAGCGCCTGCTCCGCGAACAGCCTGCCGACAAGCCGTTCTTCCTCTACGTCCCTTTCAACGCGGTACACGCGCCCCACCAGGTGCCCGACGAATACACCGCGCCCTACGCCGGCCTGCCCGAGCCGCGCCGCACCTACGCCGGCATGGTCGCGGCGATGGACGAGGCGATCGGCCAGATCCTGGCCGCGCTCGATGCCCGCGGCTTCCGCACCAACACCCTCATCTTCTTCTCCAGCGACAACGGCGGACCCAATCCCGGCCGCGTCACCAGCAACGGCCCGCTCCGCGCCGGCAAGGGCACCGTCTATGAAGGCGGCACGCGCGTCTGCGCCTGCGTCGCCTGGCCGGGCCACATCAAACCGGGCACTGTCATCGCGCAGCCGTTTCACATGGTGGATTGGTATCCCACGCTGCTGAAGCTCGCCGGCGCCTCGCTGGACCAGAAGCTCCCCCTCGATGGCCGCGACATCCTGCCCGTGCTCACCCAGGGCAAAGCGTCGCCGCACGACGAAATCCTCCTCAACACCACCCCCCGCGGCGGCGCCATCCGCATCGGCGATTGGAAACTCGTCGTCAACGGCGCGGCCGACACCCACGAGGCCGACCAGGAGAATCCAGCACCCGCCCGACGCAAGAAAGCCGCGCGACAAAACCCAGCCGCCCGAGCTCGAGTTATTCAACCTGGCGCAGGACCTCTCCGAGAAGCATAACCTCGCCGCTGACAAACCGGAGAAGGTGAAGGAACTCCGCGCCCGCTACGACGCCTTCGCCAAACAGGCCGCCAAGCCCGGCAACCAGCCCAAGCCCCCCGGTTACACCGCCCCGAAAGTGTGGGGCGAAAAGGACTGACGCCATGCACACTGAATCTAGCACCTCTCACCTGCTCACCGACCCACCCGAAACGCCGCCAGGTTTTGGAGTGCGGTGGCTGGCGGGGAAGAGGGCCGACACCGCTTTCCCCTGGTCGCAGCCCTCGGCGAAGTATCAACCCGCGCGCCGCCATGGTCTGCCCAAAAGCGGCGTGTGCCCTCACCCCTCACCCGCCGCACTCCGAGACGCTTCGCGGACTGCAGAGGGCTGGAGGCCGCGATGGAACATGTTCTCCAAGTCAGCTGGCATTGTGCTCGTCTTCCTCCTGCTCTCCACTGTCGCCCTTCCAGCCGCCAGCCCCGCTCAAAAGGCGCCTGTGATCCTGCTCGAGGCCGAGCAGTTCGCCAGCCTCGGCGGCTGGGTGGTGGACCAACAGTTCATGGACCAGATGGGCTCGCCCTACCTGCTGGCCCACGGGCTGGGGGAGCCGGTCCGCGACGCCGAAACTGCCGTGCGCTTTCCCGCCACCGGCAAATACCGCGTCTGGGTCCGCACCCGGGATTGGGTCGCCCCCTGGAAGGCGAAGGGCGCGCCGGGCCGGTTCAAGCTACTTATCGACGGCAAGCCGTTGAGCGTCACCTTTGGCACCGAAGGCGCAGCATGGCATTGGCAGGATGGCGGCACAGTGAAAGTCGGCCACGAGGCCAAAGTTGCCCTGCACGACTTGACCGGCTTTGAGGGACGCTGTGATGCAGTCTTGTTCGCCCGCGACCTCAGCTTCAAACCGCCCAATGAACTATCGGCCCTGGCTGCGTTCCGCCGCCAGGCACTCGGCTGGCCAGAGGCGCCCGAGGATGGCGGCAGCTATGACCTGGTCGTCGTCGGGGGCGGCATCGCTGGTACTTCGGCCGCCTTGTCCGCTGCCCGCCTTGGTCTCAAGGTCGCCCTGCTGCAGGACCGGCCTGTGCTGGGCGGCAACAACAGCTCCGAGGTGCGCGTCTGGCTCAACGGCGGCATCAACCTGCCGCCCTACCCGCGCATCGGCGACGTCGTCGCCGAGCTTGAACCCAAGAAGCGCGCTCACGCCGGCATGGATAACACCGCCGAGATCTACGAAGACGACCGCCGGTTGGCCCTGGTGCGCAGCGAACCCAACGTCAGCTTGCTCCTCGAACAACGCGTCAATGCTCTGGAGTCCGCTGACGGGGTCATCCGGGCCGTGGTGGCGCAGCATATCCGCACCGCCCGCCGCCTCCGCCTCACCGCCCGCTGGTTTGTGGACTGCACCGGCGATGGCGCCGTCGGGGCCCTGGCCGGCGCCGATTCGGACACCACGCAAACGGGGCACATGGGCCCTAGCAACCTCTGGAACGTCAAAGATTCCGGCCGGCCCGAGCCTTTCCCCAAGTGCGAATGCGACGACACCAACGCGCTGAATCTGACCTTCGCCGCCAGCAAGAACCCCGCCCCCTTCCCTCGCTGCCCTTGGGCGATCGACCTGCGCGACAAGACCTTCCCGGGCCGGCAGCCGCCCGGCGGTCAGCCCGTCAAGGATCCGCTCAACAAACTCGGTGCCTGGTACTGGGAAAGCGGCTTCGACCGAGACCCGATCACCGATGTCGAGTGGATGCGGGACCAGAATTTCAGGGCCATGTACGGCGCCTGGGACACCCTTAAGAACGTGGACAAGCTCTACCCCAACTACAAGCTCAACTGGGCCGCCTTCATCGCCGGCAAACGGGAGTCGCGCCGCCTGCTGGGCGACGTCATCCTGACCGGGCACGATTTCCGCACCAACAGAGTCTTCCCCGACGCCGCCTTCCCCTGCACCTGGACCATTGACCTCCACCTGCCCGACCCGGCCTATGACAAAGGGCACGAGGGAACCGAGTTCATTTCCAAAGCCTCCTTTGGAAAGTACAAGACGCCTTACTGGGCGCCCTATCGCTGCCTCTACAGCCGCAACATCACCAACCTCTTCATGGCCGGCCGCGACATCAGCGTGACGCATGAAGCGCTCGGCCCCACGCGCGTCATGCGCACGTGCGGCACCATGGGGGAGATCGTCGGCATGGCCGCCTCCCTCTGCAAGAAGCACGACTGCACCCCTCGCGCCATCTATCAGCAGCACCTCGACGAACTGAAGCAACTCATGCAGCGTGGTGTGGGACAGCAACCACCCAAAGCCCTCCCCTGAGTCCGGCGCCAACACCCCCGCCACCTCACGGGTTGTAATTCATCCGATAGTAAGCCGACGGCGTCGGCGGGGAGGTGTCGGTGGTGCCATCCCGCCCACCCAAGCCGCTCATTGCCCCGTTGGCTCAATCTGCTGCTCCCGCCTTCAACCCGACCGAGTGCCGGGAGCGACGCGGCAAGACACAACTTGCTGTGGTTGAGGTGCTTCCAAAGGTTTATACGTCGAAGGAAGCGTCGGGAGGCACGCCCATTCCCAGCGATAACGATAGATCGAGGATCTGCGCTAAGGTGGCAGTGCCCAAGCCGCCTCTGCGGCCGCCCCCCGGCGGGAAGAAATAAACCGTTGGCAACCCAGCCTCGGCGTGCTACAAAGAGTGTCCGCTTCCAAGCGGAGCGGAATAAACTTCAGCGAATTGGAATTTGATTTATGTCACAGCATCGGAGTCTGCGGGCGGCGGCCACCATCGGGGGCAAGCGAAATGTCCTCAAGCGGTTTGAGCGGGTCGAACTGCTCAAGAGACGCAGCCAGTGGAAGGAAGGCGACCGCATCACCGGTCTGCGCAAGACCAAGAAGGACGCCTAGGCCAGTGCGGAATGCGGAGTGCAGAGCGAGGCATAGCGCCACGCGCACGCCGTCCTGACTCCCCCGTTCCGCACTCCGCGTGCCGCATTGAGATGGTTCGTCTCCAAAAATTCCTGGCGGATGCCGGGGTCGCCTCGCGGCGGGCCGGGGAGCAGATGATCCTGGCCGGGCGGGTGGCAGTGAACGGCGAGGCCGTGGCCCAACTGGGCACCCGGGTTGACCCCGTTCACGACGAGGTGGCGGTGGATGGCAAGCCTGTCCGGGCCAGGCGCAAGCTTTACGTGGCGCTGAACAAGCCGCCGGGGCTGGTCTGCTCGCGCCAGGACGAGTTCGAGCGTTCGACCATCTACGGTCTGCTGCCGAGGGAGTGGAGCCACTTGCATTCGGTGGGGCGGTTGGATTACAACAGCGAAGGGCTGATCTTTCTGACCAACGACGGCGAGTTCAGCCTGCGGCTGACGCATCCGCGGTACGGGGTGCGCAAGAAGTATGTTGCCACGGTCGAAGGCCGGGTGACGGAGGAAGTGCTGGGCCAGTTTACGCGGGGCGTGTGGCACCAGGGCGAGAAGTTGAAGGCGGAAAAGGCGCGGCTGGTTTCGGCCAGCCAGGCGCAGAGCGTGGTGGAATTGGAATTGGCCCAGGGAAAGAACCGGGAAGTGCGGCGGCTGTTCGAGTCGCAGCGCCTGACGGTGAAGCGCCTGCAGCGGGTCCAGATCGGCAAGATCAAGCTGGGCGAGCTGCGTTTGGGCAAATGGCGGACATTGACAGAACCCGAGATTAAATCTCTAATGTGCTGAGTTATGAAAAACAACGTGCTGGTTAATTGTGGGGGCGATGCTTTCGACAAGCTTGTGGGCGCAGCAAGCGACTAGTCCAACCCCGTCGGCGCCGATCGGGACGCCCGCGCCCGCGCCGGCGGCAACGCTGGCGCCCGCGCCCGCGAAAACAAACGCGCCCGCCGCCAAAGCGGCCAAGAAAAGCGCCCCCAAGAAGAAAGCGGCCAAGGCGCCCGAGAAGAAGGCCGCGGCCGCCAAGAAAGCGCCGCTGCCGGAACTGAGGACGGTGCCGCTGGTGCCGGGCCCGGCCGAAGTGGTCGCCAGCAACGTCAACGTGCGCGGCCAGGCGAAGCTCAAGAGCGAGGTCGTCGCGCGCGTGACCAAGGGCCAGACCGTGACGGTGATCGAGGAGATCGTGCGCAACAACTCCGGGCCGGAGGAGCCTTCGGCGTGGGCCAAGATTGTCCTGCCGCCCACCGCGCATGCGTGGATCCACAGGGACTTCATCGAGGCCAGCAACCAGACCGTCAAGCCCCGGAAGCTTAACCTGCGCAGCGGCCCGGGCGAGAACTACAGCGTGATTGGTGCGCTCCAGCGCGGCGACGCAGTGAAGCCGATCACCACCAAGGGCGACTGGACGGAAATCGAGCCGCCCGCCGGCGCCTATGCGTTCATGGCGGCGCAGTACCTGAAACAGGAAGCGCCCGCGCCGACCGTGGCGACCGCGCCGCCGGTGGCGCCAGTGGCGCCGACCCCCGCGCCTGCGCCGGTCGAGCCGGCCCCGACGCCCACCACCGTGGCGGCGGTCCCGCCGGTGGCGCCGCCGCCGACCGAAGCTCCTGCGGTGCCGCCCCCGATGGAAGCACCCGCGGTGACGAACGCACCGGCGGAAACGCCGCTCGAGCCGGTGGTGGAGGAACCGCCGCCGCCGCGGATTGTGCAGCGGGAGGGCATCGTGCGCGGCGGGACCAGCATCCAGGCGCCGTCGCAGTTTGTGCTTATCAGCCCCGACAACGGCCGCAACATTGACTATCTCTATACGACCTCGACCAACCTGGACCTGCGGCGCTACAAGGGCCTGCGGATTATCGTGACGGGCGAAGAGGGCCTGGACGAGCGCTGGCCGAACACGCCGGTGCTGACGATCCAGCGGATCCAGGTCGTCGAGTGATGGCCCCGCCCAACCTGATTGATGGGCGCGCCATCGCCCGGCAACTGCAAGGCGAACTGGCTCAGCGCATCGCGGCGCTGAAAGCGTCCGGCCTCCAGCCGGGACTGGCCTTCGTGCGCGTGGGCGAGGATCCTGCGTCGAAAGTCTATGTCGGCCGCAAGGAAAAGACCTGCGCCGAGCTGGGCATTTTCTCCGAGACGCACGTCCTGCCCGAAACCACCAGCGAAGCGGAGTTGCTGGGGCTGCTGGCCCAGCTGAATGTTGACGCGCGCCTGCATGGAATCCTGGTGCAGGCCCCTTTGCCGGCCCACATTCGCGCGGCGGTGGTCTATGCCAGCGTGCGGCCGGACAAGGACGTGGACGGCTTCCATCCGATCAATGTGGGAAAACTGATGCTGGGCGACCCGACGGGTTTTCTGCCCTGCACGCCAGCGGGGATCCGGGAATTGCTGGCGCGGGCGGAAGTGAGGATCGGAGGCGCGGAAGTGGTCGTGCTGGGCCGTGGCAACATCGTCGGCAAGCCGATGGCGGCCATGCTGTGCCAGAAGGAGAAGCACGCCAACGCCACGGTGACCATCTGCCATTCGGCCACGCGCGATATTAAGGCGCATTGCCGGCGGGCCGACATCCTGATCGCGGCGATGGGGGTGGCGGAGTTTGTGAAAGCGGACATGGTCAAGCCCGGGGCGGTGGTGGTGGATGTGGGCGTGAACCGGGTCAGTGATCCGACGGCCAAAGGCGGCTCGCGACTGGTGGGGGATGTGGATTTTGCGGGCGTGCAACCGGTCGCCGGGAAGATCACCCCCAACCCGGGCGGGGTGGGGCCGATGACGATTGCCATGCTGATGCAGAACACCGTCCGCGCGGCCGAACTGGCCGCGGATTGAGGCCAGAACCCCGGGCACACGCGAAGGACCAACACCCGATGAACGCAACCCGAATTCTGCCGGATCTGCAGTCCTCCCTGCTGTGCGAGGAAGTCCGCCAGGAAGCCAATGGCAATTTCTTCCTGGTGGGAGTGATCAATTTCATTCGCGTGCCGCAACTGCCGGTGGTGGCGTTCAAGCTGAGCCTGTTCAATCGCTGGACGGCGGGCGTGGGACAGTTTGTCGAGACCTCGCGATTCATCGCGCCCGACCAGACGACCGTCCTGCGCAAGGGCGAGGTGAAGTTCACTTTGAAGGACGCCGGGTTGCACGCCACCAACGTCACGTTGTTCAGCCAGGTCGAGTTCAAGACCGCCGGCACCTACTACGTCGAGGTGCTGGTGGACGACGTGATGAAGCTTCGCTACCCGGTACCGGTGCTGCGTCGTGCCCCCGCCGAATCAACCGTCGGCCCCGCCGGCGCCGCCCGGCTCGCAGACGCCCGCCGCGTGAACGGTACCCGGAGCAGTCCGGGCGACGATCGTGGCCGCGCCGCCGTGACGCCGATGAGCGCAGCGGACGACCAGGCGCAGATCGCCTGGCAGCCACTGACCGCCCGGGGCGTGGCGGCGTTTGCGCGGGCGCCCGTGAGGCGGTTGCTGCTGGTGCAGTTGATCGTCGCCCTGCTGGCCGCGGGCACTGTGGTCTGGTTCCTGCACAGGTGCTGGTTTCCCATCATCGGCGACGCGATCCGCGGCCTGCCGCCGCAAGGGGAGCTCCGTTCCGGCAGCTTGGAATGGCCCGAGCCCGCGCCCGTGTGTCTGGCCGAGGGACGCTTCCTGGCGCTCGTTGTGGATCTGGACCATGCCGGCCAGGCACGATCTCCGGCGCAGGTGCAGGTTGAGTTTGGCCGGCAGGACTTCAAGGTCTATTCGCTGCTCGGATCGGTGCAGCGCACCTATCCCCGGGGCCGAACCGTGCCGTTCAACCGGACCGACCTTGGGCCGTGGTGGGGCGCCTGGGCGCCGGTGCTCCTGGCCCTGGCGGCCGCCGCGGCGGTGGGCGGCCTGATGGTGATCTGGACGTGCCTGGCGACGCTGTATTGCCTGCCCGTGTGGCTCATCGCCTTCTTCGCCAATCGCGACTGCAGCCTGGTGGGAAGCTGGCGCCTGGCGGGCGCCGCGCTGATGCCGGGAGCACTGTTGCTGAGTGCGCTCATTGTCCTGTACGGCTCAGGCGCTTTGGATCTCGTGCGGCTGGCGGTCGGAGGGGCGGCGCATGTGCTGCTGGGCTGGGCCTACTTGCTCTTCGGTCTCCTGAGCCTGCCCCGGCATCGGGCAGCGGCAGCGAAGACCAACCCATTCGCGTGATTGCGCGGCGCTCCCGGTTCCTCTAGTCTCGGGCCATGACGTTTTCAGTGGGTCTGTCGCGAATCACACCGCTCCTGCTTGCGGGCCTGGTGCTGAGCGGCTGCCTGCCTTCCGCCCCGAGCGATGAGGAGAAGGAGCCGTATTTCATGGCCGGCAAAAGCCGCGTGAACACGATGGACTTCAAGGGCGCCATTGATTCCTTCGAGAAGGCGGTGGAGCTGAATCCGAAGTCGGCTTCCGCTCACTTCGAGCTGGGCTGGCTGTATGACCAGAAGGAGTCCGATCCGGCGGCCGCCATCTACCACTACGAACGCTACCTGAAGCTGCTCCCCAACTCCGTCAAGCGGGAGATGATCACGACGCGCATCCAGGCCTGCAAACAGCAACTGGCCCAAGGCGTCTCGCTGGGGCCGGTGACGGAGAAGCAACAGCGCGAGTTCGAACAGCTTGTGGATGAGAACAAGCGCCTGCGCGAGGCGGTGGAACAATGGCGCGCCTACGCCCTCCGGCTGCAAACTCTGACCAATCCAACCGGCACGGGATCGCCGGCGACGCGCGCGGCTCAATCCCTGCCTGCCGTTCCGTCAACGTCCGCCGGCGCCTCGACCACGAATCCCGGCGCCGCCGGCCGGTCGTCGCTCACGCCGGCGGCAGCCGCGCGGACCCATATCGTCAAGACGGGCGAAACCCCGACGATGATTGCCCGGAAGTACGGGCTGAAGGTGGAAACCCTTATGGCCGCTAATCCGAGGCTGGACCCGCGGCGGCTGAAGATCGGCCAGACCCTTACCATCCCTGCTCCCTAGCCAAGAAGAGATTTGTGACGGAACAAGATTTGAACAAACCCATGCGTCTGGGGTCAATGGTCTGAGCTTTGTTGTGTGGGTCAGGCCGGTTGCGCGAACGGGTCCCGGGGCGCGGCGGCACGGCGGGGACGAGCATTTGCGGGCGATCGAAGATTGGATTTCGCGGCGGCCAGCAGGCGGGACGTGGCAGGAAACGGGCAAGCGGGGCACAGATTGTGCCGCCTTTTCGCGAGTAAAAAAAAGTGAAGATTTATTTGACCGGGTCTGGCTTTCTCGGTAAAAATGTGCAGGTTTTACTGTTGGTAGTGTGCGTGTGTGGGTGTAGAACAAGCTAAACTCTATCTATGAAAAAAATCGTTGCCTCCGTCAGTTTGGTTGCCGTTAGCGCCTCCGGCCTTCAAGCGGGTGTGCTTCCGGGCATGACAGCAGAATCCGGCAAGCCGTGGAGTGTCTCTGCCACGCTGCGTGGGTTTTATGATGATAACATCAACACGACTGCGCAGAAGCAGGGCAGCTTCGGGTACGAGATCAGTCCAGCACTAATGTTCAGTTTCCCGATGGAGCAGACGACCGTCAGCTTCGGCGCCATCTATTCCGCCAAGTACTACGAGACCACGGCCGGCCAACAACACCGGTAAGTGGGACCAAACCATCAATGCCAATGCCGCTATTACCCACGCATTCAGCGAGCGGTATAATCTCAGCGTGCGGGATTCGTTTGTGATCGGCCAGGAACCCGATTTCCTGCGGGCGGGCAATACTTTCACTACCTTCCAGCGCTACAGCGGGGACAACACGCGAAACTACGGCTCGATTGACTTCTCGGCGCAGCTCACCCCGAAGTTCGGGCTGGACGTGGGCTACGCCAATACGCTCTATCTCTACGCAGACAACATACCGCCGAGCCCTGGTGCCTACAGCACCGCCGGCCTGTTGAATGAGCTGGACAACGTGATCCACCTCGATGGCCGCTACCAGCTCCAGCCACAGACGATCGGGATCGTCGGCGTCCAATTCAGGGGAACCGATTACACGGCCGACCAGCAGATCGGTACTGATGCGACGACCGGCGATCCGCTGATGAGCGACAGCCGTAATGCCCGTTCGTATTACGGGTATGTCGGGCTTGACCACAATTTCCGGCCGGACTTGACCGGTTCGGTCCGGGCGGGCGCGCGCTACACCGATTACTACAATGACCCATATTCTCAGAACGGGGCTGCGCCTTATGCCATGCTCAATGTCAAGTACACTTATCTGCCGGAGAGCTACTTTATGTTGGGGGGCAGTTACGACTATAGTCCGAGTTCGGTATTCAACGCCAACACCGCCGAGGGTCTCACCCTCAGCGCGCAGGCCGGCACCGTGTACGCCTCCGTGAATCATCGGATCCGGCCCAAGCTCTATGGCAGTATTCTGGCCCAGTATCAGAACAGCACCTACTACGGTGGAGTGCTCGATGGCAAGGCCGACAACTTCTACCTCGTCGGGCTGAATCTGCGCTACCAATTCACGCCCAACTTCTCGGCCGAGGTGGGGTACAATTTCGACGACCTGCAATCTCAAGTGCAGGGCAGTTATAACCGCAACCGAGTGTACATTGGAGTCACGGGCAGCTACTAGTTTTACCTTGAGGTAACGACCGGGGGCTAGGCTGTCATGACTGGCCCCCGCCTTTTTTTTGATTTATGGATCCACTGAAAGCAACGGCGCCGCAGGAGACCAAACTGCATTTCCTCGATTACTGGCGCATCATCCGCATTCGGAAGACGATCATCCTGGCGGTCTTCCTGCTCGTCGTTATCACCGCTACGCTGGTGACCTTCATTCTGCCGGAGTCTTTCTCCAGCAGCGCCCGGATCAAGATCGAGCGGGATCAGTCGGACGTTAGCGGCTTCACTGAGCGCGGGGGCATGATGCCCTACGATCCTTACTTCATCCAAACCGAGTTCGAGCTCATCCAGTCCGAGGTCATTCTCGGCAAGGTGATCGCCGATCTGGACCTGAACAAGGAATGGGGCAAGAAGTATGGCGGCGGGGACCCCCTCAAGACCCCCGAAACGATCGGCCTGCTCAAGAATAGAATCGATCTCCGCCCGGTGCGCAACACCAGCCTGATTGAAATCAAAGTGTACAGCGAGAAGGCCGAAGAAGCCGCCAAGATCGCCAATGCCGTCGCCGAGGCCTACAAGGCGCACCGGCTGGCGCAACGCACGGCCCTGAGCAAGGGGGGTATCAAGGCGCTGGAAGAGCGCTGGGCGGAACAGGAAGAGAAAGTCACCAAAGCCCAGCAACTCGTGGATAAGCTGCGCGTCGAACTCAATATTTCCGATGCAATGGCGAGCGGAGACGGTCCCTCGGCCCTGATGACCGCCGACACGCTGCGCAAACTCGAAGGCCTGCGCATTGAGAGCAAAGCGGAGTATGTGCGGCAGGTAACCCTGTTGAATCGTCTCAAGAATCTGGGCAAGGATCGCAGTCCGAGTGATCTCGCCCAGGCCATCACGACCGCTGCGCCGGACAACTTGCTCAACTCCTTGCTCGAACAGATCACCGTGGCCGAGCAGAGCCTGGTGGCACTGGACAAATTATACGGCCCGAAGAATACAGAGGTCCTCAAAGCCAAGGCCATGACCGAGGACCTGCATAACAAGATCAAGAGCCGGGTGGATGGCATCATCCTTGGCCTGGACACGCGAGTGCTCTCGTTGAGCAACAGTCTCGAGAATTTGGTAGGAGAAGTCGCGCTGGCGACGACCAACGACGTTAACCGAGCCAACGAAGCCCGCCCCTATTTCGAGGCTAAACGCGCGCTGGAGGAACTCAAACGCTTCCGCCAGGTTCTGGATGCGAAGATCGCCTACGAGAAAATTGACGTGGAGCTGCCCAAGACGATGATGGTGGAGATCGTGGACAAGGCAGTGCCCGGTTTGCGCCCAGTGCGGCCGAACAAACCGCTCAACATCGCCCTGGGCATCATCATCGGCCTGGTGGTCGGCGTCGGCCTGGCCTTCTTCATTGAGTACCTCGACACCAGTGTCAAGACGATCGATGACGTGGAGCGCTCCCTCCAATCTCCCGTGCTGGGGGTCATCCCGCAGAATGTCGGCTTGCTGCTGGACGAGGGGGCGGAAAGTCCGCACGCGGAGGCCTACCGGGTGTTGCGGACCAATCTCTTGTTCTCGCGCAAAGACGACAAACTCAACACCATCGCCATCGTCAGCGCGGGTGCCGGCGAAGGCAAATCCACTACGGTCTTCAATCTCGCTTCGGTCTTCGCGCAAAGCGGGCAGCGCACCTTGATTGTGGACTCCGACCTCCGGCGCCCGACGTTGCACAAGATGCTGCGCGTGAGCAACAACCTCGGGCTCACCAACTACTTGCTGAAGCAGAACTCGCTGGAGGAAGTCATTCAAACCACCAACTCGCCCACGCTGGATTTTCTCTCGAGCGGCAAGCTGCCCAGCAGTTCGTTGGGCATTCTCAGCTCGGCCCAGATGAAGGACCTCATCAGCGAGTTGAAGCAGCGCTACGATGTTGTCTTCTTCGATTCCCCTCCGATCATGGGCGTCAGCGACGCGTCCGTCCTCGCCAGCGAGGTGGATATGACGCTCCAGGTCATCCAATACCGCCGCTATCCGCAGCCCATGAACATCCGCGCCAAGCAGTTGATTGAGAAAGTCGGCGGCAACCTGGTGGGCATCGTGTTGAATAACATCAACATGTCCCAGGACGAGAGCTATTACTATTACAGCGGGTACTACCACGATTATTACTACCGGAGCGAGGAAAGCGAAGCCGCCGCGCGGCCGGCGGCCGCCCCCGGAGAGCAGGCCAAGCTGGACATCAAGCAGAAGTATTGAGAGAGATTCAGATTCAATGAGCATGAAGAGCGTTGGTACAGAGTTGCAGCGTTGGGCGGTGGTCTGCGGGCTGGTTTGGGGGGGCTCTACCTGGACGGTTGCCGGACCCGACCACCAGCCGAACAGCAATTCGCCGAGCTGCCACCCGGAGTCACCCATACCTCGACCGTCAGTCCCGCCCCGGTCGCGGCGACCCCTGCCCCGGTTCTGGCACCCGCCGCCGCCCCGGTCACGGTGCCGGCCACCAGTCCGGCGACTGTCCCGGCTGCCACCAGCAGTGGCGGGCCCGGAACCCGAAGTGTTTCGTGTCGGCGATTCATTGACGGTCACCTTCACGGATATGCCGACTCCGATTCCGCCGTTCGAGGAGAAGATCAAAGAAGACGGAACGATCACCCTGACGCTGAACCAGATCTTCAAAGCTGACGGCAAGACGCGCGGCAGCCTGGACAAGGAAATCCGGGATCGCTACGTGCCCGACTACTTCAAGGAAATGACGGTCACAGTGAAGCAGCAGGAAAGCACCCGCTGGTATTACGTGGATGGCGAGGTGAAGGCGCCCAGCCGCCAGATTTACAACAGCCGGATTACCGTCCTCAAGGCGATTGCCTCGGCGGGTGGTTTCACCGACTTTGCCAACAAGAAGAAGGTAAAACTGACCCGGGTGGATGGCCGCACGCAGATCGTGAATTGCCCCAAGGCCCTGGACAACCCTGCCTTGGATCCGGAGGTCTATCCGGGCGACAAGATCCATGTTCCGCGCCGGCTCTGGTAATGGTCCAGCTTAAGGTCCTGTCCGGGAAAAAGGCGGGCACCGTATGGGTGGCCCGCCGTTTTCCTGTACGCATCGGACGCTCCGCCGCCACCGACCTGCAACTGGAGGATAGCGGCGTGTGG
Source organism: uncultured Verrucomicrobiae bacterium (assembly GCA_963822005.1). Classification (GTDB taxonomy): domain Bacteria; phylum Verrucomicrobiota; class Verrucomicrobiia; order Limisphaerales; family UBA8199; genus PALSA-1440. Next base: position 5,950 of record CAWGGD010000023.1, on the reverse strand, counting down.
GACCAGCATCTGCAGCTCGATTTCAACCTCGGCGGAAGGTTATCGTGCTAAGCGCACAGCCCAACGCCTTGGCCTCCGTTAACGGCCAACCCATTCCCCAGGCCCTCTTGCGCAATGGCGATACCATCGACCTCGGCTCCATTAGAATGCAGTTCTGGCTCGGCGAAACCCGCCAGCGCGGCTTGCGCTTCCGCGAAGGGCTTACCTGGGCCGGCATCGCCGCGGTTACCCTCGGCCAGGTCGGCCTCATTTACTGGCTGCTCCGCTGAAGCCGGGTGCAGCTCGGTTAATGCCGGAAGTGCCTCACGCCGGTGAACGCCATCGCCACCTTGCGCTCGTCCGCGGCCGCAATCACTTCCGCATCGCGCACTGAGCCGCCCGGCTGAATGGCCGCCGTCGCGCCGGCCTCCGCGGCCGCGATCAAGCCATCCGGGAACGGAAAGAAGGCGTCGCTGCAAACCACGCTGCCCTTGAGCGAAAGCCCCGCCTCGCCCGCCTTCCAAACCGCGATCCGGCTCGCATCCACCCGGCTCATCTGGCCCGCGCCGATGCCCAGCGTCCGGTCCGCGGCCGCATACACGATGGCGTTGGACTTGACGTGCTTCACCACGCGCCAGCCGAACAACATGGCTTTCAGCTCCGCCTCCGTCGGCTGCCGGCGCGTCACGACCTTCAAGCCTTCGGCCGTGGTGACCTTCAGATCGCGCTCCTGCCACAAGAACGAATCCGCGCCCACGCTGCGCACGTCCCACGGCTGCGCCGTGAGCGGGCTTTTCAGGATTCTGAGCAGGCGCAGGTTCTTCTTCTTCTGCAGCACGCCCAGCGCCTCGGCGGTGAAGTCGGGCGCCACGATGACTTCGCTGAAGATCTCGGCGATGGCCTCCGCGCACGGCCAGATCCAGCGGGCGGTTCACGGCGATGATGCCGCCGAACGGCGCCTGGCGGTCCGTCGCCAAGGCCTTGTCCCAGGCCTCGCGCAGACTGGCGCCCTGGCCCACGCCGCACGGGTTGGTGTGCTTGAGGATGGCCAGCGTGGGCGCGTCGGCCGCAAACTCCGCGATCAGGTTCGCCGCCGCGGTCAGGTCCAGGATGTTGTTGTAGGAAAGCTCCTTGCCGTGCAGTTGCTGGAAGTATTCGTGGAACCGCCCGTAAAGGGCGGCTTTCTGGTGCGGGTTTTCCCCGTAGCGCAGCGGCTGGGCCAGCGGCGCCTGGAGGCGCAGGGACGCGGGCGCCGCCGCGGCCGGCGCGGTTCCAAACGCCTGGGCCAGGTGCGCCGCGATGGCGGCGTCGTAAGCCGCGGTGCGCGCGAACACCTTGGCCGCCAGCTTGCGCCGCAGCTCCAGGCGTCGTGTGGCCGCTCGCCTTGATCTGCTCGGCGACCTCCTCATAATCCGCCGGGTCCACCACCACGGTCACGCTCTCGTGGTTCTTGGCCGCGCTGCGCAGCATGGACGGGCCCGCCGATGTCAATGTTCTCGATGGCCTCCTGCCAGGCTGACGTCCGGCCGCGCCACGGTCTGCTCGAACGGATAGAGGTTCACCACCACCAGGTCAATCGGCTGGATGCCGTGCGCGCGCACCGCCGCCTCGTGGCTCGCGTTGCCGCGCAGGTAGAGCAGTCCGCCGTGAACCTTGGGGTGCAGCGTCTTGACCCGGCCATCCAGCATTTCCGGAAAGCCGGTGTAGGCGCTCAGGTCCGTGACCTTCAGGCCCGCCTCGCGCAGCGCCTTGGCCGTGCCGCCGGTGGAAATCATTTCCACGCCCGCCGCCGCCAGCACCTGGGCCAGGGGAACGAGTCCCGTCTTGTCGGAAACCGAAAGCAATGCGCGTCGAATTTGCTCCATAACCGGGCGCTACGTTCCTCCAGACCCGCCCGCCAAGTCAACCGGCAAAAGTGGCAAAAACGCGCTTGCATCCGTGCTCCGCTCTGCCAGCTTAATGGGCCGTCCAGTGCGCGGTTAGCTCAGTGGTAGAGCACTTCCTTGACACGGAAGGAAGCTCGGAGCGAAGTGCCCCAGTAATCGACGCGTTTTCACGGGTTTCCACCCTCCAGTCTAACATTCCGCCTAACAAAGTGCCTAACACCGGGCGCTTCCGGCGGGTCGAACGGTGCATCCACCGGCACGTCCGCAGCGGCGAACTTTGGTTTGTCGGACGGCAGGGCGGCAAGGTAGTATGGCGACGGCTGCGGACGCACGACTTGCAGCGTCGCCCGCGCCACGGTCGCCATGCTCGAATCAAAGCACCAACGGCAATACGGCCATCTTCCTCGTCGTGGACGGGAAAGAGACAGCCCATCCAGAGGCCAAGCCGGTCGTGCCCAATGAACCCTTGCCGCGTGTCCGGCAGGTCCTGCTGCCAGCGGACGTCCCCGCCGGCACCCGCCAAGGGGCTGCCCGCCGCTCAACCCGCCCCCTCCGGCCCCGCCCCCACCCTGGATGAATTCCTCAACCGGTGGCGGCGCGGCAAGGACGGGCTGAAGCCCGCCACCGAAGCCCGGCTCGATGATTGCCTCACCATGCTGCGGCGCTATGTGGACACCAGCCGCCCCGTCACCGACTACAAGCCGCAGGATATTCGGGATTATCTGGCCAAGGCACGGGCCGACAAAGTAAAGGGCCGCCGCCGCCTCAAGGGACAGACCATCAACGAGGCCATCTGGCGGCCTTTGCACAACGCCTTCGCCTTGGCGCTGGAAGAACGGTTCATCGACCGCAACCCGATGGAATCGGTTGACCGGGAGAAGACGACGCCGATCAACCGGATCCAGCACAACTGGGCGGATGCCGAGCGGATGCTGGAGGACGTGAAGCAGCGCACGCTTCGAGTCCTATCTGGAACTCAAGTTCATGCTGTTCATGGGAGTCGGACAGGCGGAAGCCAAAGCAGTTGACCGGCGGCTCGGTAGACTGGCACGAAAAGAAAATCACCTTCATCCGGCAGAAGACCGGCAAACAATACAACGTGCCCATCTATCCTTGGGCCAAGGAGTTCATCCAGCACCGAAATCGAACCGCGTCTGAAGCGCGACAAACCCGTGTTTCGACTGGCGCAATCCCCGCAAGGCGCTGGAAACCGCCTGCCGGAATCTGGGTTTGGCCCGTGTCGATGTCCGTTCTTTGCGGCGCACGCTCATCATCCACCTGATTCAGCAGGGAGTTGAGCTACGGTTAATCGCCAAATGGCAGGGGCACCGGACGCCCGGCTCATTCTAAGCCGCTACGGGGCTTACATCGACCCGGAGCACGAACGGCGGGAGTTGGCCAAGCTCAATGCAGCAGCAGCAGGCCGGAAATAGCGCGTTCCTTCCGCTGCGGTGGCCGAAAGGGCGGAAGTCGACTGATGCCGCACTTGCCCTGTAGGCCAACGCTGGGTGAACACTCAATCTTCGACGATTACCCCAACGTATGAAATGTTTACATTCTCGCCGTGCGATCACTCGTTCGTCGCGAAAACCACCACCCGGTGGACCTCGATGCCGCGTCGAAAGACCGCGTGTTCCAGATGCTCCACGGCGAAAACGACCTGTTCTGGCATGACCGGATCAAACGCATCTTCGCCGCCGTCGGGATCGCCACGCGCCGCATCGAGCAGGAGGAAGCGCACCCGGTCTGGCAGGCTTGGTTGACGCGGGAGAGATTCGACCTCAGCCCGGACAAGAAGATCGGCGATCCGGCAACTCCGCAAAGTGCTGCGCGACGGCGGCATCAAGATCGTGCGCGACGAGTTCAACATCATTGACCGGCGCGGCGACAAGCTCCGGTGCGTGTTCCTGCTCGATTTGGGCGCGCCCGGCGTTGCATGATCTGGCATGGCCCGCACCGTTCTGAACACCACCGCCTCGGCGGAGCGGCCCTACGTCTCGAAGTCCAAATTCCTTTGGGGCAGCCAGTGCCGGAAACTGCTCTGGGTCGCCTACAACGCCAAGGACCAGATTCCTGAGCCTGACGCCGCCACACAGGCCATCTTCGATCAGGGCCACGAAGTCGGCGCTCTGGCCAAATCCCTCTACCCCGGCGGCATCGAGGTCAGCGCGGGCGTGACCGACTTCGAGCAGGTGCTCCAGCAGTCGCTGGAGGCCGCCAAGGCGAGGAAGCCGCTGTTCGAGGCTGGCTTCGTTTACAACGGCGGGTTCGCCCGCGTGGACATCCTGAACCCGGTCGGCAAGAGACGAATGGGACATCATCGAGGTCAAGAGCAGCACCGAGGTCAAAGACGTGAACCTGCTCGACCTCGCCTTTCAGGCGTTTGTCTACAACGGCGCGGGCCTGAAAATCCGCCGCTGCTGCCTGATGCACGTCAACCGCGATTACGTGCGGCGCGGCCCGGTTGATCCGAAGAAGTTCTTCAAGGTCGAGGATGTCACCAAGGACGTGTCGGGCCTCAGCCGGGAGATCGAGCCGCAACTGGAGGACATGTTCAGCACGATCCGGCGCAAGCAGGAGCCGGACATCAAGATCGGCCCGCACTGCTCCGATCCGTATGCCTGCCCGCTACAGGACGAGTGCTGGGCCTTCCTGCCAGCGGACAGCGTGTTCAACCTCTACTACGGCGGCAAGAAGTGCTGGCGTTTACTTCAAGAGGGGGTCGTCAACCTGAAAGACATTCCTGACCACGTTGACCTGACCGACCGGCAGGCGATCCAGCGCAAGGTCGCGCTCACCGGCCAGCCCCACATCGACCGCAAGGCGCTGGCCAGCTTCCTCAAGCGCCTGCGATACCCGGTCAGCTACCTCGATTTCGAGACGTTCTCGACGGCGATCCCGCTGTTCGACGGGCTGACGCCGTAGCAGCAGGTGCCGTTTCAGTTCAGCCTGCACCGGCAGCCCGCGCCGGGCGCGAAGCCGGAGCATCATGCCTTCCTCGCCGACGGGCGCAGCGATCCAAGGCCGGAATTCCTGAACCGGCTGCGCGACTGCATCGGCGACAAGGGCACGGTCGTTGTTTACAACGCCAAGTTCGAGAAGGGCGTGCTCGACGGGCTGGCCGACGCGTTCCCTGAACACGCGGGCTGGATCGAGGGGGTGAAGCCCCGGATCATCGACCTGCTGGAACCGTTCCAGAGCTTTCGACTACTACCACCCGGAGCAGCACGGCTCCGCCTCGATCAAGGCCGTCCTGCCGGTGCTGACGGGCCGCAGCTACGCCGATCTGGAGATTCAGGAGGGCGGGCAGGCGAGCCTCGAATACCTGCGCGTCCACTTCGGCGACGTGCCGGAGGCTGAGCGCCGCAAGGTGCGGGAGCAGCTTGAGCGGTACTGCGGGCAGGACACGGAGGGCATGATCTGGATCGTCGATGCCCTGCGCAGGCTCACCGGTTAAAGACGGCTGCTCTAATATCAAATTACGTGATGAAGAAGCGGACAGGATCAACACGATGAAAGTCTTGGTGATCGTGGCGCACCCCAACAGGGCCAGTTTCAACCACGCCATTGCTCAGACCTGTTCGAGAGCGCTAACGGATAATGGCCACGAGGTCATTGCTCACGACCTGTACGAAGAACATTTCAATCCCATGCTTCCGTACGGTGAGTTCCCGAAAGATGCGGTGTTGCCAGCCGATATAAAGCAGCACTGTGACGAAGTTTCACAGGCCGACGGGATTGTCATCATTCACCCGAACTGGTGGGGGCAGCCCCCTGCGATATTGAAAGGGTGGGTGGACAGGGTAATCAGGCCCGGAGTGGCCTACGAGTTTCTGGAAGGCGACAAGGGCGAGGGTGTTCCACGCGGTCTGCTCAAGGCCAACTGCGCGATCATATTCAATACCTCGAATACCGAGACGACCAGAGAGAAGACCGTCTTCGGCGACCCGCTGGAAGCAATCTGGAAGAATTGCGTTTTCAATCTGTGTGGCGTTCCGGTGATCCATCGAAGAATGTTCAACATTGTCGTTACGAGTTCGGAAGCGGAGAGGCAGGGGTGGCTATCCGAAGTCGCGGCGACCATC
>CAWGGD010000022.1:0-177926 GCA_963822005.1 uncultured Verrucomicrobiae bacterium | reverse complement strand
CTGGCCTTTCTGGACTGGCGCACCGGTGAAGTTGACGTCCAGCTTGCGCACCCAGCCGCCGAAACGCGGGGCGATGCGGGCATAGCGGGTTTCATCGTGCGTCACCACGGCGGTGGTGCGAACGGTGTTTGTGAGTTCGCGCTTCTCGACCTTCGAGAGGGCCAGGCCGATCATCTGCCGCTTGTCGGCGGAGAGGCTGATGCTGATTCGGCCGGGCGCGGAAGGGGTCGCTGCGCTGGTCGCGTGGCCTTCGTGGCCGGCGGGCAGTTGTTTCTTCTCCACCAGGTCCATGCCGCACGTGGGGCATTTGCCGGGTGTGTCCTGCACCACTTCCGTGTGCATCGGGCAATAGAACTGGCCGGCCTTGATGTGCGCGGTCTTGTCGTCCGACGCAGCGGCGGCTGGCTTGGCGATGGCTTTATCCCCTTTGATGGGCACCAGCTTCATGCCGCAGATGGGGCAATCTCCCGGCCGGTCGCTCACGTAGGTGGGGTGCATCGGGCAATGATACCGCTGCTTGGCCGAGTGCGCGGCGGAGGCGGAATCGGACTTGCCGCAGCCGCTGACAGCCACGCCGAGCGCAACGGCGCCGGCCAGGAGGACTATACACAGCGACTTGACTCTTCGCGCCGGCGCTTTCGGCGAAAGCGCCCCACCCTGGTAGGGCTGCCTCGCCGAGGCAGCCGGGACTTGCGACGCTATGTATAGGAACGTGAGTTTGGCGCACATTGGACTCATTATTCGCTTGAAGGTGGCTGGCATAAGCAGGCGGGCGATGCTCCGGTGTGGGTCTATTCCGGTTTGGGCAGGTTGGGGGGCGAGGCGGCGGGCTGCGCGCCGATCATCTGGAGCGCTTCCAAATCCCCCAGGCCGCAGCAGAGCACGAGGTCGGACAACATCTGATACTGCTCGGCAATCGCCCGGGCATGCATGAGGCGGCCGTCGAGCAACATGCGGCGCGCGTCGAGCACGTCCCGGAAGGTGTTGCGGTTGGCCTCCCAGCCGGCGCGCGCGCTTTCGAGCGCCGACTCGCTGCGGGGGATGACCTGGTCGCGATAGAGCAAGGCTTCCCGGCGGGCGGCATCAATCTTCACGGTCAACATGTGGACCTCCTCGCGCACGGAAAGTTCGTAATCAACCAGGTCGGATTCGGCGGCTTTGAGCCTGGCTTCGTCGCGCTGAACCTCCGCGCGATACTTGCCGGCGTTGAGCCAGGGAACCGGCAGGCTGAACAGCAGTATTCCCTGCCGGAAGCTGCCATCGCCGGTGTAATTTCGCGCTTCCAGCCCGGCGCTGAGGTCGGGCGAGCGCTGGCGGCGGGTCAAGGCGACGTTGGCCTCGGCCTGTTTGATTTGCCGGCGCAGCACCTCGACCTTGGGTTCATACTTGAGCGCGAAGTCCAACAGCTTCTGGTTGTAAACGACCGGGCCGGCCAGGGAGGGGAGTTCCAGAGTCGGCCACGGCGCGAGCAAGTCGCGATTCAGCATGCGATTCAAGCTGACCCGCTCGTGCGTGACGCGGTCGCGGTCGGTTTCGAGCTGGGTGGCGCGTTTGGATCGCTCATTCTGGAGCTGCAGCACTTCGACCAGCGTGGCTTCGCCGGCGCGATACCGACCTTCCATCGTCCGGGTCATCGCTTCCAGCCAGGCAAGGTCTTGCCGACCGATGATGACGACCTCGTCGGCCAGCGCCGCGCGAAAGACGGTTTGGGCCAGTTCCCGGCGCAAGATCTGGAAGCGGTAGTCGGCGTTGGCCATCTCCGTGGCGAGTTCGGCGCGGGCGGCGGCGCGGGCGAGGCCGGGCTTGCCGAAAAGCGGCAGCTTCTGCTCGACGCCGTAAATCAGATCGCCCTCGTCCGCCCGCATCTCTTCGCGGGCGGCCATGCCCCCGAGCACGACCCTTGGGTCCTCCCAGGTTCGCACGGCGCCGACACTGGCCGCAGCGGCGTTGGTGCGCGCCGAAGCCGCCTGCAACGCGGGGTGCTTGCTGCGCATCTCCTCCGCCAGGTCATTGATGTAGGCCGGGCTGAGCCGAATGACATTGGTCGCCGGAGGCGGAGCCGGCGATGTGGCGGGCGTCGTTTGGGCGACCGCCGCCGCGCCGGCCAGAAGCAACGTCAAAGGAATAAGCGTCTTCATAGCCACGTAAACTCACCCGACACACCCACGGCGGCAGCGGCGCTCTGGCCCAGCCCACCGGAGCGCCGGATTTATCCGGCAGCGGCCAAGGCGAGCGGTTTGGCTGCCGGATAAATCCGGCGCTCCAGTCCGCCGCAAGCGGTCCGTTGCCCAGCCGGCCGGCTACGGCTTCTTGGCTTTGGCCTCCGCCGCCTCAATCTTCTTGATGTACTTGGCCGGGTCTTTCTTGAAATCCTTCAGGCAGGACTTGCAGCAGAGCTTGATCTCGCGTCCCTCGTGGACGAAGACATAGGCGTCGCCCATTTCGCCGAGCTTCTCATCCGTCACCACGCAGGTCTTGAGCGGGTAAGGCTTGGCCTTCTCGCTCTTCTTATCGGCAGCAAAGCCGGCCAACGGGGCGGCGGCGAAGGAGAACAACAGGGTGGCGGTGATAATTGAGTTAATTACTTTCATAATCTGTTTAAGTGCTCGCTCATTATACACCGGCCCGTGCCCGATTGCTCAAGAAATTCCCGGGAACTGCTCGCAAAGTGGGGCAGGCGTCCCGCCTGTCACGAAGACTCTTCGCCCTCGGTGCTGCCGGGACCGGCGCAACACCCGGCCCGGCAGGCGAGACGCCTTTGACCGCATCGGGCTGGAGCTTTCGCTGCGCTTCATCGCGGCAAGGCGGCCCGATGAAAATACGTGAAATGTGGGGCGGGAGGCCTATTCATATCTAAGGCCGCCTCCTCCTCATCCGCGACCGGCCAAACGCGCAGGCCGCGCCCAAGAGAACCAGCGCGCCGGCTGACGGCTCGGGGACGCCGCTGATCAGCACGTTGTCGAGGTACCACCGGTCGGTGGTGATTTGAATCCGGTTGACATGCTGAAAGGCCGCGTCGAAGTAGAAGGTCTGAAAATCTGGCTGCCCCCCGGGGCCGTCCATGATGCCATCGGTGGTAATCATGTTTGTAACCGCTTGGCTCATCACGGGGTACCCGATTACCTGCAAAGTGACAGGGACCGGGAAGTCCTCGGCGAGATCGAGAGAAACTAGATCGAAATAGGTCGTGGGAACCGTATCGAAGCGGAAGGTGAGCAAGTCCCCTCCTCCGCTCCCCAGGTACTGTGTTCCATTGTCTGGGTACCCGCTGTGACCGCTTGGCAAAAGCGTCGGCACTTCTGGACCAGCAGTGTTGTAGAAAATCATGCCTGACTCACGATATCCCCCCAAGGGGCTCATGTGGCCTTCGAACCCAATCGTCATCGTGCCTTGGCCGTGGCACTGCGCCACGAGACAAAGAAGCGCAACGGCAGGTGCGAGCAGTTTTGTTCTCCCGCTGCGAGGCAGCGGCAGGCTTGGATGGCTGAGCAATCTGCTCATGGCCTGCTGCGTCTAATCCAGGAACGCCCAAACGTGCAAGCCGCTGCCAAGAGAAGCAGCGCGCCGGCTGACGGCTCGGGCACGCCGCTGATCACCACGTTGTCCAGCGCAAAGCCCGCCCAAGCACTAGGGGTAATCGAGACCCGGCCCAGGTTAATGAAGGTCGGACCGAGGGAGAACGTCTGGAACTGCCTGGTGCCATCCGTGGTCAGGTCAGCCTCCACCGTCGTGGGATAGTATGCGTTGTAGCCGACCACGTGCAGAGTCTCCGGACCGGGAGTGGTGCTGTATGACTCGGTCGCGTCGAAGGAGATGAGGTTAAACACGCCGACGGGAGACAAGCTGAAGTTCACGTGCGCTTGTCCCGCGTAGGTTTCCAAGTGGGTGGTTCCATTGTTCGGGCTGCCGCCGGCATTGCCAGCGCCCACGAGGACCAAGCCGCCGGATGAGTCGCTCGAGAGCCAAAACCTCACGCCTGACTCGGAGTAGCTCTCGATAAGTACGCCCGTGTTCGGCGGCAATGGTGGGTTGTCGAAGGTGATGGTCATGCTCCCCTGGCTCCAGCCGCGCACCTGAAGACAAAGGAAGGTCAAAAGGACTGTGAGCGTCTTAAGGGTTGCGGAACCGGCGAGCGTTGAGCAACAGTCGCTTGGGAATCGGTTACCTGACATGGGATGCGTTTTCATTTATCAGTTGCTTGGTAGATTAGTCACGATCACGTCGTAAAGGGGTCAGTTAATGAGATTGATTCCGGTGAGATGACTGGGGTTTTTCAGCAGCGTTTTCCGTTCGCAAAGCAAACCAGACCTCACTTTTTGCTGATAACTTCCAGGTGGGATAATAGGAGCGCTCCGGGGGAGGACTTCGGCGCTTGTCGCCAGATGCGCCGGAGCGGCCATCAGCGGTGCGCCCGGCAGGGGACCCAGGCGACCCAGACCCGCCGTTTGGGGCTTAACTCGCCGTGGCCGGCGCGCCGCTCGGGTTCGCCGTCCAGTTTGCGTTCTGCAGTTCCCAAGCCAGACGACGCAGCCAACGCTTGAGGTTGCACGCCGCGCCAATGAAGTAGTTCTGCAGTTTGACTTTAGCCAGTCCGCGGTAACGCGCTCGGCGCAAGCCATGGGCCCGAACCAACTCGCTCTGCGTGCCTTCAATGGCGTTGCGGTGCCGCATCCTTTCTTTGAAGGACTGGGTCTTCTGTTCCTGTCGGCGCGCTTGCAACACCGTATGATGTTCCCCGACCACCAAACTGCGGTGCGGGTGGTTGGCTTTGATGCAGGCTTGACGCAGGGCACACGCCGCGCAAGTGGCCGTGTCCCATTCAAACCGATAGGACCCTCGACCCGTGGCCTGCTCCTCCAAACGGCTGCACTGGGTGTTCGGATGTCCCGCTGGACAAATCGCCTCTCGTCGCTCCACTGTGACTTGGAAGGCCTCGCTGGTAAAACGGCCATCATTGTTGTGGGCGGCGCCGGGTGCCGGACCGATCAATTCGCGACCCTCGGCCTGCGCCTCCACTAGCTTCTGGGCGGAGATATAAGCCGCATCCACATACTGGACCGAAGGTTTGTCTAGCCCCATGACCTGCTGTTCGGCCTCCATTTTGAGTGCCCCCTCCTCGTCACTCTCCCGCGCCGGATGGGTCACCATGCCGGTAACGAAATTGCGCGTCGGTTCTCCGGCCGCCAGCACCGCTTCACTGACCGTCTCGGCCACCTGCACTTTGTAGCCCACATGTTCCTTGCGCTTTTCACCCTTGCCTTTGCTGGCATAGGTCGCATCGGGATCATGCGGATTTTGCACCCGCTCCGAACCCAACTGCTCCTTGGCCTTGGGCCGCGGCGCCGCCTCGGCCGCCGCCACCTCAAACTGCTCATCAAACACCCGCGCCAACAACTGCGCTTGCTTTCCCGCGGCCCACTTCGGGTCCGGCGCCTGGGCCAGCCAATGGAGCACTTGCTGGGCGGCCGCGCCCGCTTCGGCCATCTTGCGTGCCAACGTTTCGAGCGAGGCGCGGTAGTCGGTTTGCGTCTCGACGTAATGTTCCCATGTCTGCGACCACCAAGCCGGCCGCTGGGCGGGCGAGAGTTGTTCGGACAATTCTTGCAGGGTCAAACGCAGAGTCTCGCGCACGCAATCCAGGCGGCTCATCCGGCTGACCCGACCGAACATCGCAGTCGAATCCAGACGCTGGCGGCCTCGGCGCGCCACCAAGCCAGCTTGGATCAGTGCCTCCAGCACGGTCTCGAAAGCGAGGGGGCTCAAGTCATAATCCAGCAAGCGCTGACGGAAGTTGACCAGCGTCGTGGGATGGAACACCTCGTCCCCGACTTGCCGGTTCAACGCGAAGTTCCAGCCGGCATGGTAGCGGACCAGTTCGACGGCTTGACGATCCGGCATCGCCTCCAGATACTGCAACAGGCTCACGCCCAGCAGCAGGACCGGTTCAACAGCCACACGGCCATTGTCGCTGCAGTAACAATCCTCCAACTGGGAGCGAGCCTGCGCCAATACGGGATAGACCTTTTGGGCAAAGAGCCGGTAGCGGTCGGTGGGGGCGAAGAGTTGGCCGGAGAGCCCGGCGGTGGAAAAGAGTTCCGCTTGGGTGGAAAAGACCGGCAGGCTCATGGGACAGAACCGTGAGGGTTAACAGTCATGGCTACTTGGTGGGCTAGCGAACAAAACTATGCAAGCGGAATATGAAATGAAGGTGCAGGTGATTCGATCCCAGGGCCGAGCCGCCAGATTGTTCGTGAACATCCCCATGCCCCTGGCCGCCGCGCTGGACCTCCAGGCCGGCGAGCGTATCCGATGGCAGGTCCTGGGCCGTTCAGACTTGAGGTTGGTCCGCCTAAAGGCTCCTAGCCCCGCCAAAGGCTTGAAAAAGTAACCAGAGGTTCTTCAGCAGAATCGAGATTGTCATATTCTTAGGATAGGAGCCCTTGGTCGGTGGGTGGGGCGAGCCGGCTTGCTCCCCGCTGTTGCAGTAACCACGCCAGATGCCCGCGGCTGCCCATGCTCAGCCGCTCCGCGACCCAAGCCAGCGGCATCGTCGTCTTAGCGCGCAATTCCCGGGCCAACGCGACCTTCCTGGGCTCGCCCTTGCGCCGCCCCCGCAGGTCCGTCTCGCTCCAGCCCAGCCGCTTCAGACCCTGCACCACCAACCGCTCGGCCTGCGCCGCTTCCGCTTCCTGCACCGCCTCCCCAAAATGGCTCGGCCCAGGCCGCGTCTCCACCTGCTCCAATAGCTCCTGCCGAAACTCCTCCCCGCCCAGACATCAACCCCGTTCCACCCGCTTGAACTCCCCGCGCCAATCCTCCCCCCGCCGCCTCTCCATTCGCTCCCCAAACACCCGCCGCCCCGCCTCGCTGTCCTTCGGAATGCCCCACTCCCCCAACAACCGATCCACCCGCAGCCAGCACGCACGCCGCGACGGCCCCGCCAAATACTGCGGGTAGCTGCTCCAGGCAAAAGCCGACAGCGGTTCCTCCGGCCGCAGCACCTTCGCCCGGACCGGATTCAAATGCACATAATCACACACCGTCTTGAGATACCCGTTGCCGCTCCCATCCACCACCAGCGCCTTATACCGGCCGCTGAACAAATGCCCAAATTCCTTGTGCCGCCGATTGTAGCGGCTGGTATAGGTCCCCAGCAGCCACTTCATCCCGGCCACCAGGTTGGGCTGGGGCGTTTCGATGACCAGGTGAAAGTGATTGCGCATCAGGCAATACGCATGCACCTGCCAGCCGGTCTTCTGGCATGCCTGCGCCAGCGTCTCCAGCAGCCGCTGCCGATCCTCGTCATCGGCAAAGATGGGTTCCCGCCGGTCGCCCCGGTTCATGACGTGATAGATCGCGCCGGGATATTGGATGCGCAGCTTCCGCGCCATGGCTCCAGGTTAAGGTAGCTACTTCTTTGGCGTCAACGGAATATGACAATCTCGATTCCGGTGAGATGACCGGGGTTTTTCAGCAGCGTTTTCCGTTCGCAAAGCAAACCAGACCTCACTTTTTGCTGATAACTTCCAGGTGGGAAAATAGGAGCGCTCCGGGGGAGGACTTCGGCGCTTGTCGCCAGATGCGCCGGAGCGGCCATCAGCGGTGCGCCCGGCAGGGGACCCAGGCGACCCAGGCCCGCCGTTTGGGGCTTAACTCGCCGTGGCCGGCGCGCCGCTCGGGTTCGCCGTCCAGTTTGCGTTCTGCAGTTCCCAAGCCAGACGACGCAGCCAACGCTTGAGGTTGCACGCCGCGCCAATGAAGTAGTTCTGCAGTTTGACTTTAGCCAGTCCGCGGTAACGCGCTCGGCGCAAGCCATGGGCCCGAACCAACTCGCTCTGCGTGCCTTCAATGGCGTTGCGGTGCCGCATCCTTTCTTTGAAGGACTGGGTCTTCTGTTCCTGTCGGCGCGCTTGCAACACCGTATGATGTTCCCCGACCACCAAACTGCGGTGCGGGTGGTTGGCTTTGATGCAGGCTTGACGCAGGGCACACGCCGCGCAAGTGGCCGTGTCCCATTCAAACCGATAGGACCCTCGACCCGTGGCCTGCTCCTCCAAACGGCTGCACTGGGTGTTCGGATGTCCCGCTGGACAAATCGCCTCTCGTCGCTCCACTGTGACTTGGAAGGCCTCGCTGGTAAAACGGCCCTCATTGTTGTGGGCGGCGCCGGGTGCCGGACCGATCAATTCGCGACCCTCGGCCTGCGCCTCCACTAGCTTCTGGGCGGAGATATAAGCCGCATCCACATACTGGACCGAAGGTTTGTCTAGCCCCATGACCTGCTGTTCGGCCTCCATTTTGAGTGCCCCCTCCTCGTCACTCTCCCGCGCCGGATGGGTCACCATGCCGGTAACGAAATTGCGCGTCGGTTCTCCGGCCGCCAGCACCGCTTCACTGACCGTCTCGGCCACCTGCACTTTGTAGCCCACATGTTCCTTGCGCTGTTCACCCTTGCCTTTGCTGGCATAGGTCGCGCTGGGATCATGCGGATTTTGCACCCGCTCCGAACCCAACTGCTCCTTGGCCTTGGGCCGCGGCGCCGCCTCAGCCGCCAGCACCTCAAACTGCTCATCAAACACCCGCGCCAACAACTGCGCTTGCTTTCCCGCGGCCCACTTCGGGTCCGGCGCCTGGGCCAGCCAATGGAGCACTTGCTGGGCGGCCGCGCCCGCTTCGGCCATCTTGCGTGCCAACGTTTCGAGCGAGGCGCGGTAGTCGGTTTGCGTCTCGACGTAATGTTCCCATGTCTGCGACCACCAAGCCGGCCGCTGGGCGGGCGAGAGTTGTTCGGACAATTCTTGCAGGGTCAAACGCAGAGTCTCGCGCACGCAATCCAGGCGGCTCATCCGGCTGACCCGACCGAACATCGCAGTCGAATCCAGACGCTGGCGGCCTCGGCGCGCCACCAAGCCAGCTTGGATCAGTGCCTCCAGCACGGTCTCGAAAGCGAGGGGGCTCAAGTCATAATCCAGCAAGCGCTGACGGAAGTTGACCAGCGTCGTGGGATGGAACACCTCGTCCCCGACTTGCCGGTTCAACGCGAAGTTCCAGCCGGCATGGTAGCGGACCAGTTCGACGGCTTGACGATCCGGCATCGCCTCCAGATACTGCAACAGGCTCACGCCCAGCAGCAGGACCGGTTCAACAGCCACACGGCCATTGTCGCTGCAGTAACAATCCTCCAACTGGGAGCGAGCCTGCGCCAATACGGGATAGACCTTTTGGGCAAAGAGCCGGTAGCGGTCGGTGGGGGCGAAGAGTTGGCCGGAGAGCCCGGCGGTGGAAAAGAGTTCCGCTTGGGTGGAAAAGACCGGCAGGCTCATGGGACAGAACCGTGAGGGTTAACAGTCATGGCTACTTGGTGGGCTAGCGAACAAAACTATGCAAGCGGAATATGAAATGAAGGTGCAGGTGATTCGATCCCAGGGCCGAGCCGCCAGATTGTTCGTGAACATCCCCATGCCCCTGGCCGCCGCGCTGGACCTCCAGGCCGGCGAGCGTATCCGATGGCAGGTCCTGGGCCGTTCAGACTTGAGGTTGGTCCGCCTAAAGGCTCCTAGCCCCGCCAAAGGCTTGAAAAAGTAACCAGAGGTTCTTCAGCAGAATCAATCTCATTAACTGACCCCTGCTTGACCCCTGCTGTTTTCGACGATTACAGCACACTAGCGCCAGCAAAAGTTCAAAACGCTATGCCCACCAACAGTCTGGCTGCGCGCGATGGCCTGGGTGATGTATTCCTTGGCCCGCTGCACGGCGCGCGGCAGGGGGCAACCGCGGGCCAGGTACCCGGCAATCGCCGCGGAATAGGTGCAGCCCGTGCCGTGCGTGCTCACGCCCCGGATGAAAGGAGCGCTGAGGAGCAGTTCCTGCTGGCCGTCGTAGAAGATGTCCACGGCCTGCTTGAGCCCGCGGAGGTGGCCGCCCTTGACCAGGGCCGCGCAGCCGAACTGCTGATGCAACGTGCGGGCCGCCGCGCGCAGGTCGGTCACGGAGGTGAGCTTCGCCCCGACCAGGATCTCGGCTTCGTCCAGGTTGGGCGTGACCAGCGTGGCCAGGGGGAACAGCTTCGCGCACAGGGCCTTGACGGCATCCGGCTGGAGCAACTGGGCGCCGCTGGTCGCGACCATCACCGGGTCCACGACCAGCGGCACGCGCGGGCGGCGATGCAAGGCCGCGGCGACCGCGCGGATGATCGGGGCCGAATAAAGCATGCCGGTCTTGACGGCTGCCGGGCGCAATTCGGCAAACACGGCCTCGATCTGGCGGCGCACGATGTCCGCGCTGGCCGGCCTGGATGCCATACACGCCTTTCGGGTTCTGCGCGGTCAGGCAGGTGATCGCGCTGGTGCCATGCACGCCCAGGGCGGCAAACGTCTTCAGGTCGGCCTGGATGCCTGCGCCGCCGCCGCTGTCTGAGCCGGCGATGGTGAGGGCGACGGGGAGCTGGGGTTGTTTGGACATGGGTTGAGTGTAGCGGGACGTGAAACGTGAAACGTGAAACGTGAAACGTGAAACGTGAAACGTGCTAGGCCTGCCCAGTAGCGAGTTCACACATCGATTGCCGGGTGGACACGGCCGCTCGGGCTCCCGTAACCGAATTATGCCGAGTGGCTAAGATAAATAGGGCGGCGATGCCTCAATGCCGCAGGAAGGGTCAGGCCAGAGGCTCGCCCAGAACAATTCTCGGGGTCTTTCAGTGCGCGAATAAATCGCGAATTGTAAAGACGATCTGTTTATCTCCACTTCCGCTGCCGTCGGACGGGTAAACTACAATCGCCGGTCGTTCGATTGGGTCCGTGGACGCGAACGGCCGATATTCCACCGACTTCAGGCTAAGCCAGGCTTCGGCGATCGGACTGAGGTTCAGTTGCTGGACGAACTCCTTCCGGCTCAGTGCGGGGTGGTTTGGGTGAGCCAGGCGGTAACGGGTGTAATTGGTGACGACCTCATCAATCCTCATGTGGATACCGTCAGGGCCGCCCAGGTGCCCCGCGAGCCCCCGCGCCTTTCGCAATGCCTTAGCCAAGGCCGGAAGCATCAGGCTTGCGAGAATGGCAATGATGGCCATGACGCAGAGGACTTCAATCAACGTGAATCCCTTTCGGGCCCTTTGAAAATGTCTTGGCACCATGACACTTGGACCGCGCAGGTCACAGTGAGTCACGCGAAAGAGCTACTTTCTAGCGCGAAAAGTCCAAAATGGCCGAGTGGCAGGAGCACCATAGGACTAGAGTTCATGACGGAGTTCTCGAGAACGCCGACGACGTTCCAATCCTTCGGCCCAGGGTTGCGCCGCAGGCGCCACCCTGGGATACCTGGCCAAGAGGCCCAAACTCCGAAGGATTTACATCAATCCCAAAGATACCGCGCGTCAAATTCAACCAGATTCAACTCTTGCAGAGTTGGGGGAAATGATTGCGGCAATCACCCGGGGTAGCGCTCGACGCGCAACCCCGGGCTGAATGATGGGAACGCCGTTGGCGTTCTGTCTCGCACCTTGCTGCGGTCCGCAATTCCGTGAAGCACCAAGATCAGAAACGCACCGTAGCTCTGCGCGACCCGTTTCGGG
Organism: uncultured Verrucomicrobiae bacterium; assembly: GCA_963822005.1. Taxonomy (GTDB): domain Bacteria; phylum Verrucomicrobiota; class Verrucomicrobiia; order Limisphaerales; family UBA8199; genus PALSA-1440. The sequence continues at coordinate 166,357 of CAWGGD010000022.1, read as the reverse complement.
TCAGAGGCCGGCGCTCTGTTCCGGCACCCCTTTTGCCTTTACGGCAGGATGCGGCCGACAAGCTCCCCGTCATCAACGCGCACGTAGAGCATGCCACGAGCGAGGTGGATGAGTTGTGCGTGCGAGAGTTCCGTGTCGCCGAAGAATGCCGTGCGGTTGGTGGAGGAGAGGAACGGAGTTCCAAAACTCCACAACGCCTTTGAATGCGAACGCGGATTCGACGGGCCACAAAGCTCCGCCGAGGAAAACTTCCCGTTCAGCCCGAGCTCACAACGAAGTCTGTTTCCGGTCAGGATGGCTGAACCCTTGCCGGCTTCAGGAAGTGACTGGCCAGGTTGAGGATTTGTCTCAAAGAACTCCACCTTGAACTGCACGGAATCGCTGTCAGACCCAATATCTCCAGCGCGGATGGGCGTGTTGGTTCGTGACTCGTAGGCCCAGTCAACGACAACCGGCGCCCATTCAAAATATAGGAACACCGGCTGGTCACTTACGGGAATGGGCGACAAGGTTGCCGGGAGCGGCTGAAAGAAGATTACCCCCCGCGGCATTCGCACCCGTATCCATCCGTAGTGCAACCCGTCGGCGGCATGGAACCTCACTCCGAGGTAGCCAACTCCAACCTCAGCTACGCCGCCGCTCCAACCGCTATGAACAAGTTGACCGTCAATGTCTCTGCCTTGCAGGCTGTACCACCAATACGAAAGTCCTGCCCCGTAGAAGCCGCCGGGGATGTTCCAGGTTGCATTGGTTGGTGGTTCAGAGGAAACCGGCTCACCGAGCAATCGAGGGCTGACATCGTTGCCTTTCATCAGAACCTCGTTCGCTAAACCGGTTCGGACATAAAATGGCCAGCCGCAACCGCTGGTCGGAATATCCTGCGTGCAGAGCATCCCACTCGACCAGAAACTGAACTCAACTGCGCCGTCGTTGTTCATGTCCAGGTCCGCCGTGCTCCAGTCCCGTACGTGGCCTGCAGAGAACGACGGGCCGCCCGAATAGACGATGCCGCTGTGCGCACTAAGGGTGGCGAGGGAAACGCAAAGAATGTCCGAACAAGCTGCGAGTTTTCATAGATGCTTTCGCTAGCGCAGCACCGTACCAGAAATCGTGGCCACTGTCGACCGGAAACCTCTTTCCCCCTTGGGTAAGGTTTTCGCGCGAGTCAACCCATCCAGCACCACTCTGCAAACACTACTTCTTCGGCGTTAAGAGCCGGGCGAATGGAGCCTCGCACGGCCGGAAGCGGCGCAAGCGCCCGTGCGCTGCACCCGCGGGCCGAGCCGGCGATGGTTAGCGTGACGGGGAGCTGGGGTTGTTTGGACATGGGCGAAGTGTAGCCGGGGGCCGTGAAAGGTGATCCGCCTTCGCCAAGGCTACGGCGCGATGCAGGTGCGTGAAGCTTGAAGCGCGAAATGAAAAGGGTGAAACCGGAGGCGTGAGGGGCGCGGGCGGAAGGCTGTTGCGCGGCGGGGTGTCGAGTGGTATAGACGGGCTTTAGATGACAAGAAGGTTATGAAGAAGCGCGATCATTCGGAGAACAGGCAGGGCGGCGGCAAGGGTGGCAGGAAGCAGAGCCGCACGCCCGCGCGACAGCGCGCGCGGAAGCATTTGAGTGACCTGTCCCGGATGTGGAACGAGCTGACAGAGGAGCAGCGGACGGCTTGGCGGCACGCGGCCCGGCATATCCGCAGCCGGGTGCGGCAGGGGCGTTCCTATCGGTTGGACGGACACAAGGTCTTCATCAAGGTCAACTCGGTGCTGTTGCTCTTGGGTCGGGAGCCACGAACCGACCCGCCGCCGCTGCCGAGGTTTGGCCCGAACCCGGTCGGGGCGCTCCAGATCACGGCTGTCGGCGCGGACTTGGCGCTCAAGCTCAGGGTGAACGGAACTCCGGCGGCGGAAATCATGGTCTACGCCTCGCCGCCGTGGAAGGCAGGCCGACAGTATTGCGGCGACTTTCGGTTTCTGGGGCTGTTACCGGCTCCGATTGAAGGAATGAGCGACATCACGCGTCTATACATTAAGACGCACGGCGTGCCCCCGCCGAATACGCGCATTTTTATCCGCGTATGGCAGGAAGTGGACGGTTGGGAAAACAGGGGAGCGATGCAGATAACTTCTGCCCTGGTCCCGGCCCGGGGAGGCGCGGCGAGGGGCCAACAGGGCGCCCGAGGGGGCGGGAAAAAGCAGTAAGAACACGAAGAGAACACGAAGGAAACAAGAAGAGAACACGAAGAGAACAAGATCGCACAGCGCTTGTACCCCGCCTGCACCGCGTGATGGAGTGGCAGATTTGAAGGCAGAAGGCAGAATGTGGAATGCAGAAAGGGATCTGCGCCAGCGGACGACAAATCTCCCCAGACAGAAACGACTGCAACTCCGAACAGAAGTCCTTGGCTTGCCAGACCGAGGCTAACCCGCTTTGCCAGCGACCCACTCTACGGGCGGTTTGTTGAGGGGGTTTCTCACACAGCGTCCTTAACAGGATTTGACATCGTCCGTCGGGCAATGAAAGCTCCAACGCAGATCCGGGATTCGTTGGCCAGCTAGATCGCCGAGGAAGGGCGGGATCGGTTTGGGCGTTGGTACACCTATGGTGACAAGGAATTGTTATGATTGATATTGAAGATGTAGTGAGAAAGCAGATTGCCCTCTATCGGGCCTACGACATCCGGGCCGATCATGAGCAGCGGTCGGGGCGGGGCAAGGAGGGCAAGCTGTCCTATGGTCCCTATCTGCTCATCTCTCGCGAAAAGGGCGCCGGTGGAAGTGCGGTGGCCCAACTGGCCGGAAAGCGCCTGGGCTGGCAAGTGTTCGACAAAGGACTAGTAGATGCCATCGCACAAATGGCGAGCGTTCGTCGGGAATTAATCGAGAGCGTGGATGAGCGCGATCGGACGACGATTCAGGATGCCATTGGCGAGCTGCTCCACCCTCAGCCCATGGGGACGTCCCGCTACCTGGCTTGCTTGCACGAAATTCTTCTCACGCTGGGGCACCAGGGAGACGTGGTCATCGTCGGCCGCGGAGCACGAGTACGTCCTGCCCAGTCAATTCGGTTTGCGGGTGCGGATGGTTGCACCGGTCGAGGACCGGGTCCGGCGGATCGCCAGCCGTGAGAACTTGAGCTTGAAGGCAGCGCGGGTGGAGGTCGAAAGTTCGGATCGCGAGCGAGCGAGGCTGGCCCGTCGCCAGTATGGTCAGAACGCGGCTGATCCGTTGAACCACGACGTGACCATCAACACCGCCGAACTGGCCGTCGAGGCCGCGGCCGAGGTTGTCCTCACCGCGCTTCAGCAGAAGCTGGCGGTACAGCTCAAAGGAAGAGGCCGGAAATAGGGGTGTCCGTGGCGAATGGATGATCCGGGCCGCGAGGCTGGAACTTGATCGTGCCATACGCTTCAAGAGTTCCCTGCGCTCCGCCGACATTGAACCATCACCGCTGCGCAGGATTTGCGCCTTGCAATTGGCGCTCGGGCTGATAATGTATCTCTAGCCTTTTGGAACGCAAGAGTTTATGAAGCGAATGTGGATGGCAATGATCGGAGTCGCAGCGCTGGTGCTCGCGCCGGCAGTCAACGCCGGAGGTCACGGCGGTTGCCACGGAGGCGGTGGGGGCGGCGGTTGCCATAGTGGTGGTTATTGTGGTGGCGGATGGTACGGCGGGGGGGGTTATTATGGCGGCGGCTGGGGCGTGGGCTTCGGCTACTCGGGCGGGGGCTGGGGCGTTTCCTTTGGTGTCGGCTGGCCGGGTTACTACGGCGGTGGCGGTTATTACGGGTATGCGCCGGTCTATGCCGCGCCCGTTTACGCGGCGCCCGTCTATACCACGGCGGTCTATGCCAGGCCGGTGTATGCGACACCGGTCTATAGAACAGCGGTTTACGCGTCGGCACCGGCTCCCGCAGCGGCGGCCCGCGCAAGCACGGTATCGGCAAGGCCGGTCGCGGCGGCGCGGGCTTATGTTCCCGCTCGCACAACAACCTATGGCGCACCGACCTACGCCAACTCGGCAAGCCGGTCTGCTCCGAAGGCTTCTCTCGCCAATTACACTCCGGCTCAAAGCGCCTCGACTTGGACGCCGGAACCGGTGCGGACAGCGGGGCCGACTTACAACTGGACGACTCCGCCGAGCACGGCTTCCCAATCAGCGCCTCCCAGTGCGGCTTCCTATTACGCCAGCGCGCGATAGGGGGCAAGCCGAAGTCCAGAAGTCCAAAGTCCGGGGACGGAGGGGCGGATGGGGTGTCCATTGCCAATTGCCAATGGCAGATGGCCAATTGGTCGAGGGGGCGGCGGATTTTGGGCTTTGAGGGCTGGGAGGTTGAGCACCATATTCCAGGCATGGACAAGGATCAGGTAGCGGAAGTGTTGGTCAGCATTGCGACGTTGCTGGAGCTGAAGGGGGAGAATCCGTTCAAGACGCCGGCGTATCTGAACGCGGCGCGGACGATTGAGGCGCTGAGCGAGCCGCTGGAAAAGGTGGTGGCCGAGGAGCGGCTGGGGGAGATGAAGGGCATCGGCGAGGCGCTGCAGCAGAAGATCACCGAGCTGGTTACGACCGGCAAGCTGGAGTATTACGAGGAGCTTGAAGGCGGCGACGCCGCCCGGGCTGGTGGCGATGCTGGAAATCCCCGGGCTGGGGCCGAAGAAGATCAAGGCGCTGCACGACGAGCTGGGGATCGAGACGGTGGAGCAGCTGGAAGAGGCGTGCAAGGAGGGCAAGGTCGCCGGGCTGAAGGGGTTCGGGGAGAAGACGCAGACGAACATCCTGGAGGGGATCGACCGCCGCCGCGCCTATGCGTCGCGGCATCTGATCAGCGAGGCGCTGCCGCGGGCGGAGCCGCTGCTGGAGGCGCTGCGGTCGCATCCGGAGGTGATCCGGTGCAGCGCGGCGGGGAGTCTGCGGCGGCATCGGGAGGTGATCGGGGACATTGATTTGCTGGCGTCGTCGAAGAAGCCGGCGGCGGTCATCGAGTTCTTCACCAGCCAGCCGGGGATTGAGAAGGTGCTGGCCAAGGGCGAGACCAAGGCGAGCGTGCTGCTGGAGGGGGGCATCCAATCCGATCTGCGGGTGGTGAGCGACGGGGAGTATTCCTCGGCGCTGATGTATTTCACCGGCAGCAAGGAGCACAACATCGTGATGCGGCAGCGGGCGATTGACCGCGGCCTGCGGCTGAACGAATACGGGCTGTTCCGCTCGAAGGAGGAGACGCGCGACCCGAAGCTGCTGGTGAAGTGCCGGACGGAGGAGGAGATTTTCGAGAAGCTCGGCCTGCACTACATCCCGCCGGAGCTGCGGGAGGACATGGGGGAGATCGCCGCGGCGGAGAAGGGGCCGCTGCCGCGGCTGATGGAGTGGACGGATCTGAAGGGGTCGCTGCACAATCACTCGACCTGGAGCGACGGGCACCAGCGGCCGGAGGAGATCGCGGCGGCGATGCGGGAGCTGGGGCTGGCTTACTGGGGGATCACGGACCATTCGAAGTCGTCGTTTCAGGCCAACGGCCTGGACGCGGCGCGGGTGCGGCGAGCAGCTCAAGGAGATCGCGGCCATCAACGCGGAGCTGGCGAAGGAGGGGAGCGATTTCCGGCTGCTGACCGGGACGGAGGTGGACATTTTGAAGGACGGCAAGCTCGATTTCCCGGACGACCTGCTGGCCGAGCTGGATGTGGTGATCGCCAGCATGCACCAGAGCTTCAACCAGACCGAGGCGGAGACCACCCAGCGGTTGATCGGCGCGGCGCAGAATCCTTATGTGCATATCCTGGGCCACCTGACGGGCCGGCTGCTGCTGGAGCGCGAGCCCTACAAGGTGGACCAGCGGGCGGTGATTGACGCCTGCGCGGAGACGGGGACGTGGATCGAACTGAACGCGCACCCGATGCGGTTCGACATGGACTGGCGCTGGTGGCCTTATGCCAAGTCCAAGGGCGTGAAGTGCGCGATCAACTGCGACGGGCACCGGCTGGAGCACGCGGGCTTTCTGCGCCTGGGCGCCGGCATCGCGCGGAAGGGGTGGCTGACGCGGGAGGATGTGGTGAACACGCTTGCCGCTGAAGGCGCTCGTGAAGGAGCTGGGAAAGAAGAGGGCGAGGGCGCACCGCTAGAACGCAAGAATTCGAAACAACCACAGATGGATACAGATAAACACAGATGAGGAGTGCCAAGATGTGCCGAACCGGGGCTGCTTGACAGCGTTTGAAATCGCTTCCAGGCTTGGCTGGAAATGAGTTCTGACATGCAGAAGCAATCACATTGTCTGACGCGCGCGCAGGCCGGGCTGGTGGTGGTGGACATCCAGGAGCGGCTGTTGCCGGCTATTTTCGAGAAGGATCGGGTCGTGCAGAATGCGGTGCGGCTGATTCAAGGGGCCGACGATTCTCCGGGTGCCGATCTTCGTCACCGAGCAATATCGCAAGGGGCTGGGGCCGACGGTGCCGGAAGTGGCGGCGGTGATTCCGGACTTTGCGCCGCTGGAGAAACTGGCCTTTAGCGCGTGCGGTGCCGACGGCTTTGTCCCCGCGCTCGAAAGCAAGCAGGTATCGGACGCAGTGCTGTGCGGCATTGAGGCCCATGTGTGTGTCACGCAGACCTGCCTGAGCCTGCTGGAGAAGGGATTCCGGGTGTTCGTGGTGGCGGACGCGATCTCCTCGCGGGCGGCGGAGAACTATCGGTATGGTGTGGAGCGGATGCGCGCGGCCGGCGCGGTGATTGTGTCCACGGAGATGGTGCTGTTTGAGCTGCTGGGGCACGCGGGGACGGCAGAGTTCAAGCAGGTGCTGCCGCTGGTGAAGTGAAGCGGGTGGTGACGGCCCAAGTTCCAGGAGCTGTCCCAAACCCCAGGTGAGGGAGGGCGAGCGCTCCAGCGGTCCCTAACCTCATCCCGGAGCGTTTCTGGAAGTCAGAGCTCGCGGGGACGCTTGCCCCGACCGTTAGGCATCACATCGGAGGCTCTGATCGGTTAATCACCATGTGCGCCACTTCATCTACTGTCGCTCTGACTGATCTTCCTCCATTTGGGCATGAGAGGTCGGACGGGATTTGTTTGCGCAAATCCTTCTACCCGCGTCCCTTGCGTGGATTAGTAAGCCGTCGAGCGTTGGCTTTTGCTAGAGACAACATTGGCGGTTTCAATTTGGGCAGCGCCTCCAGCACTTCCGTCTGCGCCGCCGGATAGCTGGTGGGCAATCGCCACAGGTTCAGTTCACTATCGCCTAGCCGTACCAACCGGACCCCCTTGAGCCGCTCCAGTCCATCCTGGACCGTTAAGCCCAGCGGTGCCAACCGCCGGTCCAACTCCCGTGCCAGCTTGAGCGCCAGCAAACACACCAAGGCGTGCCCGCGCGTGCGCCCCTCCTTGCGCAGAAAAATCGGCCGCAGTTCCAATAGCCCCGTCTTGAGCGTGCGAAAGTCCCGCTCCACTTGCGTCAGATCCAGATAGCGGTCATGTACCTGCTGAGTGCTGGCCACTTCCTTGGGCAAATCGCTTTCGATCACATAGCACCCATCCAGTTCGGCCTGCTGCTGACGCGCCGCATGATCTTCGGTCCACACCACTTTGCGTCCAGCTAATTGCACCTTTACCCATCCGTGGAGCCGATATTGGGCGAGCAACGCTTGGGCTTGCTTCAACGAAGTGTCGGGCTCACAGCGGGGCTTTTGCTCCACCTCCAGGTTGCGTGCCGTGATCTTGGCTTGCACGCGCGCCCACTGGTCAGCGCGGCGGGCTCGTTCCCGGGCCTGGGTCTGGGGATTGCACCGCAGCACGTAGCGCTTGCCCGCCAACTCCACCTCCGCCGGTTTATCCTCAAAGAGTTCCAGTTGCAGCCGCTTCTTGGCCAGCAGCGCTCGAATTTGCGGATCGGTCAGAGCCGTCACATAACAGAACTTGGATTCACCCAGCGCCGCCTTACCCGCACGCTTGATCATGCCCCGGTCTCCCACTAAAGCCACTTGTTCGGCTCCAAAGCGCACCTTGAGCTTCTGCACCGCGTCCAAAAAGGTCGGCGGATCGCCGGTGTTGCCGCGGTAGAGTTGAATCGAAATCGGTTCCCCCTTCCCGTCGGTCAACAGCCCGGCCACTAACTGTTTCTTGCCCTTCTTGCCGTCCCGATTATATCCAAAGTCGGCCAGCTCGTTTTCCAGGCCCTCGAAATACACACTGGTCACATCATACAGATAGATGGCTCGCGCTTGGGGTGCTGCCGCCTTGGGGGCTAGGGCCGTTTCGATACTGGCCTGCCGTAAGGCCAGGTCCTCCAGCGCGGTGTAGAGATCGTCCTCGTCGAAACGGCCCACCTGAAGGATTCCCTTGACCGCGTGGTCTTCACTCCAGCGAGCCGAGGACAAACGGCTGCCTTGGTGGGCCAACCGAGCGTAGATCAGGAACAGGGCCAGGCGCTGGGAGCGGCTTTGCTCTCCCACGGCTTGGACCAGCCCCATCTCCCGAGCCAGACCATCCAGAGCGGCCAGCACGCCGTAGCAGGGCCCTAAGTGGATGGCCGTCGAAGCCTCCAAGCCACTGACCGGCGGGCAGGCGCTCTCCAGAGGTGGTGGCTGATGCTGGCAGTGCCGCTCGATGAGCTCGATCAGATCGGGCGAAAGTTTGGAAAGGTTGGCCAGCGTTTCATGGACCACCACCGACTTGGGAGCGGGCGCTCCCGCCGCCGGACGCCCGGGCGGGCGCTTGGCCGGGACGCGTTTACCCTGCACCAGGAGGATGGACTGGTAGTCTTTGCCGGCCAGGACGGTGTGATTGCGTTTGATGAACACGATGTTTGGAGCATAGGAGCGGAAAGCGAAGGGTGCAACATAATTATCCAACTATTAGAGACAACATATCACACGCACAATAACCCCGCTGGCATGGGGCTTTCATTCATAAACCCTGTTCCGATGGGGGAAGATCAGCCAGACTTTGCCGAGCCTGCCTCGACGCGCGCAGGGGAGGGCGAGCGTCCGCGCGAGCCCAAACCTTTGAGGCGGCAGGGGAAATCAAGGGCTCGCGCGGACGCTCGCCCTCCCGAAAAGGCAGTGGACTTGAGGGTCGCGGCTAAAGCTTCTTGAGCCGGATATTCTTGAACTGCGCGGTCATGGGCGGGCCGGCGTGGAGTTGGAGGGCCAGCACGCCGCTCAGGGCGCGTTTGGCCTCGTCTTCATCCACCACATCCACCGTCTGCTTGCCGTTGATGAATTGCTGCAAGTGGTTGCCTTTGGCGATGATGACGTAATCGTTCCAGTCGCCCTTCTTGATGGCGGCGCCGATCTTGGCGGCATCCCCGACCGAGCCGAGGACCTGCTTCTTGCCATCCTTGCCCCAAACAACCTTCTCGCCGCGCAACGCCAGGATGCCGCGCATTCGTTCTTCGTAGAGAATGCCCGAGTAGGTCGGGCCGGCCTCCATGTCGGCCTGGTAGCCGCCCACCACCCAATTGGCCGGGTCCAGCACCTTGCTCCGGTACTGGATGCCCGAGTTGGCAAACCCCTTGTCGTCACCCGGCACGAGCTTGAACGAGCACCGCAGCTCGAAATCGGCCAGGGTGCCATTGGTCCAAATGAGGAACGTGTTCCCCGTGGCCGGGTTATCCGCCGTGGTCTGGCCGGTAATGGCGCCGTCTTTAACCGACCAGAGCTTCGGGTTGCCCTGCCAGCCGGTGAGGTCTTTGCCGTTGAAGATTCGCAGAAAGCCCTTCTCGCCGGGGCGATCTTCCAGCAGGGTCATCCGCTCCACCTCTGCGCCCGACAGCAGCGCCGGCTGGGCCATGAAAGCCGCGCCCAGGGTGAGGACAGTGAGTACTTTGCTGATCATAATTCTCTTTCCTTCGTGCGCAGGACGCCTGCCCTACTATTTTGCAAGGGTCCTGCGCAGGAACTTGAGGCCTTTCACCGCAATTTCATTCCGGGTCGGCTCGATGCGCCGCCAGATCGCCGCCGCCCGCGCGATCACCTTCACGTCCGTCGTGAACGACTCGATCACCACGTCGCCCCGGTAACGAATGTCCTTCAGCGCCTTGGCGATGGGCTTCCAGTCAATGTGATCGTTGCCGGGCGTGCCGCGGTCGCTGCCGCAGGCGTGGAAATGGCCCAGCAGCTTGCCTGCCTTGCGAATCGCCGCCGCCTGGTTCTTTTCCTCGATGTTCATGTGGAATGTGTCGAGTTGCACCTTGAGGGCGGGGCTGCCGACCGCCTTGACCATCTTGAGGCCCTGGTCGCACGTGTTGATGAAGTCCGTCTCGAAGCGGTTGAGCGGTTCCAGGCAAATCCGCTTGCCCCGCTTGCGGGCATAGGCGGCGAGCGTCTTCAGATGCTTCACCACCGTCTTCCATTGCTTCTTGTATTCGGCCGGCGGCACCGCGTCGGCGCGGCCCACGGCCGAATACACCGGCCCGATCAGCGACGGGCACTTGAGCACGACCATTTGGTCAATGACCTTCTTCAGGTATCTCAGGCTGGTCTTCTGCTGCTTGGGCGTGCCGCGCAAATCGCGGTCCGGCCCCAGGCAGGCGCAGACCGAGCCGCAGACCAGGCCGTGCTTGTCCAGCTCGCGCTTCACGTGCGCCGGGTCAATGTGCGACGGGTCCTCGATCGGAATCTCAATCGTGTCAAAGCCCCATTGCTTGAACTGCTTGAAGAGCCTGGTGCTCTCGTTGGTGAACGGTGAGGTGAAAAGAAAGGTATTGATTCCAAGTCTCATAATTGCTGAGGAGGCTAATCACTCCCGCCGGAGTGTCAAAGGCTTTCGGCGCCGGGCGGGGCGGGGGGCAGGGCTGTGGACAAAGTCGGAGCGCCGATTTCAATCGGCTTTGCGTGAGCGAATTTCGGGTCTATCCGTTGGGGGGCAGCATTTAAGCCGATTGAAATCGGCGCTCCGACCATAGCCGGCCGAGTTTGTCAACGGCCCTGGGCGGGGGGTGTATGAGTTACATGAGTTGCATGGGTTACATGAGTTACATACGCATCCACTGCGCCATCCTCATGTAACCTTGTAACCTTGTAACCCATGCAACCCAGACAACCCCAGGCCACGCGGTAACGCTTCACGGCTTCCCACCCGCCAAACCGGCGTAGGTTTCGGCCAGCACCCGCGCCATCGCTTCCGCACTGAATCTCTCGAACACCGCCCGGCGCCCGGCGTCGCCCAGGGCGCGTGCCCGGGCGGGGTTCAGGAGCAAGGCTTCGATGGCCTCGGCCAGTGCCGGCGGGTCATCGGTGGCGCACAGGACCCCGCCGCCGGTCGCCTCGATCAATTCCGGGAAGGCCGCCAGCCGAGGCAGCACGACCGGTACCCCCGCCGCCATCGCCTCGATCACATACAGTCCAAAAGCTTCGCCATAGCGCGCCGGCACTGAGAAGACGGAGAGCGACCGCAAAAACGCCAGTTTGCCCGCCCGGTCCACATTGGGATGAAACTCGACGTCGCCGAGCAACCCGCCAGCAGCCAATCGCTTGCGCAGCGAATTGACGAACGCCTCGTCCGCCGGCCCGCAACTGCCGCCCACGCGCAGCTTGAGCTGCCCGACCCGGCCGCGCTGCCGCAAGAGGAGGTAGGCCTCGACCAGCGTGTCCAGCCCCTTCTCCGGGCACATCCGGGCAAAATAGCCCAGCGCCGGAACCTCCGCGCTTTGAACTTCGGACTTCGGACTTCGGACTTCGGACTTCCGCTCTCGCCCCTCCTCCCCATAACCATCGAGGCTGATCCCATTATGGACGACCCGCACCCGGTCAGCGGGCAGCCCAAGCCGCTCGCGCATCAGGTTGGCGAAGTAGCGGCTGGGCGCGATGAACAAGTCCACCTCCGCCGCGCGTTCGGCCAGCAGGCGCCAGCAGGCCGCGCGATGGCTCTCCGGCAGGGCATCGAGGAAGGAGTCTTCGCCTTGCAGCGCGCAGGCGACCGGGGCGCCCAGGTCGGATTTGAGCCGGCGCGCCATCCCGATGAGCAGCGCGTTGGAGAGGCAGATCACGTCCGGCTTCGGCTGCGTCTTGAGCCAGGCGAGGAGTTCCTCGATCTCGCGCGCCTGGTTGCCCGCTTCGCCGCGCAGCATGGAAAGGGTCAGCTCGCCCAGGTCCGCCGCGCGGGTCTTGGCGGCCTTGCCCGCCGCCCACTGCAGCAGGCGGCGCGAGGCGAACAAATCGCGCAGCCAGCCCGGCGCTTCCCGGAAGAGCGCGGCTTTCTGCGCGAGATAGACGTTGATGCCGCCGAAGAAAATGGGCGTGCCGGCGCTCTGGTCGGGTTCGTCCAGGGTGAGCGGCAGATAGAGCGGCACCATCAGCACCTCGTGGCCGAGCTGGCGCAACGCGGCGACCAGCGCGTTATCGCGGAGGCACCCGCCGCAATACATAGCGCCGGCGCCGGGGGTTAGTTGGACTAACTTCACTTCGTGCCAAAACAATACACATTCCCATCATCGCACCCGACCACAACCCGCCCCCCTGTCACCGCCGGCGAGCTGCCGATCGGCTGGCCGACCTCGTAGGACCACAGCTCCTTGCCCTGGTCCAGCGAGACAACGTAGAGGCGACCGTCATCCGAGCCCACGACCACTTTGTTGCCGCAGATGACGGGTGAGCTGTCCACTTTGCCGCGGGTGGCGAAACTCCACAGCGGCTGGCCATCTTCCCGCTTGACGCAGTGCAACAGCTTGTCGCGGCCCCCGAACACCACCACCTCCCGTGTCACCGCCGGCGATGAGAAATAGGGGAAGTTCCGGTCGCGAAAAGACCACGCCTTCTTGCCTTCCTTCAGATCGATGCACAGAAACTGGTTCTCGTACTGGCCGAAATAGGCGCGCCCGTCCGCCAGCGCCACCGAGGCGGCGATGTAGGCGCCGGCTTCCACCTCCTTGACCTGTTTGCCATCCGCCAGCGAGATCACGTGCAGCAGCCCGTCGCATCCGCCGAACACCGTCTGGCGGTTCGCGACGGCGGGAGAGCCATTGATGTAATTGCTGGTTTCATACACCCAGTTGCTGCGCCCAGTCGCGGCGTCCACGCAATGCAGCTTGTTGTCGTAGCTGCCCACCAGCACCGACGCCTTCGCGCCTGACCTAACCCAGTTCGGCGCCCCGAGGATCTTGTCGCCGGTCTCGTATTTCCAGGCCAGCTTGCCGGTGCCGGCTTCCAGGGCGTAGAGAAATGCGTCGCTGGAGCCCACAAAGACCCTGCCGTCCAGGACCAGGGGCGAGGATTCGACGCCCCCGCCGGTCTTGAAGGCCCAGACTTTCTTGCCCTCCTGCAGCGTGAGCGCATACAGGTGCCCGTCGTCTGAGCCGATAAAGACGCGGTCCTGGGCGATGGCGGGGGAGGATTTGACGGGGCCGGCGGTCTTGAAGCTCCAGAGCAGAGCCAGGCGGTCCGGCAAGTGGCCCGCAGCGACGCCGGTCAGGGCCGGCCCGCCGCGGAACATCGGCCAGTCGCCGCCGGGGGCCGCGGCGCCCGCGCACCAGGGCCCTAGCAGTGCGAGGGACAGGGTGAGAATACCCCAAACGGTGTTTGCGCTTTGGACCCATGAACCGAGGCACCGGGAGCGCCGGCAAGGACGCCGGCGTCTGGAGTTTGGCCGTTCTGGATGGGTCAACCCGGAGGGTTGCCAGAGGGTAGCCGGAAGTCGCCGGGGGTTTGGGGGCGGCGACCTCCGGACAACAGCGTAGGAGACTTTATGCACCCCGGCAGGGGTGCCAGACTCGTCGCTGCGGCGACTCGAGCGGGTGATGGTTTGGCAGGTAAGGGTTGGGTCTGGCACCCCTCCGGGGTGCTCCGCTATCCGACGCGGTTTTCCGGTGGTCGTTCCCCCCTTTGCCCTGAACGACCACCGGCTACCATCTACCAACCCTCCCGGGTTGGCTCCAGGGTCGGCTGGGGAGTTCAGCAGAAAATGTCCAAACTTCAGACGCCGGCAAGGATGCCGGCGCTCCCGGTGGTTCATGGGGAGGGGGCTCACTTCAGTTCCTCGGTTCACCCTGAGCCAGGCGTCCGGCTCAGGAGCTCTGCAGCCAGGTTGAGAACCTTCGTCGCGACCTTCATCGCGACCTTTGTCGAGAAATGGCCAGTCCGACAAAGGTGGCGACAAAGGCTGCGACAAAGTCATGGTCTTGGCCAACTTTTGGAATGGGCTCATAAGATTCAGCGATTCAACTGCCTGACATCTAATTATCGCCCAGGGAAAATGAGGCCGCAAACCAGAAGTACGGGGCATTGACAGCAGAGCGCACAGCAGTGCGCTGCTCGCCCGAACCGCAATCGTGGCTCCGGCGGAGGTGCGCCGCCCTCCGGCCCGCGGTCGCTGGCTGCTGGCGTGTGACCAACTTTTTCCAAAGTTTGTCTTGCAGGTTTCCCCTGGAGGGCCTAATCTACCCCGAAAGACCGTGTCACGAACAATGCCGGCCCGAGCCGGACAGCCCAACTGATTCACAACATGCTCGCGTCTAAAGTGAAGTTTTTCGCCAGTCGGCGATTATTGCGCGCCTTTACGCTGATCGAACTTCTCGTCGTCATCGCCATCATCGCCATTCTGGCGGCACTTTTGCTGCCGGCGCTGGCCAAGGCCAAAGCCAAAGCGCAGAAGATCAGCTGCTTGAACAACGTCAAGCAGTGGGGCCTGGCCTTCAAGATGTATAGCGACGACAACAGCGACCAGGTGCCCGAAGAAGGCAACCCTGGCGTTTCGATCAGCGACCCGTGGAACGTGGACGCCTGGTACAACGTCGTTGCGCAGTATATCAAGCAGCCGTCCATGGTTGAGCTTTACTCGGCGACCCCGACGCGGGCCCCGTTGCCGAGCGCCCGGTCTCTCTATTCCTGCGCCGCCACCGCCCCCCCCAACAAGGCTTACGGTTATAGTGACCCGCTGACGAAAGCCAAGGCATTCTTCATGTATGGCGAGAACTCGCGCCTTTGCATCAACAAACCCTCGCCGACGGCAACCCGCATGAATACCAAATTCAGCTCGATGCCCAAACCGTCCGACACCATCATGGTCGCTGAAACGGAGCCCAACTCGGATTCCGTGACGACCTACATGTCCTTGGGACAAGTGACCGGGCGCTATGCGGTCGGGAAGCACGACAACAACACCGGCTGCTTCGCTATGTGCGATGGCAGTGCGCGTTCCGCCAAGACCAACGATTTCCTCAGAACCAAAGAGGAAGCCAACGACCCCAAGATTGAGTGGCAGACTGAGCACCGGATGTACTGGTGGCCCAGCCGGGACACAAAATACTGACCTGCGCCGAACGCGGGACATCCATTCTACCCATAACCCACAGTCCAAACCCAAGTCCAAACACCATAAATCCTCCCATGAAAAAAACACTCATAGTTCTCACCATCCTCGCCAGCGCCGTCGTCGGCACTCAGGCGGGCATAGTCCTCTCCGACGACTTCAACTCCTACGCCACCGGCCCCATCGTGCCGCAATCAGCATGGGTGAACGTCTCCGGAACTGCGGGAACCAGTCAGGTTACCAATGGCCCAGTGGACAAAGTGCTCGAGATTACCACCTCGCGTCCTGAAGACATTGCGCAACCCCTGTCCGGCGGTCCCTATTTCACGAATGGAACCGTCCACGCCCTCTACTCGAAGTTCACCGTCCAGTTCGTCCATGCGCCCTCAACGGCGGCTGGAGCCTATTTCGCACACTTCACCGGAGATGCAATAAGTTTCAATTATCACGGTCGGGTCTGGGCCAGCCTGACCAACGCAAACCTTGGCTTCGTCACGAACAGTGGGTATTTCTATCTCGGCATCGGCAACTCTAGCGGGGCGCTGGGCGTGACCAACGGCGCCGGCCAACTGACCAATGTCTTCACGACCAACGTGACTTACACGATCGTCACCCGCTTCGTAATGACGAACGGCTTGGCCACGATCTGGCTTAATCCGAGCGCGGAGACCGATGTCGGGGCCACGGCGAACGACCCCAATGACCTAACCAACTATAATAACATCACCTGGTACGGCTTCCGCCAGGCCAGCGGCGAGGGGTGGATGTATGTGGACGACCTCAAAGTTGGCACGCAGTTTTCGCGATGTCGCCGGGGTCAACCAGTCTCCCAGTGTCTCCTCCATCGAGCCTCAGTCCATTCCCAAGGGCGGCAACACCGGCGCGCTGCCGTTCACCGTTAGCGACCCCGAAACGGCTGCCAACCTGCTCACCGTTACCGCCACCTCCGACAACCTGACGCTGGTGCCCAACGGAAGCCCCAATATCGTCCTGGCCAGCGACGGTGGTGGCACCAACCGCACCGTCACGGTTACCCCCGCGGCTTCTCAGCAAGGCTTCGCCACCATCAAGGTTAACGCCAACGACGGCGCGAACGACTCATTCACCACCTTCGGGGTCACGGTCGGCGCGCCGACCATTGGCGCCATCCCGAACCAGATAACAGCAATGAACACCGCCACTCCGGCCATTCCCTTTACGGCCAGCGACGCCGGAAAACGACACATTGACTTTCCTCAAAGCCTCCTCGAACCCGACGCTTGTGACGACGACCGGCATCGCCGTGACGGGCAGCAGCCCCAATTGGGCTGTCACCGTCACACCGGAGTCCGGGCAGAGCGGCGTCACCACCATCACCCTCGGCGTGACCGATGGCAACAATACGAATTACACCAGCTTCAAGGTCACGGTCACCCCGGCGGGTGTGGGGCTGGTTTACAATGAGGATTTTGCCTATACCGGCTTTGACATCCCCAACTCTCTGTATCTGGCCACCGGCGGAAGCGGATCCCCTTGGAACGCAATCGGAACCAGCCCTGCATACCAGATCCAAGTGACCAATGGCTTTGCTTATATCGTCAGCACCAACGATGGAGACCTCGGTTCTCCGTTCATCAGTTCCGCTGTCTATTACGGCAGCAACGGGGTTGTCTTTTACACCAGCTTCCCCGTGACATTCTCCTACCCGCCCAGCTCTGGCGGCGAGTACTTCTTCCACCTCAGCTCCAGCGGCACTGACACCATCAATTTCAAAGACCACATCTTTGCCAACCGGGCCAGCGCGCGACCAATAGATTCCGCCTCGCCGTCTCGAACTTGCCGGCACCCCGGTCGCGCAGTTGCCCCGCGACCTGATGGCAGGCGCAACCTATGCCGTCGTCACCCGCTACAACGCCGCCACGGGCGACACCGTGCTCTGGGTTAACCCTGTTAATGAGCAGAGCGCGGGCGTGACCGCCTGCGATAACCAGGGCACCGCGACCATTGGCGGCGTAGGCCTGCGGCAGGCTGGCTGCTGCACCGGCGACCTGGCCATCGGCCCGATGAAGGTCGGCACATCATTCAGCGATGTGTGGACGGCTCCGGCTCAACCGCAGTTGAATTGGTATGTGGACGACAACGGCGATCTCGTCCTGAGCTGGAACAATCCATTGTTTGTCCTGCAAAGCGCTGCCACCCCTGACGGCGCCTCGTTCTTCGACGTATATACCGAATTATCCAACGACGCCCTATGAGAGAGCGGTTACCAGCCCGTACACTAACAGCGTCAGCGGGCAGCAGTACTTCCGGTTGAAGGACTGAACCGACCTGGGCAAATTCCCTTTAGTTCAAGAGGACGGCCTTCGGGCCGTCCTTTCTTTTTCACGGACGTCCCGCCGAGACCCATCTCCGGCAGGTGGTCGCCGTCATCGGCGACAACGCACTTGTCTATAATAACCCCAGAACGGCGCTGGCAAGGCAAGGGCGGCTGGACGAGGCGGTCATCCATTTGCAGGAAGCCACGAGACTGAGACCCGGCTCCACCGAGGCGCACACCAGCCTGCGGTCCGCTTTGCCAATGACACCGCCTCGGCCATCACCAGCATTACGATTGCCTACACCTGGGAACGGTGGGGCAAGAACGGCACTCTCCTCAGCGACACCGCCGCCATCTTTGGTTCCACTACCCCGACCTTGAGCCCAGGCTCTTCCAAAGTGCTTGCAAAGCTATTGCACGGCTCTTGTAGGGCTGTTGTAAAGCTCTACCCGGGCCGCCTCAGGGCCATCTCAAACCAGCTCGGGGACGATTGCGCTTCAAAACCCACCCCGGCCAAAGGGCACAAGACCCGAAATTAACCAGTCGGAAACGGCTTGCGGGGGGACAGGCGGGGTATCGCCCGCCACACGCGCTTAGAGTGCGCAGGCCAGGATTGCGGCCATTTCGTCGTGGGCCAGAGCGATGGGGTTGGCCTTCATGCTGCTGGCCTGGGCGGCTTTCTCGACCAATTCGGCGAGGTGCTCGCGCCTGAGGCCATAGTGGCCCAGGCTGGGGATCTTGAGGTCGGCAACCAACTGGCGTACCCATTCGATGCCGGCGTCCGCCGTCGCAGTCGCGCTGCCGGTCACCAGCCGCGCGACGTCTTCATAGCGGCGCAGCGCATCGGCCGCCGGCTGGCGCTGGCAGAGGGCGCGCAGGTTCGCTGCCATCACGTGCGGCAGCAGCGCCGCGCAAACGGCGCCGTGGGGCGCCGGGAACTGGCCGCCAATCGGCCCGGCAAAACCGTGCGCCGCGCCCAGACCGGCATTCGCCAGTGCCAGCCCGCCAAACAGGCTGGCGACGGCCATATCCGTCCGCGCGGCGGCGTTCCGGCCATCGTCAACCGCGGTCCGTAAAGACCGTGCAGCGCGGTGCATCCCTTCCACGCACACCGCATCGGTCATCGCGTTCGAACGCGAGCAAACATAGGGCTCGATGAGCTGCGTGAGCGCGTCGAGCCCGGTGCTGGCGGTGAGGGCCGGCGGCAGATCGTAAGTTAGCTCTGGGTCAATGACCGCGACTTTCGGCAGCATGAGCGGGCTGCGCAAGCTCACCTTGACCTGGTGCTGCGGCGAGGCGAGCACGGCGTTGCGGGTGACCTCCGAACCGGTGCCCGCCGTGGTGGGGATCGCAATGAACGGGACGGATGGCTGGCTCAGCGCCTTGCCGCGGCCGATGACTTCGAGGTAATCGAGCAACTCGCCTGCGTTGGCGAGCATCGCGGCAATGGCTTTGCCCGCGTCCAGCGCGCTGCCGCCCCCGATAGCGATGACCAGGCCGCAATTCTCCCGCTTGGCGAGCGCAACGCCGGCGCGCACCGTTTCAAGCTCCGGCTCGCCGGGCACCGGCCAAGTGACGCTGCCCAGGCCATGCTCCCCCAGGAGCGCAAGCAAGGGCTCGGCCCGGCGCGGGCTGGAGCCGGTTACCACGAGGGCGCGGCTGCCCAACTCCCGGGCGAGCGGGCCGACCTCGCGCAGGGTGCCCGGTCCGAAGATGATGCGAGTCGCGGTGGCAAATTCAAATCGCATGAGCCGTACCACTCCAATGCAACCACAGATGGACACAGATGGACACAGGTAAGAACTATTCTAGAGCACGCTTATCCACGGCGCGAATTCGTTCACTGGACAGTGACCCAGACCAAAGCGAAGCAAGAACGTAGTCCGCCCCACAGAATCCGTGTCCATCTGCGTTCATCTGTGGTTCTCTTCTGAATGGATAGGATGAGCCAGGCCGCACTTCACCAGGCCGAGTCTGGCGGGAACAGGTTTTCGAATTTCACGCTGGCGCGCGGCTCGGCCATCATCGGCGCCACGGCGTCCCGCCAGGTCTGGTAATGCCTCGTTTCCTTGTGCGCCGCCGGCGCCTGGGGGGTGCGATAGGCTTCCACCAGCACAAAGCGCGTCGGGTCATCCTGCTGCTGCACGCAATCGAAGCGCGCGATGCCCGGCTCCCTGATGCTCTCCCGCGCGTTGGCGATGCTGGCCTGCTTGAAGGCCTCGACATACTCCGGCTTCACATGAACATGGACGTGAACGATTAGCATAGTGTTAAAGCGTTAAACCCGGTCCAACCTGAGAATCAGCCAAACCTCTGCCTGTTTCAACCCTATTCGCATGCCAGCCATTCGAGGGCTGCCTTGCCAGTTTGGGAGGGCGAGCGTCCCCGCGAGCCCTAACATCCCGGTGGATCATGCGAAAATCAGGGCTCGCGGGGACGCTCGCCCTCCCCGGCTTGGCGCTTTAACGGGCCAGCGGCTTTCGTGTCCCGGGGCTTGTACTGTCCCGCCTTGATGAACGGTTCAAGGAGGGCGCCGTAGCCCGCCTGCTCCATCTGGTCCACCGGGATGAAACGCAGCGCGGCGGAGTTGATGCAGTACCGCAGCCCCGCGGGCCCGGGGCCGTCGTTGAACACGTGGCCCAGGTGTGAGTCCGCCGCGCCGGACCGCACCTCCGTCCGTTCCATGCCGTGGGAACGATCCGGGCGCTCGACGACCTCATTGGTCGCCAGCGGACGCGAGAAGCTCG
Source organism: uncultured Verrucomicrobiae bacterium (assembly GCA_963822005.1). Taxonomy (GTDB): domain Bacteria; phylum Verrucomicrobiota; class Verrucomicrobiia; order Limisphaerales; family UBA8199; genus PALSA-1440. The sequence goes on along the minus strand of CAWGGD010000022.1, from coordinate 146,090 downwards.
GCCAGCCGCAGCCCGAGTCAAACTTGTCCAGCGAGCTGAAGAGCGGCTGGCCCGAGACGATATCCACATAGATGCCAGCCTGGTGGTTGTCCCAAAACTCGTTGCGGAACGCCGGCTCGGTGCCGGCATCTTGCGTGACGGCGAACTGCATCGGCGTCAACTTTCGTTTCAGCTCGACCGGCGGCGGCTTTTGGAACTTCTGCATAGCGCTATTGGTAAGCGTAGTGGAAGTGGTGTTGGGCTTGGTCGTGGTGGTCTGCGACGCAGCCTGCGAGCAGCCGGCCAGGCCGACCGCCGCCAGGACGGTCGCCACCGCCACGCCAACCATCGGTTCCACCACGTTCATGGAGGACAATAGCACAGGCGAGGCCACGGCCAAAACCCGATCCTCGACCGCCTCCGCATCAGCCCGGCCAGCCTTTGCGATACGGGCGCTTCAACCACTGGTTGAGCTCGGGCAGGTTGGTGACCTTCATGTTGGGCCCGTCCCAGTCCACCTTATGTCCCACGCCGGCATGTTGGGCCAGGTTGGCGAGCAAGACGAATTCGGTCAGCCGGGCGCTGTAGTCGAAACTCGCCGCGGTTTCCGTCTTGCCTTCGCGGCACGCATTGAGGAAATCGGTCATGGTATTCTTCGGCCGGGGCAGGGTCCGGGGAGGCTGGGTGATCTGCTGCATCTTCTCCATGGGCACGATGTGCATTTTTCTGCCGTAGGTGCTCGGTGTAGAGGATGCCCTTCTCGCCGACGTAAAGCGTTCCGCTGTCAGGCCGGTCCATTTCTTCGTCGGGGTATTGCTTCTGCAATTCCAGGAGCAACGGCGGGAAGTTTCGGCCCTCCCCTCGGGCGGCTCCAGGATCTGCGCCGGCACTGGCCTTGGCGTCTTTCTTGAAGCCCTCATACCAGTAAACCTTTAGCGGCGGCAGGTCGCCGCGCGCGGGAATGTCCCAGCGAATGCGGCTGCCAGTGGGATAGCGTTCGTTGCTGCCGCCGCGTATTTCTTCGGCTTCGACGGTAACGGGATGATCTATCTTGAGCGCCCAGAACACGCCGTCCAGCACGTGACAGCCCATGTTGCCAATCGAGCCGTTGCCGAAGTCATACCAGCCGTGCCACTCGTGCGGGTGCAGGTCCGTGTGGTAATCGCGGTAGGGAGCGGGACCGATCCAGGCGTCCCAGTCCAGGCCGGCCGGCGGGGGCAGGGAGGGAGGACGCGGCCCGACGCCGCCATTGGCGCGGTTGGTCCAGCTATGGGTTTCGGTGATGTTGCCGACGACGCCGGCCCAGACGAATTCGCAGAGCCGGCGATAGCCATCCTCGCAATGGCCCTGGTTGCCCATTTGCGTGGGGGCCTTGGATTGGCCGGCCATTGCGCGCAGTTTGCGGGCTTCGGCGATGTCGTGGCAGAGCGGCTTCTCGCAAAACACGCCCTTGCCCAGTTGCATCGCGATCATGGCGGGCGGTGCGTGGTGATGGTTGGGGGTGGCGATGAAGACCGCGTCGAGCTGCTTGCCGAGCTTGTCGAACATCCGGCGGTAATCGGTGAACACCTGGAGCTTGGACGGGTCCTGCTCCTTGTCCGCCAGCCATTTCTTCACCTTCGCGTGGGCCTTCTCGTCCGCATCCACGATGGCCAACAGGTTGTCCTTGCTTTGGGTAACCAGCCAGTCGAGGTGATTCATGCCGCGCCAGCCGCAGCCGATCTGGACGCAGTTCAGTTTGTCGCCCGGGCGCGCTGCGCCGAGAACAGTGGGGACAGGAACGAAGCGACCCGCGGACAACGCGCCGGCGGCCAGCCCGGTACGCTTGAGAAATGAGCGGCGGTTCAAAGCAGACTTCATAGTTAAGAGCAATGGCAGGTCCAGGCGCGGCGCCCGCACCGTGCCCGCAGTGTCGCATAGCCGGGCAAAAACACAAGGCGGCGGTCTTACAGATACGGCGTCAGCAGCCGGGCGAGGCCGTCGCCCAGGCGCGCGGGCAGGGGGCGGGCATCCACCTGCCGCAACGTCACGAGGTGGGCGGCTTTGAGCTTGCTGACGACCAGTTCCTCGAGCCGCCGGGCGAGGTCCAGGTCATAGCACTCCAGGTTGAACTCGAAGTTGAGCCGCAGGCTGCGCGGGTCCCAGTTGGCCGAGCCCAGCAAGGCCCAGCAGCCATCCACCAGCATCAGCTTCGAGTGATCGAACGGGGGCGGGCTGAGCCAGATCCGGCACCCGTGCTCGAGCACCTGCCACCACATCGCCCGCGAAGCCCAGTCCACGAACGGCAGATTGCTCCGGGCGGGCAGAATGATGTCCACCTGCACGCCGCGCATCGCCGCCAGGTTCAGCGCCGAGACCACGGCCGGATCGGGCAGAAAATAGGGCGTTACGATCCGCACCGAGTACCGGGCAATCGCCAGCGCCCCCAGCAGCGTCCAGCGCAGCTTCTCAAAATCCTCGTCCGGGCCGTCCGGCACGCCGCGCGCCAGCACCTGCCCGGCCGTTTCCGGTTTGGGAAACCAAGCCTCACCGCGCAGAGATTCGCCGGTCGTAAAGAGCCAGTCGTCCGCAAAGACTTCCTGCAACTGGGTGACCACCGGGCCGCGCACGCGGAAATGGATGTCCTGCACCGGGCTGCGTGGCTGGCGCTGCAGGCAATGGCCCGCCCGGATGTTCATGCCGCCGGTGAACCCCACGCGCCCGTCCGCCACCAGAATCTTCCGATGCGTGCGCAGGTTCATCGCCATCAAATGCCATAGGGCGAACGAGGGCAGGAACCGCGCATACTTCACCCCTTCCTGGCGCAGGGTGCGGAGAATGGTCGGCCAGGAATACCGCGTGCCCGTGGCATCAATCAGCACCCGGACCTCCACGCCTCGGCGGGCGGCGTCGCCCAGCGCCCGCGCGAAGGCCAGCCCGATTTCGTCCCGGTCGAAGATGTAGGTGCAAAAGGAGACGGTCTGGCGGGCCTGCTCGAATCGCCTCCAGCATCGCCGGGAAGGCCTCATCCCCGTTAAGGAGCGGCTCGATCCGGTTGCCCGGCAGCAGCGGCCGCTCCACCACGCCGCCCACCACTCGCGCCAGCATGTTCAGGTGCCCCGTGTGGCCGGGCAAATGGCGGTGCAATTCCTCCGGCGAACACGCCGCCTGCGTCTCGTGGGCGCGGTACCGCGCGAGGTCCCGGCGCAGCAGGACCGCCTGGCGGCGAATCCGGTTCACGCCGAGAATAAAGTAAAGCGCCGCCCCTGCCAGCGGCACCAGCCAGATGAAGCCCACCCACGCAATGGCCGACCGTGAATCCCGCTTGTAGAGGACGGCGTGGCCGGAGGCCGCCAGCGCCAGCAGCAGGGCCAGCCCGGCCAGCACGATATGCCACGCTCCGTGGGCCAGGTCCCATCCGTTGGCGGCGAGTATGGCCATCGGAGTTCGCTTCCCGCTGCTCCGTGCTCGATCGGGTCAGCTCTTCAGCCCCTTGAGATTCGGCTCCAGCTTCTTGCCCTTCCTTCAGCAACGCCGCCAGCGTCAACTCCTCCCGGCGATAGGCCGCCTCGCGGCCCAGAATGGCCGTCAGGTTCGACCGCACCGACGGCGCAACCGTCGGGTTGGAGCAGTCCCCTTTGATGATGGCCTCGTGGAATTCGTTGATATTGACCACCGTCCCGCGTTTGGTAAAGGTCGCCGACGTTGCCCCGCACGGCCGTCTCCGGGCCGCGCAGCGTCACGCCCGTGTAATAGTCCGCGTCAATGAAGCCCTCGGCCCCGAACACCCGCGCCCGAATCTCGTCCTTCACCATGGGAATGCTCTGGATGCAGGTGAACGAGAGCACCAGGTCGTTCGGGAACCAGTAGGTGACCGCGAAGTGATCGTAGATGCTGTTCGCCGGGCGCACCTTGTGGCCGCCGGTGCCGCGGGCGCGCATCGGGTCGGCGTTGATGATCCACGTCACCAGGTCCAGCGCGTGAATGCTCTGCTCGACAATGAAGTCGCCCGAGAGCGGCAGCACGTAATACCAACTGCGCAGTTGTTGCTCGGGTGTCGCCGGCGGCACGCCGCGCCCGCCGCCCGCCCACGGATACCAGGCCTCGGCCATTACGAGCGAGCCCATGGCGCCCTTGTGCACCTGCCCGACGGCCTCGCGGAAATGCTCGTCGGCCCGCGTCTGGAAATCCACCAGGAACACCTGCTTCTTCGCCGTGGCGCGCCGGCCGGCCGCGGCAATCGTCTGGCAGCCGGGCGCATCCACCGCGATGGGTTTGGCCAGATACACGTGCTTGCCCGCGTCCACGGCGTCCGCGGCCTGTTGCGGGTGGAAATAGGGCGGCGTCTCGATCACCACCGCGTCGAGCTTGCCCTCGAGCAGCCGCTTGTAGCCGGACAGGCCCGTGTAACGGCGCGACCGGTCGATCTTGTACTTCTCGCCCACGGCGTCGGCTTTGTCCTGGAAGTAATCGGCGCAGGCCACGAACCGGTACTTGCCGGAGTCGGCGAACAGCTTGGCAATCCAACTGCCGCGTCCGCCGCAGCCGATGAGGCCGATGTCCAGCTTCGAGTTGGCCTCGGCGCCGAAGACCAGCGAGGGCTTGAGAACAGTGATGGCAGTGGCGGTCGCGGCGCCGGCCAGAAACGCCCGCCGGGGAATTTGCGAGGTGCTCATAAGACTTTAGACTTTAGACTTTGGACTCAAGACTTCTTCAGCCCCTTCACCACCCCCCGCATCCATTCGACGCTCTTGCGCGTATTCTCGTCCGTCCCGCTGCATTCGATGGAGACCACCCCGTCCCAGCCGCCCCGCTGCAGGAAGGCCATGCACTTGCGGATGTTGTCCGCGTTCACGCCGCCGCCGACATAAACCTCCGAACTGCCAATACCGGTCTCCTCGCCGCGCACCGCCGCCGCCAGCGCCGGGCTGACGTCCTTGATGTGGCAATGCACCACGTACTTGCGCAACGCCTTCAGGTAATCCAGCGGATTGTGCCCCGCAATGAAACTGTTCCCGGTATCAAAGTTGCACTGCAGATACTCGGATTCAAAATGCCGGAACAGCTTCTGCATGAACTCGATGTCGTTGGTGTAAGGGCCATGCGGCTCGACGTTGATCACCACCTTGTAATCCTGCGCCCACGACAGGCACTGCCGGTAGTTGTCGCACGTGACGCGGAACACTTCCTTGCGCGTCAGGCCGGGGATTTCAAAGGCGCCGTCCACGGTATCCACCATCGGGCAGCCCAGTTCGGCGGCGAAGCGGATGGACTGAGTGACGTATTGCACGCCGTAGGCCGAGCCGTTCGGCCCCATCATCGGGTAGGCGCCGTCTATCTGTGAGACTTTCAGCCCCAGCTTATCCAGGAATCGCCGGATGGCCCGCGGGTTGGATTGCAGCGACACCCCCGGGTCATAGCCCAGGGCGTTGATGAAGTTCTGGCCGTGGATAGCCGCGAACTCGATGTGTTTCAGGCCGGTAGCGGCAATCTTTTCGCAGGCCGCCTCGAAACCAACGCTCAGCGGCCTCCAGTTGTCAGTGTGCAGTCCCAAGTGAATCATGCCTTCCTTCTATGCTGCCCGCCCTCAAACGTCAAGCCGCTTGGCGGGCGGATTGTTTGAACTCCCCGATCCTTGGCGAACGAAGCGCCGGATCTATCCGGCTTAGCCTTGGCCATGCAGTTGGGAGTGGGGAGCGCACGCGTCCCGCGTGCTGCCAACGGCGTCCCGCCGTTGGCTTCCCCCTCCCACTCATCTGTCACCATTTAGTGGTTCAGTCAGGCAGCGGAAAGTTCGCGGCGGGACGCATACCCCGCGCCGGAGCCATGTGCTCCCCAACAGCAACCGCATAAATACGGCTAAGGAGTGGGGGGGTGAATTCCCGCCTCGGGCCGGCATGAAAATGCGTGACCGGGGCGAGGTGGTCCGGGTTAACCGCCCACCGGCACCGCCTTGCCCGGCTCCTCAACCGCCACATAGACCACTTCCGCCTGCGTCACGCGGACCATCTCATGCGGGGGCTGGCCTCGTTTGGCCTCCACGGTGATGCGAACCGTGATCGACGTCCGGCCAATCCGCACCGTCTCCCCATAGAAGCTGACCAGGTCCCCGACGAACACCGGCGCGATGAACTTCACCTCGTGCATGGCGACGGTCACCAGGTTCTTCTCCGAGTGTTTGCGCGCCTCGACCGCCCCCGCCTGGTCAATGTAGCTCAGGATAATGCCGCCGAAGATGGTGCCCATCGGGTTGGTGTCCCGCGGCATCATCACCACCCGAATGGCTGGTTGCGCGTCGCTCGTCATGGAACCATTACAACCCGCCGCCCCGGATCCGTCCAACGATTTCGCCATCGCCACGCCCGTCGGGACGTGCTTAATGGGAAGCAAATGCGGACACCCTACTTCGCATCTGTTTTGATCTGGCACAGGCACTGGCGTTGGTCATCCCATCCCCAGAGAAAGCCCCCGCTAAAGGTCAGATGCAAATACCGGCCTTCGAACTCCCGTCCTCGGCCCGCGTCCAGGGACTTACCGCGCAACGCTAACTCAGGGTCCAACTGATACACTCGTCCGCGCCGCGACGAAACCCATAGCGTGTCCTTGCCCCAAGCCAGGCCGGTGATCCCTTTGTCGGAAGACCGCAGGTAAGCAATCAGCTTTCTGGTTTGCAGATTAAAGGCCCAAAGCCCGTACCTTCCGCCGATCTGTTCGTCGCGCTCCACAAACCATAGCCGCCGTCCGTCCCAGGCCGGGTCGCGCGGGTACCGCAACGAGTGGTCGGGTGACTCGCGGTCTACCAGCCCCCGAAAATCCTGATCCTCGGCCCGGAAGAGCCGCAACAACTCGCACTTCTTGCCGTTCAAGCGGCAGATGCGCCCGGCCCATGCAAGCGTTGCGATCAGGTCCTCGCCGCACCAGGCCAGGCCGGAGAACTCCAGGTTCTCGTTTGCATTGGTGCCGGGAAAGCCGTTCGGCTCGCCAAAATCCACCTGCAACTGCTCCCCGCGCGTGACCAGGTCCAGGCGCAGAAGCGACATGTTTCGGTCCTGGTGTGAGGCCACGATCGAGAGCTGATTGTTCAGCGCGTCCATGCCCGCCACCCACCGCCCTGGCATCCGGATGACCTCCACCACGTCCCCAACCTCGAGGGCTTCCCTTCGCTTCTCCATCTCCAAGCGCAGCGGCGCATATTTGCCCGGCTCTACCTCGACCTCGCTCTGTTCCAGCGGTTGGTATTCCTCCCGCTCCACTCGCAACCGAAGTCGGCCAGGCCCGGTTGCCAGCCAGAAGGCGCCGCTGGGCAGGGAACTGGTCCTTTGGCCCGCCGGCCCCCAGCTAATCTTCGCCCCCTCGATAGCCTTTCCGCTGCCCCAGTCCGTGATGACGCCAATGATCCCGGTCGTGGCGGGCAGGCGCCTGATGTGGACTCGGTCCACGGTCATCACCACATTCGTGGCCGGAGCGAAACCGGAGCTGGTCTCGGCTTTGACCAGAAAGCGCAAGCGCCATTGCTTGAGTTTCAACAGGTCTTCCAGGTGCGCGCGTTCAGTGCCATACACCAGCGCCAGCTTGGCGGAGGCCAGCAGACGAATTCGCAGGTTAATCGGCGGAGAGGCTGTGTCCGGCTCGCTGGCTTCATACAAGACCACACTCTCGGGGTCGTGCGGTCTCAGCGGAGCCTGGCCGGACGTCAAACGAACTGAGACGGCCCCGCGCGCGAGCAGCGAATACTGAAGGTCCATGTCCAGTTCCAGGTTTCCCTGGTTCTCCAGGTTGATGTTGCTGTCCAGCCACGCCACCTCCACCGCAGACAGACCGTTCGTGCCGGTCGCGCTGGCACTCAACAGCATGCAACCGCTGGTCTGGACCACCTGCCCGCTACACGGTCCACTGCCGGGCTGCGAGAAGCCGCCCGTCTCATGCCACTGCCACTTCTGCCGGTTCAAAGCGGGGCCGTTGAAATCATCCTCGAACAGGGTCTGCTTCCCGTGCTGGATACCATACAGAGCCCAGAGCAGGAGCGCGGCCACTGCCGCGCCGGCTAACCCCCGGCTCGTGATTGCCCATCGCCGTCGCCGCACGCGCTCTTTCCGCAGCGAACGGCCCGCTTCCAGCAGGCGCAGGTCGCTGTGCATTTCCAGGGCCGAGCGATAACGGCGCCTCGGATCCTGCTCGCAGGCCCTGACGATGACCTCGTTGAGTTCCGCCAGCAGTCTCCGTTCCCGCGGATTCCGGAGCGCCGTCGGCAACTCCGGATACTCCAGTCGGTCCCGGCCCGTGCTGATTTCGTAAAGCACCTTGCCGAGGCTGTAGAGGTCGGCCTGTGGCGTGCCCGGCCCTTCCGGTGGCATGTAACCTTCCGTGCCAACAAAAGACCGCGTAGCCTCCAGGTCTGTCACCAGGCCGATGTCCGCCAGCCTTGGGCGCGCCGCTGCACAAAGATGATGTTCGACGGCTTGATGTCGCGGTGGATCAACCCGTGTCCGTGCAGGTGAGCCAGCGCCTGCGCCAGCTCCAAACCCGACTCGCAAACATTCCTCCGGCGGCAGACGTTCCCGACGTTTCAGCTCGCTCCGGAGTGTTCTGGGGCGGTACGTGCCCGGGTCAATCTGCTGGCCCGTCTCCTCGTCGTCGGCCAGTTCCATCACGTAATAGAAATAACCCTCGGCCTCATTGCGCCCTACGTGCAGCACATCCACCTGGCTCTCATGATTGCGCGAAACCGGCTCGAACTTCCGGATGCCGGCAAACTCGCGTTCATACGGCCGGTCGTGTTCAAATGAGCTGCGCCGAACGAGCTTCACCGCCCGGTACGCCCCAGTCACACTCCGCGCCAGCCATACCTCGCCGTAGCTCCCGCGGCCGATCTCCCGCAGTAATTCGTAATCGGGAATCCGAGGCTCCATTTCCGCCCTCAGCTCTCACTCCGCCGACGCGAGGCCTGCTCCGCCCCACCCCCATCACCCGCCCGGCGTTCGCCGAGAGCGGTTCCCCGCCGATCCAGCCGGGCACAGAGCCGCTGCAGCAGCTCGCGCCGAATTTCGTGGGCTGCATCGGGCGGGGTTACTAGGTATTTCCGTGGGCGGGCTTGGTTGCCCCGGCGCGTGCGTTTCAACCACATGGCAATGACTGCGCCCTTCAGATCATCTTGGTTTCCAGGTGCTCCACTTCTTGACGGATCTGCTTCGTTATCCGCCGCTTGGCCTGATACACTTGGTCGGCCGAAACCCCCAGCGCTTCCTGGATTTCTTCGATGGGCCAGGCCTTCACCACGTAGAGATCGAACAACTGGTACTGCCGGGCGCTGGCCTTCTCCTTCACCCGCCGCAGCGCCGCATCGTAAAGGTTCTGCCGCCACTCCTCCTCCCAGACCACGTCCAGGTTCAGCGTCGCAGGATCGGGCACCCGGCCAACCGTGTCAGTCCGCGTCGTCTCCTCGCGCGGAACGCCCGGTCGGCCCCCTTCCCGCTGCTGTTTGCGCAGATGGTCCGTGACCCGCCACCGCACCAGTTGCAGCAGCCAGCCTTTGAACGAGCCCAGCGCCGGGTCGTACTTGAACTCGTTCATCTTCTTCGCCACCGCGATCAGTGTCTCCTGCACCACCTCCTGCGCTTCGGCGTCTGAAAGACCCAGTTTGACCGCCGTTCCGTAGATCAGCTTCCAGTAGGTGTCGAAGAAGCGCTTCCAGCTCTCGTGGTCGTCCCAGTCCTTCAACCGGATCAGTAGGCTCCGGCGCGTCGGGATCAACTCGTCTTCGGATTTCATCAGCCGCGCAACTTTGCGGCAGAATAGCGTCAGGTCCATACAGAGCAATACGAATCCTCCCGCCCTTTTCTGACAGGCAATTGCCACAAATTTCCGGTCAGATTCACGCCCGGCGTTCGTATCCCTCTTGCCGGCGGGAAATATGGACCCACCGGCGAGAAACATAAACCAATACTGAACTGGAATAGCATCATCATGACGACACGAATACTTGCAACCTTATGCGCGCTGACCGCCAGTGGAACGGTTTTGCTGGCCGCGGCACCCACCTACGACTTCGAACTACTCTCCATCGGCACTCTCGCCGACCAGGACGGCTGGGTGAAAGAATCTGGCGCGGTCGGCGATATCGAGGTTACTGACGGGACCGACACCAACACTACGAAGGTAGTAACCGGCACGGGAGTTATCTCCACAGCTCACCGAGTCAACGACGCTGCGTTCAGCTTTCCTTCCCTGACGGGATTCGAGCGCAATGCCATCTTCCAGGTTGATGTTCAGCCCGCCAACAATCACTCCGTCTGCGGCGCCTATTTCACCCCCGGCCTGAGCCAAAGTCCCTCATCTCTAACCATCCTTGGCCCCATGTTCGGATGCGAGGAAAACAGCGATTACGGTGATACCGGGTTCTACTTAAGCGAGGCCGCCTACGACGGGTATGATTCGGTGAACCAATACTCCTCCGGCCCGGGGACGGTGAACTACGGCCACTGGTACCGCATCCAACTCCGTGTGGACTTCACTGCGTATGACGGCGAAGGCTCTGGCAGTCTCTATGCCCGGGACCTGACTCTGGGCGAAACCAACTATACGGCGGTGGCCAACCTGCAGAACATTAACCTGAAGATTCGTTCGCGCCTGGGAACCAGCGCGCCACCGTCCTCCTGGAACGCCCTGTTCATTCGGTCGGACAGCGGGGTGCCTCTCGACAACCTGGTCGTTGACCCCTGCGGCTCGCCCGGCTCATGCGATCCGCTGCTGTCCATCCGTTGTTCCCAAGTTGAACTGTGCTGGTTCGGGTTCACCAATGTTACCTACCAGCTTGAGTATAGAGCAACCTTGACCACCAATCTTTGGACCGCCCTGGGCGCGCCGGTGGCGGGCAGCAACAGCACCATCTGTGTGTCCGATCCGATTTACCCGGGCCAGGCGCAGCGGTTCTACCAGGTAGTGGCACTGCCCTGATACCAGCGAAACTTGTTGTGGGGGACGTGGACCATCCGCCCGAGCCGGGTATTCTTGCCCGGCTCGGGTCTTTTCCAACCGGCCGAGGCCCATCAGGAAGTTTCCCTTGCAGCGCTCTCATTACGGGCTGCGTTTTGCTGCCTCCTATCCCCGCCCGCCCGCCAGCACTCCTCAGGCGCAGGCTCCGCTGGATTCCAGTGCCGCCAGCCGCGTCGCTTCGCGTTCCCACTCGGGAATCAGCTCCTTCAGGCGGCGCTGAGCCGTCCAGCAGCTCGCGGTTGATTTCCTGGGCGCAACCGGGTCTCTCGTAGGTCTCCGGTTTCTCCAGCTCGGCCACGATTTCAGCCTGGCGGGCTTCGAGTTCCTGAATCTCCTGTTCGAGCTGATGCACAAGTTGCTGCTGGGCCTTGCGTTCGCGCGAACGCGCCTGGCGCTGCTCCGCTTCGAGCCGCTTCTGGTCCTTCCGTGACATGGCGGAAGCGCCTTCCGGAGATTCGCCTGAACCCTCAGCCAGGGAGGGCGAGCGTCCGCGCGAGCCCTGATCTCTGCCGCCTCCCGAAGAATGTGGGCTCGCGCGGACGTTTGCCGCCCCGGACAAGCCGTCCTGGCCGGTCGCAGTCAGGCCCGCGCGCCCCGACTCGGCCTTCGTCTTGTCCAGGTAATACTGATAGCCGCCGGGGTAATGCGTCAGCCGGCCCGCGTTGACGTGGATGACGTGGTTCGCCAGCGCGCGGATGAAATACACGTCGTGGCTGATGAAAACCAGCGTGCCTTCGAACTGGTCGAGCGCGTAGGCCAGCGCGTCAACGCTCGACAGGTCCAGATGTGTGGTCGGCTCGTCCATCAGCAGCAGGTTCGGCGGGTCCAGCAGCAGCTTCACCAGCGCCAGCCGGCTCTTCTCCCCGCCGCTCAACACCTCGACTTTCTTGAACACATCGTCACCGCTGAAGAGGAAACAGCCCAGCAACGTGCGGACGAATTGCTCCGTCAGGCGTCGCGGGGTGTCGAACGCCTCTTCGAGCACCGTGCGCTCCGGGTGCAACATCTCCACGCGATACTGCGAGTAGTAGCCTGCCTTGGCGTTGTGCCCCAGTGTGCGCGTGCCGGCCTGCGGCGTCACCACACCCGCCAGCAGCTTCAGCAACGTGGATTTGCCCGCCCCGTTGGGCCCCACCAGCACGATGCGCTGGCCGCGCTCCGCCTCGAAGCTCATCCCGCGATACACCACGGTCTCGCCATAGGCGTGGTGGATGTCTTCCAGCTTGATCACCCGCAACCCGCTGCGCCGCGGCTGCGGGAACCGGAAATCCAGCTTGCGCTCCTCCCCTTCGGGCGCCGCCACTTTGTCCATCCGCTCGATCTGCTTGAGCTTGCTCTGGGCCTGCGTCGCCTTGGTGTTCTTGGCGCGGAAGCGGTTGACGAACTCCATCAGCCGGGCGATCTCCCGTTCCTGGTGTTTGTAGGCGGCCAGGAGCTGCTGCTCGTGGGCCTCGCGTTGTTCCAGATACTCGTCGTAGCCGCCCCGGTAACGGATCAGCCGGCTCTGGCGGATTTCCACAATGCTCCCCACCAGCTGGTTCAGAAACTCACGATCGTGCGAGATCACCAGAATCGCCCCCCGGTACCCCTTCAAATACTCCTGGAACCACAGCAGCGCCTCCAGGTCGAGATGGTTCGTCGGCTCGTCCAGCAGCAGCAGGTCCGGCTCTTGCGTCAGCAACCGGGCCAGGTGCGCCCGCATCACCCAGCCCCCGCTCAGCTCGCGCGCCGGCCGCTCGGAATCCTGCTCGCGAAAGCCGAGGCCGGCGAGGATCTGCCTGGCCTTGGCTTCCAGACGGTAGCCGCCCAGCTCGTTAAACCGGTCGTGCACGTCGTCATGAATCTCCTCCGGGTGCAACGCCTCCACCGGGTGGTCCGCCTCCCACGCCTTCAGAATGCGGCGGAGCTTCATGTATTCGGGCGCGATGGCCGTCGCCAGTTCGATGACCGTCTCGTCGGCCACCGGTGCGTTCTCCTGCGGCAGATAGCCGATCGCGATGCCGCGTTCCGAGGAGGTTTCCCCCGCATCCGCCGATGTCTCGCCCAGGATGATGGAAAAGAGGGTGGTCTTCCCCGCCCCGTTCGGCCCGACCAGCCCGATCCGGTCCTCGCGGTTCACCTGCAAGGTGACGTCGGCGAACAACACCCGTTCGCCGTACGCTTTGCTGATGCCGGACAGAGTCAACATGAACCGCCAGTCTAGGGTCCATCGTCCCGAGTCCAAAGTCCAAAGTCGCCAAGGCGTTGACGGCCCGGCCGCCCGTCGCCATCATGCGGCCGCTGCCCTCTGGCGTTGGCGGCAACCTTGTCTGGATTGCGAGAACGAATATGAAAATGATCAACCTGGCGACCGCCGTCACTTGCTGCCTCCCGCTTCTCCCGGCGGCGGCGTTCGCCGGAGAGCAATCGCCACGGCCCAAAGACTGGAAGCTCGTTTGGCGGGAGGAATTCAAGGGCAGGAAGATAGACCGCAAGAAGTGGAACGTCCTTCTCCGCGAACAGAGCAAGCACAACGAGCTCCAGTATTACCTGCCGGACGAGGTGTATCTCGAGAACGGCTGCCTGCGCCTGCGCAGCCGGGTCAGAGACTTTGGCTCCCAGCACTACACCAGCGGTCGGGTGGACACCCAGGGTAAGCTTGCCCTGGTTTACGGGCGCTTCGAGATTCGCGCCCGATTGCCCGGGGGAAAAGGCCTCTGGCCTGCCCACTGGCTCTATCCCCAGAATCGCGACTGGCCCATGGAATATCTCATGGCGGAGGCTGTCGCCAACGGCAAGGAACGGCTGATCCCCGAAGCCCGGCCCTGGTACAGTGAAATTGACATCATGGAGTTTCTCGGCCACGAGCCCAACGTCATCTACGGAACCCTTCACTACCACACCTTCGACGGCCAGAAGAAGACCAGTTCGGTGACCTGGAAAAGCGACCGCGACTATACCCGGGACTTTCACCTCTATGCGCTGGAGTGGGAGCCCGATGCGCTGCGTTGGTTCCTGGACGGCAAACTGATCCACACCACCACCAACGGTATCCCGCACACCCCCCATTACCTGATCCTGAACACCGCCGTCGGCGGGAACTGGCCCGGCAATCCGGATGCGACTACCGCCTTCCCCCAGTTCCACGACATTGATTACGTTCGTGTTTACCAGCGGCCCAGCGCCTACTTCCGCCACTAGCCCCAACATGGGAGTACATGGCTAGCACAGCCGTACTACATAGCCGGCAGTCCGGATTCCTGGCCGATGCTCAGCACCCCGGGACCAATGCTCTTGCGGAGGACGTTCGTAAACCACATCACCGCAGGCACTTCCGCCAAATCCAGCGCAGCAGGATTCAAACTGCCGCTCGAAAAGGTCTCCGCCGGTTGGCCCTCACCGAATGGGTACCATAAATGCTGCCACCGGTAGGTCGTGGACTGACAGTTTGAGATGGACACGGAACCAAAACAACTGAGGCAGAAGCTGGACGGGATTCTCCTGGCCATCGCGGCTGGGCGTACCTGCGAAGAGATCCTCGCTGACGATCGCACCATCTGTTACCACGACATCTTTCACGCCATAGCCGAGGCGCCAACCAGTTACTGGCACAAAGCCGGTGCAGGCCGAGCAGGCAAGGAGGTGCCGCTCGAGGCCAATGCGGCCCGAACACCCGCGAGCCAGCGCGCTGACTGAGCGGCTGCGCCGCTACAGCAACCCTTGGTAAGCCAGCCAAAGCGCCCGGTAATACTTCATCACCCGCACCGGGTCGGAGCTGGGGGGAACCTCGGCCAGGCAGAAGCCTGTGAAGTGGATCTCGTTCAGGCGCGTGAGCAGTTTGCGATAGGGATACTCTTCCTGAAACAAGTCCGTCAGATGGACCGCGACGATCTTGTCCTTCACCAGGTTGAAGTTGTAGTCCCACCCTTGACCTGAGAGGTCGGTGGCGTTGGAATTCCAGCACGCGCCCACGCTCGGATGATCGGCCACATCGAGTATTCTCTTGATGTTGGGTGGTAAGGAAGTGCCGGTCCCGTGCACTTCCAATCGAATCACCTGCCCGTGGTCGCGGGCGAATCCACCCAGTTCCCTCAGGGCGCGCCCGATCTGCTCCAGCGTCTTCTCCTGGGGGACCTCTTTGGGTAGCGCATTCGGACGCACTTTCACGCCCGTCGCCCCCACGTCCTCGGCCAGGATGATGTATTCCTTGGTTGCCTCGATGTCCTTGCGCAGCCTCGCCTGGTCGGGTGTGTGATAATCAAACACGCTGCCCAGCCCCATCAACTGCACCTTCGAGTCGGCGAACCTTTTCTTAACTTCCTTGCGCTCTTCCTTGGAAAGACTCACCTCGACCTTGTGGGCGTGGGTGGTGCGCAGCTCGACCCCCTCAAACTTGGCCGCCTCGCAGTTCTTGATAATCGTGGTGATGTCCCAGTCTGCGGCCAGGTTGTAGGTGACCAGCCCCAGGTGCATAGTCGGGCGGCGGACAGGCGCCGGGGCGCCGTCAGCGCCTGCGGCGGCTGACGCTAAGTTTGGCTCGAGACTCAGGCTGCCAAGCCCAAGTCCCCCGGCTATAAGGAAGTTCCGGCGGTTGATGTTCATCGGCGCGGGTTGTAACACAACCCGGCCAGCCGGCAATGCTTTTCCCTAAGCCTACGGGGACTGTCTGCGCCGCCTGGGACGGCACGACCATGCCAGGCAGACGGTGACGACGACAACGCAGGTCCAGCCAAACCAATCGCCATACTGATGGTAGATCGTGCGATGCTCCCGTGCTGAGGCGCCGCGGAGTGGAATGTCCACGATCTTGAATCCCGCCTGGTAGATGTCCGGTGAGCCGGGAAAATAGACATCGTGCATTCTGCCCCGGGCATCCATCCAGCAGGTCAGGCCGTTGTTCGTGCAGCGAACCAGGGGGACGCCATTCTCGACGGCGCGAAACAGGGCGCAGATAGCGTGCTGCCACTGTGCGGCGCTGGCGCCAAACCAGCCGTTGTTGGTCAGGTTCAGCAGGAAATCGGTCTCCTTGTCCACCGACTCGCGGCTCTCGCGCGGGAAGACATCCTCGTAGCAGATCAGCGGCGAGATGCGGGCGCGGGGTTGTTTCATTTGAAATGCGACGGTGAGACGATGGCGATCAAGCGCCCGGACGACCAGCGTTATCAACGCGGTCAGATTGCCCGCCCCGAGCCAAGACTCAAGCCCCGCTCGGCAGCGCGGCAGCGGCCTAAACCGGCAACTCCGGCGAATATGCCGGTGCTTTGTTCCGTCCAAGGCCCCAGTCTGGAACCTTGCATGTCACACAGCGTGAAAGCATCCTGTTGCTGCATTTAGGCTCCACGCAAAGAACAAGCTATCACCTATGACCAAGACCGTGCTCGTATTCTTCGCTCTGCTGAGCGTTTCAAGTTTGTCGGCTACCAGCCCCGCCCGGTTTGTCCAGGACCGGTTTGTGATCGGCATGTGGGTGCCGCCCGCCACGCGTGAGAACCTCGACGCCCATTACCGGGACATTGCCGAAGCCAACTTCACCCTGGTGGTCGGCAAGTCGGGACCCAGCACCCAGGAGCATCTGAACCGCTGCCAGCGCTTCGGGCTGAAAACGCTCCCCGAAGCCGACCAGCCAGTTGAGAAGCTGCCCGACGGCCCGGCCTGCTGGGGTTACCTGCTGGTGGATGAGCCGGGCGCGGGCGCATTTGCCGACCTGGCCAGGCGCGCCGAAGAGGTTCGCACCAAACGCCCCGGCCGGTTCGGCTACGTCAACCTGTATCCCAACTACGCCCCGCTCAGCGCGCTGGGCACCGCCAGCTACGATGAGCACGTGGCCCGGTTCGTGCGCGAGGTGAAGCCCGAGGTCTTATCCATGGACCACTACCCGCTCATGCGCCCGGAGGGCGACACACGCCAGGCCTATTGCGACAACCTCGAATGCTTTCGCAAGCACGCCCTGGCCGCCGGCATCCCCTTTTGGAATTACTTCTACAGCATGCCCTTCAACGACCGCCTCGACCCGACCGAGGCCCAAATCCGCTGGCAGATATTCACTTCGGTCGCCTACGGTGCCAAGGGCGTGCTCTACTTCTGCTACTGGACGCCCGGGAAAGGCGCCGCGGGCGCGGGCGAGTTCCCCAAAGGCGGCGCCATCCTCATGGCTGAGGGGCTCAAGACCCGCCACTACGACGAAGCCCGCCGCATCAACGCCGAACTCAAGTCCCTCGGCCCGACGCTGATGCAGTTGACCAGCGCCGGCGCCTTCCGTGTGACCACCGAAACCAACGCCAGCGCGCTCGCCGCCGGCCCGATCCGGAAGCTGGCGCGCGTGCCCGGCGATCCGGTGGGCGAATTCATCATCGGTGCCTTCCGCCATGCCGGCGGGCGCCGCGCCGTGATGATCGTCAACCACAACTACAGCTACACCGCCTGGCCGACGGTGGAGTTCAACGCCGACCCGAAGGAAGTGTTCGAGGTCAGCAAAGCCACTGGCCAAGCCGCGCCCGCCGTGGACGACAGCCCGGAGCTGAAGGGCTTTCAACTTTCCCTCGGCCCAGGCGATGCGCGGCTGTTCCTGCTGCCGCCGGCGAACTGACGCCAGGCCGTTTGTCTTCCCTGCGGCCGCGGTCCAGGCTGCGCGCCTCAGTTGCCGCTCACACGCAGGTCGCGGACGAAACTGCTGTGGCCGTCCAGCATGAGGCGGTTGCGTCCGCCGGCGTGGGCGCCGCGCCCGCGCAGCGTCGCCGGCAAGGCTGCGATGGTGTCCGGGAAGTAAACATCCACCGTCAGCTCCACGTCGGACGGTCCGTTCGGCACGCCGGCGTTAGGGTTGTTGGCCAACCGCAGCGTCGCCACGCAATTCGCTTCGGTCCGCCCCCAAAAGTTGTCGAGCGTGACCGGGTCGTCCTTGCGGTCAAAGCGCCACATCCAGTAGCGGACGATGGGGGCGTTGGTCTCCTCGCCTGACGCCTGCCAGGTCTGCTCGACGCTCGGGAAGCTCGCTTGCCGCGCGGCGGGACAGCTCCAAAGCTCAGCAGTCTTGAGCTCCTTTTCCAGCACCAGGGCCGCCCAGCCGGCCCGCGGATCGCTCGGCGGCCAGGTGGACCAGGGCTTGTAAGCGCCGGGCAGGCTGTCCTTGAGGTCGCGGCGGTCGGGGAACCGCCCCTCGTTGTCGTCGAGGAAGATCCGCCAGGCAACGCCCTGTTGTTTGAGCTGCGAAAGACAGGCGGTGCGGGTGGCGAGTCGTTTCGAGCGGGCCAGGGCGGGGAGCAGCAGCGCGGCCAGGATGGCGATGATGGTGATGACCACCAGCAGCTCGACCAACGTGAACCCGCCAGGGCCTGTCGGGGACGCCTTCACTCGTTCGCCGGCTCGAGGCGCACGATCTTGTCGGGCTTGTTCAGCACGACGTAGAGGAAACCCTCCGGGCCGCTGGCGACGTCCCGCACGCGGCCGATGCCCTTGAAGATGACTTCCTGCTCGACAACACGGTGTCCGGCGATCACTACCCGTCGCAGCTCCTCTGACGCCAGGCCGGTGACGAATAGATTGTTGCGCCAACGCGGGAACCGGTCGCCCCCGTAAAAATCAATTCCGCAGACCGCGATGGACGGCGTCCAGTGGACGATCGGCTGCTCGAGCCCTTCCTTCGCCGTCAGCGCGGTGATAGGTGTGCCGTTGTAGTTCATGCCGTAGGTGATGATCGGCCAGCCGTAGTTCGACCCCCGGCGGATGAGGTTGAGTTCGTCGCCACCGCGCGGGCCGTGCTCCGTCTCCCACAGTTCGCCTGTCAGCGGGTGCCGGGCCAGGCCTTGCGGATTGCGATGGCCGTAGCTCCAGATCGAGGTGATGGCGTTGCTGACGCCGACGAACGGGTTGTCCGGCGGAATGCGTCCGTCGTCAAAGATGCGATGCACCTTCCCGTTGGGCCGCGAGAGGTCCTGGGCGTCCTGCATGTGGCCGCGCTCGCCGACCGTGAAGAACAAGTGCCCCGCGCCGTCGAAGACCAGCCGGCAGCCGAAATGCACGCCGCCTGGGCGATAGCTCCAGAGCGGCGCGCGCCAGATCGTCTGCTCCTCCGTCCAGCGGTTGTCCTTGAGGCGACCGCGCACGATCACCGTCATGCCGCCATCGCGCGTCTCGGCATTTGTGCCGGCCTCGGCGTAAGCCAGGTAAATCCAGCCGTTGGTTTTGTAACCGGGATGCAGCGCTACCTCCATCAAACCGCCTTGGCCCTTGAAATGCACCCGCGGAGTGCCGGCTACGGGCGCAGTATTCAACACTCCCTGCTCGACCACGCGCAGCAGGCCCGGCAACTCAGTTACCAGCATCCGCCCATCCGGCAACCAAGCCACGGACCAGGGCGTCGCCAGTCCCTCCACCAGCGTCTTGAGCCGGAAGCTGTGCTCGCGGCTGCAGACGACCTGACTCTCGATCGGCTTAGCGAAGGAAGTAATCGCGTTCTTGGCCTGCGCCGCCTTCTCGCGAATGAACACCACCAGCGCCCGGATG
Organism: uncultured Verrucomicrobiae bacterium; assembly: GCA_963822005.1. GTDB lineage: Bacteria > Verrucomicrobiota > Verrucomicrobiia > Limisphaerales > UBA8199 > PALSA-1440. The sequence continues at coordinate 126,659 of CAWGGD010000022.1, read as the reverse complement.
TCCGGATCGCTCAGGTCGCCCTTCATGGGCGGCATGCCATTGAGTTCGTCCCCGTCGCGGATGATGCGGAAGAGGGTTTCGTCGTCACCGCTGCCATGTTTCCACCGGTCGTCCAAGAGGCTATCGGTCTGGCCGCCCCGGAGGTCCGCGCCGTGACAGCCGGCGCAATTCTGCCGGAAGACGCTTTCGACGTCGCGCGCGGCCGCGCCGGCCAGCATACCCCCCAGCGCAAGCCACCCAACGCCGAGGCCCAAAGCCGCCCAACCGCTGCCATTTAGTGGAAGTGTACGTGGATGATCTGCTGACATGCTCATGGTTTTGTATCGGATAAGGTTCACCGCGGAACCCCGTTGTCAACTGCCGGGAAGGAACCAGCCGGGAAGGAAGCAGCCGAATGCACCCGCCTGTTGCCTCACGGGAAAATGACACCGTAGAGTCGAGTCAATTGTTGCGGTGCGAACCGTGAGTTTCTGCTTTCCATCATCTCCGCCCGTGCCAAACTGCGCCCCGTGTTTCGCCACTACAGAGTGCATCTGATATGAAAACAACCCCTCTCACCCGTCGGGATTTCCTCAAGCACACCACCGGCCTGGCGCTGTCTGCCGCCGCCTTTCCTTCGCTTGTGCCCGCAGCCGCCCTCGGCAAGCCGGGCAAGGTCGCGCCCAGCGACCGGGTGGTCGTCGGTTGCATCGGTGTCGGGCCGCAAGGGCAGGGAGTCATGAGCAACTTCCTCAACCAGAAAAGCGCGCAGGTGGTGGCCGTCTGCGATGTCATGACTTCGCACCTCGAGCAGGCGCGCACCCGCGTCAATCAGCATTACCAGAACAACGACTGCAGAGGGTATGGCGACTTGCGCGAAGTCGTCGCGCGCGAGGACATTGACGCGTTCCTGGTCGCCACGCCCGACCATTGGCACGTGCCGGCGGCGCTGGCCGCCGTGCGCGCCGGCAAAGACGTCTATGTGGAGAAGCCGCTCGGTATCCACCTGGCGGAAGATTGGGCGTTGCGCAAGGAAGTCCACCGTCGCAAACGCGTCTTCCAGTTCGGCACCCAGCAACGCTCCTCGCGCATCTTCCGGTTTGCCTGCGAGCTGGTGCGCAATGGCCGCATCGGTAAACTCAAGCACATCAACGTCTGGAGCCCCGCCAGCGCGCCTGGCGGCTCGACCGAAGTCGTGCCCGTCCTGCCCGGGCTCAACTACGATTTCTGGCTGGGGCCCGCCGCGTTCCGGCCGCACACGCAATATCTCTGCGAAGGCCCGGGGGCCCAGAAGACCTGGTGGTACATCTCGCAGTTCGCCGTGGGCTTCATTGCCGGCTGGGGCATTCACCCCATGGACATCGCAGCCTGGGGCGGCGGCGATCTATTGAGCGGCCCCGTGGAAATCGAAGGCCGCGGCACCTTCCATGCCCAGGGCGCGTGCGACACGGCAACCGCCTGGAACGTGGACATGAAGTTCGGCAGCGGGGTGACCTTGCGGTTCGAAGGCGCCCCCAACTGGGCCAACCCCGACGCGCCGACTTGCGACCTCTGGACCCACAAGCAGGAATGGAGCCAGCGCTATCGCCGCATCACCGATCACGGCACTGCTTTCGAGGGCACCGACGGCTGGGTGCATGTGGATCGCTCCGGCATCAACCTCCAGCAGGAGAGCCTCATTGACCAGGACGAGAACGCGTTCAAGGTCCAGCTCACGCGAAGCCCCGACCACGTCCGCAACTTCCTGGACTGCGTGAAGAGCCGCGCACAGACTGTGGCTCCGATTGATGAATCGGTATGGTCCGACAACCTTTGCCAAGTGAGCGACCTCGCCCTGCGGCTGAACCGCAAGCTGGTCTGGGACCCGAAGAAGGAGCGCTTCATCGGCGACCCCGGAGCCAACCTGCGCCTGCGCCCGCGTCCCATGCGCGCGCCGTGGCATCTGTAAACAGTGGGATTAAGCGCTGATCCGCCAACGCGCCTGGCGCAACACCGCGCGCGGCGAACTCTTCAGCGCCTCATACCAGACCGTAAGCAGTGAACCGTCCTCCAGTTCGACGGTGCTCGGGTAGCCCAGGTCGCCTCCGGCGCCGTCGCCCGAGATGATCACGGGCTCCGACCACTTGCGCCCCTGGTCTTCACTGAGCCGCGCCTGGTTGCCGAAAGGCGGGCGGCGATGCCCATAAGTCATGACCAGCTTGCCGCTGCGCAGCCGGAGCAGGAACGACGGCAGGCCCCACACGCCGATCGAGTGCGGCTCGGACCAGGTCTTGCCGCCATCGGTGGACTCGGTTTGGAGTGTCTCCCCTTGGTTGAGCTTATTGTGGTTCCGGATGTGCACGATGATACGGCCCTCGCCCGCCTCGACCGCGTGCAGCTCGTGGTATTGTTTGGGGTCGTCCCCCGCACGCGCGGGAATGTCCGCCAGCCAACGCCAGGTCCGGCCATCATCGCGGGACTCGCAGACCCCGACGCGCTGTGCCTGGGCCCAGAGTTCTCTGCCGGCGTAAAGCAATCGCCCGTCAGCAAGCTGAATCGGTCCGTGCGGGCTGTTCACGAGGGTAGGGTAGCGGGCCGACCACGTCACGCCGCCGTCAGTCGAGCGGACCAGCCACTCGCCCAGTTCCGCACGGCGTTGGTCGGCGGTGAGCCTTTGGTGCGCCGCCTGCCAGGCGTTGAGTTGCTCGGCCGGCCACGCCCCAGCCTCCCCCGCTTTCTTCTTCTGCGCCTTTTCCAGGATCGGCTCGTAGGCCAGCGAAGTGAATGTGGTGACCAGGACCGTCCCCTTTGCCGTTTCGAGCGCGCCGGCATCGCGGTCATCAATCGCGCTGTCCAGCAGCACCTGTGGCCAGCCCCAGCTCTGCCCGTTGTCCGAGGAAACCATCAGCTCGACCCGGCCAAAGGGGCAGACATGGCGTTCCCTGCCGCCAGAGCAAACGACCAGCAACTGGCCGTTGCGCCGCCGCGCCAGCGTCGGCCACCCGTGATAATACTGTGGCTGATGGCTGATGACGCGGATGCCCAGCACTTCGCACTTCGGCGCCGCCTCGGCTTTGGCGAGAGAGCCCAGCACGGCGGCCGCCGAGACAAGGCTGGTGCGGCGCAGGAACTGCCGTCGGTTGATGGTCGCCAGAGCGAGAGGCAAGGGGCTGTCTGATTTCATGAACGGAGTATGCCCAGCCTGCCCGTTGCCGTCAGTGCAAATTCGAAGGATGGGGCGGGTCGTTCTTCCTTTGCGCACCCGACTGCCCGCCCGCCGTTGGCCTTTCCCCGGCTTGCCGTTGGTGCGGCGCTCCGTTCCAGCTACGTTCTAGTTACGTTCTATCTACGTTCTACATCATTGATGGCCCCGGAACGGTCCAAACCGTTAACCCTTCGCGAGCGATCATTGGCCCCGGGCTGAACCTACCCAGCTATGGAGCATCCCGCCACGACGAGTTCCGTAGTCGCCCGGAAGCTGGCTCCGTAATCAGGCGCGTTGTGGCGCTGCCCGGTCGGGGCAACAATTCCCCCCATGCAAGGTCGAGCTCAATTCGCCTGGCGAAGGACGCCAGGGCGCGTCCACCCATGCCCGGCAGCCCGCTGGCGCCCGGTCGGGTGCGCCCGGGGCTGGACTTCGCGCCACGAACCGGCCACCACCCACAGCGCCGCTGGTGGCCCGAGCCTCGCCCCGTTCAAATGGCTGGCGCCACCGAAGCCCAACACCCTGCTGGAGGGCTTCTGCCCTGAACCGTGTCAGGACGAACAGGTTGCCGTGAATTCCAACGGGCAGATGCTTTTCCTGCGTCTGGCGGACATCGAATGGGTCCATGCGGCCGATTGGGGTGTCGAACTCCGGCTCGGCCGGCAAACACACCGCCTGCGCGACACCTTTGCTGCGGTGGCAGCCAAACTGCCGCCGGACCGTTTCCTGTGCCTCAACCCCCGGCTGCTGGTAAACATCAAGCGGCTCAAGGAACTGCGGTCCCGGATCAAGGGCTGATACGAAGTGCGCCTGCGCAGCGGCACGCAGTTGGCCGTCACGCTCCGTCATGGCGAGCAGAGTTCAGTCCGGTGTCCATCTGCGGCTTCCGTCTGCTTGGAGACAGCCGAGCGTTCTCGCTGCTTGAAATTGTTCTTCGGCCTGAGACAGTGTCGCCGATGACTTTGACGCAGCGATTGTGCTTCTTACCGATCCTGGTAGCGCTGGCCACGCACCTAGCCCGAGGGCAGACGAATGCGCCTCACTGGAATGTCCGCCAAGCCGGCGCGGCCGGGGACGGACAGGGAGACTGCACCGCCATCTTCCAGAAGCTTCTGGATGAGGCGGGCGCGGCGGGCGGCGGAGTGGTGGAGGTGCCGGCGGGGCGGTATCGGATCAACACCGGGCTTTCGATTCCGGCCAACGTGACCTTGCAGGGCACCTACCGCGTGCCGCCGACGCTCCAGCGCGGAGCGAACGGGAACCTGGCCGGCTCGGTGCTGCTCGCCTACGCGGGGCGCGGCGCCACCAACGGGCCCCCGTTCATCCGCCTGGCGGGCAACAACGCGGCCATCGCCGGCTTGGTCATCACCTATCCGGAATGGAAACAAACCGACGTGCCGCCGGTGCCTTACCCGCCCTGCGTGTTGTCCGAGCATGCTGAGAACGTCGGGGTGAGCGACTGCCTGCTGCTCAATCCCTACGAAGGCATCAAGCTGGTGAACGCGGCGCGGCACTGGATTTGCCGGGTCACCGGCTACCCAATCAAGCGCGGCATTTACGTGGACGCGTGCTACGACATCGGCCACATCGAGAACGTCCATTTCTGGCCCTTTGGCGTCGCCTACGATCCCAAGAACCCGTTCTGCAAATGGGTGAACACGGAAGGGGTGGCCTTTGAGCTGGCGCGCACGGATTGGCATTATGTGTTCAACACGTTCTGTTTCGGCTACGGCGTGGGCTACAAGTTTTCCAGCTCGGCGCAGGGCAGCGCCAACGGCAACTTCCTCGGCCTCGGCGCCGACTCGTGCCAGCGGGCGGTGGTGGTCGAGCAGGCGCAGCCGCCCGGCCTGCTCATCTCCAACGGCGAGTTTGTGGGGCGCTGGTCCAGCACCGATGCCGTCTGCCTGGACATCGGCCCGAAGGTGGAAGGCAAAGTGAGCCTGGTCAACTGCTCGTTCTGGGGACCGATTGACCGGTGCGTCTGGATGCAGAGCCCCGCCGGCCAGTTCACCGCCAGCGCCTGCCATTTCGTCCACTGGGACAACCGCGGCGTCGGTTCGCCGGCCATCCAGCTCGATGCCGGCAAAGCCATCGTCCAGGGCTGCACCTTTGCCCAGGAAGGGCTCAATGTGCAGGTCGGCTCCAACGTGGTCTCGGCCATTCTGACGGCCAACCAGGCGGCGGGCGGCTTCCGCGTGGACAACCAGGCCGGCAAACGCACCCAAAGCGCGCTGAACGAAGATGACACCATCGCCTGGACCCGCGAGGCCCTGGCGCACTACCAGGTCTCCGTTGGCAGGGAGGGCGACGGAAGCTACCTCCAGGGATGGAACGCCAAAGATGGGGGCAGCGCACCGTTCCGCTGGTCGGCACCGGCTTCGCGGCTGCTCTTGCCGGTCACACCAGGCGAGCCTTACACGATCACCCTTGAGGTGAAGGCTCCAGACCAGGCCATCACACCGGAAGCCGGCCTTTACCTGGCGGGCAAGAGAATTGCACTGCTCCAAGCCACCAACCTGTTAACGGCCAATCTGGCGCCCAGCCCCGGAGACAGGGTCCGGCTGGAACTGCGCACCGGCGGCTGGGTTCCACAGCAGGTAGTGGCCGGCTCCAAGGATCCCCGCACCCTGGGTATCCAGGTGTTCAAGGTCACTATGTGCAACGCTTCCGGCGGCACGAATCTCTTCAACGCCAACACCGGCACGTGGCTCGCGCCGGCGCCCTAAATAAGGAAGGGGGCCTCCCGGCCCCCTTTCTGGCTTCGCGGGATAGCTTCAACCGTAGGCTGAAGTGGAAGCCTTAGGAGCCGTAACTTTATTGCGCCAGGTTTCTTTGTCAAGAGCGCCATGGGCGCGTTTGTTTAGCCGCGGCAGAAGAGCCCCGCAGAATGACTAGTAATGACTATTACCAAGGGCGGCGGCGAACTGAGCGGCACCGAATTTCAATCCAATTCAAACGGCGCCCTTCAGCTTCGCCGGCATCACAAACGCCATGGTGGTGTTCGAGCCGTTGCCCGACATAAAAACCGGGGTGGTCATGGCAATTTTCTCCTTCGCTTCATTCCCCCCGGTGATGAAGCGGAACAGGCGGTTGAAGCTGCCGTCGGCGCTGTTGCCAGCCTGAACCATCGGGGTCTCTACTACCGTCAATGCCGGGTAATCGCGCAACTCGAACTTGCCGTCGGAACGCACCACGCTGTAGGGCGCTGACTCGTAACCCCCGCGGGTCGCCCGGCAGCCGACCAGGATGACGACCGCGGCAATCGCCAGAATTAGAACCGGAACGAGCATCTTGTTCATGCAGCAGGTTAGTAGCAAATCAAGTGGCAAACCAGCGAAGGCTGATCTCCATCACCCGCGCCGGCAAGCGACTGGAGTGGCAGGCGCAACGGATGCAGTGCAGCAATGCCGAGGATGCCAACCGCTGGCTGGGTGAACCCTATCAGAACGGCTGGACGCTGGAGAGGATTTAGGGGCAGGTCCTCAGCGAGGCAGGTGTGCTGGTCAACGCCGTCGTCATCTCACGGCCGCACCCCGATGCCGATTGCGAGATCGTCTGAACCTCCGCCAGTTCATCCGCTGCACCCGCGCCCCCGCCCTACCCTTCCTGACCCGCCCTGACTTCCCCGCCCCTCTTGACTCGCGCCGTTTCCGTGTTGTCGCGCGGCCCCGCCCGACGATATAGTCCCGCCGTTAGTGTGAAACCATGACCATCCGTATTTACCACCGGACACTGGCAGGTCGCCAATCTTAACTACCCATGAAGAATAATCCTCTATTGCGCCTTTTGTTCTTAGGCCTTGCGTTCACTCCTTCCGCGCTCAGCGCCGCGGAAGCCAACGCCGCCGCTTCCTGGCACGCCCAATCTTTGGCCCAGGCAGTCGCCTACATGCTGATCTTTGCGGCCATCGGCATCATTCTCGCCGTCGTCGGCTACAAGATCTTCGACAAGTGCACCCCGGGCGACCTCAACAAGGAAATCCTCGAACACCGGAATGTCGCCGCCGCCATCATCGCCGGCGCCGTGATTCTGGGCGTGTGCATCATCGTCGCCGCCGCCATGCTGGGCTGAAACCTCCCAGCCCCCGTGAAACGGAGCCGGCACATACGCCTGGTTTTAATCGGCGGCATCACCGCCTCGGCTGCCGTGACCGGCTGCGGCCCCGGCAGCCAGCCTCCGCCCCTTAGCGCCGATAACGTCTATACCAACAACTTCCACGTCCCCGGCGTTGGCTATTATCACGCTCCCTTTCGCGCTTGGTTTTCCCTCCCCTACAATTACTTTGACCCCAAGACCGAACGCTACTTCTACGGTGGGCAATGGTCCCAAACCGCCTGCCAGAGCATCACCAACCTCTCCTGTCCCACCGCTCAGGCCGCCCAGCAGGCCGAAGCTCAGCGCACCGATATCGTGCGTGGCGGTTTCGGCCAGACCTCGGGCTCTCACGGCGTTTACGCCTGATTCCGTCCCCGATGCAGCGTCACCATTTCAACCCTCGCCCCGATTGGCGCGAACAGGTCGAGGCGCTCGGCTTGACCTACCACTCCCATGAAGAAGGCCCGTACTGGGACGAGTCGGCCTGTTACGAGCTGACGGCCAAGGAAATAGACGCCCTCGAGGCCGCCGCCAACACGCTGCATTACCTCTGCATCGAAGCCGCCGAAGCCATCATTGAAAACGCCTGGTGGCCCCGCCTCGGTATCCCCGACGCCGCCATCGCCGGCATTCTCCGCTCCTGGGAACGCGACGACTTCAGCCTCTATGGGCGCTTCGATCTCAGCTTCGACGGGTTCACGCCGCCCAAGCTGCTCGAATACAATGCCGACACGCCCACCGCTCTCGTCGAGGCCTCCGTCGCCCAATGGTTCTGGCTCCAGCAGCTCCACCCTGACGCCGATCAGTTCAACTCCATCCACGAGCGTCTCATCCAGGCTTGGCGGCGCTGGGACCAACCCACACTCCACTTCAGCAACATCAAAGACCACCCCGAGGATGAGCAGACCGTCCTCTACCTCCGCGACACCTGCGAGCAAGCCGGTGTGAAGACCCTCTCGGTCTCCATCGAGGACATCGGCTGGGACCCTCGCCGCAACCTCTTCGTGGACCTCGACAACCACCCCATCCAACACTGCTTCAAGCTCTACCCCTGGGAATGGCTCTGGCAGGAGCAATTCGCCCCCCACCTCGCCACCGACTGCCTTCGCTTCATCGAGCCCACCTGGAAGATGCTCCTCAGCAACAAAGGCCTCCTGCCTATCCTGTGGGAACTCTTTCCCGATCACCCAAACCTCCTGCCCGCCTACGAACTCGCCGCGCCCCTCGGGGCCCGCTACATCCGCAAACCTAAGCTCGGCCGCGAAGGCAGCAACGTCGCCTGGGTTGAGCACGGCATCGTCCTCGAGGAAACCGACGGCACCTACGGCCAGGAAGGCTGCGTCTTTCAAGCCCCCGCGCCCCTCCCCGACTTCGACGGCCATCACCCCATCTTCGGCCTCTGGGTCGTTGACCACGAAGCCGCCGGCCTCGGCATCCGCGAGGATACCCGCCGCATCACCGGCAACCTCAGCCGCTTCATCCCCCACTTCTTCCGCCCCGGCTCATGAGCTTCGCCAACCCCACACCCCTCAGGATTGGCATGACCGGCACTCTCGGCGGCACCCTCTATCGCCTCGTCGGCCGCGTTGTCATGGGCGTCGTCGAAGACGGCGAGACCTACTACTGGAATGAGTTCAACCTCGAGACCGCTGCCGGGAAATCTGCCACCCTCGTCTTCGAACAAACCGAGCGTGGGGGCGAATGGCGCCTCTTCATCCTCTTCGAGCCCCAATACCCTATTACCGCTGAAGACGCCGCCACCAAGTGCGTCGGCGATGCCATCAACCTCGATGGCGACGACACCCGCGTCACCCTTGTCGAGCAATCCCGCGTCTATTACATCGAAGGCAAGGCCCTTGAGGGCGTCGAGGTCGGCGACGTCGCCAACTACTTCAATACACAAGCCGGCGATCACATGGACGTCGTCAGTTGGACCGGCGACGAAGTCGAGTGTTACCACGGCTACAACCTGCAGCAGAGTATCCTCGCCGCTGCCTTCAACATCCGCCTGCCGACCGTCAGCAGCCTCTTCCAGGCCGCGGGTCCCGCCTATAACTCTTCCGGTCTCGCCCCCAGAGTCCTTGTCGGCCTTGTCACAGCCCTTATCGCTTTTGTCGGTTACTTCTGTTTCTTTCCGAACCGCCGCCCCGCCACCGTCATCAAAACCAGCGCCCTACCCTCCCCCTTAACTGTCGGCAGTGTCGGCACCCTCAAAGGAACCAGCTTCGCCATCCAGGGCCACGTCCTGGTTGAAGTCGCCCTCGTCGGCCGCAAATTCGAACGCCACGAATACTTCCTCGCCAATGACACCGGCGACAAAGCCCTGCTCATTTGCGGCTCAAAAGCTGGCGCCCAGGACTGGACCCTCTTCACCCCCCTCCACCCCGCTGAACCACTGACCCCCCAACAGGCCGCCGCCGTTCGTTGGGGCCAGACCGTCAACGTGGACGGCGTAGTGGCCAAAGTCACCGACCTATTCCTATCCACCATTCGCCTCGTCCAAGGCCCTGAACCCGACGCGCTCAACCCCGGCGACGTCCTCTACTGCTTTGCTGCCAATACCGACTCCACCCGCCTCCTCGTCCGCTGGAACGCCACCCGCATTGGCTTTTTCCAAGGCACCCCCCTACCCGAAAAAGACCTCCCTTCCGCCTTTCATCCACCCTATCGCTGATTCTCGACAATTAAACGCCCTGCCGGACTGTTACGACGACTGCACAGCCGCACTGCCGCAGATCCCGCCTGCGATACGAACTGCTGCCAAGGGGTTCGTCGCGCTTGGCTTTGCTGCACTGGATGGTCCAATTCTCACTCCCGGTCTGGCGCGGCTTGAACGGCAGCATCAAGCCGCCGACGTCCCGGCAGTCGTCCCAATCCATTTGCAGCACAGCGGAGCCGGCCCCGCATTCGATCCGGACCAACAGACCCCTCTCACCCGCGCAGCGCTCAGTACATGCGGGCGCGGAAAAGGCAAATTCCCATTAGTTCTGGTTAGAGAAGAGTCCCTGCAATTCGCCGGATGCGTTGTGCGGACCCACGGAAAGCCCACACCTGGGCGGTATCGTCGCAGCGCACAGCGCCGGTGCGGTGGCCGATGGCCGGGATGTGGTATTCCAGCTCGCTGAACTGGCCCAGGCCGCTGTTGACGTTGCAGGCCTGCGTGGAAAAACCGAGGTAACCGGTGTCCTTCCACGGGACGTCCACATATTCGCCGGAGGGGTTTACGGCGAAATTGCGGATGATGAGAGTGGTGTTGCGTCCGTTCTGCAGGAGGTATCCCACCCGTCCGCAGGTGGCCACGGCCCGGATGCTGATCTTGTGCTCGCCGGTCTGGCGCATGCGGTACCGCACGAGGTGGTCGGAGATGATCAGGTCCTTGTCCGGGATGGAGCCGAAGACGCGGAGGGGCTCGGTGCGGGAGTAGGTCGGAATCAGCAAGTCGCCGCCGTGGGGCATCTGGACGAGATTCCACAAGCCGACAGCGGCCTTGGCGTGCGGCTGGCTCCAGGAGTTCGAGGGACGTGAACTGGGTGTAGCCGGCGTATTCGACGCCGCGCAGGTCCAGGCCGCGCTCGTAGCGCAGCGGGTTGGGAGCCGGGCCGAAACGCTTGGTGATCTGGAGCGAGACGGACTTCTTCAAACGGGACAACTTCACTTCCAGGCGGTTGACCAATATGAAGGAATCGCCGGACTTGAGGACGCGGTAGTTGCCCGGATCGAGCGACCGCTGCTGATAGTAAACATTCAGGCTGGGGAACTTGGGAAAGAACAAGTCCACCTCAGGAGCCAGCCAGGTGCGGTCCCCGCCGGAGTTGTGCCACTGGTCCTGGGCGTAGAAGGCTCCGGCCGACTGAGCCGACTCCAGCGCGGTGTTGGTCCAGTAGAAGTTCTCGTCGTTCTGCGGTGAGCAGAGGCCCAGCACCCGGCCGCCATAAGGCAGCACCAGGACGCGGGTGCCGTCAGGGCTGCGGAAGAGGCGGGTGGGCTTGCCGACTTGTTTGAGGACACGGACCAGTTGTTTCATGGTAAGAGGTGAAGGTTCTGCAGCGGAGCTGGGCTATGTTTTCGCGAGTGTGTTGCCATAGGCCATGATGAGGGCGGCGACGATGAGGACGGCGATGGCCAGGTACATCTGGTTGCGCGGTTTGCCCACCACGCCCTTCCACTCGCCGCTGATGAATCCCAGGCCCTGGTTGCCGAACATTTGGCTGGCCTGCTGGATGCCAAACCCGACGGAGGCCCCCAGCGCTCCGACCAGCAACATGCCGGTGCCCATGAGCACGATGCCGATGGCCATGTTCAGCCCGATGATGACCGCCAGCAGCACCTCGCGCCAACTCGTCGCCAGCACGCCCCACGACTTCTTCTTGGTCAGCAGGTAGGCCGGGTAAATGATATTGATGGCCGAACCGCCAAGCAGGCCCACGGCCCAGACCGCGAAGGTTGCGGGCAGATCCCCTGCCCCGTTGGCTTTCATCGCGGCGACGATCGGCCCCTGGCCATAAACGAACGAAAGGCTCATGCCGCAGGAGCAGATGCCGGCCACGATGGTCATGATCAACCCGCCCAGGAAGCTGCCGCTGCGCTGCTCGGTTTTCTGGAGCACCTGGTCCCGACCGAACCCGGCCAAGGCGGCCAGGATGACCCCCACCAGCATCACGCCCACCGCCACCAGGACCGTCAGCCCGGCAGGTGAAGTGAGATTCGCGGCGTCCTGAAACAGGCCCGAGCCTTTCACGATCATCGGCAGTGTCACGCCCAGCGATACGCCGAGGCCGGTCAGAATGGCGCCGGTGAGGGCCACGCCGATGCGCACGAAGCACAGGCCGCAGAGGACATTGGCCACGCCCCAGGCGGCGGCCCAGAGGTTCGCGACGATCAGCGTTTTGACCGGCACGCTCGCATAGGCGGCGAAGGCGTTGGGACAGCAGGCCAGCGTGACCGCACCACGGGATGAAGATCAGGCCGATGAACATGCCGATGAGCCACCAGTGCTCGAACTGGAATTTCTTCATCAGCTTCATGGGCCAGGCGCCGCTGCCGATGAACAGTCCGGCGCAGGCCACGATCAGGATTCCGAGAAGTTGTTGGGAGGTCATAGAATGTCGAGCTCGAGTGTAGCGGGTTTGCGCCGGAAGCTCAGACGCCCGGCACATAGCCTTTGCCGAACGTGGCGGTGGACCGGGTCCGGAAGTCGGAGATCAGCGACATGAGCGAGGTGGTGCCGCCGTCGGCGACGATGGTTTGCCCCACGATGTAGCCGCACTCGTCGGAGCAGAGGAAGACGGCCAGCCGGGCGATTTCCTGCTTCAGGCCGGATCGGCCCAGCGGCACCTTCTCCGCGGCGACCTTCGCCGCGTCCGCCTCGTTGAAGCCCGGCAGCACCTTGTAGTAGTTCTCCACGGTGACCCAGCCGGGGGCGATGGCGTTGACGCGGATGCCCTTGTGGGCCAACTCCACCGCCAGGGAGCGGGTGTAAGCGATGATGGCGCCCTTGGTGCCGGCGTAAACCGAATGCTCCGGCGCGCCGGAGACGCCGTGAATGGAGGTGATGTTGCAGATCGCCCCGCCGCCGTGCTTGAGCATGTCCTTGACCACGGGCTGCGTCAGGAAGAACTGGGCCCGGATGTTGACGTGGTACAGGGTGTCGAACTGCTCGGGCGACACTTCGAGGAAGGGCTTGTTGAAAGTGATGCCGGCATTGTTCACCAGGCAATCAATGCCGCCGAGGAACGCGATGGCCTGGTCGGCGAGGCGCGCAGCCTCATCCACCTGGGCGAAATTGGCTTTGAAGGCCTCGGCTCGCCGGCCGAGTGCGTGGATTTGGTCAACGGCGGCTTGGGCGCCCTGGGCGTCATGCGCGTAATGCACGGCCACGTCGGCGCCCTGACGGGCAAATTCGAGGGCGATCTCCCGCCCGATGCCGGTGCCGGAGCCGGTGACGAGCACCCGCTTGCCGATCATTCTCGGTTCAGAACTCATAAAAACGTTGAAAACTGGGCGAAAACCAACTGCACTCCGACAGCGCGACGCTAGAATAGGACCCAGCATATTGAACGCAAAAGCATAATTTCTATGAACCCGAAAGTTGTGGTGACTGATTACGCATTCCCGGATCTGAGCATAGAACAGGCAGTCCTGGCGGAAACAGGCTGCGAACTGACGGGCCGGCAGTGCAAGACCGAGTCGGACCTGCTCGATCTGTGCAAGGATGCCGATGCCGTCATCACGCAGTTCGCCCGGGTGAATGCGAACGTGATTGCCGGGATGGCCCGGGCAAAGGTCATCGTGCGCTATGGCATCGGGGTGGACAATGTGGATCTGGAGGCCGCGCGCGCACGGGGCATCCCGGTATGCAATGTTCCAGATTACTGCATTGACGAGGTGGCGGACCACACGCTGGCGCTGATATTGGCCTCGACGCGGCAGGTAGTGCCCCATACGAATCACCTGCGCTCGGGCAAATGGGGTTTGGTCGGCAGCCTGGCCAGCCTGAAGGCGCTGGCGCAACTGACCGTGGGCGTGATTGGCTTTGGACGGATTGGCCGGGAAGTGGTCCGGCGTCTGGCTGCCTTTAAGTGCGCCATCAAGGTCTTTGACCCGCTCGTTCCGGCGGAGGAAATCCGCAAGTGTGGGCTTGAACCCGCTTCGTTCGATGAGGTGCTGAAGGCGGCTGACCTGCTGACGCTGCATTGTCCGTCCACGCCGCAGACTCGCAAGATGATTAACCGCGACTCGCTGGCCAAACTGAAGCCGGGGGCCATCCTTATCAATGTGGGCCGCGGGGACCTGGTGGATGTGCCCGCGCTAACGGCGGCACTGGAGAGCGGGCACCTCGGCGCGGCGGCACTGGATGTCTTCGACCCGGAACCAATTCCGGCTGACCATCCGGTCCTAAAGATGCCGAACGTTCTGCTGACGCCGCATATCGCTTCGGCCAGCCCGACGGCGGTCCACAAGCTTCGCACGGCGGCGGCGAATCTGGCTTTGCGTGCGGTGCGCGGCCAACCCCTGCCGAACATCGTCAACGGCGTGGCGCGGCGAAGCTGAACTGCCACGCCCAAAACTCGCGCTCCTCACCATGGCTAAGTTCAAGGTTGTAATCCTGCCCCACGGGTATCCGTCCGCCGACATCGAGCGGGAGATTGTCTGCGGCGCCGGCGGCGAGCTGGTGGATGGAGACACGACTCCCCGATGAAGCGGCCGCGCTCCGGGCAGCGGAAGATGCCGACGCGGTTTTCGTCCGCTGGACTAAGGTGACGCCGGACATCATTCGCCGCCTGCGGCGTTGCCGCATCATCGTCCGCTATGGAATCGGCTATGATAATGTGGACTACGGCTCGGCCCTGGCAGCCGGCATCATCGTCGGCCACTGCCCGACCTACTGCGTAGACGAGGTGGCCACACATACCTTGGCCCTGCTGCTAGCCTGCGTGCGTGACATTGTTAACACCCATACGAAAGTGGCGGGCGGGGGATGGAGCGACAACCCGACGACCCGCCAGTGGCGGATGGCCGGCCGAACTCTCGGGCTGATCGGGCTGGGCAATATCGGGCGGTGTGTGGCGGAAAAGCTGAGGGGCTGGGGTCTAAGGGTTTTGGCAACCGATCCGTTCGTCGAAGACCAGCAGGCAGCGGCAGCGGGTGCGCAACTGGTGGATTTGCGGACGCTTTGCCGAGAAGCGGATTACATTTGCCTCCACGCGCCTCTGCTGCCGGAGACGCGCCACCTGCTGAGCCGGCGTGAGCTGTCCCTCATGAAAGATGGTGTCATCATTATCAACACCGCCCGCGGCCCGATCCTGGATGAAGGCGCGCTGCTGGAGGCACTGGACGCCGGCAAGGTTGCCGCCGCCGGGCTGGATGTCTTCGAGCGCGAGCCGCTTGCCCCGGGATTCACGGCTGCGGAGTCATCCCCGGCTGGTATTGACGGATCACGCAGCCTGGTACTCCGAGAACTCGCTGGCAGAGCTAAAGCGCACCGTGGCAGAAGAAGCCGTGCGCGTTTGCACCGGCGGGTTGCCGCTCGCCATCGCCTATCCCGAGGTGTTACACAAGCTGGGGCGATTCCATGAGTGGAAGCCGAATTCAAACGCAGCGTGGCAGATGAAGCGCGCCGTAAAGCTGCGCGGTGAAAGATAGTCCATGCATATTACCTACGAAAGTTTGCGACAGTTCACCGCCACGGCGTTCAGCCGCGCAGGGCTCGCTCCGGAGGACGCCGCGACGGGCGCTGAGGTTCTGGCCATGACCGACGCGTGGGGCGTCTATACGCACGGGACGAAGCTCCTGCGCGGATACCTGCGGCGGTTCAAAGCCGGCGGCCTGCGCGCGAAAGAGCGGCCGGTACTGGCTGCCGAGGGCCCGGCTTGGGCCCTGGTTGACGGGAATTCCTCGCTCGGCCTCGTCACCTCCGCGTTTGCGATGCAGACGGCAATTCGGAAGGCGCGGCAGTGCGGCATTGCCTACGCCGGGGTGCGGAACAGTTGCCATTTCGGAGCCGCGGGCTATTACGCCTGGCTGGCGGCGCGGGAGGGGCTCATCGGATTGAGCATGGCCAACGACAAGCCATCCGTAGCGGCACCCGGGTCGCGCGGCGGGATAACCGGCAGCAACCCGATTGCCTACGCTGTTCCGGCCGGCAAGCATCGCGCCATGCTGCTGGACATGTCGGTCGCCACGGTTGCCGGCGGCAAGGTGTATGCCGCCCGGACCCGGGGCGAGAAGATACCAGACACCTGGCTCGTGGGGGGCGATGGAAAACCGACGACGGACCCGAGCGGCTACCCGGAGGTGGGCGCGCTTCAGCCGGCGGCGGGCCATAAGGGATACGGCATTGCCCTGCTGATCGAAACGCTGGCCGGCCTCCTCACCGGGGCGGGCGTCACCCGGGGCGTGGGCGACTGGCTGTGGGATGATGGCACCCCGGCCACCCATCATGGCGCGGCGTTCATCGCCATTGATACCGACGCTATCATGCCGGCCGGCAAGTTCACCCGCCGCGTGGAGGCGATGGTGGACGAAATCCACAGCGCGCCGCGAGTAGAGGGCGTGGAGCGGATCTATGTGCCCGGCGAGATGGAGTGGGAGCGCTACGACCGCGCGATGAAGGAAGGCATACAATTGCCCCCCGACGTTCTCAGCAGCCTGCAGGAAGCGGCTAAGATGACCGGGCTGAATTTCGCCGAGCTTGCCAGCTAAGCAGACGAGATGAATTCAACACCACGTTCTGAAGGAATGCTCAACAATGTTCTCACTGCAAGACAAGGTCACGATCGTCACCGGTGCCGCCTCGGGAATCGGAGCGGCCATCGCGGAGAGCTTCGCCCGCGCCGGGGCGCTGGTCTATGTCGCCGACTGCAATGAGGCCGGCGGCGCGGCCATGGTTCGCCAGATCGAGGAACAAGATGGTCAGGCGAAGCTGGCGGTCGTGAACATTGCGAACGAGACTGAGTGCCAGGCCCTGGCGCAGCGTGTCCTCGCCGAAAATGGGAACCGTTGCGATGTGCTGGTCAACAACGCCGGCGTCGGGCATGTGGGCTCGATCCTGACCACGGAACCGGCCGATTTGGAGCGGCTGTGGCAGATCAACGTCAAGGGCGCCTATTTCCTGAGCCGGGCGATTCTGCCGGCGATGATCGAGCGTCGCGCCGGCTCGATCATCAACCTGGCCTCTGTCGCCGGGGTGATGGGCATGGAGGCGCGCTTTGCCTACACGGTGACGAAGCACGCCGTGGTCGGCATGACCCGGGCCATGGCGATGGACCACGGTGAGACCGGTGTGCGGATCAACTGCATCTGCCCCGGCCGGACGCAGACGCCGTTCGTGGAGGCACGGCTGAAAGAGTATCCCAACCCAGAGGAATACCTCAAACAGATGGTGGCCCCTCATGCGCTGAAGCGCCTGGCCCAACCGTCGGAAATCGCCGCGGCGGCGGTCTTCCTGGCCAGCGACGAAGCCGGCATTCGTCACCGGCAGCGCGCTGGTCGTTGACGGGGGTTACATGGCTGGCAAGTAACCAGATGATGAATCCCCTGTCCAATGGCAGCCGTGAGCGCCAAGCGGTGAAAGTGCGACGTCTCCCATTAGAGCTTGGGGCTTGCCCGAAGGGTGGGCCTCTTCTGTAATCGTCAACCAATTCAAAGAAAACACACTATGCGAATCATTCGATACCAGGATCCCCAGGGAGCCGCGCGTTATGCGGCACAGCAGCCCGATGGCTCGGCGCGGCAAATCGTCGGCGACATCTTCGGAGCCTATGAAGTGACCGGCGAACCAGCGCGGGTGGAGAAGCTGCTGGCGCCGGTCGCGCCGGTCGCGTTCTTCTGCATCGGCCTGAACTACCGGCGCCATGCCGAGGAAGGGAAGGCGCCCATCCCGCAATTCCCCGTGTTGTTCATGAAGTCCCCGGCGGCTGTGCAGAATCCCGGCGATCCCATCGTGCTGCCCCGTCATCTGCGCAGCGACGAGGTCGATTACGAATGCGAACTGGCGGTCGTGATCGGCCGGCGGTGCAAGAATGTGCCCAAGGAAGAGGCGCTCGATTACGTGCTGGGATACACCTGCGCGAATGATGTGAGCGCGCGCGATTGGCAGGGGAAATGGGGCGGCAGCCAATGGTGCCGCGGCAAGACTTTCGACACGTTCGCGCCGTTGGGCCCCTGCCTGGTGCTGAAGGATGAAATCCCCGACCCGGCCGCGCTGAAGATTCGCACCGTGCTCAACGGCCAGGTCATGCAGGACTGGAACACGGACGACATGATCTTCGACGTGCCGACGCTGATCGCTTTCCTGAGCGGCAGCACGACGCTGTTGCCGGGGACCGTCATTCTCACCGGCACGCCGCATGGCGTCGGGTTTGCACGCAAGCCGCCGGTGTTTCTCAAGCCGGGGGACAGCGTAACGATCGAGATTGATCGCATCGGAGCACTGACGAATCCGGTCAAGGCGGAGGAGTCACGGAGTGAGTAGCTCAACGCTACGCGCATGACCGGGAAAGAACGAATCGAGCGCGTTTTGCGGCGGCAGCCCACGGATCGCGTTGGGTTGTTTGAGGTGTTCTGGGCCGAAACCGCCCGCCGGTGGTCGGCAGAAGGGCATTTCGCCAGGCCGGAGATGGCCGAGGATCATTTCGGGATCGAGCTCCGGCGATGCCGGCCGCTCGACCTCATAGCCAACCTCGGCATCGGGGAGACGGCGATCGAGGAGAATGACACCACCCGCCTCGGGATTGCTGGCGGCCCGGCGAACGCAGGTCGCAAGGAAGAGCTGATCGAGGAAACGGAAACCACCCGGCTGGTGCGTGACGGCAACGGGGCGGTGCTGCGATGGATCAAGGGATCGTCCGGGGCACCCGAGCACGTGGATTTCCTCGTGAAGGACCGCCGGGCCTGGGCGGAGCATATTCGCCCGCACCTGGTGAACGCTGACAACCACGCACGCCGGGTTAACTTCGATCTCTACCGGAGCATGCGCGCCCGCTGCGCGGCTCAGAACCTGTTCCTGACCTGCGGTGTGGTTGGCCCCTTCGATCTCATGACGCCCGTCTGCGGCCATGAACATCTGCTGGTGGGCATGGCACTGGATCCGGACTGGGCCAGAGACATGGTGGATGTTTACACCGAACTCACAATAGAGCTGCTGGAGATCCTGTTTGCGCGCGAGGGCGAGCCCGACGGGCTCTGGGTTTGGGAGGACTTGGCTTTCAAGCAGCGGCCCTTTCTGTCTCCGGCAATGTATCGGGAACTGCTGTTTCCGGCGCACCGGCGGTTATTCCAGTGGGCGCACGACCGGAAGCTGCCGGTCATCTTTCATTCCGACGGGCTCGTCGAACCGCTCCTGCCGGATTTGATCGAGGCCGGGATTGACTGTTTGCAGCCGCTTGAGGTGAAGGCGGGGATGGATCTCCTGCGAGTGAAGCAGCGGTTTGGCGGCCGCATCGCCCTTATCGGCGGGATGGATGCCCGCGTCCTGGAAACCAACGACCCCGCAGCCGTCCGGGCCGAATTGGAAGCCAAGCTTCCCGGTGCGATGGCGGGAGGCGGTTACGTCCTGCAGGTGGACCACAGCGTCTCCAACCGCGTGGATTACGGGACCTACAAGTTCTTTGTTGAAACCGGGCTCCAGCTCGGCAGCTACGAGGCGTCCCACGCATGATGACCTCGCGCGAACGAGTGCTGTGTGCACTGAACCACGAGGAGCCGGACCGGGTGCCCATCTTTTTCGGCACCTCCGGGGTGACAACCATGAACACCGCCGCCTACGACCGACTCAAAGCTCACCTGGGTCTGCGGACTGAAACACGGACGTTCTGGCGCGCGCTGCAATATTGCCTGGTGGATGAAGAGGTGATGGTCCGTTTCCACTCTGATGGCCGGCCGCTCATCCCGGGACCGGCGCCTTCAGCCCTCAGCCGCGAGATTGCCCCTGACCGGTTCGTGGACGGCTGGGGGATCACTTGGCAGCTTCAGCCGGGGAACCATTACTACGACATCGCCGACTCGCCACTGAAGGACGCCACCGCCGACGAGATCCGCCGTTACCCGTGGCCCGACCTGGCGCATCCAACCCGCTTTACCGGCCTGAAGGAGAAGGCTCGGGCAATCCGCGAAGCCGGCTACGCAGTCGTCGCGCTCAGCGGCATCACCCCGTTTGAATTCAGTTATATGCTGCGCGGCATGGACCGTTGGTTTCTCGACCTGGGTGCCGACCATGATTTTGTCCACGCCCTGATGCGCAAGCTGACGGACCTGATGCGATCGGCTGTGGAGCGGTTGCTCGAAGAAGCCGGTGAATACATTGACGTCCTGATCACAGGCGATGACCTCGGCAGTCAGAATGCCCCGCTCATTTCGACCGCCACCTACCGGACGCTGATTAAGCCCTACCATTGCGAGCTGATGCGCGCGATCAAGGAGCGGACCCGAGGCCAGGATCTTTTACCATTCCGACGGCAACATCTACCCGCTGCTGAATGACCTGATCGAGACCGGAATTGAGGTGCTTAACCCGGTGCACGTCGCCGCCCGGGACATGGGCGACACCGCGCGCCTGAAACGCGAATTCGGCCGCCGGCTGTCGTTTTGCGGTGCCATTGACACGCAGCAGGTGCTGCCGCACGGCACCACCGACGACGTGCGCCGCGAGGTGCGCCACCGCATCAAGGACCTGGCGCCGGGCGGGGGGTATATCCTGGCCTCGGTGCACTGCATCCAGCCGGACGTGCCGCCGGAGAATGTCTGCGCCCTGTTCGACGAGGCGTTCACCGCGGGGCGCTATCCGATTGCAGACTGAATTATGTTTTACCTCGGCGTTGATCTGGGCTCCTCCTATATCAAGGGCGCGGTGCTTGATCTTGACGCGCTGGCCATCCGGCATATTGAACGCCTGCCTTTTCCGGAGCCCATCACCGGCTTGCCGACCGCCTTCCGCGAATTTGAGCCCGGCGAGGTCGTGGCGACCACCCGCTCCCTGCTGGAGCGGCTGCTGCGCCATGCGCCAGAAGCGCGCGGCTGCGTGATGTGCAGCCAGCTTCATGGCCTGGTATTCAGCGACGACCGCGGACACCCTCTCTCGAACATCATCAACTGGCAGGACCAACGCGCGCTCCAGCCTTTCGGGGAGGGCGGAGGAACTTACTTCGATGAGGTTAATCGCCGAATCACTGGCGACGAGAGGCGTCAGCTCGGCAACGAGCCGCGCCCTGGCGTGCCGCTGTGCTTCCTGTTCTGGCTGGCGCAGAACCGGTCTTTGCCGCGAAGACCCGCGCTGGCGGCTTCACTGTCCGGCTTTGTGGCGGCCAATCTCTGCGGCTCCGCGCCGGTGCTGGAGATCACCAATGCATTTGCTCATGGCGCGCTGAACGTGGAGACCGGCGCCTGGCACCAGTCCGTCATAACGAAGCTCGGGCTGGATTCGGTGGGCTGGCCTCGGATCGTGCCGCAGGGGTCGGTTGTGGGGGAAGCGGTTGTGAACTCACGCCGGCTGCCGATCTTTGCGCCCGTGGGCGACTATCAGTGCTCCCAGGCTGGGGCTTTGCTCGAACCCGGCGAACTCTCCGTGAACATCTCCACCGGCTCGGCCGTGATTCAATTCGCGGAAGGGCGGGAGTTCGGCGACTTCCAGACGCGCCCGTGGTTTGATGACCGGTATCTCAAGACCATTACGCACATCCCCGGGGGCCGGGCGCTCAACGCCTTGGTGCGGCTGTTGAGCGAGCTGGCCGAAGCGCAGGGCCTCAAGCTGCGCGACCCGTGGGACTATATCCTCGAACAGTCGGGCCGATTGACCGCCAGCGACTTGCGGGTAAATCCCGCGTTCTATTTCAGCGCTCTCGGCGATCGTGGCGAAATCGCCAACGCCCGCGAGGAGAACCTGAACGTGGGCCACCTTTTCCGGGCCACGTTCGAAGGCATGGCGGACAACTACGCCTGCTGCGCGCGCCGCATTTGCCCCGCCGCCGACTGGCGACGCCTTGTTTTCTCCGGCGGAGTAGCCCTGAAAACGCCTTTGCTCCGCCGGCTGATCTGCGAGCGCCTGGGACAGGAACACCGGCTCGCCACGGCCGAGGAGGACACGTTGCTTGGCCTGCTGGTGCTCGCGCTCGCGTTCGGCGGACACGCGAAGTCCGTCGCCGAAGCGATGACCTTTGTTCGGCAAAACTACCGACCAGAGTCAGGCCCTCAAGGGATTCAGGCTCTGGCGGGATCGGCGGCGCGGGAACCGGCCGGCGCGCCAGTCAGCCACCAGGCCGTATCAACTCCCACTGCCGACAAGCACTGACGAGGGCTCAGGCAGGTTGAACCGTCCCGAGCGGCTGCGACATCTGGATTGTCTCGCCTTCTTTGGCCAGGATTTCGCCCAGCTTTCCTGCGGCAGGCGACTCGACCGGCACCACCGCTTTGGCGGTCTCGACCTCGACAATGACTTCGTTCAACTCCACGCTGTCTCCCACCTGCTTTAGCCAGCGCACCACCGTGCCTTCGGTGACGGTCAAATCCTGGTTTGGCATCAGGACAGGCAAACGTGATTTAGCAATACCGGCGCGTGGCTCATTGGGCCGGGTTGCGCCTTGCGTAGCCGTAAGCGGCTTCGGCATTGCGCCCGCCGCAGCGGCTCGTCCGTCTCCTTCAGGTCCTTTTGGTCGTCGCGGGATCATGGGCTTTCCGGAAACGACTGCTTTAGCCCCAGCAATGATCTTCTCCACGGTTACGACAATGCGGTCTTCGAGTGACGGAGCGAACGGCTGGGTCACTGGATCCGGGTGCAGCCGTCCCACCGGCGCGTCCAGTTCGTCGAAGGCCTCTTCCATGACCAGGGCGGCGATTTCCGCGCCCAGGCCACACATCGGGTGCGCCTCATCCACGACCAGCAGCCGGCCCGTTTTCGCCACGCTCGCCAGGATGGTTTGGGTATCGAGTGGCACAATCGTGCGGAGGTCAATGATCTCGCAGGAAAGCCCCTGGCGTTCAAGCTCTCCCGCGGCGGCAACGCAGCGGTTCACATACTCGCCGCAGCTTACGATCGTCAGGTCAGTGCCAGACCGCAGGACATTGG
This sequence comes from uncultured Verrucomicrobiae bacterium, assembly GCA_963822005.1. Lineage (GTDB taxonomy): Bacteria > Verrucomicrobiota > Verrucomicrobiia > Limisphaerales > UBA8199 > PALSA-1440. The sequence goes on along the minus strand of CAWGGD010000022.1, from coordinate 103,845 downwards.
CCTTGCCAAAGGGGATGTAGTATTCCGTGCCCGGCACCGGTCCTTTCGCCCCAAACAACAGCTTGTGCTCCAAGAAGAGCACCGGGTCGGAAGCGCGCAGCGCAGTCTTCATTAGGCCCTTGGCATCCGCGGGGTTGGAAGGCACCACCACGATCAGGCCGGGGCAATGGGCATAAATCGGGTAGTAGCAGCCGCTGTGGTGCGGCCCGGCGTTCTTGATCGCCCCCATGCTGGCGCGGATGACAACCGGCGCGCTCACCTGCCCACCGCTCATGTAGCGCCACTTCGCCGCCTGCAGGACTACCTGGGACGAGGCGTCAAACAGGAAATCAACGAACATCATGTCCGCCACCGTGCGGCAGCCGGTGGCGGAAGCACCGGCGGCGGCGCCGGCAAAGCCCAGCTCGGAAATCGGCGTGTCAATGACCCGGCTCCCCCCAAACTCCTGCCACAGGCCTTTGGTGTGGGCAAAGCTGCCTCCCCGCTCGCCAATGCCTTCGCCGAAGTAAAGGATATGCGGGTCGCGGCGCATCTCCTCGGCGATGCCGTCGCGCACCGCTTCGAGGTAATTCATCTGGGCGCTGCGCTCAGGCTTAGCACCGTCACTCAACACCACCGCCGGATTCACTGGATTTGCCAGCACGTGGTCGTTGGCCGTGGCCGGGTCCGGCGCGGGCGTGGACTCGGCAAAGGCTACCGCTTCTTCGACCTCGCGCCGCACCCGCATCTCCACTTCGGCCAGTTCCTCCTCGGAGGCAAAACCTTCCGCCAGCAGCCAGCCCCGAAAGCGCTGGATGGGACAACGTTTCTTCCACTCCTCCAGTTCCTGCACGGTGCGATAGGTGCCGGCCACCGGGTCGCCCTCGTGATGGCCGACCGTGCGGTAGGTTTTGACTTCGATAAGCGTGGGCCCGCCGCCCTGGCGTGCCAGGTCCACGGCTCGGCGCGTGACTTCCCTCACCGCCAACACGTCGTTGCCATCCACTTCCACGCCCGGAAGTCCGTATGCCGCGGCACGCGCCGCCACTGAAGTCTGCCGGGTGGCAACCTTGAAAGGTGTGGCGGTCGCATAGAGATTATTCTCGCAGACGAAAACCACGGGCGCCTGTTGCACGCTGGCGAAATTGACACTCTCATGAAAGGCACCGTGATTCACTGCGCCGTCTCCGAAGAAAGCCACCACGACGCCGCCTTTCCCGTGCGTCCTGGCGCTGATCGCAGCCCCCACGGCCGCGGGCAAACCGCCCGCGACAATCCCGTTGGTGCCGAACAGGCCCACGGCGGGGTCGAAAAGATGCATGCTGCCACCCCGCCCGCCGCAGCAGCCGGCCGCCTTTCCGTAGAGTTCGGCCATGAGGCTCCGGACCGGCAATCCCTTGGCCAAGGCGTGTCCGTGCCCGCGGTGAGTGCTGGTAATCCAATCGTCTTTGCGGAGGTTGGCGCACACTCCCACCGCGGACGCTTCCTCGCCCACGTAAAGGTGAATGAAGCCGGGCATCCGGCCAGCCTTATAGTTCTTCTGGGCTGCCAGCTCGAACTGCCGGAGCAAAACCATCTGCTCGAACAAATGCAAACACTCGCTCTTGTCCGGCAACCGAGGTGCCGATTTGGTATCCGCCGTTTCTCTCATACGCGATTCGCGAACTGTTGTGGCCGCTTTGCCGGCCTATATCAACGGCAATATCACCCAGGCCGGGCGATCCCGGCTGCCGTTTTTCGCTCCAATTCTGTTCTTTTTGGCCGCCCTGCCAGAGGCAAAAAGTGCTGTTAATCCGGCAAAAAAAGCATGTCGCCCATCCTGCTTTATGGTAAGGCTGGCCCATGATGAAGGTCAACTTGGCGGACAAGACCGCGGTGGTCACGGGAGCCGCCGGCGGTCTGGGCCGGGGGATTGCCGCGGCGCTGGCGGCAAACGGAGCCCGCGTGATTGTTGCCGACATCAATTTCGAAGCCGCCCAGGAAACGGCCGCAGCCTGCCCTGGCGCCCGACCCCTCCGGTTCGATGTGACCAACGAGGCGGAAGTCGAGCGCGGCATCCAGGAAATCGTCAAACAGCATGGCCGCCTCGATATCCTCGTCAATAATGCCGGAGTGAACACGCTGGCACACCGCGTCAATATTGACCAGTTTCCGACCGAGGAATGGGACCGCATCCTGAAGGTGGATCTGACGGGCGTTTTCCTCGTCAGCAAGGCGGCCGCCAGGCAGATGGTCGCACAGAAGGCCGGCCGCATCATCAATATCTCCTCCGTGCTAGGACTCGTCCCGGCCCGCCTGCAGAGCCCCTACGTGGCCGCCAAGGCCGGCGTGGTCAATCTGACCCGCTCGATGGCCATCGAGCTGGGCAGCCAGGGCGTCCTGGTCAACTGCGTCGCTCCGGGCTCCATCATGACGGAGGGGACCAAGCAGTTGTTTTATGGGCCGGACGGCAAGTTCAGCGACCGGGTCCAATCCATGCTGTCTCACATCCCCCTTGGCCGCCCCGGAAACGTTGAAGAGATCGCCCATGCCGTTTTGTTCCTGGCCGCGCCCGAGAGTTCCTACATCAACGGCGCCGTGCTGACCGTGGACGGCGGCTGGCTGGCTGGCTACATCCGCGAATTCTAACCAGGCATGACACAATGAACAAACTGACGCTGGCGGCGGTCCGAGGGCACCAAACCCCGGCGCGCGCGGTTACCTTATGGTGGCTGGGGCAAGCCGGCTTCCTCATCCGGAGTCCCGCCGGCAAGGTGCTGGCTCTGGATCCCTACCTGAGCAACTCCTGCAAGGCCATCGGCGACCAACATGGCTTTGACATGGACCGGCAGGTCCCGCCGCCCATGGCCGCGAGCGACTTGGCGGGCATTGACGCTTATTTGCTCACCCACAGCCACCAGGATCACCTGGACCCGGAAACGTTGGCCGGCTACCGCGAGGCGGGAGGGCGCGGACCCTATTTCGCCCCGGCGGAAGCCTGCGAGAAGCTACAGGCGCTTGGCGTGCCTTCGACTGAAACCACCATGGTCTGGCCCAACAAGGAAATCGCGCTGGGCGACTTCAGAATCCGCGCCACCTTCGCCATCCCGCTGGGCGGCGACGACCTCACCCACGTCGGCTACCTGGTCTTCGTCAAAGACGGCCCTACGGTCTATTTCACCGGCGACACCGCTTTCGAGGAGGTAATGGCGATTGCCGTCGAGCCGCACAAGCCCGAGGTGCTGGTGACGGTGATCAACGGCGCGTTCAGAAACATGGGACCGGCGGAGGCCGCCATTCTCGCGCGCAAGCTCGGGGTGAAAGCCGTCATCCCTTGTCACCACGATCTGTTCCCGGACAACTGCCTGCCGCCGCAACTGCTGCGCACCAATCTCAAACTCCAGGGGCTGGGTGAAACCTACCAGCCGCTCTCCCATGGCGAGCCTTTTGACTACGTCAAACCAACCTGAACGCCGCTGCGATTTCAGATCCGGCCGTTAGGCTCAATCAAACCCTTATCAACCCATGCAACGCTTAAGACACGCCCTGCTCCTTTGCCCGTTCCTGATCGCTGCCGCGCGGGCGGCTAACAACGCCATGATTCCGGCTGAGCAGGCCCAGGCTTCCGAATGGGTGGCGGCGAAGTTCAAGGGAGTGGTAGCCAGCGAACCGCCTACGCTCGGGTTGGTGGTGCTGGCCAACAACGACCCGGTCCAGCTCAACTCGCGGGCGGGCAAGCCCATGAGGATTGTGGGCAAGGAATATACCCGCGGCCTGTATTGCCACGCCGTCAGCAAGGTCGTGGTGCGGCTGCCGGGGCCGGGTAGATCATTCAGTGCCATTGCCGGCGTGGACAGCAACGACCAAACCTCCGGCGGGCGAGGCAGCGTGGTTTTCGGGGTGAAGGTTAAGGGCAAGGAGGCATTCCGGTCAATGCTCATGCGTGAAGGCATGGTCGGCGTTTCCGTCAGTGTGCCACTGGAGGGGGCGAGCGAGTTTACCCTGGAGGTGGGCGACGGGGGCGATGGCATCTCGTGCGATCAGTCGGACTGGGCCGACGCGAAGGTGGTGCTGGCCGACGGGCGGGAATTGTGGCTGGGGGACCTGCCGTTGATCGGCAAGCCGCGTGAGCCGTATTCGACGCAGCCGCCCTTCTCGTTCAAATACGGTGGGCGACCCTCCTCGGAATTCCTGGGCCAATGGAAGCTGGAACGCGAGGCGAAGAAGCTGGACGCGCAGCGCGAACAACACACGCTGACCTGGACCGATCCCCAGAGCGGCTTGCGGGTGCGCTGCGTCGGGCGTGCAATACCTCGACTATCCCACGGTGGAGTGGACGCTGTATTTCCAGAACACCGGGACGGCGGACTCACCCTTGATTGAGGATATCCGGGCGATTGACACCACGTTCACCAGCGGCGCGCACGGGGATTGTGTGCTGCGGCATCACACCGGGGACAAGTGCACGCCTGACAGCTACGAGCCCCACGCCGACGTCCTGCCTGCCCGCAGCGAAAGGAAGTTCGCGAACACGGGCGGCCGGCCAACGCAAGTCGCCTATCCCTTCTACAACCTCGGCTGGCCCGGCGAGGGGGTCCTCGTGGTGTTGAGCTGGGCCGGCCAGTGGACGACTCAGTTCAACCGCGACGACAGCACCGGCGTGCGCGTTTCCGGCGGGCAGGAGCTGACCCATTTCCGACTCCACCCGGGCGAGGAAGTGCGCGGCCCGATGGTTGTCCTCCAGTTCTACAAGGGTGACTGGCTGCGGGCCCAGAACATCTGGCGGCGCTGGATGCTCGCGCACAACCTGCCCCGCCCTTACGGCAAGCCCGTTCATGCGCAGCTTGCCGCATGCAGCTCGCACCAGTTCGGCGAAATGATCAACGCCAATACCGCCAACCAGATCCAATTCATTGACCGTTACCGCGAGGAGAAGCTCGGCCTCGATTATTGGTGGATGGATGCCGGCTGGTATTGGAACAAGAGTGGCTGGCCGAACACCGGCACGTGGGAGGTGGACACCAATCGCTTCGTGGGAGGGCTCAGACCGATCTCCGATCACGCGCACGCGGGCGGCCAGAAGATCATTGTCTGGTTCGAGCCTGAGCGCGTGACGGCGGGCACCTGGCTGTGGGAGAAGCACCCCGAATGGCTGCTGGGCGACCTCCTCAACCTGGGCAACGACCAGGCCCGCGCTTGGCTCACCGCGCATGTGAGCAAGACGCTCACCGAGCAGGGCATTGATCTCTACCGGCAAGACTTCAACATTGATCCGCTGTCTTACTGGCGGAAGAATGACGCGCCGGACCGCCAAGGCATCACCGAGATGCGGCACATCACCGGCTACTTTGCCTACTGGGACGCCCTGCTCAAAGACCATCCGAACATGCTGATTGATTCCTGCGCGAGCGGTGGCCGGCGCAATGACCTGGAGACGCTGCGCCGGGCCGTGCCGCTGCTCCGGAGCGACTACATCATCGAACCGGTGGGCAACCAGTGCCACACCTACGCCCTTTCCTTCTGGGTGCCGTTTTATGGCACCGGCACCGGGGCCATTGACCCCTACATGTTCCGCAGCGTCATGTGCCCGTCTTTCACCGCCTGCTTCGACATGCGGAACAAAGACGCCAACTGGGACCTCGCCCGCAAGCTCATCGGCGAATGGCGGAAGATTGCCCCCATGATGCTGGGTGATTATTATCCGCTCACGCCTTACAGCCTCGCAACGACGCGTGGATCGGCTGGCAGTTCGACCGGCCCGAGGAAGGCGACGGCATGATCCAGGTCTTCCGCCGCGCCGACAGCATCTATCGCCAGGCCGACCTCAAGCTCCACGCCCTCGACCCGGACAAGCAGTATGCGATCACCGACCTCGACGAGGGGATTCCGCGACGTGGCGGTCCTCGCACCACTCGTAAGAAGGGCCGTGAATTGATGGAGCAGGGCCTCACGCTGGAAATCGCCAAGAAACCCGGCGCCGCCCTGCTCGCCTACAAGGTGGAGAAGTAGAAGACCGGGAGGGCGAGCGTCCTCGCGAGCCCAAACTCTGCCACGAAGTCAGGGCTCGCGGGGACGCTCGCCCTCCCGACGGTGGCTCAGCCGCCTTGCAAGCTGTTGATCAACATAGCAGGAATTTGCTTTTTGCCTCACCCGTTTGTGCTTGGCGCGGCGCGGCTGAGTTGTATCCGGCGAAGAAAAAGGGCGGACACCTGTCCGCCCTCAAAAGAAATAGTCTAAACCGGTTTAGACTGCAACGCCGCGTCGCAGTCGCCTCAAACCCAAGATCCCCGCGCCAACCAGCAGCAGCGCAACGGAGCCAGGTTCGGGGACGGTTGTGATGACGAAGGCCATGTCCATGGACTGACCGGTCAAAGGGTCGAACAGTTCTTGCCATTGCCCTCCTGCGAAATTCCACCAGACCGCATCGTCATTGAAATGGTCCAGCGAGGTTTTCCAACCGACATTACCCCAGGTCGGCTCGAAGTTCACCCCCAACCAGTAGATTTGGCCCTGCTGTTGGACAAATGCAGCGGCTGGGTTAGTCATACTCAGGTTTAGCTGCCAAATGTTAAAGTGATCAGCCGGTGAGACGATCCCATTGTTCGGGTCATAATATCCCTGGTCGCCACTGCCGTAAAGACGAGTCGTATAGTCGGTAGGGCTGAAGACTTGGTTCCACAACATTGTTCCCGGCCGGCTGAAATTGGTGCCCTGTCGTGGAATGTCGCTCCAGATCGTGAAGGCCATCAGGCTGGGATTGGGCGGCGCGTCGCCTCGCATCGAGAACCAGATGTGGATGTCCGACACCGGCCCCGTCTGGGTGCATAGCCAATCATCTGCCACGGCAGCCGGCGGTGGCGGACTAACCGTGCCTACGGCCACATCCCAGCCAAACGGGTCGGGCAACTGTGGGTAGTGCATTTTATAGGAATCACCTGGATTCCAATCTGCCCTGGCGGGGGCGATAAGAAACGCGGACACTGCGAGGACTGCCGTGAACAATTTAGTTTGGTGTTTCATAGATTTCTTGTTTGTTTTAGCTATACGACCTCTAGCCATACACCTCTAGCGGCTCACACCTCAATGGGGTGAACACCCCATAGCGACACCTTCTTTGTGACGTTTCCGCAGCAGACCGGTCCAACCCTGCAGCGACCAGGAAGATGCGTATCGTCACCAGTTCAAACGGGGGCCCGTGGGAAAGCCACAGGGCCACTTTCAACAACAGCGCATGATTTTCTCAGCGGCTGCGTTGGGAATAGCCATAGTCACCGAGGCGGTCACGGCAGCAACCCCAGGATTGGCCGCGAACATCCCCGCAACTGCCCTTGCCACCAAAGTATCGTCATGACCTTGCTCCAAAGAGCCTTAATCACGGCCACCCTCCTCGCCGCCATCGGCACAGGAATCTATGAAGCCCGCCAGGCCTCCCGCCTGCGGCAGGAAAACCAAACCCTCCGGCAACAGCAAGCGTCTTTGACCGAGCAACTCCAACAACTCGTCCAGCATCAAGCAGCTTAGCAAGCTTTGGTTTGTTTTCCGTCGCCCCGGTTCTACGGCCGCCCGCCCCGCCCGGCGCGGGCTCTTGGTTAACAGCCTCATCTGCTGGTTCCAGCGGTCACGGATGGCTTTCTGATCCTCAGCGCTGAGCGCCCCGAGGCGGCGCACGAAGATTGACTTCTCGGCGATGGCCTGGAACTGGCCGCGCATTTCGCCCGAGGACAACGGTGAGTGATCGGCTGGCAAGCGTTGAGGCCTCGTTGGTAAAGACGCGGGGCAACTTACGCGGGAAATTGGCGGTCAAAATCCTTGTGGCTTCCAATCCAAACCCAAATCCAGGTGTCGCTTTCCAATCGTTGGGCGACGGCGCGGAAATCCCGCGTCACGCGGACCGACCAGAAGCGCGGGTCGGAACGCAGCCGTTCCAGTTGCAGCGAAGGCTGAGCTGGGTTTTGAAGGAGCTTTTTGTGGGCGGCGCGGGCAGCATCCCGGATGCCGGCGGGAAGTTTGCGATAACTCTGCCAGAAAGCGGGTGTGCCGAGCGACCTCACGAAGGTTGATCAAAATCGCGGTCTTGAATTTCGGGAAAACGGTTGGGATTCGCCTTGAACTGCGCGGCAATATCATCCCCCAGCGCCGTGAGCGCGGGACGCGGGCGCGGGTCGGACAAGATGCGTTCCCACGCGGCGTCGCCGTTCAACTCCGGCAGGATGCCTGGCAAATCCGCCACCAACTTTTCCCGTTCCGTGGCCGGCAGCGCCTGGATCGCCGCCTCGATTTCTTGAACCGTGCTCATGGTGCGGCAAGCGTAGCACAACCAGGTCAGCCCTGGCAAACCGCATTTCGCCGCAGTTCGCCCTCCCGAGGCGGGCTCAGGCGTTCAAGGTGTTGATCAGCTCATCCAGCTTGTCCGCAATCGCCTGCACCTGGGCCTGCGTGGGCGGATTGGAGACGGCCCAGACCACCTCTTCTCTCAACTCTCAACATCCAACACCGTGCTGGCCCCCACTTTGATTTCAGTTTTCAGCATTTCAGCTTTTCCGTTCGCTCCCTCAACCAATCTGGCGGTTTGTTTTCCGTCGCCCCAGTTCTACGCCCGCCCGCCCGGACCGCCAACCGACAGCGTTTCCCAATTGACGGCATTCGCTCTGGTCCGCACCCTCGCTCGCGGTATGCAAAGAACCAGGAGCCAATTCAATGTTTTCGGCGCTAATATCCAATAGCATTGAGTTAACTCAATGTACATAAATGGCCTTATGAGCAGCGAATTCCTGTGTCGTGTTGTGTTTGGCAGCTGCTTCGCTACTTCGCCTTGTTTGCTATTTGGCTTGCTTTGTACGCGATTGCCTGCTGGGTAAACAGGGAAATCGGGCGTGGTTTGCTTTGGCTGCTGCCTGCCGCCTTGTGCGCGGCCGGAGCCATTTGGGCCTTCTTCCATTTGGAGGATTTCGGCCTGTCGGCAGGGATCATCGGCTTGGTGTTCTTGCTGGCATTGGTCTTCGAAGTTGGTCGGCGGCTTATGAGCTCACTTCAAAAATATGACGGGTGTAAGCCCTAACACCTATCAAGCCCGCGCCGTCAATAGGCAAAAGCATTTTTTTACGGGAGGCTTAAAGCCTTCCGTTTAGCGATCCTCGGAGCGGGAACTCCGGCTTAGTTTTCAGTTAGGCAGCTCGGATCCACGGGGCATCCGGCTAAACACCTATTCGGACTCAATCGGGCCAGTGAGCCGTCCGGGCCGAAGCCCGAACCGCCCGGGGCCTTCCAGCGCTGCGATCAGACGCCGTAGCGCGGACCAGAAACACACGGCAGTCAACCCAGGGACTATCCATTCAAAGGGAGGGACGGCTGCCCCGAACCGGGTCGGGGCTCCAGTTTTAAGGCGGACGTGTCGCTGGGGCGGATGCTCCAAAATATCAGGTCGTTCCGAGGTTATGTTGGCGGTGCAGAGACTCCGGTGGGCTGGCTGGATTTGCGAACGAAGGAAACCGGGGGCACGGTGGCCAGTCCGGTCTCCCTCGTCCGTCTCTTGGGTAAGGCAGAGATAGTGCCGCGGCGTGGCGGAGTCAATGAGCGATGAGGCACCTGACCGCAGCTCCCATTCAAAGCGGCTGGATTGCTGGCTTGCCCAACGCAGACGTGGCGGCACTGAAGTGCCAAGGATAAAAGTCTGCGGCTAGTGGGGGCCTAGCCTTTGAGCGCATCCAGTTAGGCTGTCCGGGTTGGCCGCGGTCAGGGCCAAAGTCTAATTCTTGGCCAGGGCGGCGGTGAGCCGGTCCGGGTCGAAGACGGTTTTGTTCTTGAGCATAAAGTAAGCGGCGCGAGCCAGTTTGATGGCGATGACGGTGTTGGCTTTGAACTTGTTGCCGTTCATTTTGGTTTCCAGGCGTTGGGCCAGGGGCTTGAGCTGGTAGTGGTCGCGTTTGGCGATGACGGCGGCTTCGCCGAAGGCCCAGCGGAGGTAGGGGTTGCCGAGCTTGGCGCCGCGCAGGCCCTTGATCTTGCCGGCGCTGGCGACGGTGCCTTTGACCAGGCGGCAGTAGGAGAGGAAGTCTTTGACGGAGGGGAAGCGGTCAATGTGGCCGATCTCATAGAGGATGGTCAGGCCGAGGCTTTCGCCGATGCCGGGCAGGGTCTTGAGGAGGGTGTATTCGCGACCGGCGACGCGTTTAGTCTGGCGGTTGAGTTCCTCCTCGAGCTGAAAGATCTGCTCATCGAAGTGGCGGACCATGGCCAGGTCGTTCTTGAGGGCGATCTGGCGCAAAGGATGGTTTTCGGCTTTGAGGAGTTGTTCTTCCCAGAAGTCGCGGGAACGCCGGGTTTGTTTGGCTGGGGTGCGGTTGTGGGCCAGTTGGTGGGAGTGGATGCGGTGGAGCAGTTCGGAACGGCGCCAGACGTAGAAGATGCGCTGGCGCAGGAGTGCGCGCAGGGGGCGTTTGGCGGCGGGATAGACGTAGGAGGGGGGGATGAGATTGGAACGGAGCAGGTGGGCCAGCTTCTCGGAGTCGATGCGGTCATTCTTGTTTTTGCCGCCGTGGATGAGGTGGAGGTAGAGCGCGTGGGCGAGGACGAAGGGCAGGCCCTCGGCTTGGCAGGCGTCGGCCAGCCAGGTACCAGCCGAACATGCATTCGGCGCAGACGGTGAGGTCGTGGCGGTAGGGTTTGATGAGTTTGAGGAAGTAGGCGAAGTCGTTGTCCTGGACGTTGCAGTGGACCAGTTTCTTGCCCTGGCGGTCCATGACGCAGACGTACATCTGGTGGGCGTGCAGGTCGATTCCGCAGTTGTATTCGGTGGTGGAAGTATAATACTTCATACGTTGACTCAGTAATTGTGTCCTCGCGGACACGGTTATTGTTTTAGTGCTGCGGGGAGTGCTCGTAACACTCCCCGCCCAATTGCCCAAAATGCCACATCCAAACCCAAAGGGCTTGAGTGGGAGTATCAAGCGGATGCACACGAACCGCCGCCCTGCGTTTCAGTTTCAGCGCGCCCGGGTTTTTTGGGCGCTGGATTCGCTGCCAGCGCACGTTTCCGGCGGCGGTCGGTGATCCTTTTCGTTGGGCCGCAACGTATGAGCAAGGCAGAAAGCACAATTGTTGGCATATTACTTGGGGTTGCCTGCGCCTGGTTGAGCTTCGTGACCTGTTGGTGGACGGCCGCGATAGTTCACGCACATGTGGCGGGCGTGTCCGTCAAAGTAGTCATTGTGAGCGCCCTGGCCGGGTTGATGACTGGGATCGTTCTGGATATTCTTTTCCTCCGGAGATGGATTCGTGGATTCTACGCAGCAAGTCTGTGGTTGCTGGCAGTAGTTTACGGTGCGCTCTGCGTGCTGGCGGTGGCCTCCTTCATGGGATTACCAGTTGGCACTTTTGCCTTAGGCCTCCTGGCTGGGGCCTACGCGGGGCGCAGACAGCTTCACAACCCATCGGCAGATAATGCCGGTCAAGGATTGCGCAGAGCCGCATTCTTTGCTGCGCTGCTGACGGCAGGTGCTGCCCTGCCGATTGGCATTTTGGTGCTCCGGGAACAATCCGTGGCCGACCTGTTTCAGAAGGTGTTGGGGATTGAGTCGTGGGGCGCTGGAGTCATGGTGGTATGCCTTCTTTGCATTGTTCTTTTTGGAGTGCAGTACCTGGTGCTCGCTAATAGCGGGCCGGCTGGCCCTAAGAATGGGAACTACCGGTGCCCAAGACGGTGCATCTAACGGGGGCCAGCCGTTTCGCTCAGAGACGAATTCAACGTCATCGGCGGCTGACTCCCGCCGCTGACCTCTATCCTTCGCCTAACTGACACCTCCAAAAAGAACGCCCAAAATGAGCAAGCCAGCCTGCCTTCAAAGAAGTGGTGCCGGAAGCCGACGCGACAGGCTGAAGGACGAGAGCATGTATGTGGACACCTGCCAGTTAGCGGTGTGCACGCCCGGTGACGAGAATCTGCACATCAGCCTGTGGGGATGCCCGGAGAGAGCGGGGCTCCACGCGAACCATGCCGAGATTGAGTTCGTTCCTGACACGGCAGAGGATGTTCCGCCGCCCGGATATCGAGAGAACCGCGCCACTGGCGTCAACGAAATCTGCATCTGGTTCCGCCGCTGGCACTGCGCCCACATCATGGACATCCTCCGGAATGGGCGGGGCGTCCCCTGCTTCTGCGTGGGGATCCGCGAGGATGGTTTTGCGGAGTATGCAGGCGTCAAAGACTGGAATCTGAGCACCTCGCACCGGACGCCATCTGCGACGGAGAACCACGAGCTGCTGAGCCGCGAACAAGCGGCTCCAGGGGACCTGCCGCGGCCAGGGGCCTGAGCAGCAACACTAGTCGCCCCTTTCCCCACCCCAACCATGATTCGTCACACCGTGGCATTTAAGCTCAAGCATCCCGCCGGGTCAGCCGCCGAACAGGACTTTCTCGCGGCCGCCCGCAGACTCGCCGCCATCCCAACCGTCAGGAATTTTGAAGCGCTGCGACAGACGGGCCAGAAGAACAACTTCGACTTCGGTCTTTCGATGGAGTTCTCGTCCGCCGCAGACTATCAGAGCTACAACCAGCACCCGGACCACGTTCATTTCGTTCAGACCCGCTGGCTTCCCGAGGTGGCCGATTTTCTCGAACTGGATTATGAGCCGCTCAGCGGGGTCTGACGCCTGCACTGGAAGCCGCGATTGTGCTCCGGTTACATTTCAGACGTCATTGGCGCGGCGCCAGTGAGGCCGCACGCTGACTTTGCCAGGCCCGGTCCCGTCCTCGACTCCCGGGCCGCGGGGAACTACTCTGCCCCGGCTTATGCGAAACATTGTCTCTGACGTCCTCGCGGGTCTGATCCTGTTCTCCTTCGCCATCGCCGGGGTAAACGCGGCGCCGGCGGTCAAAGCCACCCTGAACGGCGCCGAGCTGGAGTTCGACGGCGACACCGGCACGCTGCTGCGGCTGGCTTATCCGGGCGTCGGCGATTTGCTGAAGGCGACGCCGGAGCGCGCCAGCCTGATTGACCTGGCGTATCCGCACGCGAAGTTCGAGGTGCTGCGGCTCGCCAGCCGATATTCGCGCGGCGCGAAGATTGCGGCATCCAGCCAATCCGTCGAAGTCCATTGGGACAAGCTGGGAATGAGCCGCACGAACTTCCCCGTGGAGGGGAATGTCTCCGCGACCGTGAAGATTACCGCCGCGCCGGACGGGCGGTCGCTCATCTTCACCGGCTCGGTGCACAACCAGTCGTCCAACGCCGTCCGCCAGGTGCTGTTCCCGGACCTGATGGGGCTGGTGCCCGTGGGCCAGGCGGCGGAGACGATGTTCCGGCATTCGCTGGGGGCGTCGCGGCCGTTCGTGGACCTGGCGCCGAACGAGGGCAAGCTGGCCGAGCAATACATGACGGACAACGCCGCCTTCGCCGCGGAATACAAGTCCGGCGGCCTGTTCAGCACTTTGGGCCTGCGCTGGCTGGATTACGGCAGTTTGAAGGGCGGGCTCAGCCTGTATTCGCGGCAGTGGGGCTGGGACCCGCCCATCGCCGTGCGGTTGCATCTCTCCGAGGTGGAGGAAAAGCTACGACTGCTGGTGCGGCACGACATGGAGCTGGCGCCGGGGCAGCAATGGCAGAGCCAGGAGTTCTGGCTGACGCCGCACACGGGAGGCTGGGCCAAGGGCATCGAGCCGTTCCGCGCCTGGGTGAAGCAGAACTACAAACGCCAGTTCCCCCTGCCGAAGCGGGTGCGCGACGGCCTCGGCTTCCGCACGATCTGGATGTGCCAGATCTATCCCAACGACCTGCAGGACGCGGTTTTCAAATTTTCGGACCTGCCCGCGCTGGCCAGGGAATCCGCCGCGCACGGCCTCAACGAAATGGTGATGTGGGGCTGGGCTCCCGGTTTTGAGCGGCCCTTGCCGCCGCCTTTCCCGCACCTTGGCACAGAGCAGGAGCTTTACGACGCAGTCAAGGCCTGCAAGCAGCTCGGCGTCACGGTTTCGCCCTTCATCAGCGTAGTGCAGGCCACGCGGGCCAACGCCCCCCGTTATGGCCTGGCCGTGGGCGACAACAACGGCTGGACCTATCACACCGAGCTGGTGCCGCGCTGGAACCCGCCTTACGCCTCGCAGCTCGCGTGCGTCGGCATTCCCACCTCGAACCCGCTCTGGCAGGAGGATGTGCTGGTCTCGTGCAAGAAGCTCGTGGACAACGGCGTCCCCTCGCTCGGCTGGGACCAATACTGGACCACCACCGCCGCTGAGCCCAATATGCAGTCGCTCACGCGCAAGATCCGCGAGTACGCCCTCCAGCGCGACCCGGAGGCGACGTTCAGCGGTGAGCAGCTCTGGAACCTAGAGATAGACAGCGGCTACCTCGACTTCACGTGGAACTGGGGCGGCTGGCGCGATTGCGGGGCGCTGACGAGCGTGCTGCCGACCCCACGCGTGAATTCCTGCATTGACCATTCGCCGCTGGCAGTGAAGAAGGTCTTCGCCGACAACCTTTTCCTCAACATCATGCCGCGGCGCAAGGAATCGGCCAACGCGACGGACTGGATCAGCAACTACCCGGAGATGAGCCGGGCGCTCAAGCAATGCGCCGCCCGTCGGAAGCAATTCCTGCCTTACTTCACCCAGGGCACCTTCATCGGCGGCTGCCTGCTGGCCGAGCCGTGCCCGGGCGCGCACACGGCGGCTTATGTCCTGCCCGACCGGCTATTGCTGGTCCTGATCAATGAAGGCGCGCCCCGGAAAATCTCATTCGCGGCGGACCCGATCGCCTGGCTGCCGAAGGGCGAAGGTTGGCGCGTGCGGGCCTGGAGCGCCGAGGGCAAGCGCCTCTCAGAATCGAAGCTGCCCGGGCCCACCTGGCGCGCCAAGACGCCGCTGTTGGCGGCGGGTGAGATGATGTTCTACGAGGTTACGCGGTGAGCGAGCAGCCGGCCGATGTAGGCCCAAATCTGGGAGGCGCTCGACCTCCCGGAACGCCTAACTGGCCCGGAATGTGCTCTTACCCCTTGTCAAATCTGCGATATATCGCTTTATGACAGGATATAGTAGGCCGCTTTCAAACGGTGAGTTGCAGCAAATCAGGCGAGTGAGACTGCGTAACCTTTCGTGGTCTGCGCTGGTGGTCGGCTTTGCCATCAGCGGCATCGTCGCCCTGCTTTACCTGCTTAACGCGCTTAAGCCGTAACAACTGAACCGCCAGTCAACGGCAGCGCTCAGCTTTGCCGATGACTCATCTCGGCGCGGCTGGCTTCTTGGGGAGCTGGGCTTCGATCGCCGCCGCGACGTGTTGCGCGAGGTATTGATAACCCTGGGCAGTGTAATGGACATTCGCGGGAAGCTGGATGTCTTTGGGGCCGGCCAGCGAATGCTGATAAAGGTCCTCGGTGATGACGCCCGCCGCCTTCATCACGCGCGCCGCCGCTTCATTGTATTTGACCACGTCCCCCGGCACACGTCCGGCGGCGCCTTCGGGGACGGGCGTGGTGTTGCGCCAGATCAGCTTTGCGCCGGTCATTTTCAGCCGGTCCACGAGTTGCTTCAGATTGCGCTCGTAGTCCGGGAGCGGCACTTGCTGATGGCTGTCGGGCGACTTGGGATCGGCGAGGTTTTCGTTGTTCGGCCCCATGTATTTCAGGTCGTGCAGGCCCCAGTTGAAATGGATCACGTCCCATTTCGAGCTGCCGAGCCACGCGTCCAGGTGCTTTAGCCCGTTGCTGGTCGGCCCGCCGTTGCCGGGTATGCGGTGAACGTTGGCCTTGCCTTTCAGCAAGTCGCGGACGGGGACCGTGTAGCCGATGGAGATGGAATCCCCGATCAACAGGACGCGCGGCAGGCTGGGGACATCCTCGACTTTGGCGAACGCCGGATTGGGCGCAGCCTTTTTGCCTTTCGGGGAAGTCTTCTTCTCAGCCGCGTGGCCTGCGACGGCGCCAAGCAACAGGGCAAGTAGATATGTGGTAGCTTTGTTCATGGTGATCACTTAACCGCCTCCCTCAGCCAGCCAGGGAAACTCTGTCACGCGGATATTCGTGCAGCCGTAGGGAAGCAGCGTCAGTTCCTCCTCCGGCTCCCCGGAATGCTGCGGGCCGAGCGGGGCTTCGTCGGCCCAGCCGTGCGCGAGTTTCCAACCGGGCAACTTCCGGCCTTTGACCTTGCCGATGACGCCGGCGCCCTCGGGCGAGAATGGGCGCTCGCCCACCGGGCGCTCCTCGAAGCTGACGCTGGTTTCGGGCTTGGCTTCGCTGACCGCCAGAGCGTAGTTCCAGGGTGTGGTGGGGCGGATTTCGAAATCGCCGTGCGGCAGCTCGCGATGAGGCTTGTCGGCGTTGACGCGGGTGCGGGTCTCGTCCAGCTTGAGCGAATAGACCAGCGGGCCGCGCTCGATCGCGACCGCGCTGTTGTAGCGGCGGGTGATGCGGGGCTTCATCGGGAAGTGGAGGCGAATCTCGGTCTCGCCCTTCCAGTGCCGTTCCAGCCAATGCCAAGAGCCGGGCTTGAGCGGCTTGGACGCGCCCCCGGCCAGTTGCATGACGGCCCCTTCGGCCCAGGCAGGCACGCGGAACGCCACCGGGAAGCGCGCCGGCGTTTGCGGCGAGATCAGCAGCCGAACCTGCTCGCGGAACGGATAGTCGGTCTCGATTTCCGCCTGCACTGGAACGCCGCGCACCTGGAACCGCGCGCGGCTGGGCGCGTAGGCGACGGCGGCAATGCCCTCCTCGGGCGTGCGCATCCAGAGGTGAGCGGCGAACTTAGGCCAGCCCTGGCTGAGGTTGGCGGTGCAGCAGCCGTAGTTGGGCTCCAGGCCGAAGATATTTGCCTCCGGGCCGTTGGTGGTCCACATCTGGTCCGGATTGATCGTGCATTGGACCTGGTTGACCTGCTGGTCGTATTGGTGCGACCACATGTCGGGAGCAAACGTCGCCGGCAGCGCGTTGAAGGCGATCTTTTCCAGGCGGTCGGCAAAGGGCGCGGATCCCGTCACCGAGATCAGCAGTTCGAGCGAGAAGAGCGTCTCGACCACCGCGCACAGCTCGGTGCCCTGCGTCGGGCTCTTGCCGGCCAGGCATTCGTCCCCGGTGAACATGCCCGTCACCTGGCCGTGGTAGCGGTCGAGCAAGTCCAGCATCCGCGCGGGGAAGTTGCGCTCACACTCGCATCCCGTGAGCCGGGACGACAGCGCGCAGGCCTTGAGCGCCATGCCGGTGTTGACCACGTGCTTCTCATACGTCCAGCGACCGCGCCGGGGGGTGGGATTGGTCGCGTCCTCGGTGGCGTAGAAGGCCCTGTAGTCAAACCCCTGGGCATGGAGCTTGCGGGCCAGGTCCAGCAGCCAGGCTTCACCCGTCTTCTCGTAAGCGTAGTAAACGGGGATCAGGCCCTCGAACCAGCGGAACTTGCCCCAGTTGAACAGCGGCTTCCGTTCCAGCGCGCCCAGGACGGCTTTGAGATTGCGCATGACCGCCTCCAGCACCTGGGGTTCGCCGGTGGCCTCGTGATACTGCACGAGGGCTTTGTTGGCCAGAAGCATCGCCCAAAGGTCGTAAGGTTTTGCCCCGGCGTCCTGCGGATACGGGGCATACCAGCCGTCGGCGCGTTGAGCGGCGACGATGTGCCTGACGTAGCCGCTGATTCTTTGCTGCAGGCCGGTGTCCTGGAGTCCCCACGCCAGCGGGATCACGCCGTCCAGCCAGTAAGGCGCGCGCTCCCAGCCCTCGGCTTTGCCGCCGAACCACTGGCTCTGCGCGATGTCCGGCCAGAACTGGTCCAGGTGCCCGCTCAATCCATCGGCCTGGAGGCGAAGCTGCCGCCGCAGCCAGCCGCGCGGCTCGATGGCACCCAAGGGCAGCGGACGAAACGCCGGGTCAGCCAGAGCGCCTCGGGCTTTTCCGTGCTTATGGGGTTGGGCCGCGGTTGCCCCCAACGGCATCAGAGCCAGGGTTGCGGCGGCGCCGGTAAGAGCCGTGAGAAAGTCGCGGCGGTTAACCGAGGGAGTTGTTGTCATACAATGGGGTTGGGAATACGTGTTCTACTCGATGACCGCAATGGCGGAAACCATCAGGCGGTTGATCTTGAACTCCACCAGCGCGTCGCCATGGTCCGCTCTGCTCGTGAACGGAACTGCCCCAGGTGACTGTGGTTCGTCCGCCGTCAACAGACGCACCGTGCGCGCCTTCTTGAACGGAACGCGCACCTGTAAACCGATATCCAGCACGGGTGTTACTTTGTCCTCGAACGACGAGAGGCGCTGGACGTTGAGATTGAACAGGTGAACGATAGTCTTGCGTCCCTGATCCCGCACCACGGCGCGAATCGAAGGCGGCCCTTGCAGGGTCACCGAGGGTCGGGCAAGGCGTTCTCGCAATTCGCCCGGCCACGATTCTTTCTCCGTAGTCATCAACTGCCCCCCGCCCGCCTCGAATCTACTGGCCGCCTCTTGCTCGGCCTCGGTCAACACGGCAGGGGATTCTATTAGCAAGACCGCCCTCCGCGTCCCGCGCAGCCGGTCGGCGAGATGCTCCTCGGATACGACATCGAACTGGACGTTGGCGCGGCTCAGAACCAGCGCAGTCTTCCACGCCTGGCAGTCGGCGCTCTCGACCCAGCGCCGGAAGGGCAGAAACAGCAGGACATCAGTCCGGGGTTGGGTGCCGTTAAGCAGCCGGGCATGGTTGCGCAGCAGGTCTGCCTGCGGCCGGATGGCGCGGCACATGCCCGCGCGTTCCTTCTCCGGCCACGTCGGCCAGAGCAGGTAGGAGGCTTCGCGCGCGGCGGCCTCGGCCATGGCCAGGCGCACCAGGTTCGGCGCGGTGTGGTAATCCCCCTCGGCAATGGTCACCGCCACCACCGGCTTACCGTGCGAGATCGCTCTGATCAGCGCGTAGGCGGGGCCATACTCGATCATCCGGCCATCCGGCAGCATGCGCGGCTGTGTGCTCATGTCCTCGACCACCACCAAGTCCTCTGCCTGGCTCATCTCGTGGATGTTGTAGCCGTAGCCGCGGCATTGGGAGAAGAAGACTTCGGGCGCGTTGAGACTGTTGTTGCAGGTCATCAACGCGCCGGACTTGACGCGGCGGGCGCAGGCGCGCATTTGGGCCAGGAAATCCTTGGCCGTTGTGCAACGGAACCGCATGAAATCCGCCGGCCGCCCCTGGGCCAGTTGGCGCAGGAACGCCAGCGAGTTGGTCGCCGGCACCGCCACGCGCTGCCCTTCCCGTGCCAGGAACTCCCTGAACTTCCTCATGCAGTGCTCGCAATAGCAGCCCTGGGGATGCACCGTCGGGTTGTCGAAGAAGATGCCGTCGTGGCCCGATTCGATTTGCAGGCGGACGATGAATTCCTGGTAGCGCCGCCAGTCGGGGTTGTTCATGCAGGCGGGCCGGTAATCGCCGCCATACCAGGAAGGCAGCGGCTGGCCGTTGGCATCGCATTGCAGCCACTGTGCAGGCGGCGTGGCAGACTGCGACCGCAGCTCAGGAGTCCAATGACGGTCGAACGTCTCCAGCTTGACGATCGAGGTCGCGCAAACGTAGCCCAGGGCCAGCCGAATGCCGCGCGCCCTGGCCTGCCGCAGATACGCGGCGACCGTCTTGCGTTTAGCTTCCAGCTCGGCCGGCGCCGGCAGGCCCAGGTAGCCGTCGCCCCCAAAGCCGGTGGCGTAAATGATGGTCGAGCCGCTGGCGGCCGCCGCTTCGGCCTGCTCGCCGAGGTTGCCCAGGTGATCGAACGCGTGCCCCGCGATGCCCACTTGCAGTTTGCGCTCGGCGGCAAAAGAAGCCGACGCGAGGAGGAATGCCAACAGGAAAACGCAGGCGAGGTTGTTGCTGGCCGTGGCGCGCGTCGCCGCGCCCATACTCCGGGTCGGGTTGCTGGCCTCCAGACCGGCAACAGGGATTGCTGTCAACGACAATCCACACCTCAATCTGCGCCGCGGCGCAGTCGTTGCTCGTAGGCGCGGCAGGTTTCGGCGAAGACCTGGTCCACGGTGATGGCCTGGAGGCAGAGGTTGTTGCGGCAGGGCGACTGGCGGTTGTTGTAAGCGTTCACGCATGGGCTGCAGGTGATGCCGGCCCACAAGACCGAGTTGCGGGGCGAGCGGGCCGCGTAAAGCGCGGGGGTCTCCGGGCCGAACAAGGTGACCACCCGGATGGGGGTAACGGTCGCGAAATGGGCGGGGCCGCTGTCGTTGGTCACCAGGACATCGGCCAGGGTGTAGAGCACGAGCAACTGGCGCAGGGTCGTCTTGCCGGCAAACGAAACGCAGCGCGCGGAACCGACCTGGCGAACCAGCTCAACCGTTGCCTGGGCTTCATTGCGCGCGCCGGTGAACCCGATCCAGGCTTCCGGGAACCGGGCGAGCAGACGCCGCGCCAGGTCGAGGTAACGCTCGGTCGGCCAGCGGCGTAAGGGCAACAGGTCACTGGCATTGGGATTGAGCAGGATCAGCGGCGGCCGACCGCCGGTTTCGCCCCGCACAATCTCTTTCACGGCCGCCAATTCGTCCGGGTGGGGCGCCAATGGGGGCGGCTCGTGGTTTGCCGGGGGAGGAATCAGGCCACAGGTCGGCAAGGCGGCGGGCTCGCAGCGCAGCGCCTCGACGAGGGTCTGGAAGGTCTGGCTGGTGTGCAGGTGCGGATTGTAAAGCAGCCGGTGCGTCATGAGATTCCCGCGGTACGGCCCGCCGCCGAAGAAGGCATGAAAGCCGACGCGCCGCGCGGCGCCGGTCAAAAAGGTCAGCGCCGCCGAGCCGCGCGAGAAGAACTCCATGTCAATCGCAGCGTCAAGTTTCAATCGCCGGAGGCGGCCCATGGCGCCGAGCGCACTGCGCACCAAGCCGGGGAAGGAATCGCAGGAAACCGCGATGACATTGGCCTCCGGGATCACGTTGAGCACATCCAGGATGAAGCGATTCTCCTCGAAGGTAATGAAATAGACGTTCTCGCGTCCGACCAGCTCGACGGCGCGCCGGAGGGCGGGCCAGGCCAGGACGGTTGAGCCTTGCTCGGCGAGCTTTACGAACAGGAGGTTGCGCAGTGGCGCCGAGGCCGGTGGAGTTGATCGCCCCAGCAGACCCCGCCAGGCAGTCAGTGCGCAGCACAGGGGAATCCCCAGCCAGCGGTCAACTTTCTGCAACGTGGCGACGTTCATGTCAGCCGCCGTCAATAGCACGTGTCCGAAACGCCGTCGAGCAGCGAATGGGCTGGGGCAAGGAATGGCACAAAGGAGTGTTGCCAATTGGCAGAGGGAACGGAAACGCGTGTTCCCGGCACATCGGCGCCCCCTGCTTCGGCCAACAAAAAAGCCCGCCTGGAAGAACAGACAGGCTTGCGTGTGTTGCTGTAAAAGATTCTACGGCGCCGCGTAGTTGCGTCCGCCATCGGGAACTTCGCCCGAGGTGCCGGGGGTGACGTTAGTCGGGGTGCTCGTCAGCGGGATGTAGGGCGGACCGACCACAGGTCCTCTGGCCCTGGGGGCCGGAACGCCCGCGATGGTGACCGGGGCGGCTGGGTTGGCAGCCGACGGCGCCACGGCGCCCGAGGCCGTGCTGGTTCGGGAAACGCTGGCGGCCTGATCGAGCGTGGCAGCCACGGATACAACGTTTCCGCCATAGACGACGAGGGTTCTCTCGATAGACGGCTTCAGGTCCGGCAACGCAGCAGCAACCGCGTTCACGATTTCCTTGCCCGCAGCCGGGACCACCTGGGACACCGCTACGGCGACGTTGCGGTATTCGTTGGGCACGGCGCGACAAACGGCGGTCACGATTTTGCCGGCTTTGGCGGGGGCGGCGGCGGCGGCGGCTTTAGCAATGGCACTGGCCTGCTTCGGCTGCTCAGCCGCTGCGGTGCCGGCAGCCACGGGCGCCATGTCCGGCACGGCGCGGGCGATGGCACCTACGATGGCCGGAGCGGCGGCGGGATTGATTCCCAGCGCGGCCTTCACGACATTGATCGTCGTGGCCTGCCGGTCGCGGGACTTGGTGTGCAAGACCAGGTCCGCCGCCTTGGCTGGCAGTTCGGCGGCCGGAACCGCGGTCAGAGCCTCGTTGATTGGATTGGCTTTCGGCGCATCTTTCCCGAAGCAGTTACAGGTAGCCAGCAAAGCTACGCTGAATACAACAGAAGTGATAATCTTCATAAACTTGTTAAGCCCGCACGTGTCCTCAGACATTTAGTCTGTCGTTTTCTAGCAGACGCCGGCCATGTCGTCAACTCTATTATTTTGGATGTTGTGTGATATTCAAAACTGGCACTTGGGGCAGAAAACTGGGGCTTGGAGCCGGAGGATGGGTTTGGTCCAGGGATCGGGGGCCTGACGCCACCCTCTCATCCCCCCACCCCCTACGGCTGTGCTAGCCATGTACGCCCTATCTACTCCCATGTGGATTCGGATCCAAATGCGAGTTCATAGCTAGCACAGCCGTAGCACATAGCCAGCAGCCCGGGGGGAGTGCCGTGATGCTGCCATCCCCACTTCCATCAGGCCGGCCAGCAAGCCTGGGGGACGCTGGGCTCAAAACCCCTGTGATTTAACGATAAAGCACCTGAACGGGCAGTAGTGGGCGATCGGCAATGGGGGTTAACCGGCTGTCAGTGAGTGACCAGCAGTCCCCGGTCAAGGCTGTGGAGGCGGGGATGGCTCGAGCGGGATGGAGATTCGCACCACCCCGCCCTGCCCGGACTTGGGCGCGAGGATTTCAAGCTTGCCGCGATGGGTTTCGATGATCTTGCGGGCGACGGCCAGGCCGAGGCCCAAACCGACATTGCGGGCGGTGAAGAACGGTGATCCGGCCTTCTGCGCGGCTTCGGGGGTGAAACCGGTGCCGTTGTCCTGCACGTCAATCTGCAGTTCCTGCAAGCTGTTGCGGCCGGCTTCCACGCGCCAGCGGACGAGGATTTTGGGATCGGCGGGGTTGGCCTGGAGGGCGTTAAGCATCACCTCCGTCAGGGCATACCTAAGGGCGGGACGGTCGCCGGTGATGGAGATGGGCTTAGCCGGCGCATCGCACTTGAGTTGCGAGGTCTTGGTGGCCTGGTGTTTGCAGGCTTCGTGGTAGGCTTCCTCGATCAGCGAGGCCAAGGGGAAGGTGTCCTGAGAGGTCAGGCCATCTCGGGCCAGGAACCGCATTTGGTTGATCAGGCGGGTGACGCGCTTGACGCCGTCGGCGAGGGCGACGTTGAGGGAGGCACGAAACTCGGTGTCCTTCCACTTCTCCGTGAGCAGTTGCTGATGGGTGGAGAGGGGGACCAGGGCATTGCCGATTTCATGCGTGAGGCGATCGGCCATGGTCTTGACCAGGCGGAGGTTGGCGGCCTCGACTTCCAAGTGCCGGAGCTGCTCACTTTGGGTGAGGTCTTCGGCCATGAGCAGGGCGGAACCGGGCAGGCCGGCCGGCGGCTTTTGGAAGGGGACAATGCTGACATTATAGACGGTTCCGGGGGAGTCTTCGGGCTCGTATCTGAACCTGGAAACCGGCGAGCCGGTTTTGAGGACCTGATGGATTTTGGCCCCGAGGGGCTGGGGGAGGTCGCTGAACTCGAGGTCACCACTGCGCCGTTCACCGCGGCTGAAGTATTTGCGGGCCGTCTTGTTGGCGTGGAGGATGGCGAGGTCGTGGCTGACGACGACGCAGGCGCTGCTGAGCTCACGGAGGATGTCGGCCATCATCTCGTGGCTGGTGGCCAACTGGTCGTGGAGCCAGATATTGCGGACAGCCAGCCCCAACTGTTCGAGCAGATGGAAGGTCAGCTCGAGCTCGGCATTCAGGAGCGGTTCGCCGGTGAGGCGCCCGTCAAAGACGGCGACCCCCAAGACCGTCTCCCGATCCAGGACGGGCACCGCGACCTGCGCGCCGAGCAGTTCGAACTCCTTCTGGGCTTCGAGGTCGGCGCGGGTTCCCGGGGCGGAACGGCGCAGGATGCGGCCGGTGCGAAAGAGGTGGGCGCCAATGCCGGCCTCGAACGACAACTCGAAGTGCTGGAGCAGGCCGGAGGACAAGCCGATGGCGCAGGCGGCGCGGAGGCGGCGGCTTTCGGCGCCGGCAGGCGCGTTGCCGAAGGCGGCGGCGGGCTGGCGGAGGAAGATGGCGGCGCGGTTGACGCCCAGGATTTCGCGCAGGAGCAGCAGGAACTGCTTGAGCATGGCTTCCGCGTCGAGGGAGTGAGTGAGTATGCCGGAGAAGCTCCGCAGGACAGCGAGCGTCTGGGCGGCGGCGGGGGCGGTGCCGGGCTCGGCGGAGCGCGCGGGTTCGGGCGGGAGGGGCGGCAGCGCCGGCTGGGGCGGAGGGTTGGCGGCGGGCGTCAACCAAAGCCGATCCAGGAGGGCAGTGAGGACGCGGCCGCGGACGGGCTTGGTGAGAACGTGCGCGGCGCCTTGAAGATAGGCTTCTTCCTCCCACTCCCACTGTTTGGCGCCGGCACAGACGATGAACGGGCAGCGGGGCGCCTTGCGACGGAGCTGCTCGAGGAACCAGATGTCGCGAACGCTGGTCAACTCGACGTCCACAATGCAGGCCTCGGCCAGGCCGTGCTCGAGCAGCGGCGCAGCCTCATCCAGACTGGCGCAAGCGACGACCCGGTACTGCTCGGGGTTGAGGCCCGCGCGGATGGCTTCCGCGAAATCCGGATGTTCAGCCAGCGCCAATAAGGTTTTCATGGGCTGAGGCCCCCGGCTGAAGCGGGAAGCTCGAGGTGGCGGGTCGGCGCGCACGACAAATCCACACCGGCAGTAAGGGCCATTGCTTCCCCTTTGGCAATCTTTAGATTGCGGCATCGCCGGAGAACAAAGTCTCCGGCCGCCATGGCCGTTGCCAGGTCGTTCATAAGTTCGCCGTCTCGTCTATTTGATCTTGGCCAACAGAATTAGCATTTCTGGAGGCCACAGACAATAACGGCGAATACTGATTGAGTGTTGGGGCGGGTACGTACGCCAGCCAGGGGGATTTCCGGGGGCGCCGGGGGGGGCGGTGCTCAATGTCGGAAAATTGACCGGCACCTTTGGTTCTCACATTCACTTGCTCCGCTGGCTTCCCCATCGGTCAACTGAAGAATCAGCGAGGCGGCTGGGAGGCCGCGCAGCGGTCCTGGTGGAAATCAGCAAGAACCAAAAGAAAGGCCGTTACCGGGCGGTAACGGCCTGGGGTCAAAAAGCCGGCTAAAATCAGACGCTGCGGCGGCGGAAGACCAGGAGCGCGGCAGCACCCAATCCCGCCAGCGTGACGATGGATGGTTCCGGAATAACGGCATACAGGGCCAGCCCACCATCGCGGGTGCCACCGGCCACGTTATTCATGGACACGGACCCATTCAGTCTGCCTGACGGGCGTATCGGCAGCAGTTGGCCCGCAGCACGCTAGTCCCGCATCGTCCTGGCGGCACCCCATCTTCGTTTTCAGCGGGTTACGATGCTTGCGATTGCCCGGGGTCAAGCCTTGGGCTAGCCTCAAAGCGCATGACAAAGACGTGGTTTCGCTCCTTTCTATGCGCCTGTGCCTTCGCCGGGCTGGTCTGCGTGCAGGCTTTTGCCGCGGGCGAGTCCGGCCCCCGCGAGCGGCTGCTGCTGGATTTCGGGTGGAGGTTTCACCTCGGGAACGAATGGGGCATCGCCCAGGATCTGGCCAAAGCGGCCACGGGCCGCGGTCCGGCGGACGTGTCGTTCAACGACGCGAGCTGGCGCACGGTGAACCTGCCGCACGATTGGGCGATCGAGCTGCCCTTCGATTCAAAGGCCGACGGCGCTCACGGCTTCAAGGCTCTGGGCCAGGACTTTCCGACCAACAGCGTCGCGTGGTACCGCCGCACCTTTGAGCTGCCCAAGACCGATGCCGGCCGGCGGCTGTGGCTTGAGTTCGACGGTGTGTTCCGGGACTGCGTCGTCTTCGTCAACGGCTGGTGCGTTGGCCATCATGAGAGCGGGTACAGCAGCTTCCGCTACGACATCACCGACGTCGCCAAGTGCGGCGGCAGGAATATCCTCGCGGTGAAGGTGGATGCCTCGCAACGCGAGGGGTGGTTCTACGAAGGGGCGGGCATCTACCGGCATGTGTGGTTGGTGAAAACCGCGCCCGTGGCGGTCGCCCCGGACGGCATATTCGTTTTCAGCAAGTTCAAGAACAATGTCCCCAAGGGGCCGGCCGAGATTCACATTCAGACCCGATTGGCGAATACGCAATCTGCCGCGGCGGCGGCCAAGGTCAGGTGCGAAATCCTCGCACCGGACGGAAGCATCGCCGCCACGACGAAGAAGTCCGCTCACCTGGCCGGCCGTTCGGAAGAGACAATCCAACAGATTGCCAGGGTCGCGGCCCCCAGGCTGTGGTCCCCCGAAGCGCCCAACCTCTACCGGCTGCGCACGACGGTGGAATCCGCCGGGGTCGTGCTTGACCGCACCGAGACCTTGTTGGGCATCCGCACGGTGGCGTTCGATGCGGAGAAGGGATTCCTGCTGAACGGCAAACCTTACGTTGTGAACGGCACGTGCAATCACCAGGACCACGCGGGCGCGGGCGCGGCGCTGCCGGACCGGCTGCAGTACTTCCGCGTGGCGAAGCTGAAAGAGATGGGCTGCAACGCCTATCGCACGTCGCATAATCCCCCCACACCCGAGTTGCTGGATGCCTGTGACCGGCTCGGGATGTTGGTGATGGATGAGAACCGGCTGCTGGGCAGCGACCGCCAGAACCTCGACCGCTTGGAAGGGCTGGTCCTGCGCGACCGCAACCATCCGAGTGTCTTCGTCTGGTCCATCGCCAATGAGGAATTCAAAGTGCAAGCCCTTCCGGTCGGCGGGCGGGTGGCCGAGACGATGCAGGCCCTCGTGAAGCGGCTCGACCCGACCCGCGCCGTGACGTACGCCGCGAACCTGGGCAACGAGTTTGAGGGAATCAATCGCGTCATCGAGGTACGCGGGTGGAACTACTTTGTGGGCGAGACCAACATGGATGCCTATCACGTAGCCCATCCGCGCCAGCCCAACGTGGGCACCGAACAGGGCAGCACGGTGAGCACCCGCGGCATTTACGCCAACGACCCGCCGCGCGGCTACGTGAGCGCCTACGACGACAACGCGCCGCGCTGGGGGAATACCGCCGAAGCGTGGTGGAGTTTCTTCGCCTCCCGCCCGTGGCTCTCGGGCGGTTTCGTGTGGACGGGTTTTGATTATCGCGGCGAGCCGACGCCCTACTGGTGGCCCTGCGTCAATTCGCATTTCGGGATCCTGGACACGTGCGGGTTTCCCAAAGACAACTTCTACTATTACCAATCGTGGTGGAGCGACCGGACGGTGTTGCACCTCCTGCCCCATTGGACCTGGCCGGGGCGGGAAGGCCAGGAACTGGACGTGCGCGCCCTGAGCAACTGCGACTCGGTGGAGCTGTTTCTGAACGGCCAAAGCCTGGGCCGCCAGCAAATGAAGAAGAATTCTCAGCTCCGCTGGATGGTGAAGTATGCTCCCGGAGTGCTCTCAGCCAACGGTTACCGGGCCGGGCAAGCGGTTGCGGAAACCAGGGTTGAAACCACGGGCGCCCCGGCCTCCGTCCAACTGGTGCCGGACAGGAAGGCCATCAATGCCGACGGCGAGGACGTCAGCATCGTCACCGTTTCGGTTACGGACGCGCAGGGGCGGGTGGTGCCGGTGGCGAAAAATAGCGTGCAATTCGGCCTGGCAGGGCCCGGCCGGCTGCTGGGGGTGGGCAACGGCGATCCGAGCTGCCATGAGCCGGATGTGTTCATCGCCCAGTCGGCGGTGCAGTCGTTTCCGCTGAAGGAATGGCGCTGGTCGAAGGTCCGGGACGCACGCGAACCGAACCTGAAGGAGGTGGCCGCACAATTTGACGATTCAGCCTGGCCCGCTGCGGACGTGAGCAGCGGCGAGGGCCCGCTGACCGAGAACGAGAGCGCTGTCTTCCGCGCCCGGTTACTGGCGACCGAAGGGATGCTGACCAATGCGAGCGTGGAATTGCGGTTCAGCCGGATAGACGAGGAGGGCTGGGCTTATGTGAACGGTCAGAAGGTCGGCGAATCACACGATTGGCAGGAGAAGCCGAGGTTTGACGTCAAGCCGTTTCTACGCGCTGGTGAGAATACCATCGCGGTTGCCGTGGCCAACCGCTACGGCCCCGGTGGAATTAATCTCGGCGCGGCGCTGGATACCCGGCAAAACCTGCCGCCACCGCAGTGGCGCCGCAGCGTGTTCAACGGGCTGGCTCAACTCATCGTGCAATCCAGCAAGCAGCCTGGGGCAATCCAAGTGACGGCCACCTCCGCTGGGCTGAACTCCGCGACCCTAACGCTCGAAACGAAACCGTGTGTGCTGCGTCCGCAGGTGCCGTGAGCGAATGGTGTGGGGCAAGAACAGGAAACCAAGAATGGAAAACGTTGTGAAATCCTGCCTCAGGAAAGAAGAATGGAGGGGTGGATCCCAATGGCGCGAAGGAGCGAAGCGCCGCAAGCTGTGGAAACGTTGGCGGAACCTGAGCCACCTATTTCAAACTCCAGTAGCCGCCGACGTCAGTCGGCGCCATCTTCGCGGCAGGAGAAATGCGCCGACTGACGTTGGCGACTACGGCCGGTCGGCAAATTCTGCGAGGTGTGAAATAGTCAGGCTAAAGGCTGCGGTTATGCTCGCCTTGCTGGCGGGGTTAGGGAATGTCCATTCCCAGAATTCCACCACGACTTTTCGGAATCCCATTTTGTCCGGGTGCTACCCGGATCCGAGCATTTGTCGCGCGGGTGAAGATTATTACCTCGTCCACAGCACGTTTGAATACTTTCCGGGCGTGCCCATCTTCCAGAGCAAGGATCTGGTTCATTGGCGGCAAGTCGGCCACGTGCTGACACGCAAGAGCCAGTTGAACCTGGACAAGATGCGGTCATCCGGCGGCGTGTTGGCCCCGACGATCCGGCACCATAGGGGAACCTTTTACATGGTGACGACGTTGGTTGGGGGGGACGGAGGAAACTTCTATGTGACGGCCACGAATGCGGCTGGGCCGTGGTCGGATCCGATCTGGCTGGATAAGGAGGGCTTTGATCCGTCGTTTCTCTTCGATGATGACGGAAAGGTTTATTACACGCGGCACGTCGGGATGGGCGACGGGTATATCGCGAGCACGACGCTGGATGTGAAAACCGGCAGGCTGGAAGGTGAGTTGAAGGAGGTCTGGAAAGGCACGGGCGGGCCGTGGGCCGAAGGGCCGCACCTCTACAAGATCAGAGGCAAGTACTATCTGATGATTTCGGAGGGTGGCACCAGCTACGATCACCGAGTCACGATTGCCCGGAGCGATTCGCCCTGGGGTCCGTTCGAGTCCAATTCCAGGAATCCAATCCTCACCCATCGGCATCTGCCTAATGATCTGTTTCAAGCGCTCGGCCATGCCGACCTGGTGGAGACTCCCGACGGCTGGTGGATGGTGTTCCTGGGTTTCCGCCCGCAAGGTGGCAGGTTCCACCACCTCGGACGCGAAACGTTCCTCGCCCCGGTTTCGTGGGGCGAAGACGCGTGGCCGGTGGTAAATAACGGTCAGCCCATCACAGCGACCCTGCCTGCGCCGCGATTGCGCCCGCATCCGTGGCCGAAGGAGCCGGCGCGCGATGAATTCGACGGGGCGACGTTGCGGCTCTGCTGGAGCTTTCTGCGCAACCCTTATGCGAAAGACTTCTCACTTGCCGCACATCCTGGCTGGCTGCGGTTGAATGGCTCGGCGGTGACGTTGAATGACCAGGATTCACCCGCCTTTGTCGGGCGTCGGCAAACCGACCTGGCTTGCCGCGCGTCCACCAAGCTCTCTTTCACCCCGCGGCAAACCAACGAGGAGGCGGGGCTTGTTCTGCGCGGCAACGACAACAATCACTACGAGATCGGAACCACACTCAAGGAAGGCAAACGGCAGGTTTTCTTCAGGAAGGTTCTGGACGGGAAGGTCAGCGAGCCGGTTGGCTTTCGGGCAGTCCCTGCCGGGGACATCATTTTGACCGTCAAAGCCGGACCTCTGGGCTACGAATTCTTCTATCAGCCACTGCACGGCCGCGAGCAGAGCCTGGGCACTGCGACAACCCGCGCTTTGTCTTCCGAGATGTTGACCGCACAGAAGAACGCCAGCTTCAATTTCACGGGGGTCGTGATCGGATTGTTCGCCACGGGCAACGGACAAGCGAGTTCCGTCCCCGCGGATTTTGATTGGTTTGACTATGTTCCGGCAGACAAATGAACGCCCGGCGGGCCGGCGCCCGAACAAACGCCGTCCCGCAAGAGACAGTCTATGAGGCACTTGATTTCAAGCGTGTTCAGCGCCGGTGTGGTTGCCGCGCTGGTCGGTTGCACCTCGTCGCCGCCGCACGCTCCGGCGAACGCTGCCGGCGCCTTCGCGACCGGCAGGTATCGCAATCTCTTCGTTGAAGCGGGCCGCTCCCCGCAGGAAGTGACCGGGCGGATCAGGACCGGCTTCCAGCAGTTGTTTCACGGCGACCCCGTCACGCAGGCGGTTTACTTCCCCGCCGGAGCGAACTCGAACGGGCCGCTGGCCTACATTCACGACATCAACAGCCGGGACGTGCGCTCGGAAGGCATGTCTTACGGCATGATGATCGCAGTGCAGTTGGGCAAGCGGGCCGAATTTGACGCCCTGTGGAATTGGGCCCGGACCTTCATGTACCACGCTTCGCCGAGCCATCCGGCGTTCGGGTATTTCTCGTGGTCCATGGCCACCAACGGCACGCCGAACGACGAGATGCCCGCGCCGGATGGAGAGGAGTATTTTGCCACCTCGCTTTACTTCGCGGCCGGGCGTTGGGGCAGCCGCGACGGCATTTATAATTACCGCGCGGAAGCCGATCGGCTGCTCCGGGATATGCGGCACCGCCAGCTCATTACCGGTCCGACGGTCAAGGGCACCATGACCGCCGGCGCTCTCTTTGAACCCGACCACAAGATGGTCCGGTTCACACCGGACCTGGAGAACTGGAACCACACCGATCCTTCCTACCAGGTTCCGGCATTCTATGAGTTGTGGGCCAAGTGGGGGCCGGAGGGGGATCGTGCTTTCTGGGCGCAGGCCGCCACGGCCAGCCGGGAGTTTTTCCAGCGTGCAACGTATCCCGCCACCGGCCTCGCGCCGGATTACGCCAATTTCGACGGCACGCCCTGGGCCAGTCCGTGGAACCCGCACAGCGCGGACTTTCAATACGACTCGTGGCGCACGGCGATGAACTGGTCGGTGGACTGGGCGTGGTGGGCCAGGGACATTCGCGAGCCCCAACGGAGCGACCGGCTGCAGGCGTTTTTCGAGTCGAAAGGCATGGCGACCTACGGCAACCGGTTCAAGTTGGACGGAACCCAGTTTGGCAACGATCACGTGACCGGACTGGTGGCAATGAATGCCGTGGCCAGCCTCGCCGCGACCCATCCGCGGGCGAAGGGATTCGTCGAGGCGCTCTGGGACACGCCCGTCCCAACTGGCCCGCATCGCTATTACGACGGGATGCTGTACCTGCTGGCCCTGCTGCACTGCGGCGGCGAGTTTCGGATTTGGGCGCCCAAGTGACTCTGCTCACATGAAATCAAACCTGGCTTCCGGTTGGCGCGCGATCTTGTCTGGCTGCCTTGTGCTGGTCTTTTCCGCGCGAACGCGTGCTGCGCAGCTTCCAGCGACCAATCTCCCCGCCCCCGCCGCGGTTACGACCCAGGAGGACCACCAGCAGATGTTGAAACTGCTCGGAATAACTGCGATCCGGCGCGGGCGCGACGGCATGAATCCCCAGTCGCCGTACTACGCCAACTACGACGAGTCGAAAGCAAATCCGTTTCCGAACTTGCCCGACCCGCTGCGCTTGAAGAATGGGCAGAGAGTCACGACGGCGGAGGGGTGGTGGAAGCATCGCCGGCCCGAAATCGTGGAGGACTTCGACCGTGAAATCTATGGCCGCGTTCCCTGGGAGACCCCGAAGGTGAATTGGGAAGTAACGAGCACGAAGCGCGAAACGAATGGCCAGGTGCCGGTCGTCACCAAACAACTCGTCGGGCAGGTGGACAACTCGGCCTGCCCTCTGATCAGCGTCAACCTTCAACTCACCCTAAGCACGCCAGCCGACGCCAGCGGACCCGTCCCGGTGATCATGCAATTCGGATTCAACTTCGGGAGTGGGAGATTTCGCGGCACGAACGCCCCGGCCACAAACACCTTCGCCCCCCGCGCCTTCGGCGGGGCCGGCGAGCGGGCCGACCTGGCAGCAGCAGGTGCTGGCCAAAGGCTGGGGTTACGCCGTTTTCACGCCTGCCAGCGTTCAAGCCGACAACGGCGCCGGCCTCCGGCAAGGCATCATCGGCCTGTGCAACAAAGGCCAGCCGCGGAAGGCGGACGACTGGGGGGCATTGCGCGCCTGGGCCTGGGGCGCGAGCCGGGCGCTGGATTATCTGGAAACCGACAAAGCGGTGGATGCTAAACGCGTGGGCTCTGGAAGGGGTCTCGCGTTACGGCAAGGCGACGCTCGTGGCTATGGCCTATGACGCGCGGTTCGCCATTGCCTTCGTCAGCTCATCCGGTGAAGGCGGGGCGAAGCTGCATCGGCGAGACTGGGGCGAGGTGGTCGAGAACCTCGCGGCGAGCGGGGAATACCACTGGATGGCCGGCAACTTCATCAAGTACGCCGGCCCGTTGCATTGGAACGATCTGCCTGTGGACTCGCATGAATTGATTGCGTTGTGTGCCCCGCGGCCGGTGTTCATCAGCAGCGGCTCGACCAACGGCGATGCCTGGGTGGACCCCAAAGGCATGTTCCTCACCGCTGTCGGCGCCGGGCCGGTCTATCGGTTGCTCGGGAAAAAGGACTTGGGGATGACTGAGTTTCCGCCCATTGAAACGGCGCTGACCAACGGAGAAATCGCCTTCCGCCAGCACAGCGGCGGACACACTGACGGCCCCAACTGGCCGGTGTTTCTGGAATTCGCGATGAAATATCTCACTCCCGTGCCCCGCCGCAGCCCCGTGATGGCGTCCTGAAGATTGACGACATGTGGAGTTTGGCGGGTTGGTTCATGCTACCGCCAGAACAAACCAAACAAAACCCAGTCTATGCATACCAACACACATTTCCTGCGATCTGTCGGCGGCCCGCTGATTCCGGCGCTGGCCGTTATTCTCTTCATCGGTTGCCAATCGGGCAAGAAACAGTCTGGCAGCAGCGCGACTGCCCCAGCGGCAACCGCCCAATCCAAGGCGGCAAGTCCGGCTCCTGCCCCCGCCCTCGCACCCAAGCCAGCCCCGGCGGTGATCCGGATCCGGGCTGGCGACACGGCCCCGTTCACCGACTCCGGCGGCAACAAGTGGCTGGCCGACCAGGGTTTTGCGGACGGTGAGACCATCTCGCGGCCAGGAGACACGAAGATCGAGAACACCAAGGACCCGGGCCTCTACCGTTCCGAGCGCTACGGCATGACCTCTTTCTCGCATCGCGTGCCCGACGGCAAGTACACGGTGAAACTGCACTTCGCCGAGACCTACGACGGTATTACCGGGCCGGGCCAGCGCGTCTTTTCCTTCAACGTCGAAGGCCATGAGTTCAAGGACTTTGACATCTGGGTGAAGGCGGGCGGCCCGCAGCGTGTCTATATTGAGACCGTCCCGGTGGAGATCACCGACGGCAAGCTGGACATCAAATTCACCGCCAATATCCAGAATCCCGAGATCAATGGGATTGAGATTATCCCCGGATCGTGATCGCGCCGGCTGGCGTCCGCGCAAGTTCCGACATGATGATGAATGCCGATACGACCCGGCAGATTATCCTGACCCTCATGTCCGGCCTGCTCTCCCTCGGAATCGGTCCGGCAAGCGCACAGCAAGATCCCCTCGGCCAATTCGAAGGGCACGCCGACATTGGAGCGCCGGCGCTCGCCGGCTCGGCCAGCTACGACGTTGCGAATCAGGAATACACGCTCACCGCCGCCGGCACGAACATGTGGTTCGGGCGTGACCAGTTCCACTTTCTGTGGAAGCGGCTGAAGGGTGATTTCATTCTGCGCGTCGCGGGCGGAGTTTGTCGGGAAAGGCGCGGACGCGCATCGCAAGCTGGGCTGGATGGTGCGAGCCCACCTTGACGCCGACGCGCCATACGCGGATGGCGCTGAGCACGGCGACGGCCTCACGTCGCTGCAATTCCGCCGGGCGAAGGGCGCGAACACCGAGCAAATCGTCCTGCCCGTTACCAACGCCAGCGTGCTCCAGTTCGAGCGCAAGGGGAACACCTGCGTCTTCTCGGCGGCGCGTTATGGGGAAGCCTTCGTGAGCCGCGCGCTGACGAACTTCGACCTCGGCGACGAGGTTTACGCCGGGCTGTTTCTGTGCTCGCACCGGGGCGATGTCGTGGAAACGGCGAGGTTTCGCGACGTGCGCATCATCCGCCCGGTCAAAGGAGGGTTTCACTCCTTACCGGGATTACATCGGCAGTGTGCTGGAAATCCTCGACGTTCACACCGGCCGGCTCGAGATGATTCACAGCTCCCAACAGCCCTTCGAGGCGCCGAACTGGACGGCGGATGGCAAGGCCTTGATCTACAACATCAGCGGGCGCGCGGAGGGCTGGGGAAGGCTCGCCCGGTTTGATCTGGCAACGGGGAAGCCGACGCTCATGGACACGGGCTTCGCGATCAAGAACAACAACGACCACGTGCTCTCCTTCGATGGCAAGATGCTCGGCATCAGTGATCAAAGCGCGCCGGGCGGCCAGTCGGCCATCTGCACGCTGCCTGCCGTCGGCGGAACGCCGAAACGCATCACGCCCTTGACGCCTTCGTACCTGCACGGTTGGTCGCCGGACGCCGAGTGGCTCGTTTATACCGGCGGCCGGAACAACAAGTATGACATCTACAAGATTCGATCCGATGGCAGCGGCACGGAAATCCGGCTGACCGACTCACCCGGTTTGAACGACGGCCCGGAGTTCACGCCCGACGGCAAGCACATTTACTTCAACTCCAGCCGCAGCGGGAGAATGCAGATTTGGCGGATGAAACCCGACGGCACGGATCAGGAACAGGTGACGGACGACGAGTTCAACAACTGGTTCCCTCATATTTCGCCGGACGGGAAATGGCTGTTGTTTCTGTCTTATTCGCAACATGTCGCCCCGACCGATCACCCTTATTACCAGCAGGTCTATCTGCGGTTGATGCCGGGTGGGGGTGGCGCGGCGAAAGTCATTGCTTACGTGTATGGCGGCCAGGGCACGATCAACGTCCCCTCGTGGTCGCCGGACAGCCGACGCATCGCCTTTGTCAGCAACAGCGATCTTTGACCCCTGCCAACAGCGATGCGTCCAAAGAACCCCTTCAGCCTGTCGAGGAAGATTAAACCTCTCGCGGGGCTCTCGGAGGTGCTGGCGCTCGCCCTTCTCTTTGGCAACAGCGCAATTGCTCTGACCACCAACTCCTTCGTCAGTGAAAAGCGCAGCGCTGGCAGCTTCTATCTTTTTGCGGATGACAAGGCGGCCAGCATTCTGGTGGACACGAATGACTGGTCCGGCGTGCTGCGCGTGGCGGCAGATCTGCAGATGGACATCCGCCGCGTTTCGAACATCACGCCCGCGCTCAGGCACGACTTTGCCAGCGCGGGCCGGAACGTGATTCTGGTCGGCACCCTGGGTCGCAGCGCGGTGATTGATCGGCTGGTGCGCGAGCGGAAGATTGATGTCGCAGACATCGCCGGCAAGTGGGAGGCCTCCCTGATTCAAGTCCTGAGGCAACCCTGGCCCGGGGTTGAAAGCGCGCTCGTCATCGCGGGCAGCGACAAGCGCGGGACGATTTTCGGCGTCTATGATCTGGCGGAGCAAATGGGCGTGTCGCCGTGGCATTGGTGGGCCGATGTGCCGCCTAAGCCGCACAGGGAATACTTCGTCGCCGCGGGCCGCTACGTGCAGGGCCCGCCGGCGGTGAAATACCGCGGCATCTTCATCAACGATGAAGGCCCCTGCCTCATGACCTGGGCTCGGAAAAAGTACGGCGAATTGAACCACGGGATGTACACGAACGTCTTTGAACTCATCCTGCGGCTCAAAGGCAACTACCTCTGGCCCGCCATGTGGGACAATTCGTTCGCCACCGACGATCCGTTGAACGTGAAACTGGCGGACGAGTATGGCGTAATCATCGGCACCTCGCATCACGAGCCGATGATGCGCGCGTGGAAGGAGTGGGAACGCGCCGGCAATCGCAGAGGCAGTTGGGATTATTCAAAGAACGACGCAAAGCTGCGCGAGTTTTGGGCCGAGGGGCTGCGGCGGACGAAGGACTACGATAAGGTCATCACCATCGGCATGCGCGGCGATGGTGATGAGCCGATGACTGAAACGGAGAGCATCGCCCTGCTCGAACGCATCGTGGCCGATCAGCGCCGATTCATCGGGGACGGCATTAGCCCGCGCGTCACTGAAGTGCCGCAGGTGTGGGCGCTGTACAAGGAAGTGCAGGGTTATTATGAGCGCGGCATGCGGGTCCCGGACGACGTGACGTTGCTTTGGTGCGATGACAACTGGGGCAATCTTCGCCGTCT
Source organism: uncultured Verrucomicrobiae bacterium (assembly GCA_963822005.1). Taxonomy (GTDB): domain Bacteria; phylum Verrucomicrobiota; class Verrucomicrobiia; order Limisphaerales; family UBA8199; genus PALSA-1440. Next base: position 67,366 of record CAWGGD010000022.1, on the reverse strand, counting down.
GCCGACCGCCGAAGAGCGTCACCGCCGTGGCGGAGCAGGAATTTATTACCATCTGGATTACGTCGGCGGCCCGCGGAATTACAAATGGCTCAACACCGTACCGCTGCCGACAATCTGGGAGCAGATGAACCTGGCGTGGCACTACGGCGCAGACCGGCTTTGGATCGTGAACGTCGGCGATATCAAACCCGAGGAAGTGCCGTTGGAATTCTTCCTCAGCCTGGCGTGGAATCCGTCGGCCTGGCCGAAGGACCAGCTCGGCAACTACCTCCGGCGCTGGGCGGAACGCGAATTTGGGGCACGCCACGCCGACCGAGATCGCGGACATCGTTGCTAAGTACGGGAAGTTCAATGGACGACGCAAACCCGAACTGCTCGAGCCGGGCACGTTCAGCCTGGAGAATTACGGCGAAGCCGACCGCGTGCTGGCTGATTGGAAAGCCATTACCGATAAGGCTGAGGCAATCCACGCCCAGCTCCCGCAGGCATCACGCGATGCGTTCTATCAACTCGTCCTCTACCCCACTAAAGCCAGTGCCGTGGTGAACGAACTCTATGTCGCGGTGGCGAGAAACCGGCTTTATGCCAGCCAGGCGGAGGCGCGGGCGAACGAACTCGCGAAACGGGTGCGGGAATTGTTCCGGCAAGACGCGGAGTTGTCGGATTATTTCAACCACAAGCTCGCAGGCGGGAAGTGGAACCACATGATGGACCAGACGCACATCGGTTACACCGGTTGGCAGCAGCCGGAAACGAATGCCATGCCGAGCGTGGTCGAAGTGACGAACGCTCCCCTCGGCGAGCTCCGGAGCAACCGACACGAGCAGGCTCACACCAACTCCGCATTCCACGCCCCGCACTCCGAACCAGATCGGAGCCTCCTTGCGTCGGCTGCTACGCCCAAGGGCTGGCGCGGCTTTGTGGAGTCGGACGGCTATGTCTCAATGGAAGCGGGGCATTTTATGCGCAAAACAGACACTTCGTCCGCGCGTTGGGAAATCTTGCCGGATCACGGCCGGACGCTTTCGGCGATGACGGTTTTCCCCGTTACGGCGAAGAGCGTGACGCCGCCGCAGCATTCGCCGTGTCTGGAGTATCAGGCGTGGCTCACGAGCACAGGCGCTGTTGAGGTCACGACGATTCTCTCGCCCTGCTTGAACTTCTCGCCGGAGCGAGGCGTGCGAATGGCGGTGTCGTTCGACGACGAAGCGCCGCAAGTCCTGACCATCGTTCCGAAGGGCTACCGAGCGGGCGATGGGAATCGGGACTGGGAAGAGGCGGTCAAGGACAGCGTGCGCAAGGTGAAGTCGAAGCACATCCTTGCCAGGGCCGGCTCACACGTGTTCAAGGTGTGGATGGTTGATCCGGCGGTAGTGGTGCAGAAGATTGTGGTGGACCTCGGCGGTGTGAGGCCCAGCTATCTCGGGCCGCCGGAGAGTCTGCGGCGCTGAAATGCCGGCTCCGACGGATTTAACCACTGTCCGGCACTAGCCTTTATTTGTTTTTGTCCGTGGTGCCCGGCCACGTGTCAGTTCGAAAGGGCGTTGCGGGCAACCCGGCACCGTTAAAGAGCGTTGCCACCGGATTGGATTGCCACGCGTAGCGAGCGGCGTGCGGGTTTGGGACTTTCGCCGAGGAGACGATGACCGTTGTGCCGTCCAGCTTCGCATCCGCCCAATACCATTTGCGATCTTCGCCGGCGATGGCGAACTCCGCCAACTTGTCGCCTTTCACCACTAATCCGCCGTCGGTGTGGTTGAAGTGCAGCTTGAGCGCGCCGGGAAGGCGTTCGGCCGAGGCGAAGGTCGGCCCGCTGGCGACGACTCGCCTGCCGTAATGATAAGCCAGGGCGCAAAGCGCGAGGCGCTCGCCGACCACTTTCTTGTCCTTGGGATGGATGTCATTGGCCTCGCCGGTATCAATGGTGACTGCCAGTCCGGAGTTGGGGACGCTGCGTGCGGTCAGGGCCTGCGCCTCTCGTAACTCAGCCCACCAATCATCACCAGGGGTGTCGCGGCGTTGCATGAAGGCCGGAAGACTGACGATGTAGAACGGGAAATCGCCCTGGCCGAAAGCCTTCCGCCAGTCGCCGATCATCGCCGGGAGCAATGTCCGGTACTGAAACGCGCGGCTCGCATTGGCTTCGCCCTGATACCAGATCGCACCGCTGATGGCCAGGGGCGCGATGGGGGCAATCATGCCTTGGTACAGGACGGTGGGCATTACGGGCCAATTCTCGAAACCGAGGGGCAGAGGGTGCGGAGGGCGTGCGTCCACGCTGACTTTGCCTTTCCATTCGCCCGCGAGCGGCATCACCGTCTTATCGCCGAGCACCAGACGCAAGACGTCCGGCTTGGATTGGAATCCGCCATCGGCCTTTAGCTTGAACACGCGAACGGTCAGAACATTCCGGCCTGGCCTGAGGATGCCCTCGCCGATGCCGTAGGTGCGCGGGTTCTCGACCCAAGCACTCGCTCCGACCCAATGGCCGTTGATTTGCGTCGTGTCCATCTTCTCGATCACGCCAAGGTGAAGGGTGGCTTTGCCCGGGGGCAGCGGCTCGGGAAGCATGAGCGTCTTACGGAAATAGCAGACACTTGGAGTGTCCGCGACACCCAGCTCCCGAAAGCCGCCCGGAATGCTAACGGTCTTCCAATCGGAATCATCAAGCTCGGCAGCCGCCCACGTCTTGCCCTTCTGCCCGGCGTCGAATTCGTCGTACCAATGCATGATGTAGTTGCCATACTCCGGGCCGCCCCTGGCGCGGAGGCGCTCGACCTCGTCCAAAGCCGTGTCAAAGTCCTTGAGTTTGCGGAGCGTTTCGGGACTGGTCCACGCCTCAGCCGGTGTGCCACCCAGGCAATCTTTGATCAGTCCAATCGGCACGTTGAGTTCGCTCTGAAGCTTCTGCGCGAAGTAATAGCCCACGGCGGAGAACCCGCCGTCCTCGGTCACCGTCTTCGGTGAGCAAATCTTCCACGAGCCTTGGACGACAGGCGCGGGTGAATAAGCCGGCTGCGATTTGACCATGAAAAGGCGGATGCGCGGGTAATCTGCGGCTTTGATTTCTTCCTCGCCCTTACGCGCGCGGCTCAATGGAAACTCCATGTTCGACTGCCCACCGCAGAGCCAGACGTCGCCGACCAGGACATCGTGAAGGTCGACCTTCTGCGGCCCACTGATGCGGACGGTACAAGTTGCGCCCGCATTTGGTGGCAGAATCCGCACCTCCCAACGGCCGTCAGCCCCGGTCGTTGCGCTTGCGGTCTGCCCTGCGAGTTCCACCCGGACGACTTGGCCAGGGTTCGACCAGCCCCAGATTGTGTTGGTCCTACCCCGCTGCAGAACCATGTTGTCGCCAAACATCGGACTGACCAAGGGCAACGCGGTTTTGGCGGACGCGGCGAAGAGGTTCGTGAGTTGCACGCCAATCAGGCCGGAGGCGATTACCAGGCTGCGAAGGTGTTGTGGGCGCAGGATCCAACGCGTGAGTCGGTTCATAACATTGCTGGCAAAGTGCCAGGTTCCTCTTGTGGGTGGCGCACGCGAAACCGCAGCTTCGGCTTCACGGCCCAAGCTGGATGCGATAAAAGCGGGCGGGGTCACCAAGGTTTGTGTCAGCCAGGCTGAACGGCATTGCCGCTGGATTAGTGGTGAGGAGTGGCTGCCAGTCTAACAAGTTCGTGGAGGTCAGCAGGGTGTAGTCCGGGCCGAGCGGGCCGCTGGCGACGATGCTCAACCGGTCTGCTGCCATCGTGATCGGACTTAACCTGGGTTGACTCAGCGGATCAACCGTGAGCGTGAAACTGTTCGTCGCAGAGAGGATCGGAACGCCGTTGTCCGCCACCGCGACGGTGATAACGTTGGTTGAATCGGCCTGGCTTACCAGCGGCCGCCACGAGAAGACACCGTTCGTGGGGTTCAACGTCGCCCCGGCCGGGCCGCTCAGCAGGCTGAACGCAAGAGGCTGCGTCGGAATGTCCGGATCGGTGGCGACGTTGGTGAGGGTGATGGTAATTCCTGCGCCGACCGAGGAATTGGAAATTACCGCAAGGCTCGGTGCTTCGTTGAGGTTTGTGACCGTGATGGTCAAAGCCTTCTCCACATACAGGCCACCCTGGTCAGTGCTGCGCACCCGAATGCTGTAGGCAGTCTGCGTTTCGTAGTTGAAGGAGGTGGCGCTCAGGAGGTTGCTGCCCGAAATGCTGAACGAGGCGTTGTTCGCGCTGCCCGTGCCACTCACCAGTGTGTAGGTGAAGCTGCTTCCCACATCCGGGTCGGTGGTGCTGAACACCCCGACACCAGTGCCGGCGGGCTGATGCTCCGCCAAGGTGGCGCACGAAAGCGATAAATCGGTTGGCGCCGCGTTGGCCACATCTGCCACCCCCACAAGCGTGACGACGCTCTGGGCGGGGATGACATTGGTGAACACGCCACCCCCGACCGTCACCGCGGCCTGGGCGGCGAGCGACGCCGAGGCGGAGGTCAGCCAGGGGGTGACGGAGGAAGCGACGGTAAAGCCGTTGAGGTTGAAAACCTGGGTGATATTCGTGGTGGTGGGGTTGATGGAAACGATGGCGAAGGTTCGGTTGGTAGTGTCCTTGTAGGCACTGATCTGGAGCGGGCTGGTGTTGTTGCTCACACCGATGCGGTAGTAGCCTGGGCGCACGAACCGGCTGAAGTTGCCGAGGACATACATTCGCTTGGCCGGGTTGCCGGATTGATCCGTCAAGCCTCCGTTCGCGTCTGCATTCCCGTCAATCAGCCACCAATAATGCCAGGCATTGGCCTGGGCCACCGTCATGAACTGGTGAATCCGGCCGCCCCAATACAGGCCATCGCTGATGGAGCCATCGAAGCTTGCGCCGGTGCTGACCTCCGTCTCCCACGTCGCCTTGCCGTAGCTGGGCAAGGGGACCGGCGCGGTGGTGGCACCGTGGTTGAAGTCAATGCCGTCGTAGTTGTGGTTGGCAATGATACCCACCAGCGGAGCAACGGCGGGGTCGTTCATCGCGGTGGTGTAAAGGTTGGTGTTGCTCTGCCAATGCATGCATTCCGGTATCATGATTTTGGTGGAAGCTGCGTTGCTGGCCGCCAGTGCGGCGGAAAGGTAGGGCACAAAGTCATGGATTTGCTGGGCCGTCCAAACGCAGGATTCGTAGTTGGTAGTGTTAAAATCGGATTCGTTTTGGATGGAGAGGGCGTAAATGTTCACCCCGTAGTTCAGACTCATACTGGCGACATAACGGGCGAGCTGGTTGGCATAAACCTGATTAGTGACCGCGCCACCGCGGAAGTTTCCACCGTTCACCGTGCCGGAATCCTTCAAGTTAGCCGGCGGGCTCCAGGGCACGCTCCAGACTCGCGCGCCCCGCGCTTGAGCCATCTGCATAATGCTGGTTTCCCACGTGGTGACGTCCGGCGCGATCCGATTCCGCAGCAGGGACAGGCCGATCCCGCTATTGGTCGAGAAGAACATGTCCGCCTGCGCAGTCGTCCAGGTGCTTCTCCAGGCCGAGGATGCGCCGAAGCCATCAATACGCTGGTGGACCTCCTGCCAGTTGATGGTGCTCTGACCTGCACCATCGGTGTACCCGGAACCAACGGCCTCGACTATGAGGTCATCCACATAGAAAGCCGCATTGGTGCTGGTTGGCACCTCGAGATACAACGTGAGCTCAGTGAGCGTGCCCGAAACCGCAAGTGTGTACTGCTCGGCCAACTGCGTCCAACCGCCGGTGGACACGGTGCCGGAGGCAATAGCTGAGTACCCAGTTCCATTTCCATCCACTTTCTTCACCGTCATCTGCACGGTCTGGTTGGTTCCGGACACCAGCCGAACCCAGGCAGAGAGGTTACAGAGTTGGCCCGGTTGGATCACGCCGAGTAGTGCCTGGCTAATCCCGTGCCAGGTGGCCGTTCGGTTTTGAACCAGCCCGGCGTAGCTGCCAGAGTGTAAGGTCGTGGACTGGGCAGAGATCGTCGTGGGCCCGAAAGAAAGCCAGCCGGAAGTGTTGCCGCTCTCGAACCCTGGATTTTGGGCCAGATTCTGCGCCAGGCAAGCAACTGCTTGCAGGCACCAGATCAGGAGCGCCCCAAGGAATTGCGAGCGACGAAAAAACCCGAGCCCGGAACGCCAGGCGGATGGTTGAAGCCTTTTCACAAGAAGATGACGTCTCGCAATCGAGGTTCAGGAACTATGCCGCCTCCGCAGCACGACCCAGCCGGGACAGGGTCAAACGGGTTGGCCACTGGCAGGGGTGCACCCGGTAGTACAACATAGTCGTCGAGCGGGTTGTCTCATGAAGTCTTTCGCTATTTTGCACTGATGATGGCATAAACATAGCAAGAACGGCACTCTCATGGAAAGGACAAAACTAAGCCGTCAAACCGTTCCGCCCCCAATTCATGGTTGAAATACTGCGTGGGACTCCCACACTCAGATGCATTGAAGCCTTTGTGAGCCCAAGTCACCTCAAATGAAGAAATCGTCCAAACGCCGCCGAACCAACCACAGAATTCCCACTTACAGGAATCCTTCCCTTCCCGCTGCCGCCCGCGTGAAAGATCTGCTCGCGCGCATGACGCTCGAAGAGAAGGCCGCGCAGATGATGTGCGTCTGGCAGAAAAAGGTGGAACTGCTCCTCGACCGTGACGGGAATTTCAATTCAGCAAAGGCCAAAGCGCACTTCGGTCATGGGCGCGGCCTCGGGCAAGTCGGCCGTCCGAGCGACGCGGGAGGCGGCAAGACACCGCGAGAGACGGCGGAACTGACCAACGCGATTCAGAGGTTCTTCATCGAGAACTCGCGGCTCGGCATTCCGGTGATGTATCACGAAGAATGCCTGCACGGCCATGCCGCCGTGGGCAGCACGAGTTTTCCGCAACCCATCGGCTTGGCCGCTACGTTCAATCCTGCGTTAGTCGAACAGCTCTACACCATGACCGCCGAGGAGGCACGGGTGCGGGGCACGCACCAAGCCCTGACGCCCGTGGTGGACGTGGCGCGCGACCCGCGCTGGGGACGGGTCGAGGAAACCTTCGGCGAGGACCCCTATCTGGTGGCGCAGCTCGGCATGGCGGCGGTGCGGGGCTTTCAGGGCGATGCGTCTTTCCGTGACAAGAAGCGCATTATCGCCACGCTGAAACACTTCGCGGCGCATGGCCAGCCCGAATCGGGCATGAATTGCGCCCCGGCGAATGTCTCCCTGCGTGTCTTGCGCGAAACTTTTCTGCAACCGTTCAAGGAGTGCGTCCAGAAGGCCGGCGCGATCAGCGTCATGGCCTCCTATAATGAGATTGACGCGGTGCCCTCTCACGCCAACCAATGGCTGCTCCGGGATGTGTTGCGGAAGGAATGGGGCTTCAAAGGCTTTGTGGTCTCCGATTACTACGCCATCTGGGAACTCGGTTACCGTCCCGACACGCACGGGCATTTTGTGGCGGCGGACAAGATGGAATCCTGCGCGCTGGCGGTCAAGGCCGGCGTGAACATCGAATTGCCCGAACCCGACTGCTACCTGCACCTCGTCGAGCTGGTGCGCAAAGGCGTGTTGAAAGAATCCCAGCTGGACGAGTTGGTCGCCCCCATGCTGCTGTGGAAGTTCAACATGGGCCTGTTCGATGATCCCTATGTGGATCCGAACGAGGCGGAGCGAGTGGTAGGCAGCGAGGCAAATCGGGCCCTTGCTTTGCAGGCGGCGCTGGAGACGATTACTCTGCTCAAGAACGAGGGCAACCTCGCGCCGCTGAACCCGAACAACATCCGGAACCTTGCTGTGATTGGGCCCAACGCGGATCGCGAGTTGCTCGGCGGCTACAGTGGTATGCCTAGATTCCAGACTTCGGTCCTGGACGGCATTCGGGCAAAAGTGGGCGGCCGGGTGCAAGTTTCCTTTGCAGAAGGCTGCAAGATCACCGTAGGCGGCTCGTGGAATCAGGACCCCGTCACGCCGAGCGATCCCGAGGAGGACAGGAAGCTGATCCAGGAAGCTGTGCAACTGGCCAGAGAAGCGGACGTGGTCGTGTTGGTCATCGGCGGAAACGAGCAAACCTCCCGCGAGGCGTGGTCGCGCGTTCACATGGGGGATCGGGCGCACCTGGACTTGATTGGCCGGCAAGAGCTGTTGATCAAGTCCGTCGTGGCCACTGGCAAGCCGATCATTGCCCTTTTGTTCAACGGCAGTCCGCTGGTGAACGACTACTTGTTCCAGCACGTGCCAGTCGTTTTCGAGTGCTGGTACCTGGGGCAGGATTGCGGCGCCGCCGTGGCGGATGTGCTCTTCGGCGACCGCAACCCCGGCGGCAAGTTGCCGATAACAATTCCCCGCTCAGTGGGTCATGTGCCCGCGTTTTACAATTACAAACCTTCGGCACGGCGAGGTTACCTGTTCGACGAGGTTTCGCCCTTGTTCGCCTTCGGTTATGGGCTGAGCTACACGAGATTCGCGTTTAGAAATGTTCGGCTGAAGCGGAAGAGAATCTCCCCCAGGGGCCCCACCCAGGTGCTCGTTGATGTTACCAATACGGGCAAGCGCGCAGGCACGGAAGTCGTGCAGATGTACATTCGTGATCGCGTTAGCTCCGTCACCCGCCCAGTCAAGGAACTCAAGGGGTTCAGGAAGATCTCGCTCCAGCCGGGCCAAACGCAGACCGTCGCGCTGGACATCACGCCGGAATCCCTCGCGTTCTACGACGTCAATATGAAACGCGTTGTTGAGCCCGGCGAATTCGAGATCATGGTCGGCAACTCCTCGCGCGACGAGGATTTGCAGAAGGTGTTCTTGACCGTCGCCCAATAACCCAACCGTTCGCCCCATGACGGAACACTACCAGCAGAAACTCTCCTTTTTTGAAAAGGCGGCTTACAGCGGCGGCGATGCCGCGGCCAACTTCGTCTTCATGACGATGATCCTTTTCCAATTGAACTTCTACACGGACGTGTTTGGCCTGAGCGCCGGCGCCGCCGCGGCCATTCTTTTGGGGCCGCGGCTGTGGGACGCCTTCTTCGACCCGATCATGGGCATTCTCGCCGACCGCACCCGGACGCGGTGGGGCCGGTTCCGGCCCTGGGTGCTCTGGACCTCCGTTCCCTGGGCCGTGGTGATGATTCTGGCCTACACGACGCCTCAGGGCTGGAGCTTGGGGATGATGATTGCCTATGCCGCGATTACCAACGCGCTGCTCATGACGCTTTACTCCATGAACAACATGCCCTACTCGGCGCTGGGCGGCGTGATGACCGGCGATCTGGACGAACGCACCAAGCTCAACTCCTATCGGTTCGTTGCGGTGAACATTGCCCAGTTCGTCGTGGGCGGCTTCACCCTTCCGCTGGTTGCCAAGTTTGCCGCCGGTCACGACCGCCAGTACGGGTGGCGGATGACGATGACCCTCTGGGCGGGGCTGTGCCTGGTGTTGTTCCTGATCACCTTCCTGGCCACCCGCGAGCGGGTCCACCCGGTCAAGGAGGAGAAGACGTCCCCGAAGCAGGATTTCGCGGACTTGCTCAAGAACAATCCCTGGCGGGTGATGTTCATCATGACCCTTGTCCATTTTGCCATCCTCTCGTTCCGGGGCGGCGCCCTTTACAACTACTACCATCATTACGCCGACAAGGCCGCCATGTACGACTTCGCGGCCAAACTGGGGTTAACCGCGTCGGCAGGCGCAGGCGGCGGCTTGCTCGAAACGCTGGGCTACCTCGTCCACGGCGACCCGGCGAACCTCGCCGGTTCCAACGTTGCCGATGTGTTCAACAGCATCATCAACATGGTGGGCACCGCCACGACGATCATCGTCATTATCCTCTCGCCGCCGCTGTCGCGGAGATTCGGCAAGAAAGCGATTGCGGTCGCCGGCTTCGGCTTGTCCAGCCTCGGCACTTTCGCCTTCTATCTGCTCTCCCCGGCCAATGCGGTCGGCATGTTGGCGCTGACGATCCTCGTCGCCATCTGCTACGCGCCGACCATCCCGCTGGTCTGGGCGATCTTTGCGGACGTGGCGGACTATTCGGAATGGACTGTGGGACGCCGCTTCACCGGCATGGTCTTCGCCACGATCGGCTTCGCCCTGAAATCCGGATTAGCGCTCGGCTCGGCCTCCTTCCTTTGGATCATGGAAGGCTTTTTCAACTACGACACCAAGCTACCCAGCGCCCCTGGGGCGATTGCCGGCTATCGTTTTGCCAGCGGAATCGTTGTCGCCCTGCTCTTCGCCGTCTGCACCGCACTGCTGGCGGCTTATAAGCTCAACAAGGGAATGACGATCCAGATGGCGGATGAGCTGGCCGAGCGCAGGAAACGCGCCGGCTTGGAAGCTGCGACGAAACGTTGACGGGATTGCCGCCCAGGTCGGCTATTCGGAGGAGATGAGTTTCTCCCAGAGCGTCTCGCTCAACAGGACTTTCTGGAGGAACTCCTGTTCATCCTGGGGGGGCGTCGCCTGGTCGGGATTGAGGGGCAAGCGCAAGGTGAAGGTAGTCCCCTGCCCCTGCTCGCTGGCGGCATCAATGCGGCCGCCGTGATGGTGCACGATGAAATAGCAGGCCATGAGGTGAATGCCGTATTCCGTTGGGCTGTCGCTGCGCACGACGAAAGGATCGAACACCAGGCGCAAGGCTTCCTTGGGCAGGCCAGGGCCGTTGTCCTTGACCTGGACCTGGACTTGCCGTTTGTCGGCCGAGGCGCCATTGAGGAGGGCGGCGGAAAGGGTCACGCGGCTGCCCGCCGGCAGGCTGACCATTTCATCCCGGAGCAACAACTCGAAGAGCCGGCAGAACTTGGGTCCGTCCACATTCAGCACGGGGAGGGTGTCAGGGACCTGGTTTTCCACCTGGATGTTCTTGGCGGCAAATCCGTCTTTGAGCTGCGTGACAGCATTGCCAATGACTTCGCGCAGGTGGACCTGGTCGGCGAACGCGAAAGCGGGCTTTTCCGAGGCGGTCCAGAGATCCTTGAGCATGTTATTGATCTTCGCGATCTGGCCCTGGACGTTCTGGTAGTACTCCTTCCAGAAGTCGGGGTTGCGCAGGCCGTTCGAGGTCCATTTTCTCCTCCTCCATCTTGGCCGGGGCGAGGTCCAGGAAGGTTTTGACGGCGACGAGCGCGTTGCGGATGTGGTGGCTCAGGCCGGCCGCCAGCAAGCCCAGGCTGACGATGCGGTCGGCGATCATCATGTTGTGCAGCACGGACATCTTCTCCCTGCAGCAACTGGTCGCGCTCGCGCTGGACCATGAAGAACTCCAGGCCGCGCTTGAGGGTGGTTTCCAGTTGCGGGCGGGTCCCAGGGCTTGGTGACGTACTTGTAAATGGCGCCGGTGTTGACGGCGGCGATGGCGGCGTCCATATCCGAGTAGGCGGTGGCGAGGATGCGGATGATGCGGGGCCGCAGCTGCCGGGCTTTTTCGAGCAGCCAGACGCCCTTTTCGCCGGGCATCCGCTGGTCGGTCATCAGCAGGCCGATCTCGTCCTTGTGCTGCTCCAGGAGCTTGAGTCCGTCCTGGGCGTTGGTGGCGGTGAGGATGCGGAACTGGTCCTGAAAGGCCCGGGTAAAGTACTTCAGGGACTTCTCTTCGTCGTCCACGTAGAGGACGGCGAACCGTTGTAGTCGTAGAGATTCTGCATAACGCGTTACCTTTTCATTCCGTTGATTGTGGCCCTTTGACGGGGAATTCCAGCGTAAACTCACAGAACTTGCCCGGCTCGGTCCGCACCGAGATTTGGCCCTCGCACTCGCTGCACGATGCGGTAGCAGATGCTCAGGCCCAGCCCCATGCCTTCGCCGACGTCTTTGGTGGTGAAGAATGGATCGAAGATCTTGTCCAGGTGCTCCGCGCCGATGCCGGCGCCGTTGTCGCGCACCACCAGGATGCTCTTGTCCGGCTGCCGGCGGCCTTCGATCCAGATCGTCGGCGCCCCATCCACGAAAGACTTGTTCTTCAAAGCGTCGAGCGAATTCTGCAGCAGGTTGACGAGCACATGGATGAGCTTGTTCTTGTTGGCCCAGACGGTTTGATGCTCCGCCAGGTTCTGCTCGATGCGCACCTTGTCCTTCCATTCGTTGCTCAGGAAGCGCAGGGCGGCCGCAACGACTTCCGGCACCTCCACCTGGTCCCGGCTTTCGGTTTCCGGATGCGTGAACATCCGCAGGTCGGAGACGATGGTTCTTGACCCGCTTGATCCCCTCTTCGACGTCCTTCAAAATGTCCGCATATTCCTCCTGCTGTTCGGGCGCCAGGTATTTGCCTTTGTTGCGCAGCGTGAAGAGGCCGGTGGTGGCGAAGTTCAGGGGGTTGTTGATCTCGTGGATGATGCCGGCGCTCATGCGGCCGAGCGAAGCGAGCTTCTCGGTCTGGACCAATTGCGTCTCGGTTTCCTTGAGCTGCTCGATGGTGGACTCCAGCGCCTGGTTCTGCTTGGTGACCTTGCGCTGGTATTGGTGGGATTCTACGAGGTTCCGGATCCGCACATGGAGCTCAGTGGTCGAAAACGGCTTGGTGAGGAAGTCGCTGGCGCCGGCGGATAAGGCGCCGAGCTTGGTCTCTTCATCGGCCCGGGCCGTGAGCAGGATGACCGGGATGCTCTGGGTGGGGGTATGCTGGCGGATTTCGCGGCAGGCCTGCAGGCCGTCTTTCTCCGGCATCATCATGTCCAGCAGGATGATGTCCGGCAGGAACTGGCCGGCCTTCTCGATGGCCTGCTGGCCGTCCACGGCTTCCAGGACGCGGTAGTGCGGGCTCAACTGGGATTTCAAGAAGCGCAGCATGTCCGGCTCGTCATCCGCCACCAGGATCGTCGGCCGGCTGCCATTGCCCATTGCTTCCGCCGGGCGCAGCGATTCACGCAAGGGCGTCAGGGCGGGGAACAACTCGGCGCGCCGGTAGAGACTGGCAAGCCATTCCTCGGAGGTGACCGTGTTGCCCTCGGTCGGCTTGGATGAGGCGCCTAGCGTGGCCGCTTCGGCCTGCGAAAGATGCGCCGGCTGGGCCGATTCATACGGCAGCATTACGGTGAAGGTGGTGCCTTTGCCCTCCTGGCTTTGGACGGTGACCTTGCCGCCCTGGATCTCGACCAGTTCCTTGACGAGCGCCAGGCCGATGCCGACGCCCTGGTACTTGCGCTTGGAGGAACCGTCCGCCTGCCAGAAGCGGTCGAAGACATGGGGCAGGTTCTTCTCGGAGATGCCCATGCCGGTGTCGGCCACTTGCAGCACAAACTGCCCGTTCTGCCGTTGGGCGCGCAACTGCACCTGGCCGCCGGCGGGGGTGAACTTCAGGGCGTTGAACAGGAGGTTCAGGAGCACCTTCTCGAGCTTGTCCCGGTCGGCCAGCAGCGTGCCCAGGGCCGGATCCACGACGGTCTCTAGGCGCAGGCGTTTGTCGTCGGCCACCTGGCGCGCGGCGCTGGCCAGGCCCTTGACGAACTCGGCCATTTCGAGCGGCTCGCGTCTGACCTCCATCCGGCCGGATTCGAGCCGCACCAGATCCAGCAGATCGTTGATCAGCTTCAGCAGCCGCATGCCGTTGGAGTGCATGGTCACCAACATGTTGCGCGTCTCCTCGTCGAGCGCCCGGTTGAACCGATGCAGCAGCGTTTCCAGCGGGGCCAGGAGCAGGGTCAGTGGGGTGCGCAGTTCGTGGCTGATGTTGGCGAAGAAGCGGCTCTTGACCTGGTCCAGCTCCAGCAGCTTCTGGTTGCTTTCCTCCAGCGCCTGGCGGTTGCGGTCCAGCTCGAACCGGAGGGCGAATTCGCGGAAGCGGGCTTTGCTGTGGAAGTAGCTGCCGGTGACGGTGATGATGCCGGTCAGCGCGAGGAAATACAGATTGTTGACGAGCAATCCCTCATCCGCCACGTGGGTGGCGCGGGGGACGAAACAGGCCGTGAGGTACAGCAGGATCACCAGGCTGGCCGCCACGAGGCTCTCCCGGAAAGTCCAATGCAGCACATAAGCCAGCACCAGCAGGACCAGGTTCAGGCCGGCATAATAGGGGGAGGCGGCGCCCTCGGTGGCGTAGATCATCCAGGCGATAAAAGAGGCCGGCAGCATGAACAGCGTCACGCCCTGGAAACGGTAATGCCTGCGCCCGAGGGGTGTGAGCAGCAGAGCGAGGAACAGGCCGATGAGCAGGGAACATAAGAACCGCAGTTGGAGGAAATAGCCCGCCTGCACCGGATAGACGAAGCTGTCCAGCACAAACCCGGCGGGCATCAGCGCCATGCCGATCGCGCAGGCGACCTTGAAATTGCCAATGGTCTCCTGGCGGTCGTACTCCGCGAATGCCGCCTCGATTTCCCGGCTGTTGGGTGTTCCGTCAGGCATGCTCAGGTTTCCTCACCTCGAGGAAGACGTTCACTTCCGTGGGATCCTTGTGGATGAGCACGTTCTCGCCCACGGCTCCCTGCGGCAGCAAAGCTGCGCTTTGCTTCATGCCGCGATAGATCAAGTGCCAGTCCAAGACGAACTCGAGCATGTGCCGGAACGGCCTGCAATCCTCGACGTTCGTCGCCACCAGCAAGCCGCCGGGCACCAGCCAATCGTAGAAAATATTCATCAACTGCAGGCATGTCCGGTCCGGAAGATAATCGAACAATCCGGCGCAATAAATAAAATCGTAGCTCCCGCCCGGCGCATTCACAACCGGTTTGGCGCCTTCCTTGAGCACGTGCTGCACCGACTTCTTCTGAACCTGGATGAGGGCTTGCCGGGCGTAGCGCCGCTTAAGGTCAGCCAGCACCCGGCTCGTGTGCTGGATGGTCTCTTCGTTGAAGTCCAGCAGACTGAATTGCGCGTGGTCGCAGAGCGGCTCTTCCGCCAGGAATTGCTGGATTTCGCGGGCCGGACCGCAGCCCAGGTTCAACACGCGAACGGGCCGGCCCCGGCCCGCCCCGCGGCGGCTTTCCTCCTTCAGCAGGCTCTTCAAGTGCTGGATGCGATTGCGGTGCGCCCGGGCCGGCCACTGGCTCAGGAACCAGAGATTCATCACCTTGGCGAACAGCGAGCCACCCTCATAGGGGTCACGCACGATCATGTCCACCATCTCATAATCGCCCGCATAGCCCAGCGGCTTGTGGTAAGTGCGATAGGCGAAAGGCGAGGCCATCACCAGCGGATGCAGTTGGCGCTGGGCAAAATTCTGATGCACCGGCCGCAGCTCGGGGTCAACGCGCTCGGAAACGCTTTCCAAGTGCTCATGCATGGCGTCAAAGGCTGGCACCAGGTCGCGGCCGATTTCCCGCACGGCGTCCTGTTCCATCTGCAGCCGGTCGCCGGCAGGCGCCGAGCGGATTTCCAGCTCCACCTGTTCCAGCCAAAGACGAAGATCTGCCAGGAAGGTCTGCATGTCGGCCACCACGACTTTGAACCCGGGCAGCACGCGGTACAGCTTCTGCCAATGCCGCAGGAAATCCTCGAAGCCGTCATGCAGCGAGGCCGGGCCCGCACCGGGAGAAAACGAGGCGAGCAGGAAACCCGATTCATCGAGCTTCGCTTCACAGACCACGACTGTGCCGGCGTGGATCAGATTGGTCACCACCGCCCGTCCGGCATAGATCGCCCGCTCATTGAGGATAATTCTGAATTCCCCCAGCACCTCGGATACCTGCAGAACCAGGCTCGGATTATAGACCTCGAAGACTGTGGCGTACCGTGTCAGCCGCAACAGGCTGGCGCGGATCTCGACCCCCTGGCTGTTCTGGCAAGTCACCAGGCTGTCTTTGACCGCGCCGTTGTCCATAATGTGTGTTTAAGCACTAACACTCCGGCTGAACACCGGCAACCGGTGTTCGCAGTCGGCGTGTTGGGCCTGGCGGGAGCGGGGTTTCCCATTGCTGCCGCCCGCCAGCATGCCGCGCATGAGTTTCTTGAAAGTCGCCAGGCAGCCGTCCGCCAGACCGGCTGAGGCAAAGGCGAGGTAGATGTCGCTGCTGGGGAGGAGACTGTTCGAAGCGTAGTAGAGCGGCCGCTCCCGCCCGCGGTATTTGGACTTGTGGAACGACAGTCCCTGGAAGTTGTAGATGTGATTGCCGAAGCGGGCGCTCAGGGTGAGAAACCACCTGGCGGCCCAATCATCATTGAAGCGGCCGCGATCCAGGTTGGCGAACGGCGCCAGCAGCAAGTTCAATGATTCCTTTCCTTCGGCCTTGAACTTGTCCACGGCTTCCATGTGGATCGCGGTAGCCAGCCGGCCGAACCGTTGCTCGTCGCACCGCACGATGTTTGCGGAATAGCCAAAAACCCTGCCATCCTGGTACATCGGATCGTAGAACACAAACCCGGCGATCCGGCCCTCTTTGTCATAGGCGACAAACTTTCGGACACCTTCTTCCCGATCATAGACCGGCCGTCGCGCGTAGAGCCAGATTTCGCGATCATTGATCTTCTTGGAAGTGATCCACTGGGCGGAGAGCGCCTGCAGTTCGGGCTGGCGCCGGCACAAGCCGGCCCCGTCTTCTTCGCGAATGGTTATGGCTTCGCGCCGGGCTTCGTTGCGGCTGCGCTTGATCAGGTCCAGCTCTTTCCAATTCCCGCGGGTGTTGTAGCTCTGGATGGGAATAAGCGGCTCGTATCCGATGCAGTTCACTTTGAAGCCCAGGGAACGCAACACCTCGGCGCACTCCCGGGAGATGACGCAGAAGGCGGCGCGCTGGTCCCGGGCCAGGAAGCTGCCGATGACAGCGGGGAGGTCCTCAGGGGCGCAGACCGGATCGGAAAACACGATGCGCTTTGGCCGACGCGCGAACAGGGGATGCTGAATCCGGGTATAGGCGATGTAGCCGGTTTCCCCAATGAAATACTCCATCCCCTCCTGCAGCGTGGCGTAGGCGATGCCCTCGCGGCCGTGCTGCGTAAGGAATGGGGACAGCAGTGCCCATTTCTCTTGGCGGCCCAAGCCCCGGGCGGCCTCACCTTCGATGATCCTCACCTTTGCGGATTGCGCGGGTGGAGAACCGCGGGTGACCAGGGAGTCGTTCCGCCGGCTGCCCAGGGCCTGGTCAGGTGACCAGGCAAGTGTGTTGGCGCAGTTGCGGTTCATGGGCGCGGCATGGGTGCGGGAACCTGACGCTGTGCCTCGACCCGGAAAGGGGTGCGGGCGGACACATGGCGTGGACCAGGGAAGCATAGTACGAGGCCGGCGCTCATTGCTGGATGGTTTGGAAGCGTTCCGGGTGCCAATATCGGCCCGCAGAGTGACATTAACTGCGAGGCATTCCACACCCCGACGCCTGCGTCTCAGGGTGATACAGGATGTCCATAGCCTGGGCAGGGGAGCAACCGGGACGTGCCGCCCGCCGCGCCGATGGCTGGCGAGGGCGGAAATGCTCGCCGGCATCAGCATGCAGCCCGCCGGGTCAGAAGTGCATGCCCACCGTCAACGCGACGGTGTGGCTGATGAAATCGTACGTGCCGTCAGCGTTCTGTCCGGCAAATCGTCCCGGCGTGGATGACGGGGTGCTGTGTGTGACCGTGCGCGCCGGGCCGTAGCCGAATTGGTAGGCCAGGTCGAAATCAATGTGTTTACCCCTGAGCCCGACACCGGCGCTGAAGAAATGTCGGTCCAGGTCAGCCGCCAGCGGGCTGTAGTACTTGTCCGGCACGGAGCTTTGGTTAAAGGCGTAGCCGGCGCTCACGTGCCAGCCGTGTTCGAAGTAGTGGGTCACACCGAAACTGTAGATCCAACTCGGCTGCCATTGCAGTTTCACCGGCGTATTGGTCTTCAAGCCGAACGGGGGATTCTCCTGGTAGAGATGGATCGTGCCGAAGCTGCTCCAATCGGTGTAATCCGCGTTAAACTCCAGGTTCCATTTAGGCGTAGGCCGGTACGAAATCCCTGCTACGACCGTCAAGGGGAAGGTGTAGTCCGCATGGGCGACCCGGTTGGTGCCCGGGTAAAGCCCCCGCAGGGGTTGCTGCTCAAATTCCGTTTGGCCGTCCAAACGCACCGTCGCGGTGCTGCGGAAAGTGGCGCCCAGGGAGACCTTCTGGTGCGGCTGCCAACGGATGCCCACATTGTAGCCCACGCTCCAGCCGCTCCCGTGGAAGCGGAAGTAGTTGGTCAAAGGTCTCTGGTTCCGGAGCAGGCCTTGGTCGGTTTCCAGGTCCACATAGTTCACCATCGCGCCGCCGGCAACGGAGAGGCTGGGCGCCAGCTTCACGGCGACCACTGGGTTGATGGTCGCATACTTCAGCGAACCGCTGATGGCGACCGTGCGAAAGCCGGTATCCTGCGGCCAGGTGATATTCCCCCCGTAGGGCGGATAGAGCCCTAATCCAAAGCTCAACGGCCAGTCGGTGGGAGTGTACGCAGAGAAGAACTGTAGAGCCGCAGCCCCCTGGTTCTTGATGTGAAACGTGTTGGTATTTCGGGGAGGCGGAGGTGTGAAGGTGGGGTCGAAGTATATCCCGTAAATGCCGCCGCGGACGTTGAAGCCTTCGAGCTGGGTGATGCCAGCCGGATTGTAGTAAACGGCCGACGGATTGTCCGCGGTGGCGACAAACGCTCCCCCACGCGAAGTGGCAAAGGCATCCTGGTCCGCCAGCCGAAACCCATTGCCCCAGACACTCAAGGCCGAAACCCCCGAGACCAACACCGCGAGAAAACCCGCTGTTTTGGGCCTGTTCGTGATCATCAATTCATCAGCTCGAGTTGTTGGACTGACGCCTCAGATAGGCATGGACCGTGCTCTCAAGCAAGCATGTTTCCTGCCGCCGGCCGCATTGATAGCTGCCAAGAGCGTGTCGGGGCGGACAGCACCGCCCCGCCGACCACACGCTGCGGCGCGACCGCGCCCTCGATTCCGTATTTACTTTTTCCTGGCATGGGGGAGACTGACGTTGTGAAATGTCTGGTTCGACTGATCGTGCTCGTTTGGTTATCCGGACTCGCGGTGCTGCCGGCCCAAGCCGCCTTCAGCTCGCTCTACGTTTTTGGAGACGGAGTTTCCACCACCACAGCCAGCCCGCCGGGGGGGGCGCTTTACTACGAAAACACCTATTCCAATGGCCGGGTTTGGGTCCAAGTCCTGGCGGAGCGGCAAGGACTGGCCTATTACGACAGCAAGAACGTATCCTACTTCGGCCATTACAGCTCTCTCTTGGTGGGGAGTGTCAACGCGTTCTCCGCAACCGATGCGTCCAACTCGCTGTTTGTGGTCTGGGTCAGCGATGCTGACTTTGTCTGATAATCATGACGGACCTTATACCCTTCTCCTGAGATGATGGCCGCCTGGAACAACGCCATCAATAGTTCCCTGGCCAACCATTCCCAAGCCATCTCCACTCTCTATGCCAAAGGCGCCCGCACCTTGATCATGCCGAACGCTGTGGATATCACCAAGGTCCGTATTATGCTCAGTCTCGTTCTACTACCCCGATGATCGGGCTTTCATCCACCAGAGGGTCATTGATTTCAACAATGGTTTTGCCGCCATGGTGAATCAGGCGAGGGCGGCGCATCCCGACCTTAAG
This sequence comes from uncultured Verrucomicrobiae bacterium, assembly GCA_963822005.1. GTDB lineage: Bacteria > Verrucomicrobiota > Verrucomicrobiia > Limisphaerales > UBA8199 > PALSA-1440. The sequence goes on along the minus strand of CAWGGD010000022.1, from coordinate 47,902 downwards.
ATCTATGTGCCGGACTTCTTTACGCTGCTGGACAACATGCTGGCCAACCCAGGCTACTACGGATTGGTCAATCCCTATGCCGGCGCTTATGCCATCCAAGACGGTTACACCTCGCTGAGCACCGGCCCGGGCGTGAATTACGTCTTCTGGGATTACTATGGACCCGACCGCCAAGGCCCATGCGATCATGGCCGATACCGCCCAGCAACTGGTCTCGCCGGCGAGAATCAGCAATGTCACTGCGCTAGGCGCCAGCAACCGGTTGGACGTGGTAAACTATCCGGCCAAGCTGAACGGGTTCGTGGACAGCAGGGCCAATCTCGGGACGGGAACCTGGACGCTGGGCGTGACCAACTTCAGCAGCACCACATACGACCCAAACGATCTATGTCCCCGCCTCCGGCCCGCGGCAGTTTTACCGGTTGCGTTTTCCCTTCGCCTGGACCTGGCCGTAGCCAGCTCGGCATAAGGATGCGATGGCTGAGGTTGTTAGCGCGCGCGGCCTGGCTCACGGGCTGGCTTGGGCTGTTGCTGGCGTTTCCGGGCCTGGCATCGGCGGAGGAAGGGCCGCGCTACCTGTTCTTCAACATCGCGCCGGCCTCGGCCTGGAACCAGAACCGGCCCGAGACGTTCACCCGCGCCATGTTCGACCAGGTGGCGAGCGCGTTGCAGGCGCCCGAGAACCCGCGGCTGCGGGTCGGGGTTTCGTTCGTCTTCAACACGCTGGAGACGCCGACAAACGTGCTGGCCCAGAGCCTCCGCCGGTTGCTGGCCGCGAGCGAGGAATCGGGGGTGCCGGTGCTGGTGACGCTGGACGGGCAGAATTGGTGGCAACACCGGCCTGACCTGTGGAACTGGTGGGACACGAACGCGCCGGGGTATAACCCGAGCAACGTGTTCAACGTGGAGTGGACGGGCTGGGCGCCGACGCAGGCGGTAAAGATTTGCTGGCGGAACTGGGGCAAGCAGCACCGGGTAGCGCCGGCGCCGAACATCGCCAGTCCGAGGGTGGTCGCAGCCCATCTGGAGGGAGTGCGCGCGCTGGCGCCGATCATTGCTGAGTGGCAGGGCCGGCTGCCCGCAGCGCGCAAGTGGCTGTTCGGGGGCGTGAAGCTGGGCTGGGAAGCCGGGATCGGCTACAACGCCTACTACTACCCCGATGGCAACCGCTATTACGAGCAGTGGCCGCACGACTGGTCGCATGATCCAACCAACTCGCTGGTTCCGGCCAAGGGGCTCAGCGGCGGGGTGTGCCAGTTGGGTTACGCGGCCGTGAAAAGCGCCGGCATCAAGGATCGGGGCGAGATCACCCGCGAAGACATTGCCAGGGTCACGCAACTCTACCTGCAGAACTTATGCCGGGCGGGGCATGAGGCTGGGCTGCCGCGCAATTCGGTCTTCACGCACCAGGGCGGGACTTACCCGCCGTGGGAGAAACACCTGCCGTTCTGGCCGGCGTTCAACGATTGCTCGTCGCCGGGATGGAGTTTTTACCAGGGCGGTCCGGATGAGGCGGGGCCGCTGGAGGCGGAAATGAAGGCGGCGGGGCGGCAGCGGTGGGCGGCCACGGAATGGTGGTGGGGCGGCCCGACCGCCGCCGAGTGGGAGGACCATTTTCGGCGGACGCTCTCGTTCCGCGACTGCCGGTTCGTCTGCGTGTATAACTGGAATCTGGGCATGTTCGAGAAAAGTGCCGCCGGCCAGGAAGCGGTGAAGAGGCTGTTGGCGGAGTGGAGGGAGTGAGAAGGCAGAAAGCCAAGAAGTGCCTGGCACGGGCGTGGGACAGCTCAGGGGAGGGCATGCGCGGGAAAATAGCATTTCGCTTGAATAGCTGAGGAGTCAATGCTGTCAAAGCCAACCGCAGGCTCGGTGGAGCTGCGGTGCCGGCACCGCGGGCACCACTGAGAAATACGAGGAAAACAAGAAGAGAACAAGAAGAGAACACGAAGGAAACAAGAAGAGAACAAGAAAACACATCGCAAGCTCCCGGCTTGGGGGCTTGACGGGGGATCGTTCCGCGGGCAAATAGTCACGTGATTACAACGCAACGCCTTATGAATCTTCCCCCGCCTCTCCCCCGCCCGCTTCAGCTCCTCAGTGTCCTGTGCCTCGCAGCCCTGCTTGGCGGGTGCAAGACCGCGCCCCGGACCGGAACGTTCGCGCCCCGGACCGGGGATGAAATCGTGGTGGCCGGCCACTTCGTGCATACCGGGGCGCGCGTGGTGACTTTGGATGGACCCGGGCGGGTACGATGCGTATCGTGTCGAACGGCGGTTCAGCCCGATGGACAAGGCGGATTGGAAAACGTCGGAAACGGAGGTCAAAGACCTGGATATGCCCAACCGGTACAACCTGCGCCGGAGCGGCTTGTCGGAGGAAGAGATCGAGCGGGTGCGGGGCGGCGGGTGGGATTTGCCGCTGTTGCAGCGGGTGGTGGACCAGTTCGTGATCCACTATGACGTCTGCGGCACCAGCCGGCAGTGTTTCAAGATCCTGCACGACATGCGCGACCTGAGCGTCCATTTCATGCTCGACCTGGACGGCACGATTTACCAGACGCTGGATGTCAAAGAGCGCGCCTGGCACGCCACCTCCTCGAACACCCGCTCGGTCGGCATCGAAATCGCCAATATGGGCGCTTACGCGGTGAACGGTAAGAACCCCTTTGAACAATGGTATGCGACGGATGCGGATGGCCAGACGCGCATCACGATCCCGCCGCAGTACGGCGATGGGGGCATTCTGACGAAAGGTTTTGTCGGCCATCCGGCACGGCCGGAGCCGGTCACCGGCGTGGTCCAGGGCAAGGAATTGACTCAATACGATTACACGCCAGAGCAATACGAGGCGCTGGCCAGGCTGACGGCGGCGCTGTGCAAGGCGCTGCCGAAGATCAAATGCGACTACCCGCGGGATGCCGCGGGCGAGCTCATCCTGCAGAAATTGCCGGATGCCGAGTTGGACGCGTGCCAGGGCGTGATCGGCCATTTCCACATTCAGACCAACAAGGTGGACCCCGGCCCGGCGTTCCAATGGGATTACGTCATTGGCCACGCCCGCCAGCTGCTGAACCGCGGCCTGAAGGGGATGGCGGACGAGACCAGCAAGGGGCACATGCGGGCAAGGTTCTAGCCTTCTCTGACCTCCTGACCCCGCCCGATGCCTGACCCCTTCCGGGCGGCGTTTGGGACGACCTCGCGCCGCCCCAGAGGGTGGTGCCAAATTCCATGGACCGAGCCACCCTACGCATTTGTACGGGTCCACCTGTAGGGGATTCCCTCTCAGGCAAATCAGGGATTGTCCGTCTATAAATCTTGCACGGGAGGACTACACTACATAGAACCCGGATAGGATGGAATGAAGCGCAGTTTAGAGGCTCTTGCGGGCGGGGTGGCGGTGTTCACTTGGCTGTTGGGGGACCAACCGACGGCTGGGGCCTATGATTGGCAACCGCCAACGAACAAGATCACTTTGCTCGCGGTTTCGGCGCACCAGGACGACGAAGGAGTTTTCTTTGGCGGCGCCCTGCCTTACTACAGCTCAGTGCTGAATCTACCAACGATGGTGCTGTGTATGACCGGGGGCCGGGACGCTGTCCGTGACGAAGAGTTACGCTGCGCAGCGTGGACTTACGGCTTGCGCTACGAGCCGCTGTTTGGGCATTTCGTGTCTTTCTTATCGAGTTGGCTGACCAACAATCCCTACACCAACAACATCGACGTAAGCTGGGATGTTTGGGCGGACGGGGTGTTCCAAGGGGACGGCAGCGATTTGGAAGCCGGCAAAGCACGGGCGATAAACTATGTCGCGGAGCAGATCCGGCGGTACCGGCCGGACGTCATCATCACGCACGATTTGAATGGGGAAACCGGGCACAACGAACATAAGGCGACTGCCTATGCGGTGACCCGGGCTTTCTTCGTGGCCGCCGACCCCACCGCTACAGCCACCAACCTGGTCGGTCTGCCGCCCTGGCAGGCCAAGAAGCTCTATATGCATGTTTATCCCATCAACCGCATTTTCCACGAATTCTGGGAAACCCCGTACCCAGCCTTGACCAACCTAACTCCCCACCAGGTGGTAAACACTGGCCTGACCTGTCATGTCTCCCAGGGTCCCAGCCGCTGGATCTGCGCCAGCGTTTATCCCCCATCGGGCATGTACAGTTCCTGGCCTTCCGAATGGTGGGGGCTGTATGCCTCAATGGTGGGACCGGACACGGTCTCAAGCAGCAATCTGGTCGTGCATGGATACATGGTGGCAAGTGGTGTGGCGGCGGGAGATTTCCTGGAGCACGTGTCCCTCGCCCCACTCCTCCAGCCCGTATCATTCGCTGCCAATCCGCTCGTTCTCCCTGGGGGTGTTGCCTCCAACTCCTACACCGGCCAGACCTTGGCCAATTACCTCAATTCTACAGACCCGATCTGGGCACTGACGTTCGGCAAGATCAGCGGACCCGCCTGGCTAAGCGTCGCGGCGGATGGCACCCTGAGCGGTACCCCTGCCCGAAGCGACGCGGGCATGAACTCCTGGGAGGTCGTTGTCACCAATCAACTCGGTCAGATCGCTCAAACCACCCTGAGCATCCGCGTGTGGGGCGAGGACCTCATGGGATGGTGGAGGTTGAATGAAACCAACCCCGCATCGAGGCTAGCTTCGAATTCGGTGCCCGTCACCCCGGACGGCATAAGTTACGGCGGGAGTGTTTTTGACCAGGAAGGCCCACGTCCCTGGGCCCGTTACGCGGTGCAGTTTAATGGGATCGACGGGAAGGAAGATGTGCCCTACTCGGCGGCCTTGAATCCGCCGGTCTTTACGGTGGCGCTGTGGGCCAACGTGATGGGGGGCAACGGCACCTACCGTTCGCCGCTTACCAGTCGCGCAAGCCAACCGCAGTCCGGTTACATATTCTACGCCGGCCCGGACAATCTTTGGCAGTTCTGGATGGGCGATGGCAGCGCCTGGAACGCTTTGACCGCCGGGCCCGTGGTGAACAATACCTGGATCCATCTAGCTGCCACCTACGATGGCACGACCGCTTGCTTTTACGCCAATGGCTCGCTGGCGGCTACTGCCAGGGTAGCGTTTCGAAGGAACGACACGTTTCCCCTGCGCATCGGGGCCGGCGCCACCGAAGGCGCCGGTGCCTATTGGTTCCCTGGCCGTGTCGATGATGTGCGCGTTTACCGCGTCGCGCTTGATGCAGCGCACGTTTGGGCGCTCTGTGCCGATCCCCCAGTCATTAGCGACATTACTGCGCAAAGCGTGAGCGTCACGGTTGGCTGCAACGCCGCCTTCTCCGTCGCCGCCACCGGGACAGTGCCGTTGAGTTATCAATGGCGCTACAACGGGGCGAACATCGGCGGCGCTACCACCAGCAGCTACACCCTCAGCAACGTGCAGCCAGCCGACGCAGGTAGCTACTCGGTAGTCGTCTCCAACATTGCCGGGACCGTGACCAACTCCGACGCAGTGCTCACCATCAATGTGGCGCCGACCATTACGACCCAGCCCCAGGACCAAAACGTGAATCAGAGCGGCAACGCCGTCCTCACGGTGGTGGCCACGGGCACACCGTCGCCGAGCTATCAATGGCGTTTTGACGGCACCAACATCGACGGGGCGACAGGCACCAGTCTCACCGTGGCCAATGCCCAACCGGCCGACGCGGGCAGCTACTCGGTGGTGGTTTCCAACATCGCCGGGGCGGTGACCAGCGCTGACGCAGTGCTCACCGTCACAGTGCCCACCGTTAATGTGGCGCCGACGATTACGACCCAGCCCCAGGACCAGAACGTGAATCAAAGCGGCAACGCCGTCTTCACGGTGGCGGCCACGGGCACACCGTCGCCGAGCTATCAATGGCGTTTTGACGGCACCAACATCGACGGGGCGACAGGCACCAGTCTCACCGTGGCCAATGCCCAACCGGCCAACGCGGGCAGTTACTCGGTGGTGGTTTCCAACATCGCCGGGGCGGTGACCAGCGCACCGCCGACGGTGTTGACGGTGGTGGACACCACTGCGCCGGCGATCACTCCGGCGGGGAATAAGACAGTGGAGTGTACCGCCGCGTGGACCTTCGATACGCCGAGCGTGACGGACTCCTCCGGCACGGCGACTCTCACGGTGCTATCCACGACGACCAACTGGACGTGCGGAGCAGCGTATGTTGCGACGCGGGCGTGGCGGGCGGTGGATGCCTTCGGGAACAGCGCGACCTGCACGCAAGTCGTGACAGTGGTGGATACGACACCGCCGTTAATCCTGTGCCCCAGCAACCTGACGGTGGCCTGCTCGAGTCCGTGGAGTTTCGGGACGCCGGTGGCGGCGGACAGAGGATTGGGCGGCGCGGTGGTGTATGACAACTCCGTGAACGATCTGGTGACCCGGTTTGATGCAGGCACCAACGAAGTGGGCAACGAGATCATCCTGGGGGGCGAGGGACGCTACCTGGAGGGTTTCAGCTATGAATTCTGGAGCACGAACCTGACCGGCTCGCCGTTGTTTGAGGGGACGAATGTGGCGGTGCGGCTGCGGTTTTATGCGAACGACGGCCCGAACTTTAACGACTACCCGACGCCGGGCACGCTGCTGTATGACAGCGGCGAGTTCGGGCTGGGAGCGGGGACGACACCGCGGGCGACGGTGATCTATGACGAATTTGATCTGTGGCTGTATGCGCTGTATCCGCTGATGGATGCGCTGCCGTCGAACATCACGTGGACGGTGCAGTTCAGCGGGCTGGGAACTAATGACCAGGCGGGAGTAGATTTGTATTCGCCGCCGGTGATTGGGCAGAGCTACGGGGATTTCTGGCTGCGGACCAACGGTGGCTGGCAACTGCGGATGATTCCGGGAGTGGCTATGGACATAGCGGCGCGGGCGACAGCGAGCACGAACCGGGTCGCGATCACGGTGCTGAGCACGGTGACCAATGCGATTCCGGGCAGCGGGCTTGTGGTGACCCGGACCTGGCGGGCGACGGATGCGTGCGGGAACTTCAGCGATTGCAGCCAGACCGTGACGCTGGGGGACACTACGGCGCCGGTGATTACCTACTGCCCTACCAACCGCTCGCTGATCGTCGGCACCCATTGCCTGGTCGTCCTGCCCGATTTCACCGGCGAACTCATCGCCACCGACGCCTGCAGCCAAGTGTCTGTGAGCCAGAGCCCGGCGGTCGGCACAGCGGTTGGCCTGGGCGAACAACTCGTCATTTTTACCGTGCGCGACGCAGCCTCCAACAGCACCACCTGCGTCCTGACCCTGGCCGTAGTGTTGCCTGACGGCGCCAACACGAACAGCAGCGTTGTCGCCAATATTTCACGCCGCAGTGACGGTGCCGTTCGGGTGGATTTCACTGGCTTCCCCTGTGCCAGCTATACAGTGCAGTCTTCCACCAACTTGGTGGATTGGGAAAGGATTGGTGTGGCAGGGGACCACGGCGATGGGATGTTTAGCTTCGAAGATGCGTACGCCGCCCGATTCCCAAACCGCTTTTACCGGATTGTGTTGCCATAGAAGCCGTGAGCGCTTCTGTTTTGAGGCAAAGACACAGAGTGGCTGAGTTGCACGGGGGTAGCCTCGGCGGCACGAGGCCCCCCGCCGGAACCTCAGTCCCTAGCTCCACTTCGACACCTCAGCCATAGGCAAACCGAAACGCTCGCACCGGATGGTTGACGGGCCTTAAACAATCAACCGGGCGCAGTCTTCACCGGCTGCGCCCTTTTTGCATCACCCCCTCGGCCTACCGCACAGCGACTCAATCAGGCTTACGCCCGGCGGCCAAATCCAGTTGCAGGTCAGCGGCCCTCCGGGCGACTACGCTGTGGAGGCCGCGAGCAACCAGGTGGACTGGGCCCCTTTGACCAATTTCACCACCACCGGCACCGCCTTCCAATACCTCGAGTCGGAGACCAACTTCACCCAGCGGTCCTACCGGGTGCGCCTGTGGTAGCGACGCTGCTCCAACTGTTAAGGCTGGGTTTATACCGCCGGCCTTCCGAGCAGTTGGTCACATTGTTGGCCCCGCCCCAGATGATCATCTCACTGCCGGTCCAGATGGCGGAGCGACCGACCCGCGGGAAAAGCGTGCCCGTCGTGAGCAGTGCAGTCCAGGTGTTGACCGCCGGATTATACCGCGCGCCCGAATTCGTAACCGTGCCGAAAGCGGCAATTTGGCCTCCCCAAACGATCATCTCCGCGCGCGTCCAAACGGCACCGTGGCCACTGCGCCCCACCGGCGCTCCCGGGGGCTGCGAGCCCTACCGGTCTAGCCCGGGGGCAATCTCGCGGAAGAGTCACGCCTGGGCCTTAGGTCCACCCACATTTGGCTTTATGGCTCGGTGGTGATCGCGACCAAAAAGGGCGCTGCGGTCGCCAGGCTGGAAACATAATCCAGGCTTTCCACTGTCAGCCCTGGATGCGGATTCTCCCAGGTGGTCTTGAAAAGCTGGATGGCGGTGCCCAAAGCGTTCGTCCCCTGCCACGCGATGGTTGCCGGGTCGGTACCACTCGGCTGCTGTTTGGGATGCACCTGCCAGTCTCGCACGTCCAGCCCGAAGCGAACCGGAATCTCAACCAGGTCCGACCCCAGGCGGTGTACCACAATCCTTGCGATGGTGGTGCCCCAAACCGTGCCCCACGACATGCTGGCAGCGTGCAGGAAATGAATGCGCCGACATGATCTCCCCGCCTTGATGCCTTTCACCTCAGCGGGGAAGACCCGGCTCGGCGCCTTGGAGCAGCCCAATTGAATCAGCCCGCGCACGTCGAATGCCGTGCCGCCAAGTTTCTGGAGTCCCTTTGGCAGCGTGGCAAGGCTGTTCAACGGGTTACTATCGGTCCAACCCTTGTCCGGATCGGCATTGTAGAAAGCCGACAGGTCCAGTAGCTCGGGCGGGGTATCGGGCTGGCGTGGTGTGACCTGGGCCGTGGTCTCGGAAAGACTCAGCACGGCAGCCTTGTTCGTCCATGCCGAGGGAATCTGGACCACACCTTGCGGCGGTTTTTGACTTGCGGACGCAAGCGCCGGCTGGGCTTGCTTCTCGGCCCCGTGTGCTGCCAGCGGCGGCTGGGATGGGCTTGGGGCCACGCTCTGCCAAACGACGACATGGCCACTGGCACCGGCGGCTGCAAGCTGGGTGCCGTCAGGGGCAAAATCAACCGCCCAACTCGTGCCCCCAGTGTAGTCCTTCAACGCGAACAACTCGAGGCCCGTTGGAACATGCCAAAGCCGCACCGTGCCATCCCAACTCGCAGTTGCCAGTGTTCGGCTGTCAGGGCTAAAAGCCAGACTCCAAACCAGGTCAGCATGCGCTCGCGTCTCGACTCGGAGCGCCGCCGGCTGCGCATCCCAGAACTGCACTCGACCGTCATTACCACTGGCCCGGGCGAACCACCTGCCGTCGGGGGCATAGGCGATCGGCCCCGTGGCGTCCAGGGGAAACTCCGATTTGAGGCGACGCTCAGGCCACTGCCAAAGATGAATCATGCAGCGTCGCGGGTTGGGCACCCGTCCAACGACAGCCAAAGCCCTTCCGTCAGGTGAAAAGGCCAGGGACCGTACCACGTCCATCAGGCTTGGAAGACTATCCACCTGCCTGCCAGTGAGCGCGTCCCAGCATTTTACCTCCCCGGCAGCATTGCCGGTCACCAACAGCTTCCCGTCGGGAGAATAGGCTAATCCCCAGATTTTTCCCAGACTCTGCAGCGCGAACTGCTCCTTCCAATCCGCCGCATCCCAGACCTTGAGCGCCCCCAAAAAATTGGCGGCGGCCAACCACTTCCCGTCCGGTGAGAAACGTACCGTGGCGTCGCCCGCTGCGAATTCCAGCGGGACCCTGGTCCGTCGCAGTGAACCAGTGTCCCAAACCTCGACGCCGCTTGACGCGGATGCCAGCCTGGTGCCGTCTTTGGAGAAACTGATTGATAGAATGGCACTGGTTCCTTCCTGAGAAACTCTGTGGCTGGCGGACTTGGCCAAATTCCACAGCCGGACAGAGCCATCCCAACCGGCCGAGGCCAAGGTCTTGCTGTCGGGAGCGAAAGCAAGCGCCCAAACATAATCGAGATGGCTGCGCAGCGTCATCCGCGCGGTCAGGTTTCCCAGGTCCCACAACTTAACCGTCTTGTCGTAACCGCTGGTCGCCACGGCATCTCCGTCCGGCGCAAACGCAACCGCGAAGACCTGCCGCTGGTGGGTGGGAATCTGCACCAGACTGTCTGAGACTGGATGCCAGATGGTCAGGGAGCCGCTGCTGCTCCCGATCGCCACGCGGTTACCTTCGTGATCAAATGCCACCGAAGACAGCCAGCCCAAGCGGAGCGCCTTAAGTTTGCGTAACTGTCCTGTGGTGGTATCCCACAGTTTAACCTCCGAGTCCATGCCGACGCTCGCAACAGTTTTGCCGTCGGGAGCAAACGCCAAGCCGAATACGCCATCCCGGTGGCCCCCAAGCACGTGTGTCAATTGCCCGGTGACCGCATCCCAGAGCCTGATTTCTTCGTTACCCCCAGACCGCTCCACGATGCGGCTAACCTGGTTGCCACCGAACCCGGCACGGGGCCTGCCTGCCCCACTCGCAATGAGCTTCCCGTCGGGGGAAAAGGCCACACATGCCACCTCGTCAGTATGACCCGCTAACGCCATCTGTTCTTGTCCATCCTCCACCCGCCAAGTTCGAACGAGCCTGTCGGCTCCCACTGAGGCGATCCGTGTTCCATCGGGAGAAAAACTAACGCCGTGCACCATCCTGAGGTGCCCGGCCAAAGTCCGTATTTTCCTTCCCGTCTGCCACTCCCAAAGCACCAATTGCATTCGATTGCTCTCGGTCGTCCAGGGGCCGGCGGTCCCGCTCCAGTTCAAAGGAGCCGGAGGCAGGTCGCTCCCGCCGGAAACCAGTGTCCGGCCATCCGGCGAAAAGGCCACCGCCCGTGCTTGAGCCCCATGCCTCACCACACTGCTTTCCGGGTGGGCCATCCGGTGCAGGTAATGCCACTCAAAGCCGCGCAAATCCTCCTTGCCGGGGGCGGGCACCAGGCTGGCCAACACCGCCACCATGCGCGCGACATCGCCCTCTTCCCAGGCACGGTAGGCCAGGCTAATACTCGTCGCGTAAAGCCGTTCTCTGGCCCGCGCCTCTTGCGCCTCAGCCCGCTTCCGCTGCTCCATCTCCGCCGCGCTGGCCGACTCCGCTTGCTGGCGCAGGGACGCTTCCTGCAGGCGCAAGCGGTTCTGCTCTCGTTCTGCCCGGGTTGCCCGCCCAGCCGCCTGCGTAGCCCGGAAGGCCATCCAACTGCTCGCAACGAGGCCCAAAGCCAGCGATGCCGCGATGCCTGCCGCAGCCGCAAAGACCAGTTTGTTCCGGCGCACCAACTTTTGAAACCGATAGACCCGACCTGGCGGGCACGCCTCGACCGGCGCGTTCTGCAAGTGTCGCTGGATATCCCTGACGACCGCGTTGGCCGTCTCGTAGCGCCGCGTGCGGTCCTTCTCCAGGCACTTCATCACGATCCAGTCCAGGTCACCGCGGACCTGGTGAATCAACTTGGGCGGCTCGGACTGGCGGCACCTGGCTACCGTGGTCTGCTCGGCAGGATCCAACGTGCTCAGCCGGGCCGAGGGCCGCACGGGCTCCTGCTCCCGGATGATCCGGCGCATCCCGTCCAGGCCGGCGGACCAGAGCGTCTCGGCTTCAAAGGGCGTGTGGCCGGTCAGCAACTCGTAGAGCAGCACCCCCAGGGCGTAAATGTCACTCCGCGTGTCTATGTCCAAACTCGTCATCTCCGCCTGCTCCGGACTCATATAGGCCGGCGTCCCGATGAATTGCTCAAACGCGGTGAACAGGGTCTTGTCGGTCAGGACCTGGCCGCCGGTCGCCTTGGCGATCCCGAAATCAATCACCTTGGGCACCGGCACCCCGTCGTTTACGGCCACCAGGATGTTGGAAGGCTTGATATCGCGGTGGATGATCCCCTTCTGATGCGCGTGCTGGATGGCGCGGCAGACCTGGATGAACAGGTTCAGCCGCTCCTCGGGCGAGAGGTTGTTCTGGTCGCAGTAGTCGGTGATCCTAATACCGCGCACCAGCTCCATCACGAAGTAGGGCCGGCCGGTCTCGGTCGCCCCGGCATCGAGCACCTTGGCGATGCTGGGATGGTCCATGAGGGCCAGGACCTGGCGTTCGGCTTCGAACCGGGCGATGACGGCCTTGGTGTCCATGCCCAGCTTGATGACCTTGAAGGCGACCTGGCGGCGGATCGGCTCCTGTTGCTCAGCCATATAGACCACGCCGCAGCCGCCCTCGCCGATTTCCTGGAGGAGCTTGTAATGGCCGATCTTGTCGCCGGGCTGCTCGGTTAGCGGGACAGTGACGCGGACCGTGTGGCCCGGCGGTGTGACCGGGGCGAGCTTGAAAGCCTCAGCCTTCATATGGTCTTCGAGCAGGGCTTCGACGCGCTGGCGCAGTTGCGTATCGCCGGCGCAGGCTTGGTCCAGGTACGCAGCGCGCTGCTCCGGCGGCAGGGCCAGTGCGACCGCAAAGACGGCTGCTTCGGTCGTGGAGTTCATGACATTTTCCGCTTGGCTGATGGTAAATACCTATCCGCTGCAGACCAGGGTTTGGCAAGAAGAATTGGGAGCGTTTGGTGGTTCAGGGTGAGCAGTTGATCCGAGACCAACAAAGTCGATCCCGGCCCCGCCTTCCAATGGGATTACGTGATCGCCAGTGCACGCCGACTGCTCCACGGCGGCAGGTCGGGGATGGCGGATCAGACCAGCAAGAGGCACATTAGGGCAAGGTTCGAGCCGACTCCTTGGTCGAGATTGTCTTGGTCGCAGCAGTTGGTGATCTTGGTGCCCCGGACCCGCTGCAGCACGAGGCAGGGCCGCCCGGTGGCGGTCACCCTGTCATCCAGCACCCAGGTGATATTTGGGTGGTCCATGAGCATCAACGCCTGCCCCTCGCCCTCAAGAGGGGCGATGGCGACCTTGGTGCCATGCCCAGTTTCATGGCTCTTGACACGTTGTCCCCAAGTGTTCGCTTCGGGTTCCACATCGGGTGCCGGCGTCTTACGGTTTGGACAGCCGAAAGAACTTGTTGCCCAGGGAGGTTGACACCGAAAACTGGCATTCGTCGCCGACCCGGGCTGGCAGACTGGTTACAGCCCTCCAATTCCCCGCACCAGCCGCCGGAGATTGCTGCAGCACGAATCCCGGCAAGTAACCTTCAGAGGCATAGGGCCAGGCAAGGATTGCCGTGTGGGCGCCCGCCGGAATCATGCGTAACGGGGGCCCGCCGGGTGTGTAGGCATACAGATCATTGAGCCTGCCTCCGTTGTAACCACCCCAGATCAACATCCGGCTGCCCGTCCAGACGGCCACGTGACCCGACCGGGCAGCAGGTGCGCCGGTGGAAGTCATGGCAGACCAGCTATTGGCCGCCGGATAGTAGCGCCCGCCGCCATTATAATAGCCGGTGCCGTGATCCCCGCCCCAGACAATCATTTCGCCCCCCGTCCAGATGGCTGCGTGACCGTCACGTGCCGCCGGCGCACCCGTGGTGGTGACGGGGCTCCAGGTGTTTACCGACGGGTTATACCGCGCGCCGGTGCTCAAGAAGTAAGGTTTGGTGGGCATAAGAGAATTATAGTAACTACCCCCCCACACGATCATTTCGCGGCCGGTCCAGACCGCTGTGTGACCGGCGCGCTTCGCGGGTGCCCCCGTGGTGGCGACGCTGCTCCAGGTGTTAAGGCTAGGATTATAGCGCCGGCCATCCGAGTAGTTGGTCACGTTGTTGGCCCCGCCCCAGACAATCATTTCACTGCCGGTCCAGACCGCGGTGTGGCCGGCGCGCGGGGAAAGTGTGCCCGTCATGGGCAGCGCCGTCCAGGTATTGCGCGTCGGGTTATACCGTGCACCCGAATTCGTAACGGCGCTGAACGAGGCAGTTCGGCCTCCCCAAATGATCATCTCCGTGCCGGTCCACACGGCAGTGTGGCCGCAGCGCCCCGCAGGTGCGCCAGTGGAGGGCAGGGCCGCCCAAGTGTTGAGCACTGGATTGTACCGCCCGCCGGTGTTTAAGTAAGTAGTGCCGGACTTGCCGCCCCAGATGATCATTTCGCTGCCCGTCCAAACCGCAGTATGGTCATCGCGGGCAGCAGGCGCACCCGAGCTGGCGGTCGCGTTCCAAGTGCTGCACCCCAAATCGTACCGCCCTCCATCGCTCAAGCAGGTACTGCCATCGTATCCACCCCAGGTGACCATCTTGCTGCCGTCCCAGACGGCCGTGTGGCCATCGCGGGCCGTCGGCGCGCCCCCGGCGTTCAACGGGCTCCAGGTGTCTGAAGCATTCGGTCTACGAGGAGATAGAACGACGAGCCGAACTATATAGTTCTCAGATGAGTCCGTGCGCAAATAGACTTCCTTGATCCCCTCCGCTGGGCCGAACAAATCCGGGGTGAATATAAAGGTCCCCACCCCCATCGCCCCGGGCAGGTTGTGAGTGTAGGAACCGAGGAGCATACCCTTCTGCTGGGGTTCGCTGTAAACGCTAACTCGGAAATACGGGTACGGATCGGAATTGAGTGGCACACCGTCACAGCATAAATCCAGCGCTACCCCGCCCACGCTCTTGAAAGTCCAGGTCGTCGGAATTGTGGGCGCGAAGCCGGGGGCCAGCGCGTCGACAAACCACACCGCGAAACGTCCGGTCTGGTACGGAGCGGCGCCACCACAACGCGCATTGACGCCGCTGCAGCGATAAGCAGTCTTCCCAAGGTATAGGCTGGGATCGGCTTCGCCACTGATGGTATTGAAGACCACATACGTTTCATGGACTCCGTCCTGGTCCACGTCGGCATAGACACCGAGCGCCTGATTAACGCAGGCTGTTTGCCCGAGGCTCAAGATGGGAACCACATCGGCCGAATCTGCCCGGCAAAGTGTTTCCACGGCCAGCCAGCTTGACACCAGCAATGCGGCCCCGACCCGGCTCGCCACCGCCTTCATCCTCCAGCGGGCACATCCCCGTTTACGACCGCCGCATCCGCCCGCCGTGGCGGCGCCGCGAACGCAATCTTGGGCCTGAGTTAAGACCGCGCGGATGATCGCGGCCTGTGTGAAGCTACTGCCCGCTGCAAGCGGCAGAAAGGTTGGGATACCGGGATTAATCTGCATAATAGTTGTTTCTTTCACTTTGTTCGGTTGTCTGTGTCGTCACCGGAGTACTTGGGCGAAGGCGGGCGAAAGGTTTCAAGAAATGTGGCGCTTGAATTGACGCGCCAGCGAAAGGCAAACTTGTTCGAGAACCTGGCGCGTGGCCGGCTTGGGCACAACGAGAGCCAACTGTTCCGCTAGGTCAATGCGGGCCAGAAGGTTTTCCGTGGTGAGAGACCCTGGACCGGACAGGCTTGCGGTGGGCGGGGCTTCGCTTGGAACAGGTTGTCCGAGGAGCGTAGCAGTAATGCTCAGCCAGGCGGCGTCAGGAATCCGATCCAAGCGCGCTTCCTCCACAACCACGTGCGCTACGTTGGTATCGTGCAGGGCGAGCTGGATCGATAGACGCCAGGTGCGGTCCTGGTCGGACTCTGCTGCATCTGGATTGGGAGCGGCATTTAGGCGGGGGGCCGGGGAAACCGGTTCCGGAAAGCCGGGCGCAACCGGGGTGAGAGGTCTATCATCCCCCGGCGCATCGCCATCCCGCGCGCCACCGGGGGCTTGGAACGCCGGACTGGCTTCGGCGGGAACTTGCTCCGGGTAGGGTTGGCCGGTGCCCTCGTCGTCGGGCGGTGCGCTTAGCGGCGGAGGAAGGTCAGACTCTGCTGGCGGGCTGGGGGGTTCATTCCGGCCAGGGGCGGCATTCTGGACGGCCTCCGGCTCCGGGCGGACCACGGTTGCGACACTGGCCGGAAGGGGCAGCGTGACGGGCTGCGGTGAGGAAGGCACGGGCGCTATTCTGGGATTAGCTGAACGTGGGTCAGGGTTCGCTGCTTGGTGGGGGGGGGCCACTGGTCCACGTGTGACCTTCGGAGGGATGTGGATTCTGCTTCGCGAGGCGGGGGCTAGTCCAGGCTCGGAACATTGGCCGGCTGGCGTGGACGCCGCGTAGGGGCGGTTACGCTGCGCCGCGCAAACCAGCGCCAGCACCGCTGGGAAAAGAACCCAACTGGCCCGCGTCCAGAAGAGGTGCAAGTCCGTGCTGCAGCGTTTTCGCTCCGGCAGTTTTGAGTTGGCTCTCATGGCAGGCTCCCAATTGAGTAAGCGTTCTGGCTTTTGAGTTCGTCGAGCGCCCATTTGAGAGGCCCCGCCTCAGATTCCTGAACACGGGGCCTCCCATTCAGGTGGCGGTGTTCACGGATCGACCGCGAGATAAGGATTCCACACATGAACATCGTCAATGCGGACCCATGAGTCGCTGCCAGTGGCGGTGTACCCGACGAACAAGGTCAGCATCTGTGCCGAACCTTCAATCGGGTCAGCGAGGGTGCCGAGGAAAGGCGCCGTGGTGACTTCCGTATAGCCCATCGAGGACGGACCGAAGATTCTGGCGGCCACCAGTTTGCCGTAAGCATCGCGGATGCCCAAGAAGCCGGCTGGGAAATTGGGCGACGTATAGACCTTGGCCCTGGCCACGTAGTACTTGTTAACAGCCGTGGCGATTGGCTGCGTGACGGCGTTCCATCCCGATGTGGCGCGGATGTAAGCGTTCTTGGCGCCGCTGGCCGAGGTCCCGGTGTCAATTCCGTTTGTGCCAGTGCCCTCTGCTTTCCATGCAGCGGCCAAGGTTGTGCGGAGCTGGTTTTCAAACCCGGAATCATCCACCAAATCCGGGTTGAACGGATCAATCTGCGTGAGCGACAGACCATCAACCTGCACGTAGGTGCCGGCAGCCAGGAGGCTGGTGCAGAAGCGCACAAAGACTGTCACGCCGCCGGCATTGGCGGGAGTATAGAAGGATACGGTCAGGCGTTTGTATTGTGTAGAAGCCGTGCCAAACACGGTTTGCTTGATCACGTTGCCATTGCTGTCGCGCACGCCCAAGTAACCCGTCTGAACGCCGGTGGAGCAACGCACCCAACCTGTCAGCCGATATCGCCGCACGGTGGAAACTGCCGTGACCCGCTGCGAGATCCCGTACCAACGCAAATCTCGGAAGCTCGGCACGATCTTGACATTCTTGACGCCGCTGCAGCTTGTGCCCTGCCCACTCTGGATTTGGAAGTTCGAACTCCCTCCATAAGGTCCAGCGTATTCCCAAGTCCAGGGAGTGGACAAGTAGGCCCCGGCCTGGCCTTCAAAATCCCCATCTTGGAGCAACTCCACTGTTCCGAATGGGGCGGCATTTCCCCTCGTTGTGACGGCCAGGAGGAATCCCGACAGGGCGAGGGCCGTAATCAGCCCGGCCTGGCGGGCGAGCTTGTGAATATTTCGTGTGTTTTTCATACTGTATGTTGTCCTTTCTATGTTTCTTGCTGTTGTTTTGTTGTTTACTGCTTATTGTTTATTAGTTGCTGTTCTCTCCGGCGCTTTTGCGTCGTTGGGGGGGTGCTTAAGCGAAATCTGAAAATGGTTTCAAACCGCCGGAGCAAGAAGGAACAGCAGGACAATGGAGTGGTGGAATGGTGGAGTGATGGGAAAGACGGGCTGATGACTGGCAGAGTTGTCGGCGGAGGTGGTTGCGGAGCAGCACCGCGGGGTGTGCGGACGGCGAATCCTGCGAGCCCGCTGGGCTGTGACAGGACAGCGTGAGAAGCAACTCCAGGCGCCATGGGGCGCCGCTCCGTCCGCGCTCTCGTCTTCGTCGTCGCTCTGCCGCCTGGTTTGGATTACGCGGGGGACGACGAGGACGAGAACGAGGCACAAGGCGGACTGGGCGGATCAATGCGCATAAGCCAGTTCCCGCAGGATGCCGTGCCAATGCCACTGGAAGTGGGACGGATGCGCCACCAGGCACCCGAGGTGCAGGAGCACTCGGCCATGGCGGCTTTGCCCCAATCGCCCGGTTTCTTCCTGCCACATCTTCATGATCTTCTGTCTCTTCATAATGTTGTCCTTTCACTTTGTTCGGTTGTTTGTGTCGTCACTGGAGTACTTGGGCAAAACCCCGCAGAAGGTTTCAAGCCAAGGGGATGGATGGAGTGGTGGAGCAGTGGAGGGATGGACTAAGCAGAAGACAGAGGCAGTATAGGAGTGTGGGAAAACGTTCCTCTCCTTGCAGTTCCCGGGGCTTTCCCTTGTCTTACCCGCTTAACCCCTTGGGCGCTCCAACGTATTAGCGTGTTGGCGTTTCAGCACCTCAGCGCCGCAATTGCCTGCCAACTGAAGCCGCGTCTCTGCGGCAAAATCGCGGCTTAACTCAACGCCGCAAACAGGTCGCGGATTTCGTCTTCGATTTCTTCGGGCCGGGAGACCGTCGGTGCGATCTCCTCGCGCAAAAGCTGGCCATAACGTTGGCGGTACCGGTGGACGAGCACTTTCAACGTGGCCTTCGGCATTTGCAGCCTGCGGCCAAGCGCATCGTAGGTCTCCTCATTCTCCCCTTGGAGGAAGGGCCGTAGCTCCTCGAAAAGCTCCGTCTTTCCAGCGGCGGCGCATTCCTGCTGTAGCCGCTGGAACACTTGGGCCATGAGGGTCACCGCCCACCGCCGCTCGAAGGCCTTGTCCGGGGTGAGTGCATCCACCGGTTCAGCCAGGTAGCGGTTTTCCGTGTCCTGCGCATCGAGCGAAATCAGCTCCTGGCCTCCACCGCGTTTCTGGCGGTTGGCCCGGTCCCATTCATTGGCCATGAAGCGTTTCAGCATGAGCAGCAGGAACGAGCGGAACTTGCCTTTCAGGGGGTCGGCCGTCTGGAAATAGTTCTTCTGCAACATGCGCGCAAAGAATTCCTGGGTCAAATCCTGCGCCTCCTCCGGGCGGTGGCCCAGTCGCCGGATGTAGAAATAGAGTGGGTACCAGTAAGCCTGGCACAGCCTGGCCCGGGCGGCCTCGGCCTGTGTGGCTTCCGGCGCCCCAGCCTGGAGCACCACCGACCAATGCGTCGGCCCAAACCACCGCACGTTGGCCGCCTGGGTACCGGAATCCTGGCTCGTCGTCGAGTCCCCCATAACGGGAAGGTGCGTACCAGAGTTTGCCGGTCTGGACAAGCGGAATTCTCGTGGCGGATTCGAGGTCTGGCGGATCCCGACTTGCCCGCGGGACCGGGACCACCAGCAGTCGATGGTCAAAAACCGAGCGAATTGAAGCGAAGCGAATCCGTGCCACCCGATACGGAGGCTGCGGCTCAAGAGCGGAAACGCGCAGCCTTGCTTCGTCGGTTCACCGGGCTGGTCCGGGCAGGTTGGTGCCGGTTGAACTGCTTGTCGGCGGGAGGGGATTGGCCTTCAGCATGGCCTTGGCTTCCCCCAACAGCAGGTTGGCCATGAGCACGTCGTGGAAGCCGCCGGCATAGCCGAGACTGTTCACAGTGAGCAGCTTGCGAGAGATATCTGTGGCCGTGGCCAGCGCCCGCCGGGCCTCGTCTGGCTGGTGCAGTTGAAAACGTGCCATGGCCAGCAGCGTCCAGGCTTCCGCGTCCCGCGGTTCGCCGCCCGGCTTGGCAAAGGTCTTCTGCCCCCATTCGATGGCGCTGGCAAAGTGGCCCTGACGGTACTCCGCCAGGGCTTTGGCGAACTGGAAGAAGCCAAGCAACTCATGTTCCTTGCCCACGGTGACGGCGAGTTCGGCCAGCCGGCTGGCGGCCTCCAAATCCGGCCCGGCTGCCGGCAAGAGCAGGCAAGCCTTGGCGGTCCGTTCTGCGATGACCGGATCGTTGGTGCTACCAAACCGGGTCAGCATCGCCTCACAATGCTTGTGGTATTTGGGCGGATTGCCGCCCGCTGCCAGCACCGGGGCCAAAAGATACCAATTCCAATGGTCGTCTGGGTTAGACTCGATGACCGCGGCCAGGTCAGTAGCGGCTTCCTCGAGGCGGCCGCACTTGAGGCGGAAGACGGCGCGGTTGCCGAACAGCTTAACGCGCGGCGGCTGGCCTAAGGAGGCGAGCAAGTTAGTGAAAAGTTGCTCGACTTCACTGAGCTTGCCTTCGCGCCTGAGGGTCTCGACCAGGTTGTTCAAATCGCTTTCCCATCTTCCGAACGTCTCCGGCGCGGCCTGGCGGTTGATAGCCAGCGCTTCGCGGCTCACGGCTTCGGCCTCAGCCAGTTGGCCTTGCGACAGGAGCAGGAGGGACATGCCGTTGAGCGATTGAGCGACATCAGGATGTTGCGGGCCCAGCAATTCGCGTTGCATCCCGAGGGCTTCGCGCAAGGCAATATGGGCTGTAAGCCACTCGTGGAAAATCCACGACCACCAGGTGCCGGTCGGGTTGGGCAAGGTGGTGCGGGCGCGTTCAATGGCCTTGGCCATGGCGCTCCGCGCTTCGTCGGGCTGTTTCAATTCCAGGCAGGTCCGAGCCAGCAGCGTATAAGCTTCGATCTCACTCAATTCGGAGCCGGGAGACGCCAAGACCTGGCGAGCCCACTGCGTGGCGCTGGCATAGCGGCCACGACGGAATTCCGCCAGGCCCTTAGTTAACCGGCAAGCCCCCTGGATTCCAGGTTCCTGGCCAAGTGCCGCAACCTGGGTTTGGGACCATTCCAGCCGGCCGATCAGTCGGCCTCGAGCCTCAGGTTTCTCCGCCGCAGCGGCGGCGGTATCCGCGAGCCGGCAGGCCGCCTCCAGGTCGGCCCCGGTCGCTGGCCGCAACAGGCAAGCCTTAGCCACGCGCTCCGCGATGGTCGGATCATCCGTGGCGCCGAATCGCGCGAGCATTGCGCGGCAGTGCTGGCGATAGGCCGGATCGTTATTGGCTTCGGCCAGCACCATGGCGAGCAAACACCAGTCCCAATCTTCATCCGGCGCGCCCTCCACCAGTTTAGCCAGGTCAGCGGCGGCTTCGGTCAGGCGCCCGTCGCGGACACGCCAACTGGCGCGTGCCCGCAACAAGTGCGGAAGGCCCCCTTTGGGCGGAGGTTGCGCCGTCAGTAGGAGTTTTTCGGCTTCGTGCAGCTTGCCGCTTGAACGCAGAAGGACCACCAGGTTGTTGAAGGAATTGACCGCATCTGGATGTTCAGGGCCTTTATACTTTTTGTCCAACTCCAGCGCCTCCCACTGGACGGCGGTGGCCCCGGCCAGGTCGCCTTGGCTGCGCAGAGTGCAACCCAGATTATTGAGCGCCGTGCCGACCGAGGGATGGGCTTCGCCCAGCAGCTCGCGCCTTTGGGCCAGTGCCTCCCGCTGGAGGTCTTCGGCTTCGCCCAGCTTGCCGCGCTGCCAAAGCGTCGTGGCCAGGGCCTCCATGCAGTTGACGATCTCCAGGCGGTTGCTGCCGGGCAGTTGGCGCCAAATTGCCAACGCTTGCCGGGAGGCAGACTCCGCTTCCTCCTGCTTGCCGTTGTAGGCGAGAGCGAGGCCAAGGGCGGAGAGACTCTCGGCCACCTGGCGATGCTGGCTGCCCAGCAGCTTGCGTCGCATGCCCAGCGCCTCGCGGTAGAGCTTCTCCGGCTCGTCCTTCACGACCGCGCTGGCCAAGACGCCGGCGAGATTAAACAGCGCGTCGGCCACTGCTGGATGCTCCGCTCCGTACAGCTTGCGGGCCAACTCCAACTGGCGGCGAAACAGGGTCCCAGCTTGCGCGCCCAGCCCAAGCTCCGAATACGCCGAACCGATGGCGCCGCACAGTTCCAATTCCACCTCCGGTTGGTTAGTGAGGTCTTTGCCAACCCGTTCCGCGGTCTTGCCCAAGATCTCTTTGAGCATCGTCGTGTCCCGCCCTAGGGCCACCGACGGACCGACGCCCTCGATCATGTCCTTAAGGAATCGAGCCACTTGTTGGCTCTTGGCGGCCTCGGTCTGAGCCTGCTGCCGCAACTGGCTTTGCATCCGCCGCGCTTCCCGCTCCCGCACAAAGAGCCACGTGGACAAGCCCAGCCCAAGCGTCAGTGCCGCCGCCACGGCCCCAGCGGCGGCGAAGACCAGCTTGTTGCGGCGGACAAGTTTCTGGAACTGGTAAAGCCCGCTCGGCGGAAAAGCCACCACCGGCTCATCTCTCAAGTGGTGCTCGATATCCTGGGCCAAACTGTTGGCGGTCTCGTAGCGCCGCGTCCGGTCCTTCTCCAGGCACTTCATCACGATCCAGTCCAGGTCGCCCCGTAGTTGGTGAATCAGCTTAGGCGGCTCGGATTGCCGGCGTTTGGCCACCGTCGTCTGTTCGTCCGCCGCCAGCGTGCTCACCCTCGTCGAGGGCCACGGCGGTTCCTTCTCCCGGATGATCCGTCGCATCTGGTCCAGTCCGGCAGACACCAGTGTCTTGGGATCAAACGGCGTGTGGCCCGTCAGTAACTCATACAGCAGGACCCCCAGCGCATAGATGTCACTGCGCGTGTCTATGTCCAGGCTCGTCATCTCCGCCTGCTCCGGACTCATGTAGGCGGGCGTTCCGATGAACTGTTCAAAGGCGGTGAACAGCGTCTTGTCGGTCAACGGCTGGCCGCCTGTTGCCTTGGCAATCCCAAAATCAATCACCTTGGGCACCGGCACCCCGTCGTTGATGGTCACCAGGATGTTCGACGGCTTGATGTCCCGGTGAATGATGCTTTTCTGGTGGGCGTGTTGAATGGCGTGGCACACCTGCATGAACAGGTTCAGGCGCTCCTCAGTCGAGAGGTTGTTCTCGTCACAGTATTCGGTGATCTTGATCCCCCGCACCAGTTCCATCACAAAGTAGGGCCGGCCCGTGTCGGTCGCCCCGGCATCGAGCACTTTGGCGATGTTGGGATGGTCCATGAGCGCCAGCGCCTGGCGCTCGGCTTCGAAGCGGGCGATGACCTGTTTGGTGTCCATCCCCAGCTTGATGATCTTCAGAGCTACCCGGCGGCGGATCGGCTCTTGCTGCTCGGCCATATAGACCACGCCGCAGCCCCCCTCGCCGACCTGCTGGAGCAGTTTGTAGTGGCCAATCTTGTCGCCGGCCTTCTCGATCAACCGGAGGGAGATGCGGGCGGCCGGTTCGGGCGGCGGCGCGACGGCTTCGGACAGGAACTGGCCCGCTTGTTCGTGCACCTGGAGCAGGGCTTCGACCCGCTGACGCAGCTGGGCGTCGCCGCCACACGCCTGGTCCAGGTACGTAGCACGCTGGTCCGGCGGTAGGGCCAGGGCGGCCTCAAAGAGGGTTTCTGCGGACTTCGAACTCATTATACGCTCCACTTAGCTGACGGGAAACGATTTAATTGCTGCGAGCCTGGGTTTGGCAAGAAGAATTGAGAAGAATCGAGAATGGTTATCGTAGGTTGGAGGTTGAGGGAGTGGAGAAATGGCTGCCAAGACTCTTTGCTGGGGTTGGCGATCGAGGTTGCTGTTGAGGGACTGCACCCCCACGGCGGACGGTCGGGAAGCCATCGGCGCGCTGATTATGTTTGAGCTAATGCCGGTAGAAGGCGTTAATCTATGGCCATGGCGAAGAAGCTGTTTCTGCTGGACGGGATGGCGCTGGTTTATCGGGCGCACTTCGCATTTATCAGCCGCCCGATTCTGACGTCCAAGGGCGTGAACACCTCGGCGCTGTACGGGTTTACCCAGACGCTGCTGGACATTCTGAAGAACCAGCAGCCGACGCACCTGGGGGTGGCGTTCGATACCGAGGCGCCGACGCAGCGGCACCTCGAGTTTGCCGATTACAAGGCTACCCGGCAGGAGATGCCGGAAGACCTGAGCGCGGCGCTGCCGCACGTCCGCCGGATGGTGGAGGCGCTTAACATCCCGCTGCTGATCCTCGACGGCTATGAGGCCGACGACATCATCGGGACGCTCGTGCGGCGCGCGGAGCAGGAAGGTTTCCAGTCCTACATGGTGACGTCGGACAAGGATTTCGGCCAGCTCGTCAACCCGAGCACCTTCATCTTCAAGCCGTCGCGGAGCGGCGAGGGGGTGGAGATCATCGGGTTGCCGGAGGTTCAGAGCCGCTGGGGTGTGCAGCGAGCGGAGCAGGTGGTGGACGTGTTGGCGCTGATGGGCGACGCGTCGGATAACATCCCCGGCGTGCCAGGGATCGGGGAGAAGACGGCGATGAAGCTCATTGCCCAGTATGGCACCGTGGAGAACCTGCTGGCGCACGCGGGCGAGTTGACTGGGCGAGTCAAGCAAACCCTTGAAAGCAACCGCGAGCAGGCGCTGCTGTCGAGGCGACTGGCGACGATCATCTGCGACGTGCCGCTGGCAGTCGAGTTGGAGGCGCTGAAGGTGCAGCCGTTTGACGAGGCGAAGCTGAAAGGGTTATTGGTCGAGTTTGAGTTCAACTCAATCGGGCGGCGGATATTTGGGGAGGGATTCAAAGCCGGCAGAGGGGCAGAAGGTCCAAAGTCCAAAGTCCAAAGTCCAAAGTCTCTTTCGGCTGCAGCGGGTGAGAAGGGGGGCGAGCAATTGGTGCTGGTGGGGGAAACAGAGGGAGCGGCGGAGGAAGCGAGGGCGGAGCCGACTGCGATGTCGGCGAACTTGAAGACCATTGCCGATGTGCCGCACCATTACCACCTGGTCGCTTCGCCCGCCGAGCGCACGAAGCTCGTTCAGACCTTGCAGGGGCTCGACTCGTTCTGCTTCGACACCGAGACCACCGGGCTCGATCCCAAAGATGCGCGCCTGGTGGGCCTCGCCTTATCCTTCGCCCCCCACACCGGCTACTACGTCCCCATATCGCAGGACGACCCCTCAAAACTCCGCACTCCGCACTCCGCACTCCGCACTTCCCCCATCCTGGGCGAGTTCCGGCCGGTGCTGGAATCGGAGCGGATCGAGAAGGTGGGGCACAACCTCAAGTTCGACCTCAGCGTGCTCAAGTGGCACGGGGTGTCAGTGCGCGGGAAGCTCTTCGACACGATGGTGGCGCACAGCCTGATCGAGCCGGAGATGCGGCACGGGATGGATTACCTGTCGGAGGTTTACCTGGGCTACACCCCGGTGGCGATCAGCCAACTGATTGGCGACGCCAAAGCGAGCCAGATCAACATGGCCGACGTGCCGGTGGCGAAAGTTGCCGAGTACTCCGCCGAGGACGCCGACGTGACCTGGCAGCTCCGCGCCGCGCTCGAGCCACTGCTCAAGGAGAAGGGGCAGGAGCGAGTGTTCTATGAGATTGAGTCACCGCTGATTCCGGTGCTGGTGGACATGGAATTCGAGGGCATCCAGGTAGATGCCGCCGCGCTGGCCGAGTTTGCCGCGCAGCTCTCGAAGGAGCTGGACGAGTCGGAGCAGGCGGTTTACCGGCTGGCAGGGACGAGGTTCAACCTGAATTCGCCCCGGCAACTGGGGCAGATTCTGTTCGACATCCTGAAGATCGGCGACGCGCCGAAGAAGACCAAGACCGGCCAATATGCGACCGACGAGCAAACCCTGGCCGCGCTGGCGGCGGACCACGAAATCGTCCAGCGCTTGCTGGAGCACCGCACGGCCTCGAAGCTGAAATCAACCTATGCCGACGCCTTGCCCGAGGCGATCTGGCCGAAGAGCGGCCGTGTCCACACGACCTACAACCAGGTGATGACCACGACGGGACGGCTGAACTCGCAGAACCCAAACTTGCAGAACATCCCCATCCGCACCGAGCGCGGGCAAGAAATCCGGAAGGCGTTTGTGCCGCGCAGCGGGGAGTATCGGCTGTTGTCGGCGGACTACTCTCAGATCGAGCTGCGCATCCTCGCCGCGCTCAGCCACGAGGCCGCTATGCTGGAGGCCTTCCAGGCCGGCGCGGACATTCACGCGGCGACCGCGGCCAGGGTGTTCGGCGTCTCCGCCGAGTCCGTCACGCCGGAGATGCGGCGCAAGGCCAAGATGGTCAACTTCGGCATTGCCTACGGCATCTCGGCTTTCGGCCTGTCGCAGCGGCTCGGGATTCCACGCGCGGAAGCGGGCGAGATCATTGACCAGTATTTCAAGCAGTTCCCGGGCATCCGCCGTTACATGGACGAGACCATTGCCTTCGCCCGCCGGCAGGGCTATGTGGAAACGGTCACGGGCCGGCGGCGTTACCTCCGCGACATTCGCTCGGCCAATAACACCGTGCGCGGCGCGGCGGAGCGGAACGCCATCAACGCTCCCATCCAAGGCACCGCTGCCGATATGATCAAGCTGGCGATGATCACCATTGCTGAGGAGCTGAAGTGCCGGAAGCTGAAGACCCGGATGCTCCTCCAGGTCCATGATGAACTCGTCTTCGACCTCTACCTCCCCGAGAAGGAAGCGGTCTTGCCGCTCGTCGAGGAAAAGATGAAGAGCGCCATTCCCTTGGACGTGCCGATGGTGGTGGAGATGGGGGTGGGCGACAACTGGCTGGCGGCGCACTGACCCGCTGCGAGCCGGTGGGTGACGGGGACGCTCGCCCTCCCTGTCAAGCCATAGCAGGCCTGAGCGCGCTGAGCATCACTGTCCCATGTGGCCCCGTCCGGGGGTTGTGGGCCGTCGCAGACGTGGCGGCTTGGTCGGCGAAAAGAAAGAGCGTGCGGCCGGCAAGGATGCAGTCGTGATCATGCAGTTTCTCAGCGGAAACGCGCCTTCCCTCCACCCAGGTCCCGTTGCGCGAGTTCAAGTCCTTGATGACGTACTCATCGCCCTCGCGCAGGATGAGGAAATGCCGGCGCGAGACGCCCTCGTCCGCAATGTTAACCCTGGCCTGCCCGCTGCGGCCCACGACGACCGGATCTTCGCCAATCTCCCAGCGCTCGGCGCGGGAGCCGTCATTGCCGATTTGATAGAGCGTTGCCATGTTCATATTCGTTTGCGAGGGGCTGCCTCGGGTTGAGATTTCCCGGGCGGCCTCGCTACCTGTTACTTAAGGAAACACCAGGCAAAGGTTACAGTTGCGCTCCCGGTTTGCCCGGCGATTGGCCGGCGCAGTGTCCGGGGCGCGCCCGACTTCTGGTACTATGACATTCAGGCCGGGTTTTTCTTAGCCGATCCTGATTTCTCGGCTTGCGAATGGCGGGTCGTTCTTTAGATTGTGCGTCCCCTGGAGCGTCGGCTTCAACGGGGATTGGCGAAATGGCTAGTGACATTTTATGAAAGACTATCAACCTGGTGACATTCGTAACTTCGCAATCGTCGGGCATGCTTCATGCGGGAAGACGATGCTCAGCGAGGCGATGCTGGCGTGCGCCGGCGTGATCAATCGCATGGGGAGCATCACCGCCGGCTCGACCGTGTCGGATTATCACGAGAGCGAGCAGAACCGGCAGATTTCCGTGACCGCCACGCTCATGCACCTCGAGTGGCAGGGCAAGAAGTTCAACCTGCTGGATTGCCCGGGCTATGCCGACTTCATCAGCGAAGCGTTGGGGGCGTTGCGGGTCAGCGACCTCGCCGTGGTGACGGTGCACGCCAACCACGGCAGCGGCGTGGGCACGGACGCCGTCTGGAAGTGTGCGACCGCCAACGGCATTCCGAAGGTTATCGTCCTCAATGCGTTCGATAAAGAAGAGACGGACTTCGACAAGGCGCTGGCCCAGCTCCGCGAGCACTTCGGCGACCGCGTGTTCCCCCTGACCGTTCCCATCAATGCGGGCCCGGGCTTCAACCAGGTGCTGGACATCCCCCGCAACGAAGTCATCACTTACGCGACAGACAAGAGCGGCAAGTTCACGGAAGCGCCTGCGACCGGCGCCCTGTCGGAGCGGGCCAAGCAGTTGCACAACCAGCTCATCGAATACATCGCCGAGTCCGACGACGCGCTCATGGAGAAGTTTTTCGCCCAGGGCGGTTTATCGGAGGAGGAAATGCGCGCCGGCCTGCATGAGGCGATCCAGAAACAGGTGTTTACCCCGCTGTTCTGCACGGCGGCGGAGAGCAACATCGGCGTCGCGCGCCTGATGGATTTCATCGCCAAGTACGGTTCATCGCCGGTGGATCGGCCCAAAGTGGAAGCCGTGGACGGGGACGGCAACCAGGTCGAGCTGGCGCTGAAAGATCCCGACCCAGTGCTCTACGTCTTCAAGACAATGAGCGAGGCGCAGTTCGGGGAACTGTCTTTCTTCCGGGTGTATTCCGGATCGGTGAAGTTCGGCAGCGAATTGCACAACACCGCCCGCCGCAGCAGCGAGAAGATCGGCCAAATCTACCTGCTCAACGGCAAGACCCGCACCAGCGTGCCCACCCTCACCGCCGGGGATATCGGCGCTGCTGTCAAGCTGAAGGTCACACAGACGGGCGACACGCTGTGCGGCGGCAAGAAGCCGCTGGCCCTGCCGAAAGTGGACTACCCGAAGCCGAACATCCACGCGTCGCTCAAGAACAGCGTTAAAGGGGAGGAAGATAAAGTCGCCTCCGGCCTTGCGGCGCTGCACCACGAAGACCCGACTTTCCTCTACATGGTGGACTCCGAACTGCGCCAAACGATCGTGTCCGCGCAGGGCGAACTGCACCTGGAGGTCATCGCCGACACCCTCCGCCGCCGCTACAACGTGCACGTGGAACTGGTCGAACCGCGCGTGCGGTATCGCGAGACCATCAAGGCGAAGGGCGACTCGAAGTATCGCCACAAGAAACAGACGGGCGGCGCCGGCCAGTTCGCCGAAGTGTGGATGCGCATTGAACCCAAGCCACGCGACACGGGCCTCGAGTTCACGCAGACGCTCTCCGGCCAGAACGTTGACCGCGTCTTCGTACCCTCGGTGGAAAAAGGCGTGCTGAAGGCGGCCGAGGAAGGCATCCTGGCAGGCTACCGGGTGGTGGATGTGAAGGTCGAGTTCTACGACGGCAAGATGCACCCGGTGGATTCGAAGGATATCGCCTTCCAGATCGCGGGCTACTTCGGATTCAAAGAGTCGTTTGAAAAGGCGCGGCCGTGCCTCCTGGAACCGATTCATCTGGTCGAAATCCGCATTCCGGATGATTGCATGGGCAAGGTCATGGGCGACCTCTCCAGCCGGCGCGGTAAGATCCAGGGCATGGACATGGAGGGCGGGTTCCAGTTGATCAAGGCACACGTGCCGGCCAAGGAGCTTTACCGCTACTCCAGCACCCTGCGCTCACTCACCGGCGGACGGGGCGTGCATGCCGAGTCCTTCAGCCACTACGAAGAAATGCCGCGCGAGGCGGAACAGAAGGTGGTCGAGGAGAGCAAGCGCGCCAAGCAGGCGCAGCAGGCCGAATAAGGACGAGTGGCGGGCAAGGCACGCTGCGCCTGTAGCGCAGATTTGGAATCTGCGGTATCGCCGATTTGTAATCGGCAGCACGGCCGAGGGGCGGGCGTCGCAGCCATCAAAGGCAACGCGGCAAGCCACCTCTCCGGCAGGTTGGAAACCTGCGCTACGGAACCCGCGGCTGGACCCGGTTAAGATTTGCAGACCAACGTCGCAATTGAATCTCGGCCGCCCCTGGCGGATGCGAGCGCGCGTGCTCCAGCTAGGCTGACCTCGCTGGACGCCTTCCGCGGCCTGGTGATCCTGACGATGACCTTCGTCAATTACCTCGGCCACGTGCAGGGGATTCCCGCCTGGGCGAGGCACGTGCCGAAGGATCAGGAGGGGTACACGTTCGTGGATGTCGTGTTTCCGGGCTTCCTGTTCATCGTCGGCGTGGCTATACCATTGGCGCTGCACAAGCGCATGGCGCGCGGCGAGTCCCTCTTCTCTCTGCTCCAGCGCATCATCTTGCGCTCCGCGTCGCTCCTGTTCGTCGGGGTGATCATGGTCAATACCAGTTTCTACTCGGCGGAGGCCGCCGGCATGAGCAAGAGCCTCTGGTTTCTCCTGGCCATGCTGGCGGTGGTCGTGCTGTGGAACATCTACCCTGCCGACGCGCCGAAGGAGAACAGGCGCCTCTACCTGGGGCTGCGCATGGTTGCCGTGCTTACCCTGGCGGTATTGCTGTTCGTCTTTCGCGGCAAGAATCCCGCTGGGGAAGTTGTCTGGCTGCAACATGCCTGGTGGGGCATCCTGGGCATGATTGGGTGGGCCTACCTGGTGTGCTGCCTGGCCTACCTGGCTTTTCGCGGCAGCTCAGTCGCCTTGATGGGCGTGTTTGGGTTCCTCATTGCGCTCTATAGCGGCGACAAGCACGGCGCGCTCGATTGGCTCGGTCCGGTGCATAACTTCATCGGCGTCGGAGCCGTGCTCGGCAGCACGGCGGCCAACGTCATGATTGGCGTGCTGGTCGGCAACTGCTTCGTTGGCGACGCTGCATCCCTCAGTCCCGCCGCGCGCGCACGGTTCTTCCTGGTATTCGGACTTGGGCTTTACCTGACGGGTACACTGCTCCGGCCGCTGCACGGCATCAACAAAATCGCGGCGACCGATTCCTATACTCTGGTTACCGGCAGCATCTGCTGTTTGTCGTTCCTCCTGGTGTACTGGCTGATGGATATGAACCATCTGCGGCGGTGGGCGACTCCGTTGATCCCCATCGGCCAGAACGCGTTGCTGGCCTACATCCTGCCCAGCATTCTCCGGGACCTGACCGGCACGATCGGGCTGCCGGGTTTGCTTTGGCAATACGGCAGCAGTTGGCCCGGCGCATTCAACACCGCCGTGTTGACCGTGCTGGTCATGGTCATTACCTGGGTGGCGACCCGGATCGGCATTCAGCTCAAGCTGTGATTCACGGTTTGCGGGCACCGGGGAACCGGAGGTTTGACACCGGCGGCAGGTTTGTTACCAAGTGCGCGATGAGCGCGAGCAGGCTTTCTTCCCTCGGCCGTGTCGCCGTGTTGTCGCTCGCCGCCATGTCAGCCTCGGCGGCCGGTGCGGCGGCAGACAATGTCCGCCTTGAAGCTTCCGGGCCGTCCATCAGCCTGACATTGATTCCGCCTGCGCCGATCAGCGATCAGATCACGCTGGATGTCCGCGGGGCGGTCAGGAACAAGAGCGCCTCCGCAAAGAAATACCAGGTCCGCCTCTACCTCGACCACGAGCGGCCCGAGAGCCTGTTGCACGAGGAGCCGCTCGCGGTTGAGCCGCGCTCGGCGCGGGGATTCCGGTTCGACTGGCCGGTGAGGAACCAGGGCGGCCAGCATCGCCTGATTTTGGTCGCCAAATCCGGCTGGAGGACGCTGCGCGCGGTCCAGCCCATTGAAATTCTACCCTCAACGATCCGCTCCACCCAGCGGCTGGGCGGGGCTTGGGTGGATATCTATCACTTCTCCGAGAAGGAAGGGAAGCTGTTCAACCCGGAGCTGGGGAAGATGACCGACCGACAATGGCGCGAGCTGGTGCGGGCGATGCACGAGGTGGACCAGAACATCATGGTCATTACCATGGTCTTCGAGAACTACACCCACCGTGGTCAGCACAAGATCGAAACCGAAGGCTACCACGGCAAGGCGTACTACCCGTCGAAGCTGTACCCCGGCCGCATGCCGATCGCCGCCAAGGACCCCCTTGAGACGATCTTCTCCGAGGCGGACCGGCTGGGCATGCACGTGCTGCCCGGGGTCGGCAACTACGCGTTCATTGATTACACTCCAGGCGCGCTGGCCTGGTCGAAAAGGGTGGCGGATGAACTGTGGGCGCGCTACGGGCGCCACGCCTCCTTTTACGGCTGGTACATCACGCCGGAGCAGCACGGCTCATTGGGCAGCGCGGCGGAACGGGCGGAGATGCTGGCGTTCTTCGAGGAGTTCACTCCCTACGTGCGCCGGCTGGCGCCCGACAAGCCGATCCTGCTCGCCCCGAACTCCTACAAGGTTAAAGGCGCAGAAGCCGCTTACCGCAAGCTGCTGCCGAACCTGGACATCCTCTGCCCGTTCGGGTTTCACCGCATGCCGCGGGGGGACAGTACCGGCGAGGAGGCGGCTGCGATCCTGCAATCGTTGTGCGCGCAGAGCGGCACCCATTTGTGGATGGACCTGGAGAGCTTCCTGTTCCTGGACAATGTCAACGGCGGTCCGCTGATTCCGCGGCCGATTGAGGGGCTGGTGAGCGATTTCACGCGGTTCGGGAACTTCGAGAAGATCCTCCATTACCAGTTTCCCGGTTTGATGAGTTCGCCCGGCATGTCGCGCCAACCGGGCGGCCCGGCGTCGGTGCAGCTCTATCTCGACTACCAGAAGTATCTGGAAAAGGTCAAACCCGGGTCCGCTGAAGTCTTCCGTCATTGAGCAGACGTGCAGCGCCAAGCCGCTTTGTGAACAACCGCTTGCGCTTCCTATCAAACACTTGTAGATACTTAGGGTGAATTTACTGTCTTGCGGCCAACGCCACCCATCCTCCCCACGATGGGGCCTTGTTCTCTTGGTGACTGCCCTGACCGGATGTGACCGGGGCCAGATTCAGGAGTACCCGGGTCACCAAGGAATCAACGCCAGCCCAGGCGCAAGCGCAGCCGGCTGCCCTGCCGCCCGGTCATCCCGACACTTCGGGCACCGCCGCCCCCAGGCTTCAATACCACCAGCCGGCGGGTTGGCAGGAGGCCCCTCCGGGTCAAATGCGGGCAGCCTCTTTTCGCGTCGCCGGTAAGGACGGCAAGCAGGCCGACGTGAGCGTCATCCCGCTGCCGGGCCTGGCGGGCAGCGACCTCGACAACGTCAATCGCTGGCGCGGCCAGGTAGGTCTGGCGGGGGTATCCGAGGCAGAGCTGGCCAAACTGGCGCAGGCTGTTGAGGTCGCTGGTCAGCCGGCCAGCCTTTATGAACAGGCTGGCACCAATGCCGGTTCAGGCGACAAGAACCGCATCCTCGCCGCTATCACGCGCCGCGACGGTGTGGCGTGGTTCTTCAAGATGACCGGAGACGACGGCGTGGTGGCCGGGCAGAAGCCGGTCTTTATTGAGTTCCTTAAGTCAGTGAGCTTCCCGGCGGCAACGGCCCAGGCGCAACTGCCGCCTGCCCATCCGCCCATCGATGGCGGGAGCATGATGCCGCAGACGCAACTGCCACCTGCCCATCCGCCCATTGACGGCGGAGGCACGACGACCCAAGCCGGAGCTGCAGCTTCTTCCGGCCAGCCCAAACCGACCTGGGCGGTGCCCTCCGGGTGGAAGGAAGTGCCAGGCGGACAATTCCTGGTGGCCAAATTCCTTCTCGCCGCCGCGGACAACGCTCAGGCCGCCGTCAATGTCAGCATGTCACCCGGCGATGGCGGCGGTATGCTGGCCAACCTGAATCGCTGGCGGACCCAGCTCAGCCTCCAGCCGGTGGCCGAAACGGATCTGGCCAAGGAGGTCCAGCCGCTCGAGCTGCCGGGCGGCAAGGCCTCGCTGGCCGACGTCACCGGCAAGGATGCCAAGAATGGGCAACCGGCGCGCCTGCTGGCGGTCGTTCTCCCGCGCGCGGGCGAGACCTGGTTTTACAAGCTGATGGGCGACGCGCAGCTCGTCCAACAGGAGAAGGACGCCTTCGTCAAGTTTGTGCAGTCCGTCAAGTACCTAGCGCCTGGCGCCGGCTTCACATGTTCCTGGACCAATTCCTGGACCGGCTCGTCAACTTCTTCACCTCGTTGCGCCTGACGGTCGTCTGTCTCGCGTTGGCGCTGGTGCTGGTGTTTCTCGGCACCATGGCGCAGGAGCCGATGGGCCTTTATCTGGCCCAGGACAAGTTCTTCCGTTCGTTCTTTGTCTCAGCGGCTCCCATGTGGGCCGCGATCAAGAAGACGCTCCAGATGCTCCACATCTACCTGCCGCCCTCGACAGCTGCGGATGTGTTGTTTGGCTCCAAACTGCCGGTATTTCCGGGCGGCTACCTGGTGGGCGGCGTGCTGCTGCTCAACCTGCTGGCGACGCAATTGCGGCGCGGGGCCTTCACCGTCAGCCGGCTGGGGCTGTGGCTGGTGCATGTGGGGCTGGCGCTGCTGCTGGTCGGCCAACTGCTGACCGACCTGCTCTCCCGCGAAAGCACCCTCCATTTACGCGAAGGCGGAACCAAGAGCTATTCCGAAACCCAACGCGAAGCGGAGCTGGCCGTGATTGACGCGACCGATCCCGACGCGGATAAAGTCGTCACCATCCCCCAGCGTGTTCTGGCGCGGGAGAAGAGCGTCCGTCCGGGCGGGCTGCCCTTCACGATCCAGGTCCGGCAGTTCTTCGCGAACTCGGTCGTGCAGAACCGGGCCGCCGATGCGGCTGAGCCACCCGCCGCCACGAAAGGGATTGGCCCTCGCGCCGTGGTCAACGGGCTGCCGCACGTCACGGAGATGGACAAACGAGACGTTCCGAGCGCGGTGGTCGAGCTTCAGACACCGCAAGGCTCGCTCGGCACCTGGCTGGTGTCCGAATTCATTGAGGAGCCCCAGAGCTTCACCTGGAGCAACCGGACCTACCAGGTTGCGATGCGGCCCCGCCGGTATTACAAACCTTATAGCATCCAGCTCCTCAAGTTTCAGCATGACGTGTATCCCGGCACGGACATCCCCAAGAATTTCTCCAGCCGGGTCCTGCTGGAGCGCCCCGGGACCGGCGAGAAGCGCGAGGTGCTGATCTACATGAACTACCCGCTGCGTTACGCCGGCGAAACCTACTACCAGTCGGGCTTCGACCCCGATAACCGCGGCACCATCCTGCAGGTTGTACACAATCCCAGTTGGCTCACGCCTTACTTCTCTTGCGTGCTGGTGGGATTGGGCTTGATCATCCAGTTTGGCAAGCACTTGCTGGGCTTTACCTTCAGACGTCAGCCCGCATGAAACTTCTCTTGAAACTCATCCCCTGGCTCTTCTTTGCCCTCTTCGGTGCCGAGATTATTGCCGTGATGCTCCCCAAAAAGGACGGGGAGTACCACGTGCGCGAATTCGGCCGGCTGCCGGTGCTGCTCAATGGCCGCGTCCAGCCCTTTGACTCGGTCGCGCGCAACGCGCTGCTCCAAATGCGCAGCACCGGGGACGTGCCGCTCGAGGAAGTCCCTTCCTGGAGATTTTGGAAGCACCCGAAGAAGCTCAAGTCCACGGAGTGGCTGCTTGAAGTGATGGCGCGGCCTGAAGCGGCTGATACCCGCCCGATCTTTCTCATCCACCACGCCGAATTGCTCGGGGAACTCAAGCTGCAGGACAAGGGCGTCGAGAAGTCCGGCCTGCGTTACTACACCTTCAATGAGCTGAAACCGCTCCTTTCGGAGATCAACGAGCAGGCCCGCAAGGCCGGCGAGGTCAAGCCCGAGCAGCAGTCCAGCTTTCACAAGCAGGTCGGCAAGCTGGCGAACGCCCTCTGGCTCTACCAGCGGCTCAAAGTCACCCTCCAACCTGAAGGCGCAGACGATTTCGCCCGGCAACTGGCGGAGTTCCAGAAGAACCTCGGCCCGGCCCAGGCCGCCGCGCAGGCCAGCGAGAGCGGCAAGGACTTCGACAAGGAAGCGCTGCGTCGAATCGCCAAGGCGCTGCAGGAATTCCAGGTGATGGCCCGGCTTGGCTACCCGCTCACCGTGCCCCCGCTCAATCCCGCCGCGGCGCCCGACCAGTGGCAAACCATGGGGGCCAGCCTGCTCGAAGCCGGCCATACCGCGGCGTTGCATCCCGCCGTGACGAACTTCGCCGCCATGGCTACCGCCTACCGCCAGCAGAAACCGGACAGCTTCAACCGGGTGGTGGCCGGCTACCGGGAGTGGCTCGCGCCGCGGTTCTCGAAGGCACTTCAGAAAGGCCAGGCCGAATTCTACTTCAATAGCGTCAAGCCCTTCCTCCACGCGATGATTATCTACATCTTCGCGTTCGTGCTGGGCTGCGGCGCCCTGTTGACCCTCACGGTGGCGCCCAACCTCTCCGAATCGCTGCGCCGCTCGGCGTTTTACCTCGTGATCCTGGCGGGACTGGTTCACACCTTTGGCCTGGTCTTCCGCATGGCGCTCGAAGGCCGCCCGCCCGTGACCAACCTTTACTCCTCGGCCATCTTCATCGGCTGGGGGGCGATGGTTCTCGGGCTGTTGCTGGAAAGGGCTTACCGCGTCGGCCTCGGCAGCGTGGTCGCCTCGCTCGCCGGCTTCGTCACGCTGACCATCGCCCACAACCTTGCCCTGGGGGGCGACACGATGGAGATGTTGCGGGCCGTGCTCGACACCAATTTCTGGCTCGCCACGCACGTCATTACCATCACCCTGGGCTACTCTGCGAACTTCGCCGCCGGCCTGCTGGCGATCCTTTACATTTTCCTCGGCCTGTTCACCCCGCTGCTTACCCAGAAGATCGGCGCCGCTGCGCCAAGCTCCTCGCCTGCAAGTCCGGCAACAACGCAAGCGGCCGCTCTCCCTCTCCCCCTCCGAGGGGGAGAGGGACAGGGTGAGGGGGGGCTGGCAGCCGCCCGGCCATCGCCAATCGCCAATCGGCAACCACCCATCGCAGATCAAGAATCCCAAGTCTCCCTGGGTCAGGCCCTGTCCACCATGGTCTATGCCATCGTTTGCTTCGCCACCCTGTTCAGCTTCGTTGGCACCGTCCTCGGCGGCATCTGGGCCGATCAATCCTGGGGGCGGTTCTGGGGCTGGGACCCGAAGGAGAACGGCGCCCTGCTGATTGTGCTCTGGAACGCGATCATCCTCCATGTCCGCTGCGGCAATCTGGCCCGCGAACGCGGCGTCATGAACCTCGCGATCTTCGGCAATATCGTCACCAGCTTCTCGTGGTTCGGCGTGAACATGCTCGGCATCGGCCTGCACTCCTACGGTTTCATGGATGCCGCCTTCAAGTGGCTGATGCTCTTCATGGGCAGCCAGCTCCTGGTCATTGTCCTCGGCCTGTTGCCCCTGAGCCTGTGGCGCAGCTTCCGGACCTCTGCGCAATCTCCGCCCGCCAGCTTACCTGCCCCCGCTGGCGCAGCGTGAGACGGGCTTCAAGAATACCTTAGTTCTCCGCGTTCACCGCGGCGATCAGGCGGTCATGATCCAGAGGCTTCTGGAAGTAGGCCACTGCGCCCACTTGCTGAGCGCGCTGGCGGTTGGACGGCGAATCTGAGTTGGAGACGATGATGAAGCGGGCGCCGCGGGCGCCCGGGTTCCCGCGCAGCCAGGTCGTCAGTTGAAAGCCGTCCCATGATCCCATGCCGCCGTTGCAGACGTCCGGTTGGAAGTTGATGTCCATCAAGACCGCGTCCGCCGGTTCCTCACCCAGGGCAGCAATTGCCTCCGAACCTTCCTTCGCTGTCCGGACTTGGAGGCCGGCTGCTCGCAGCTTTATAGCCGTAGCGGTTAAAAAGACGGGATCGTCATCCACAATCAGCACCCGTTTACCCTCGGGATTCGTTTGGGTTTCGGCCGTGGCCGCCGGGGCCTCCTGGGCGTTTGTTTCTGGTGAAGGGGCCGGCGTTGTGGTCTCGCTGTTGCCGAATCCGAACATCTTGAACTTAATCATAAACTACTCCGACTTGGTTAATTCATTAATTCATACTACGATGCTCGCAGCGTACCTAATCCGGGCGTTCGGTGCCATAGGGGGGAGGACCGATTCTCGCCCCGGGGATGCTCTGAATCTGACCCCGGTGGCCTCCCGGGATGCCAGGTGCACCGAGCTAGTGTGGTGTTCACGAAACCGGTGGACGGAACTTGAACAGGAGAAAACAGAGATCACAGAGACAAGACCTCTGTTTCCTCTGTTACCTCCTGTTAAACATCTGATCACTTATTTGATGAACGCTACACTAGCCCATTCTTGCCATCCGGCTTGAACGTGCGAGACTGGGCCCTGCACCGATTGATATTCTGACTATGCTCGACCTCAGAAATCCAGTCACCTGGCTCCTCGGCATCAGCGCGCTCGGCGTCGTTCTGTTCTCGATGCGTCGTCGCTTCAGCCCCGAGGCGCGGGAGCGGCGGCGGCGGGACAAAAGCCACCGGCGCGTGATCTCGCGCAAGGAAGGCCCGACCGTCCGGTTGGCGGTCAATGCGGGCAAGCCCAAGCGCGACCGGCAAGGCTGAGTCCGGTTTATGTCTTTGACGCCCTGCCGGGGTTCCCGTAGCGTCTGGGAGTTGTCTAAGCAATCATGATTGGGTTCATCGTAAAGAAGTTCATTGGCTCCAAGAACGACCGCGAGGTCAAGCGCCTCCGTCCCCTGGTGGCGCAGATCAACGCCTTCGAGGCCGAATTGCAGAAGGTCTCCGACGAGGTTTTGCGCCAGAAGACCGCCGCCTGGAAGGAGGAGATTTCCAAGATTCAGGACAACGAGGAACTGGCCCGGCGGCTGAACGAGATCCTGCCCGAGGCGTTTGCGGTGGTGAAGAACGCCTGCCGGCGGCTCTGCGGCACTGAGATCATCGTCCGCGAGCATCCGCTGGCCGTGGGAGATGATCCCGTTCGACGTGCAGCTCATCGGCGGCTATGCGCTGCACTCGGGCAGGATCGCCGAAATGGCCACCGGCGAAGGCAAGACGCTCGTCGCCACGCTCCCGGTCTATCTCAACGCCCTGAGCGGCCGCGGCGTCCACATCGTCACGGTGAACGATTACCTGGCGGCGCGCGACAGCGAGTGGATGGGCGCGGTCTATAAGTTCCTCGGCCTGACGGTCGGCTGCATCCTGCACGACCAGCCGCCCCGCGTCCGGCGCGAGCAATACAACTGCGACATCACCTACGGCACGAACGCCGAGTTCGGCTTCGACTATCTGCGCGACAACGGCATGGCCACCCGCAAGGAGGAGCAGGTCCAGCGCGGCCATTACTACGCCATCGTGGACGAGGTGGACTCGATCCTCATCGACGAGGCGCGCACGCCGCTCATCATCAGCGGGCCGGCCGTGGTCACCTATGACGAGCAGTACGCCAATTTCCGGCCGCAGGTCGAGGGGCTTTACCACGTGCAGGAGCGCCTGTGCAACCGTTTCCTGTCCGAGGCGCAGGACCTGATCCGCAAGCTGCGCCCGGAAGACGGCTCCAATCCGGAGAACCGCGAGGCGCTGGAAAGGCAAGCCGGCCTGCTGCTCTTCCGCGTCAAATGCGGCCAGCCCAAGTCCGAGGGCCTGATGAAGCTGCTGGAGGAGCCCGAGAACCTCCGGCTGATGAACCAGGCCGAACTCCAGCTCCACGCCGACCAGAAGAAGATCGAGCTTTACGCGGAGAAGGAGGAGCTGTTCTTCGCCATTGACGAGAAGAGCCACGAGGCGGACCTGACCGAGAAGGGCCGCAATCATCTCAGCCCGAAGGATCCGGACGCCTTCATGCTGCCCGACCTGACGCACGGCGCTGCACGACATTGATGCCGGCCCGGAGGCCGACGCGCGCAAGCGGCTGGAGGCGAAGACCAAGCTCCAGCAGGAGTTCGAGACCAAAGCCCAGCGCATCCACGCCATCTCCCAGTTGCTCAAGGCCTACTGCCTTTACCAGAAGGACGTGCAGTATGTCGTCCAGGACAACAAGGTCATCATCGTGGACGAGAACACGGGCCGCCTGATGACCGGCCGCCGCTGGAGCGATGGCCTCCACCAGGCCGTCGAGGCCAAGGAGCAGGTCGAGATCGAGCGCGAGACGCAAACGCTGGCGACCATCACCATCCAGAACTACTTCCGCCTCTACCACAAGCTGGCCGGCATGACCGGCACGGCGGAAACCGAAGCCTCCGAGTTCTTCGACATTTACAAGCTCGGCGTGCTGGTCATTCCGACGAATAAGCCGGTGGCGCGCAAGGACGCCAACGACTCGGTCTATAAGACCCGGCGCGAGAAATACAACGCGGTGCTGAAGGAGATCAAGGAGATCCACGGCAAAGGCCGGCCGATGCTGGTCGGCACGATTTCGGTGGAGGTCAGCGAGCACCTGTCGCGCATGCTCAAGCGGGAAGGGATCATCCACTCCGTCCTCAACGCCAAGTATCACCAGCAGGAAGCCGAAATCGTCTCGCGCGCCGGCCAGCGCGGTTCGGTGACCATCGCGACGAACATGGCCGGCCGCGGCACCGACATCAAACTCGGGCCGGGCGTCGCCGAGGCGGGCGGCTTGCA
Source organism: uncultured Verrucomicrobiae bacterium (assembly GCA_963822005.1). GTDB lineage: Bacteria > Verrucomicrobiota > Verrucomicrobiia > Limisphaerales > UBA8199 > PALSA-1440. The sequence goes on along the minus strand of CAWGGD010000022.1, from coordinate 8,036 downwards.
CGTCATGGGCACCGAACGCCACGAGGCGCGCCGCATTGACCGCCAGTTGCGCGGCCGTTGCGCGCGCCAGGGCGACCCCGGCTCCTCGCACTTCTTCATCTCGCTCGAAGACGATCTGATGCGCCTGTTCGGCTCGGACAAGATCGTCAAGTACATGGAGAAGATGGGCCTCGAAGAAGGCCAGGAGCTGGAGCACCCGCTGCTCAACCGCTCCATCGGCCAGGCCCAGAAGCGCGTCGAGCAGCACAACTTCCAGATCCGCAAGCGCACGCTGGAGTACGACGACGTGATGAACAAGCAGCGCGAAGTCATCTACGGCTTCCGCAATGAGATCATCCACGCCGCCGACGTCCGCGACCGCCTGATGGACATCATGGAGGAAGTCGTCCTGCAGAAGGTCGAGCAGTTCACCACGGCGGAGACCGACTTCAATGAATGGAAAGTGCGCGCCCTGTCCGATTGGGTGAACCTCAACTTCCCCATCGGCATGCCGGAAAAGGAGATCATCAAGGCCGCCGAGTCCGGCAAAGAGGAGCCGGTCAAGGGCTCGATCTTCGACGGCCTCAGCGCGGCGCAGTTTGCCGTCTGCAACTTCATTTCCGACAGCGTCCGCAAGGCCTACGAGATCAAGATCAGCTTCGAGAACCCCGAGGCGCTCAAGGAGGTCGAGCGCTACACCATCCTGAGCGCGATTGACAAGCTGTGGCAGGAGCATCTCTACGAGATGGACAGCCTGCGTTACAGCATCGGGCTGCGCGCGCACGGCCAGCGGGACCCGCTCATCGAGTACAAGGCCGAGGCGTTCAAGATCTTCGAGGAGCTGATGGTCAACATCAAGACCGAGATCTGCCACAACATCTTCCGCAGCGCCTCGAGCCTGATGGCGTTTGAGAACTTCCTGCGCAATGTCCCGCAGCAGACGACCCACCAGTCCACCAGCGCCTTCGGCGGCACGACCACCGGCACGGGCACCACGCCGGCTCGGCGCGGGCCGTCGCAGGGGAGCGACATGGTCAGCGAAGCCGCCGCCGCGGTGGAAAAGGCCAAACCGGTTCGGGTTGGGCCCGAAGGTGGGCCGCAACGACCCCTGCCCGTGCGGCAGCGGCAAGAAATACAAACACTGCTGCGGCAAGAACTAATTGCAGGTCGCGCTACGAGGTCGGCGGCTTCCTCCGGTAAACCTTGTGCGCCGGCCGCCTGGTCCACCGGCCTAACCAGCAGTTCGTCAATGTTGACGTGGGGCGGGCGGCTGGCGACCCAGACCAGAATCTCCGCGATGTCCTCCGCCGTCAGCGGCTGGGTACCCGCATAGACCTGTCGCGCGCGGGCGGCGTCGCCTTTGAAGCGCACCAGCGAGAACTCCGTTTCCGCCATGCCGGGGTCCACGGTGCTGACGCGAATGCCGGTGCCGTTGAGCTCGAGCCGCAGGGCGTGGGTAATCTGCAGCTCGCCCGCCTTGGCGGCGCAGTAGGCCGCGCCGCCTTCGTAAGCCACATGTCCAGCCACTGAGCCGATATTGATGATGGAGCTGCCGGGATGGTTCAGCATGAGCGGCAGCGCGGCCCGGGTCATGCGCAGGACCCCCAGCACGTTGGTCTGCAGCATGGTTTCCCAGTCTTCGTCCTTGCCCTCGGCAACGGTGTCCAGCCCGTGAGCGCCGCCGGCGTTGTTGATGAGCACGTCGAGGCGCGCGTCCGACGGCTGGCGTGGGTTGATAGTTTGCCGAGCCCAGGCGACGAATGCGTTCACGCTGGCAGTCTGGCTGACATCCAGGGCGTGGCAGTGCGCTTCGGCTGCGCCGGCTTGGCGTGACTCGGCCGCAACCTGTTCTAGGCGTTGCACGCGCCGGGCGCCGAGCAAGAGTTTAGAACCCTCCGCGCCAAACGCGCGCGCGGCGGCCGCGCCGAACCCGCTCGACGCGCCGGTGATCAAGACCCATTTGCTTTTCAGCGGTGAAGCCATGCGGTGTGTGTTGCCGGAGCAGTTCTTGGCAGTTCAGCGGGTGCTCATATACCACGCCCACAAGGCGACCAGCAGCACCGGGAGCAGCCCGCCGAAGATGCCGCCGAAGATTTCGGCGCGCTGGGAGTAATACCTTTCACCCAATCGGGGGCCAATCTGTCCGCCGACAAACCACCCGACCACCCCGCAGACGACCCAGCTTAACAGGCCGAGGATCGGCGTCGCAAAGAGCAAGGCCGGATTTCCGTTGAGGATCGCCCGCACCGCGCCGATGGCAAACAGCCCGCCGATCGAACCGACGATGGTTCCGACCAGCGCACCCAGGTTGAACTCGCCTAACGGAGGTTTGCTCATCTGCGCCGCGAGCTTTTCACAGTCGGAGAATAAATGCAACGCGGCGATTTGCGCGCGCGGGGACAAGAATCAGGTTGTCGCGCCGGACCGGCCGGCTTTAATGTGCTGCCTATGATGAAGCTGTTGCGTTCTCTTTCGGTTCGTCCGGGCTTGCTGGCTCTCTGCCTGCTGCTGGGTTTCTCCGCCTGCAAGACCCCGCCGCCGCCGGCGCGGAGCGCCGGGGCGCCGTTTTACCCGGCCAAACTGGCGGAGATGGACGCGGCCATCAACCGCGCCATTGCGGACAAGAAATGCCCCGGCGGCGTTCTGTGGCTGGAGCATCGGGGGGTGAGCTATCACAAGGCCTACGGCAACCGGGCGCTGGTGCCGGCGCCGGAACCGATGACGGAGGACACCATTTTCGACGCGGCGTCGCTGACCAAAGTGGTTGCCTGCACACCGGCCGTGATGCTGTTGGTGGAGCGGGGCCAGGTGAAGCTCGATGAACCTGTCCGAACCTACATCCCCGAATTCACGGGTGAGGGCAAGGAAGCCATTACCGTCCGCCAATTGATGCTGCACATCTCCGGCCTGCGCGGGGACATCGAGACGAAAACCGATTGGCAGGGCCAGCCAACCGCCATCGCGAAGGCCTGCGCGGAGAAGTTGCAGAGCGCGCCCGGCACGGCGTTCCGCTACAGCGACATCAACTTCTTCCTGCTGGGCGAAATCGTGCAGCGGGTCAGCCATACTCCGCTGGAGGACTTCGTGGCCCGCGAGATCTACCAGCCTCTGCAGATGACGAACACCGCCTATCTGCCGCCGGCAACCAAGCTGTCCCGGATCGCTCCGACCGAGGTGGTGAATGGCAAACCTTACCGCGGTGTGGTGCATGATCCGACGGCGCGCAAAATGGGCGGCGTCGCGGGTCACGCCGGACTGTTCACGTCCGCCGCCGACCTGGCCCAATACGCCCGGATGCTGCTGAACCGGGGTTCGCTCGATGGCGTGCGCGTCTTCAAGCCGGAGACGGTCGAGCTCATGACCAGCGTGCAGACTCCCGAATCGCTCGCCGCCCGGCGCGGACTGGGCTGGGACATTGATTCGGGGTACAGCGGCCCGCGGGGGAAGCTGTTCCCGATCGGCTCCTATGGCCACACCGGCTGGACCGGCACGTCGCTGTGGATTGATCCGTTTTCACAGACCTTCGTGATCTTCCTGTCGAACCGCAACCACCCGGATGAAAGCGGTAACGTGGGCGTCCTTCGGGCGAAGCTCGGGACGCTGGCCGCCGAGGCCATCCCGGATTTCAATTTCGCGTCCGTGCCCGGGGCTCTTTCCGCCCCGCCTCAGGCCGACAAAGGCGCCGCGACGGGAAGCACTGAATCCAAGACGGCCCAGCTCAAGAGCCTCAACGGCATTGATGTGCTGGTGCGGCAGAAGTTCGCGCCGCTCAAAGGCTTGCGAGTCGGGCTGATCACCAATCATACCGGCGAGGACCGGGACCGAAATCCGACGATTGACTTGCTGAAGAACGCGGCGGGAGTCGAGCTCAAGGCGCTGTTCAGTCCCGAGCACGGCATCCGCGGCGCCGTGGACGAGAAAGTGGGCGACGGAGTTGATCAGAAGACGGGCTTGCCCGTCTATAGCCTGTACGGCCAGAGATCGAAGCCGACCGCCGAACAGCTCAAGGACCTCGATGCGCTCGTCTTTGACATCCAGGACATTGGCTGCCGGTTCTACACCTACACGGCCACGATGGGGCTGACGCTGGAGGCCGCCGGCGAGAACGGGAAGAAGTACTTCGTGCTGGACCGCGTCAACCCGATCAACGGTGTGACCATTGACGGGCCGGTGCGCCTGGGCAAAGAGACCTTTGTGGCCTTCCACGAGGTGCCGCTGCGGTATGGCATGACCATTGGCGAGCTGGCCCGAATGTATAACGTGGAGCGCAACTGCAAGGCGGACCTGACGGTCATCCAGGTCGAGAACTGGCAGCGTGAGGCATGGTTCGACCAAACCGGCCTGCCCTGGACCCACCCGTCGCCCAACATGCGCAGTCTCCCCGCGGCCATCCTTTATCCCGGCGTCGGCTTGTTGGAAAGCGCGCTGTCGGTAGGGCGGGGCACGGACACGCCGTTCGAAGTGGTGGGCGCCCCTTATGTTGACGATGTGAAACTGGCCGAGGTGTTAAACCGCGCCGGGCTGCCGGGCGTGAGTTTCGTGCCGATCGTCTTCACCCCCACCTACAGTGTTCACAAGGGCCAGCTCTGCAAGGGGGTCTATATCCTGCTGACCGACCGGGACCGGTGCAATGTCGTGGACGTGGGCCTGCTGCTCGCGGAAGCGCTCTACCGCCTCTACCCAAAGGACTTCAACCCCGGCAAGATGAGCCACCTGTTGCTGCACCCGCCCACGCTGGAGGCCGTCAAAGCCGACAAGCCGCTGAAGGAAATCCGCGCCTCGTGGCAGAAGGACCTCGACGAATTCATGCAGCGCCGGGCGAAGTATCTGATTTACTAGTGGTTCCAAGCGCTCTTCGAGAGCTTCTCAAGAGCAACAGCGGAGCAAGACCGCGCTACAGGCAATCCAGCGGGCTTCTGGCCCCGGCTCCACCTTGGCGCAGCACGTGCGTGTAGATCCTCGTCGTCGAGACATCGTTATGCCCCAGCAACTCCTGGACCGTGCGGATGTCCAGCCCTGGAGGCGGAAGACGAACGTCGAACATCGAACGCCGAACATCGAACTCCGAACCAGCCTGGCTACCGCTTCCTCTGCCTGGCGGTCTGGATACTGCGAACGAAGATACGGACCAACTCGTCCGTCTCCTTCGCTAGCGGATCCACCAGCCGGGGGCGCAGCAGAGGCACGCGCTGGATCAGCAGCAGCCAGCGATAGGACTCGCGCAGCTCCTTGAGGCAGATTTTGAGCTTGTGCACGAAGTCATTGGCCGACTCGGCAGCCTGCGCTTCCCCGTGATTGGGTAGCGGTGAGGTGCCCGACCGCAGCAGTTGGCCAGCGATGTGGTTGCCCGCTCGCGTGTTGGGCAGCCGCTCCACCAGCCGGATGATCCGCGCCGAGTATTCCAACAACCGTTCTTCCAGATCATAATTCGTATTCATGTGTTGCTCCTGCTTCTCCGCTTCTCAGCATGCAATGTTGGACGTTGGATGTTCGATGTTCAACGTTCGATGTTCGTCTCCTCATGGGCGCTAAACGCCTGGTTCTGCGTGGAAGCCGAAACCTTCCCGTTGACCGCCAGGTCGGTCAGAAACGCTTCGATCTTCCGCTCCCCTTCGACCAGGTCCTCCCGGCACCGCATCTGGTGGAAATGGATGAATCGCTTGATCCAATCAAGGTAACTCCGTTCGGTGTGCAGCGAGTAATGGTGCAGCCGCATGACCTGCCGTACCTGGTCCAGGATCCTGGGATTTTGCCCTTGAGGGTTCATAGCAACGGCCTATCATTAACGGCATGAGAGCGTTCCTGCACCATCGGCCCCGCGCCACTCAGGCCGGTCGTTATTGCCCAAAATCGCGGCGCGTGGTGTCAACGACGATGCAAGAGATGCTATCAAGAATAATGACGGCGAACATTTTCCATCTGGCCGTGTTGAGCGCACTGTGGAGTTTGCCGGTGTCGGGTCAGGGGACCATTGCTTATTCTGGGTTCGTTGCACAGTGGCTCGGTAGCGGCGGTCTGGACTTTGACCGAGATGGGACTGAGGAGCTTTCGTTCCACGGGAGCTTCATAACTACTCCCAGCAATCCGTCTTTCCATACTGACACTTACTCGATCAGTCATTCCCTGCTCGCGAGCGTCATGATTGGCGGCGCACAGGTTCAGTTCGTCAGTGCTGGAGTTGAGATTGGCCCCTCGGCCTCACCGGATTCTTGGAGTTCGTCGCCAAGCATGTGGCCTGCGCTTATCGTATCCTACATGACGCCCGAGACACCGCCCGACAGCATCCAGCACACTGGACCTTTGGCTGACGCTGGGGGCACCGCGTTCCTGGGCCTCCGGTGGGAGAGATCGGACGGTTTCCATTACGGCTGGGCGCGCTGCACCACCGCGCAGGTAGCTGATCCAGACGATCCCTTCACGATTTACCTTTTTGGCCCCATGGCGGTGGACTGGGCATTCGAAACGCGCCCCGGTGTCTCTATCGCTGCGGGCGCAGTGCCGGAGCCTTCGACGTGGGCGTTGATTGTACTGGGAGGCATGTTCATTGCATACACCCGACCCATTCGAAGGAAGGGCTTTTCGGTGGAGCGAATGGCTGGCCCGCGACGCTTTGCCAATTCGGGAGCCACCGCATGGCCAGCCATCGCTCACCTCCGCGTTCGCACAAGCAAGGGACACCCATGAAAGCACATACCAATCACTTCGTGGCCCTGCTGGCTCTGACCATTGGGGTCTCATTATACACTTTTGGAGCCGCGGCCCAGCCTCTGCAAAGAATCACGATGCAGTTTAGGGTCGCTATTAATGACCCCCTTGCGCCAACGGATCCCGTAACGGGAACGATTATCTATACCGCTCCAAGTTTCTTAGACCCGATCCAGTCCTTCGAGTCGATCAACATGACGATTGCCGGGCACAGTTACTCGGTTGAGGAGATTGGGTACCGTTTGACGATGTAGGTGATTGGTCCGTGATCGGCGGCCTCATTCACGATGTTAGAGGCATCTACAGCGACTTCACTGATGACTTTTGGTTGCGCTGGCATCGAGCATCGTCAACTCCGATTGATTTCTACTACGGAACGTCTCAAGTGCTCGGAATATGGCCCCGTGCCGGCCCGGGGTTCCCTCTCAGGGAGAGTTTTACACTTTTTACTGTTACCGCCGCACCAATTCCCGAGCCAACATCAGCGGCACTGCTGCTTCTGGGTGCCGCCTTGGGTTCGTTGAGCTGGACGCGAACAATCGGCTCCAGGCAACGGCGCGATGGCGCTTCAGTTCCGTGTCGGATGCCAGTGGCGCGCCATGCCTGAGCCGGTCCGTTAGGCGGCAGCGCCGAATGAAACAGCAATCACCTCACGAGGAGAAACCCACGCCTTCTGGGGGCGGGTGGCTGCTGGGAGCGCTAGTCGTTTATCTTCTGCCTTTGATAGCAGTGGCCGTGGATGAACTGGCTCTAAAGACCTACTGGTTTGCAGGTCAGTCGCCTGGCTGGGTCAAACACTTCCTAGCGGTTATCTATCCATTTCTTAGGGGGCTGGATTGATGAGTAGTCTGCCGCCTCACTTTTGCCACAGCGAATGCGCCAGTCGCATCCCGGTTTCAAGCCGGAGCCCTTGTCGGCGTATCGTTGGGCGGTTTCGTTAAGCGTTTCGTGCGCAAGCCATGACCCTTTCGCCCCATCGGATCGTAAGTAACGAACGCCGTGCCTGGATGCGGCTCGCAAGTCACACGGTCGTATTCGACCGAGACCCGGACTTTGCGCGTTTTTCCAAGGACCCGAGCGGATCAGTGATCCGCATAGTGCATTTGTGGTTGGCTGGGGCAGGGCAGGGGCTGCCCACCGTTCGCCATTATCTGGGGAGCGTTCGCCGCTGTGATTGCGGCGGATGGGTTTCACGCTGCGAGTTGGCGCGTCTTTTCCGCCGGGCCACGGTCGCTGCCCACCTGGTGGGAGGAAGCGGTCTGGCCCTTCGGCACAGCTTGAGCAGATACCTGCGGGAATACTTCGCGACGAAACGTGAGCCGGACGCTTAGCGAGTCGGCTGCAGTGGACGG